>NZ_JACIFY010000001.1 GCF_014197615.1 Rhizobium esperanzae
CGAAGTAGGAACGCAACGTATCTGGCTTGTCAGCCTATCGCACGCCTCAACAGGAACCTGCACTGGAGAGTCATCATGACAAAGCGATTGAAATGGCATTCTCCAAGCTCAAAACCTTACTGCGAAAACGCGCCGCACGAAGCTTCGATGCAATAACAAGAGCCCTCGGTGAGATCGTCGCCCTCTTCTCAGTCGACGAATGCCTGAATTTCTTCAGAGCAGCCGGATATGAGGCAGAATAAGTGCGACACGCTTTAAGCGCATCATCGAACGACAGCTGTCAAATCATTCGCTGTCGAGAGCTTTCGTCAGATGATGGCGAGCCCGGTTCACCCGGCTCTTGATGGTCCCGACCGGAACGCCGCACTGGTCTGCAGCGGCCTCGTAGCTGACGCCTTGAACGAACACCAGGTCCACGGCCGTCCGATAATTGTCGGGCAAGGTTGAGATCGCGATCTCCAGCTCGCGCCCGCGCACCTCCCAGATCTGCGATGGCGGCAATGAAGCCCAATCGGCAGAATCATCGATCCCGCCGACATGTTCTCGCTTGGACATTTTGAATTTGGTGCAGAACGTGTTGCGCATGATCGTAAAAAGCCAGGAGCGAAGCTGAGTGCCGCGCTGGAAATTCCCGGAGTGCGCAATCGCTTTGGCAAGCGTTTCCTGCACAAGGTCGTCGATATCGCTCGCTGAGCTGTGGAAGCGTCTGGCGAAACATCGCAGAGCGGCCATATTATCGAGCAGTTCCGCGTCCGTGAAGCCGGACCGATCATCGCTGTTCATTGGCGACCTCCTATAATGAGGGTCAACTTCGCCTCGCCTTTTACGTTCCACTCCGGCCGCCAATTCTTGTATAAATCTGCCGACGGCGAGAGCGGTGATGATGATATTGCTGTCAAATGCCTTGTCGGCAGGGAGGTCTCATGTCGAAACAGGATCTTGGACAGTTGATCGAGGCAATCGATCGCCTTGCAACCGGCGGCTTCGCCATGGGTGCGGATTGGCAGGCGGTACACGAGATCTGCCAGCGCCGCGAAGGCGAGCAGCCGTTCGACTGGGGCCATGCGCTTTGCCATCGCATCGAGGGCGACGACTGGAATGCCGACTACTGGTATCGCCGCGCCGGCAGGAAGCGCGGCACGGGCACGATGGCCGACGAGTGGTCGGCGATGCGCGCGGAACTCGCTGCAAAGGCTTGAGCAGCACCCTGACCGCGCCGGGTTCGAACGCGGTCAGGGTTTGTCTGAATTACCTGTTGTTGAGCTGCGACCTCACCAGACTCAGCCCTCTTTCGGTGATGCGGTAGGGCTGACCGCTCGAGGACTTGATCGCTTTCAGCCGTTTCAGCCTGCGGAAGAGATCGAGGTCGACGCCGGGATAGAGCCAGCCGTCGCGGGTGAAGCAACTGACGGACTCGATCTTCCTGTCGTCGTCGCGAGAAATTTCGATGCGGCCGCCTTGGGCCATGAGATGCAGGATGCGCTGCTCCGTGCGGGAAATATCCATGTTGAGATCCGGTATCGCGCCCAGAGGCGCGCGCAAAAACGATCTGGCGCTCTTTCGAACGTCAGGGCTTCGTTTTTCGGGCCCATGCGCGCAAGCGGACTTGCGGGCAGGGCCTTTACCGGGTCTGTGACAGGCTCAACATAAACACCTCGATACGCCTTTTTTTATGCAGCGCGGAAAAGCCGGTCAAGTCCGTGCTTGCCGATCAAACCGGTCGAAAACCGCAGTTTTCACCCATCATCCCGCTGCCGGTACTGGTAAATTCTGCGACTCAATGGTCTAGTTGCGAGGTAACGCGGAGGTGTCGTTGATCCACATTCGCAATGCCCGCGACGGCGAAGCGGAGCTATTGAGCGAGATCGGGCTGAGGGCCTGGCAAAAGGCGATGGCGTCGATCGGTGAATCGGACGCGATGATGGATGCAGCCCGCAATGCCTTTCGCAACTTCGTGGAAAACCGCTGGCTGACCATCACTGTCGTCGAGCAGAACAGCCAGATCGCGGGCTGGGCGGCACGCGAAGGATTGGATGAAACCATCTCGGATTTCTGGATCGATCCCGTCTTCACCCGCCAGGGGCTCGGTTCTGCGCTTCTCGAGCGCATCGAGAAGAATATCGCCGATCAGGGTTTCGAAAAGGCGGCGATGCAGACCCATTCCGGCAATGGCGAGGCGATCGGCTTCTTCCGGAAACACGGCTACAGCATCCATTGGCTCTCGGTCGCCTATAATCCGAAGCTCGACCGCGACGTGCCTTCGGTCGGACTGACGAAAATGCTCGTCTCGGATGGCGAAGGCGGATACGGGCAGGAATTCTGAGTTTTCAAAAATTCGGAAGAAGGCGAGGGACCCATAGCGGCGCCGAGGTCAGCGCTGCGGCCAATATGCCGTGGAGGATCAGGATCGCCGCCAGGATCGAGCGGAACGGTTCCTTTCTCGTCTTGTGCCGCAGGATTTGCTGGGCCGCCACCGCCCCGAGGCTGCCGCCGATCAGCGCAAGGGTCAGAAGCGTCCGCTCGCTGATGCGCCACCCGCCCTGGCGCGCCGCCCGCTTGTCGAGATAGTAGACCGAAAAGACGATGAGGTTCAGCACCAGAAACAGTGCGGCCATTTGGGTGATATCGATCATCGTCATGCGGCGACACTATCATGCGTGGGTTAACCCACGGCAAATGCGCCGCCCGCCGTCGAACCGTGCTGCACGCCATGGCGAAAGCCTTGCACCGGCACGCCATTTCCTTTACCTCACCAATGGAAAAGAACAGCCTGCAAAGAGTATCAGATGACCCTTGTCGACGTCCGCACGCCCGATCCGAAACGCTTCATCCCCGGCGCCACCGGCGACTGGGAAGTCATCGTCGGCATGGAAGTTCATGCCCAGGTGCTGTCCAATTCGAAGCTCTTTTCCGGCGCTTCGACGGAATTCGGCAAGCCGCAGAATTCGAACGTATCGCTGGTCGATGCCGCCATGCCCGGCATGCTGCCCGTGATCAACGAGGAATGCGTCAGGCAGGCCGTGCGCACCGGTCTCGGCCTCAAGGCTGAGATCAACAAGCGCTCGCTTTTCGACCGCAAGAACTATTTCTATCCCGACCTGCCGCAGGGCTATCAGATCTCGCAGTTCAAGGATCCGATCGTCGGCGAGGGCAAGATCGTCATTTCGCTCGGGCCGGACCGCCAGGGCCAGTTCGAGGATATCGAGATCGGCATCGAGCGCCTGCATCTGGAGCAGGATGCCGGCAAGTCGCTGCATGACCAGCACGCCACCATGTCCTATGTCGACCTCAACCGTTCGGGTGTGGCGCTGATGGAGATCGTCTCCAAGCCCGACATGCGCTCGTCCGACGAGGCCAAGGCCTATATGACCAAGCTGCGGTCGATCGTGCGCTATCTCGGCACCTGCGACGGCAACATGGACGAAGGCTCGATGCGCGCCGACGTCAACGTCTCCGTCCGCCGCCCGGGCGAGGCTTTCGGCACGCGCTGCGAAATCAAGAACGTCAACTCCATCCGCTTCATCGGCCAGGCGATCGAATACGAAGCCCGCCGCCAGATCGGCATTCTGGAGGATGGCGGTGCGATCGAGCAGGAGACGCGCCTCTTCGACCCGAACAAGGGCGAGACGCGCTCCATGCGCTCCAAGGAAGACGCGCACGACTATCGTTACTTCCCCGATCCGGACCTGCTGCCGCTCGAATTCGACGATGCCTTCGTGAACGCGCTCGCAGCCGATCTGCCGGAACTGCCCGACGACAAGAAGGAGCGCTTCGTGCGCGAACTCGGCCTGTCGATCTATGATGCCTCCGTGCTCGTCTCCGAAAAGGCGATCGCCGATTATTTCGAGGCTGTGGCCGCGGGCCGCGACGGCAAGATGGCGGCGAACTGGGTGATCAACGACCTGCTCGGCGCGCTGAACCGCACCGGCAAGGACATCGAGCAGACGCCGGTTTCGCCGGCCCAGCTCGGCGCCATCATCGATCTCATCAAGGCCGGCACCATCTCCGGCAAGATCGCCAAGGATCTCTTCGAGATCGTGCTCAACGAAGGCGGCGATCCCGCCGCAATCGTCGAAGCGCGTGGCATGAAGCAGGTGACCGATACCGGCGCGATCGAAAAGGCCGTCGACGAAATCATCGCCGCCAATCCTGATCAGGTGGAAAAGGTTAAGGCGAAGCCGACCTTGGCCGCATGGTTCGTCGGCCAGGTGATGAAGGCGACCGGCGGCAAGGCCAATCCGCAGGCGGTGCAGGCGCTCGTCAAGGCGAAGCTCGGCATCGAGGAATAAGCGGTGTATTTCGTCCGCACCGCCGGCGAGCGAGACCTGGAGAAGGTCCGCGCCCTGCTGGTGGAGAGCTTTCACGCCACCTATGACGGCCTGCATGGCAAAGCCAAGGTGGACGAGCTGATCGCCCATCTCTTTACGCCGGCGGCGCTGAAGGCGCGGCTGGTGCGCAGGGATGCCGAATTCCTCGTGGCCGACGATGGCCGCACCATCGGCGGCATGGGTTATGCTGCAATGTCGCAGGCGTTGACGAAGACGGTCATGCTGCATCTCCTCTATGTCAGCCCGGCGCTACAGCGGCAGGGCATCGGCCGGGATCTCTTCGCCGAACTCGAAACCTGCTTCCCCGATGCGGAAATCATGCGTCTCGAAGTCGAACCGCAGAATGCGGCGGCGATCGCTTTCTATCAGGTGCACGGCTTCTCCGAAGTCGGCCGCAACGAGAATAACGCACCCGGGCAATCCGGCATTCCCTCGCTCATCCTCGAAAAGCCGCTCGAAGGGCATTGAGGCGTGACGGTCGAAACCGACATTCTCATTCGCCAGGCGCGCCGTGAGGATCTTTCGGCCCTGGTGGCAATCTTTGCCGCCGACGCCGTCGGCGGCCATGGTGACACCACCGATCCCGAGGCTCTTGCCGATTATGCCAGGGCCTTCGCAGCCATCGAGGCTTCGCCCGACCAGACGCTTTATGTCGCGGAGTGCGGCGGCGAGGTTGTCGGCACGTTCCAGACGCTGGTGACGACCACCCTGACCGGCCGCGGTTCCTCGGCGATGATCATCGAGGCGGTGCAGACGCGTGCCGACAGGCGCGGGCAGGGGATCGGCGCACGGATGATCGAATTCGCCATTGCCGAGGCAAAAGGCCGCGGGATCGGGCGGGCAGCGTTGACCTCGAATGCAATTCGCAAGGATGCCCATCGTTTCTATGAAAGGCTGGGCTTCAAGCCCTCGCATCTGGGCTTCAAGATGGCCTTGAAATGACCCGTGGCTCTCGTGGAATCGCTGGACAATTCGGCTTGGCGACGGCATAAGCGAGGAAATGAGTTCTGGTTTGGCTCGCATCTGGCGGGCACAAGGAAAAGACATGTGGAATCTTCTGGTTCAAACCTTTACCTGGTGGAACGGTCAGACGATGGGCACGCGTTTTGCGACCTGGCGTTTCGGCAAGCGCGTCGGCGAGGATGAATTCGGCAACGTCTATTACGAAGGCGGCATGTCGTCCTACGGCCTGCCGAAGCGTTGGGTGATCTACAAGGGTTATGCCGATGCCTCCGCCATTCCTCCGGGCTGGCACGGCTGGATGCATCATCGCACCGATGTTCCCCCGTCCAAGGAAAATTACGTCGCCAAGGAATGGCAGAAGGCGCATCGCCCGAACTTTACCGGTTCTCCGCAGGCTTACCGTCCGCCGGGCTCCATCTCTGCTCCGGGCGAACGGCCGCGGGTCACCGGCGATTACGATGCCTGGACGCCGGGCAACTGAGACGGCTCGACCGGGCGACCCTCAGGCCCGGCTTTTGGCCACAATTGACCTTTACCCGCAGGTTGGCTGCGCTTGACCGCGGTCGTGAACTGAAAATGTCTGGAGACGGGTACATATGAAGCTCTTCACGCGGAACATGGTCCTGCGTGCCGCCGGATCGCTGCTGGCGCTCTCGGCCCTGCTTCCACCAGTTGCGGCCAATGCCGCACGCATCGAAAATCCGGTCGCCGTCTTCTCCGGTCTCGACAAGATCACCGGCCGCATCACGACCTTCGACGTCTATGTCAACGAGACGGTGCAGTTCGGCGCGCTGCAGGTGACGCCGAAGGCCTGTTATTCGCGCGACCAGGCAGAAGCGCAGAAGATCGATGGTTTCGTCGAGGTCGACGAGATCACCCTCGACCGCAAGATCCGCCGCATCTTCACCGGCTGGATGTTTGCCGCCAGCCCCGGCCTCAACGCCGTCGAGCACCCGATCTACGACGTCTGGCTGAAGGACTGCAAGACCAACTCGGACGTCCCGGCGCCCGATAGCGCCAAGGCGACAGGCCACTAACCTGTCTCGCTGAGCAACAGCGATTTAGGATCGGTATGGGCCATTCCCTTGTCGAATGGCGTGAACCTGGCGACGAAACATCCCTTGACATCCGGCCGATCAATGGACGGACTGTCCATGCCAGTGAACGCGGGTGGACCAGACCAATTGTTCAAACATCCCCAACTCGAATCGGTAGAGGCCTGGATCGCCGATCCGGCGCATGCGGCGATGCCGCTTCATGCTCGCATACAGCGGGCGGTTCGGCAGTTGATCCTCGATGGCGCCCTTGGGCCAGGCAAGCCGCTGCCGGCCGCGCGTGCGCTCGCCAAGTCGCTTGGCGTATCACGCGACACGATAGAGTCTGCCTACTCTCAGCTTCATGCAGAGGGTTTCATCGAGCGGCGTGTCGGCAGCGGCAGCTTCGTGGCCGAGATCACCGAGTTCAAGCCAGGGCAACGCCGATCGAGACGTGATGCTGCGTATTCCGATGATGCCGGCCACCCATTCCGACATGAAGCCGGCCACCCGTTCCGAATTCATTCCGGCCACGATTCCGGCGTGAAGCCGGCCATCTCAAGCTGAACTCTGGGTCTTCGCAATGAATGGATCGTGATTATCGATCCGTCAAGCCTGGGTTGTTTCCGCGGCGGTGACGGAACGTTGCTTTCGCATGCTCTCGCCGGACAACTCGAAGCGGTATGCATTGTGTACGAGCCGATCCAGAACGGCGTCGGCGATGGTCGGATTGCCGATCATGTCGTACCAGTGTTCGACGGGCACCTGGCTGGTGACGATGGTAGAACGCTTCTCATATCTGTCCTCGACGATCTCCAAGAGGTCACGTCTTTGCTCGTCATTGAGCTTCTCCGGCCCCCAATCATCGAGAATGAGCAGGTCGGTTCTCGCCAAAGCCTTTAGTACCTTCGGATATCGGCCGTCCCCACGCGCCAAGGCCAGAGTGGCGAACAGTCTGGGCAGGCGATGATAGGCGACGGAGAAGTCCTCCCGGCATGCCTTGTGTCCGAGAGCGCAAGAAAGCCAGCTCTTGCCGACACCGGCAGGTCCGATCATCAGTATGCTGTGGCGCTGCCGGATCCAGTCACATCCGGCGAGCTTCAGGAAAAGATTACGGTCGAGGCCACGGGTGGCTCGGAAGTCAATGTTCTCAAGCTGGGCGTCATGGCGGAGGTTTGCGGCCCGAGCCCTGGCCTCGAAGCGCTTCTGGCGGCGTGCGGTGGTCTCTCGCTCAAGAAGAAGCGCGAGCCATTCGCCGTGCTCGAGGTGCCTGACTTCCGGCTGCGTGTCGAGTTCTTGATAGGCGCTTGCCATGCCGGAAAGGCCGAGATCGCGCAGCATGTCGATGGTGGGATTGGTCAGCATGATGGAATGTCTCCTCAATGAAAGTAACCGGGGCCGCGCAAGTTGGCGTGCTCCATAACGGCGGCAGGTTCGGTGGAAGGCTTTTTGCCTTTGTAGGTGGCGATGAGCGAGGCGATGGTCTTGCTGTTCAAACCGCCGATCTCGACAGCGCGTGCTGAAACGGCCTCGGCGCGGTCATGACCGATATCGCGATAGAGGCGCAGAATCCCCAGGCACGTTCTAAAGCCCTGTTCCGGATGCGGACGGCTGGCGAGAATGGCGATGATAAGCCCTTCGGTCTGCGGCCCGATGGATGCACCCCATCTCCGGAAGCGTTCAGGCGTCCATTCAGCATATCGGCGGTGCGAACTCGGCATATGCGCCGGGTCTGTTCCGTAACGCGGGCCACCGTAGCGGCGCTGATGCACCGCAACGCGTTTGCCTCGATGGAAGATCTCGATCATTCGTGCGGTGGCCCGGATATCGACTTGGTTCCGGATGAGGCTGTGCGGGACGGAATAGAAAAAGTTCTGGAATTCGACGTGATAATCCGTCGACACCCGTGCCAAGCGCCATTCTGCGAACTCGTAGTGCTCGGTGGGCAGACCAGCGAGTGCTGCCCGTTCGACCGCCTCAAAGAGGTTCCGACGACTGACGCCCAACCGGCGCATGACGTGATTGTTGATGCGCTCCAGCATCTGGGCGATCGCGGTGTTGGCCTCCGCAAGCGAGAAGAATGTCTGTTTGCGAAGACGGCCGAGAATGCAGCTCTGGGCGAACTTTACGCCATTCTCGACCTTGGCCTTGTCCTTCGGGCGTCGCGGACGGGCTGGCAGGACGCCAACACCATAATGAGCAGCCATGACCCCGTAGCTACGGTTGATCTCCGGATCGTAGAAGCTGGCGCGGTTGACGCCAGACTTTAGATTGTCCGGGACGATCAGCCGGGGCACACCGTCGAAGAAGGTGAACATGCGGACGTGCGACCCAATCCAGTCCTGCAGGGTCTGGGTCCATGTGGCTTCCGCGTAGGTGTAGCTCGACGCGCCGAGCACGCCGAGGAACAGTTCCGCCTCGCGGATCTCACCGGTCTTGCGATCGACGATCGGCACCTTCTTGCCGGAATAATCCACGAAGACTTTGTCGCCGGCAACGTGTTCTTGGCGCATCGTCGGTGACAGGCGCTTCTCAAAGCCACGGAACAGCTCGCAAAAACGGCTATATCCATACCCATCCGGATGGGCGCTGCGGTATTCCTCCCAAAGAATCAGCAGCGTCACGCCTGGCTTCTTCAGCTCGATCGAAAGCGGTCCCCAGTCGGGCTCTTGGCGCAGTCGCTGGCCCTGCTTGACGCCGGGGTGGACGAAGAGCTTGGCCTCGAGAACATCGTCTGTCAGGTCGCTGGCGAGGGGCCAACTTAGCCCTGCCATCGCAGCCCGCTTCAAGTTGTCCTGCACGGTGCTGCGAGCAATGCCAAGCATTACAGCGATCTCGCGGCTACTCGTTCCGCTACCCGCAAGCCGCAGCATTTGTCGTATGTGTCGCATGGTCAGCTTTCTCTTTGCAGGCATTAAATTCCCCTCGTGGATATCGAGGGGACACATGCCAAGGTTGCTGACCCAGGGGAACTTGAGTGCCGGAAACTGGCCGGTTATTGATTGGAATGGTGGCCGGCTTCAAATCGGAACGGTGGCCGGTTAATGATCGGAATGGCGGCCGGCTTCAGAGCGGAATCCGCAGTGGCGCGTACCGCGCTTGACGGACACACGGCCCAGATTGCCCAACTGACGCTGGCCCGATTTATGGAGGGTGGACACTTCGGGGCACATGTCCGTGCTATGCGGGCGATCTACGCTCAGCGTCTTGATGCGTTGGCAAGCCTGGTCGAGGAGCACTTGTCATCGTTCGTCGAAGCCAGTGTGCCGATCGGTGGCTTGCAAATGCCGTGTGCCTTGACCTGCGGCCTCTCCGAACGCGTCGCAATCGACGCGGCTCGCCGGGCCGGTATCGAACTGCTAGGCCTGTCCGCGCTCTATTCGACCGGGGAGGCCAAGCCCGGATTTCTTATGGGCTTTGCTGCCTATACTCCAAGCGAGATTGAGGTTGCCGTCAGAAAACTGGCCAGGACGCTGCGATCCGCCGTTCGAGAGACAGGTCGCAGTTGAGAGCAAGATTCTGGATGGAGAGGGTCCTCGGTGCGGCCCTAAAGCGCGTCGCAATCTTTCAGATTCGCTTCTCGTGCTTTAGGTCTTTGTTTTTACGCATGTTGTTATCGCAAAACCGCTGCACACTTTTGCGCGACATGCTCTAGGCTTGCCCGCTAAGGAGCCTTGGCCACTCTTTTCTCTGTATTGGACTTACGTCGTAGGTGCGACGCAACGGCTGAAGGAACCCCTCAGCCGACGCCTTCTGCAATCCCGCATTCACGCCAAAGCTACTGTACGCTGCAAATCTACGATGTTGCCTCATCAATCACACGCCCCATGGCATATGACGGCTGGTAACCTGGCAACACATTGCCAGTGGGTCTGATGGAACGCATCAACGCGTCTCGGGACTTGCCTACGATTGCACCTGCTTTTCGCAAGCCAAAAACGTAAGGACCCACGTCAGCAGGCAGTGAATTGAGCGACAATCCCAACTCCTTATCGGAAAGATGGGCGACAGATGCTGCCAGTTCAGCGACTTTGCTTTCCATCGCCGCGTATTCCTTCGTCAGGAGGAGTACGATGTTGTCAAAATCGCTCCAAAACTCTTCCGGCAAATCACGACGAATCACGGCCATGTCGTCCCCAGCGGCCATTGCTTCCCACATTGCCAATGGCGTGCAGCGTGAGATCAACGCATGGATACGACGATACTCGGAGCCTTTGAGTTTGAGGCGCAAGCCATTTGTGAATCTAACGACAAATCCCTCGTTGTCGCGTGGGAGCGTTGCAGTATGGAGCATCATCTCCGCCATATTCCCGAACTCATGGCGTTCGGCCGCACGCCATCCCAACGCTTGGCTGGTCGTTCGAACCTCGTCGTAGGTTACTTCAAGACCTGAAGCGTCGTAGGCCGCCAACAGCACCATGGCAGGCTCCGCATATCGCACGACAATTCTGTTTTCCGGATATACCGCCTCGAACAGATATGTCGTATCCGGCGACAGACCGGAGAGATCGTGGGCATCCAAGCGTGCTTGAGCCCAAAGGGCCTGTTCGGAGTCGAACGCGCCTTTGGTGGCTGCGTGCCAACGGCCAGCATCATTGAACACGATTATCAGACTACCATCGAGCTTTTCGAACGTCTCAAACGGCAGTTCGGGTACTTCGCCATGCCGCTCGCCGACATTGAAAAACTTCGGAAACGGCGTGGCAACGACCCGACCAGCGCCCTCGTTTACAATGAGACCGCGAGCGATCAGCGAAAACTGATCCCAACCATCTTCATATACGCACCGGGGCGTATAGATGTAGAGCTGCAAAGTATCGGTTGCGTTCGGACGGCGATGGACATGGCCAAGCCCTTGGGCTCGCTTCAAGCCAGCGATAAGGTCGGGAAACGGGATTTGGCGTGCAGGGTGTATCGGGTCGTTCATCTTTTAACAGCACCCTCTTCTATCGCCTTCAGAATTAATTTTGGCTGAATTTATCAATTGTTCAGCCGTTCCACGCCGTCAAACGCGATTTACTAATAGATTTGATTGTCCGCTCTGATGGATGCAACGCCTATTGGGTTCGGACCCAGCACAGCCTTTGCCAATGATTTCGCTACTGGCGTTCGCGATCCCCGCGTCGAAGCGTGAAACCGATTCGAGATAACGGTTCGATCAATCATGCTCAGAGAATTTATTCTCGCGGCATTATCTGGGCTGCCACAAGGTGTGATTGGGGCACCGCTTACCTTACGTCCGTACCTTCAGCGTTTGATCCGTCATCAGTGCCGCGATATCGGCGCCCGAAAGAGCCTCGGCGGCATAGGTGAAGGTGCCGGATTCCTTCACCTCGCGCGCGGCGCGCATCAGCGCGCCCAGGGCAGCACGCGCCATGGAGCCGCCGACACTGACGCGCCGCACACCCGCATCCTCCAGTTCCCGAATGGAATAGACCGGTCCGCTCAATCCCATTACCACATTGACCGGCTTCGAGACCGAGGCGCATACGCTCCGGATCGCGTTGAGGTCGGGAAGGCCGGGCGCGTAAAGAACGTCCGCACCGGCCTCTTCAAAAGCCTGAAGGCGCCTGATCGTGTCGTCGAGATCGTCGCGCCCGCAGAGATGGTTCTCGGCTCTTGCCGTCAGCATGAAGGGAAGGCTGCGCGCCGCCTCGGCTGCGGCGCGAACTCGCTCGACAGCGAGCGAAAACTCGCAGATCGGCGCAGCGGGATCCCCTGTTGCATCCTCGATCGAACCGCCGACGAGGCCGATAGCGGATGCAAGCCGGATCGTTTCGGCGCAGATGTCAGGTGATGCGCCAAAGCCGTCGCCCAGATCAGCCGATACCGGAACATCGGTTGCCGCGACGATCTCGGCGGCGTTGCCCAGCATCTCGTCCCGGCCGAGAGCCGCAAGCGAGTCCCGCTTTCCTTTGGAGAAAGCGTAGCCAGCGCTTGTGGTCGCGAGCGCCTCGAAACCGAGACTCGTCAGCAGTCTGGCCGACCCTGCGTCCCAGGGATTGGGGATGACGAAAGCTGTCTTACGCTGGTGGAGCGCCTTGAACTGCTCGAACTTGCTTTGTTGATCTGGCACCGGTCTTTCCTCGAGTTCATGCGCAAACGCGTATTGAAGCGCGGCTCTGCCTTCAGAGGGATCGGCTAGACCAATCGGAGATCGTGCCGACGCTCAAAGATTGAAAACCAGCTTGCTCAACTGGCTTCCAGTTGCATCGAAATTGTCGGTTCTCAACCAGCGCTCATAGCCGGCGCGCAATTGCGGCCATTCGCTGTCGAGGATCGAGAACCACGCCGTGTCGCGATTGAGGCCCTTGACCACCATATGCTGCCGGAAGAGGCCTTCGAACCGAAACCCGAACCGTTCGGCCGCCTTCTTCGAAGGCAGATTGAGGTCGTGGCATTTCCATTCGAACCGCCGGTAACCCAGGCCGAAGGCGTAGTCGGCAAACAGGAACAGCGCTTCTGTCGCCACACGTGACCGGGCAATCGCCGGTCCCCACATGATGCTGCCGATCTCAATGACACCATGCGTCCTGTCGATACGCATGAGCGCCTGCCGCCCCTCGGCCCGGCCGGTCTTCTGGTCGATGACTGCGAAGAACAGCGGATCGGTGCTCGCCGATGCCTTCTGTGCCCATTGTTCAAGTTCAGCCAAATCGGATGGGGCCGTTTCGAAAAGATATCGAAACCGGTCGTCGGCGCCTGGCGCCGATGCCGCCTCGTAAAGCGCGGCCGAGTGCTGGTAGGGGTCGAGCGGTTCCAGCCGCACATACGACCCATTCAATGTTTTGCGCTCCGGCGCTGGAGCACCCTTCCAATTGTTAAGATTCACCAACACATTCTCCCGAACAAGCAGACCATTGCGATCATCGTGTAAAATCGAGTCTTTCAATGCCATAACTTTGGCGTGGCTGACCCGTCCATTTTTCACCATCTGACCAGACCAATTTCGGCACGTGCATGCGCTACCATCGCGACGCGCTATGGAGCGGTTCGGAACCGCTCTTGGCGGTCCATCTTGAAGCGGGCAAGCCTTATGCTGTGGGCGTCTTGTTCCTCGTGAAAAGACCCTTGGCAAAGCGAAGCGCGCCGCCAGCCACGACCACGATGAGGATGCCGGCTTTTTTGAGGAAGACGGCGGCAAGCGCCAGCAGCCCCACCTTTGCGGCGATCTTGGCGCCTGCGCCGGCGGCGATCATTCCCGCCATTCCGTAGGCAGCGATCTTGTCGCCTTCGACGTAATCGGTATAGGCCATTCCCGTGTCGAACTGCACGAGCGTCGTGACGGTCGGAATGACCGCCTCGATCTCCTTCAACTGGTTCAGACCGGCAACGAAGTCGAACTCGAATACGCCCTGGCGGCCGAGCGTGCGCACGGAATAGTTCAGGGTGTGCGGCGCTTGCATGTCATCGCCGAACAACAGATCGCGCGCCCAGTGCATCGCATGCGCGGATTTGTCGTAATGCGGCGTCGAGGCCCAGCCGATAAGCACGATCTTTTGAAAACCCTGCTTCTCGCGCTCGACGTTGTTTTCCCGGATGGAATCTTTGATGTTCTGCAGCAGTTCGTCGTAATTGGTCGTCGCGGCATCGGCGTCGGAGACATAACCGTCGGCGCTGTATTGCACGACGGAACCCCAGGCCTCGATATCGGTCGGCGCGTATTTCGCCGGGAAGATCATCCCCATCGTTCCCTCCGCCGCCTGCGGGGGATTTCCCCAGATGTCGACGAGCACCGTCTTCGTGTCGGTGGGATTGAGATAATAGAAGCCTTGCGGCACGTTCAGCGTCGCCTTCGCCGCAGGCAACTTGATCGCTCCCTGTTGAAAATCGAGCTTTTCCAGCAACGGCTTTTCCGCGTCGGAAAAGTCGCTCCTGTCCGGGAACATCTCCTGGTAAGGGCGGGCGCCGGCCTCGCCTGTGAACAAGGCGAAAAGGATCGCGGCTGCAAAATATCGTTTCAAAATTCTATCCCCCGTTGCATGCGCCGAACCTATTCAAATCGGCTCGAAAATCAACGCTAGGATGAAAGGATCGTACTTAAAACTTGAGGTGTGGCGATTCCATCGCGGCTGCAAGAATCAGGGCATAATCGGCCTTCGGAACGTCGATCGCTCCGAACGTCTTCAGGTGCTCGGTGGTGAACTGGGTGTCGAGCAGGGTGAAGCCCTTTTCCCTGAGTCGCTCGACCAGATGCACGAGGCAGATTTTCGAGGCATCCGTCCGGCGCGAAAACATGCTTTCGCCGAAGAAGGCCGATCCGAGCGAGACGCCGTAGAGGCCGCCGACCAGTTCGTCGCCGTCCCAGGCCTCGACGGTGTGGGCATGCCCCATGTCGAAGAGTGTCGCGTAAAGCGACCGGATCGTCCTGTTGATCCATGTGCTCGGGCGACCGGATGTCTCCTCCGCACAAGCGGCGATCACCTCGTCGAAGGCGTGATCGAAACGGATCTCGAAGGGTTTCCTGCGCACCGTCTTGGCAAGGCTCTTCGACACGTGGAAATGGTCGAGCGGCAGCAGGCCGCGCAGTTCCGGTTCGACCCAGAAAATCTCCGGGTCGTCGGCGGATTCGGCCATGGGGAAGAGGCCGATGGAATAGGCGCGCAGGAGAATGTCAGGGGTGATGCCTGGTGACTTCCTGCGCGATCCTGCCATTCCTGTCCTATGCCGCCGGTGTGTTGGCGAGGTAGTGTTCAAGCCAATGGATATCGTAGTCGCCGTTGGCGATGTCCTGGTTGGAGACGAGATCCTGGAACAGCGGCAGCGTCGTATTGATGCCGTCGACGACGAATTCGTCGAGTGCGCGACGCAGACGCATCATGCATTCGACGCGGGTACGGCCGTGAACGATCAGCTTGCCGATCAGGCTGTCGTAATAGGGCGGGATCTTGTAGCCCTGATAGGCACCCGAATCGATGCGCACGCCGAGGCCGCCCGGTGCATGGAAATGCGTGATCGTGCCGGGCGAGGGCACGAAGGTGCGCGGGTGCTCGGCATTGATGCGGCATTCGATGGCGTGGCCGGAAAAATGCACCTCGTCCTGCGTCACCGACAGACCGCCGCCGGAGGCGACGCGGATCTGTTCGTGCACGAGGTCGATGCCGGTGATCGCTTCGGTGATCGGATGCTCCACCTGCAGGCGGGTGTTCATTTCGATGAAATAGAACTCGCCGTTCTCGTAGAGGAACTCGATCGTGCCGGCGCCGCGATATTTCAGCTTCTTCATGGCATCGGCGCAGATTTGGCCGATCTTCATGCGCTGCTCGACGTTGAGCGCCGGCGAATTTGCTTCTTCCCAGACCTTCTGGTGGCGGCGCTGCAGCGAGCAGTCGCGTTCGCCGAGATGGATGGCATTGCCTTCGCCGTCGCCGAACACCTGGATTTCGATATGGCGCGGCTTGCCGAGATATTTTTCCATGTAGACGGCATCGTTTCCGAAGGCGGCTGCCGCTTCCGTGCGCGCCGTCGACCAGGCCTCGATCAGGTCGGCCTCGCTCTTGGCGACCTTCATGCCGCGTCCGCCGCCACCGGCGGTTGCCTTGATCAGCACGGGATAACCGATTTCGGCGGCTGTCTTCAGCGCATCCTCTTCGGTCTTCACTTCGCCGTCCGAACCAGGAACGACGGGAATGCCGAGTTCCAGCGCCGTCGTCTTGGCGGTGATCTTGTCGCCCATGATGCGGATATGGTCCGCCGTCGGCCCGATGAAGGTGATGCCGTGGGCTTCGAGGATATCGGCGAACTTGGCATTCTCAGACAGAAAGCCGTAACCCGGATGCACGGCATCGGCGCCGGTGATCTCGCAGGCGGCGACGATCTGGTGGATATTGAGATAGCTCTCGCGCGAAGACGGCGGGCCGATGCAGACACTTTCGTCGGCAAGGCGCACATGCATGGCATCGGCATCGGCGGTGGAATGCACCACGACGCAGGCAATACCGAGTTCCTTGCAGGCCCGGAGCACGCGAAGGGCGATTTCCCCGCGATTGGCGATGAGGATTTTCGAAATCATGGGCATGGGCCTATTCGATGACGACGAGGGCTTGGCCGTATTCGACGGGATGTCCGTCATCGACGAGGATTTCGGTCACCTTGCCCGACTTCGGCGAGGGGATCTGGTTCATCGTCTTCATCGCTTCGATGATGATCAGCGTCTGGCCTTCCTTGACGGTCGCGCCGATTTCGATGAAGGGACGCGCGCCCGGAGCCGGCGCCATATAGACGGTGCCGACCATCGGTGCATTGACGACGTTCGCCGGATTGCGCGAAGGAGCCGCGGCCGGTGCGGCGCCTGCTGCTGCCGGTGCGGCGGCGGCCGGCGCAGAGTAGGCAGGTGCTGCGATCGGCGCCTGGACATATTGCTGGGTGCCGGCGCGCGAAACGCGAATGCGCAGGTCGTCCTGCTCGACCTCGATCTCTGTCAGATCCGTCTCGTTGAGAATGTTGGCGAGATCGCGGATCAGTGCCTGATCGATACCCGATTTCTTTTCAGCCATGGTGTTGCCCTGTCTTATTCTTATGCCGTGATGTTCTTCAGCGCGTGGAGCGCCAGGATGTAGCTGTAAGGCCCGAAGCCGCAGATCACGCCCTTGCATGCGGGTGCGATCATCGACTCGTGGCGGAATTCTTCCCGTGCATGCACGTTGGATATGTGAAGCTCGATGACGGGAATTGAAATAGCGCGGATCGCATCATGCAGCGCGACCGATGTATGCGTATAGGCGCCAGCATTGATGGCAACGCCGGCTGCCTTTTCGTCCGCCTCATGGAACCAGTCGACGAGTGCGCCTTCGTGGTTGCTCTGGCGGAAATCGATATCGAAGCCGAGTTCGCGGCCGGCGGCCTTGCAGTCCGCCTCGATGTCCTTCAGCGTCTTGCCGCCATAAATGCCGGGCTCTCTTTTACCCAGCATATTCAGGTTGGGGCCGTTCAGGACAAAAATCGTTTGCGTCATCGAATGTTCCGAAAAATGTACGACGGCAACCTATAGACTCCGCGAAGGCCGATTGAAAGCCCTTACGGATTGGGCAGCGGCAATCGCGCCACATTTGTCCACATGGTTGAAACGCTTCGATTTTGGCGATTTGATGGGCGGCCGATCGGTAGTTGCTTTGCTCAGCAGGCGGTCTTGCCGCAGCTGCGCATGTTCTTGACCTTGGCTTCGAGATCGTCGAGCCCGACGGCACCCGGCACCAGTTCTTTACCGATCACATAGGAGGGCGTGCCGCTGATGCCGAGGCTGGAGGCGAGCTGGTAGGTCGCCTGGACGATGCTGTCATTCGGGCTCTTGGCCATCTCGGCGCGGATCTTGTCCTCGCTGACGCCAAGCGAGGCGGCGACGGCGATCGCCGTTTCGTCGGAGGCGCGGCCCTCGCTGCCGAGAAGGGCGACGTGGAAATCGGCATATTTCTCCGGCGCCAGCTTGCGGAAGGCGTCGGCCACCTTGTGGGCGGCGACCGAATCCGGCCCGAGGATCGGAAATTCCTTGAGCACGAAGCGGACGTTCTTGTCCTTCTTCAGCATCGCCTGCATGTCGGGAAGCGCGTGCCGGCAGTAGCTGCAATTATAATCGAAGAATTCGACGACGGTGACATCGCCCTTGGGGTTGCCGAGCGTGACGTCGTTCTTCGAATCGAAGATGTCGGCGGTGTTCTCATCGATTGCCATATTGGCCTTCACCAGCCGCTGGGCTTCCTGCTTCTTCTGCAGCGCATCCTGGACATCGAGCATGATCTCGGGATTTTCGATCAGGTATTGCTTGATGAATTCGCCGAACTCCTTCTTCTGCTGGTCATCGAGCGCTGCCGCCGGAAACGGAAGAGCGATCGATGCGGCAAGCGCCAGTGCGGTGAAGCTTTTCGAGAAGAAGGCCATGATATCCTCGTCATCGGCAATGTGGTCTTGGTCGGGAAGACCGTCGCCGGGTTATGGACTTGAACGCGTCGCGTCAAGGTACGGTGCGTCGAGTGCTGTTCAAACAGGAATTTTCACCCTTGCGCCGCCCTCGCGGGATTGTGATGAGCCGATTAATGCGGCAATTGTCTGGCCATCATCGAAGAAGCCGAGCGAGAAGCGATCTTGTTTTCCATATCGAAACGCAGCGAAGTCGAGCCCTTTCATGCCATGGACGTCCTGGCAGAGGCGACGAAGCGGCGTGCGGCCGGCAATCCGGTCATCTCGATGGCCGTCGGCCAGCCCTCGCATCCCGCCCCTCAGGCGGCCCTCGAAGTGGCGCGCGAAGCTCTTGCCGAAGGCCGCATCGGCTATACCGATGCGCTGGGGACAGCGCGGCTGAAATCGGCGCTTGCCGGGCACTATAAGGATCGCCACGGCCTGGAGATCGATCCCGCGCGGATCGCCATCACCACCGGTTCCTCGGCCGGCTTCAATCTCGCCTTCCTCACGCTCTTCGATGCCGGCGATGCGGTGGCGATCGCAAGACCCGGTTATCCCGCCTATCGCAATATTCTGGGCGCGCTCGGCTTGAAGGTGGTCGAGGTGCCGGTAACGGCCGAAACCCACTTCACGCTCACACCTGAGAGCCTGGAGGCGGCGCAGAAGGAAAGCGGCCTGACGCTGAAAGGCGTGCTGCTCGCAAGCCCGGCCAACCCGACCGGCACGGTGACCGGCCGCAATGGGCTGAAGGCGCTTGCGGATTACTGCGCGGCCCATTCCATCGCCTTCATCTCCGATGAGATCTATCACGGGCTGACCTTCGCCGGCGAGGAGGCGAGCGCGCTAGAGCTGACCGACGAGGCGATCGTCATCAACTCCTTCTCGAAATATTATTGCATGACCGGCTGGCGGATCGGCTGGATGGTGCTGCCGGAGCGCCTGGTGCGGCCGATCGAGCGGGTGGCGCAGAGCCTCTATATCTCTCCGCCCGAACTCTCGCAGATCGCCGCCACCGCCGCCCTTGGCGCCGGCGCCGAACTCGATCGTTACAAGGCGAGTTATGCCGCCAACCGCGAGCTGCTGATGCGGCGCCTGCCGCAGATCGGCCTTTCGATCGCCTCGCCGATGGACGGCGCCTTCTACGCCTATCTCGACGTCACCCGCTTCACCAATGACAGCATGGGTTTTGCCAAACGCATGCTCGCCGAAATCGACGTCGCCGCCACACCCGGCCTCGACTTCGATCCGCTCGAGGGACATCGAACCCTGCGCCTGTCCTATGCGGGCTCAGAGGCCGAGATCGCCGAGGCGGTGGAGCGAATCGCAGCTTGGTTGAAGTAAGGCGGGGCAGGCTGCTGCTGCTTGCTGTATCCCGGAATGCGACGCCTGCCTGTTTCGATCTCGACCGCGACGGCAATGCCGAGCGACGTTACAGTCGATGCAAAGTGGTTGCATAGTATATTTTTACTACTTATGTCTGTTTCCAGAGGGTGCGGTGGCCAGCCGATCCTATTTGCAAAGTCGCAAAACTCGGTTGCAATAGGACGATATAGCCTCGCCGGCGCCCAGGGGACACCGACCATGCTGGACTTTGACGCGCTATATTCAACCCCGCAGATCGAAGCCGTCGAACGGTTCATAAACACGCATTATGCGCTCGCAGGGCCAGTGTCTTGTCGACTGCTTCAACGCGGCTTGAACGATATTTATCTTGCCGTTGGGAGAAACAGCGAGCGTTACGCGTTTCGATTGTCGCACCGCCGTGCGCGTGGCCCAGCGGACGTCAAAACCGAAACGGCATTTCTGACGCATCTTTCACAATCGGGAGTTCCGGTCGCCGAACCCATCGCAACACGCAATGGCGACTTCTTCGTGGAGGGGCGTGCGCCGGAGGGGTTACGTTCGGGAGTGCTCTTCCGGGCGATCGATGGCCGTGAACCACATGCGGCGGACCCTGGCGATGCACGGGCCAACGGGAAGACCCTTGCCCTGTTGCACAATGCTGCCGAGACGTTTTCTTCCAGCGGATCGCTGTATCGGCTTGACCTCGAACACCTGCTGCACCGGCCCCTTGCGCGCATACGCGACAGCGGAATTGTGGAGGATGCGGAGGTCATCGGCGATCTCGAGCATATCGCCGCGCGGACGGAAAAGGCAATTGAAGCGTTCGGTCATCTGACGTGGACCTATTGTCACGGAGACTGCCATGGTTTCAATTCACGCATCAACGAGATTGGTGAAGCGGTATTCTTTGATTTTGACGACGGCGGCCCAGGATATCTTGCCTATGATCTGGCGGTCTTTCTATGGGCGAAAATATCCTTCGGCAGGAAATTGACCGATATGTGGGATGCCTTCATCGATGGCTATCGGGCAGTCCGGCCAATAACGCCATACGACATCGAAGCAGCTCTTCGGTTTGTGATCGTCCGCCACTTTTGGCTCATGGGCGAGTACGCAAGCCGAACACAAGAGTGGGGAAGCAACGCCGTTGGATGGATCGCGCGGGAGGCGCATTTTCTGAGAACGTGGGAGACCGAGCGGTTTGTCGATCGTCTATTCTAATGCATATCGCCAGCGCCGCCGGCGATATGCATCATCCGTCAGCTTCGCGACGAAAACAGCGAGGCGAGCGTTGAAGACGGTTTGTTGTTCAGCCGCGGCACCACCACGAGCTGCTTGATTTCGCCGCGTTTGTAGGCGGCGAGGAAGCGGCGGTAGTCCTTGAACGAGACGCAGCCGTTGGAATCGCCGTTTTTGCCGAGCATGTAGGTGTGGGCCAGCAGGCCGACGCGGTCATAGATGGCGTCCGAGCCTTGGAGTGGTGTCAGCCGCAGCGCCTCGACGCCGTGGAAAAGCGCCTCGCGCATGGTGAGGGCGTAGGTGTGCGGCGGCGTCGGGCCGCGCATCTTCTTGTCTACGTAACGCGGGTTGTCGCGCATTTTGCCGAGGCCGGAATGGGCTTCCAGCCTCTCGCCGTTCGGTAGATAGACCGTGCTGTTCTCGATGTCGTAGATCGCCACACCGGCGCGCAGCTTCGGCGAGAAGACCGGCTTGTCGTAGCGCGGCACGGCATCGTCCTGCTCATCCTGGATCGGCGAGTTCGGCTGCGCATAGGCAAGTGCCGGCTCGGCAGGGCGCTGCGAACCCCTGGTCGTGGGCGCCGGTTTGCCGATGAGGCCATCGGGACGCGCCATCGGCAGCGGCACGGAGCCTTCGTCAGGCGCCAGCACCAGATCGAAGGGCTGCTGCTCTTCGGCCTCGGCGACTTCCACGGGCGCAGGTTTTTCCTGCGGCAGCGACGCCGTCTTGAGGGCGGGTGCCGCCGGCTCGACTCGGGCCGGTTCCACCGGGGCCGGCGCAATCTGCTGCGGTCCTGCATCGGCAAGTGCGAGCAGGGCAGGGAGTTCGACGGCCGCGACGGTCTCCTTGGAAGGAATGATGATGCGGTCGTCACTCTCTGCTTCGGTCTCCGTCTGCGCAAGCTCGACCGGCGGCGTAACGGCGTCGTCCTTGGCGAATTTCGCGGTGTCGGACGGGGTTGCGGCGGCGACGGCGACCGGCGGTTCGGCAGGCGCGGCGAGACGATTGTTCTTTGCAAGCGCCAGCGATGCCGTTGCGGCGGCGTTGGTCTTTTGCGCATGCGACTGGATGAGGTGCGCCGTCAGGGCGACGACCGGCTTGGCATCGAAGGCGGCCAGCCGGTCGGCCTTGCCGACATGGATCAGCCGTTCGTGCTGCGTTGCCGGCTTCAGCTTCGGCATCGATGCAACTTGCGTGAAGCTCTCGGGCTGAGAAGCCGGAGCGCCGACGGAATGCATCGTCGCGAAGGTCGCGATCAACCATGTGGAGGTCAGAAATCCGGCGCCGACGACACCGTAAAGGAAACCGCGAGATCTGCGCAAACGAAAAGCAGATCCGCCAAGAGGGGTGACGTTATTGAACGTCCCAACCGCAAACGCCATACTACACTCGTCTTTCAAACTCGCTACGCAGGCCGGCGGCACTGACTGACTAAACTTCGCCGGGGCCGGTAAAGGCGCAAGTGGGCCGAATTTAGACCACTCGCGACTTCCGACTGTTTCGCAAGGATGACGAATTATGGTTTCTAATTTGTTTACGCCGCGCCGTTCTTTCTCGCGGCGTCTCAAAAGGAGATGCCCGGGGCCTTTTCAGGAGCCGTCTCAGGCGCGTTCCATCACGTAACTTCCCGGCGCTTCCTCGATCGCGTTCAGCGCGTCGCCGCCGGGTTTGCGCGCCGGCACACGCCTGTCGTCATGCGTCTCGATCCAGGCCTGCCAGTGCGGCCACCAGGATCCCGGCGTCTCGGTCGCCTTCTCTATCCAGGTCTCGTAGTCCCCCTTGGTGGGGCCGCCCGTCCAGTATTGATACTTCTTCTTGTCGGGCGGGTTGACGACGCCGGCAATATGTCCCGAGCCGGTGACAACGAATTCCACCTTGCCGCCGAAGAACCGGCTGCCGACGAAGACGGACTTGGCAGGCGCGATGTGATCCTCGCGCGTGGCGAGATTATAGATCGGGATCTTCACGTCCTTCAGCGACACGGGTTTGCCGTCGAGGATCATCTCGTTTTTCGTCAGCGCATTCTTCAGATAGCAATTGCGCAGGTAGAAGGCATGGTTTGCCGCCGCCATGCGGGTCGAATCGGCGTTCCAGAACAGAAGGTCGAAGGGCAGGGGTTCCTGGCCCTTGAGGTAGCTGTTGACGAAATAAGGCCAGATCAGCTCGGACGCGCGCAGCATGTTGAAAGCCATCGACATCTTCGAGCCGTCGAGATAGCCGGCCGCCTGCATATGCTCTTCGAGTGCTGTAAGCTGTTCCTCGTCGACGAAGACCTTGAGGTCGCCGGCATGGGTGAAGTCGACCTGGGTGGTGAAGAGTGTCGCGGTCTTGATGCGCTTGTTTTTTTCCCTGGCATGCAGCGCCAGTGTTGCCGCCAGCAGCGTGCCGCCGACGCAATAGCCGACGGCGTTGACCTCCTTCTCGCCGGTCGCCTTCTCGATCGTCTCGAGCGCGAAATCGATGCCCTCGTGGGCATAAGCCGCCCAGTCTTTTTCGGCGTGGCGCGCATCCGGGTTGACCCAGGAAATGACGAAGACGGTCTGCCCCTGGTCGACGCACCATTTGATGAAGGATTTCTGCGGGTTGAGGTCGAGAATGTAGAATTTGTTGATCCAGGGCGGGCAGATCAGCAGCGGCCGCTTCAGCACCGTTTCGGTCGAAGCCTCGTACTGGATGATCTGGCAGATATCGTTCTGGGCGATCACCTTGCCCGGCGTCAGCGCCATGTCGCGGCCGACGGCGAATTTCGTCATGTCGGTCTGGCGGAGGCGAAGATCGCCGTTTCCGGCAGCGATGTCTTCGGCCAGCATCTTCATGCCGCGCACCAGGTTTTCGCCGCTGGTTGCGATCGTTTCGCGGTAGAGTTGCGGATTGGTGGCGACAAAATTGCTCGGCGAAAGGGCGGCCGTGATCTGCTTCACGTAGAAGCCGGCCTTATGCTTGGTGTGCTCGTCGAGACCATCGGTCTCCGAGACCAGCTTCTCCACCCAGTCTGATGTGACGAAATAGACCTGGCGGAGAAAATCGAAGAACGGGTTCTTCTGCCAGTCCTCGTCGGAGAAGCGTTTGTCCTTGCGGGTGTCGGGTTCGGGAGGCGCCTGCTCGCGCGTGCCCTGCATGCGCTGCATCGAGCGCATCCAGATGCCGAAGAACGACGACATCAGCTGCGTCTGCGCCTCGAAGGTGCGGCGGGGATCGGCAATCCAGTATTCGCTGACCTTGGACAGCGTCTTGACCATGTCGGTCATCGGATCGACGGCGGTTTGGGTGATCTCGCCGCGTTCGCGCGGCGCAAGCCAGGCCGAGGCTGCCTGCCCGAGATTTTCGAGCGCCCGGGCGAAATTCGTCGCCATGGCCTCGGGATCCTTCAATACATAGGGATCGAGATCGGTTGCGTCGAAACCGGCCTTGCCGCCATTCTTCTGGCCGCCATTTTCCTGCTTGCTGTCGGTCACCATTTCCTCCCGGCGGCAGCACTGTTTTTATCCATTCGTTGTACATCGTGATCGAACGAGAAAACAAGTTCCACCCGCGCCGGCTCATGCTATTGCTTTGTGGCTGCGACAAATTTAACAGTCGACGCAATCAGAACTGGATTTTGAGGCATGACGAAGAACGGCATTCGGCGCATCGCAACCTTCAACCGCACCGCATTGATCTGCGCCGCGGCGGCGATGGCCCTTGCCGGATGCAATCTGACGGCGGAAGAAAAAGCCGCGGCCGCCGCCAAGCGAGCGGCGCCGACCGCCGTCGTCATGCCGGCCACCAAGGGTGATGCGGTCGAAGGCGGCCTGGCAAAGTCGCCGGACGGCTATCCGAATTTCGGCGCGCCGCTGACGGCCGCCAATGTCCAGATGAGCGACGAGCAGGCGGCCGACCTGCAGCATCAGCTGACGGCACTTGCCGCCCGGCGCAAGGCCGGCACGCTCTCGGAGGCCGAATATCAGGCCAAGGTCGCCGAAATGCGCCGCCTCGCCGCCGAACACGGCACGGATACGCTCTCCGAAATCTCCAAATAGACCTTGCCTTTCAGGCAATTTGGACGCAAAGCCTTCCGGATGGATCGGAAGATACGATTTTCCCGATAATGCGCGTTGCGCGGCCTTTCCGTCAAAGATTTGCCGCGTGGCTTAGGTCTGATGAATACGGCGTTGCGATTCTGAAGTTCGTGTCGCAGCCGCCGGGAGACGGAACGAACTTCGACTGCGGCCCGAAATGCCGCCTTTCCATGGGGAATGAAATGGAAGAGTTTCACAAAGTCCGGCGTTTGCCGCCTTATGTTTTCGAACAGGTCAACCGTTTGAAAGCAAGCGCGCGAGCGGGCGGCGCCGATATCATCGATCTCGGCATGGGAAACCCTGACCTTCCCACTCCCCAGGCGATCGTCGACAAGCTGTGCGAAGTTGTGCAGGATCCGCGCACCCACCGTTATTCCTCCTCCAAGGGCATTCCGGGGCTGCGCCGCGCCCAGGCCGCCTATTATGCCCGCCGTTTCGGCGTCAAGCTCAACCCGGATACGCAGGTGGTCGCCACCCTCGGCTCCAAGGAAGGCTTCGCCAATATGGCGCAGGCGATCACCGCGCCCGGCGACGTCATCCTCTGCCCGAACCCGACCTACCCGATCCACGCCTTCGGCTTTCTGATGGCGGGCGGCGTGATCCGCTCGATGTCTGTGGAGCCTGACGAGACCTTCTTCCCGCCGCTTGAGCGGGCGGTCCGCCATTCGATCCCGAAGCCCTTGGCGCTGATCCTCAACTATCCCTCGAACCCGACGGCCTTTGTCGCGACGCTCGATTTCTACAAGGACGTCATTGCCTTCGCCAAGAAGCACGACATCATCGTGCTATCCGACCTTGCCTATTCGGAGATCTATTTCGACGAGGCGCCGCCGCCGTCGGTTCTCGAAGTGCCGGGCGCCATGGATGTGACGGTCGAGTTCACCTCGATGTCGAAGACCTTCTCCATGCCCGGCTGGCGCATGGGCTTTGCCGTCGGGAACGAGCGGCTGATCGCTGCGCTGACACGTGTGAAGTCCTATCTCGATTACGGCGCCTTCACGCCGATCCAGGTTGCGGCGACACATGCGCTGAACGGCGACGGCTCCGACATTGCGGAAGTCCGCAACGTCTATAAACGTCGTCGTGACGTCATGGTCGAAAGCTTCGGCAAGGCCGGCTTCGACGTGCCGCCGCCGGCCGCCACCATGTTCGCCTGGGCGAAGATCCCGGAAAAGTTCCGCCATCTCGGTTCGCTTGAAT
Source organism: Rhizobium esperanzae (assembly GCF_014197615.1). GTDB lineage: Bacteria > Pseudomonadota > Alphaproteobacteria > Rhizobiales > Rhizobiaceae > Rhizobium > Rhizobium esperanzae_A. The sequence continues at coordinate 26,062 of NZ_JACIFY010000001.1, forward strand.
TTTCCAAGCTGCTGGTCGAGAAGGCCGACGTTGCCGTTGCCCCGGGCATCGGCTTCGGCGAAATGGGCGACGACTATGTCCGTCTCGCCCTTGTCGAGAACGAACACCGCATCCGCCAGGCTGCGCGCAACATCAAGAAGTTCATGTCGACGGCAGACGAAACGATGCATAACGTCATTTCGCTGAACGCACACCGTTAATTCAACCCTTGGGCAGCCGCGTTGAGCGGCTGCCGCCACACAGACATTCAGGATCGATCCATGGCAGATGCCCTCAAAATCGGCATTGCGGGCTTGGGCACCGTTGGCGCCTCGCTAGTCCGCATCATCCAGCAGAAGAGCAACGAGCTTGCCGTCACCTGCGGGCGCCCGATCACCATCACCGCGGTCTCCGCGCGTGACAGGACGCGGGACCGTGGCGTCGATCTTTCCGCCGTCACCTGGTTCGACCGGCCGGAAGAGCTTGCCGAAAAGGGTGATATCGACGTCTTCGTCGAGTTGATGGGGGGCGCCGAAGGCGCGGCCAACACCTCGGTGCGCGCCGCACTTCAGCGCGGTCTCCATGTGGTGACGGCCAACAAGGCGCTGCTTGCCTATCACGGCGTCGAGCTGGCGACGATTGCCGAGGAGAAGGGCGCGCTGCTGAATTTCGAGGCGGCGGTCGCCGGCGGCATCCCCGTCATCAAGGCGCTGCGCGAATCGCTGACCGGCAATGCCGTCTCGCGCATCTACGGCATCATGAACGGCACCTGCAATTACATCCTGACCAAGATGGAGAAGGAGGGGCTTTCCTTTGCCGAATGCCTCAAAGAAGCGCAGCGGCTGGGTTATGCCGAAGCCGATCCGGCCTTCGATATCGAGGGCAACGACACGGCCCACAAGCTCGCCATCCTGACGACGCTCGCCTTCGGCAATAAGATCGCGGCCGACGACATCTATCTCGAAGGCATCACCAACATCTCGATCGAGGATATCCACGCCGCCGCCGAACTCGGTTACCGCATCAAGCTGCTCGGCGTTGCCCAGCGCACCGATACCGGCATCGAGCAGCGTGTGCACCCGACCATGGTGCCGGTCGATTCGGTCATCGCCCAGGTCGACGGCGTCACCAATGCGGTGGCGATCGAATCCGACGTGCTCGGCGAACTGTTGATGGTCGGCCCCGGCGCCGGCGGCAACGCGACGGCCTCGTCCGTGCTCGGCGATATCGCCGATATCGCCAAAAGCCAGCCGGGCGCCCAGCGCGTGCCGGTTCTCGGGCATCCCGCAACGGCGCTGGAGCCCTACCGCAAGGCGCAGATGCAGAGCCACGAGGGCGGCTATTTCATCCGCCTGACCGTGCTCGACCGCACCGGCGTCTTTGCCAGCGTCGCAACCCGCATGGCCGAAAACAATATCTCGCTGGAATCGATCGTCCAGCGCTCCAAACAGCATCTGGCGCCGTCGCACCACCAGACGATCATTCTCGTCACGCACGCAACGATGGAAGAGTCGGTCCGCAAGGCGGTCGCCTCGATCAAGTCGGAAGGTTATCTCTTCGGCGAACCGCAGGTGATTCGCATCGAGCGGCCGAAAGAAGAAGTTTAAGTTTTTCCCGCTTGGGGACAATGAACCGCCCTGTCTCTGGCAGGGCGGTTTTTTTGTTGATCGTGCGGGCTCCCCGTACGGAAGTCTATATTAACAAATACCGAAATATTGATATAAATAAAACCATAGATGGTGAGTCGCCGGCGTGGAGAATTTCATGAGCAAGGACAGCCATGCCGGGAAGGGGTATGGCCGCCCGAGCGACGAGCCGCCCAACCCTCCTGATATGCTTGAGCAAATCCTCAAGCCAATGCACCGTGACATCAGTCATGAGATCCATGACGAGGCTGACGGCGATGAAGACAACCCGGAAGGCCGCAACTGGGCCATTCTGCTGACGCTGTTTTCGTTTCTGCTGGTGCAGCTTGCCGGTGTTGCCATGCTGATCTGGACAGTATTCTGGTAAAAATCCGTGTCTGCAAATTCCCCGCTATGTTATCTCCGCTGCTCCTATAGAAAGAGCAGATGAAGTCAGCGGAGTGTGGCATGGCAGATCCCGTCGATCCGGTACAGCGCGCCTTTCTCGGCGTGGAGAAATCCGCGCTCGACAATCGTTGGGTGGCGCGGCTCGACCAGGCCGGGCAGAACCGGGCGCTCGCCATGTCGCAGATCCACGGACTGCCGGATCTGATCGCCCGCGTGCTGGCCGGGCGCGGCGTGCCGGTGGACGATGCGATCGAATTTCTCGATCCGACCATCCGCAGCCTGATGCCCGATCCCCATAGCCTGACCGATTGCGAAAAGGCGGCGATCCGTCTGGTGCGGGCGATCGAGCGCGGCGAGAGCGTCGCGATCTTCGGCGACTACGATGTCGACGGTGCGGCCTCCTCGGCGCTGATGTTCCGCTTCCTCAGCCATTTCGGCGTCAAGGCGACCATTTATATCCCCGACCGCGTCTTCGAAGGTTACGGCCCCAATCCGGCGGCGATCAACCAGTTGATCGACAACGGCGCGCAACTGATCGTTACCGTCGATTGCGGCTCCACCAGTCACGAGGCGTTGGCGGCGGCTGCCGCGCGCGATATCGATGTTGTCGTCATCGATCACCACCAGGTGACACACGAGCTGCCGCGCTGTCATGCGCTGGTTAATCCGAACCGTGAGGACGATCTGTCGGGGCAGGGGCATCTTTGCGCCGCCGGCGTCGTCTTCATGGTGTTGGTGGCGACGCTGCGCCTGCTGCGCGCGGCCGGCAACAAGCGCATCCTGGCGATCGACCTGTTGCAATGGCTCGACATCGTCGCATTGGCGACAGTCTGCGATGTCGTGCCGTTGAAGGGCCTCAACCGCGCCTATGTGGTGAAGGGCCTGGTCGCTGCCCGCCACCAGAGCAATGCCGGGCTTGCGGCACTCTTCCGCAAGGCTGGGCTTTCAGGCCCGGTGACACCCTATCATTTCGGCTTCCTGATCGGCCCGCGCATCAATGCCGGCGGGCGGATCGGCGACGCGGCTCTCGGAAGCCGGCTGCTGACGCTCGACGATGCCGGCGAGGCTGAGGTGATCGCCCAGCGCCTCGACGAACTCAACCGCGAACGCCAGGCAATGGAGGCCGTCATGCTGCAGGAGGCGGAAGCCGAGGCGCTCGCCGAATATGGCGACGGCGAGGGCGCCTCCGTCATCGTGACCGCCCATGAGAAATGGCATCCCGGCATCGTCGGGCTGATCGCGGCGCGGCTGAAGGAGAAGTTCAAACGGCCGGCCTTCGCGATCGCCTTCGATGCCTCCGGCCGCGGCACCGGCTCGGGCCGCTCGATCAACGGCTTCGACATGGGCAGGATGGTGCGCGCCGCCGTCGACGAGGGGCTGCTCGTCAAGGGCGGCGGCCACGCCATGGCCGCTGGGCTGACCGTCGAGCGCGCCGATCTCGGCAGGCTGAGGACCTTCTTCACGGAAAAGTCGGCGAAGACTGTGGCGAACCTCGTCGCCAACGAGACCTTGAAGATCGACGGGGCGATCGGCGCCAGCGGCGCTACGCTCGAACTCATCGATCGCCTGGAGGCGGCTGGCCCTTATGGCTCCGGCCATTCGCAACCGCTCTTTGCCGTGCCGGCCCATCGTGTGCGCGACGCGCGCCTCGTCGGCGAGAAGCATGTGAAGGTGACGATGGAGGCAATGGATGGATCGCGGCTCGACGGCATCGCCTTCCGCGCCGCCGATACGGCGCTCGGCAACCTGCTGCTCAATTCGCGCGGCGCGAGCCTGCATGTCGCAGGTTCGCTCGGCGCCGAGCATTACCAAGGTGCGCGCCGCATCCAGCTGCGCGTCTGCGATGCAGCGCCGGCAAAATAGCACGGTCGCACAGGCGCTCGAAATACATGGAACTGAGAGAGAGAAGTGGCACGCCCTAGGGGAGTCGAACCCCTCTTCCCAGAATGAAAATCTGGTGTCCTAACCGATAGACGAAGGGCGCTTCCTTCGTGGTGGCGCCCTTATAGTCAGCACCTTCGAAAGCCGCAAGCGCCAAGACGCGAAAAAATCATCGTTTTCGCCGATTTTTTTCGGCTGTGGAAAACAGTGCCGCCGCGGCAAGGGGAAGTCGGAGAAGGAGCGGCGTTGGGGATGGCTTCGACCTGATCACATACTAGGCGAAGGTGTCGGGCCGCGCGGAGCGTCGCTTGGGAGCAGACCGAATACTTTCCCCCGCACGACCCAACTCTGCAATAGGGTGGACCGCCAGGTGGAAAGGCATACGCGATCCGAAATACGCCCTCTCTCCTGCGATCCAATGGACTAACCTTGCTGTGCTCCTGCGGTTCCCGTACGTTGCCGGAAAAAAGCCCCGCCTAGGCGGGGCAAGTCTTGACAAAGACGGATCGCACAGGAGGAACACCCGTGCTTTCCTACTGATATAACGAGATGCGATCGGTAAGGTTCCGGGCACAGTCTCGTATTGAGGGTCAGCACCAGTCGTTAAACCGCTTAGGGCTCAAGCTTCGAGCGAATCCCTCGAAGCAGCTTCTTCCGGATCTCTGTCCCGTTCGATTTGGACGAGCGGCCGATGCGTTTGTGTCTTGTCCACCGCGCCGCTGAACCGCAATCCATGATTTCAGCGAGGCTTTTCTCTAAGAGTATGATTTTGGGATATTTTGGTACGCCCTAGGGGAGTCGAACCCCTCTTTACAGAATGAGAATCTGTCGTCCTAACCGATAGACGAAGGGCGCAGGCCAACTTCGTTAAAATAGGAAAGCGCTGTGACATCTGCAAGCAGATCACGAACTGCTTTGACAGTTGAGAGAGAAGAAGTGGCACGCCCTAGGGGAGTCGAACCCCTCTTCCCAGAATGAAAATCTGGTGTCCTAACCGATAGACGAAGGGCGCTTCCTTCGTGGTGGCGCCCTTATAGTCAGCACCTTCGAAAGCCGCAAGCGGCAAATTCGATTTTTTGCAAAAAAATGACAGATATTTCGGCTGGTGTATTTGGGAGGATTAGGTTAGCCGAATCAACGGTTTGCGAGAATTATCGCAAACCAGTGGGGTAGAGCTGACGTAACGTTATGCCGATCCGTGCTTGCGAGATCAGATGGCTCTTGCGGTCGTTATCGGCGCACGTTTGCCGCCGCAACCCCAGTTCCAGTCACGGCTTTTGCCGGTATCGAGATGGACCGAATCCGTGTGGCAATAGGTGCCGACGCCGCCGCGGTTCGGCAGCGAGCGGATATAGGCGGCGATATCCCATTTTGTGACGCCGTCGATCTGGATGTCGGCCGCCTCGCAGCTCTTGTGCATCGATTCGTCGGCTCCGCCGACCTGGCGGTTATGCTCTTCGTCGCGGTAGCCTGACGTGACGATAACAGGCCGGCCGAAATGGTTTTCGACCGTCTTGATCACGTTCAGCAGGTCCGGCTTGAAGCAGCCGACCTCGACCTTGTCGTTCTGAAGATGCAGCCCGTTCGGCGCAATACGCGTCATGCCGGGCAGGGATGCCTTCTGCAGCAGGCCGGAGAGGCTGCCGAGCAGGTTCTGCTTCGGGGCGCTGTAGAGTGCGTTGACAGTCGAAGTCGGAATACTGTTGGTCGCAAGCGACGCCGTCTGAACCGGCGCAAGCTGTGTGCTGCCATTTTGCGAGGATTGCTGCGGCAGCACAGGCTCCGCCGGCTGTGCCGATGTGGGCTGTTGGCTGTAGACGCTGCTTCTTGCGGGCGCCACACCTTCCACCGGCGCATAGGCCTGCGGTTGGATGACGGTGGATGTGCTGTTGTTCTGCGGCCCCGGCTGGTGATCGGAAAAGATGCTCATCGCCTGCGCATTGATCCGGGTCGACTGCATGACGAGCCCGCCGATATTGGCAGGCGCCGATGCTGCCGGATTGGCGGGCGGGACAGCGGCATTCGGATCCGCCGCCACGGCCTGAGGTGCTGCTTGAGCGCCGGAGACATTGACGAGCCGCGGATCCGTATAGACCGAACGCGGGGCAGGGCTTGCCGGTGCAGCCGCGGCAAGCTCAGGGGCAGCGGCTTGGGCCGCCGGAACGGCGGCAGCGGAATCGAGCGCCTTCTTGTCCGACGCGCAGCCGGACAGCGCCAGCACCGAGGTGGCGATCAGCAAAGCGCCCGTCACGGGCATCCGCATCTGCATGTTGGGCAAGCGACAGTCTCCGGTGGATGCGGAACAGGGGCGAAAAACGCCATCCTCCGCTTCGAGTCACCGGGAGATTGCCTGCGGGGCCGGATCGCGGCAAGCGCCAAGGCGCCGGCCGGACCCGAAATCGAAAAAGCCGCAAGCCTCGCAAAAGCCTTGCGGAAAAAAGCCTTACCAGGCGCCGGTATTGCCCATCGAGGCCCAGGGCTCGGCGGCCGGAAGCGGGCTGCCCTTCTGCAGGATTTCGATCGAAATGCCGTCGGGCGAGCGCACGAAGGCCATGTTCCCGTCGCGCGGCGGCCGGTTGATGGTGATGCCGTTATCCATCAGATGCTGGCAGGTTGCGTAGATATCGTCGACCTCATAGGCGAGGTGGCCGAAATTGCGTCCTCCGCTATAATCTTCCGTGTCCCAGTTATAGGTAAGTTCGAGGCAGGGAGCCTTTTCGCTGCGCGCACGGTCGAGATCGTCGCGGGCGGCCAGGAAAACCAGGGTGAATCGGCCCTTCTCGTTTTCGTGGCGGCGGATCTCCTCCAGCCCGAACAGGGTGGTGTAAAAGGCGAGCGAGACGTCCAGGTCTTTGACGCGAACCATTGTATGAAGATAACGCATTCTATTTACTCCTTTATTGGGGCTAGCTTTTTTCGGCGATGCGAGGTCAGCTTCGGGCAAGTCATCTTTATAAAATGTGCAGCTGGGAATAACCGAAAACTAGGACTTGCGCTTATCCGTTACCAAGATGTTAATCTTGATTTCAAGAATCAGTTAACCGTAACAGTGTGACGCGTATTCGAGGGGCTGGCGACAATGGCTGATAGGATTTCATCGAACGAATACTCCGATCTTGACGAGCTATCGGCGGAGGCGGTCGATCTTGTGGAAATCACCGGCGTCGTCAAGTGGTTCGACGTAGCCAAGGGTTTCGGCTTCATCGTGCCAGACAATGGCATGCAGGATGTTCTCCTGCATGTGACCTGCCTGCGCCGCGACGGTTACCAGACGATCCTGGAGGGAACCCGCATCGTCGCCCTCATTCAGCGCCGCGAACGCGGCTACCAGGCTTTCAAGATCCTCTCGATGGACCAGTCGACGGCGGTTCATCCCTCGCAGATGCCGCCGGTGCGCACCCATGTGCAGGTCACCGCGACGAGCGGGCTCGAGCGGGCGCTCGTCAAGTGGTTCAACCGTACCAAGGGCTTCGGCTTCCTGACGCGCGGCGAGGGCACCGAAGACATCTTCGTGCACATGGAAACGCTCCGCCGGTTCGGCTTGACGGAACTGCGCCCCGGCCAGGTCGTGCTCGTCCGCTTCGGCGACGGTGAGAAGGGCCTGATGGCCGCGGAGATCCATCCCGATGTTCCGAGCCCGGCCAGCCGGTCGCACTGATATGCGCGGCCCAATCCTGTTTCATGCGATCAGAAGCGCCATCCTGGCGCTTTTTTTCATGGTCGCCCTGCCGGCTCTGGCCGAAGAGCAGATGCGCTTCGACAAGGAGCCGCTGCTCGTCCAGACCGCCGCGGGCAAGGTGCTGCATTTCACCGTCGAGATCGCCTCGACTCCCGATCAGCGCGCCCACGGACTGATGTTTCGCAAAGTGATGGCCGATGATGCCGGCATGATCTTCGATTTCGACGAGCCGCGGCGCGTCACCATGTGGATGGAAAACACCATCCTGCCACTCGACATGCTTTTTGCCGACGATACCGGCACGATCCGCCACATCAAGGAAAACGCAACGCCCTATTCGCGCGACATCATCGATTCGATGAGCCCGGTGAAATACGTCGTCGAACTGAGTGCCGGCATCGTCGCCAAACTTGGAATCAAACCGGGCGACAGGATCGTCAGCGCCACGACGACGAAGAAGAAGACGAAGTGACCGCACGCATGCCCGGACAATGCGGGCCGTGAGCGGTTGCCGAAGCTTCAAGAATATCGGGATATTGAATGGTCGGAGTGGAGAGATTCGAACTCCCGACCCTCTGGTCCCAAACCAGATGCGCTACCAGACTGCGCTACACTCCGTGCCGTGGGCGGGGAGATACACGGTTCACTTCGCCGTCGCAACCCATAAATCCAGCTCAGGCGGAAGATTCCCGCCTGATATTTGGACGCATAGCGAAAAATCGAGGTGGGCCGCCGGTCTGCCCCTGCAGGACGACTGGACCTCAGGAGAAGGCTGCCTCAGCCGTGTTCGAGCAGGCCGATATATTGGGCGTAGCTGATGGCAACGTAGAAGAATGCCGTGATGACAGCGCCTATCACAATGGCATTGAACTCCGCCGAACGTCTCATCATGAGTGCAAATCCACTGAAATTAGATGAGCCGTAAACTAGTGCCGAGGGCTGGCCGCGGCAATCTGGTTGTTATCACAACATGAGACAAGCGGTAATAATCGCGCAACCGCCTGTCCGGCTGTATCCATGTTCGGCGGCATCACCGCGTCATCGCGATGCGATCGACAGTGCGTCGTGCGCCGCCTTTTTTCTTGAAAAGCCAAGGATTCGCGGATAAGCAAAATTCATCTCTTCGTGCTATCTCAGCGACGAAGCAAAGCCCCGGCAACGGGGATTGAGACCTTGAAAGGCGGGCGCTGCCCGCATAGTCGGAGACGTCGCAGTCATGTCTGCCAAGATCTATCGTCCAGCCAAGACCGCCATGCAGTCCGGCAAGGCCAAAACCCATCTCTGGGTGCTCGAATTCGATCAGGAGTCGCCGCGCAAGATCGATCCGATGATGGGCTACACCTCTTCCGGCGATACGCGCCAGCAGGTGAAGCTCACCTTCGAAACGCAGGAACTGGCCGAAGCCTATGCCCAGCGCAATGGCATCGAATATCGCGTCATCGCGCCCAAGGATCCGGTCCGTCAGGTTGTCGCCTACCCGGATAATTTCCGCTATACCCGTACACAGCCCTGGACGCATTGAGATTTCTCGTCCAGAACTGCCGCATCCGGTCGCGCTCCCTGAACGCGACCGCCGGACGGCCCCTTAGCTCAGCTGGATAGAGCACCTGCCTTCTAAGCAGGTTGTCGCAGGTTCGATTCCTGCAGGGGTCGCCATTTTTCAAGTGTCCACCCATGTGGCATGCCGTTCGCCAACTGGGCTGGAGCGGCTTCCGTGAGAGGGACGCTATGGCCGTGAACCGTCCATCCGGCAGGAACGCTCATTTACTCTTCGGGCGAGATGACCATCGAGAACTGAATAGGTGTCGCTAGAGATGGGTGTCCGCATCGTGCTCATAGGCTTCCCGGGCGTTGGGAAGTTGACCGTCGCGAAAGAGTTGAGCGCGGTGATTTCTGCAAAAATCGTCGACAACCATTGGATCAACAACCCGATCCTACGCTTGCTGGATGAGGATGGAACGGCGTCGCTTCCAAAGGGAATATGGGGGTTCACAGGTCGGGTTCGGCAAACCGTCCTTGATGCAATCACCGCTTATGCGCCGTCCGCCAATTTCATTTTCACGCATGCCGGCCTCGAGGGTGACGAGCGGAGCCTTCGTACCTTTCAGCAGATCGCCGGCGCTGCCGAAGCCTGCGGCGCGGTTCTGGTGCCGGTGCGGTTGCTGTGTGATGAAGAGGAACTGGCTCGCCGGGTTTCGAGCCCCGGGCGGCGCGAAAGGTTGAAATCCACTGACGTGGCAGCCTCGAGGGATCGCAGCCGGAGGGCAGGGGTTTTCGATCCAGGTCACCCAAACACATTGGTCCTCGACGTCACTTCCGTGCCACCGGAAAAAACGGCCACAGCGATCCGGGATCATATTCTGAAGGTTCTTGGCAACCTGTCAGCCTGAAATTTGTCGGAGCTGATTCTATTCGCGCTACGATCGTCGATACGCCTGCTGGCGGGAGGTGAGGCGTTCTGACAACCTGTCGGTTTACGCAAAGCCGGCCAGAAAGGCCGGCTGACGCCCGTCGAAAAATAGCAGCGCGCGGATGGGGTTCCCTCATCCGCGCGCCGAAGTAGCCGATTTTTGCTTCCCGCGTGTTGTGGCGATCGGACGACCGCCACAACGGGGGACAGTTACAGGAGAAAATCGCCTGCCCCCAGGTGGACGAGGCCCTTCAGCTGAACCTCGAAGTCATGAATGCCGTCGCCGTTCATGTCGGCCTGGATAACGGTAACATCGCTCGCGGTTCCGGCGTGGTCTTCATAATGCCAGGCGAGCGCGCCAGCCTTGTGGTCGAACAAGGCATTTTCCTGTGCCTGGAAATGGAAGGTTCCATTGCCCGCCGCAGAGCCATTCGCATCGATCGCAGAGAGGTCGATCTTATCGACGCCGTGCTGGAAGTCGGTGATGACGTCGCGGTTCACGCCGGACCCGGTTTCCGTCGGTGCCTTCAAGATAAACGTGTCCGCGCCGATGCCGCCGGTCATAATGTCCTTCCCGGCACCACCAATAAGGAAATCATTGCCGGCGCCGGCGTCCAGTTTGTCCGCGCCAACCCCGCCAGTGAGAACGTTGCTGGTTTTATTGCCGGTCAGTACGTCGTTGTAGCTTGAGCCAGTCAAGTTTTCGATGCTGGCGATCTTGTCACCGGCCGCCTGGCCGCCCGATGCGGCCCCAGTCGTCAGGTTGACGTTGACCGCGGCGGAGCCCGCATAGCTGGCCGTATCGTTGCCACTACCGCCGTCTAGCACGTCCGCGCCGGCCCCGCCCTTCAACACATCATTACCGCCGAGACCCTTGAAGGTTTCGTTGCCGCCATTGGACTGACCGGTGTGCGGCATGGTGTCGTTGCCGTCGGTGCCGATGAATTCTTTTGTCGGCGCGGTTGGCGTTGTCGGTTGCGTCGGCGTTGTCGGCTGCGTCGGGGTGGTCGGCGTTGTCGGTTGCGTCGGCGTGGTCGGGGTCGAGCTGGAGCCCGATTCGTAGGCGCCCATATCGACAGTTCCAACGACGCGAGCGTGGCCGTCAAGGTCTACCGAACCGACGCCGTACTTGGCGGTTCCGCCGTCGATCGCTGCCGAGCCGGAGCCGAGGTGGAAGTTGTCGCTCGCTGCGCCCAGGAATTTCGGGTCGATGCCGAGCTTGTTGCCGTTCGCCGTGCTCGGCATCGCGTTGCCGCCGTCGGTCCTGACCGAGGCCTGACCGGCCGTGCCGTTGTAGGTGTTGTTGTTGGCCCAGACGACGTTGGCGTTGGTATAGTCGCCGTACGATGTGTTATCGATCGCAGTGTTGTTCTTGTTCACCGACGGGTCGGCTACGGCGATGTTGTTGATCCAGGTGTTGTTGCTCGACTGCGCGTTGCTGAGTTCGCCGCGCCAGGTGCCGTCGTTCAGCAGGTCCTGATTGTTGTGGTAGGCGGTGTTGTTTTTCACCGTGACGGAGTCGCTCCAGGTAACCTGGATGCCTTTGCTGCCGTTCTCATAGACGAGGTTGTTGTCGACCAGGGTCTTAAACGTGTAGTTCGGATGACCGCTCGTCTGCGTGCTCTGGAAATCGTCGATGATGATGCCGTTGCCATCGGTGTGCGCACCCGTCTTCGTGACGTTGTCGTGCGAGATGTTGTTCCGGATGATATTGCGGAAGCTGCCATCGTCCGGCGCCCCGGTGATATTCCGGTTCTGGTAGAGAGAGATGCCTGAAAACCAGCCGGAACTCGCATTTTTGTAAGTCTCGTTCCCTTCGATCGTGATGAAGTCGGATCCGGCGAAGGCGATGCCGGACGCACCGTTGTCGTGGGAAACGTTATCGGCGATCCTCACATGGTGGACGCCATCACCGACAATGCCGTGCGAATCGCTCCCGTAGACCTCGAAGCCCTCGACCGCCACATAGTTGGCAGTGATGTTGATACCATTTGCGCCGCCCGATGCTGAGTGGATTACAGCTCCACCCGGTACCTCCGACCGCAAGGTAATGTAGCCGGCGGCGGAACCATCCTTGTACATGTTCACCGATTCATTATAGACGCCGGCGCGCACCACAACCTCGTCGCCGGGCTTAAGGTCCGACGCCATCGCGTCGCTGATCGTGCGAAATGGAGAGGAGGCACTGCCGTTACCACCGCCGCTGCCAGTCGTCGCTACGTAGTATGTCGTCATTGTCTTGTTCCTCAACCTTAGCGTTGTCTTTGTCGATTACTATTTATAGTTAATCATGGGTTACGGCGGCAGGTTATAGGGCGACATTCCGGATGGCGCAACAGCAGTAAATCAGTAAGTGCTTGAGAAACATAGCCATGTTGCTGCCACAATACCAAAGTCGATCATTAGTTACTTTTTGAAATATTTGGTGAAATTCGAGTCGCCCAAATTAGGACAATATATATGTCTCGTACGCCGCGAATTATTCTTTCTGCAACTATAGCGACATGCGCCCATTGAAAACATTAGACAAACCTGACGGGTGTGGCTGGATTCCTCCCGCCAGAGCGGAATCGACATTTTTTTTCTGAATTCAGCAATTTTGGGCGGTATCGCCTTAAATATCGGGACCGATCGACATGGAAAACGGTAGGGTGAGTCGTTTCTCACAGGTGATTCTGCTGTCTGGAACGGCTGCGAATGAGGTCATGGTCGATGGCAAAAACCCACATTGAGGTTCGCCGGCCGTGGCGACCAGGCGAGACCATTTTTCTTCTGGGACCGGGCGGCGTCGGAAAATCGACTCTCGGCCGTCAACTCGCAGAAAAGCTCGGTTGGGGGCTTGTCGACCTCGATCTGGAGTTCTGCGAGCGCCTGGAGACAATCGGAACCTTCATTGCTTCCCACGGCTATGAGCGCTATCGCGCGGAAAACCTGACGCTCGCGAAACATCTGGTGATGACAAATCCGGCGCCGCATATTTTTGTCACGCCATCCGGGTTCCTGGCGGCACAATCAGGCACCGATGACTATGACGAGGCTCGGAGATTGGTTTCCACGGGCTATGGCATCGTCTTGCTGCCGTCTTTGGATATCGACGCCGCGACCGCGGTTGTTGTCGAACGCCAACTCAAACGAGGATTTGGCTTTCAACAGGCGACGGAAGATCGAAAATTCAGGGAGCGCTTTCCTATCTATCTCAAGGAGGGAAACGCGCTGGTGGCATCCATGGAGCATCCCGCGGATGTCGCAGATGTTGTCATTCGATCTGCTGCCGTCTACCGGCAATCAGGGCGTAGCTCACATAGCCTGTCTGCACCTGATATCCTGACGCCGCTGCGGGGACCTGAATGACGCCCCCGTGGAGAACGATCCTTTCGAGCGTCGGAGCGGCGGCATTCTTGCTCTGCCAACGCCTATGCGGTCGACCTTCCGGCAGGAGCCAAGGCGGTCACGATGGGAGAGTTCAAAGCATTGGCTGACGGCAACCATGTGCCGAGATTATCGATATGGAAAAGCCCGTGACCGCTGATCTCGTCTGGAACTGGAAAAAGGGGAGCGTCATCGGTAAATGTGCGAAGACGTAATCGATACGCCCCGCCAATAGGGCGGGGGTTCTGTTTTTTGACTTTGACCGTCTACGGCGGATTGGCGCCGTTCGGCCCTTCTCAGCGATCCAGAAAATGCTCGAAGTAAACTTCGGGGATAGGGTAGGCGTAGACGCCTCTGTCGATGAAGTTGTGTCTGGAGAGGCAACTTCTCAGCGCCGCATTGTAGTGCAGGCTGCGTGAATCCTGCGAGCCGCGTTGCCAGGAGCCTGCTTCCGGCCCGCACCAGCGGATCGCTTTGTCGTAACGAGCCTGAAGGACCGGGTCGGTATCGACCCGAACGCCATTGTAGGATCGATAGTTTGAAGGGGATTCCGCGGCCGAAATACAGCCCAAACCAAGTGCAACGCCGACGACTGCCATCAATCTCATTGGATTTAATTCTCCCCTGATCGATTATCGAAGTAATCGAGTGGACGTTATTGGTTCCAGTGCCCGTGGGCAAGGGGGACTGGTGGCATCCGGATCGGCGGATGCCCCTGGATTGCCGAGCTTCCGTGAGTGAGCCACTATCGCGAAGCGCCGGCGGTTGTAGCTGCCGCCGCAAAGTGGCGGCAGCTATCGGTTGTTGTTGAAGCGAGGGATCAATCCAGCAGATCGGCCGGTACTTTGCCGCCATTTTCCGAAAGCCGCTTCATCAGCGCCTTGTGCAGCCACATATTCATTTTTGCGGAATCGCCGCTGTCGCCGTTATAGCCGAGCTCGGCGGCAAGTTCCTTGCGCTCGGAAAGGCTCGCATCCATCCCGACGGCTTTCATCAAGTCGACGATCGAGTGGCGCCAATCGAGTTTCTGGCCGCTCTTTTTCACGGCCGCATCGAGGATAGGTACGATGTCGACTGAAGCCGCAGTTGCCGCCGGCTTGCTCTGAGCGGGGGAGGCCGCAGGGGCGGGACTGGGCGTTGCCGATGGCGAGACGGGAGCCTGGGCGGGCGCGGTCTTTGGCGTGCTTGCGGCAACGGGTTCGGCTGCTTTCGCTTCTCCGAAGATTGCATGTTTGATCTTGTCGAAAATGCCCATTCTTGAACCTCCAATTCCGTCAGATGAGAACATGCTGAAACATGGAATTCCTGCCGGATATATCCAGGCGGAAGGGGGCTATTTTTGGCGGTCTCAACTAAGGGTGGAAATCCGGTTCGAAGCAGACAGGCGATCTGCGCGACAGCACTCTCAATGGATCAACCGCCGGCAATCGTATCGAGAGCTGAGCTTTGCTTGGCAGGTCTGAAATTTTGCCGTTATTGGGAAGAAATACTCGGGACATCGCTCCAGTTGCTGCCGGATATGTTCGCTTTCGGCGCAGTCGGGCTGGTTATTCGTATTTCAATAACCGTGAAAGATCATTACACGCCACTGAGCCGACTTGCCGTGCCCTATTGCGAAACATTCCTCATGCCTTCACGTTGCCTTGCCGTGGACGCCCTGCAGGTTGCAGGAGATCCAGACGATCGAAGGCACGCGCGTTCCTCGATTTTCGACTGCCGGGCAGCGCGTCCGGCGAATGGAACGGAGGAAAACATGAGGTGTAATCACAAAAGACTATCCTTGACGGTGCTTGCATGCACCGGCGCCCTGCTTGCCATGCCGGCAAGCGATGCGCGCGCTATCGATGTCGGCGTATCGGTGAATGCCGGCAATGCCGCCAGCGCCGCCAGCGCCGATGTCGGGGCATCCCTTGGCGGCGGCAGCGGCATCAGCGCCGATGCCAATGCTTCCGTCGGCGGTTCGAGCGGCGTCAACGCAGATGCGAGCGCCAACGCCGGCCGGGGCGTCGATGCCGATGTCAATGCCGACGTCGGGGGCGACAATGGTCTCGATGCCAACGCCAATGCCAGGCTCGGTGGCAGGCGCGGCGTCGATGCCGATCTCAATGCACGCATCGGCGGTTCCGATGGGCTCGATACCGACGCCACGGCCTCGGTCAGACGCAGCAGCGGTGCCGATGCCAATCTCGCCATCGGCGGAGCGGATCGGGCAGGCGGCGGCAACAGCTCCGAACGTGACGGCGCCCTCAGCGCATCGCAGGCCCGTATCCTGGAGAACTTCCGGGCGAGACCCGTCAATGAGCAGCGCAAGATGCTTGTCCGCTGCGCGGATATCTCCGCTTCAGGCGGCTCGGATTCCGGTCTTGCCGGTCTCTGCAGTCTACTGCAGGCCTCAGCATCCCGCTGAACGTGAAAGACCCGCCGAACCGGAAGGCGCGGCGGGTCTTTAAAGACGCTTTCAGTTCCTTAATGCAGGATCTGGCTGAGGAACAGCTTGGTGCGTTCGTGCTGCGGATTGTCGAAGAACTCGGCCGGCGAATTCTGCTCGACGATCTGGCCCTGGTCCATGAAGATGACGCGGTTGGCGACCTGGCGGGCAAAGCCCATTTCATGCGTGACGCAGAGCATGGTCATGCCTTCCTCGGCAAGACCCACCATGGTGTCCAGCACTTCCTTGATCATTTCAGGATCGAGCGCCGAGGTCGGCTCATCGAACAGCATGATCTTCGGGTTCATGCAGAGCGAGCGGGCGATCGCCACGCGCTGCTGCTGGCCGCCGGAAAGCTGGCCGGGATATTTGTTGGCCTGTTCCGGGATTTTGACGCGCTTCAGGAAGTGCATGGCGATTTCTTCCGCCTGCTTCTTCGGCATCTTGCGCACCCAGATCGGCGCCAGCGTGCAGTTTTCGAGGATCGTCAGGTGCGGGAAGAGGTTGAAATGCTGGAACACCATGCCGACTTCGCGCCTGACTTCGTCGATCTTCTTCAGATCGTTGGTGAGCTCGGTGCCATCGACGATGATCTTGCCCTTCTGATGTTCTTCCAGGCGGTTGATGCAGCGGATCATCGTCGACTTGCCGGATCCCGACGGGCCGGCGATGACGATGCGCTCGCCGCGCATGACCTTCAGGTTGATGTCGCGCAGCACGTGGAAATCACCGTACCACTTGTTCATGTTGATGATCTCAATGGCGACCTCGGTCGCCGACACGGCCATCTTTTTTGTTTGAGCTTCTGCCATTTGGGGGACCCCTTTTTATCTTTTGTAGCCGGTGTCGAGGTGACGTTCGATGAATGCTGAATAGCGCGACATGCCGAAGCAGAAAAGCCAGAAGGCGAAGCCGGCGAAAATCAATCCCGTCAGCGGCGTTACTGCGCTTGCCCAGTTCGGATCGGTGAACAGGAAACGAACGATGCCGAGCAGGTCGTACATGCTGATGATCGACACCAGTGAGGTATCCTTGAACATGCCGATGCAGGTGTTGACGATACCGGGGATCACCAGCTTGATCGCCTGCGGCAGGATGATCAGCCGCATCTTCTGCCAGTAGCCGAGGCCGAGTGAATCGGCGCCCTCGAATTGCCCCTTCGGGATCGCCTGCAGACCGCCGCGAATGACCTCGGCCATATAGGCGGAGGCGAAGATCGACACACCGACGATTGCGCGCAGCAGCTTGTCCACCGTCCAGCCGGCCGGCAGGAACAGCGGCAGCATGACGCTCGCCATGAAAAGCACCGTGATCAGCGGTACGCCGCGGACGACTTCGATGAAGATGACGCAGATCGTGCGGATAACCGGCATGTGCGAACGCCTGCCGAGCGCCAGGATGATGCCGAGCGGGAAGGAAACCGCAATGCCGACGAAGGAAAGCACCAGCGTCACCATCAGCCCGCCCCAACGGGGAGTCTCGACGATTTCGAGGCCAAATCCACCGTGAAGCAGAACGATGGAAACGATCGGCAGCACGATGAAAAGCAGGATGGCGTTCAGGCCCTTGCGCGGTGCGGAAGGGATGAGCATCGGCACGAGCAGGAGGACGAAGAGGATGCCGACCAGCGTCGGCCGCCAGCGCTCATCGAGCGGATAGCTCCCGAAGATGATCTGGTCGAACTTGGCGTTGATGAAGGCCCAGCAGGCGCCGCTCCAGCCGTCCGGCTGGATGCCGCCCTGAACCGTCGTGGCGCAGAACGTGCGGTCCGGACCGCTCCAGACCGCCTGCACGAAGAGCCAGTCGATCGCGTGGAACAGAGCCCAGGCGAGAAAGACCAACGCCAGGATGGTAAGCACCATATCCTTCGGCGTCGCAAGCAGGTTACGGCGAAGCCAGGCGACCGCGCCTTTTTCTCCTGAGGGTGGCGGCTCGGGCGCCAGTATGGCGGTTCTGACGAAACTGTTGCTCATCTTATCTCTCCACCAGCGCCATCTTGGCATTGAACCAGTTCATGAACAGCGAGGTCACGATACTGAGGCTGAGGTAGATGACCATCCAGATGAGGATCACCTCGACGGACTGACCGGTCTGGTTCAGCGTCGTGCTGCCGACAGCAACGAGATCGGCAAAACCGATGGCGATCGCCAGCGACGAGTTCTTGGTCAGATTGAGATACTGGCTGCTCAGCGGTGGAATGATGATGCGGAAGGCCTGCGGAATGACGACCAGACGAGTGATCGACGAGGGATGAAGCCCAAGTGCGGCGGCCGCTTCCGTCTGTCCCTTCGGCACGCCGCGAATGCCCGCACGCACGATCTCGGCGATGAAGGCGGCGGTATAGAAGGACAGCGCCAGAAAGAGCGACATGAACTCGGGGCCGACGACGGAGCCGCCGGTGAGGTTGAATTTGCCCGCGATCGGATAATCGAAGGAAAGCGGCGCGCCGGCGAGCAGGAAGGCTGCAAGCGGCAAGCCGATCAGCAGCCCGATCGATGCCCAGATCGTGTGAAACGGCTTACCTGTCGCCGCCTGCCGGCGATGCGCCCATCGGGCCGTCGCAAAGACGGCGATGATGGCGATGACGAGGGCGATGCCGACGAGCCAGAAACCCTCACCGAAAATCGGCTTGGGGAAGGAAAGGCCGCGATTGTTCAGATAGGATCCGAGCGGCAGATGCAGCGACTCGCGCGCATTCGGCAGAACCGCCAGAACGCCCGAATACCAGAAGAAGATCACAAGCAGCGGCGGGATGTTGCGGAAGACTTCGACATAAACCGTGCACAGCTTGGCAATCAGCCAGTTCCGCGACAGGCGGCCAATGCCGATGATGAAGCCGATGATGGTGGCGGTGATGATGCCGGTAACGGCGATCAGGATCGTATTCAGAAAGCCGACAAGCAGCGCGCGGCCGTAGGTCGAATCGCTGGAATAGGCGATCAGCGACTGACCGACCTCGAAGCCGGCGCGGCCGTTCAGAAAGCCGAAACCCGACGCGATGTTGGCGCGCGCCAGATTGACGGCAGTGTTGTGTGCCACCCACCATACGAAGGCAACCAGCAATACGATGGTAAGAATTTGGAAGAAAATGCCCCGAATTGTCGGGTCGTAGAGGGCGGACTGGAAGCTCCAGCCGCTCTTGGATACACGTGTTGAATCCACAGCCTGATGCGTCATGCTTGGCCAATTCCCCATTACGCTCCTTTTCGGAGCTTTTTTATTGGAGGGGGAAAGGCGGTTGCCCGCCTTTCCGGCTTCATGCGTGATGCCGCTCAGCGAACCGGCGGAGCGTACTGGATGCCGCCCTTGTTCCACAGGGCGTTGAGGCCGCGAGCAATCTTGAGCGGGCTGCCCTGGCCGATATTGCGCTCGAACACTTCGCCGTAATTGCCGACATTCTTGACGATATTGTAAGCCCAGTCGTTGGTCAGGCCGAGATCGGTGCCGATCTTGGTATCGGCCTCGACGCCGAGGAAGCGCTTGATGTCAGGGTTCGGCGAGTTCTTCATGTCGTCGACATTCGCCTGAGTGATGCCGAATTCTTCAGCATTGATCATGGCATAGCCAACCCAGCTGACGATATCGAACCACTGGTCGTCACCCTGGCGAACGGCCGGGGCGAGCGGTTCCTTGGAGATGATTTCCGGCAGGATCGTATGTTCGTCCGGGTTCTTCAGCGTCAGGCGCAGCGAATAGAGGCCGGACTGGTCGGTGGTGTAGACGTCGCAGCGGCCGGCATCATAGGCGGCATTGACCTCATCCAGCTTTTCGAAGACGACCGGATTGTACTGAAGGTTGTTTGCCTTGAAGTAGTCGGCGAGGTTGAGCTCGGTGGTGGTGCCCGACTGGACGCAGACGGAGGCGCCGGAGAGTTCCAGTGCCGACTTCACGTTCAGGCTCTTGCGAACCATGAAGCCCTGGCCGTCGTAGTAGTTGACGAAGCGGAAGTTCAGGCCGAGAGCGGTGTCGCGGTTGATCGACCAGGTCGTATTGCGGGCGAGCACGTCGATTTCACCGGACTGGAGGGCCGGGAAGCGATTGGCGGCGCTGAGGGGGGTGAACTTCACCTTGGTGGGGTCGCCGAAGACAGCCGAAGCGACAGCCTTGCAGAAATCCACATCGAAGCCGGCCCAATTGCCGGAAGCGTCAGGCGCGGCAAAACCGGCAAGACCGGTATTGACGCCGCACTGAATGAAACCCTTTGCCTTTACGTCTCCGAGAGTGGTGGCCGAGGCAGCCGAGGCGCCAAGTGCCAAAACTGCTGCGCCGAGAACGGCGGACAGAAGCTTGTTCTTCATTTTTTTCCCAACCTTTTCTGTTGTCTTATATTTTCTTGTGGGGATCGCCGGCGGAAAAACCCTGCCGCCCCCATGTGTCTCGACAACCTCCCGGCGCGAGTGGGCCTATCTCAGTCGCAAATGTCACTATGGTCAAGTGTCGCCATCAATAATTGCGGCAAAATTCAGAATTTTGGCAGATTGCGCTGAATTCGAAGGCGATTGGCTAGGAAATAGGCGTCCGATCGCGGAAAAATAACGCGAAAATCGAAAATTTCATCGTCCCGGGACGTTATCCGCAACCGAACTTCAAGGGTTGACCGGAAACGGCGGGGCGTCCAAAAGTCTGCCTTCGCGTCCCTTCGCCAAAAGGCTATTTCCGACATGAAAGACAAAGACAGCGTGCTGCAGAATGCCGGGATCAATACCCGCCTGACCCATATCGGCAACGACCCTTTCGATTATCACGGCTTCGTCAATCCGCCGGTCGTGCACGCCTCGACGGTGTTGTTTCCGAATGCGCGGACGATGGAGACGCGCTCGCAGAAATACACCTATGGAACGCGCGGCACCCCGACGACCGATGCGCTCTGCGAGGCGATCGATGCCCTGGAAGGCTCGGCCGGCACGATCCTCGTGCCCTCGGGCCTTGCGGCCGTCACCATTCCGTTTCTGGGTTTCGTCGCCGCCGGCGATCATGCGCTGGTGGTCGATTCGGTTTATGGTCCGACCCGCCATTTCTGCGATACGATGCTGAAGCGCCTCGGCGTCGAGGTGGAATATTACGACCCGGCGATCGGCGCCGGCATCGAGACGCTGTTCCGGCCGAACACCAAGCTTGTCCATACCGAGGCTCCCGGCTCCAATACCTTCGAGATGCAGGATATTCCGGCGATCTCGGCGGTGGCGCACCGCCATGGCGCCATCGTCATGATGGACAATACCTGGGCGACGCCGCTCTATTTCAGGCCGCTCGATCACGGCGTCGACATTTCCATCCACGCGGCGACGAAATACCCGTCCGGCCATTCCGATATCCTGCTCGGAACGGTGTCGGCCAATGCAGAGCATTGGGAACGGCTGAAGGAGGCGAATGGGGTGCTCGGCATCTGCGGCGCACCCGATGACGCCTATCAGATCCTGCGCGGTTTGCGCACCATGGGCCTGCGCCTCGAGCGGCATTATCAAAGCGCGCTCGATATCGCAGAATGGCTGGAGGGCAGGGAGGACGTCGCCCGCGTGCTGCATCCGGCGCTGCCGAGTTTCCCCTCTCACCATCTCTGGAAGCGCGATTTCAAGGGCGCCAGCGGCATCTTTTCCTTCGTGCTTGCCGCCGATGGTCCCGAAAAGTCCAGAGCCAAGGCGCATGCCTTCCTCGATGCGCTGAGGATTTTCGGTCTCGGCTATTCCTGGGGCGGCTTTGAAAGCCTCGCCCTGCACGCCTACCTCAACGATCGCAAGGTCGCCAAGGCGCCGACGGATGGTGCGGTTATCCGCCTGCAGATCGGCATCGAGGACGTGGCCGATCTGAAGGCCGATATCGAACGGGGTTTTGCGGCCGCAAGCGCCGTTTGATCGCAGCGGGATTGGTGGCGCCTGCCGCGCTTATGGCTGGCGCACAGCCTGGTAGCCGTAGATCCAGTCGAGGTCGGCCGCCAGGCTTTGTGGCGGCTTGAGCCCGAGCACCAGATCGCGGCCGATCCGGATTGGCCCCTTGGCATGATAGGCGAACCGGTTGAAGGCGCCGCGCTGGCGAAGCTTCGCAATGCGTGGCACGCGATGTTTTTCGAAGAGCGCCAGGGCCTCGGCCGCCGGATGGTTCGACAGAAACGCAGCGAGTTCATAGGCATCTTCGATCGCCATGGCCGCTCCCTGCGCGGCAAAAGGCATCATCGCATGTGCGGCGTCGCCGATCAGAACCGTCGCGCGGCCATCCTGCCATGCGCCTGTGGTGGTTTCGAACAGCGGCCAGAACGTCAGCTTCCGGTTTTCGAAGAGCGAGACGATCGCGGTGTTCCAGCCGGAAAAGCGTGTTCTGAGCTGGGCGCGCTGCTCTTCCGTCGCCTCACTTTGCCAGGCCTGCGGCGCACTGTTGCCGGCGGTGATCGCCACCATGTTGAAACTACCGGTTTCCTTCAGCGGATAGCAGACGAGATGCGCCGATCCACCGAGAAACGCCGAAACGCTCAACCGGTCGAGAAAACCCGGCGCTTCCGTTTCGGCAATGGTGAAGCGGTAGGCGATATTGCCGGAAAAACGCGGCGAGGGACTGTCGGCGACGGATGGCCGCAGCTTCGACCAGACGCCGTCTGCCCCGATGACGACATCGGCGGCCCGCTCGAAAGACGGCAGGGCCGATTCCATCCGCACGCCGAGATGAAGCCGGCAGAGCGGATCGGCCTCGACCGCAGCCAGCAGGACTTTCTGCAATGTGGTGCGATGCAGGACGCCGTAGGGAGCGCCCCAGCGCTGCCGCGCGAATTTTCCCGCCGGCACCGCCGCGAGCTGACGCAGCGAGCTGCCCGATATCAGCCGGATCATCTCCGGCTCGAGCCAAACCTTCGAGAGTTCTTCAAGGATGCCGAGTTCGGCAAGGATGCGGGAAGCGTTGGGGGAAACCTGCAATCCGGCGCCGATTGCGGTGAGTTCACCCGCCTGCTCGAAAATCTCAGAGCTGATGCCGCGCCGCGAAAGCGAAAGGGCGGCAGTCAGCCCTGATATCCCGGCGCCGATGATGGCGGCATGTTCGACCGGCATTGTCCGTCCGATCCCGACCTGGGCTGATTACGCTGCCTTCACGTGGAAAACGCAGCCGGCCGGATTGGTCTGGCTGGGCTTGAGCGCCGAATTGAAGCGATAGAGCGTCGAGCAGTAGGAGCAGACCTTCTCGTTGTCGTCGCCCATGTCGATGAAGATATGCGGATGGTCGTAGGGGGCCGAAGCGCCGGTGCACATGAATTCCTTGACGCCGACCTCGATAACGCGGTGACCGCCGTCGTTCTGGAAGTGGGGAATGTTGTGGCCGGCCATGTCGCTCTCCGAATGCTTTGAAATCTGCGCGGACCTTATAAGCCTTCGCCGTAAATGTGTAGAGCCAAAGCGCCGCGCCAAGCACAGTTTTCAGCCGCAGTTTTTGGCTTCACGCTGAAAGGTGGCTCGATTATGGTCGCGCCAAAAGGAAGACCCGATGAACCTGAATACGCCCACATTTTCAAGCTTCGCCCATGACGGATTGAAACTCGCCTTTTTCGACGAAGGCGATCCTTCCGGCGTGCCCGTCTTGTTGATCCACGGTTTTGCCTCGACGGCAAACGTCAACTGGGTGCATCCGGGCTGGCTGAAGACGCTGGGTGACGCCGGCTACCGGGTGATCGCCATCGACAACCGCGGTCACGGCGCCAGCGACAAGCCGCATGATGCCGAAGCCTATCGTCCCTGGGTGATGGCGGGCGATGCGATCGCGTTGCTGGATCATCTCGGCATTCCGGAAGCCAATGTCATGGGCTATTCCATGGGCGCGCGCATTTCGGTCTTTGCCGCCCTTGCCAATCCGCATCGCGTCCGCTCGCTGGTGCTCGGCGGCCTCGGTATCGGCATGACCGATGGCGTCGGCGATTGGGACCCGATCGCCGATGCGCTGCTGGCTCCCTCGTTGGATGCGGTGACGCATGACCGCGGCCGCATGTTCCGCGCCTTTGCCGAGCAGACGAAAAGCGACCGCGTCGCCCTTGCCCAATGCATCCGCGGCTCGCGTGATCTCGTGCCCCGCTCGGATATGGGAAGGCTCGACATGCCGACACTGATCGGCGTCGGTACCAAGGATGATATTGCCGGCTCGCCGCAGGAACTGGCGGCGCTGATGCCCAATGCCGAAGCGCTCGATATTCCGGGCCGCGATCATATGCTCGCCGTCGGCGACAGGGTTTTCAAGCAGGCGGTTCTGGCCTTCTACGGGAACATCGCCGGGCAGTGACATCATCGTGATGTCGTAAAACCTCACCTAAAAAACGATAGCGAGGGCACCCATTTATGTTACTGGCGTTTTCCTCTATATATTGGCATTCCGAAAACGGCCTTCCTGATGGCAACGAGGAGAGCGGCGATGGTCGCAAAGACTGACATCCGTGCTTTTGAGACAGGCCATCCGCTGAAGGTGATGGATCCCATCTGGGATAGCCTGCGCGAGGAAGCCCGGCTTGCCGCCGAACAGGACCCGGTTCTCGCCGCCTTTCTCTATTCGACCGTGATCAACTATCATTCGCTCGAGGAATGCGTCATCCACCGCATCTGCGAACGTCTCGATCATCCCGACATGCAGGCGAACCTGCTTCGCCAGACCTTCGAGGAAATGCTTCTCGATTGGCCGGAATGGAGTTCTATCCTGCGTGTCGACATCCAGGCGATCTACGATCGCGATCCCGCCTGCCTGCGCTTCATGGAAGCGGTACTTTATTTCAAGGGCTTTCATGCGTTGCAGACGCATCGCTTGGCCCATTGGCTGCTCAACCGCGGCCGGCGTGATTTCGCGCTCTATCTGCAGAGCCGCTCCTCCAGCGTCTTCCAGACCGACATCAATCCGGCCGCCCGGATCGGCAAGGGCATCTTCCTCGATCATGCCACCGGCCTCGTCGTCGGCGAGACGGCTGTCATCGGCGACAACGTCTCGATCCTGCACGGCGTCACACTCGGCGGCACCGGCAAGGAGGGCGCTGACCGCCATCCGAAGATCGGCAGCGGCGTCATGATCGGTGCCGGCGCCAAGATCCTCGGCAACATCGAGATCGGCTTCTGCTCGCGCATCGCAGCCGGTTCGGTCGTCTTGAAGGCGGTGCCGCCCAAGAAGACGGTCGCCGGCGTGCCGGCCAAGGTCGTCGGCGAAGCCGGTTGTTCCGAGCCGTCGCGCAACATGGACCAGGTGATCGGCGCCGATATCTGAGCGCCTGTTGAAAAAGGATAGAAAGTCGGCGGGCCGGTGCGGGGATAGAAATTGCCGAGCGGCAGGCCCGCCTTTACACCGCTGCTTTTCCTGTGCAAGAAGCGGCCAATCAAGACCGTTTACGGAGATGACAGAGTGAAGCCAGAAGAAATCAAGAAGCTCGACGCCTATTTCAAACGCATGTTGAACCCGCAGATCGTCGTCAAGGCGCGTCCGCGCAAGAATGATTCTGCGGAAGTCTATCTCGGCGAAGAATTTCTGGGCGTCGTCTATGTCGATGACGAGGACGGCGACCGCTCCTACAACTTTTCGATGGCGATCCTCGACGTCGATCTTTGATCGCATTCGAAAGCTTCAAGACGACCGGGCGGCACGTTCCGCCCGGTTTTTTTATTTTTTTGCCGCCGGACAAAATTTCTTTTGAAGCTTCCGGTTGTGGCTTTGTGATATATATTAGCAAAATCAGTTAAAGACGTACGTGCCCCGGCGCGCATTCACTGTTTTATTGTTGTAGCACAACTTTTGGATGTTTTGCGACGCACAAGACTACTTGACTATTTGTGCGTTGCAGCTACCCTGCCGCCATCCCACAGCCCAACGGAGGACGGTCATGTTCAACTTTGACGATGCAAACAGGAAGAGCAAGGAAGCCGTCGATACGGCGCTGAAAACCTATTCCGACACGACCAGGGGATTCCAGGCGATCGCCGCCGAAGCCGCTGACTATTCGAAGAAATCCTTTCAGGATGCGGTGACGCATTTCGAAACGCTGGCCGGCGTCAAGAGCTTCGAGGCCGCTTTCGAATTGCAGACCAATTACGTCAAGGCCTATTTCGAAGGCCTGGTCTCCGAGACGACGAAGCTCGGTGAAATGTATGCCGATCTCGCCAAGTCCGCTTACAAGCCCTATGAGGCGCCGATCGCTGCTGCCGTCACCAAGGCGACCCGCCAGGCACCGCCGGCAACGCCTGCCGCAGCATGATTTGATTTAAATAGCGCAACCTGCGCTATATGTTGAAATACCGGGGCCGGCTACGCATCTGTAGCCGGTCTTTTTTGTTTCCACTTTCGCCGCAGCGTCTGCATGGATCGGCCGGGGACTTTTTTAGTCTTTCCCGTGCATGCCGGCCATTTCTTGATTGCAGTGACTGACAGGGGGCTTAAAATCGGCCTATTATGAACTAAGTTAGTGTTTCAGATATTCGGCGGGAAAAGCACCCTCCCATGCTCCGCCGGATTGCTTGAGGAATGAATGACAATGATCGCAAAGCCGATCCGGATGCAGAACGATAGTGAAAGGAACGGGGAGAACGGAAATCGAACCTCGGTCATCACGCGCACCAAGCCGAAGACCAAGAAGCCCAATCTCTACCGCGTGCTGCTTTTGAATGACGACTACACGCCCATGGAATTCGTCATCCATATTCTGGAGCGTTTTTTTCAAAAGGATCGTGAAAGTGCCACCCGCATCATGCTCCATGTCCATAACCACGGCGTCGGCGAATGCGGAATATTCACATACGAGGTAGCGGAAACGAAGGTCAGCCAGGTGATGGACTTCGCCCGGCAGCACCAGCATCCGCTGCAATGCGTCATGGAAAAGAAGTGAGGATCTGAACGTGCCAACATTTTCGCCTAGCTTAGAGAAGGCGCTCCATCAGGCACTGACCTTTGCCAATGAGCGGCATCACGAATATGCGACGCTCGAGCACCTGCTGCTCGCCCTGATCGACGATGCCGATGCTGCCGCGGTCATGGGGGCCTGCAATGTCGATCTCGACGCTCTGCGCAAGACGCTCGTCGAATATGTCGATAACGAATTGTCCAACCTGATCACCGGTTATGATGAGGATTCGAAGCCGACTTCCGGCTTCCAGCGGGTTATCCAGCGGGCTGTCATCCATGTGCAGTCGTCCGGCCGCGAAGAGGTGACCGGCGCCAACGTGCTCGTTGCGATCTTCGCCGAGCGCGAAAGCCATGCCGCCTATTTCCTGCAGGAGCAGGAGATGACCCGCTACGACGCCGTCAACTATATTTCCCACGGCATCGGCAAGCGTCCGGGTGCTTCGGAAGCGCGTCCTCCGCGCGGCGCCGAGGACGAGGCCGAAAGCAGCAAGCCGACCGCACGCGGCGGCGAGGAAGAGGGCGGCCCCAAGAAGCAGCAGGATGCGCTGAAGGCCTATTGCGTCAATCTCAACGAGAAGGCCAAGGGCGGCAAGATCGACCCGCTGATCGGCCGTCACGCCGAGGTGAGCCGAACCATCCAGATCCTGTGCCGCCGTTCGAAGAACAATCCGCTCTACGTCGGCGATCCCGGCGTCGGCAAGACGGCGATCGCCGAAGGCCTTGCCAAGCGCATCGTCGAAGGCAAGGTTCCCGAAGCGCTGGCAGATGCGACGATCTTCTCGCTCGACATGGGCACGCTTCTCGCCGGCACGCGCTATCGCGGCGATTTCGAGGAGCGTCTGAAGCAGGTCGTCAAGGAATTGGAAGAATATCCGGGCGCAGTGCTCTTCATCGACGAGATCCATACCGTGATCGGCGCCGGCGCTACCTCCGGCGGCGCGATGGATGCATCGAACCTCTTGAAGCCGGCCCTGTCATCGGGCGCAATCCGTTGCATCGGTTCGACCACCTACAAGGAATACCGCCAGTTCTTCGAGAAGGACCGGGCGCTGGTGCGTCGTTTCCAGAAGATCGACGTCAGCGAGCCGTCGATCGATGATGCGATCGAGATCATGAAGGGCCTGAAGCCTTATTTCGAAGAGTATCACCACCTCAGGTATTCGAACGATGCCATCAAGTCGGCCGTCGAACTCTCGGCCCGCTATATCTCCGACCGCAAGCTGCCCGATAAGGCGATCGACGTGATCGACGAAACCGGTGCGGCCCAGATGCTGCTGCCGCCGTCGAAGCGCCGCAAGCTGATCACCGAAAAGGAGATCGAGGCAACGGTCGCCACGATGGCGCGCATTCCGCCGAAGACCGTCTCCAAGGACGACGAAGCGGTGCTTGCCAATCTCGAGCAGGAACTGCGTTCGGTCGTCTACGGCCAGGACATCGCGATCGAAGCCCTTTCGACCTCGATCAAGCTGGCGCGCGCCGGCCTTCGCGAGCCGAACAAGCCGATCGGCGCCTATGTCTTCTCCGGCCCGACCGGTGTGGGCAAAACCGAGGTGGCAAAGCAGCTGGCATCGTCGCTCGGCGTCGAGCTTCTGCGCTTCGACATGTCGGAATATATGGAGCGGCATACGGTGTCGCGTCTGCTCGGAGCGCCTCCCGGCTATGTCGGTTTCGACCAGGGCGGTCTTCTGACGGATGGCGTCGACCAGCACCCGCATTGCGTCGTCCTGCTCGACGAAATCGAGAAGGCGCATCCGGATATCTACAATATCCTGCTGCAGGTCATGGACCACGGCACGCTGACCGACCATAACGGCAAGAAGATCGACTTCCGCAACGTCATCCTGATCATGACGACCAATGCGGGCGCCTCCGAAATGGCCAAGGCCGCGATCGGCTTCGGCTCGTCCAAGCGTACCGGCGAGGACGAGGAGGCGCTGACCCGTCTGTTCACGCCGGAGTTCCGCAACCGTCTCGACGCGATCATCCCGTTCGCGGCGCTGCCGACGGCCGTCATCCACAAGGTCGTGCAGAAGTTCATCATGCAGCTTGAGGCGCAGCTTTCCGAAAGGAACGTCACCTTCGACCTGCATGAGGATGCGATCGCCTGGCTTTCGGAAAAGGGTTACGACGAGAAGATGGGCGCCCGCCCGCTTGCCCGCGTCATCCAGGACACGATCAAGAAGCCGCTGGCCAACGAAATCCTCTTCGGCAAGCTGAAGAAGGGCGGCGTCGTCAACGTCACGGTCGGCCCGAAGGAAGACGGCAAGCCCGGCATCGTGCTCAAGGCCATTCCGGACACGGCGCCGATCAAGCCGAAGCCGGAAGCCGAAGTCGTGCATCCCGAAGCCGACGAAGAGGGTGATGGCGAGCTGAAGACCAAGGCAGCGCCCAAGACCCGCGCCAAGACGGTGCCGCAGGCCGAGCCTGAAGTCCGCGACGCGCCCAAGAAGGGCAGCACGGTTCCGAAGGTTCCGCGCAAGAAGTGAGCTTTCGTCACAGAATGAAAAAGGCCGCGTCATTCGCGGCCTTTTTGGTTTTTGGCTGAAACGGACAGGTCGACCTTACGCCAGTGCCGCCCTGATCTTTTCGGCATTGGCGGCAAGCACGGCGCCGTCCTCCATCTTGCCGGAATGCGGCTTGAGTGCTGCGCCCTCGTGGCGCGGGATGACGTGGAAATGCAGATGAAAGACCGTCTGTCCTGCCGCCGGTTCGTTGAACTGGGCAATGAACACGCCATCGGCGTCGAAGACGTCCTTGACCGCCTTGGCGACCTTCTGGACGACGGAGATCGCATGGGTGAGGGTGGCCGGATCGGCATCGAGGATATTGCGCGACGCCGCCTTTGGAACGACGAGCACATGGCCTGGCGCCTGCGGCATCACATCCATGAAGGCGACCGTATGCTGGTCCTCGTAGATGCGGTGCGAAGGGATTTCGCCGCGCAGGATCTTGGCGAAGATGTTGTTGTCGTCATAGGCGCTGGTCATCGCGAAATCTCCTCTTCATGCAGTCGTTGATCGGGTAGCGCGGCCGGCAGGGCGGCGTCAATCCTCCTGCTGGCGCTCGCCCTTGCGGAACGGACTGTGCTCGGTGAGCACTTCGCTCATCTGTTCGACATCGGCGCGCTCGCGGGCGAGATAATCGCCGATCGCCCGGCGAAGGCCGGCATGGGCGACGTAATGGGCCGAATGCGTCGTCACCGGCAGGTAGCCGCGGGCGAGCTTGTGTTCGCCCTGGGCGCCGGCCTCGACCCGTTTCAGCCCTTTCGAAAGCGCAAAGTCGATCGCCTGGTGATAGCAGACCTCGAAATGCAGGAAGGGGTGATCCTCGATGCAGCCCCAGTGACGGCCGTAGAGCGTATCGCCGCCGATGAAGTTGATCGCACCGGCGACATAGCGCCCATCGCGCTTGGCCATGACCAGCAGGATGTCGTCGGCCATGCGTTCGCCGATCAGCGAGTAGAATTTGCGGGTGAGGTAGGGGCGGCCCCATTTGCGCCCGCCGGTATCCATATAGAATTTGAAAAATTGATCCCAGATCCGTTCCGTCAGGTCGCTGCCGGTCAGCCAGTCGATGCTGATGCCGTTTTCGAGCGCGGCGCGGCGCTCCTTTCGCAATGCCTTGCGCTTGCGCGAAGCCAGCGTTTCCAGAAATTCCTCGTGATTGGCATAGCCGTCATTGATGAAATGGAACTGCTGGTCGGTGCGGTGCAGATAGCCGTCCATCTCGAAGACGCCGATCTCCTCATCCGGCACGAAGGTGATATGGGCAGACGAGATGCCGAGCCGGCGCACGACCTCCTTCAGGCTTTCGGCGATCGCGCTCTGAATCGGCAGCCGCTGCAGCCCCTCAGTGACCAGAAGACGCGGGCCTGTCGCCGGCGTGAACGGAATGGAGCATTGAAGTTTGGGGTAGTAACGCCCGCCGGCCCGCTCGAAGGCATCGGCCCAGCCATGGTCGAAGACATATTCGCCCTGGCTGTGGTTCTTGAGATAGCCGGGCAGGGCGCCGATCAGTTCGCCTCGATCGGTCTCGAGCAGCAGGTGGTGGCCGAGCCAGCCGGTCTCGGCGCTGGCCGAACCGGATTCCTCCAGCGACGACAAAAAGGCATGCGAAACGAAGGGGTTATAGGCAAGCGTGGTGCCACTCTTCGACGCCCCGGAAAGCCTGGACCAGCTCTCCGGGGAAATCGCGGTGAAGGAGCGTTCTACGCGAATGGATAGTTCTTCGGTCATGCGGCAGATGCGAAGCCTGTGGGAGGATGGTCTCGGCTTTGTTTCAGTCTGCGCATGATCTTGGCCAAAAAGCGAGCGTCAAACCGCACGCGGGTCGAAACCTTCGAAGGTCATCTGATCTGCATTGGCGAAGGTTCGCCGGCGCGCCTCTTCGTCCCGCACCGTCCAGGTAATGACGGGAATGCCCTTTTCGCGTTCGCCGGTGATGAAGGCGTTCGGCAGGTCGTCATAATAGTAGGAGATGAAATCGAGACCGATCCCCATCGCATCCGCATGCGTCGCGAACGCCTCCGGTGTGCTGCCCTCGGCGGTCAGCCCGAGCGGGTAGGGTGAGCCAAGCGCCTTCAGATCGCGCAGCAGCCAGTGGTCGAAGCTCATCAGCGCAACCTTGCCCTGATAGCCTTCGAGCACTTCGAGAACGGCTTCGGCAAAACCTTCGTCATCGGTCTCGCGACCCTTGAGCTCCAGTACCAGCGGCACCTTGCCCTGGACGAGATCGAGAAGCTGACGCAGCGTCGGCACCTTGTCGCTCGTGCCGCCGATTGCGATCAGTCCGAGTTCCCTGGAGGTGCGCTCGCGTACATCGCCGTTGAGATTGCACAGGCGCTGCAGGTCCTCGTCGTGAAAGACGACCGGTACGCCGTCGGAGGCGTAATGCAGATCGCATTCGATCGCAAAACCGGCTTCGACGGCGCGCGAAAAGGCCGAAAGCGTGTTTTCCCAGACGTCTCGGTTGAGGTCGTGATAGCCGCGATGGGCGACCGGCAGGTCCCTGATCCAGGCTGCATTGGTCATTCTGCGATTTCCATGATAGCATCGATTTCGACCGCGGCATTCAGCGGCAGGGCGGCCATGCCGACGGCGGCACGTGCATGTTTGCCGGCCTCGCCGAGCACGCCGGCAATCAGGTTCGAAGCGCCGTTGATGACGAGATGCTGCTCGACGAAGTCGGGCGCCGAGGCGACGAAGCCATTCAGCTTGATGACGCGCCGGATACGGCCGAGATCGCCGCCAAGAGCCGCCTTCGCCTGGGCAAGGATGTTGATGGCGCAGAGTTCGGCGCCGCGCTGGCCGCTTGCCACGTCGACGGTCTTGCCGAGATGGCCCGACACGGCGATCTTGCCGCCTTCGAGCGGCAACTGGCCGGAGATATAGAGAAGATTGCCGCTGATGACGTAGGGAACGTAATTTGCAGCAGGTGCTGCGGCTTCGGGCAGGGTTATCCCCATCTCAGTCAGGCGTGATGCAATTTCATCGGACATTTTCGTCTCCGCTTTTGTTGTCAATTCTTCAAAAATTATGCATCAAGACTGGAATCTTTAATATGACAGTTTCGAGCCTCGATTTGGCCGAAAGCGTTATTATAACATCGCGGCCGAGTCCAACAGGAGTTAATGAATGTTCCGATCAGGTCTTGTCGCTTTGCTTCTCGCCAGCGTTTCCGCCAATGCATGGGCGGCTGCGCCCGCGGTAAGCGCTGCGATCGCGACCGGCCTCGTCGCACATCGCGCGGTCTACGATCTGGAACTGAAGGACGCCTCGGACCGCTCCGGCATCGCCGGCATGTACGGCCGCATGGTCTATGAGTTCGACGGCAGCTATTGCCAGGGCTTCACCACCAATTTCCGCTTCGTGACGCAGATCGACACCGGCGACAGCGTACGTGTCAGCGACCAGCAGACGAAGACCTTCGAGAATCTCAAGGACGGCAAGTTCACCTTCGACACAAAATCCTTCACCGATGATCAGCTCGACAAGGAGGTCAACGGTGCGGCTCAGGATCAGCCGGATGGCGTCAAGGTCGATCTCAAACAGCCGTCGAGCCGCGAACTGCAGCTGGCCGAAAGCCGTTTTCCCACGGAACATATGCTCGACGTGATCCAGAACGCCAAGGACGGCAAGCGCTTCTTCGAGGCCCGCGTCTTCGACGGCTCTGACGACGGCGACAAATCGCTGGTGACGACGACGATCGTCGGCAAGCAGCAGACGCCGGTTGCCGACGAGGCCGATGCCGGCAATGCCGGCGCTTTCTCAAAAACGGCCTTCTGGCCGGTGACGATCGCCTATTTCAACGAGAATGCGAAATCGGATGCCCTGCCGGTCTACCGCATGTCCTTCAAGCTCTATGAGAACGGCATCACTCGCGACCTGACGATGGATTACGGCGATTTCGTCCTCACCGGCAAGCTCGCCAAGCTGGAACTGCTCGATCACAACGCCGAGGTTTGCAAGTAGGCGTTCGGGGTTTTCGACTGTCATAAAACTGTATCATAAATTTCACTATTGTGCGGCGACTAGCGATGATTGAGTCGCCTTTTGTCGTCCTGTTCTTTGTGTCGGTGCGATCCTAGCGGCCAGTCCATCGCGATGGGGCCCGTTTATTGCGAAGATGGGCTTCCAGACGATTATGCCCCGCAAGCCTGGAAAGCCCGATGGCCGATACCGATCTCGCGACTGTCCAAAACGCCGCCCTGCCGGTTGTCGCCGCCGACCCGGCGGAAATTGCCCGCATTTCCGATAGCATCGATATCTCCGACCGCGCCGGCATCTCGGTCTATGGCGACCGTGCCCAGCAATCGGTCAGCGATTATGCCGACCGGATCCTGCGCGAGGTCCGCAACAAGGATCTCGGTGAAGTCGGCCGGCTGTTGACCGACATCATCCTCAAGTCGAAGAGCCTCGATCCGGCGTCATTGAAGGATAAGGGTTTTCTCAGCCGCATATTTCTCTCCGCCAAGGCCCGGCTCGAACGGTTCAAGGCGGAGTTCGAGGACGTGGCCGGCCAGATCGACCGGATCGGCCTGGAACTCGACCGTCACAAGGATACGCTGAGGCGCGACATCGCGCTGCTCGACGACCTGCATGAGGAAACCCGGCAGTCGATCATGCGGCTCGAGGCCTATGTGCAGGCCGGCAAGACGTTTGCCGAGCGGTTTCGCAGCGTCGAGCTGCCGAAGCTGAAGGCGCAAGCCGAGGCGGCTGCGACCGGCCCCGGCGGCGGCATGCTGGAGGCGCAGACCTATCAGGACAGCCTGCAGGCGCTCGACCGGCTGGAAAAGCGGGTCTTCTACCTGCAGCAGGCCCGCCAGCTCGGCATTCAGCAATTGCCGCAGATCCGAATCGTCCAGGCGGGCGACGAAACACTGATCGAGAACCTGCAGGCGACTTCGGCACTGACGGTGCCGGCCTGGAAGCAGAAGATGGTGATCCTGCTCGGGCTGACGCGGCAGAAATCGGCGCTCGAGCTGCAGAAGGTGGTGACCGACGCCACCAATGACATGATCCGCCAGGCATCGGAGATGATGAAGGACCAGGCGATATCGATCGAGCAGCAGTCGCAGCGCGGCATCGTCGATATCGATACGCTCGCCAAGGCAAACAGGGATCTGATCGATACGATATCCCGCGTGCTGCAGGTGCAGGAGGAGGGGCGCCGCAAGCGGGGGCTCGCCGAGCAGCAGATGGAGCAGATGACGATCGAACTCAAAAAGGCGATGACCGGGGCGTGATCGGCAGGATGACGATGCGAGCACTGCTTTCAGGCCTGGCGCTTCTTGCCGCGCTGCCCCTTGCCGGCTGCAATCCCTTCGGCCGGGGGCCGGAGTTCTCGATCGTCTCGGGATCGGAGAATATTGTTCTGCAGCCGATCGTCGAGGAATTCTGCAAAGAGAAGAATGCGACCTGCACCTTCAAATACGAAGGCACGCTCGATATCGGCCTGGCGCTGCAGCGCGATGAAGGTGTCGAGCAAGATGCTGTCTGGCCGGCCTCTAGCGTCTGGGTCGACATGTTCGACACCAAACGCCGGGTCAAGAGCCTGACCTCGATCGCGCAGACGCCGGTGGTTCTCGGCGTGCGCAAGTCGAAGGCTGAGCAGCTCGGCTGGATCGGCAGGGACGTGTTCATGAAGGACATTCTCGCCGCCGTCGAAAACGGATCGCTGAAATTCCTGATGACCTCGGCGACGCAATCCAACTCGGGCGCCAGCGCCTATCTCGCCATGCTGTCGAGCGCGCTCGGCAACAAGCCGGTGATCGAACCCGGCGATCTCGACGACAAAAACGTTCAGGAGAGCGTCCGCTCGCTGCTTTCAGGAGTGGTGCGTTCTTCCGGCTCTTCCGGCTGGCTTGCCGATCTCTATGTCGATTCCGCCGGCAAGGGCACGCTCTATGACGCCATGTGGAACTACGAGGCGGTGCTGAAGGAGACCAACGACAAGCTGGCCGCCCTGTCGCAGGAGCCGCTTTACGCGGTCTATCCGGCCGATGGCGTAGCCATGGCGGATTCGCCGCTCGGCTTTGTCGATCATGGCCGTGGACCCGAAGTCCAGACGTTCTTCAACGATCTGCTCGCCTATCTTCGTTCGGCTCCCGTGCAGCAGCGCATCGCCGATACCGGTCGGAGGATCCCGCTGACCGGCATTGCCGCAAAGCCGGAGCCGGGGTGGAATTTCGATCCGACCCGGCTGGTGACGGCGATCCGCATGCCGGAGCCGGGCGTCATCCGCCAGGCGCTCACCCTTTATCAGGCCGCACTGCGCAAACCCTCGCTGACGGCGCTCTGCCTGGATTTTTCCGGTTCGATGCAGGGCAAGGGCGAGGACCAGCTGCAAAAGGCGATGCGTTTTCTGCTGACACCTGATGAGGCGAGCAAGGTGCTGGTGCAATGGTCGCCCGCCGACCGGATCATCATCATTCCCTTCGACGGCAGCGTGCGCAACACCTTCATGGCAAGCGGAAATCCGCTGGAGCAGGAAGGGCTGCTGAACGAGATTTCGCTGCAAAGGGCCGGCGGCGGCACGGATATGTATGCCTGCGCCGAACGGGCTCTGCAGCAGATCGCCGGAACCGACAGGCTCTCGACCTACCTGCCTGCCATCGTCATCATGACCGACGGCAAGTCCGACGATCGAAGCCAGGCCTTCATGAGCGATTGGAACGCGACCGAGCCGCATGTGCCGATCTTCGGCATCACATTCGGCGATGCCGACAAGACCCAGCTTGACAGCCTCGCCAAGCTGACTTCGGCGCGCGTGTTCGACGGCGGTTCGGATCTCGCGACCGCCTTCCGCACCGCGCGCGGCTATAATTAGGACGGGCATGCGCAACTGGCTCGGCAATGACGGCAACTGGATCGTGGCGGGACTGGCGGCGGCCGTCACCGTGCCGCTCTTGAGCCTTGTCGCCGGCATGCCCTTCCGGATCGCTGCCATCATCGCCCTTCTGGTCTTTGCCGGCCTCGTCATTCTGTTGGCGCCACGCCGGTTGTTCGAAGGGCTCGATATCAAAAGCATCGGCAGCGGGCGCATCGCCTTTGCCCGCGACCTGCTGGAAGCCGCCATTCCCTCTGCTGAGAGGCTGGAGGCAGCCGCCGACAGGATCAGCGATCGGAAGATGGCAACCGCAGTCCGTCATCTTGCCGAAATCGCCGCCGATGTCTTTCGCAAGGTCGAGGCCAAGCCGGAGAGCGCCAATGCCGTGCGGCGGTTCCTCTCTTATTATTTGCCGCGTGCGGCCGAGGTGGCGGAAGGTTTTGCCGTCATCGAGGCCAAACGCGTCCCCGACCCCAGGCAGTTGGAGGAGGTCCGCACCGTGCTGGTCAAGCTCGAAGAAGCCTTCGTCCATTATGCCGACAGTCTGGTCGACGAGGCGCTCGGCACGCTCGACACCGATCTGCGCCTCATTCAGGCATCGCTCAAAGAGGATATCGGACGCTGATGGCCCTTTCTCGTCGCGCCTTTGGAGTGGGACTGCTCGGAGCCGGTGTCGTCGGCACCGGCGGTTATTTCGCTGTCCGGGATCGGCCGGAATTGCAGGGTCTGCTCGGCACCCGTACGACACTGTTCGGCTTCGTCGGCGGTGAGAAAGAGCCTTTTCTCGCCGACCCGGACGTTATCAAGGCGCTCGGCGCCTACGGATTGACTTTGGACAGCCGCGTCGCCGGCTCCGTCGAGATGGTGCGCGAACAGGCGTTGCTGTCGCAGCATCCGCAATTTCTCTGGCCGTCCTCCTCGATCATGGTCGATCTCGCCAGGCAGAACGGCATCGGCATCCGCAACGACCGCGTCGTGCTGAATACGCCGATCGTCGTCTATTCCTGGCAGCCCGTGGTCGACGGACTGATGAAAGCCGGATTGGTGACGATGACCGGCGAAGGCCATTATCAGCTTGACCTCAAGGCGCTGCTCGATGCGATCCTTGCCGGCGCCGACTGGTCGAAACTCGGTGTCAATTCGCTCTATGGCCGCGCCCGGATCGTCTCGACCGATCCCAACCGCTCCAATTCCGGCTTCATGTTCGCAGGGCTGGTGCTCAGCCTTTTCAGCGGCAATGTGGCGACGGCAGGCGATCTTGCGACCTTCGGCGGCAAGGTGCAGCCGATCTTCCGCAACATGGGCTTCAAGTCGCCATCGTCGGGCAAGCTGTTCGACCAGTATCTGGCCGGCGGCCTTGGCGGCGAGCCGATGATCGTCGGCTATGAGAATCAGCTGGTCGAATGGATCCTCGCCGATCCCACGCGCTGGGACCGCATCAAGGCGAGTGCGGGCGCAAAGCCGGTGGTGCTCTATCCGCGTCCGACCGTCTATTCCGCACACCCGCTGATCGCCGTCGACGAGAGCGCCAACAGGCTGATCGAGGCGCTGGCGAGCCCGAGGCTGCAGGAACTCGCCTGGACGAGGCACGGGTTCCGCGGTCCGCTGGGGGCCGTCAGCGGCAATGCGGATGGCGCCGTATCCGGCCTGTTGCCGGCCGAGGTCGATGCCGTCCTGCCGATGCCCGACGCCGGCGTTATGCTGTCGCTGCTGTCGATGTTGGCAGGCTGAGGCGAATGACGTCGGATTTTTTGGCATAAGCCTTGCTTTTGCGCCAAATCGAATGTAAGGGCACCACCATTCCACACGTAAGGCATGGGATTGTCCGGGAGAAATCCGGATTGTTCCGCCCGGTGGCATTCTCGAAGAGGATGCTGTTCGCCTTGCGGAGGTTCAACCGGAAAAGGATAAAAAGGCATGGCATTGCCCGATTTCTCTATGCGCCAGCTTCTCGAAGCAGGCGTCCACTTCGGCCACCAGACGCACCGCTGGAACCCGAAGATGAAGCCGTATATCTTCGGCGATCGCAACAACATCCACATCATCGATCTGGCCCAGACCGTTCCGATGCTGTCGCGCGCCCTTCAGGTCGTCAGCGACACCGTTGCCCGCGGCGGCCGTGTTCTCTTCGTCGGCACCAAGCGCCAGGCGTCTGAGATCATTGCCGACAGCGCCAAGCGCTCGGCCCAGTACTACGTCAACTCGCGCTGGCTCGGCGGCATGATGACGAACTGGAAGACGATCTCCAACTCGATCCAGCGCCTGCGCAAGCTCGATGAGATCCTCAACGGCGAAGCCCAGGGCTTCACCAAGAAGGAACGCCTGAACCTCGAGCGCGAGCGCGAAAAGCTCGACAAGGCTCTCGGCGGTATCCGCGATATGGGCGGCACGCCGGACCTGATGTTCATCATCGACACCAACAAGGAAAAGATCGCGATCGACGAAGCCAAGCGCCTCGGCATCCCGGTCGTTGCCATCATCGATTCGAACTGCGATCCGGACCTGATCGACTATCCGATCCCGGGTAACGACGACGCATCGCGCGCCATCGCTCTTTACTGCGAGCTGATCTCCCGCGCCGCCATCGACGGCATCGCGCGTCAGCAGAGCTCTTCCGGCCGCGATCTCGGCGCATCCTCCGAAGTTCCGGTCGAGCCGGCTCTCGAGGAAGCAGCCGAAGGCTGATGAAAGCGGGCGGATCGAAAGCTCCGCCAAAGCTTACAGAGACTGGGGAAAGGCCGCTCGCGACTCATCGAAGTTCGGCGGCCTTGCCTGTTTCAGGGCGAAGGCGTCAGGCGCTTCGCCAGATCAAGTTTCGTTATGACGCGTCTTCATCACGCTGTCATACATACAGGTACATTTCGTGCCTCAATCCGGTGCCGAGCCGCGCTTTGCGGTCCACCGTATAAACCGACAAGAGGAAGCTAATGAGCGAGATTACGGCTGCAATGGTGAAGGAACTGCGCGAAAAGACCGGCGCAGGCATGATGGACTGCAAGAAGGCTCTTGCTGAAACCGGCGGCGACATGGAAGCGGCGATCGACTGGCTGCGCGCCAAGGGCATTGCCAAGGCCGACAAGAAGTCCGGCCGTACCGCTGCCGAAGGCCTCGTCGGCGTTTCGAGCCAGGGCACCAAGGCCGTTGTCGTCGAAGTCAATTCCGAAACCGACTTCGTCGCCCGTAACGATGCCTTCCAGGATCTCGTCCGCGGCATCGCCAAGGTCGCCGTCTCCACGAGCGGCACCGTCGACGCTGTTGCGGCCGCAGCCTACCCGGCATCCGGCAAGTCGGTTTCCGACACGATCAAGGACGCGATCGCAACCATCGGCGAGAACATGAATCTCCGCCGGTCGGTCGCCCTCTCCGTCGAGGACGGCGTCGTCGCCACCTATATCCACAATGCTGTTTCCGACGGCCTCGGCAAGCTCGGCGTTCTCGTTGCCCTGAAGTCGAGCGGCGACAAGGAAGCCCTGAATGCAATCGGCCGCCAGGTCGCCATGCACATCGCCGCCACGGCGCCGCTGGCGATCCGCCCGGAAGAAGTCGATGCCGCCGTCGCCGAGCGCGAGCGCAACGTCTTCATCGAGCAGTCGCGCGCTTCCGGCAAGCCGGATAACATCATCGAGAAGATGGTCGACGGCCGCATGCGCAAGTTCTTCGAGGAAGTCGCTCTTCTCTCGCAGGCTTTCGTCATCAATCCCGACCTGACCGTTGCAGCCGCCATCAAGGAAGCTGAAAAGGCCGTCGGCGCGCCGATCGAAGTCGCCGGCATGGCCCGTCTCCTGCTCGGCGAAGGCGTCGAGAAGGAAGAGACCGATTTCGCGGCTGAAGTTGCGGCTGCCGTCAAGGGTTGATCTTCCAGCCATAATTGGGAAAACGCCAGGGCATCGCGTGACAACGCGATGCCCTTCGTGTATCGGGCATTCACGGCAATTTACGAGGAGCCAAGATGTCTTTAGAGCCTGTCTATAAACGCGTTCTACTCAAGGCCTCCGGCGAAGCCCTCATGGGTAGCCAGGGCTTCGGCATCGATGTCGCGGTGGCGGACCGCATTGCATCCGATATCGCCGAGGCAAGGCACATGGGTGTGGAAGTCGGCGTCGTCGTCGGCGGCGGCAATATTTTCCGCGGTGTCGCGGTGGCGTCCAAGGGCGGCGACCGGGTCACCGGGGACCATATGGGCATGCTCGGCACCATCATCAATGCGCTGGCGCTGGCGACTTCGCTGCGCAAGCTGAACATCGATACGGTGGTGCTTTCGGCTATCTCCATGCCGGAGATCTGCGAGAGCTTTTCGCAGCGCGCAACCCTTTACCATCTGTCGATGGGACGCGTGGTGATCTTTGCCGGCGGCACCGGCAACCCCTTCTTCACCACCGATTCGGCCGCCGCCCTGCGCGCTGCCGAAATGGGGGCGCAAGCGATCTTCAAGGGTACGCAGGTGGACGGTATCTACAGTGCCGACCCGAAGAAATATCCCGATGCGACCCGCTTCGACCGCCTGACGCACCAGGAGGTGCTGGAGAGGGGGCTTGCGGTGATGGACGTTGCCGCCGTCGCGCTCGCCAGAGAGAATTCCATTCCGATCATCGTCTTCTCGATCCACGAGAAGGGCGGTTTTACCGAAATCTTGACGGGTGGTGGCCTCAAGACCATCGTCTCCGACAACTGATATAAGCTGCGCCGCCTTTCCGGCGCAGTCCTCCTGGAACATGATGATTTTAGGCCGGTTGGCCTAAAATCTGAATCATGTTCTACATTAAATAGTTAGAGCATGATGTTTCCCGAAAACCGCTGACACTTTTCGGCATCATGCTCTGGACGGGAGCATCGACATGAGTGAAGGTATCGATATCAAGGAACTGAAGCGCCGCATGGACGGCGCGGTTTCCGCATTCAAAAGCGACATCGCCTCGCTGCGCACCGGCCGTGCTTCGGCCAACATCCTCGATCCGGTCACGATCGAGGCCTATGGTTCGCGTATGCCGCTGAACCAGGTCGCCAACATCACTGTGCCCGAGCCGCGCATGCTGTCGGTCTCCGTCTGGGACAAGTCGATGGTCGGCGCCGTCGACCGCGGCATCCGCGAATCCAATCTCGGCCTCAACCCGATCGTCGACGGCCAGAACCTGCGTATTCCGCTGCCGGAGCTGAACGAGGAGCGCCGCAAGTCGCTCGTCAAGGTGGCTCATGATTATGCCGAAAAGAGCAAGGTCGCGATTCGCCATGTTCGCCGCGATGGTATGGACGGCCTTAAGAAAGCCGAAAAGGATGGCGTAATCGGCCAGGACGAGGGCAGGGCGCAGTCGGAACGTGTACAGAAGATGACCGACGAGACGATTTCCGAAATCGATCGCTTGCTTGCCGAGAAGGAAAAGGAAATCATGCAGGTCTAGTGGATCTGTGCCTTTGCCTGGAAAGACCGGACGGGAAATGTCGGAATCTGTATTTGTGACTGTGCCAGAGCATGTTGCCATCATCATGGACGGCAATGGCCGTTGGGCCAAGCAGCGCGGCCTGCCGCGCACGATGGGCCATCGCAAGGGCGTCGAGGCGGTCCGCGAGACAGTTCGCGCCGCCGGCGCGGCCGGTATAAAATATCTGACCCTCTTTGCCTTCTCCTCGGAGAACTGGCGTCGGCCGGAGGCCGAAGTCTCCGATCTGCTCGGTCTGCTCAAGGCTTTCATCCGGCGCGACCTTGCCGAGCTTCATCGCCAGAATGTGCGCATCAAGGTGATCGGCGACCGCCACAGCCTGCGCAGCGACATTCTCGGCCTGTTGCTCGAGGCGGAGGAAACGACCAAGGACAATACGGCGCTGACGCTCGTCATCGCCTTCAATTACGGTTCGAGGGACGAGATTTCCCGCGCTGTGGTGAGCCTGGCGAAGGACGTCGAGGCCGGCCGCCTGAGGGCGCAGGACATCACGTCATCGCTGATCGATGCCCGTCTCGACACGGCAGGCATCCCTGATCCCGACCTCATCATCCGCACCAGCGGCGAGGAGCGGCTGTCGAACTTCCTCCTCTGGCAGGCCGCCTATTCGGAATTTATCTTCCTTCCGGAATACTGGCCGGATTTCAGTCCCGAGATCTTCCGCCAGGCGCTCGAGAAATTCGCCTCCCGCGACCGGCGCTTCGGCGGCCTGTCGTCGCAGGCAGCCGCGGTCGGCACCTGATGCAGAGGGAATTGAAACTCCGCATTGTTTCAGGACTTATTCTGGCGGCCATCGTTCTTGCCGCCACCTGGTATGGCGGGTTTGCCTTCCGCATCCTGGCGGCCGTGATCGGCCTGTTGATCTATTATGAATGGTCCAAGATAACGGGTATCGTGCGTGATTGGGTTTCCAATACCGTTGGCTGGATCGGCCAGGCGGCAATCGCCTCCCTCGTGCTTGTCGGCCAATTCGAATTTGCCGCCGGCATGCTGGTCGGCGTCACGGCCGTCGGCATAGCGCTGATCATCCTGCACGGCACCAGCCGCTGGTTGCCGGTCGGGCTGTTTTATGCCGGCGCCACCGGCCTGGCGCTCGCCGCCATCAGAAGCGATGATCAGCCCGGCCTT
This sequence comes from Rhizobium esperanzae, assembly GCF_014197615.1. Lineage (GTDB taxonomy): Bacteria > Pseudomonadota > Alphaproteobacteria > Rhizobiales > Rhizobiaceae > Rhizobium > Rhizobium esperanzae_A. Next base: position 68,570 of record NZ_JACIFY010000001.1, read on the forward strand.
TACGCCATGCTCTTCATCTTTGCCGTCGTCTGGGCAACCGACATCCTCGCTTATTTCGTCGGCAGGGCGCTTGGCGGACCGAAGCTCGCCCCCTCGATCTCGCCGGGAAAGACATGGTCGGGCGCCATCGGCGGCGCCGTTTCGGCGGTCGCAGCCGGCGTCGTTCTTATCCACTTTCTCATTCCGGGCGCCGAAATCATTGCCGCTGGTGCAGCGCTCGTTCTCTCGGTTTGCAGCCAGTCGGGAGATCTGTTCGAATCCTTCATCAAGCGAAAATTCGGCGTCAAGGATTCAAGCCGCCTCATTCCAGGCCATGGCGGCGTCATGGACCGTGTCGACGGACTGATTTTTGCCTGTTTTTCGGCGTTCTTGCTTGCTGGAGCTTTTTCCTTGATAAAGGGAGCCGAAATGACGTCGCTCGGTGCGGCATTGTTCGGTCTCTGACGACGCGGCGGCCCGACGGAAGGAACTCATGGACGTGATGGCTGGTATATACGCATTCCTGATGGGGAATATCGTCACCTTCATCCTCGTGCTCTCGTTGCTCGTCTTCGTGCATGAGATGGGTCATTACCTCGTCGGGCGCTGGAGCGGTATCCGCATCCTTGCTTTTTCCGTCGGCTTCGGCCCGGAGCTCTTCGGCTTCACGGATCGCCATGGAACGCGCTGGAAGATTTCGGTGGTCCCGCTGGGCGGCTACGTCCGTTTCTTCGGCGATGAAGATGCCTCGAGCAAGCCCGACAACGAGGGGATCGCCGCCATGTCCGAGGAGGACAGGGCGCGCTCCTTTGCCGGCGCCAAACTGTGGAAACGCGCTGCAACCGTTGCGGCGGGCCCGATCGCCAATTTTCTGCTGGCGATCGCCATCTTCACCATCCTTTTCTCCGTCTATGGCCGCACCATCGCCGATCCTGTCGTCGCCGAGGTCACGCCGGAGGGTGCGGCTGCCGCCGCCGGTGTCCTTCCAGGCGATCTCCTGGTCGCCATCGACGGCAACAAGGTCGAGACCTTCGACGACGTGCGTCGTTATGTCAGCATCCGCCCGAGCCAGAATATTGTCGTGACGATCGAGCGCGCCGGCCAGAAGCTCGATTTGCCGATGGTGCCGAAGCGCGTAGACCAGACGGACCAGTTCGGCAACAAGATCGAGATGGGCCAGATCGGCATCATCACCAACCAGCAGGCCGGCAATTTCCGCCTGCAGACCTACACGCCGCTCCAGGCGCTGCGGGAAGGCGTGATCCAGACGCGGGATATCGTCACCGGCACCTTCAAATATATCGGTAATATCTTCGCCGGAACGATGCGGGCCGACCAGCTGGGCGGGCCGATCCGCGTGGCGCAAGCTTCGGGCCAGATGGCGTCGCTCGGTATAGGCGCGGTGTTGCAGCTTGCCGCCATGCTGTCGGTTTCGATAGGATTGCTTAACCTGATGCCGGTTCCGGTACTTGATGGCGGCCATCTGATGTTCTATGCGGTGGAAGCGGTGAGGGGCAAACCCTTGGGCTCTGCGGCCCAGGAAATTGCATTTCGCATCGGCCTGGCGATGATACTGACATTGATGGTCTTCACGACCTGGAACGACATTGGCTCCTGGATAGGGTAAACGAGCAAGGCTAGCGAATTACTATTTATTTACGATGTTTCAAGGCTGTAGTGGCGAATGGGTCACGCTTGCAAATGAAGTAAACAGAAATTAACGGCCTCGCTTGCTTGTATGTCAAAAGCGGGTAAAACGACACACGTGACCGGAATCGGGTTCTCCCGTGGATGGGACGAGGGAAACAAAGGTAATAGGTGAAATGAAGGCTGGTTCAAAGTTTTTGAACGCAGTATCGGCGGTTGCGCTGTCTGCTAGTGTTGTTGCTTCGGGCGCAGGTGCTTTGACGTTCGTTTCCGCTACGGCCGCTGAAGCCGCGGTCATCCAGCGCATTGACGTGCGCGGCGCAAGCCGCGTCGGCGCGGAAGCTGTCCGGTCGAACCTCACCATCGCTCCCGGAAAGAGTTTTTCGAACACCGATATCGATGAATCGGTCAAGCAGCTCTACGGCACGGGTTACTTCTCCGACGTCAAGATCTCGGTCTCCGGAAGCACGCTTGTCGTCAACGTCCAGGAAGCCCAGCTCGTCAATCAGGTCGTCTTCAACGGCAACCGCAAGATCAAGGACGACAAGCTCGCGACGATCGTCCAGACGCATGCCGCGGGCCCCTACAGCGACACCCAGATCCAGTCCGACATCCAGTCGATCAAGGATGCCTATGCCGCAACCGGCCGCAGCGAAGTCGAGGTGACGACGCAGGTGGTGCCGCTCGGCGAAGGCCGCGTCAACCTTGCCTTCGTCATCAACGAAGGCGACCGCACCAAGATCGATTCGATCAATTTCGTCGGCAACAATGCCTACAGCGCCGGCCGCTTGGCTGCCGTCATCCAGACCAAGCGGTCGAACTTCCTGTCGTTCCTGACCCGCAAGGACGTCTATAACGAAGACAAGCTGCATGCCGACGAGGAAGCGCTGCGTCAGTTCTATTACAATCGCGGCTACGCCGACATGCGCATCGTCTCTTCCGATGCCACCTTTGACGACGCGACCAACAAATACACGCTCACCTTCAACATCGAGGAAGGCCAGCGTTACGACTTCGGCCCGGTAACCGTCCAGTCGACGGTCGAAGGCGTCGGCTCGGAGCAGTTGCAGCCGCTCGTGCGCACGAAGGAGGGTCACCTCTACAGCGCCAAGGAAGTGCAGAAGTCGATCGAGGCGATCTCCGATCAGGTGGCATCTGCCGGTTATCCCTTTGCGCGCGTCACGCCGCGCGGTAACCGCGACCTCAACAACAACACGATCGGTGTCGAATACCTGGTCGACCAGGGCGAGCGCGCCTATGTCGAGCGCATCGAGATCCGTGGCAACAGCCGCACGCGCGACTACGTGATCCGCCGCGAATTCGACATGAGCGAAGGCGACGCCTTCAATCAGCAGATGATCACCAAGGCCAAGCGCCGCCTCGAAGCGCTCGGTTACTTCTCTTCCGTCAACATCTCCACCCAGCCCGGCAGCTCGCCGGATCGCGTCGTGGTGGTCGTCGACGTGCAGGATCAGTCCACCGGTTCGTTCGGCGTCGGCGCAGGTTATGCTGCCGGCGGCGACGGTCTGCTGCTCGAAGCATCGATCGAAGAAAAGAACTTCCTCGGCCGCGGTCAGTACATCCGCGTCTCGGCCGGCGGCGGTCAGGAAGGTTCGCGCGCCTACGGCGTCAGCTTCACCGAGCCCTATTTCCTTGGTTACCGCCTGGCGGCAGGCTTCGACGTCAACCACAGCGAAACGTCGAGCAACGATCACTACGATTACCAGGAAACCAGCGTCGTCCTGCGCGTTACCGCGCCGATCACCGAGGATCTGGCGACGACCTTCCGTTACAACTACAAGCAGATGAAGTACGACGCTGATAACAGCGATCTTTCCGATCTGTCTGCGCCGTATCAGCACCTCGTCGAGGACAGCCCCTGGACGCGTTCTTCGATCTCGCAGACGCTGACCTATAACACGCTCGACGATACGGTCCTGCCGCGCGAAGGCATCTACGCGACGGCGACGCAGGAAATTGCCGGTCTCGGCGGCGACTCGCAGTTCTACAAGATCTACGGCAAGGCCCGTTACTACCACCTGCTCGCCGACGACGCCGATATCATCGGCTCGGTTTCGGCCTCGGCGGGTTATGTCGTCGGCTTCGGAGAGCATCTGAATGTCTTCGACCAGTTCACCCTGACCAACGGCGATATTCGCGGCTTCGAAAACAAGGGTATCGGCCCGCGCGTTTCCGGCACCAACGACGATCCGCTGGGTGGCACGACTTACTTCACGGCATCGGCCGAAGCGACCTTCCCGATGCCGGGCTTCCCGCGTGACTTCAACCTGCGCGGCGCGGTCTTCGCCGACGCCGGCACGTTGTTCGGCAATGACGTTGACCTGAGGGGCGACGGCATCGATGGCGAAGACGCCTCCCTGCGCGCTTCTGTCGGTGTCGGTGTTGTCTGGCAGTCTCCCTTCGGTTCATTGCGCCTGGATTACGCGATCCCGGTTCTCAAGGAAGACTTCGACAAGACGCAGAACTTCAAGTTTGGCATCAACAACCAATTCTGATATCGGCAGTCCGGAACTGTAAGACTCAATTCCGTTCTGGAGCATTGCCGATGGAGCAAAACGTTTTTTTTCTGCCCCATGAAGGTCTGAAGCTCGCTGAGCTTGCAGAGTTTCTTGGGGCGGAACTCGCCAATTCCGACCATTCAGATGTTGTCGTCAGGTCCGTTGCCCCCGTCAACCGGGCGCGGGCGGGCGATCTCTGTTATATCCTGTCGCGCCGCAACCGCGATGAACTGGCGACATGCGAAGCCTCGGCGGTGATATGCGACAAGGCTCTCGCCGATCTCGTCCCTGAGCATATCCCTGTCATCCTGTCCTCCAATCCGCATGCGGCCTTCGCCATGGCGGGCGGTCTGCTTTATCCCGCGGCCTTGCGCCCGGTCGTTTTTCCTTCGGGTGAAAGCGAAATCGCACCCAGCGCTGTGATCGACCCGAGCGCGAAACTCGAAAAGGGCGTGATCGTCGAGCCGCTGGCCGTTATCGGCCCGCACGCCGAGATCGGCGAAGGGACGCGGATCGGCGCACACAGCATTATCGGTCCAGGCGTCAAGATCGGCCGGGATTGTTCGATCGCGGCCGGTGCAAGCATTCTCTGCGCGCTGATCGGCAATGGCGTCATCATCCACAATGGTGTGCGCATCGGCCAGGATGGTTTCGGTTATGCACCGGGTCCGCGCGGCATGATCAAGATCGTCCAGATCGGCCGGGTGATCATCCAGGACAAGGTCGAGATCGGCGCCAATACCACGGTCGATCGCGGCGCCATGGACGATACGGTCATCGGTGAAGGCACCAAGATCGACAACCAGGTCCAGATCGGCCACAACGTTCAGATCGGCCGCCATTGCGCGATCGTTTCGCAGGTTGGCATCGCCGGCAGCACGAAGATCGGCAACGGCGTGCAGATCGGCGGCCAGGCCGGGATCAAGGGTCACGTGACGATCGGTGACGGCGTGCAGATCGCCGCCAAAAGCGGTATCATGACCGATCTTCCCGCCGGCGGACAATATGGCGGTGTCCCGGCACGGCCGCTAAAAGACTATCTGAGAGAGGCCGCACTGCAGGTGTCGAAAAGCAAGCTGCGCGGAAAGAACCCTGGAGGCAAGCAAAATGACTGAGGAAGCCACGACAACGCTTTCTTCGGCTGACATCATTGAGATCATGAAGCTGCTGCCGCACCGGTATCCGTTTCTCATGGTCGACAAGATTATCGAGATCGACGGCGACAACAGCGCGATCGGCATCAAGAACGTCACGGTGAACGAACCGCATTTCACCGGCCATTTTCCGGAGGCGCCGATCATGCCTGGCGTTCTGTTGATCGAGGGGATGGCGCAGACCGCCGGTGCGATCTGTGCCAAGAAGGAAGGCCAGCCCGGCAACCTCGTCTACTTCATGACCATCGAGAATGCGCGTTTTCGCAAGCCCGTCGTACCCGGCGATCGCGTCGAATTCCATGTCAAGAAGCACAAGCAGCGCGGCAATATCTGGAAATTCCATTGCGACGCCAAGGTTGACGGCGCGCTTGTCGCCGAGGCCGATATCGGCGCGATGATCGTTCGTAAGGATCAGGCATGAGCAATATCGCCGAAAGCGCCCATATTCATCCGATGGCTGTCGTCGAAGACGGCGCCGTTATCGGTGAGGGCGTCAAAATCGGTCCCTTCTGCTATGTCGGCCCGCATGTCGTGCTCCATGCCGATGTCGAGCTCCTGGCGCATGCGGTCGTCACCGGCCGCACCGTGATCGGCAAGGGCACGCGCATCTTCCCGATGGCCGTCGTCGGTGGTGATCCTCAGAGCGTGCATCACGGCGGCGAGGAAACGACGCTGACAGTCGGCGCCAATTGCACGATCCGCGAAGGTGTCACGATGAACACCGGCACGGCCGATTTCGGCGGCCAGACGATCGTCGGCGACAACAACCTCTTTCTTGCCAATTCCCACGTCGCGCATGATTGCCGTGTCGGCAACCACGTGATCATGTCGAACAACGTCATGCTTGCCGGCCACGTCGTCATCGAGGATCGCGTCATCCTGGGCGGCGGCTCGGCCGTTCACCAATTCACCCGCGTCGGCCGTCAGGCCTTCGTCGGCGGGCTTTCGGCGGTGAGTTACGACGTCATTCCCTATGGCATGCTGAACGGCAATCCCGGGCTGCTGAGCGGCCTCAATGTCGTCGGCATGACGCGCGCCGGCGTCGACCGCGCCGTCATCCATAGGGTGCGCCGCGCCTATAAATCGATCTTCGAAGGCACCGCCTCCGTCCGCGAAAACGCCGCCGCCATCCGCGACGAATATGCCGATTGCGAGCAGGTGGTCCAAATCCTCGATTTCATTGCTGCCGACAGCGACCGCGCCTTGTCCTCGCCGACCCGGGGACAGAAGGGCTAGTCCGTGGATTTGTCAGGCGACACCGCTGCGGGCCGGCTGGCGATCATCGCCGGCGGTGGTCTTCTGCCTTCCTATGTCGCCGAAGCTGCGCGCGCGGCGGGTGAAAATCCCGTCATCGTCGCGCTGAAGGATGAAAGCGACCGGCGCTGGGAAGGTTATGACCACGCCGTCGTCGGCATCGGTGATTTCGCCGCCCTGGATGGCCTCTTCAACCGCTACGGCGTCAGCCGCGTCGTCATGTCCGGCAGCGTGCGCCGCCGGCCGGAGTGGCGCGAGGTGCGCCCGACGCTGCGTATCCTGATGAAGGTGCCGGCCGCCATCCGCACGCTGCTCTCCGGCGGCGACGACACGGTTCTGCAGATGGTGATCCGGCTGATCGAGGGAAACGGCCGGCGCGTCGTCGGCGCCCATGAAATCGCTCCTGATCTGCTTGCCTCCATCGGCCCCCTTGGCGCGGTCGCGCCCAGTGAGGAAGATCGCCGCGATATTGCCCGCGCTGCCGAAGCCGCCGAAACGCTCGGCAGGCTCGATATCGGGCAGGGCGCCGTCAGCATCGGCGGGCGCGTCGTTGCCCTGGAGGGGCTGGAGGGCACGGACGAGATGCTGGAACGTGTTGCAGGTCTGAGAGCCGCCGGGCGTATCTCGCCGCGGCGGCGTGGCGCGCTGGTCAAGCTCTGCAAGCCGCAACAGGATATTCGCGCCGACCTGCCGGCGATCGGCGTCTCGACGATCCTGAACGCAAAAAGAGCCGGTCTCGGCGGTATTGCCGTCGAGGCGGGCCGCTCGCTGGTGCTCGATCGCGCCGCCGTCATCAAGGTTGCCGATGAGGCCGGGCTTTTTGTCTGCGGCATCGATCGGGGGTTACCGGCATGGGGGCTCGAATGAACGGGACGCCGCTGAAGATCGCCGTCATTGCCGGCGAGGTGTCGGGGGATCTGCTCGGCGCCGATCTTATCGCCGCCCTGAAGCGAATTCACGGCGGGCCGGTGGAACTCGTCGGCGTCGGCGGCGAGGGGCTGCAGGCCGAGGGCTTGACATCCCTGTTCGATTTTTCCGAGCTTTCGATCATGGGCATCACCCAGGTACTGAGCCGGCTGCCAAGACTCTATACGCTGATCCGCCAGACGACCGCCGCCATTATCGCTGCAAGGCCCGACATTCTGCTGATTATCGACAGCCCGGATTTCACCCATCGCGTTGCAAAGCGGGTCCGCAGCGCGCTGCCCGATCTGCCTGTCGTCAATTATGTCTGTCCGAGTGTGTGGGCCTGGAAGGAATATCGCGCCACGCGCATGCTTGCCTATGTCGATCACGTGCTCGCCATCCTGCCCTTCGAGCCGGCAACGATGCGCGCACTCGGCGGGCCGCCGACGACCTATGTCGGGCATCGCCTGACGGCCGACCCCGCGCTGCTGGAAACCCGGAACCTGCGCGCCGGCAGGCAAGCCGGCAACGGCACGATCCTGCTTCTTCCCGGATCGCGCGCCTCCGAGATCAAGAAACTCCTGCCTTACTTCGAGGCCGCAACGAAGGAGCTCGTCGCCCGCAACGGCTCGATGCGCTTCATTCTGCCGACCGTGCCGCACAGGCAAGCACTTGTTGGCGAAATGACGGCGAAATGGGCGGTACAGCCGGAGATCGTTGTCGGTGCGGAAGCCAAATGGAAAGCCTTCACGCAGGCCGATGCAGCCATGGCGGCGTCCGGAACGGTTATTCTTGAACTTGCGCTTGCCGACGTTCCCGTCGTCTCCGCCTACAAGGTCGACTGGATCATGCGCATGCTGACGGCGAGCATCAAGACCTGGACCGGCGCACTGCCGAACCTGATTGCCGATTATGCGGTCGTGCCGGAATATCTGAACGACGTCGTTCGTGGCGCAAGCCTGGCGCGCTGGATGGAAAGGCTGTCGGCCGACACTTACCAGCTCAAGGCAATGAAGGAAGGCTACGAACTTATCTGGCAGCGAATGCAGACGGAAATACCGCCTGGAGAACATTCGGCGCAGATCGTGCTTGCTGCTTTAGCCAATAAAAAACCCGGCCATTCCTGACCGGGTTTTCTTTTGGAGTTCGAAGCGATCAGCGCTTCGAAACCGGCACGTAATCGCGCTTCGGTTCGCCGACATAGAGCTGGCGCGGACGGCCGATGCGCTGTTCCGGATCTTCGATCATCTCGTTCCACTGGGCGATCCAGCCGACGGTGCGGGCGAGCGCGAACAGCACGGTGAACATGGTCGTGGGGAAGCCCAGCGCCTTCAGCGTGATGCCGGAGTAGAAGTCGATGTTCGGATAGAGCTTCTTCTCGATGAAATATTCGTCGGTGAGCGCGATGCGCTCCAGCTCCATCGCCACTTCGAGCAGCGGATCGTCCTTGATGCCGAGTTCGCCGAGCACTTCATGCGTCGTCTTCTGCATGATCTTGGCGCGCGGATCGTAGTTCTTGTAGACGCGGTGACCGAAGCCCATCAGGCGGAACGGGTCGTTCTTGTCCTTGGCGCGGGCGACATATTCCGGAATGCGGTCAACGGTGCCGATTTCTGTCAGCATGTTGAGAGCCGCTTCGTTGGCGCCGCCATGGGCGGGGCCCCAGAGGCAGGCGATGCCGGCAGCGATGCAGGCGAACGGATTGGCGCCCGACGAGCCGGCGAGGCGGACCGTCGAGGTCGAAGCGTTCTGCTCATGATCGGCATGCAGGATGAAGATGCGGTCCATGGCGCGCGCGAGCACCGGATTGACCACATATTCCTCGCAGGGCACGGCAAAGCACATGCGCAGGAAGTTCGAGGCGTAGTCGAGATCGTTCTTCGGGTAAACGAAGGGCTGGCCGATATGGTACTTGTAGGCCATGGCGGCAAGCGTCGGCATCTTGGCGATCATGCGCAGGCTGGCGACCATGCGCTGGTGCGGATCGGTAATGTCGGTGGAGTCATGATAGAAGGCCGACAGCGCGCCGACGCAGCCGCACATGACGGCCATCGGATGTGCGTCGCGGCGGAAGCCGGTGAAGAAGCGGCTCATCTGCTCGTGCACCATGGTGTGGTGCGTGACGCGATAATCGAAATCCTTCTTCTGCGCGGTGGTCGGCAGTTCGCCGTAGAGAAGCAGGTAGCAGACCTCGAGGAAGTCGCCGTGCTCGGCCAGCTGCTCGATCGGATAGCCGCGGTGCAGCAACACGCCTTCGTCGCCGTCGATGTAGGTGATTTTCGATTCACAGGATGCGGTCGACGTAAAACCCGGATCGTAGGTGAAGGAAGCCGTGTTCTTGTAGAGGGCACCGATATCGATGACGCTCGGGCCGATCGTGCCGCTTTTGACGGCGAGGTCGACCGATTTGTCACCGATTTTTATTGTTGCGCTTTGATCCGTCATGCTGATCCTCCGAACTGGCGGTGGCGCCATAAAAGCGCCATAGGGGTTAAGCGTCCTCAGCGATAGCTATATGATCGCGAAGCTAATGCCAAGTTACCGTGACGGCTTTTTGTGCATTGCGGCATCACCTTTTAGGCACTGCAGCGATGAGCCGCACGCATAGCGGAAGCCAATGATTCGACTGGTCTTTTGGCGCTCTCGATTTTCCCTCACATTTCAATCGATTATTCTTGCTCGTTTTGATTGAAGGTTGCATTCTGGCCGCCGGTGCGGGTGACCTTGGGCGGCACATGCAGGAATTGACGACAGTCGAATTGCGGCCGGAAGCGGGCAGCGGCCTTGCCGACCCGCCGGGTCTTCCCGTGCATGCCGTGGTAAGCCAACCGGCAAGAACGCAGTCGCAGACCCCATTGCGCCATCGGCTGCCGGCCGCCGCCTGGCAATCGCTGCGTGCCGGAGCCCGCATGCTGGGCGAGGAGGCCGATCATGGCCGCCTGCTGCTGTTCTCCCCGGTCTTCCTCGGCGCCGGCTCGGCCTTCTGGTTTCTTGCCGCATCGGATTTTCCCCTCGCTGCATCGCTGCTCTGCCTGCTGGTGCCGGCGGCCGCGGTTTTTCTTGCCGGTCCCAGCCGGCCGGCCTTGCGCGCAACATTCCTGACGCTGGCGCTTTTCGCCGGCGGCATGCTCTCGGCCCAGTTCGAAAGCTGGCGGGCTTCGACCGTCATCCTCGATTCATCCGTGACGACGACGGTGAGCGGCCGGATCGAACGGCGGGAAGGCGACGGCCGCGGGCGCTGGCGCTACATTCTTGCCGTCACCGGCACCGAGGCGCCGGAGTTGAAGCGGCCGCCGGGACGCATCACCGCGATCGTCCGGGGCGCCGATGCGCCTTTCGAGATCGGCGACATCATCACCGGCAGGGCACGGCTGACGCCGCCGGCAGGCCCGGCGCTTCCCGCGCTCAACGACTTCTCCTTCGGCGCCTATTTCGACGGCATCGGCGCCAACGGTTTCTTCTACGGTGCGCCGGAGAAACTCGACGCGCAGGCAGGCCCGCAGGCGGCTAGGTCGATTTCGGACGGGCTGCTCGAATGGCTCTACCGGCTGCGCAGCAGCATCGGCGACCGCATAAGGTCGATCCTGCCCGGCGACACCGGCGCTTTTGCCGCTGCCCTGGTGACGGATGAACGGCGCGCCATCTCGAAGACGACGACGGAGGCGCTGCGCCAATCCGGCCTTGCCCATATCGTCGCTATCTCGGGCCTCAACATGGCGCTGTCGGCCGGCATCTTCTTCGTCGGTTTCCGGATGCTGCTCAGCCTCTTTCCCGGCGTCGCTCAAGCTTATCCGACAAAGAAGATCGCCGCCGCCGGTGCGCTCATCGCCGTCACCGCCTATTACCTGATCTCCGGTTTCGGGGTTTCGGCCGAGCGCGCTTTTATCATGATGGCCATCATGCTGATTGCCGTCTTCTTCGATCGGCCGTCGATCAGCCTGCGCAATGTCGTTCTCTCCGCGCTCATCATCATCGCCATTTCACCCTCGGAAGTATTGGGACCGAGCTTTCAGATGTCCTTTGCCGCGACATTGGCTTTGGTGTCGGGCTATCAGCTGTGGAAGGACCGGCGCGTCCGCGAAAACGCTTTTCTGAAATTGCCGATCGTCAGGCCGCTGGTCGCCGTCGCCGGCTTCTTCGGCGGCGTCTTCCTGACTTCGCTGATCGGCGGCTTTTCCACCGCACTGTTTTCGATCGAGCATTTTCATCGCCTGACGGCTTACGGCCTGCCGGCAAATCTCGCGACGATGCCGATCATCTCCTTTATCGTCATGCCGGCCGGGCTGCTGGCGATGCTGCTCATGCCTTTCGGACTGGACGCTCCGCTCTGGAAGGTGGTCGGATTCGGCCTCGATCTGGTGATTGCGGTTGCCAAGACGGTGTCCGGCTGGGGCGGCGATATCGGCATCGGCCGCTTGCCCGCCTGGTATTTCGCAGTGGCGGTGGCAGGCTTTCTGCTGCTGACGCTGCTGCGCACCCGGCTGCGCCATGCCGGCACATCCATCGTCGCCGTCTCGACATTCACCGTACTGCTGCTGCCGGCTCCCCGGCCGCCGGATCTGGTGATTTCGGAGGACGGCAGTCTGGTTGCGGTCGTCGCGGCTGAGGCAATCGCGTCCAACCGCGAAAACCCGCCGGATTTCATCTTCGACCAGTGGCAGCGAGCGCTGGTCCTGCCGACGCATGATCCGCCGAAGATGCTGGATGGTCCGGCTATCCCGCCGGAAGGAGAAGACCGCCGCGTCAGGCTTTCCCACGATCAGCAGAACGAAGCAAAGGTGGCGATGCGGGCAGCGGCAGCCGGCGGCGAAGCAAACCGCTTTTCCTGCGTCAAGAAAGCCTGGTGCACATCAAGGCTTGGCAACGGCCATATCGTCACCGTCATCGACAATGCCGCCTATCTCGGTCCGGCCTGCGATACGGCCGATATCGTCGTGACCTCGGTCCGCCTGCGTTTCAACAGCTGCCGTTCAGGCGGGACGCTGTTCACCGGCGAGACGCTGCGCAGGACAGGTTCCGTCGAATTACGCTTCGCCGATGCCGGCCTGGAGGTCGCAACCGCATTCGAGACGCTGTCGCGGCCATGGATGCGCCATCGCGCCTATGACTGGCGCAAAGACAGTTTTACCGAATCCGGTCCGGCTGCTGTCAGTGATAGCGGCGAATGAGGCCGACGAGCTTGCCCTGCACCTTGACACGGTCAGGCCCGAAAATCCGGGTCTCGTAAGCCGGATTGGCGGCTTCCAGCGCGATCGAGGCGCCCTTGCGGCGGAAGCGCTTCAGCGTCGCTTCCTCGTCATCGACGAGGGCAACGACGATGTCGCCGGGACTTGCGGTGCTGCCGTTGCGGATGATCACGGTGTCGCCGTCGAAGATGCCGGCGTCGATCATCGAATCGCCCTTGACCTCCAGCGCGTAGTGTTCACCGGAGCCGAGCATGTCGGCGGGGACGACGATGTCGTGGGTGTTGTTCTGGATCGCCGAGATCGGCACGCCGGCGGCGATTCGGCCCATGACCGGCACGGAGACCGAGTTGCCGTTGTCGGCGACGGGTTTGGCAGGCGCGGGAGCGGCGACCGGCTGGGGCTTGCCGAGGCTGCCCTCGATAACGCTTGGCGAAAAGCCGCGTCGGGGCTGGATGCTGGGGCTATAGGCTTCCGGAAGCTTGATGACTTCGAGTGCCCGGGCGCGGTTCGGTAGGCGGCGAATGAAGCCACGCTCCTCGAGCGCCGTAATCAGCCGATGAATTCCGGATTTCGAGGCAAGATCCAGGGCATCCTTCATTTCGTCGAAAGACGGCGGAACGCCGGATTCCTTCATGCGCTCGTGAATGAAAAGGAGAAGCTCCTGTTGTTTGCGCGTGAGCATCGACGTCAGACCCCTGATTGAAACAAATCCAGAACAGACACTATATGTTCCATATGTGTTCCGCAAGTAGCTAAATTTCCGTAAAACTTGCCGCCAACTCGTTGAGATTTTTATTTTCATTCGCCGGATTGGCAGGCAGGTCTTGAATTGGGAGTGCGCTGTCGCACATCTCTTGCCATTTCAGGGAGAGGAACCGATGAACGAGCATCTCGCCAAGCCGCACCCGCTGGATCACGTCGTGCTGCCCGTCGTCAATATCGATCTGGCGCGCGAGAGGCTCGGCAAGCTCGGCTTCACCGTTGCCGCCGATGCGCGCCATCCCTTCGGGACGGAAAATGCCTGCGTCTTCTTCGCCGACAAGACCTATCTGGAGCCGCTCGGCGTTGCGAGTATCGCCGAGAGCGAAGCGTCGGCGCGGCAGGGCAATGTCTTCACCGCCCGCAACCAGGCCTTCCGCTTCCGATGCGGCGAGGAGGGGCTCTCGGCGGTGGCTTTCGGCACCAGCGACGCCGGCCGCGACCATCGCAGCTTTGTCGGCCGCGGATCGAGCGCCGGTGACGTGCTGCAGTTCAGCCGGCCGATGAAGATGCCGGATGGTTCAGAGACTGTGGCAGGCTTCAAGCTGGCCTTTGCTGCCGATCTGCGCGCGCCGGATTTCTTGCTTTTCAGCGTCGAGCGTATCAACCCGCTGCCTGCCGACCGCGGCACGCTTGAAACGCATGCCAATGGCGTGACGGGGATTGCCGAGATCGCGCTTTGTGCGCCTGATGCCAGCGCATTCGCCGCCTTCGTCGGTCTTGCCGCGGCGCAATCGACCGTCGAAAAGACCGGCTTCGGCGTCAATATCGCCGCGTCGAATGTGAAAATCAGCCTGATGACGCCGGAAGGGCTTGAGGCCTATTTCGAGATCGCCGTCTCATCCGCCGACCGCGGCCTGCGTGGCCGGGCAATCCTCTTCAATGTCGCCGATCTTGCCGTGACAGAAGCGCATTTGACTGCTAACGGGGTGACCTACACGCGCAAGAACAATCGCATTCTGGTGAAGCCCGCGCCCGGCCAGGGCACGCTCTTCGCCTTCGAGGAACCACGATGAGCACCGATACGAATTCCGAAGTCAAGGTGGGCGAAGGCCAGAGCCAGGTCACCTTTTCCAATAGCGGGCGCCTGTCGCTGATTGCCGGCCCCTGCCAGATGGAGAGCCGCGACCACGCCTTCATGGTTGCCGGCACGCTGAAGGAGCTTTGCGCAAGGCTCGGCATCGGCCTCGTCTACAAGAGTTCCTTCGACAAGGCGAACCGGACGTCGCTTTCGGCCGAACGCGGCATCGGGATTGAAAAGGGCATGGAGGTCTTTGCCGATCTGAAGAAGGAGTTCGGTTTTCCTGTCCTGACCGATGTCCATACCGCCGAGCAATGCGCCGAGGTCGCAAAGGTGGTCGATGTTCTGCAGATCCCGGCCTTCCTTTGCCGCCAGACCGACCTTCTGATCGCCGCCGCCAAGACCGGCCGTGTCGTCAATGTCAAAAAGGGCCAGTTCCTCGCGCCCTGGGATATGAAGAACGTCCTGAAGAAACTCAATGCCAGCGGCAATCCGAACGTTCTCCTGTGCGAGCGCGGCGCCTCCTTCGGTTATAACACGCTGGTTTCCGACATGCGTTCGCTGCCGATCATGGCGGCGATGGGCGCGCCCGTCATCTTCGATGCGACCCATTCGGTGGCGCAGCCGGGCGGGCAGGGCGAATCTTCCGGCGGTCAGCGGGAATTTGTCGAAACGCTCGCGCGCGCCGCGGTCGCCACCGGCATTGCCGGCGTCTTCCTTGAAACCCACCAGGACCCGGACAACGCGCCGTCCGACGGCCCGAACATGGTCTATCTCAAGGACATGCCGCGACTGCTGGAAAAGCTGCTCGCCTTCGATGCGGTCGCCAAGGCCTGACGTTCAACAGTCTGACATGATCGTGCTGTAGGCGAGATCGGATACGCTGGTTCGAAGGCTGAAAACTGCGCCATTGTAATTTGCACGCCTTCGATTATGACAGGCTTCGAACGATTGATCACCCACCGAGCAGGAAGAACCCATGACTGCAATCACCGATATCATCGCCCGCGAGATTCTCGATAGCCGTGGCAACCCCACCGTCGAAGTCGATATCTATCTCGAAGACGGCAGCATGGGCCGCGCGGCCGTTCCCTCGGGCGCTTCGACCGGCGCGCATGAGGCGGTCGAGCTGCGCGACGGCGGCAAGCGCTACCTCGGCAAGGGCGTCCAGAAGGCGGTCGATGCCGCCAATACCGAGATCTTCGATGCGATCGGCGGCATCGACGCCGAAAACCAGATCCAGATCGACAACATCATGATCGAGCTGGACGGCACGCCGAACAAGTCGCGCCTCGGTGCCAACGCCATCCTCGGCGTCTCGCTCGCCGTCGCCAAGGCTGCTGCCCAGGCCTCTGGCCTGCCGCTCTACCGTTATGTCGGCGGCGCTTCCGCAAGCCTTTTGCCGGTGCCTATGATGAACATCATCAACGGCGGTGCCCATGCCGACAACCCGATCGACTTCCAGGAATTCATGATCCTGCCGGTCGGCGCCGATACGATCGCCGAAGCCGTGCGCATGGGCTCGGAAGTCTTCCATACGCTCCGCAAGGAACTGGCCGCCCAGGGCCACAACACCAATGTCGGCGACGAAGGCGGTTTCGCACCGGGCCTGAAGAGCGCTTCGGAAGCCCTCGACTTCATCATGAAGTCGGTCGAGAAAGCCGGCTACCGGCCGGGCGAGGACATCTACCTCGGCCTCGATTGCGCCTCGACGGAATTCTTCAAGGACGGAAAATACGTTCTCGAAGGTGAAGGCCGTACGCTCGAATCGGGCGCCATGGCCGAATATCTCGCCGAACTCGCCGCCAAGTACCCGATCATCTCGATCGAAGACGGCATGGCCGAAGACGATTGGGATGGCTGGAAGACGCTGACCGACCTGACCGGCAAGAAGACCCAGCTCGTCGGCGACGATCTCTTCGTCACCAACTCCGCCCGTCTTCGCGACGGTATCCGCATGGGCGTCGCCAATTCGATCCTCGTCAAGGTCAACCAGATCGGCTCGCTGACGGAAACCCTCGACGCCGTCAACACGGCGCACAAGGCAGCCTATACCGCCGTCATGTCGCACCGCTCCGGCGAAACCGAAGATTCGACCATCGCCGATCTCGCGGTTGCCACCAACTGCGGTCAGATCAAGACCGGCTCGCTGTCGCGTTCCGACCGCCTTGCAAAGTACAACCAGTTGATCCGCATCGAGGAAGGCCTTGGGCCCCAGGCTCAGTATGCCGGCCGCTCGATCATCCGCGGTTGATCGGATCCGATTTGCACTGCTCGACCCGCGCCTCACGGCGCGGGTTTTTTCTTGCCGGCGGTTACGGTCAATGAACGGTTAATCTCTGCGCGTTATGCTGAACGAATTGGTAATGCGTTCAAGAGCATGCGTGTATGTGGACAAAGCATCATAAGAAGAGAAAGCTCGGCCGCTTCGTCATTCCGGCCATGACGGTCGCCTTCCTTTCCTATTTCGGATATCATTGCATTCACGGCGATTATGGCCTGCGCGCAACGGAGACGTTCGAGCATCAGCGTGTCGCGCGTGAAAAAGAGCTTGCGATCTTGAAGGCGAAGCGCGAACATCTGGAAAATCAGGTCGCGCTGCTCAGTGACGGTTCGCTCGACAAGGATATGCTGGATGAAAAGGCGCGCTATCAGCTGAATATGTCGCGCGCCGACGAGATCGTCATATTCAACCATTATTCCAATTAACCGGAATTCGGTTAATTGGAATTTCTATTGTATTTCCAATGATTTAGTGCCGAATACGAGCCATGCAATTATGGCATTGCTGTGGTCATGTTTCTTCCCTATGGTACGCGGCACCGAGAACCGACAAACCATAGGGAGGGTTGAATGGCGCCGCGAAAGACCGCGACGGTTTCCAGCCGGAAAACATCAGCAAAACCTGCAGCGAAAGCATCGAACGGAGGCCCTGTCGCCGACTTCGATCGCGACGAGGAGCTCAAGGCCTATCGCGAGATGCTGCTGATCCGCCGCTTCGAGGAGAAGGCCGGTCAGCTCTACGGTATGGGCTTCATCGGCGGCTTTTGCCACCTCTACATCGGTCAGGAAGCTGTCGTCGTCGGCATGCAGATGGCGCAGAAGGACGGTGACCAGGTTATCACAGCCTATCGCGACCACGGCCACATGCTGGCAACCGGCATGGAAGCCCGCGGCGTCATGGCCGAGTTGACCGGCCGCCGCAGCGGCTATTCCCACGGGAAGGGCGGCTCGATGCACATGTTCTCGAAAGAGAAGCATTTCTACGGCGGCCACGGCATCGTCGGCGCCCAGGTTTCGCTCGGAACCGGTCTTGCCTTTGCAAACCACTACCGCGGCAACGGCAATGTCTCGATCGCCTATTTCGGCGACGGCGCTGCCAACCAGGGCCAGGTCTACGAGAGCTTCAATATGGCGGCTCTCTGGAAGCTGCCGATCGTCTATATCGTCGAGAACAACCGCTACGCCATGGGCACCTCGACCGCCCGTGCGACGGCCCAGTCGAACTACTCGCTGCGTGGATCCGGCTTCGGCATCCCCGGCATCCAGGTCGACGGCATGGATGTTCGCGCCGTCAAGGCCGCGGCCGACGAGGCGCTCGAACATTGCCGCTCCGGCAAGGGCCCGATCATCTTGGAAATGCTGACCTATCGCTATCGCGGTCACTCCATGTCCGACCCGGCGAAGTATCGCTCCAAGGAGGAAGTGCAGAAGATGCGCTCCGAGCAGGACCCGATCGAGCAGGTGAAGGCACGCCTCATCGAAAAGGGCTGGGCTTCCGAAGACGATCTGAAGGCGATCGACAAGGATGTCCGCGACATCGTCGCCGACAGCGCCGACTTCGCCCAGGCCGATCCGGAGCCGGATGCATCCGAGCTCTACACCGACATTCTGCTCTAATCGGGGAGGGAACCCATGCCTATCGATATCCTCATGCCCGCCCTCTCTCCGACGATGGAAGAAGGCACGCTGTCCAAATGGCTGAAGCAGGAAGGTGACAAGGTCACTTCAGGCGACGTCATCGCCGAAATCGAAACCGACAAGGCGACGATGGAAGTCGAAGCCGTCGACGAAGGCATCATCGGCAAGCTGCTCGTCGATGCCGGCACCGAAGGCGTCAAGGTCAACACCAAGATCGCCGTGCTGCTGCAGGACGGCGAATCCGCTTCGGATATATCCGCCGCCAAACCGGCTGCCGCCGCTCCGCAGGTTGCCCAGGAAGAGAAGCCGGCCAATACCGGTTCTGCTTCCGCGCCACTTCCGGCCGAGCCGAAGGCCGTTATTCCGAACGACCCGGAAATTCCGGCCGGCACCGAAATGGTGTCGATGACCGTGCGCGAAGCGCTGCGCGACGCCATGGCTGAAGAAATGCGCGCCAGCGACGACGTCTTCGTCATGGGCGAGGAAGTCGCCGAATATCAGGGCGCCTACAAGGTCACCCAGGGCCTGCTGCAGGAATTCGGGGCTCGCCGCGTCATCGATACGCCGATCACCGAGCACGGCTTTGCCGGCGTCGGCGTCGGCGCCGCAATGGCGGGCCTTCGCCCGATCGTCGAATTCATGACCTTCAACTTTGCCATGCAGGCGATCGACCACATCATCAACTCGGCCGCCAAGACGCTCTATATGTCCGGCGGCCAGATGGGCGCTCCGATCGTCTTCCGCGGCCCGAACGGCGCTGCTGCCCGCGTCGGCGCCCAGCACAGCCAGGATTACGCCGCCTGGTACAGTGCTATCCCCGGCCTCAAGGTCGTCATGCCCTACACGGCATCCGACGCCAAGGGCCTGCTGAAGGCTGCAATCCGCGATCCGAACCCGGTCATCTTCCTCGAAAACGAAATTCTCTACGGCCAGCACTTCGACGTGCCGAAGCTCGATAATTTCGTGCTGCCGATCGGCAAGGCCCGCATCCACCGCCCGGGCAAGGATGTCACGGTCGTCTCCTTCGGCATCGGCATGACCTATGCGACGAAGGCCGCCGCCGAACTCGAAAAGATCGGCATCGATGTCGAGCTGATCGACCTTCGCACCATCCGCCCGATGGATCTGCCGACCATCATCGAATCGGTCAAGAAGACCGGCCGTCTGGTCACCGTCGAGGAAGGTTACCCGCAGTCGTCGGTCGGCACCGAAATCGCCACCCGCGTCATGCAGCAGGCCTTCGACTATCTCGATGCGCCGGTGCTGACGATCGCGGGCAAGGACGTTCCGATGCCTTACGCCGCCAATCTCGAAAAGCTGGCGCTTCCGAACGTCGGCGAAGTCGTCGATGCGGTGAAGGCTGTTTGCTACAAATAAGGGGAGGGTATTTCGATGCCGATCAATATCACGATGCCCGCCCTCTCTCCGACCATGGAAGAAGGCAATCTGGCCAAGTGGCTGGTGAAGGAAGGCGACACGGTCAAGTCTGGCGATGTGATCGCCGAGATCGAGACCGACAAGGCGACGATGGAAGTCGAAGCCGTCGATGAAGGCACGGTTGCCAAGCTCGTCGTTGCCGCCGGCACCGAAGGCGTCAAGGTCAACGCGCTGATCGCCGTTCTCGCCGCCGATGGCGAGGATGTCGCCGCCGCCGCAAGCGGTGCCGGTTCCGCCGCTCCGGCCAAGGCTGAAGCCGGCCCTGCGCCGAAGGCCGAGGCTGCACCGGCGAAGGCTGAGTCCGCTCCGGCTGCTGCCGCTGCACCGGCATCGGTTTCGGCAGGCGGCAACCGCACCTTCTCTTCGCCGCTCGCCCGCCGTCTCGCCAAGGAAGCCGGTATCGATCTCTCGGCTGTCGCAGGCTCCGGCCCGCATGGCCGCGTCATCAAGAGCGATGTCGAAGCCGCTGTTGCCGGCGGTGGCGCCAAGGCTGCGCCGGCCCCGGCCGCTGCTGCTTCCGCTCCGCAGGCAGCCTCCGCTCCGGCCGCTGCAGCGCCGAAGGGCGCTTCCGAGGAAGCCGTGCTCAAGCTCTTCGAACCGGGTTCCTACGAGCTCGTGCCGCATGACGGCATGCGCAAGACGATCGCCCGGCGCCTGGTCGAATCCAAGCAGACGATCCCGCATTTCTACGTCAGCGTCGATTGCGAGCTCGATGCTCTGATGGCGCTGCGCGCGCAGCTGAACGATGCGGCTCCGCGCAAGGACAATGCCCCGGCCTACAAGCTTTCGGTCAACGATATGGTCATCAAGGCCATGGCGCTGGCGCTGCGCGATGTTCCGGATGCAAACGTCTCCTGGACCGACAGCAACATGGTCAAGCACAAGCACGCCGATGTCGGCGTTGCCGTCTCGATCCCCGGCGGCCTGATCACGCCGATCATCCGCAAGGCCGAGCAGAAGACGCTGTCTGTTATCTCCAACGAGATGCGCGATCTCGGCAAGCGGGCCAAGGACCGCAAGCTGAAGCCCGAGGAATATCAGGGCGGCACCAGCTCGGTCTCGAACATGGGCATGATGGGCGTGAAGAACTTCGCCGCCGTCGTCAACCCGCCGCATGCGACGATCCTCGCGGTCGGCGCCGGCGAACAGCGGGTCGTCGTCAAGAACGGCGAAATGGCGATCGCCACCGTGATGTCGGTGACGCTGTCGACCGACCATCGCTGCGTCGACGGCGCGCTCGGCGCCGAGCTGCTCCAGGCCTTCAAGGGCTATATCGAGAACCCGATGGGCATGCTTGTCTGATAGCTGGGCGGAGGCGGAAATGACCAAGACCGTTCTTTGCTATGGCGACTCGCTGACCTGGGGTTATGACGCCGAGACGATCGGCCGTCATGACTACAAGAACCGCTGGCCGAGCGTGCTGCAGTCAGCGCTCGGCAGCGAGGCGCGTGTCATCGCCGAGGGCCTCAACGGTCGCACGACCGCTTTCGACGACCATCTCGCCGATTGCGACCGCAACGGCGCGCGCGTCCTGCCGACGATCCTGCAGACGCATGCGCCGCTCGACCTCGTCGTCCTGCTGCTCGGCACCAATGACATGAAGCCGGTGGTCGCCGGTTCCGCCTTTGCCGCCTGCCAGGGCATCAGCCGCCTGGTGCGGCTGATCCGCAATCATGCCTGGCCCTTCGAATTCGACGGGCCGGAGATCCTGATCGTGGCGCCGCCGGCGATCTGTGCGACGGGCAATGTGCCCTTCGCCGCATCCTTTCCCGGTGGCATCGAGGAATCGGCAAAGCTTGCAACGCTTTATCGTGATCTTGCCGACGAACTCGGCTGTGGCTTTTTCGACGGCAATTCCGTCGCCAGGACCACGCCGATCGATGGCATCCATCTCGATGCGGAGAACACGCGGGCGCTCGGGCGCGGGCTGGAATCGATCGTGCGGATGATGCTGGGGATCTGAATGGCCGCCTTCATCGCGCTGCGGCAGGCCTCACGGCGCGACGCCTCGGAGCTGGCGATCCTGGCGGATATCGCATCGCACGGTTTTGCCTCCTGGCTCTGGTTCGCCGATGTGGCGAACGGCGTCAGCGACACGCCGCTGGAGCGGGGCAGGCTGAAGATGAGTGAGGAGGGGGCTGTCGGCGGCTGGCGGGATGCCGTTATCGCCGAAGCCTACGGCGAGGTCGCCGGTGTGGCGATCGGCCATGCGCTCGACGAAGGCATAGGCGATATCGAGGCGAGCATCCCGGCAACAGCGCCGATGCTCGCCTTGCAGAAAACGGTTGTGGGAAGCTGGTTCATCGGCAGTCTCGGCGTTTACCGCCATCTGCGCGGCATCGGCATCGGGCGCAGGCTGCTGGACGATCAGATCGAAAGGGCGGATTGCCGCCCGGTCAGTCTCATCACCGCAAGTGATAACGAGGCGGCTCTGTCGCTTTATGGAAGAAACGGATTCCTGGAGGCTGCGCGTGCCGATGCCGTGCCGCTCTTCGAAAACAGCAAGAGACACGCGTGGGTGCTCATGACCCGCAGCGCAGCGTAACAAAAGGGCAGGAAACACATGGCTGAATCCTACGACGTCATCATCATCGGCTCCGGTCCCGGCGGCTATGTCGCCGCCATCCGCGCCAGCCAGCTCGGCCTCAAGACCGCGATCGTCGAGCGCGAGCATATGGGCGGCATCTGCCTGAACTGGGGCTGCATCCCCACGAAGGCGTTGCTGCGTTCGGCCGAGGTCCTCGACCATGCCAATCACTTCAAGGATTTCGGCCTGGTTCTCGAAGGCACGGTCAAGCCGGATGCCAAGGCCGTCGTCGGCCGCTCGCGCGCCGTCTCCGCCCGTCTCAACGCCGGCGTCGGCTTCCTGATGAAGAAGAACAAGATCGACATCATCTGGGGCGAAGGAAAACTTACGAAGCCCGGCGAGATCGTCGTCGGCAAGTCGTCGAAGCCGGTGGTCGAGCCACAGCACCCGCTGCCGAAGAATGTCAAGGGCGAGGGCACCTATAGCGCCAAGCACATCATCATCGCGACCGGCGCCCGTCCGCGCGCGCTGCCCGGCATCGAGCCGGATGGCAAGCTGATCTGGACCTATTTCGAGGCGCTGAAGCCGGACGCGCTGCCGAAGTCGCTGATCGTCATGGGCTCGGGCGCGATCGGTATCGAATTCGCCAGCTTCTACCGCTCGATGGGCGTCGACGTCACGGTCGTCGAAGTCATGCCGACCATCATGCCGGTCGAGGATGCCGAAATCACCGCCGTCGCCCGCAAGCAGCTGGAAAAGCGCGGCCTCAAGATCTTCACCAGCGCCAAGGTGACCAAAGTCGAGAAGGGCGCGGGCAGCATCACCGCCCATGTCGAGACGTCGGACGGCAAAGTGCAGCAGATCACCGCCGACCGGATGATTTCGGCTGTCGGCGTTCAGGGCAACATCGAGAACCTCGGCCTCGAGGCACTCGGCATCAAGACCGACCGCGGCTGCGTCGTTACCGATGGTTACGGCAAGACCAATGTCGCCGGCATCTATGCGATTGGCGACGTTGCCGGCCCGCCGATGCTGGCGCATAAGGCCGAGCATGAAGGTGTCGTCTGCGTCGAGAAGATCGCCGGCCTGCCGAACGTTCATCCGACCGACAAGGGCAAGGTCCCGGGCTGCACCTATTGCAACCCGCAGGTCGCTTCCGTCGGCCTCACCGAAGCCAAGGCCAAGGAACTGGGCCGCGACATTCGCGTCGGCCGCTTCTCCTTTGCGGCGAACGGCAAGGCGATTGCGCTCGGCGAAGACCAGGGCATGGTGAAGGTGATCTTCGACAAGAAGACCGGCGAACTGCTCGGCGCTCACATGGTCGGCGCCGAAGTCACCGAGCTCATCCAGGGCTTCGTCGTCGCGATGAACCTGGAAACGACCGAGGAAGAATTGATGCACACCATCTTCCCGCATCCCACCGTTTCGGAAACGATGAAGGAAGCGGTGCTCGATGCCTATGGCCGCGTGCTGAACGCTTGATAATTTCCGGGGCTGCCCATTTGCCCGGAGTGGAAAGCCACTCCGGTCGGGTGGAAAAAACGAAAGGAAATTATCATGTCTATGGAGACGCAAGCGTTGTTGGTATTTTTGTTGATCGGCCTGGTTGCAGGCTTCCTTGCTAGTCTGGTCGTTGGCGGCGGCGGTTTGATAAGATGCCTGCTGAGCGGCATCATCGGCGCCTTCGTTGGCGGCTATCTGTTCAGTGCGCTCGGCATTTCGCTGGGCATTGAAAATGCGCTGGTCGTGCAGATCATCCACGCCACGGTCGGCGCCATCGTCGTGGTGCTGATCGCCAGGGCGGTCGCTTGAGGCGCAACAGAAGGTTAAGTTGAGGGTAGAGGCAGTCATGGAAGGCGTAGGCTGGATTTCGGCAATCATCATCGGCGGATTTGCGGGCTGGCTCGCCGGCAAGCTGATGGAAGCGCGATACGGGATTTTCCTGAACATCGTGCTCGGCATCGTCGGCTCGGTCGTCGCCAGCGCCATCCTCGCGCAGTTTCATGTCGCGGTGGTCGGCGGCCGGCTCGGTTATTTCGTGACGGGTTTCCTTGGCGCCTGCCTGCTGATATTCCTTGCGCGGCTGGTGCGGCGCTAGGTTCTGATGATTTGCCGCATAGGGGCGATAGAAAGCTGAAACTGCAATGGTGACCATCCTCGACACGATCAATCCCGATGCCAAGCGCGTGCGCCATCCCGAAAAAGCGCATCGGCCCGATACCGAGGTCATGCGCAAGCCGGACTGGATCCGCGTCAAGGCGCCGACCTCCAAGGGTTATGCCGAGACCCGCGCGATCGTGAAGGAGCACAAGCTCGTCACCGTCTGCGAGGAGGCTGGCTGCCCGAATATCGGCGAGTGCTGGGACAAGAAACACGCCACCTTCATGATTATGGGCGAGATCTGTACCCGCGCCTGTGCCTTCTGCAATGTCGCGACCGGTAAGCCGAACGCGCTCGATATGGCCGAGCCCGAGAACGTCGCCAAGGCGGTCAGGGAGATGGGCCTCTCCCACGTCGTCATCACCTCGGTCGACCGCGACGATCTCGAAGATGGCGGTGCCGAGCACTTCGAAAAGGTGATCTGGGCGATCCGTGCCGCTTCGCCGGCAACGACGATCGAAATCCTGACGCCCGACTTCCTGAAGAAGCCGGGTGCCCTGGAGCGCGTCGTCGCCGCCAAGCCCGACGTCTTCAACCACAATATGGAAACGGTTCCCGGCAACTACCTGACCGTTCGCCCCGGCGCCCGTTATTTCCATTCCATCCGGCTCTTGCAGCGGGTGAAGGAACTCGATCCCACAATGTTCACCAAGTCGGGCATCATGGTCGGCCTCGGCGAGGAGCGTAACGAAGTTCTGCAGTTGATGGACGACCTGCGCACCGCCGATGTCGACTTCCTGACGATCGGCCAATATCTGCAGCCGACCCGCAAACACCACAAGGTCGAAAGCTTCGTCACCCCGGACGAGTTCAAATCCTACGAAACCGTCGCCTACAGCAAGGGCTTCCTGATGGTCGCCTCCAGCCCACTGACCCGTTCTTCTCACCATGCCGGCGATGATTTTGCCCGGTTGCGGGCGGCGCGGGAGAAGAAGTTGTTGCTGGCCGCTGAGTAAGGTTTGGGTGTTGCCAAGCTCTCTTTCGTCATGCTCGGGCTTGTCCCGAACATCTGAAACCGATCGATAGGGCAGCAGATCCTCGGTACAAGGCGCGCACGGCCGAGGATGACTCCGAGTAGGGGAAGAGGTTAGGCAACAAACTGACTGCGGTGGATTTTGCCACGGTTTTTCTTTGGGCAGCCAATGAATGTCATAGCCGGTTTGAAGTCGACGCTGGCCGATGCCGATCGCATCCTGGTGATCGGTTGCCCCGGCAGCGGAAAGAGCACGTTGGCAAAGCGGCTCTCGCGAGCACTCGACCTTCGATACTTCTCCATGGATGGCGATTTCTACTGGCTGCCGGGCTGGAGAAAAAGGCCACGCGACGAGATCGACCGGCTTATCGCCGAGGCCGTGGCGGAAGAACGCTGGATCATGGATGGAACCGGCCTCAATTCCTTCCATATCCGCCTGCCGCGGGCTGACGCTGTCATTTGGCTTCGTCCGTCAAGATATGCATGCCTGCACGGCGCCGTATCGAGAGCGTTTCGTTATTTCCGGCGCAACCGCCCTGAATTGCCCGCCGGCTGCCCTGAGCGCCTCTCGCCGGATTTACTTGTCTATATCTGGAATTTCGAGCGAGACGCCGTGCCACTGATTGACTCAGCACTTCGGGATTATGTCGCCGGAAGCGCCGACCGCGGCCCCGGCAAGCCCATTCTCCAGCTAAAATCCCGCCGCCAGATGCGTGAGCTTCTTGATCTTCTCCGCGCGCCCGCTTAAGTGCCGCCTATGCCGCAATTCGAAACGCACCGTCCTGTCTCGCACACGCCCGATCAGATGTTCGACCTCGTTGCCGATGTCGAGCGCTATCCGGAATTTCTGCCGCTCTGCGAAGCGCTGGCCATCCGGAGCCGCAAGGAGCGCGATGGCAGGATTCTGCTCGTTGCCGATATGACTGTGGGTTACAAGGCGATCCGCGAGACCTTCACGACCCAGGTGCTACTGAACCGGGCCGAGCATGTCATCGAGGTCAAATATATCGATGGCCCGTTCAAATATCTCGACAATCGCTGGCATTTCGCCGAGACGCCGGCCGGCGGCTGCACCGTCGATTTCTTCATCGACTACGAGTTCAAGAGCCGCATCCTGGGCGCGCTGATGGGCTCGATGTTCGACCGCGCCTTCCGCATGTTCACCGAAGCCTTCGAGACGAGGGCGGGCAAGATCTACGCCGCGGCTTGACGATACGGCCGCAGGCGTCGTCAGCCTGCCAAGAGCGAGTGCACCATCTCCAGCGCCGTCCGGACCGTCGCCAGCCGAACTTCGCCGCGGCCGATATCGCCGTAGAGCATCTTTCGGTGGATGAGCGCGCCGGAGCGCGATTTGGCGGCAAGATGCACGAGGCCGACAGGTTTCTCCGCCGATCCGCCGCCGGGGCCGGCAATGCCGGTGACGGCAACGGCGATCGCGGCGCGCGACCGGAAGAGGGCGCCGTACGCCATCTGCCGGGCGGTTTCCTCGGAGACGGCTCCGAACTGAAGCAGCGTTTGCTCCTGCACCCCGAGCAGTTCGATCTTGGCAGTATTCGTGTAGGTGACAAAGCCGCGGTCGACGACGGCGGACGAACCGGATATCTCGGTCAGCGCCCCGGCGATCAGCCCGCCGGTGCAGGATTCGGCGGTCGAGACCATCGGTCCCGCCGCCGTGAAATCGCGGATGATCGCCTCGGCCGCCGAAATTATATCCGGGGGGAAAAGGCTCATCATTTCCTCCCGCGATAGACGACGGTTGCCGTGGCGATCGCCGCAATGCCTTCGCGCCGGCCGACGAAACCGATCGTCTCATTGGTCGTCGCCTTGACCGAGCAGCGTTCGATATCGATGCCGAGATATTCGGACAGCTTCGCCCGCATGGCCTGGCGGTGCGGTCCGACCTTCGGCGCCTCGGCGATCAGCGAGACGTCGGCATTCATGATCGTACCGCCATGCTCGCGCACGATCCGGGCGGCATGCTCGATGAAGATCTTCGAGGCCGCGCCCTTCCACTGCGGGTCGGAGGGCGGGAAATGATCGCCGATATCGCCGGCCCCGCAGGTGGCAAGCAGCGCATCGGTCAGCGCATGCAGCGCGACATCGGCATCCGAGTGACCTTTGAGCTTCTGATCATGTGGAATGAACACGCCGCAGAGGGTGACGCCGTCCCCCGCTTCGAGCTGGTGCACGTCGTAACCGTTGCCGGTGCGCACGTCCGGAAGCAGCGAAGCGGAGAGTTTGTCGTCGGCCATGGCGATATCGCTCTTGATAGTCAGCTTAACGTTGTCGGGCGTGCCCTCGACGATCGTCACCGGAATGCCCGCCCATTCCGCGATCGAGGCGTCGTCGGTGAAATCGCTTCGCCCGCTCGCCGCCGCTTTCTCATGCGCATCGAGAATCGTTTCGAAAGCGAAGGATTGCGGCGTCTGCGCCGCATAGAGCTGCTCGCGTGAAACCGTCGTCAGCACGGTGCCGGCGCTGTCGGCGCGTTTCAGCGTATCGGTCACCGGCGTTGCCGGCAACACGGCCTGCGCGCCGTCGCTGAGGCTATCGGCAATGCGGTCAAGCAACACGTGGTCGAAGAACGGCCGCACGGCATCGTGGATCAGCACATGGCTGATTTGCTTGTCCTTGAGATATCGGAGACCGGCCAGCACCGATTGCTGCCGGGTCGGCCCGCCATGCACCGTTTCGATCGGTGTTGCCGAAATGATGTGGCGGAAGGCCTTGGCAAACAGTGCTTCGTCGTCGGGGTGAATGACGACGACGATCTGAGTTGCCGGCCCCCATGTCATGAAGTTTTCAAGCGTATGGACGATAACCGGCTTGCCGCCGATCATGCGATACTGCTTCGGGCCTTCCTTGGAAGCGCCGGCGCGCTCGCCGCGGCCGGCGGCAACGATGACAATTCCAGCCGATATCGGTTGCTTGGACGGCATTTGCAGCATAAATCCCCTAAAATATGCGGAATTGACCGGAGTGCTCTAACCCCTTGCTTTGGCCTTTTCCAGCATCTGCCCGAAAAATATCGATTCTTTGCCGAGCCCCCTTGGCAAGACATGGATCTATGGCTAAAAATAATGCAGTTCCATGGTGTGCCTGAAAGATAATCAATTGATTTCCAAGGACCTCGCAGCGCCTTTCCGAATCGGAGACGTATCCGTGCGGAACCGTGTTGTGCTGGCGCCGATGTCCGGCGTCACGGACATGCCTTTCCGCGAGCTCGCCTGGCGCTTCGGCGCCGGCCTCGTCGTCACCGAAATGGTGGCGAGCCGCGAACTGGTCAACGACACGGCCGAATCCTGGTCGCGGCTCAAGGCGGCGGGCTTCCGGCCGCATATGGTCCAGCTTGCCGGCCGCGAGGCGCACTGGATGGCGGAGGCGGCCAAGATCGCTGCCGATCACGGCGCCGATATCATCGACATCAACATGGGCTGCCCCGCCAAGAAGGTGATCGGCGGTTATTCCGGCTCGGCACTGATGCGCGATCCCGATCACGCGCTCGGCCTCATCGAGGCGACGGTCAAGGCCGTCGATATTCCGGTGACGCTGAAGATGCGCCTCGGCTGGGACGAGAATTCGATCAACGCGCCCGAGATTGCCCGCCGCGCCGAGGCGGCCGGTATTCAGCTGGTGACCATCCATGGGCGCACCCGCATGCAATTCTACGAAGGCCGCGCCGATTGGGATGCGATCCGTCCCGTCCGCGAGGTGATTTCGATCCCGCTGATCGCCAATGGCGATGTCGAGACCGCGGAAGATGCGCAGGAAATTCTGCGTCGTTCCGGTGCCGATGCCGTGATGATCGGTCGTGGCTGCCAGGGCAGGCCGTGGCATGCCGGCGTCATAGCAGGCGCCGCCGAGCCACGATCACAGGAGATCGCCGATATCGCCGTCGAACATTACGCGATGATGCTGGATTTCTATGGCGAGGCGGTGGCGATCCGCCATGCCCGCAAGCATCTCGGCTGGTATCTCCAGCGTTTCGCGCCGGATCTCGCCGGCGAAGAAAAGGCCGGCATCATGACCTCGCGCGATCCGCGCGAGGTGACCGCGCGCCTCTACGATGCGCTGTCGGCCGGGATTGACGACAGCCGGGAGGCCGCATGACGAAGGATACGATCTCTCCGCCCGATCAGGCCGGCGGAACCGTTGCCATGGCCGTGCTCAATGCCATCCAGAACCCCGTCATCATGGTCGACGAATCCGGCTTCGTCGTTTTCGCCAATTGGGAGGCCGAGGCCTTCTTCGGCGCCAGCGCCTCTCATCTGGCGCGCTACCGCATCTCGACCTTCATTCCCTTCGGCAGCCCGCTGCTCGCCCTGATCGATCAGGTGCGCGAGCGCAGGGGCCCGGTCAACGAATATCGCGTCGACCTGAGCTCGCCCCGTCTCGGCCAGGACAAGCTCGTCGATCTCTATGTCGCCCCCGTGGTCAGCGAGCCCGGCGCTGTCGTCATCGTCTTCCAGGAACGCTCGATGGCCGACAAGATCGACCGGCAGCTGACGCATCGCGCCGCCGCCCGCTCGGTGACCGGTCTCGCCTCGATGCTGGCGCATGAAATCAAGAACCCGCTCTCCGGCATCCGCGGCGCTGCCCAGTTGCTCGAGCAATCGGCGGTCGATGACGACCGGGCGCTGACCCGGCTGATCTGTGACGAAACCGACCGCATCGTCTCGCTGGTCGATCGCATGGAAGTCTTTTCCGACGAACGCCCTGTCGACCGCATGCCGGTCAACATCCATTCCGTGCTCGATCATGTGAAGGCGGTCGCCAAAGCGGGTTTTGCCCGCAACATCCGCGTCACCGAGAGCTACGACCCGTCGCTGCCGGCCGTCTATGCCAATCGCGACCAGCTCGTCCAGGTCTTCCTCAATCTGGTGAAGAACGCCGCCGAAGCGGTCGGTGACCGGCCGGATGGCGAGATCATGCTGACCACGGCCTATCGTCCCGGCATCCGTCTTTCGGTCGCCGGCACCCGTGAAAAAATCTCGCTGCCGCTGGAATTCTGCGTCCACGACAATGGCCCCGGCGTTCCCGCCGATCTGCTGCCGCATCTCTTCGATCCCTTCATCACCACCAAGACGAACGGCAGCGGCCTCGGCCTGGCGCTGGTCGCCAAGATCATCGGCGATCATGGCGGCATCATCGAATGCGACAGCCAGAACAGCCGCACGACATTCCGCGTCCTCATGCCGGCGTCGAAGGACGCCTCGCTCGAAGACGCCTCTTCCGCAAGCTCGACAGGACCTTCTCGATGACAGCCACGATCCTCGTTGCAGATGATGATGCGGCCATCCGGACCGTGCTCAACCAGGCTTTGAGCCGCGCCGGTTATGACGTTCGCATCACCTCCAACGCCGCTACCCTCTGGCGCTGGATTTCGGCGGGTGAGGGCGATCTTGTCGTCACCGATGTGGTGATGCCCGACGAAAACGCCTTCGACCTGTTGCCGCGCATCAAGAAGGCGCGCCCCGAACTGCCGGTCCTGGTCATGAGTGCGCAGAACACCTTCATGACCGCCATCAAGGCCTCCGAGAAGGGCGCCTACGACTATCTGCCGAAGCCCTTCGACCTCACCGAATTGATCGGCATCATCGGCCGCGCGCTCGCCGAGCCGAAGCGCAAGCCCGCCAAGCTCGAAGACGACGTGCAGGACGGCATGCCTCTTGTCGGCCGCTCGGCAGCGATGCAGGAAATCTACCGCGTGCTCGCCCGCCTGATGCAGACGGATCTGACGCTGATGATCACCGGCGAATCCGGCACCGGCAAGGAACTCGTCGCCCGCGCCCTGCATGATTACGGCAAGCGCCGCAACGGCCCCTTCGTGGCGATCAACATGGCGGCAATCCCGCGCGACCTGATCGAATCGGAACTGTTCGGCCATGAGAAGGGCGCCTTCACCGGTGCTCAGACCCGCTCGACCGGCCGCTTCGAGCAGGCCGAGGGTGGAACGCTCTTCCTCGACGAGATCGGCGACATGCCGATGGACGCTCAGACCCGGCTTCTGCGTGTGCTGCAGCAGGGTGAATACACCACCGTCGGCGGACGCACCCCAATCCGCACCGACGTGCGCATCGTCGCCGCCACCAACAAGGACCTGAAGCAGGCGATCAATCAGGGCCTCTTCCGCGAGGATTTGTACTACCGCCTCAACGTCGTGCCGCTGCGCCTGCCGCCGCTGCGCGACCGCGCCGAGGATATTCCCGATCTCGTGCGCCATTTCATCCAGCAGGCCGAAAAGGAAGGCCTCGGCTCCAAACGCTTCGACCAGGAAGCGCTGGAGTTGATGAAGGCCTATGCCTGGCCGGGCAACGTCCGCGAGCTGGAAAACCTCATTCGCCGCCTGATGGCGCTTTATCCGCAGGATGTCATCACCCGCGAGATCATCGACGCCGAACTTCGCTCCGACGTGCCCGACAGCCCGATCGACAAGGGGCCGATCCGCAGCGGCTCGATGACGATCGCGCAAGCCGTCGAAGAGAACATGCGCACCTATTTCTCGGGCTTCGGCGAAAACCTGCCGCCGCCCGGCCTCTATGACCGGGTGCTGACGGAAATGGAATATCCGCTGATCCTCGCTGCGCTGACGGCAACGCGCGGCAACCAGATCAAGGCAGCCGATCTTCTCGGTCTCAACCGCAACACCTTGCGCAAGAAGATCAGGGAACTGGGTGTCTCGGTCTACCGGAGTTCCCGGACTGCCTGAATGTCCGCACCGCCTGGATGAAAAGAGGGCGGCAGGCCCTCATGTTGCCCGCCGCCCGCCTCCTCCCGGCGTCCGCCGCCACGGTCGGGAAGAGAATTGAATCTAGCCGAGCCGGGTCGCGGTTTATATGCGGGCGGACAAACAAAAGCGCAGTGTCATTCAACAGTCACATGGCGTCTCTGGGGTGCGGTTTGCCGCCGGACGAATCTCATTGAAGTTGCTGCAATCGTGGCCGCCGCGCCTGTGGATAAGCTGTGGATAACAAGTGGATGACTCGGGCTCGATCGGCGGTCGGCGGCGTCCCGATCCATTCGCGTGTTGCCAATCCGTTCCGAATCTCGCTATGTCGAGATGCCTGCCGTCGACCTCCGCCGCAAACGTCGTCGATCGCACGCCACGGGCGCTCCGGCTGATGTCGTTGAGCGCCCTTTTTCTTTCCTGAGCCGTTAGCGCAAGGACGTCGGTCCAATCAGCGGGTCGCGTCACTGGATTGTGCACGGTTCTTACCAAAAGAGGCGATGCAAATCGATCGCGAAGCCTCGCATATCCCTACGCATGCCATAGATTACGCGAGTCGGTCGTCGATCGACCGCGCGACGCCGGTGATTGGCCGGCCCAGTTTCATAATTTCGGGAGCTGCATGATGGAATATCGTCGTTTGGGAAAATCGGGCCTGCAGGTGAGCGAGTTCTCCTTCGGCTCATGGGTCACGTTCGGCAAGCAGGTCAACGGCGGCGATGCCGTCGACCTCATGAAGCTCGCCTATGACAACGGGGTGAACTTTTTCGACAATGCCGAAGGTTACGAAAGCGGCAAGTCCGAAATCGTCATGGGCGAGGCGCTCAAGTCACTTGGCTGGGGCCGCGACAGCTTCGTCGTCTCGAGCAAAGTCTTCTGGGGCGGTCAGAAGCCGACGCAGCGCGGCCTGTCACGCAAGCATGTGACCGATGCCTGCCACGCGGCGCTCAAGAGGCTCCAGGTCGACTACCTTGACCTTTATTTCTGCCACCGCCCGGATATCGACACGCCGGTCGAGGAAACCGTCCGGGCGATGCACGATCTCGTCGCCCAGGGCAAGGTGCTCTACTGGGGAACATCGGAGTGGTCGGCGCAGCAGCTGACAGAAGCCTATGCCGTTGCCCGGGATCTGCGCATCACGCCGCCGACCATGGAGCAGCCGCAATACAACATCTTCGAACGCCAGAAGGTCGAATCCGATTACTTGCCGCTCTATGAGCTGATCGGCCTCGGCACCACGATCTGGTCGCCGCTCGCCTCCGGTGTCCTGACCGGCAAATACAATAACGGCGTGCCGGCCGACAGCCGCATGAATCTGCCGGGCTATGAGTGGCTGAAGGAAAGATGGTCGAGCGATGCCGCTCGCGCCCAACTCAAGCAGGTTGGCGAACTTGCAAAGCTCGCCGACGAGATCGGCATATCGATCACCCATCTCGCGCTTTTGTGGTGCCTCGCCAATCGTAACGTCTCCACAGTCATTCTCGGCGCGTCGCGCGCCAGCCAGCTGCAGGACAATCTTGCGGCCCTTTCGCACCGGCACAAGATGACGCCGGAGGTGCTGGAGCGGATCGACTTGATTGCCGGAAACAAACCGGAGGCACCGCGTCGTTTCTAAAAAAGTGGGACGGGCCGAGGTCATGCACGGCTTGACAATGTGACGGGGTGCGTTGCATTTTCGCCACAATGCGTTGCTTAAAGGTCACGCAAGGGTTTAGGATATTTCGCTCCCGATCGCGCCGTTGCAGCGCTGGCTTTCTGGGCCGGCGTTGCTTGGTTTCGATCGAATGGCGAAGGCGGCGGGCGCCGTCTGAAGAGAGGCCGAATGACGCAGGATGGGGTATCGCCGGCAGCGGCGGGCGAGGCG
Organism: Rhizobium esperanzae; assembly: GCF_014197615.1. Lineage (GTDB taxonomy): Bacteria > Pseudomonadota > Alphaproteobacteria > Rhizobiales > Rhizobiaceae > Rhizobium > Rhizobium esperanzae_A. The sequence continues at coordinate 102,604 of NZ_JACIFY010000001.1, forward strand.
GTGACCACGGTGACCGATCGCCGCGCCCTTTTCGCCGTGCCCGGCCTGGTGCTCGCCGGCGGCGCGCTGCTCTGCGCCACGGCCACACTTTTCGTGCTGCTCGGTCTGACGCCGATCGCGCCGACGTCGCATGTCGTCATCACCTCGGTAATCGTCAATTCCTTCTTCGTCCTCACACTGCTGGCGCTGATCGCCCGCGAGGTGGCGCGGCTGCTGAAGGCGCGCACCCGGGGCAGGGCGGCCGCGCGCCTGCATATCCGCATCGTCGTGCTGTTCTCGATCGTCGCGATTACGCCGGCGATTCTCGTCGCCATCTTCGCCAGCATCACGTTGAATGCCGGTCTCGACCGCTGGTTTGCGCTGCGCACCCAGTCGATCGTCAGCTCGTCACGCAATATCGGCCAGGCCTATATGATGGAGAATGCCAGCTATCTGCAGGGGCAGACGGTCTCCATGGCCAACGATCTGGAGCGCAACCGCGCGCTCTACAGCCTCGACAGAACGGGTTTCGCCGACCTGATGACGCGCCAGGCAAGGGGCCGCGGCCTGCTCGGCTCCTTCCTCGTCGAGCGCGACGGCTCGGTGATCGTCCAGGCCGATATCTCCACTGAAAAGCCCCTGCCGGCGATCCCGCAGGATGCGCTTGAGAAGGCCGCTGCCGGCCAGCCGACGCTGATTCCGCCTGGCGTCACCAACCTCGTCGGCGCCATCATCAAGCTCGATGCCATCCAGGGCACCTTCCTCTATACGGTGCGCGCCGTCGATCCCAAGGTCATGGGCGCCATGCGGATGATGGAGGAGAACGCCACCGAATACCGCTCGATGGAGGCCAACCGCTTCTCGCTGCAGGTCGCCTTCGCCGTGCTCTATATCGGCTTCGCGCTGATCGTGCTGCTGGCGGCGATCTGGACGGCGATTGCCGTTGCCGACCGCATCGTCCGGCCGATCCGCCTGCTGATCACCGCCGCCGACAGCGTTGCATCGGGCAACATGGATATCGTCGTGCCGGTGCATGCCGTCGATGGCGACGTCGCCAATCTGTCGCGCACCTTCAACAAGATGATTTCGGAAATCCGCACCCAGCGCGACGAGATCCTCGAAGCCAAGGACGAGGTCGACGATCGCCGCCGCTTCATCGAAGCGGTGCTTTCGGGCGTGACGGCCGCCGTCATCGGCGTCGAGCAGGATCGCCGCATCGCCATCGTCAACAGTTCGGCCGAGACGCTGATGTCGCTGTCGGCCGACGAGATGCTCGGCAAGCAGCTGGCCGATATCGCCCCTGAGGTCGATCAGGTCCTGACTGAAGCTGCGGCGCGCCATCGCGGCGATTTCCGCAAGCAGATCGCGCTGGTGCGCGGCGGCACGGTGCGGACGCTGAGCGTGCAGGTCACCCGCGAGGAAGTGCGCGACATGAGCGAATCCTATGTGATCACGCTCGACGACATCACCGACCTCGTCATCGCCCAGCGCTCGACGGCCTGGGGTGACGTCGCACGGCGCATCGCCCACGAGATCAAGAACCCGCTGACCCCGATCCAGCTTTCCGCCGAGCGCATCCAGCGCCGTTACGGCAAGCAGATCGATCCGGACGACCGGACCGTCTTTGACCAGTGCACCGATACGATCATCCGCCAGGTCGGCGATATCGGCCGCATGGTCGACGAATTCTCCGCCTTCGCCCGCATGCCGAAGCCGACCAAGGAACCGAGCGACCTGCGCGATATCCTGCGCGACGCGATCTTCCTGCGCGAGATGGGCAATCATCACGTCAACTTTGCGCAGGATTTCGGCGAGCAGCCGCTGGAGGGCCTGTTCGATAGCCGCATGCTCGGCCAGGCTTTCGGAAATCTGATCAAGAATGCCGTGGAAGCGATCGAAGCCGTTCCGAGCGACGAACGCGACGAACGCAAGATTCTCGTTCGCGCCGCCTTCGATGCCGGCCGCGACCGCTTCACCGTCGATGTCATCGACAATGGCCGCGGCCTGCCGGTGGAGAACCGCCACAGCATTCTGGAACCCTATATGACGATGCGCGAGAAGGGCACCGGCCTCGGTCTCGCCATCGTCAAGAAGATCATCGAGGAACATGGCGGGCAGCTCGAGCTGCACGATGCGCCCGCCGATTTTGACCGGGGAAGAGGGGCCATGATCCGCGTGCATCTGCCGCGCCGGGATCCGACGCCCGCTGCTCCCGCAGCCAATGACAAGGAAAGCGTTTATGGCCTCTGATATTCTTGTCGTCGACGACGAGCACGATATTCGCGAGATCGTTTCCGGCATTCTCTCGGACGAGGGCCACGAAACGCGCACGGCCCATGACAGCGACAGTGCGCTGGCGGCGATATCCGACCGCGTGCCGCGGCTGATCTTCCTCGATATCTGGATGCAGGGCAGCAAGCTCGACGGTCTGTCGCTGCTCGACGAGATCCGCACCCGCCATCCGGACTTGCCCGTGGTGATGATCTCAGGTCATGGCAACATCGAGACCGCCGTCTCGGCGATCAAGCGCGGCGCCTTCGATTTCATCGAGAAGCCGTTCAAGGCCGACCGGCTGATCCTGATCGCCGAGCGGGCGCTGGAAAATTCGAAGTTGAAGCGCGAGGTCTCCGAGCTGAAGCGCCGCACCGGCGATGCGCTGGAACTGATCGGCACCTCGGTCGCCGTTTCGCAGCTGCGCCAGACGATCGAGAAGGTCGCGCCCACCAACAGCCGCATCATGATCCTCGGCGCCTCCGGCTCCGGCAAGGAGCTGGTGGCGCGGATGATCCACAAGAAGTCGGCCCGCGCCAACGGCCCCTTCGTGGCGATCAACGCTGCCAACATCACGCCCGATCGTATGGAAGTGGCGCTGTTCGGCACCGAGGGCACGCCGGGCCAGGCGCGCAAGATCGGCGCGCTCGAGGAAGCCCATCGCGGCATCCTCTATCTCGACGAAGTCGGCGAGATGCCGCGCGAGACGCAGAACAAGATCCTGCGGGTGCTGGTCGATCAGCAGTTCGAGCGCGTCGGCGGCTCCAAGCGCGTCAAGGTCGATGTCCGCATCATCTCCTCGACCGCCTATAATCTCGAAAGCCGCATCACCGAGGGATGGTTCCGCGAGGATCTCTATCATCGCCTCGCCGTCGTGCCGGTGCGTGTGCCGCAGCTTGCCGAGCGCCGCGAAGATATTCCCTTCCTCGTCGATCAGCTGATGCGCCAGATTTCCGAGCAGGCCGGCATTCGTCCGCGCCGCATCGGCGACGACGCCATGGCGGTGCTGCAGGCGCATGACTGGCCGGGCAACATCCGCCAGCTGCGCAACAACATCGAGCGGCTGATGATCCTTGCCCGCACCGACGGGCCGGATGCGCCGATCACTGCCGACATGCTGCCGACCGATCTCGGCGACATGCTGCCGAAAGTGTCGGCCAAGAACGATTATCACATCATGACGCTGCCGCTGCGCGAAGCCCGCGAGATGTTCGAGAAGGATTACCTGATCGCCCAGATCAACCGTTTCGGCGGCAATATCTCGCGCACCGCCGAATTCGTCGGCATGGAGCGTTCGGCGCTGCACCGCAAGCTGAAGTCGCTCGGCGTCTGATCCCTTGCGGCGCGGCCCGAGGCTGCGCCGCGCCCTTATATTGCCCTCCCGGAAGACCAGGTTTCCCATGCCGAGAATTGCCTATGTCAATGGCCGTTACGTCAAGCATTCCGATGCGAGCGTCCATATCGAGGATCGCGGTTACCAGTTCGCCGACGGCGTCTATGAGGTCTGCGAGGTCCGCCACGGCTATATCGTCGATCTCACCCGCCATCTGAACCGCCTCGACCGTTCGCTCGGTGAACTTCGCATCGCCTGGCCGATGAGCCGGGCGGCGCTGACGCAGGTCATTCGCCAGACGCTGCGCCGCAACCATGTCCGCAACGGGCTCTTCTACATGCAGGTGACGCGCGGGGTCGCGCGGCGCGATCATGTCTTCCCGGCCGAGGGCACGCCGCCGTCGCTCGTTATCACCGCCAAGAGCACCGATCCCAAAATCATCGCCGCCAAGAACGCCAACGGCATCCGGGCGATCACGGTTACCGACAATCGCTGGGACCGCGTCGACATCAAATCCGTCGGCCTGCTGCCGAATGCCATGGCCCGCCAGCAGGCCAAGGAGGCCGGCGCCCAGGAGGCGATCTATGTCGACGTCGACGGCATGGTGAAGGAGGGGGCGGCGACCAATATCTGGATCGTCGATCCCGATGGAATGCTGGTGACCCGCCCGGCCGAACACGGCATCCTTCGCGGCATTACCCGCACCACGCTGATCGATGTCGCAGCCAAGCTGGGCCTCAAGATCACCGAGCGAAACTTCTCGGTTTCCGAGATGCTCGCGGCCCGCGAGGTCTTCCTGACCGCAGCCACAAGTATTTGTTTTCCGGTCGTTTCCGTCGACGGCCATGCTATCGCCAACGGCCATCCCGGCAGTGTTTCGCAGAAAATCCGCGAGGCCTTTTTCGACGTTGCGGAAAAGATTGCGATTTGATACCAAGATTTGCTGGACAGGTGGAATGAGGGTGCCGCCGGTCTTGCATGGAGAGATTGATTGATAGTCTACCGGCCAGATTGGGTCGGCAATAAAGAAAGAAGCGGCGCGATGGCGGAACGTTCTCAGAATCTGCAGGACTTATTTCTCAATACTGTCCGCAAGCAAAAGATTTCCCTGACAATCTTTTTGATCAACGGCGTGAAACTCACGGGCGTTGTTACGTCTTTTGACAATTTCTGTGTTCTTCTTCGCCGTGACGGCCATTCGCAGCTCGTGTATAAGCATGCGATCTCGACGATCATGCCGGGCCAGCCCATGCAGATGTTCGAGAGCGAAGAAGCAGCGTCCTAACAGGATCAGCCGTCATTTCGACACGCGATACCAAGAACGATTCGATCATCCCTGAGGCCGCCAAGCACAGGGACGACATGCGCGCGACTGTCGTCGTGCCGGTGCTGAAGTCGCGCAGTCGCGGCGGTCAGACCGAATCGGCCTCGACCCGCACGCCGGAAAGCCGGCTCGAAGAGGCGACGGGCCTTGCCCAGGCGATCGACCTCGATGTCGTCAACGGCCAGATCGTGCCGGTCAACGATCCGAGGCCGGCAACGCTGCTCGGCACCGGCAAGATCGAGGAGATCAAGGCGCTGCTCAATGAGCGCGATTCCGGTCTCGTCATCGTCGATCATCCGCTGACGCCGGTGCAGCAGCGGAATCTCGAAAAGGAATGGAACGCCAAGGTCATCGACCGGACGGGCCTGATCCTCGAAATCTTCGGCCGCCGCGCCTCCACCAAGGAAGGCACGCTGCAGGTCGATCTCGCCCATCTGAATTACCAGAAGGGCCGGCTGGTCCGCAGCTGGACCCACCTTGAACGCCAGCGCGGCGGCGGCGGTTTCATGGGCGGCCCCGGCGAAACCCAGATCGAAGCCGACCGGCGGCTGCTGCAGGACCGCATCATCAAGCTCGAACGCGAGCTGGAACAGGTCGTGCGCACCCGCCAGCTGCATCGCGCCAAACGCCGCAAGGTGCCGCACCCGATCGTGGCGCTGGTCGGCTATACCAATGCCGGCAAGTCGACGCTGTTCAACCGCATCACCGGCGCCGGCGTGCTGGCCGAAGACATGCTCTTTGCCACGCTCGACCCGACGCTGCGCCGCATGAAGCTCCCGCATGGCCGTACTGTCATCCTGTCTGACACCGTCGGCTTCATCTCCGATCTGCCGACCCATCTGGTCGCCGCCTTCCGCGCGACGCTGGAGGAGGTGCTGGAAGCCGATCTGATCCTGCATGTCCGCGACATGTCCGATGCCGACAACCAGGCCCAGAGCTCCGACGTGATGCGCATCCTTGGTGATCTCGGCATCGACGAGGCCGAAGCGGAGAAGCGGCTGATCGAGGTCTGGAACAAGATCGACCGGCTGGAGCCCGAAATGCACGACGCCATGGTGCAGAAATCATCAGGCGCCAGCAACGTGGTGGCGGTTTCCGCCGTCAGCGGCGAGGGCGTCGACACGCTGATGGACGAAATCAGCCGCAGACTGTCGGGCGTCGTGACCGAAACGACCATCCGCCTTCCCGTCGACAAGCTGGCTCTGCTGCCTTGGCTCTACGACCATGCCATCGTCGACGCCCGCGAGGACAATGAAGACGGCTCGATCACGCTCGATCTGCGGCTGTCGGAAACCGAAGCCGCCGAACTCGAACGCCGTATCGGCAATGGGCCGAAGGCTGCGAAAGAGGATTGGGAGCGGTAATCTTGCTCCCTCTTCTCCCCAGCGGGGAGAAGATGCCCGTAGGGCGGATGAGGGGGCCGCACGGCGCACCCTTCATTGCCCTTCGCTTGCGCTCAGCGCATTCGCTCCTGTCGTCGCTCACCCCCTCATCTGCCTGCCGGCATCTTCTCCCCGCTGGGGAGAAGGGAGATGTGGCAACGCTGTGCGCGGCAGGCCGCCAGGTTGGCTTCTCGCCAAACTCGGCCTGACCTACTCAGCTACGAGGGCTCTTTCGATCGCCTTGGCCGCCTGCCAGATTTCTTCCATCCGCTCCAGCGTCGCATCCTCAAGCGTCTCGCCTTCTGCATCAAGAACATTCTCGATGTGATTGAATCGACGCCGAAACTTCGTATTCGTTCCACGCAGTGAATCTTCCGGGTCTGCCTTCACATGCCGGCCGATATTGACGACCGCGAAGATCAAATCGCCGAGTTCGTCGCTGACCTTCGCCCGGTCGCCGTCTCTCAGCGCCGCCCGCAATTCGCCGATCTCTTCCTCGATCTTGTCGAGGATCGGCTCAGGTGCTGACCAATCGAAGCCGACCTTGGCGGCGCGTTCCTGCAGCTTCAGCGCTTCCGTCAGGGCAGGAAAGCTGCGCTGCACCGAGCCGAGGAAGCCGTTCTTGAAATCCTCGGTGATCCCCCGCCGCGCCCGGCGCTCGGTGCGCTCGCGTTTTTCCGCCTGCTTGATCTCGTCCCACTGGATCTTCACCGCATCGGGCGTGTCAGCTTCCGAGCGGGCAAAAACATGCGGGTGGCGGCGGATCATCTTGGTGGTGATGGCGTTGACCACGTCGCCGAAGGAGAATTCGCCGGCCTCCTCGGCCATGCGGGCATGAAAGACCACCTGCAGCAAGAGGTCGCCGAGCTCATCGCAGAGATCGTCCATGTCGCCGCGCTCGATCGCGTCGGAGACCTCATAGGCCTCCTCGATCGTATAGGGCTTGATCGTCTCGAAGTTCTGCTCGATGTCCCAGGGGCAGCCGGTCTCGGGATGGCGCAGCGCCGCCATGATCTCGATCAGCCGTGAAATGTCTTTGGAAGGTTCCATGGTGCCTCGGTTCAGGGGCCTTAATTGAGTGGGATGTCGTTGGCGCTCTTCGATGACTGGTAGCTGGAAGACAGCGCGTCGTAGCGCGCCTTGATGCGGGCGGTCTGCGCCTTCAGCGCCGTTTTCAGGGAAGCCTCTTCGGTCTCGACGAGATCGGCGATGGCAAAACTGTTCCAGAAGGCGTTTTGCCTGCGATAACCGCCCGGTTCAAGCCCGAAGACCTCCTTCAGGATCTTCAGGTCGTGCGGAATGGCGAAGGCATCGCGGGAATCCTCGTGACTGAAGAAATAGTAGAAATTGTCGAAGCCCGCCCAGGTGATCGCCGACATGCACATGGTGCAGGGTTCGTGCGTCGACAGGAAGATCAGATCCTTGGTTTGCGGCTTGTCGCCAAGCTCGTAGAACCGCTTCAGCGTATGCACCTCGCCGTGCCAGAGTGGGTTCTCGAGTTCGTTGTTGGTCTCCGCGACGACCAGCGAAAGATCGGATTTGCGCAGGATCGCCGCACCGAACACCTTGTTGCCAAGCGAAACGCCGTGCTCCGTCAGCGGCAGGATATCGTCTTCCATGACCGAAAGCAGGCGGGAGGCGATGGTCTTGTCAGGCATTGGCATCTCCGGTTTTCCCCGCAGTCTATCGTCTTGGCGGCGAGAGTGAAATGCGCCAAACGCCGGTGGACGCCGTTTGTCACAGGCTTTACAGTGCGCTGCAGCAAATGCGCTCACCTGTGCTGTTTCGGTCAGCATGGGTGACTTTTCTCAAATCATTGATGACGCGAGCAAAAGAATACGCGCATGCTGGAGCTTTCGAATTTCTGTTCCTTCAATCGCTTGTCGATCAAGGGCATATTCTGGCAACTTCGAAGTGGAATGATGATGCCTTCCAAGACTGAACAGCTTTCGGTATTTCCCGCCTTCTTTCGCGTGGAAGGCCAGAAGACGGCTGTCTTCGGCAATGGCGACGAAGCTTTCGCCAAGGTGCGGCTGCTGCTCAACACGCGGGCGCGGATTGTCGCCTATGCCGACCGGCCGGAAGCCGACTATCATGCCTTCCTGATCGCCAACCGTATCGAAACCGTGCGCGCGGGCTTTTCCGCCGAGCAGGTCGCGGGGGCAGCACTCGTCTTTGCGGCCACCGGCAATGACGCCGACGACCGCGATATCGTCGATGCTGCCCGTGCTGCCGGAATTCCGGCCAATGCCGTCGATCAGCCCGATTACTGCGATTTCTTCACGCCGGCGCTGGTCAATCGTGCGCCTGTCGCTGTCGCGATCGGCACCGAAGGGGCGGGACCGGTTCTGGCCCAGATGATCCGTGCGCAGATCGATCAGCTGCTTTCGCCTTCGCTCGGACGGCTCGCCGGCCTGGCGACGAGCTACCGCAAATCGGTCGAGCAACTGGTTCCCCGCGGTGTTTCCCGCCGCGTCTTCTGGCGCCGCTTCTTTTCGGGCCCCGTCGCCGATGCTGTCGCCAACGGCAACCTGCCGCAGGCCCAGCACGCTGCCGACCGGCTGCTGCAGTCCATGGATCGGGTCGCCGGCCATGTCTGGCTCGTCGGGGCCGGTCCGGGTGCCGAGGATCTGCTGACGCTGCGCGCCCAGCGCGTGATGATGGAAGCCGACGTCATCGTCTATGATGCGCTCGTACCGCAAGCGATCGTCGATATGGGCCGCCGCGATGCCGAGCGGCTTTCCGTCGGCAAGCGCAAGGGCTGTCATTCGAAGTCCCAGGAAGAGATCAACGAGCTGCTCGTCGATCTCGGCCGCCAGGGCAAACGCGTCGTGCGGCTCAAGTCAGGCGATCCGCTGGTCTATGGCCGGGCAGGGGAAGAAATGGCGGCCTTGCGCGCGGCCGGCATCACCTATGAGGTCGTGCCCGGCATCACCTCGGCTTTCGCCGCCGCTGCCGATTTCGAGCTGCCGCTGACGTTGCGCGGCGTTGCCTCCTCGCTGGTCTTCACGACAGGCCATGATCTCACCGGCGACGTGCTGCCCGATTGGGCAAGCCTTGCCGTTTCCGGCGCGACGATCGCTGTCTATATGGGCCGCACGGTTGCCGCCTCCGTCGCCGAGCGGCTGATGCAGGCTGGCATTCCCGCCGAAACCACCGTCGCCGTCATCGAGAATGCCAGCCGCGCCGAGCGCCGCCTGTTGCATGGCACGCTTGCCGATCTGCCCGATCTGCAGCACCGCGACGAGCTGACCGGGCCTGTCATGGTCATTATCGGCGATGCGGTCGCCGGCGCCAATTTTGAACTGTCCGAGCCGCTGGTGCGTGCGAACGCCCGGCTCGAGGAACTTGCAAGGAGCTGAATATGGGTGACAAGGTTCTGACGGCCAACCGGCTGACGGATGGCATTGCCGTCTGGCTGGATGCGAACGGGAAGTGGTCCACCTCGCTGCAGGAGGCGCTTGTCGCCCGCCACAACGAAGCCGTCGAAGCGCTGGAGGCGATCGGCAAAAAATCCTATGCCGACAACGAGGTCGTTGACGTCGCCGTCGTCGACGTTCAGGAAACCAACGGCATTCTCTGGCCGTTGCGCCTTCGCGAGCGCATTCGTGCCCAGGGCCCGACCATGGAATATGCACCGGGCTACGCTCCCGCCGATCCCGAATTCATTGCAGTCTGAGGAAGACGATGTACCGTTACGACGAATTTGACCATGCCTTTGTCACCGAGCGCGTCGAGCAGTTTCGCGATCAGGTTCAGCGCCGCCTTGCCGGCGAGCTGGCCGAGGATGCATTCAAGCCGCTGCGCCTGATGAACGGCGTCTACCTGCAGCTGCATGCCTATATGCTGCGCATCGCCATTCCCTATGGCACGCTGAGCGCGCGCCAGATGCGCATGCTCGCCCATATCGCCCGCACCTATGATCGCGGTTACGGCCACTTCACCACGCGCCAGAACCTGCAGTTCAACTGGCCGAAACTGTCGGACATTCCCGATGCGCTCGCCGATCTGGCAAGCGTCGAGATGCATGCGCTGCAGACCTCGGGCAACTGCATCAGAAACGTGACGGCCGATCACTTTGCCGGCGCTGCCGCCGACGAGGTCGCCGATCCCAGACCCTATGCCGAAATCCTGCGCCAGTGGTCGTCGGTCCACCCCGAATTCTCCTTCCTGCCGCGCAAGTTCAAGATCGCCGTCACCGGCGCCGAGCGCGACCGCGCCGCGATCCAGGTCCATGATATCGGCCTGCACCTGAAGACGAACGACAAGGGCGAGATCGGTTTTGCCGTCTATGTCGGCGGCGGCCAGGGCCGTACGCCGATGATCGCCAAGCTGATCCGTGACTTCCTGCCCGAGGAAGACCTGCTCTCCTACACCACCGCGATCGTGCGCGTGTACAATCTGCACGGCCGCCGCGACAACAAGTACAAGGCGCGCATCAAGATCCTCGTGCACGAAACCGGCGCCGAGGAACTGACGCGCCAGGTGGAGGCCGAATTTGCTGCGCTGAAGAATACCGAGCTGAAGCTGCCGGCTGCCGATGTCGAGGCGATCTCCGCCTATTTTGCGCTGCCGGCTCTGCCTCAGCGCGCCGAGGGCTGGGAAAACCTCGCCCGCTGGAAGAAGGCCGATGACGGCTTCGCCCGCTGGGTGCAGCAGAACGTGCAGCCGCACAAGAACCCCGATTACGGCATGGTGACGATCTCGCTGAAGCCGATCGGCGGCATTCCGGGCGACGCCACCGATGCGCAGATGGATGCGATCGCCGATCTCGCCGAGGAATATGCCTTTGACGAAATCCGCGTCAGCCATGAGCAGAATCTGATCCTGCCGCATGTGGCGCTGGCCGATCTCGAAGCGGTCTATCGCGGGCTCGTCGCCATCAATCTGGCCGAAGCCAATGCCGGCCTGATCACCGATATCATTGCCTGTCCGGGGCTGGACTATTGCGCGCTCGCCAATGCGCGCTCCATTCCCCTGGCGCAGGAAATCTCCCGCCGCTTCGGCGCTGCCGAACGCCAGGCCGAGATCGGCGAGCTGAAGATCAAGATCTCCGGCTGCATCAATGCCTGCGGTCACCACCATGTCGGCCATATCGGCCTGCTGGGTGTGGAGAAGAAGGGTGCCGAACTCTACCAGATCACGCTCGGCGGTTCCGGCGACGAACATACCTCGATCGGCGAGATCATCGGCCGCGGCTTCGAGCCGGACCGGGTGACGGATGCGATCGAGACGATCGTCGACACCTATCTTGGCCTGCGCCTCGATCAATCCGAAACCTTCCTTGCCGCCTATCGCCGTGTCGGACCGCAGCCTTTCAAGACCGCGCTCTACGGCTCGGCTGCGGAAGCGGCATAAGGAGGCGATGATGACCAAGATCTGGAGAGAAACCGGTTTCGTCGAAAACGATCCCTGGGTTGTTGAAACCGACGAGGTGAAGGCGACCGACGCACAGAAGCCGCTGCTCAGCCTCGACGAGCTGATCGCCAGGGCCGATGGAAGCAACGATGTCGGCCTCGGCGTGCTGATCAAGCCGGCCGACGACGTGCGCCGGCTGGAACCCTATCTCGATCGCCTTGAAATCGTTGCTGTCGCCTTTCCGGCCTTCAACGACGGCCGCGCCTTCAGCCATGCCTCGCTGCTGCGTCAGCGCCTTGGCTACACCAACGAGCTGCGCGCCGTCGGCGACGTGCTGATCGATCAGGTGCCGCTGATGCTGCGTGTCGGCATCGACAGCTTTTCCGTGACCAACGCCACGGCGCTGAAGCGGCTTTCCGAAAACCGTCTTCCCGCCATTCCCCATCATTATCAGCCGGCGGTGCGTGACGCCGAAGCCGGCAAGGGCTATAGTTGGCGCCGTCAGGCGAAGCCGGCCGCATAAGCGGCCGGTCCGCCCTTTTACGATGGCGGAATGGATAGCATGAAGACATTCGAAGTGGCGGTGATCGGTGGTGGTCTCGCCGGCATGATCGCTGCAATCGCGCTGGCGCGCGGCGGCCGCAACGTGGCGCTGGTGGCGCCCGTTGCCGCAAGGGAAGACCGGCGCACCACGGCGCTGATGGATCAATCTATCCGCTTCCTCGATCGCCTGACGCTCTGGGAAAAGCTGCGCCCGGCGGCAGCACCCCTGACCAGCATGCGCATCATCGACGGCACCGACCGGCTGCTGCGCGCGCCCACCACGACCTTCCGCGCGGCCGAAGTCGGCCTCGATGCCTTCGGCTACAATTTTCCCAACAAGGTGCTGACCGAGATCCTCGAAGCAGCGGCGGCCGGCGAGGGCAATATCACCCGCTTCACCGATATGGCCGAATCGATCGAGATATCGGCCGAAGCGGTTTCGATCACCCTTGCCGGCGGTGAAACGCTCTCGGCCGATTTTGCCGTCGGCGCCGACGGCCGCGGCTCGAAGCTGCGCGAGACGGCTGGCATCGACACCCGCAAATGGTCCTATCCGCAATCGGCCATGGTGCTGAACTTCGCCCATTCCCTGCCGCATCAGAATATCTCGACGGAATTCCACACCAAACATGGCCCCTTCACTCAGGTGCCGCTGCCGGGGAACCGCTCCAGTCTCGTCTGGGTGCAGGATCCCGCTGAGGCTGCGAGCCGTGTGGAACTGCCGCTTGCCGAACTTGGGCTTCGTGTCGAAGCGCAGATGCAGTCCATGCTCGGTAAGGTCGATATCGAGGAGGGCGTTCAGGTCTGGCCACTCTCCGGCATGATGGCGCATCGTTTCGGCAAGGGACGAATCGCGCTGATCGGCGAGGCCGCCCATGTCTTCCCGCCGATCGGGGCACAGGGGCTGAATCTGAGCCTGCGCGATATCATGGCGCTTGCCGATATCCTCTGCGACCGGGCGGAACTGCCGGTGCCGGCCGATGCCGGCGACAGTTTCGAGCGCCGGCGCCGCGCCGACATCATGACGCGCACGGCGAGCGTCGATCTTCTCAACCGCTCGCTGCTCTCGGATTTCCTCCCCGTGCAGATGCTGCGCGCTGCCGGCCTGCATATCCTCTCGGCCATTCCGCCGCTGCGCAGCATCGTCATGCGCGAAGGCATCGAGCCCGGCCGCGGCTTCCGCGATATCCCCGATGCCCTACGGGAAAAGCTGAAGCGGAAGAAGGCCTGAGCGGATCGCGATCAGCCAGAGCGAAACGCTCGCCACCGAAAGCACCGTCGTGATCAGGATCGTCGCCGAGGCGCGCTCCTGCCACACGCCATATTGCTGACCGATGACGAAGACATTGGTCGCCGTCGGCAGTGAGGCGAGCAGCACGGCCGCCTGGATCCACACCGGCTCGAAACCGCCGACCGCAGTCAGCGCCAGGAAAACCGCGATCGGATGCAGAATGAGCTTCGCCGGCACGATGTAGCCGATCTCGGCCGGCACCCGTTTCAGCGGCCGGAGCGCCAGCGTCACGCCCATGGCAAAAAGGGCGCAGGGAGCGGCGGCCTGGGCGAGATAATCGACGAGGCGCTGAAACGCCAGCGGCTGATCGATATCGAGGGCGGCGACCGCAAAGCCAGCCGCCGTCGATAGAATGAAGGGATGCAGCGCCACCTTGCGGGCGATATCGGCGGCCAGCCGCCCGGCCGAGCGTTTGTCGTCACCGGCCGCCGCCATCAGCGCCGGCGCGACGATGAAATGCAGGGCATTCTCGAAGCAGATGACCAGCGCCACCGGCACGGCCGCACCTTCGCCGAGCGCAAGCAGCGCCAGCCCTGGTCCCATATAACCGATATTGCCATAGGCGCCGGCAAAGGACTGGATGGTGCAGTCGGCAAGCGAATTGCCGCGCAGCACGCGGCCGATGACGAACAGCAGGATGAAGACCGCATAGGTCGCCGCGATATCGGTGACGATGAAGTCAATGCGCGTCAGCTCTTCGATCGGCGTACGCGAGACGAGCTTGAAGAACAAAGCGGGCAGGGCGGCATAGATGATGAAGGTGTTCAGCCAGCCGAGCGCTTCGGCCGGCTGCTTCGTCGCCTTGGCGGCGACAAAACCGATCAGAATCAGGCCGAAGAACGGCAGGAGCAGGCTGACGATATCGGCCAAGGGTCTTCCAATGCGCGGGGTATGGTCGGCGGGGTAAGAGCTGGTTTAGCCGATTTGCATCAGAATCGGAAAGGTCTGCTGGAACCAGATTGCCACGTCACTGACCCAGCCGAACAGGAAGGCGAGGCCGGTGAGGATGAGGAAGACGCCCATCACCTTTTCCACAGTGCCGAGATGGCGGCGGAAGCGCGACAGGAAACGCATGAAGGCGCCGGAAAAGCCGGCGGCGATCCAGAAGGGAATGGCGAGACCCAGCGAATAGACGGCGAGCAGCCCGGCGCCGGAGCCGACCGTCTCACGCGAGGCCGCAACGCCGAGGATGGCGCCGAGCACCGGGCCGATGCAGGGTGTCCAGCCGAAGGCGAAGGCAAGGCCCATGACATAGGCCCCCGTCAGCGTCGCCGGCTTGCCGCCGCCCTGGAAACGCGCCTCGCGAGCCAGCAGGCCTATCCGGAAGAGGCCGAGGAAATTCAGCCCCATGACGATGATGATCAGCCCGCCGAGCTTGGAAAGAAGATCGAGATGCTGGCGAAGCGCCATGCCGATGCCGGAGGCGCCGGCGCCAAGCGCCACGAAGACGGTGGCAAAGCCGAGCGTGAAAAGCAGCGCCGAGAACAGCACGCCGCGCCTGACATCGGGCGCCACCACAACCGCGGAGCCGCCGCGGAACTGCTCGACCGAGATGCCGGCCATATAACAGAGATAGGGCGGGACGAGGGGAAGCACGCAGGGCGAAAGAAAGGAAAGCGCCCCAGCTATGAGCGCGCTCCACAGGGAAATATCGGCAATCGACACGCATTCTCTCCGGCTGCAATCTGCGCCCTGTTCCTAGCTTTGCAGGCCCCTGATTGCCAATCACCTTTTTGCGCTCGCAGGTAATATGCCTCGCTCTCGGCAAGAAATGTGCCGAACGTTTGAAAAAGCCGAATTTTTCGGTTGACCGCAATGGGTCGCCTGCCTATGTTCCGCCCACTTCCGGCCGGGGTGGTCACACCCACGGAGAGGGAGAGCGTAGCTCAGCCGGTAGAGCAACTGACTTTTAATCAGTAGGTCTCGGGTTCGAACCCCGACGCTCTCACCATAAAAATTTTTTGATCACTATGTTGGCGCAACGCGAGCTTTTGTTCTGGGCTCGTGTGACGCAGTGACCCTTTTCGGTTCACTCTGAGATTGAGCAGCGATTGACTAATTATTTCCCGTGTAGCGGGTGCGTCGCTCCCGAGAGCAACGGACAGAACGTCGACTGTTAACGATTAAGCTCGTCGAAAAAAGCGAGGATTGGCTCACAATCAGCGCGAAGAGTGAGTCCGTTTTGCGAACGGTCGGAAACGGGGACGAAGCTCTGGGCGAAGTAGGACCAGTTGTAGAACTGGTCCCCACCACCCTTTCTGACCACGAGCACCGCGTGAAACGCGAACTGGTAGTCGGTCGAACCACCGCCATTCGTAAACGGTGTCTGCATCCTCAAACCCGCCAATTCAGCCCGTTGGGTGACTGTCTTGTATCGCCCGAGATAATCTTTGGGCACCTGCACGCAATAGGGATGTGAACCGGCGACCGCGAGTGCACGCCACTCCACAATCCTGACATTGAGGGCGGACCAAAGAAATAGGCCGGCGATAGGTCCAGCAACCGACGACACCACCGCCATGTGTAGTAGTTTGACCGTCCTCGGGCTATCGATGCGGCCTGGCGCGAGCGCAAGGATCGGCAGATCGATCAGCGCAGCCAGCAATGTAAACAGTCCGATGGCGAGATCAAACTGATGAGTCACCAATACCACTAGACCAACAACCAGACTCACCCCGAAGTGCACAGCGACGGCTCGCTTCATTAAGCGAGAAGCCGGTTGATCCAGAATAAGTGCACCGGCCGAAATGGCAAAAGCCATAAGCGGACCCGAAAACCACAACAAACACATAAGGACAGTGGTGAGGTCCCAACTGTAGTAGGCGATCGGGTGGATTGACCATAGAAAAATTCCTGCCATCAAAGAGCACCAGCCGCAGAGCAGGATTATGCGGAATATAGGCAATGGTCTCGACACAGAGGATGCGGTCATGTTTCTTTGATCAGGTGCTATAGCTCGCATCCAAGTCCTTGGCGACTACCCATACGCGGAAATCCGCCGAGACTCCGGAACCAATTTCCCCTACGCCCCGTTCTCTCCTCACAAACAAACAGGAGAAATCGATCATGGATTGGAATCGCGTCGAAGGAAACTGGAAGCAGGCGAAGGGCAAGATCAAAGAGCAGTGGGGCAAACTCACGGACGATGATCTCGACCAGATCGCCGGCAAGCGCGACCAGCTGGAAGGCAAGATCCAGGAGCGCTATGGCATCGAAAGGGATCGTATTCGACGCGACGTCGATGACTGGTACGGTCGCCAGACTTGGTAATGCCCTGAGCAAAATCCCGGTGAAAGCCGGGTTTTTGTTGCCGCCGCGATTTTCTTCCGCTTACACTCCCGAAGATCAAATGCTGTCGGATGTCATGAATATCCACCAAAAGCCAAGAGAAGCGCGCCGATTGCGATCAGGGCGAGGGCCGGCCAGTTCCTGGATAGGCCAAGGAATCTGAGGCCTTGGCGCCGCGGTTCCAGCGTGGTGCCGCCTTGCGGCAGTGGATGCGGATTGCTCGGTTTCCGTCCAAGCACTGACGAAAAGAGAAGGAGAAGTCCGCCGATAATGAGCGCTGCTCCGATCAGGATGACCCACATGGTAGCCTCCGCGAGCGACTGGGATAAGGGCTAAACCAATTCCGGATCCGATCGTTCCGTCTGTGATTGCGTGACGTCTTCCGTTGCACCTCGGACGCGCTTCAGATCTCCAGCGTCTTTGTGGTCGACTGCACAATTTCGGACGGACGACTGCCTTTCCCAGATTTCCGTTTCGGAACCAAAAGCCTTCGCATTGAATTTGACTGCTGAGTCATCTCGGAGATCCTGATGGACAAGACACCGAAGACGGCAATCCGCGGAATGACGTTGTACGTGCTGGCTCTTCTCGTCCTGGGCATTCTGGCGGGCGCTGTGTACACAATCTACGGCCATCCCGGCGCTCCGTCGGAGCGGCCCGCGGCTGAAACGATTCCGGATAAGGCCGTGGCTCCGCAGTAACAGTTCGGCTCAGTCAATTGACCGGTCGCCCTTCGAGAACAAGTGATGATCGGGAAAGGCGTGTGCTAGACCCGGCGCACACCCGGTCAGGTCGTGTTGAAGAGCCTGCGTTGATCGCAAAAGATCAGCAAGCGGCAACGAATATGGCTTTGGAAAGCAAGGCGGAAATCCTGTCGCAAGTCCTTCCAACCAGTAGAGAGCTCTAATTATAGGGGGAACAACCTGCGACACCGAAATCGGTGCCGGGGTAACTCTGGAATATTGCGCAAGGCAGTCGGAGCAAAGGAGTTAGGGATGAAAGAACATGCGGTCGTGATTTCAGGAGGAGGTCCGACGGGCCTGATGCTGGCGGGCGAGCTGGCCTTGGCGGGCATCGGCGTCGCGATCGTCGAACGCCGGCCGGACCAGGAGATTGTCGGTTCCCGGGCCGGCGGCTTGAGCGCTCGCACGCTCGAGGTTCTCGACCAGCGCGGTATCGTCGACCGGTTTCTCAAGGCAGGGCAGATCGCCCAGGTCACGGGATTTGCGGTGACGCGGCTGGATATCAGCGATTTCCCGACGCGGCACAATTACGGGCTGGCGTTGAGGCAAAAACATATCGAGCGCATTCTCGCCGGCTGGATCGACGAACTGCCGGTGCCGATCTATCGCGGACTTGAATTGGCGGGTTTTGTGCAGGACGAGACAGGTGTCACCATCGAACTCTCCGACGGCGCCTCGCTCAGGGCAGGCTATCTCGTCGGCTGCGATGGCGGCCGCAGCCTGGTTCGCAAGATTGCCGGCATCGAGTTTCCGGGGTGGGACGCGACGATCAGCAACATTCTCGCCGAGGCCGAGATGGAAGAGGAGCCGCCGCTCGGTGTCCATCGCACGGCACTCGGCATGCATGCCTTCGGCCGGGAGGAATACGAAATCCGCGACGGCAAGGTGATCTTTGCCAGTGAAGGCCCGATCAACGTCATGGTGACGGAAAAGACCGCCGGCGGCACGGGCGAGCCGACGCTCGGCGATCTCAGGCAAGCGCTGATTGCTGCATGCGGAACGGATTATGGCATCCATAGCCTCAAGTGGATTTCGAGGTTCACCGACATGTCGCGCCAGGCGGCAGCCTATCGCAAGGGCAGGGTGCTTCTCGCCGGCGATGCCGCCCACGTGCATTCTCCAGTCGGCGGGCAGGGCCTCAATACCGGCGTGCAGGATGCGGCGAATCTCGGCTGGAAGCTGGCTCAGGTGGTGAAAGGAATATCGCCGGAAAGCTTGCTCGACACCTATCACGCCGAGCGCCATCCCGTGGCCGCCCGTGTGTTGCGCACGACGATGGCGCAGGTTGCCTTGCAGCGCACCGACGATCGCACCGAAGCCCTGCGAGACATCATGTTGGAGCTGCTCGGCATGGAAGAGCCGCGCAAAAAGATTGCCGCGGAAATGTCCGGGCTGGCGATCCACTACGACCTCGGCGAGGGGCATCCGCTGCTCGGCCGCCGCATGCCCGACCTTGAGCTGGTCACATCGGATGGTTGCCTGCGTGTCTATACGCTGCTGAAAAATGCGCAGCCGATGCTCCTCAATCTCGGCGCGCCCGGCAGCCTCGACATCACCCCGTGGTCAGGCCGCATCCGGTCGGTTGACGCCAGCTATGACGGGCCATGGGAGCTGCCGGCGATCGGTGCTGTTTCGGCGCCCACCGCCGTCCTGATCCGGCCAGACGGCTATGTCGCGTGGGTGGGCGACGGCTCGCAGGATGGTCTGCGCGAGGCGATGAAGACCTGGTTCGGACCGCCCGGCTAAAAGCTGGAAAAGTCGATTCTAGGCGGCAAGCGAAATCGAACCGCATTCCAAAACCGTCTCGGCCTCCGGCATCGGTTTGCCGCGGCGTTCCCACGTCCGGCGGCTGATGCCGAATGCCTCCCATGGGCACGCCGTGCTGAAGGAATTGGCGATATAGTCGGCCCTGGGGGCCGCGCCTGCGGCGCGGCGTTGCTCCTCCTTCCGGCTCCGGTCCCGCTGCCGCCGCTTTTCCTTTTGCAGTTGCGCTCTTTTCCGCTTCGGCACGTCGAAGGCGCCGATCGTGCGGATATCGAGGGCGCATCGTTCAGCGTAGCTCACATGCAGAGCGTGACCGAGCGCGTCGGCCGACAAGGGAGAAAAACGCACCTTCGTCCGCTCGTAGATGATTTCTTCTATGCAGGCTTTGCCGGCCCATGGGAGCCATCGCGCCGACCAGCCGAGAACCACCTCGGCAAACTCTTGCCGGAACTCGACAAGCGCGAGGCCGGCGATCACTTCGACATAGATCAATGCGTCATCGGCCTCGGGCACGATCGCCCCGTGGCGATGCCTGATCAATCTTTCGATCTCGCGCATCCGGCCGTGGAAATGGCTCCAGCGGCCACCCCGCACGCGGCGCTGAACGGCCTTGTAACCCAGCAGACAGTCGCCGAGCTTGATTGCCGTCACATCCCGGGAAAACCCCTCCGGCCGATCTGCTTTTGCAGCTTCATTCCTGGTTTGAGTGGCTTCATTTGCGCCAAGACGGTCCATCGATTTTCCTCGCAATCGGCCCAGGGAGAAGCCGAAACGCGTGACCATAAAGGACGTCGAGGGGGGTGATGTAGGCCATCCGCACGTCATTTTGTGGATTATCGACGAAACGGATATCAGCTGGAGACTGACGCTATCTCCATAGATCAGAGAGCGGGCGGAGATGCTTGTCCGCGACGACGGACTGAGTGCCGCAAATGCTTCGCTTGTGCAGGGCGTTCATGACCCCCACACGTGGTTCTTCTCGGTCAGCTGCGGCAGCCTATGGCCGGGCCATGCCGCTCCGCATCTTAATCGATCCGCCGGTGTTGAGAGTCTCGTCCATTTGCTTGCGGCAGGGAGCAAGGATCGGTCGAGCCGCCACGATTTACATCAGCAGCGTCTTTACTCAGCGAAAGCCGAAGAAACTCAAAATCGCGAGCACGATAACGACAGCGCCGACAAGCCAGATCAAATTGTTCATTGGGAACCGTTCTCCTATTTGAATCGAGCCAACTGTGACCCGTTTATTCAACGGCGGCGCGGGCTTGCAGTTCCCTGCGGCCCGGCCTTCTCAGCCAATGCTGAACGAATATCGGGCGCCTGCGCCCATCAGTAACTGCAGGAGCGAGCGTTGCCCGGCCTGAATCCACCAGCACATGCCGGGTTTATCGATGTATCCCGCTGATATTGAAAATCTTCGCGATTGGACTTGCCGGGCGTGGTGCAGGAAGACGTGATCGCAGACACACCGATCAGCGCCCCGGCAGCGATAAATGTCAGAAATCGGTTCATCTGGGCTCTCCCTTGTGAGGTTATCTGGACCGTAATCTACCATGCCGTCACCAGCCTACAGGAAAACTTCCGGCGCGCTTGATCACGCTAAAACGGCAGCCTTCCGGGCGACATGCATCGGCTGATCCGAACACGTGTGCAATTGACCGGCCAATCTCAGCTGTAGAGCGTGAGCCTCGATCGCTGATCGATTCACTCAAGATAATCTGATCGAGTTATTCTGTCATTATGGAAGTAGTGTCGCAGGCATTCGGTCATATTTGGCCGATTTTGTCTTGAATGAATTGAAGTTTTTTAGTAATATTACCCCATAAAAAAGTAATATAAATGGGAGGATACTATGACGGAAACTCGGTTTGATCCGGTTTTGCTTCATCGTCAACATTTCATCGCTGAGATCACATGCCTCGATGAAATCTTCGATTTTCTGGATGAATGGCCACAGGACAAACGGGGTCTGGCGTATGACACGCTGTTGAAGGCATGCCGAGATACGGCCAGCGGCCGTTTCCCGCTGAGCGCTGCGCGCGAGAATTTCCGACGTTTCCTGAAAATGTCGGGGGTGCTTGCCAAGGTCGAGGGTGCCCCCAAATTCGAGCAACTGATGGGCGATCGAAATATCGGCAATGCTTGATCAACGAATGTCGTTACCGCAAAATTGTGCCGCGTTTTTTGCGGTAACGACATGCTGGACAAGAACGACCTCAAGCGCGAGGGGCGAGCCTGAAAGATCGCGACGCGCGTGAGATGGAAATAGGCAAGAACGCGCCGTCACATCCTGTGCGGCGCGTTCTGGTTTTTATGCCGCTTGCCCGCTGGACGCCTATTTCTTCGCCGCAGCCTGCGCGGCAAACCTTCTGCCGGAGGCGGATGGCGATCCGCTCGGCGCATTTCAGGCAAGGCCGCCATTCCAGTCGCATCGGAACACCAGCACCGGCTTCGCAAAGCCCTTGAGGCGCCGGCGTGAGGCGTGACCGAAGAGATCGGCGGCGCCATATTCCCGAAAGATATTCTCCGAAACGAGGATCTGGTCGCTGGCGGCGGCCGCGCAGAGGCGCGCCGCAAGCTGTACGGTCGAGCCGAAAAGGTCGTTGCTGTCCTCGACCGGCTCGCCGCAATCCAGCCCGATGCGGATATGGATCGGCTCGGTGTTTCCGCCGTTGTAACGCTTGAATTCCTGCTGGATCGTCATGGCGCATTCGACTGCGGCCGTTGTGGCGGAAAAGGCGGCCATGATGCCGTCGCCGGTATGCTTCACTTCCCGGCCTGACGTTTGCCCGAGGCATCGACGCACGATCGCATCATGGGCCCGCACCATTTCGGTTCCGATGCGGTCGCCGAGCCGCGCCGTCATCTCCGTCGATCCGACGATGTCGGTAAAGAGGATTGCCCGGTGACCGGGATCCACGTCGGCCAAGGATTGGCCGGGCGCCGGCTCCGGGTCATGAATTCGTCCGAGAAAAGCTTCGACCGCAGACAGGGCGACCTCGACGATCTCGCCGGCAACGAAGCCGTGCGCCTCGCGATGCACGCATTGGGCGGTTTCCATGTCGGGCGCATCCACGAGACAGAAGGCGGTCCCGCGCCGCTGGTCGAACCAATAGGTGAGAAACTTGACGCCGTAGCGATCCTGAATGTCGAGATCCATGCGATGCGCCCGGGCAACATCGGCCGCCGACGTTCCCTCGAGAAAGTGCCGGTCCATGAAGATAGGCATCGCGCGCCCCCAGATCCGCCGGTGCAAGAGGCGGCATTCTACGATCTGGATGCGCCTTCGTCCACCTTTGAGACAATCAAGAGGCGATCGTTAAGGCTGTTACATTGAGAAAATCCTATGAGTTGCTGTAAATCCCATAGAATACGAAAGGAATGGTTGTGTTTTAATCAGTGTGATTTGCATGGAAGCCCGATATTTACCATAATCGGCCGTTTAAAGACTAGCCATGGGTTGTCGTGGCTATTCGGGAAGCTTCAGGCGTTCCACCGTCTCAAGCGCCTGTCGGAACCTGGAGGGATGAAGAGCTGCGTCTGTCATGGTCCATCTCAGCAGCATCAAAGCCGCAGGCCGGCAGGTGAGGCGGCCCGCCGACGGCACGAATATTGCATCGCACCCCATAAGCCCACCAAAACTGGAAAAGCTGTAGCAAAGTGAAACAGACGGCAAACTTTCGACCGGTCGGATTGGCCTCCATGGGGCTCGGCCATTATGCCGTCGTTAACTCTGTTTGGGATGCCGCGCGCACGCTGCTGCACGACTGGCCGGTCGATGACGGCGAAGAATATTTCGAAGCCGTAAAGTCATGCCTGGATGCGATTATCGGCGATCTCCAGCCGGATGAGGTGCGGGCATCCTTCATCCGGGCCGCACAGGAAGCCGGCATCGCCGTCATCGAAGCCGCGGATTGAGCGCCCGCCGCCTTTTCGACGAGAACCTTCGGCCTGTCGATCAAGTCCGAACCATCCATCCCAAGCCGATCACCCCCGTCTTGACATTTCCGGCTGACAGTCTAAATTAGAACAAAGCAGGAACATTGGAGATGGTCATGACGCATACGGAACAAGTGATCGCCAACGCCCTAGCCCTTGTCGAAGCGTCTCGTGCCGCGCGCGAGCGGGATCAGCTGCGGCGTGCCGCCTGGCAGAGAAAGGTCGAACTCAGCCGGCCGCTGCCGCCCTTGCCGCGTCCGGTTCAATTGCCATTGGCGCTGAACTGATGCAGCCGGCAAAGACCTCACCCGATCCGGCCCGGCCCGATGGCGTGTTGCCCGATCAAACGTGTCCCGACGAAGCATGGCGCGACGAAGCCTGGGAAGTCGAAGCCGTGCTGGCCTGGCATGACGACAATGCCAAGGCGACGATCCGCGCGCTGCTCGATGATTGCAAACATCTGCGCCAACAGCTGGCGCTGGCCGAATGCGCGATGAGCCGGGGGATGACACGGGGTTGGACGCCGCGTTATGAGCGCGACGCCCTTTGAACCGGACATCCTTGAAATCAAGCATCTTGGGATGCTGATCGGAGCTTTCGGGGCGGCAAAAGAGCTCAGCTGCCAAGGCCGACATTGGCGAAGTAGGCCTTCAGTACCGAAGCTTCGCCGGAGGCGACGATGGCGCCGATATAACCGTCCGGGCGCACCAGCACGAAGTCGCCGGGCGTCAGGGCGTAGGCGTCGCGGAAATGCCCGCCTTCGTCGATGAGATCGCCGCGCCGGCCGATCCTGTGGATGTGCAATCCCCTTTGCGGCTGGACGGCAGCTTGCTCCGCCTCATAGCCGAGCAGCGTCCAGTGCGTGCCCTTGAACAGGTCGAACAGGCGCCTGGGCTGGCCGGCCGCACCTTTGAGCAGCGCATCCGGCGCGCGGTCGCCGGCCAGCAGGCCGCTCCGCCGCTCCGGCTTTTCCAGCGCAAGCGAGGCTTCGGGGTAGCCGATATCGAGCTGATGAACCTCGCGGCCGCGCCGCATCTCACCGCGCTTCATAGCGTCGAGCAGCGTCGTGGCAAGGCCGAGCATGGCGGCGGCGATCGGGCGGCGCTCTTCCTCATAGCTGTCGAGCAGCGTGTCCGGGGCGCCGCCGGCGACGGCCGCCAGTTTCCACCCCAGATTATAGGCATCCTGAACGCTGGTATTCAGACCCTGTCCACCGGTCGGCGGATGCGTATGGGCGGCATCGCCGGCGAGGAATATCCGGCCTTGCCGGTAGCGATCGGCAAGCCTGGCATTCATTGTGAAGGCCGATGCCCAGGAAACCGACTGAATGGTGACGTCTGGACGGCCGGTGCGCTCCTTCACCAGGGCGGTCAAACCTGCCGCGGAAAGATCGATATCGCCTTCGAGTGGGATCGGTCCCTGGATCTGGAACATCTCCGTGCCGGCAAGCGGGCAGAAGGAAATCTGCCTCTCCATGTCGCCCTCGGCGAAGCGATGCCAGGCATTGCGGTCGAGGCCGGTCAGCGTGACATCGGCGACGATGGCGCGGACCCCGAGCGTCTTTCCGGGAAAACCGATATCGAGCGCATGGCGCACGAAGCTGCGGCCGCCATCGGTGCCGACCAGCCAGCGCACGCCGATCGTCTCTTCGCCGGACGGGTCTTTGAGCCGGGCGGTTACCCCAGTCTCGCCCTGTTCGAAGCCGATCAGTTCGCATCCGAATGCGGGGCGATGCCCGAGTTCGAGCAGGCGCTCGCGCATCACGCCTTCGGTCAGGAACTGCGGCGCCATCAGGGCGAGATGATAGGGTTCTGCAGGGGGCGGCGCCTCATGCAGCACGACGTCGGATTCGCTAAAGCTTCCGTCGGCGCGATATTCCCGCTGCCGGGGATAGGTGCCACCGAGTGCGACGATCCGGTCGAGAATACCGAGATCCTCGAAAACCTCCTGCGTTCGCGGCTGGATCCCCTTGCCGCGCGAGCCGCGGAACGGATCGTCCAATTTCTCGATCAGGCGGAAGCTGACGCCGCGACGGGCAAGCTCGATCGCCAGCGTCAGGCCGGCCGCACCGGCGCCCGATATCAACACGTCGACTGTAGAATTCTGTGTCATATCATTCTCCATATGTGTATTATGCACATAATAGGAGAATCGATATGACGGCGTCAACGGAAAATGTGCAAAATACACATATGTCGGAAAAACTGCGTGAACTGCATGGGGCTTTGATCGAGATCGTCAGCGTCATGAACCGGCCCCAGCGCGACGAACAGATGGTCCGCGAGGCCGGAATTTCGCTCGATCGTGCGCTGTTTCCGCTGCTGGTCGCGGTGGAGCGCCTCGGTCCGATCGGGGTGGTGGAACTCGCCGACCGCGCCGGGCGTGACTATACCACCGTCAGCCGGCAGGTCGCCAAGCTCGAAAGCCTCGACCTGGTCGAGCGCCGCGGAAGCGCTGCCGATCGCCGTGTGCGCGAGGCGATCATCAGCCCGAAGGGCAAGGCGATGACCGATCGCATCGACGCCGCCCGCGAAAAGATCGGCCGCGCCATCTTCGAACACTGGGACGACCATGACTTCAATGAGCTCGTTCGGCTCATGCGCAAGTTTGCCAACGATATCGGTGGCGATATCGGCAGCGCGTCGGAAACCTGAGGGACGGCGGGTGTGTGCAGGCCATTGCGCCGGCGCCCCCGCAATGGTTTTCTAGCATCCCTGCAATTCAACGCTCTCCGGTGATTCCCGATGTTCGATATTCTGTGGCGCGGCCTGGCGATCGGCGCCGGCGCAACCATCCTCATGGACCTTTGGGCGATCCTGCTCACCAAGGTCTTCGGCCAGTCGGCGCCCAATTGGGCTCCGGTCGGCCGCTGGTTCTGGCACCTCGGCCGCGGCAAGGTCTTTCATGACAACATTGCCGATGCCGAACCCTATGCAAATGAACTCGCGCTCGGCTGGATCAGCCATTACGCCGTCGGCATTCTCTACGGCGTGATCTTTGCGCTCATCATGGGCTCGGCCTGGTTGGCAGGCCCGACATTTCTTCCCACCTGGATCTTCGGCATCGTCACCGTCGGGGCAGGGTGGTTCCTGCTGCAGCCGGGCCTCGGCATCGGCTGGGCCGCTTCCAAGCATCCGACACCGAACAAGGTCCGGTGTTTCAATCTGCTCGCGCATACGGTGTTTGCGCTGGGGCTTTACGGTACGGCGTTGATTCTGCGCTGAGATCGTAAAGACCCCTCCCCAACCCCTCCCCACAAGGGGGAGGGGCTAAGCTGTCGTTCCCGGCGGTGACCAAAAGCACAGGTTTTTCTGGCTGGACCCGTTCTACCGATTGGTACGGTAGAGGCTGTGTGAGGCGGTGCGGCATGTTAGCCCCTCCCCCTTGTGGGGAGGGGTTGGGGAGGGGTTTTCAGCTACCCTCTGAACTTCGCCTTACCGCGCCGCCCAATTGGCCCCGCGGCGGAAGATCGTCTTCATCTCCGGCACGTCGAACTCCTTGGCCTGATGGCCGAGGGAAGAATAGAAGACGCGGCCCTTGCCGTATTTGCGCTTCCAGACCACGGGCATGACGACGCCGTCGATCCAGTAGGCGTGATCGCCGGTGAATTTCGTCGTCGCCAGCACCTCGTTCGAGGGATCGACATGCATGTAATATTGCTCTGATGTATAGGGGAAGTCGGCAATCCCCTCCATCAGCGGATCGTCGGGCCGGGTGATGTTGACGGTGTAGTCGATGATATTGCCGGGGTGGGCCACCCACTGGCCGCCGACGATGAACTGGTAGTCGACGGAGTCGCGAAAGGCATCGCCCGCACCGCCATGATAGCCCGCGATGCCGACACCGCTTTCGATCGCGGCGGCGAGGTTCTTGACCTCCTCCTTTTCGATCTTCGACATCGTCATGATCGGCACGACGAGGCTGAGATCGTGGACGGAGGGGTCGGCGAGCGCCTCGGTGCCATGTTCGAGATAGACCTTGAAGCCGTCTTCCTCGAGCATGGTCTTGATGATTTCGGCACATTCCTGCGGCTCGTGCCCGCTCCAGCCACCCCAGACGATCAGTGCTTCACGCATTCTCTTTCCTCCTGAAATTATTTCGCCAGCCGTCCGTCGACGATGGATTGGGACAAGGGGGCAGGGCGCTCCGTTGCGGTGGTGATCGTGACCGTCCGGCCGGTCTCGGACGCGGTATGGAAGGCTTCCATGACTTCGAGCACATGCAGCGCCAGATCGCCGTTGGCGCGATGCGGCCGGTTCGAGCGGATTGCATGCGCCATGTCGGCGACGCCGAGCGAGCGGTAGTTGCCGTCGGCGTAGGGCGCTGTGACCGGCTGGTCCTCGAAGGCGCCGCCCTTCTTCAGATATTCGACCGGGCCGGCGAATTTGTTGGGATCGGGGACGAGGAGCGTGCCCTCGGTTCCGTAGACCTCCAGCGGCACATGTTTGTGGCCGGCGACGTCGAAGCTCATGGCGATCTGGACGACGGCGCCGTTGGCAAAAGCCATCATGCCGGCGACATGGGTCGGCACGTGCACGGGGATGCGCTCACCGTTGCGCGGCTCGCTGGTAATGAGCCGTTCGGCCCGCGGCGTCGTCGCAAAACCTGCAACCTGCGCAACGGGCCCGAGAAGATTGACGAGATCGGTGATGTAATAGGGACCCATGTCGAGCATCGGCCCGCCGCCGACTTCGTAGTAAAACGCCGGATTTGGGTGCCAGCGCTCATGGCCCGGGCACATGAAGCTTGCCGAGCCGCCGACCGGCTGGCCGATGACGCCCTGGTCGATCAAGGCGCGGGCCGTCTGGTGACCGCCGCCGAGGAAGGTGTCGGGGGCCGCACCAATGCGCAGATTCCGCGCTCTGGCCGCCTCCGCCAATTTTTTCCCTTCCACGAAATTAATCCCGAGCGGCTTTTCCGAATAGGTATGTTTGCCGGCCTCCAGCGCCTGCATCGCCACAGCCACATGGGCCTTCGGGATGGTCAGATTGACGATGATCTCGACCTTGGGATCGGCGAAAAGCTCCTCGACGGATTTGACGGGCACGTTGAATTCGGCAGCTTTTGCCTCTGCCAGTTCCCGGTTGAGATCGGCGACGCCGCGAATGTCGAGAATGGGGAAGGATGCCATCGCCGTGAGATAGGCGCCCGAAATATTGCCGCATCCGATGATGCCGATACCGACCTTGTCCATGAATTCCTCCATTGATCTTGAGTGTGCGCTCCTCAGAGCGCCGGCCCTGTGGTGCTCCAGGGCGATTCGTAGAGTTCGTAGAGCGCCACCGCAGCCGCACCCTGCGCCCAGAAATCATCGCTCGAATCGTCGAAGACGAGTTCGCTGACGCCTTTCAGCGACGGCGGGATGGCGAGCGCATAGGCATCGCGCAGGCTGTTCAAAAAGGGTTCGCCGAGCGCCAGGCTGGACCCCACAAGGATGACGCGGGGCGGCGCAAACAGCGTGACGATGTTGGCGATGGTCAAGCCGACTGCTTCGCCGGCGCGGATGGCGGCGCCGATCAGTCGGTCGTCATCTGCCTTGATCAGCGCCTGGGCATGGGTCATGCCGCGCCCGAGGCGGATGGCTTCGGCAAAACGCCCGTCGGCCTGCTGTTCGCCGAGGATCGCGCTTTCGCCGGCCTGGCTGAAAAGCCGCACGATGCCGTTCGGTCCCATGCCGAGCACGAGATCGCCGAGATTGTGGCTGAGGCCGCCGGCGCCGCGGAACAGGCGGTTGCCGTGCAGCACGCCGAGCCCCAGCGTCTGTTCCAGCGAAATCAACACCATATCCTCGAGATCCCTGGCTCTTCCGAACCAGTGATGGCCGAGCGTGATGGCATGGGCGTCGCTCTCGACGATGGTCGGCGTCGACAGCCGCGTCGACATTTCGGCGGCGAAATCGACATTGGTGTCGCGAAAGATCGGGCTGCTTCTGATGTAGCCGGTGCGATGCTCGACGACGCCGGGAAAGCCGAGGCAGATACTGTCGACATCCTCCAGCGACAGCCCGGCATCGACGACGCAGCGCCTGACGCCGTCCTCGACGAGATCGGCGATGACGCCGATCGGCTGCCGGTCGATGCGGATCGGCAAAGCGAGCTTCGACAGCACGTCGCCGCGGAAATTGGTGACGACGAAAACCATCCGGTTGGCGGCGATCTTGCCGCCGACGACGCGGGCGGCATCGGGATTGAGCTCCAGCGCCACACGCGGCCGCCCACGCACCGCCTCATTGCGGATATCGCCTTCATGGCGCGGCAGGATCAACCCGTCGTCGAGCAGCGAGGCGGTAATGGCCGAGACGGTCGTGGTGGAAAGCTCGGTCCGTTCGCTGATCTCGATGCGCGAGATCGGACCATGGCGCCGGATGGTGTCGAGCACGTTCAAGCGGTTGATCGCGCGCATCAATTCTGGATCTGCGGTCTTCATGAAAAACTAGCCGGCATTGTTCGTTGGGCGGAAGCCAATATTTTTAACGGGTTACGAAATAAATAGCAGGCAATTCCGTGGGCATGTCAAGCGCATTTGCTAAAAATAGCAGCAGTCGGGTTGACATCCGGCGCAAGCTCCGTTGAATTATTCCGCATTGGGGAAAAATTGTGAGGATAGGTCCCCTGGGAGGAAATCATGAATTTTATGCTGAAGAACGCCGCTTTCGGCGGCAGGCGCATCGTATCCATGGCCGCGGCCGCCGGCATGTTGCTGGCCGGCGCAGGGGCGGCTTCCGCGACGACGGTGGTCAAGTGGCTGCATCTCGAACTCGATCCGAAAAACGTCGCGGCCTGGGAAGACATCGTCAAGAAATACGAGGCTCAGCATCCCGACGTCGACATCCAGATGCAGTTCCTCGAAAACGAGGCCTTCAAGGCCAAGTTGCCGACCTTGCTGCAGTCCGATGACGTCCCCGATTTCTTTTTCAGCTGGGGCGGCGGCGTTCTGAAACAGCAGTCGGAGACCGGCGCGCTGCAGGATGTGACGGCGGCCCTCGATGCCGATGGCGGCAAGTTGCGCAAGGCCTATACCCCGGCCTCGGTCGACGGCCTGACCTTCGACGGCAAGACCTGGGCGATCCCCTATAAGGTCGGTCTGGTCAGCTTCTTCTACAACAAGGCGCTGTTTGCCAAGGCCGGCGTCAAGGCCGAGGACATCAAGAGCTGGACCGATTTTCTCGAAGCGGTGAAGAAGCTCAAGGCTGCCGGCATCGTGCCGATTGCCGGCGGTGGCGGCGAGAAATGGCCGATCCACTTCTACTGGAGCTATCTCGTCATGCGCGAGGGCGGCCAGAAGGTCTTCGAAGCCGCCAAGAAGGGCGAGGGCGAAGGTTTCCTCGATCCGGCAATCATCAAGGCCGGCGATGATCTTGCCGAGCTCGGCAAGCTCGAACCTTTCCAGCCCGGCTATCTCGGCGCCACCTGGCCGCAGACGCTCGGCGTCTTCGGTGACGGCAAGGCGGCGATGATCCTCGGCTTTGAAGCGACCGAGGCCAACCAGCGCAAGAATGCCGGCGACGGCAAGGGGCTTTCGCCCGACAATATCGGCCGTTTCGTCTTCCCGACGGTCGAAGGCGGCGCCGGCAAGCCGACCGATACACTCGGCGGTCTGAACGGCTGGGCCGTTACCAAGAAGGCCTCCAAGGAAGCGATCGATTTCCTCGCCTTCCTGACGAATGCGGACAATGAGCGGGCGATGGCCAAGGCCGGGATGCTCTTGCCCGTTGCCGTCGGCGCCGATGACGGCGTCGTCAACCCGCTGCTGGCCGAATCGGCCAAGCAGCTTGCCGGCTCGACCTGGCACCAGAACTTCTTCGACCAGGATCTCGGTGCGGCCGTTGGCCGTGTCGTCAACGACGTCTCGGTGGAAATCGTCTCCGGACAGATGAAGTCCAAGGACGGCGCCCAGATGATCCAGGACGCTTTCGAACTGGAACAATAACCAGCGCCCGCAGAGCCTTCCCGGCGCTCCTGCTAAAGCGGGGCGCCGGAACACCGCTGCCGACGAGATGCGAAAGCAGGAACCATGGCCAATATATCAGTCTTATCGACACCGAGCGCCGTAAGGCCGGCAAGGCGAGCCGCAAACAGCAGGAGTTCAGTCGCCCACGACCGCTTGACGGTGCTGCTGCTCTTTCTGCCGCCGGCGCTGCTGCTCTTCACGCTTTTTGTCATCATGCCGATGGGCGAGGCGGCTTGGTACAGCCTCTATAAGTGGAACGGCTACGGCACGCCGACAGAGTTCATCGCGCTGCGCAATTTCCAGGTCCTGTTCCGCAATGCGGCTTTCACCCAGGCGCTGGTCAATAACGGCCTGATCATCGTCATCTCGATCTGCATCCAGGTGCCGCTCGCCATCTGGCTGGCGACGATGCTGGCCCACCGCATTCCCGGTGTCGTCGGTTACCGCCTGATCTTCTTCCTGCCCTATGTGCTGGCGGATGTCGCCGCCGGCCTCATCTGGCGCTTCGTCTATGATGGCGATTACGGCCTGTTTGCCGCTGTTTCCAATTTCTTCGGTTTCGCCAACCCTTATGTGCTCGCCGACAAGGACGTGGCGATCTATGCCGTGCTCGGCGTCATCGTCTGGAAATATTTCGGCTTTCACATGATGCTGTTCATCGCCGGCCTGCAATCGGTCGACAAGAGCGTGCTGGAGGCGGCCGAAATCGACGGCGCCACCGGCTGGCAGAAATTCCGCTACGTCACGCTGCCGCTGCTCGGTTCCACCCTGCGCCTTTCGATCTTCTTTGCCGTCGTCGGCTCGCTGCAGCTCTTCGACATGATCATGCCGCTGACCGGTGGCGGGCCGTCCAACTCGACGCAGACCATGGTCACCTTCCTCTACACCTACGGCGTCATGCGCATGCAGGTGGGCCTGGGCAGCGCCGTCGGCGTCGTGCTGTTCATCATCTGCGTGACGCTCGCCTTCGGTTACAAAAGGATCTTCATGCGCCATGACTGATATGAGCTCTTCCATCCGCATGAGAACATCCACCCGGATCTATCTCTATGTGTCGCTGAGCCTGATCGCGGCGATCGTGCTGGTGCCGCTGCTGACGACGGCGCTCGGCGGCTTCAAGACCCTGGGGGATCTCCGCACCAACCCCTTCGGCCTGCCGACAGAGTGGCAATGGGCGAATTACACCGACATTCTCTTCGGCGAGCGCTATTGGCTGCAGATCGGCAATTCGCTTGTGATCGCGGCACTCACCGTGCTCTTGACGCTGATCGTCTCGTCGATGGCGGCCTTCGCCTTTGCCCATGTCCGCTTCTTCGGCTCGTCCTTCCTGCTCAACTATTTCCTGTTGGGCCTGATGTTTCCGGCGGCAACCGCGATCCTGCCGCTCTTCATCCGCATCCGCGATCTCGGGCTGTTGAACACCTATTGGGGCGTGGTGCTGCCGCAGGTGGCTTTCGGCCTCGGCATGAGCATCCTTCTGTTCCGGAACTATTTCCGCAACCTTCCGGAAGAATTGTTTCAGGCGGCCTTCGTCGACGGCTGCGGTTATATGAGGTTCTTCTGGCATATCTCGCTGCCGCTCTCCCGGCCGATCGTCGCCACCGTCAGCATCATCTCCTTCGTCGGCAGCTGGAACAGCTACATCCTGCCGCTGATCATGCTGAACTCGGAATCCAAATATCCCTGGCCGCTCGGCATCATGGTCTATCGCGGCGAATACGGCACGGAATGGCAACTGGTGCTGGCCTTCATCACGCTGACCATCCTTCCCACCATCATCGTCTTCTTCGTCGCCCAGAGACACATCATCGCCGGATTGACCGCCGGCGCCGTGAAGTCCTGAGCCGAACCGTTGCCCAAACCATTGGAGCTGCATCATGGCATCCGTTGACTTGAACAATATTCGCAAGGCCTATGGCGCCGTCGACGTCATCCACGGCATTTCGCTTCATATCGAGGATGGCGAATTCGTCGCTCTCGTCGGCCCGTCCGGCTGCGGAAAATCGACGCTGCTGCGGATGATCGCCGGCCTCGAAGAGATTACCGATGGCGAAATCGCCATTGGCGGCAATGTCGTTAACGCCATGACGCCGCGCGAGCGCAACATCGCCATGGTCTTCCAGTCCTATGCGCTTTATCCGCACATGACGGTGGCTGAAAACATGGGTTTCAACCTGAAGCTCGCCGGCGTTGCCAAAACCGAGATCGAGGCCCGCGTCTCCGAGGCCGCCCGCATGCTCGATCTCGCCAAGCTGCTCGACCGCAAGCCCGCCCAGCTTTCCGGCGGTCAGCGCCAGCGCGTCGCCATGGGCCGCGCCATCGTCCGCAACCCGGCCGTCTTCCTGTTCGATGAGCCGCTCTCCAACCTCGATGCGAAACTCCGCGTGCAGATGCGCTCGGAGATCAAGACGCTGCATCAGAAGGTCAGGACGACCTCGATCTATGTCACCCACGACCAGATCGAGGCGATGACGCTCGCCGACCGCATCGTCGTGCTCAATCACGGCAAGGTGGAGCAGGCCGGCACGCCGCTTGAACTCTATAAGAAGCCCGCCAATCTCTTCGTCGCCGCCTTCATCGGATCGCCGGCGATGAACATGCTGGAGGGCACGGTAGACGGCGAAAACGGCGAGCCCGCTGCCCGCCTCGAAGACGGCACGGCGATCCGCATTGCGCCCGATCGCAGGGTGAAGGCCGGCCAGGCCGTCACCATCGGCCTGCGCCCCGAACATCTTGTTCCCGGTATCGGTAATGGCACGCCGCTTGCCGGCCGAACCATGCTGGTGGAGCCAACCGGCGCACAGACCCACGTCGTCTTCGATCTTGCCGGGCAGCAGGTAACGGCGATCGTCGACGGCGAATATCCCGCCCATTACGGTACGGTGTTCGAAGCGAGCATCGCCAGTGACCAGGTGCACGTCTTCGACCGCGGCACCGGCGTGGCGCTGTAGGTGGAGGGCGGCGTTTCTAGTTGACAGCTGCCCTCCACCTAACCCGGGCGGGGCTGCGGCCTGATCTTTCTCCCGTAGCCGCGGGTCCCAAGGACGCGCCCAAGCGCGTCCTCAATGATCAACCTGTTATTCCGCCGCGATCCGTTCGACGCCGTTGGCCTGCACGATCTTTTCCAGCAGCGTGAGCTCCTCCGGCGTAAGATCCGTCAGAGGCGGCCGCACCGGCCCAGGATTCTGGCCAAGGACCTGGAGGCCAGCCTTGATGATCGAGACGGCGTAGCCCTTCTTGCGATTGCGCAGGGCGACGAAGGGGAAGAAGAAACCCTTCAGGATCTCGTCGACAGTCGCCTGGTCGCCGGTGCGCAAGGCGCCGTAAAAGCGCTGGGCGAGCGCCGGGACGAAGTTGAAAACAGCAGAGGAATAGGTCGTTACGCCGGCGGCGAAATAGGCCTGCGCGTAGACCTCGTGGGTCGGCATGCCGCCGACATAGACGAGGCGGTCACCAAGCCGCGTGGTGATCTCGATCACCTTGTCGACGTCGCCGACGCCGTCCTTGAAGCCGATCAGGTTCGGGCATTCCTCCGCGAGCCGCGTAATGCTGTCGGCGGTCAGGATGGCATTGTCGCGGTTATAGACGATGACGCCGATGCCGACCGATTGGCAGACCGCCTTGACGTGAGCGATCAGGCCGGCCTGCTCGGCAAACATCAGATAGGGCGGCAACAGCAATAGACCGTCGGCGCCGGCCTTTTCGGCCGCCTGTGCGATCTCGATGGCAAGCGACGTGCCGTAGCCGGTTCCCGAAATGATCGGTGTCTTGCCGACCGAGGCCTTGGCGGCTTTGACGACCGCAGGGATCTCGCTCGGATTGAGGGAGAAGAATTCACCGGTGCCGCCGGCGGCAAACAGCGCTGCCGCGTCGTAACCGGCAAGCCACTCGACATGGCGGCGGTACTTCGCCTCGTCGAATTTCAGCTGATCGTCGAAATGCGTGACCGGAAACGAGAGGAGACCACTGCCGACGGCCTTCTTCAGTTCAATTGGGTTCATCATGAAGTCCTGTTTTTATGTGTTGAAGACCGTGTCAGGCGCTTTCGAGCACCTGCAGAAGTGCGGCGATATAGCCGTAGCAAAAGGCAAAGGCGGTGGCGGTTGGATCCTTGCCGCTGACGGTCGGCACGTGGTCGGGCATCAACATGTATTTGAAGCCCACTTCCTTGTAGATCCTGGCCGAGCGGACCATGTCCATGTCGCCTTCTTCGGGGAACGTCTCCATGAAGGACAGCTTGCCGCCGCGAATGTTGCGGAAGTGAACATTGAAGATCTTTTTGCGCTCTCCGAACCAGCGAATGATATCGTCGATCTCCTTGCCGGGATTTTCGAGCATCTCGCCGATCGAGCCTTGGCAGAAATTGAGGCCGTGATAGGGATTTTCGCGCATCAGCACGAACTTCTTCAGGCCTTCGACGGTGCCGAGCACCCGCGTGACGCCGCGATAGCCGGGCGGCGTATAGGGATCGTGCGGATGGCAGGCGAGCCGGACGCGGTTGCTTTCGGCGACGGGAACGACGCGTTCGAGGAAATAGTCGATCCGCTCCCAGTTTTCGTCTTCGGAGAGCACGCCGGCAAGGCCGGGTGCTGCCTGCTGGTCCGTCTTGTCCCAGCGGAAGCTGGCGTTCAGCGAGCCGCCGCGCCCCGGTTCATCCGGCGTGCGGGGAATGCCGATCAGGTTGAGGTTGTATTTGACGGCCGGAATGCCGGCGTCCGCAACATTCTCGATCATCTTGCAGACGGCGTCGATCTGCCTGTCGCGCTCGGGACCGGCGAGCAGGATATCGGGATAGGAAGCCTTCTCGATCGGCTGCGAGGGCAGGGGCAGTTGGATCATATCGAGGATCAGACCGAAGCTTTCGACCTTGTCGCGATGACGCTCGATGTCGGAAAGCGTCCAACTGCTCGGCTTGCCCGGCGGATCGGCGCTGATATGCTTCACACCCAGTTGCGCAAAAATACGATAATCGTCGTCATCCCGCGCTGCGACCTGTGTTCCCAGATACATTTGAGGCTCTTTCCAAATTCAACAATGTCATATGACATAATATGAATTTTGGAGAGAGTCGAGCCCTATTGCTGCTCGGCGAGCATCCGGTAACGACGTTGGCTGGCCATCATATGCGCCCGCATCGCCTGGCGGGCGCGTTCCGGATCCTGGTCGGCGATCGCCGACAGGATTTCCACATGCTCGGCATAGACCTTCTGCAGATAGTCGCGGTCATTGGCCTCCGGCAGCGTCGGAAACTGGCCGCGGGGAATGGCCTTGGGGCCGAAATGACGGAGAACATCGACATAGAATCGGTTGTTCGTGGCGGCGGCAATCGCCATGTGAAAGGCATAATCGGCCTCCACCGTCTGCTGTCCGGCCTCGATCATCTGCGCCATTCTGCGATTGGCCTCGCGGATGGCCGCCTCCTGCTCGGCGGTGCGGCGATAGGCGGCGATCGCCGCCGCTTCACCTTCCGCCGCCATGCGAAACTCCAGCAATTCCAGGGTTTCCGGGATGCTTTTGATTTCCACCGGCGTCAGCGACAGGACGGAATGAGCCTTCGGATCCCCGACGAAGACGCCTTTGCCCTGGATCGGCTTGACGAAGCCGGCTGCCCTCAGATCGGCAATCGCCTCGCGCACCACGGTGCGGCTGACGCCGAAGGTGGCTTCCAGCTGCGGCTCGGTCGGCAACTGGTCGCCGATCCGCAGCTTGCCGGTCTCGATTTGCGCCCGCAGCTGATCGATGACCTGCTGTGCCAGTCTTTGCCGGCCGCGGCTGAGTGTCGTCATGTCGTTCCCCAATTCCTTCTGCATCACGTCTTCCGCTCGGCTCTTGCAAATCATATTCGATTTCGTTAAATCATAATACGACATACGGACGACATAATATGTCTTTCTTATAGTAATCCAGGGAGGAGTTACAATGAAGCATTTTTCCAAGGGCCTGTTCGTCGGCGCCGTCATTGGCGCGCTGACGCTCGCAGCGCCTCAGCTCCATGCCGCCACGCCGAAGGACCAGCTGGTGATCGGGACGTCGCTGGCGCAGGTTCTGTCCCTCGATCCGCATCAGGCAACGGAGGGAAAAGCGGTCGAGATCATGTCGAACCTCTACGACCGGCTGGTCAACAGCACGCCGGATGGCAAGATCGTGCCGCAACTGGCCGAAAGCTGGAAGATCGACGACAAGGGCGTCACCTTCACGCTGCGCCAGGCCAATTTCGCCTCCGGCAATCCGGTGACATCGAAGGACGTCGTCTATTCGATTGGGCGGCTTCTGAAGCTCGACCAGGCCGCCGCCGCCAACCTCAAGCGGGTCGGCTATGACAAGACCAATGTCGATAAGCTCGTGACGGCAGTCGACGACAAGACCGTGCGCATCGATTTTTCCGGTCAGGTGACAGCCGAGATGCTGCTCTACCGGCTCGCGGCCTCGACCACCAGTGTGGTCGACAGTGTCGAAGTGCAGAAGCATGTTGCCGACAACGACTGGGGAAATGCCTGGATGCGCACGCATTCGGCCGGCTCCGGCCCGTTCACCCTCAATCGCTGGTCTCCGAACGAACTCGTCATTCTTGACGCCAACAAGGATTATATGACCGGCGCTCCGAAGATGAAGCGCGTCATCGTCCGTCATGTGCCTGAAAGCCAGGTCGAGCGGCTGATGCTCGAACGCGGCGATATCGATATCGCCAGCGCGCTGACGGCAGCCGATCTCGCGACCTTCAAGGACAAGCAGGGTTTTACCATTCAGCGGATCCCGACAGGCGGCTTTTACGTGCTGTCGATGAATGCCGGCAACCAGTACCTCTCCAACCCGAAGGTCCGTGAGGCCATTGCCTACGGCATCGATTACAAAGGCATCGAGAAGACGATCATGGGTCCTTACGGGCGGGCGAGAAACGTTCCCGTTCCGGAGAATTTCGAATATGCGATCCCGAACCCCGATTGGCATCTCGACGTCGAAAAGTCCAAGCAGCTGTTGGCCGAGGCGGGTTATAAGGATGGCTTTTCGCTGACGCTGAAGACCATCGCGCAGACGCCGCGCATCGATCTTGCCACCGCCATCCAGGCATCGCTTGCCCAGGTCGGCATCAAGATCGACATCCAGCAGGGCAATGGCTCGGAAATCATCGCCGCCCATCGCGCCAGGGATTTCGATCTGCTGATCCCGCAGACCAGCGCCTACATGCCGAACGTGCTCGGTTCGATGGAGCAGTTCTCCTCCAACCCCGACAACTCGAAGGAAGCCAACAATGCCGGCAACTTCGTCTGGCGTTCGGCCTGGGACATTCCCGAACTCACGGCGCTGACGGCGAAGGCTTCCATGGAGCCGGACGCCAAGAAGCGCGGCGACCTCTACGTTCAGATGCAGAAGATGTTCGTCGAACAGAAGCCGGCTGTGCTTCCCATGTTCGAGCGCTTTGAGCCGATCGTGCTCTCGAGCAAGGTCGAGGGATATATCGGTCATCCGACTCAGCTGACGCGTCTCGAAAGCGTCACCAAGTCTGAAACCCAGTAATACTCCCGAGGCAGCCGATCATGAAGGAACTCTCTGTAGCCGAATTTGGCCGACGCCTGGCGCATTTGCTGGTCAGCCTGTTCATCCTCCTCTGCGTCACCTTCGTGATCGGCCGCGTCCTGCCCAACGATCCGGTCGGCGCGATCGTCGGCGAGCTTGCCGATCCCGCCGCCTATGCGGCGATGC
This sequence comes from Rhizobium esperanzae, assembly GCF_014197615.1. Classification (GTDB taxonomy): domain Bacteria; phylum Pseudomonadota; class Alphaproteobacteria; order Rhizobiales; family Rhizobiaceae; genus Rhizobium; species Rhizobium esperanzae_A. Next base: position 141,467 of record NZ_JACIFY010000001.1, read on the forward strand.
GGACGCGTCTTGGCCTCGATCTGCCGATCTACCAGCAGTTTTTTCTCTATCTGAACGGGCTCGCCCATGGTGATTTCGGCACGGCCGTGCTCACCGGCAATCCCGTCTCTTCCGATCTTGCCCAGGCCTTTCCGGCGACATTCGAACTGGCGACGCTGGCGGTGATCATTTCGACCTTCGTCGGCGTCCCGCTCGGGCTCACCGCCGCCCTGTTTCGCGACAGCTGGATCGACAAGGTCGCGCGTGTGGTGGCGCTCGTCGGCCATTCGATCCCGGTCTTCTGGTTCGGCATCGTCGGGCTGGTCATCTTCTATGCCGGCCTCAACTGGGTCGGCGGCCCGGGCCGGATCGATGTCTTCTACGAAGGCCTCGTCACGCCGCGGACCGGCCTGTTGCTGATCGACAGCCTGCTGCAGGGCGAGACCGAAATCTTCTGGAATGCGCTTGGCCACATCATTCTTCCTGCCGTCATCCTTGCCTATGCGGCGATGGCCTACATCACCCGCATGACCCGCAGTTTCACCCTGGAGCAGCTGAGCCAGGATTACGTCATCGCGGCGCGGGCCAAGGGCGTCAGCCCGAGCGGCACGATCCTGCGTCATGTCCTGCCGAACATCGCGGTGCAGCTGATCACCATCCTCGCCATTTCCTATGGCGGACTTCTCGAAGGCGCCGTCGTCACCGAGATCGTCTTCTCCTGGCCGGGCATCGGCCAGTACATGACGAATGCGCTGATGATCGGCGATATGAACGCCATCGTGGCCGGCACCATCATTGTGGGATTCATTTTCATGCTGTTGAACTTCCTGGCCGACGTCGCCTACGCCATCTTCGATCCGCGGATGCGGGAGGTGGCCCGATGAGTGATGTCGTCCGCAGCGAGCTTCGGATCCGTCCTCCGAGCGTGCCGAGCCGCATGGCGGCGTCGCTTGCGCGCGCCGGCCGCAAACTGGCTGCCGAGCCGCTTGGCCTTGCCGGCTTCGTCATCCTCGGCCTGCTCTGCATCGTCGCGATCTTCGCGCCGCTTCTGGCGCCTTACGATCCGGTCGTGCAGGCGCTCGGCGATGCCCTGCAGCCGCCGAGCCTCGCACATTGGGCCGGCACCGACGAATTCGGCCGTGACATTCTGAGCCGCCTGATCTTCGGCACGCGCATCACCATTCAGACCGTGCTGTCGATCTCGCTGATCGTCGGGCCGATCGGCCTCTTGATCGGTGTGGTTGCCGGCTTCTTCGGCGGGCGCACCGATGCGCTCTTGATGCGCGCCACCGATATCGTCCTGTCCTTCCCGTCGCTGATCCTGGCGCTCGCCTTTGCCGCCGCACTCGGTGCCGGCCTGACCACGGCCATCATCGCCATCTCGCTGACGGCATGGCCGCCGATTGCCAGACTCGCGCGCGCCGAGGCGCTGGTCGTCAGAAATGCCGACTATGTGGTCGCCGCCCGCCTTTACGGCGCCTCGCCGATCCGCATTCTTCTTCTCTATATCGCGCCGATGTGCGTGCCGTCGGTGATCGTTCGCCTGACCCTCAACATGGCCGGCATCATCCTGACGGCGGCCTCGCTCGGCTTTCTCGGCCTCGGCGCCCAGCCGCCGGCACCCGAATGGGGCGCGATGATTTCCAACGGCCGCAAGTTCATGCTCGATTATTGGTGGGTCGCCGTCATGCCGGGTATCGCCATCCTGCTGACCAGCCTTGCCTTCAACATCGCCGGAGATGCTCTGCGCGACATTCTGGATCCCCGCCATGCAAGATCGTGATCTCCAGCCCGTTCTCTCCGTCAAGGACTTGAGCGTCCGTTTCGGGCGAGGGGCCGTGCCGGCCGTCTCCAATGTCAGTTTCGACGTCGGGCGCGAACGTGTCGGCATCGTCGGAGAATCCGGTTCCGGCAAATCGACGACCGGTCGCGCCATCATGCGTCTGCTGCCGCCGGCCGCCGTCGTCACCGCCGAACGTCTGGATCTCGGCGGCGATCCGTTGCTGTCGAAGAGCGAGCGGCAGATGGGCGTGCTTCGCGGCAAGGATATCGCGCTGATCATGCAGGATCCGCGTTATTCGCTGAACCCGGTGCTCTCGATCGGCAAGCAGATCGCCGAAGCCGCACGCCTTCACCTCGGTCTCGGCAAGAGCCAGGCGCTGGCTGCTGCCCGGACCATGCTGGAGCGCGTGCGCATCAGCGATCCCGACCGGGTCATGGCGCTTTATCCTCACCAGATATCGGGCGGCATGGGCCAGCGCGTGATGATCGCCATGATGCTGCTCGCCCGGCCGAAGCTTGTCATTGCCGACGAGCCGACCTCGGCGCTCGATGTCAGTGTCCGCAAGGACGTGCTGCTGCTGCTCGACGAGCTGGTCCGCGAGAACAATTCGGGCCTGCTGTTGATTAGTCACGACATTCGCATGGTCGCGGCCTTCTGCGAGCGCATCATCGTCATGTATGCAGGCCGCATCGTCGAAACGCTGACCAGTCTCGAAGAGGCCCGCCATCCCTATACCCGCGGGCTGATAGCAGCGCTGCCCGATCCGAAAAAGCCGGTTCGCCGCCTTGCGGTTCTCGATAGGGCAAAACTCGATCTGGAGACGGCGCAATGATCAATGTCCGCGACCTCGATGTCGTCTTTGCCTCCGGCAAATCAAGCAACCATGTCGTCAGGGGCATCAGCTTTCAGGTCAATCAGGGCGAGACGCTCGGCATTGTCGGCGAATCCGGCTGCGGCAAATCGACGGTGCTGCGCTGCCTCGCCGGCATGGAGGCGGGTTGGACCGGGCAGATCGCGCTTGGCGGCAAGCCGATCGGCAAGAAGCGCTCCCGCGAGGAGCTGAAATTTGCCCAGATGGTGTTTCAGGATCCTTACGGATCGCTGCATCCGCGCCATCGCATCGGCACCGCGCTCGCCGAGCCGCTGCGCGCCATGGGCCATTCCGAGATCTGGGCGAAGGTCGAAAGAGCCTTGATCCAGGTGGGACTGCCGGCAAGCTTCGCCAATCGTTTCCCCCATGAGCTTTCCGGCGGCCAAAGGCAGCGTGTGGCAATCGCCCGGGCCCTGATCCTATCGCCGCCGATCCTGCTGCTCGACGAGCCGACATCGGCGCTCGACGTCTCGGTCCAGGCCGAAATCCTCAACCTGCTGGCCGATCAGCGCGAGGAGAAGAGACTGACCTATCTGCTCGTCAGCCACGACCTCGCCGTTATCGCCCATATGTGCGACCGGGTGCTGATCATGAAGAACGGTTGCTTCGTCGACGAACTCACCAAAGCGGATCTGCAGGCCGGCACCACCCATGATGCCTATGCGCGGGAGTTGTTCGAAGCGAGCTTCATGGAAGCTTGATACTTGGCTGTTGTGTTTGCCCCACACCCTAACCCTCTCCCCGTAAAACGGGGCGAGGGGACGAGACGTGCGAGAGGGACGGAGAGGTCGCGACATGGTCCCTTCTCCCCGTCAAAAGGGGGAGAAGGTGGTGGCAGCCGGATGAAGGGGCCGGTCCAATGCACCAAATCTACATTTAACCGAGCATCCATGACCATGGCGGGATCGTCAGCGCTGTTCCGTCACCGCGCCGATACGCCGGACAGCCGCCACACTGCCTCTTTCCACGAGATGGCAGGAAAGCTCGACGCGGCGGCGCGGCGTTGCAAGGCCGAGCATCATGTCGCGCAGCAGGTCGAGCGCGGTGGCGCCGAGTTCGCGCATCGGGATATGCACGGTCGACAGCGGCGGATTGAGAAAGGCGGACTGCGGCAGGTCGTCTATGCCCATGACGGAAATATCCCGCGGCACGGCATAGCCCATCGCCTGCAATCCGTGCACGGCGCCATTGGCAAGACTGTCGCCCGCCGTCAGCACGGCGGTGAAGCTCAGACCTCTATCGCGGACGAGCCGGGTGATGGTCTCGGCGCCGAGTTCCGGCAGCCAGTCGTCGACCTCCAGCACCAGATCGGCATCGGCCTTCAGGCCATGATGCTGCAGGGCATCGCGCCAACCCTCCAGTCGCCGCTCGATCGTTCGCCGCCCCGGCCGCAGCATGAACAGGATGCGTTCATGCCCGGCCTTGATCAGGTGCTCGGCGGCGATGAAGGCGGCCGAGCGGTTGCAAGGCGTGACACTCGAAAGCCGCATATAGGGATCGTCGCTGTTGACGAGCACGACGGGCTTTCCGAGGCTGGCGGCTGCCGCCAGCATATCCTCCTCGTCGACGGTCAGGATCAGCATGCCGCCGAAACTCGGATCGTCCCGCATCTCGGCGACGACGCGTGCTTCATCGCCGCTATCGGCGACGGGACGCATCGCCACCTCGATGCCGAGGGCGGCCGCGCGCGCATTCAATCCTTCGAGCACGTAGAGGGTGAACTGGTTGCGGACGTAGTCGATCATGGCCGCACCGGAAGCGACAAGCATGACCTTCTTGCCGGCGACGCTTGCCGGCAGCGCGTAGCTGACCGCGCTTGCCGTTTCCAGCACCAGCTTGCGAATTTCGGGCCTGACGCCCTTTTCGCCGGCGAGCGCCCGGGAGACCGTGCTGATCGAGACGCCGCAGCGGGCGGCGATGTCGTCAAGGCGGGTGCGCCTGCCTTTTTTCTGTTCCGCGGTCATGCCATCTCCTCACTCCATCTCAGTATGCAAAAATCTTTCAGATTGCGCAAATGGGACGCCTATGCACAATTGCCTTAGGGAGTCCGCGACAAACGACAGAGCAGGGAGGCTTTGAAGATGCGGTTTGACGGCCGGTTCACGCGTCGGTGTTTTGTCTTTTGTCTTCAGCTTCAAGCGGGCTGAAGCATGGCCGCCGAGCAGCAATCCCATCTCCGCCGCCAGACCGCCAAACAGAGCCCGATCGTCTATTGGCAGCTCGGCCATCTCTCGCAGGAACGCTACGATGTCGCCGACCGGCCGATGGAAGGCAGCATGGATCCGTTTTTCTTCGTCACCAAGACGAAGAATTTCATTCCGCACGAATATCCCTGCCGCACCGAATTCAAAAAATCCTTCTCCGGATGTCGGCCACAGCCATCAGGCGACTTCGAGCCCATCCGCTGGTGGTTGCCTTTTGCGTCGCCGCGTGTCGATCTCTCCGGTTTCTGGTTTCGGCCCACGCACATCGGCTGCTGGGCGCGCACCTTCCTTGACGTCCGCACGGCCGGGTCCGCCACACTGCGCCTGTCGACCTGCGGTGGCGCCATCCTCTTCGTCAATGGCGCCGAGCAGGGCTTCATGGCGCCTTATGAGCGCAATCTGGAAGCCCAGCAGATCTTCGAGGTCCCACTTGTCGCCGGCCTCAACGAGATCCGCGTCTATGTCGACGATCTCGCCGAGCGCGACGCCCGCTTCTACTTCCAGCTCGATTATCTCGAAGGGCCGGAGATCGAAACATCGGTTCCCGTTCCGATCGCTGCCGGTGACGCGGATGCGCTGGAAGCGATCCTCGAAGGCATGCGCTTCGACCGCGCCGCCTATCTTGGCGAAGACGTGACGATCCTGTTTCCCGCGCCGCTGCCGGTGGCGTTGACCTGCCATGTCGAGATCGAAGGCGACTTCATGTCGGTCGAGCGCTTCGATTATGATTTTGCACTGGAAAAAGGCGCAACCAGGCTGGAACTCGGCACCTCGGCCGATATGCCCGCTGATTTTCGTCATTTCCGCATCGCCTTCAAAACAGGCGAGCTTTCGCTCGGCCGCACGCTCGGCGTCGAGATCTGTCATCCCGAGCGCCAGGGCCAGGCGCCCGCCGCCCTCGATGACCGCGTCGCCGAGGCGCTTGCCGAGGTCGCCGCCCATTCCGAGCCCGATACGGTCTGCGCCTTCGCGCGCCTGGCTTTGGGGCAGGGTGGCGAGGAAGCCGAGGCGATGATCTCGGCGATGCTGCCTGTTATCGAGGATTGTCACGACTGCGCCGATTTCGTGCTGGTGCCGCTGCTCTTTGCCTATACGCGCTGGAGCGATCTACTATCGGAGGGGCTGCGGCAGAGGATCGAGCGCGCCGTCCTCAATTACCGCTACTGGATGGACGAGCCGGGCAACGACGTTCAGTGGTATTTTTCGGAGAACCACGCGCTTCTCTTCCACACGGCTGCCTATCTCGGCGGCAGGCTTTTCCCCGATGCCGTCTTCATCAGGTCCGGCCGCACCGGCGCCGAGCAGATGAGGGTCGGCGAAGAGCGCGTCCGCGCCTGGCTCGATCATTTCGAGCGCTGGGAAATGGCCGAGTGGAATTCCGTTCCCTATTTCCCGATCGACCTCAAAGGCTTGACTGCGCTCGCCGCCTGTGCGCCGGATGAGACGATCCGCGCCCGGGCAAATGCCAGCATCGTTCGCCTGATGGAGATCGTCGCCCGTTCGGCCCATCACGGCATGCTGACCGGCAGCCAGGGCCGCTCCTACGAACATACGCTGCGCCCCGGCCGCTCGGTCGAACTCTCCGCCATCGCCCGATTGCTCTGGGGCCGCGGCTGGTACGGCCGCCGCGTCCACGCTCTGCCGCAGCTGGCCGTCTGCATCCGCGATCACGGCCTGCGTTTTCCCGAGAGGCTCGCGACGATTGCCGCCCATGACGCCGACGACGCGCAGGAATGGACCTTTTCTCAGGGCGAGAACCGTTTTGCCGCCCTCTATCACTACAAGACGCGCGACACCGCGCTCGGCACCATCGCTCATTATCGCCCCGGCGCCTGGGGTTATCAGGAGACGGTGTTGCATCTGCGCCTGGGTCAGCGGCCGGAAGCGCAGATCTGGATCAACCATCCCGGCGAAACCATCCAGTTCGGTTACGGCCGGCCAAGCTTCTGGGGCGGCTGCGGAACGCTGCCGCGCGTGCATCAATATCGCGATCTGGCGATCCTCGATTTCGACATCCATGAGGGCCAGCCGGATTTCACCCATGCCTGGTTCCCGCTCGAAGCCTTCGACGACACGCTGATCGACGGCAGACTGGCGCTCGCCCGCTCCGGCGATGGCCTTGCGATGCTGATCGGCAACGGCACGCTCGAACCGGTGAAACAGGGGCCGACGACGGATGTCGAGCTGCGCCTTGCCGGCCGCAAGAGCCGCTGGATCGTCCGTCTCTCCGATCTCGGCCGCGAAGACGGGCTCGACGGTATGCGGGCACGTTTCGCCGCGCTCGAAGCCCGCCGGGACGGGCAGGGCGCATTGATCACTATCGATCCGGATTATGGCCAGGTCGTCTTCGAGCAGGACGGCACCGTGCGCGCCGAGGGCCGCATTCTCCGACCTTCGGACTGGTCGGTGCAGGGAGAAGCGGTACATCTGGAGAAATTGGGCAGGCAGCCTCGGCGCGCCGCCTCGTAGACGGCATGTCCGGCAGGTGGAGGACCCGGCCGGGCAAGAATTCATCGGTCAGGAGGAGAAGAAAATGACCAGAATGAAATCGATCGGCGCGGCTTTGGCGGCGGTTCTCTTGAGTTCCGTTGCCGCCCATGCCGGCGACGTGCGCATCATGTGGTATTCCGACGGCGGCGAAGGTGCTGTCGTCAAGGATCTGCTGGCGCGCTTCTCGAAGGCCAATCCCGATGTCAATGTCATCCTCGACGAAGTGTCTTACGACGTCGTCAAGGAGCAGCTGCCGGTGCAGCTCGAAGCCGGGAAGGGGCCGGATATTGCCCGGCTCACCAATCTGAAGGCGCTGGCGCCACACTGGCTCGATCTTCGTCCCTACCTCACCGATGCCAAATACTGGGACGACAATTTCGGCGCCCAGGCCGATTGGATGCGTCCGGACGGCTCGAACGCCATCACCGGCTTCATGACGCAGCTGACGCTGACCGGCGGCTTCGTCAACAAGACGCTGTTCGAGCAGGCCGGCGTCGAAATTCCCGGCCCGAAGGCCACCTGGGACGACTGGGCGGCAGCGACCAGGAAGGTCGCCGACAGCCAGAAGGTCTTCGCCATGGCGGTCGACCGCTCCGGCCACCGCGTCTCCGGCCCGAACATTTCCTACGGCGCCAACTATATCGCCGCTGACGGCAAGCCGGCGCCGCTCGATCAGGGCGCCAAGGATTTCCTCAGCCGCTTCGTCAAATGGAACGAGGACGGCACCGTCAACAAGGACGTCTGGGTCAGTGCCGCCGGCACTACCTATCGCTCTGCCGCCGAAGACTTCATCAATGGCGGTCTTGCCTATTATTACTCGGGCAGTTGGCAGGTTTCCGGCTTCGCCCAGAAGATCGGCGATAATTTCGATTGGGTCATGGCTGGAAGCCCCTGCGGCACGGTCGCCTGCAGCGGCATGCAGGGCGGCGCCGGTCTCGTCGCCGTCAAATACACCAAGAACCCGAAGGACGTCGCCAAGGTGATGGATTACCTGGCGAGTGCCGACGTGCAGAAGGAATTTGCCGAGCGCAGCCTGTTCATTCCGGCGCATAAGGGTGTGGCCGCCGGCCAGGTGGACTTCAAGACGGATAATCCGCATGTGCAGACGGCGCTGAAGGCCTTCGTCGAATCGGCCGGACAGACGGCAGCACCGGCGATGAAGCTGCCGGGCTGGAAGTGGTCCGACGCTTATTATAGCGCCATCGTCGCCCGCATCAGCCAGGTGATCGCCGGCGAAATGAAGCTCGACGACGCCTATGCCCGCATCGACGAGGACATCAAGGCCAAGGTCGGCGGCAACTGACGGAAGAGCGGATGGCGGACAGGACGGTTTCTTCCGAACCGCCGGCGAGAGCCGGCCTGCGGCAGGCGCTCAATGCGCCTGTCCGGCTCCTCATGGGGATGATCGACATTCCCATGCGCGCCTGGCAGAAGCTGACGGGGCTGAACGGCATGGCGGGGGTCTTCCTGGCGCCCAACATGCTGATCTTTTCCGTCTTCGTGCTGCTGCCGCTGGTCATCAACTTCATCTATTCGACGACGAGCGGCGGCGCGATTTTCCTGCAGAACCGGACCTATGTCGGTGCCGAGCAATATCGCATCCTGTTCGATTGCGGTTCTTATCTCGACCCCTCGACCTGTGCTGCCGACACTTTCTGGGCGGCCGTGCGCAACACCGCCGTCTTCGTCGTCTTCCAGGTCTCGGCCATGCTGGTCGCGGCACTGGCGACGGCTTTGATCCTCAACCGCGAGCTTTCCAATCGCGGCTTCTGGCGCGCCGTCTTCTTCTTTCCGGTGCTGCTGTCGCCCGTCGTCGTCGGCCTGATCTGGAAATGGATCCTCCAGCGCCAGGGCCTGTTGAACTATGCGCTGAGCCCCTTCGGCTTCGAACCCTTCTCCTGGCTCAGCGATCGCTTCTGGGCCTTTTTCTTCGCCGTTTTCGTCTCGGTCTGGGCGCATATGGGCTTTTATGCGCTGATCCTGCTCGCCGGCCTGCAGGCGATCCCGAGGGATCTCTATGAGGCGGCGGCAATGGACAAGGCGAGCCCCACCCGCATCTTCCGGCGCATCACCCTGCCGCTCCTGATGCCGAACCTCATCGTCGTCCTGGTGCTGGCGCTGATCCGCGCTGTACAGATCTTCGACGAGGTCTTCGTGCTCACCGGCGGCGGGCCAGGCACCAGCACCATGTACATCACCCAGTATATTTACGAGACCGGCTTTGCGAGTTCGCTGCGCAACCCCGGGCTTGCCTCGGCCGCCTCGATCCTGATGGGCATCGTGCTCGTCATCCTGACGCTGGTTCAGCTTGGCGTCAGCAGCCGTAACGAGAAGAAGGGAACACGCCGATGAGCGCTGTCGGCGCCTTCCTCTTGCGCCGCCGCGGCCGCGGCTGGCACTGGACCGATGTCGTCACCTGGATGTGGCTGATCTCGGGCGTCTTCCTGATGTTCGGCCCGGCCGTCTGGCTGGTCTTCTCCTCCTTCAAGACGCCGGCGGCGCTCGCCGAGTTCCCGCCGTCCTTCCTGCCTTATGTCACCAAACAGGCTGTGGTGCCGGGCTACGACAAGCCATTGCCGCTCTATAATGTGACGATGCCGGATGGCCGTACCCATGTGCTCGCCGAAGTCCGCCGCATCGGCATCATGGGGCAGATGGTCGATCCGAAGCAGCCGGGCGATATCGTCAAGGTCAACATCAAGGACCGCACGCCGGTGCGCCAGGTCGAATTCGCCGGAAACAACTACACCGAACCGTTCCAGCGCTTCGATTTCTTCCTGTTCCTGCGCAACTCGGTTTTCGTGACGGTGATGGCGACGGTCATTACCCTCCTCGTCAATTCCATGGCGGCCTTCGCGCTGTCGAAATACCAGTTCCCCGGCCGCACCGCCGTGATGCTGATGATCCTGGCGACGCTGATGGTGCCGCTCTCGGTCATCGTCGTGCCACTCTATTCCGTCATCGGCACGCTGAACCTCTTAGACAGCCTCTGGGGCGTCATCCTGCCGACGGTCGCCACGCCGACAGGCGTGTTCCTGCTGCGCCAATATATGCTGACCATTCCCGACGAGCTGATCGATGCCGCGCGCATGGACAAGGCCAGCGAATGGCAGATCTACTGGCGCATCATCCTGCCGCTGTCGGCGCCGGCGCTCGCGGTGCTGGCGATCTTTTCGGTCGTCTGGCGCTGGAACGACTTCCTCTGGCCGCTGATCGTGCTGTCGCGCAAGGAACTCTACACGCTGCAGGTCGGCCTCAACGTTTATGCCGGCGAGCTCAACGTGCAATGGCACTACATCCTTGCCATGACCGTCGTCTCGATGATCCCGGTCGTGCTGATTTTCGTCTTCCTGCAGCGCTTCATCACGACGGGTATCGCCGGCTCGGGGCTGAAATAATATGGAACAGGAGAATGCATGAGCGGGCTCGAGCTCAGGAACATCGTCAAGAATTTCGGCGCCGTCGAGGTCATCCGCGACGTCTCGCTTGAGGTCAATGACGGCGAGTTCGTCGCTTTCGTCGGCCCGTCCGGTTGCGGGAAATCGACGCTGCTGCGCCTGATCGCCGGCCTCGACAAGCCGACAGGCGGCAGTATCGCCATCGACGGCAAGGATGTCACCGCAATCGGCGCCGCCGACCGCGGCCTCGCCATGGTCTTCCAGTCCTATGCGCTCTACCCGCATATGAGCGTGCGCGAGAATTTGGCCTTCGGCTTGGAGAATACCAAGGTGGCGAAGGCCGAAATCGAAGCGCGCATCGCCGACGCCGCCCGCATGCTGGAGATCGAGCCTTTCCTGAAGCGTCGCCCGGGCCAGCTCTCCGGCGGCCAGCGCCAGCGCGTCGCAATCGGCCGCGCCATCGTCCGTCGGCCGGATGCCTTCCTGCTTGACGAGCCGCTCTCCAATCTTGACGCCGAACTCAGGGTTACCATGCGTGCCGAGCTCGCCGCCCTCCACGGCCGCCTGAAAGCGACGATGATCTACGTCACCCACGATCAGGTCGAGGCGATGACGCTGGCGAACCGCATCGTCGTGCTGAGGGGCGGCAGGATCGAACAGATGGGAACACCGCTGGAACTCTACAACAAGCCGGCCAACCGCTTCGTCGCTGGCTTCATCGGCGCGCCGCACATGAATTTTCTGGAAGGATCGATCGTCGGCCACGACGGCGGTTTCACTGAGGTCGAAACCGTGGGCGGCCACCGTCTTTCCGTCATTGCCCGGGAGGCCTGTCCGATCGGCGAAAGGATCAGCATCGGCATCCGCCCGCAACACATCACCCTTGCCGATGCGAGCGCTGCCACTCGGCTGGACACGCGGATCACTCTCGTCGAGGAACTGGGCTCGGAGACGGTCGTCCACGCCGACGCGGGCGGAAAGAAGCTGATTGCTGTCTTTGCCGGCCAGCAACGGATGAAACCGGACGACAGCCTGCCGCTCCGTCTCGACCCCGCGGTGCTGCACCTCTTCGGCAAGGATGGCCGGCGCTTGACCTGAGGCGCAAAAAGAAAGCCCGCGCCGAAGCGCGAGCCGAAATCTCTTACATAGACAGCCTTAGTGGCTGTTCTTGTGGCTTTGTTGACCAGCCTTTACATGCTGTTCATGGCTGCCGCCGCGGGTTCCGCTGGACTGCGCGTCGCGACCGCCTGAAGAGGCGCTGCGGTCCTTGGAGTCGTTCTTGTGACTCTGCTGACCGGCCTTGACGTGCTGTTCATGGGTTCCACCTTGGTTTGCCATTCGGTTCTCCTTGGGTTTGAACGAGGCCACGTCGACCTCGATTGGGAGAACCTCGCCCCGGCGCATGCGTTCCCCATTTTAATATTTCGTGATCACGGCTCGAAGAGGAAGGGATGAGGAAGCGGACCGGGCGGGTAGGGAGCTCGCCTGCCGTTTCGTTGGCCATCGGGAGAAAGCGGAAAAATCCCGATGTTCTCCGGCACCGCCGCGTCCGCTTGGCGCGGCCCGCAACCTCGATTCGACAATGCGTCTGGTGGTTGGAATGTTCCCGCAATAATCCGCCCCGCCACGCGGGAAGAGCCGGTGCAGCCCCATCGGCTCTTTCCTATTCAAGCCATCGCTCTAGCTTAAAAGGTATGGAAAGAAAGGAGAAAACCATGACCAACGCACCGAATACGGCGACCCCGGCGCGAAGAGTGTTGCGGGGCCGCCCCTACAGCATCGGCGAATTCGCCAGGAAATACCGGCTTGATGACAAGGAGGCGAAGCGCCTCTACGAGAAGTTCGGCCCGTCTGCCACCGAACTCGACCTGTTGATGGCGGCAAAGCGGCGCCCGCCGGGGCTGCCCACCAATCTCGATGCCTGACGGCCCGCCATGAAAATTCGAACGGGACGCTGCCTTTGCGGGGCGGTCGCCTATCGCGTGGAGGGCGAGCCGCTTCGCGTCGGCCTTTGCCACTGTGCCGATTGCCGCAAATCGAGCGGCTCCGCCTTCGTTTTCTTCGCGGTCTGGCCGCGGCCGGCTTTTTCCCACAGCGGCGAGATTACGACCTTCGCCGGCCGCAGCTTCTGCCCCGCCTGCGGCGGCAGGCTTTTCTGCCTCAGGGACGATGAGGCGGAAATCCGTGTCGGCTCGCTCGACAATGCGCCGACCGATCTTGCGCCGAACTATGAAGTGTGGATCAAGCGGCGTGAAACCTGGCTGCATCCGCTGCCCGACGCCGGCCAATATGCCGAGGATGCGCATTGAGGACGCTAGGCGTGTCGCGATCGAGACCACTTGTGCGCGCCATGCCCAAGCGCACCAAAACTTGACTTTCATTACCAATTTTTCATTTCCCCCATCCGCAATTCCGTGCCAGTTCGGCAGCAACGCTAATGCCCGGTTCATCTGCGCTGTGCTTATTTCGCTGCGGCCGAGACGGCCGCTGACTGATCGAGGATGACATGAACGATACCGGAACCGGCAAGAAGACCGGGGCGCAGACAAACGGCGCGTCCGACCTCGCAGCCGTCCTTGCCGCTTCGGGCAGGCAGGGCAAGCGCAGCCGCTGGCGCGGACGTCTGCTCATCCTGCTGATCCTCATCGCCGCCGCGGCCGGCGCCGCCTATGTCTATATGGGGCGCGGGCAAAGCGAAGTGAGCTACGCCACCCAGCCGGTCAAGCGCGGCGGCCTGACGGTGCTCGTCACCGCCACCGGCTCGGTGCAGCCGACCGAACAGGTGGATATATCGAGCGAACTTTCCGGCACGGTCCGCGACGTCAATGTCGATTACAACAGCACGGTCAAGGCAGGCGAGGTGCTGGCTCTTCTCGACACCAACAAGCTCGAGGCGGATGTGAAGAGTTCGCGCGCCAAGCTCAATTCGGCCAAGGCGAACGTCGTCAAGGCTGATGCCGATATGCAATCGGCGGGCACCTCGCTCGAGCGGCTGAAGAGCCTGGTCAAGAGCAACGTCTCCACGCAGCAGAGCCTCGACGACGCCACCTACAAATATGATTCGGCCGTCGCCGCCAAACAGATCAACGAGGCAGAGGTGCTGGCCTCGGAGGCCGACCTGCAACTGGCCGAAGTCAATCTCGCCAAGGCGAAGATCGTCTCGCCGATCGACGGTGTCATCCTCACCCGCTCGGTCAATCCGGGTGCGACGGTCGCCGCCTCGCTGTCGGCGCCGATCCTTTTTACCATCGCCGGTGACCTGAAAAAAATGGAGCTGCAGGTCGATGTCGACGAAGCCGATGTCGGCCAGATCGCCGTCGGCCAGAAGGCGAAATTCACGGTCGACGCCTATCCCGACCGGGCCTTTCCGGCCGAGATCGAGCAGATCCGCTTCGCTTCCGAAGTGGTCAACAATGTCGTGACCTATAAGGCGGTGCTCTCGGTCGACAATGCCGACCTTCTGCTGCGCCCCGGCATGACGGCAACGGCCGACGTCACTGTCGAGGCCGTCAAGGATACGCTGATGGTGCCGAATGCCGCGCTGCGTTACGCGCCGGCACAGGGCGAAAGGCGCGGCCGCGGTATTTTCGGCATCTTCGGCCCGCCACGCCAGCGCGGCGGTAATGCCGGCTCGACGTTGACGGGCACTGAGCGCCGCGTCTGGGTGCTGCGCAATGGCCGCCCGGCGCCTGTCGTCATCCAGGTCGGTTCGTCCGACGGCCAGTTTACCCAGGTCGTCTCCGGCGACATTAGGGAAAACGACGCACTGGTGACCGACGCCACGACGCGCGCAAACTAGGCGGAGAGACGGATGGCAAGCCCGCCGCTCATCGAATTCAGGCAGGTCTCGAAAATCTACGGCGAGGGCGAGGCGGCGATCCGCGCGCTCGACCGCGTCGATCTGGCGATCAACGCCCATGAATTCGTCGCCATCATGGGTCCGTCCGGCTCCGGCAAGTCGACGGCGATGAACATCCTCGGCTGCCTCGATGTGCCGACGGCAGGCGACTACATCTTCCAGGGCATCCCGACCAGCGGCTTCGACCGCAGCCAGCTGACGCTGTTGCGCCGCCACATGCTCGGCTTCGTCTTCCAGGGTTTCAACCTTTTGTCACGCACCTCGGCGGTCGAAAATGTCGAACTACCGCTGATCTATCGCGGCATGGCGGTGCGCGAGCGGCGCGAACGGGCGCGCGAAGCTCTGGCGCTGGTCGGCCTCTCCGGCCGCGAACACCACAAGACGCAGGAACTGTCCGGCGGCCAGCAGCAGCGCGTCGCCATCGCCCGCGCCATCGTCACCGAGCCGGCCTTGCTTTTGGCAGACGAGCCCACCGGCAATCTCGACACCAAGACCAGCGTCGAGATCATGGATCTGATGACGCGGCTGAACCGCGAGCAGGGCATCACCATCGTCATGGTGACGCATGAACCCGATATCGCCGCCTATGCCCAGCGGCTGCTGCGTTTCGTCGATGGCAAGCTGGAGACCGAGGTCGAGCATCGCAGGAGGGCGGATCATGTTCTTTGAGACGCTGAAGCTCGCCTTGCGCGCCATCAGCCGCAACATGCTGCGCTCCTTCCTCACCGTGCTCGGCGTCGTCATCGGCGTTGCCGCCGTCATCGCCCTGGTAACGATTGGCAACGGCACCACCGCCCAGGTCTCGACCGAGCTGTCGCGGCTCGGCACCAACATGCTGTTCGTCCGCCCCGGCCAGTTCGGCCCCGGCCGGGCGAGCTCCGAGGCCAAACGCTTCAGCATCAAGGATGTCGCCGCCATCCGCGACCAGATCGGCGGCTTGAGGGCCGTTGCCCCGCTCAACCAGTCCACGGCAACCGTGATATCGGGTGGCCAGAACCACTCGACCAGCGTCTCCGGCACCACCAACGACTATTTCATCGCCCAGGACTGGAACCTGGCGCTCGGCCGCATTTTCACACCCGCCGAGGAACGCGGCCAGTCCCGCTGCATCATTGGCGAGACGGTGCGTTCGCAGCTCTTCGGCGCCGCCGACCCCACAGGCCAGCAGATCCGCGTCGGCAAGGTCTCATGCCCTGTGATCGGCGTGCTTGCCAAGCGCGGCCAGTCCGGCATGGGCACCGATCAGGACGATGTCGTCATCATGCCGGTCAAGGTGTTTCAGCGCCGCATCAGCGGCAGCAGCAACGTGCCGCAGATCATCATTTCCGCCCGCGACGGTGTCTCCACCGCCAAGATCCAGTCCGATGTCGAAAACCTGCTGCGCGAGCGCCGCAAGATCATCCCCGGCCGCCAGGACGATTTCAACGTCAACGACATGACGCAGATCGCCGAAGCGATGACCGGCACGACGACCCTCCTGACCGGCCTGCTCGGCGCGGTGGCCGCCATCAGCCTGCTCGTCGGCGGCATCGGCATCATGAATATCATGCTGGTCTCCGTCACCGAGCGCACCCGCGAAATCGGCATCCGCCTGGCGATCGGCGCGCTTGAGAACCAGGTGCTCACCCAGTTCTTGGTCGAGGCGGTGGCCCTGTCGCTCTTCGGCGGCATAACCGGCATCATCCTCGGCCTCAGCCTCGGCTTCGGCGCGGTGACCCTGATGAAGGTCCCCTTCGTCTTCAGCCCCCTGATGGTCGCCGTCGCCTTCCTCTTCTCCGCCGCAATCGGCATGATCTTCGGTTATTTCCCGGCAAGACGGGCAGCCCAGCTCAACCCGATCGAGGCACTGCGGCATGAGTGAGGGAATGCGATTCTCAGCCGACCGCTCGTTCGAGCGCTGATGTCACCCATTTGTTGAGACTGACACCGTCGCGTTGCGCCGCGCTTGATAGCGCTTTGTGAAGTTTCGGGTCGGCACGGACGACGAACTGCCCGGAAAACGGCCTTTCCGGCTGTTCGCCGCGCTCCGCACAGAAAACCAGATAGTCATCCAGAGACTCCGCAAAAGCCTGTTTGAGCTCGGCGGCAGACGCTCCCTGAAAGGTAATGACATCTCGCATGTTGACGACTTCGCCGTGGAAAATCTCGGCCTCTTCATCGAATTCTATGACGGCCTCGTAGCCCCTATGATGCATGATATTCATGGTCTTATCTCCGCTTCGAGCAGAAAGCGCCTCACCGACCGCACCGCGCCCTTATCCGTTTCCTTTTGCGGATGCGGCCGATGGAAAACCGCGCGAATGCCGTTTAGCGCCACGCGGACGCGTGAGCCGTTGCCTTCGCTGATCTCTCCGCCGCAAGCGATAAAAAGCGCCTCGATGTCACGCCAGGCGATACTGGCACGAACGGGATCGGTGAATATGGCTTCAAGGGTCGTACGGTGTTTTCCACTAACAAACATGTAGTATCATTTTTCAGTATCAATCGCAACGGAGCTTGATGCTAGCAAAAATAAAGGTTCGCCGAAATGCCCAATCAGAACGCCCCGCATCAGTTGCGTTCAGTTTTCGAGCGTGCCACAAGGTGATATATCAGATCGGCCGCGGATTTTCAGCATGCAGACCTCACAGAGCCATCTTGCCTATCTCGCGCTGGAGCACCTGATCGTCACGCTGGCGCTGAAGCCCGGGGCGCTCGTTACCGAAAAGCAGCTGATCGATATGGCTGGTCATGGGCGGACGCCGGTGCGGGAGGCGATTCAGAAGCTCGCCTGGCAGGGGCTGATCCTGGTGAAACCGCGCGTCGGGCTGCAGATTGCCGAGATCGCGCCGGAGGATCATGGCAATGTCATGCAGGTGCGCCGTGAGTTGGAGCCGATCGCGGCAAGCCTCGTTGCCGAACATGCTACCGACGAACAGCGCGGGCGCCTCGGCGACTGCGCCCAGGCCATGGACGAATGCGCCGCTGCGGGCGATCTCGCCGGCTTCTTTGCCGCCGACAAGGCCTTCGACGAAATCCTCGAAGAGGCTTGCCCGAATGGTTTTATCACCGCGGCGCTCGGCCCGGTGCAGACACATTCGCGTCGCCTCTGGTACTCCACCGCAAACCCCGAGCGACTGGATCGCGCCATTGCATTGCATGTCGCTGTCATCCAGGCCATCCACCGAGGCAAGCCGGATGCGGCGCGCGCCGCGATGGCGATGCTGATCGACTATCTCGCCCAGACATAAAAACGGCCCCGTTTCCGGAGCCGTTGTCAGGTCTGATTGGCGGAAAAACCTCAGCCGACGAAAGCGCGCTCGATGACGAATTCGGCGGGTTTGCTGTTGGCGCCTTCATTGAGGCCGGCCTTTTCGAGCAGTTCCTTGGTGTCCTTCAGCATGGCCGAGGAGCCGCAGATCATGCCGCGGTCGATCGCCGGGTCGAGCGGCGGTACGCCGAGATCGGTAAACAGCTTGCCCGACGAGATCAGGTCGGTGATGCGGCCGCGATATTCGAAATCCTCGCGCGTGACGGTCGCATAATGGCGCAGCTTGTCGCCGACCACTTCCTTCAGCAGCTCGTCGTTCTGGATCTCGTTGACGAGGTCGAAGCCGTATTGCAGTTCGGCGACATCGCGGGTCGTATGGGTGAGGATGACTTCCTCGAACTTCTCATAGGTCTCGGGATCGCGGATCAGGCTGGCGAAAGGTGCAACGCCCGTCCCCGTCGAGAACATGTAGAGACGACGGCCCGGCGTCAGTGCGTCGAGCACCAGCGTGCCCGTCGGCTTCTTGCGCATCAGCACCTGGTCGCCCGGCTTGATCGCCTGCAGATGCGAGGTCAGCGGGCCGTCCGGCACCTTGATCGAGAAGAATTCGAGCTCTTCGGCCCAGGCGGGGCTGGCGATAGAATAGGCGCGGAAGACCGGCTTGCCTTCGACCATCAGGCCGATCATCGCGAATTCGCCGGAACGGAAACGGAAGCCCTGCGGCCGGGTCATCGTGAAGCGGAAGAGCCGATCTGTATAATGCGTCACGGCAAGCACCGTCTCGGCGTAGACGCCGGCGGGGATGGACGAGGCGAAGTCTTCGGTCTTTGCAGGCGCGTTCATTTCGGTAGCGGATCCCGTATTCGTCGGATGAACTGTCGGATTGTGAGCGAGATATTACAAATCCGGCCGGAATTAAAGGCATTCCATTCCACGCGACGGTTCAGAAGGGAAATATGCATGCCATTGTCAGGATTCAATGGGGAGCAGGGGGCAGGCGTGGAATGTCGTATTTCCCGCTGGCGAAGCCCGGCAAAGGATGCATATTAGAGCGGCGCGCCTGACCTGGAGACCGGTTTTCGGCAAAAACGGTGCGACAACAAAGACCTACGGCGTCGGGACCCGATTCAGGATCAGTGTCCGGCGATATGTGGCGAATAATGATGCTTGCCGGGGCGAGCGCGATAGGGCGGTCGGGGGAATATGAAGATTTTCAACTACAAGCGCGTTCCTTACGCGGAGATGCGCGCTTTCTCAGTCCATGTCCTGACGGCCTCCGGCTCCTTCCTTGCCTTTCTCGGCGTCGTTGCCGCCGCCGAGCAACGCTTCATCGACATGTTCTGGTGGCTTGGCCTTGCCCTTCTCGTCGACGGAATAGACGGGCCGATCGCCCGCAAGGTGCGCGTCAAGGAAGTGCTGCCGAACTGGTCGGGCGATACGCTCGACAACATCATCGATTACGTCACCTATGTGCTGCTGCCGGCTTTCGCGCTGTATCAGAGCGGCATGATCGGCGAGCCCTGGTCCTTCGTCGCCGCCGGCTTGATCGTCGTTTCCAGCGCCATCTATTATGCCGATATGGGCATGAAGACCGACGAGTATTTCTTCTCCGGCTTCCCGGTCGTCTGGAACATGATCGTCTTCACCCTGTTCGTCATCGATGCCAGCGCCACGACGGCGCTTGCCGTCGTCATCGTCTCGGTGGTGCTGACCTTCCTGCCGATCAATTTCCTGCACCCGGTCCGGGTCAAGAGGCTGCGCCCGCTCAATCTCGGCGTCTTCCTGCTGTGGTCGGCGCTCGGCATTCTTTCGCTGCTGATGCATTTCGACACGCCGGAATGGGCGCTCATTCTCTTTATCGTGACCGGGCTCTATCTTTACGTCATCGGCGCGGTGCTGCAATTCTTCCCCGCTCTCGGACGCGAAACAAAGGACGGTTGAGATGACGAAGACGCAGGCGGTTTCATTTTCGAGGACGGGCGGGCCTGAGGTTTTCGACTGTGTCGACGTCGATCTCCCCGAGCCCTCGAACGGTGAAGTGCAGATCCGCCAGGCGGCGGTGGGCCTGAATTTCATCGACGTCTATTTCCGCAACGGCTCTTACAAGGTGCCGCATCTGCCCTTCGTCACCGGCAAGGAGGGGGCCGGCACCGTCACGGCAGTCGGTCCCGGCGTTACGGATTTTAAGCTCGGCGATCGCGTGGCCTATGCCAGCGCCGACGGCGCCTATAGCGCTGAGCGCAATATCGAGGTCCGGCATCTCGTGCATGTGCCCGATGGCATCGCGCTCGAAACGGCAGCGGCGATGATGCTGAAAGGCATGACCGCCGAATATCTGCTCAACCGCACTTTCACGGTCGGCCCTGAGACGGTTCTGCTGTTCCATGCGGCTGCCGGCGGTGTCGGGTTGATTGCCGGCCAATGGGCAAAGGCACTCGGCGCCACCGTCATCGGCACGGCGGGCTCTGAGGATAAGGTCGAACTGGCGCTCGCCCATGGCTATGACCATGTGATCAATTACAAGAGCGATGATTTTGTTCAGCGTGTCCGCGAGATAACCGCCGGCAAGGGCGTCGATGTCGTCTATGATTCGATCGGCCGCGATACTTTTCCACAGTCGCTCGACTGCCTGAAGCCGCGCGGCCTTTTTGCCTCCTTCGGTCAATCTTCCGGGCCGATCGAGAACTTCACCCTTGCGGCGCTGGCCCAGAAGGGGTCGCTGTTTGCGACACGGCCGACGCTCTTCACCTATATCGCCGCGCGTCAGGAACTGATCGACAGCGCCAAAGCGCTATTTGATATTGTGCAAAGCAACAAAGTGCGTATCAATATCAATCAAACCTATCCGTTACGTGAGGTTGGGCAGGCTCACGCGGATCTGGAAACAAGAAAAACAACAGGAACGACGCTGCTGATTCCATGAGATCCGAATGGACCGGTTGGCAGAAGAAATGAGGGGAACGTGTCGCCATTGAATGTGCCGGATTCCGGTGCGTTATTATCCGTCCAGAAGCTGACGAAGTTTTTCGGTGGCTTTGCCGCCTGCAATGAAATCGATCTCGATATTGCGCCGGGCGAAATTCATGCGCTTCTCGGCGAAAACGGCGCAGGCAAATCCACACTGGTGAAGATGCTGTTCGGCGTTCTGGAGCCGACCAACGGACATATCCTCTGGCAGGGCCAGCCGGTTGCGATTACCTCGCCGGGGGAAGCGCGCAAGCACGGCATCGGCATGGTCTTCCAGCATTTTTCGCTGTTCGAGGCGCTGACGGTTGCCGAAAACATCGCATTGTCGCTCGATGACGCCATCCCGATCGACAGGATCGCCGAAGAGGCGAGGGCGCTGTCGCAAGCCTACGGCCTGCCGCTCGATCCGCATGCCCATGTTGCCGATCTCTCAGTCGGCGAGCGCCAGCGCATCGAAATCGTCCGCGCCCTGCTGCAGAACCCGAAGCTGATCATTCTCGACGAGCCGACCTCGGTGCTGACGCCGCAGGAGGCCGACAGGTTGTTCGACACGCTGTTCAAGCTGCGCGCCGAAGGGCGTTCGGTTCTCTATATCAGTCACCGCCTGGAGGAGGTGCAGCGCATCTGCGATCGCGCCACGGTGCTGCGCCATGGCCGCGTCACCGGCGCCTGCGATCCGAAACGGGAAACGCCGGCTTCGCTCGCCCGCATGATGGTCGGCAGCGAGGTGGCGGCCGTCACCCATCCCGAGCGCAGTGACAAGGGCGACGTGCAGCTTGCCGTCGCCAATCTTTCCGTCGCCGCCCGCACTCCCTTCGCCATGCCGCTGCGCGATGTCTCGATGACCGTGCGCTCCGGCGAGATCCTCGCCATCGCCGGCGTTGCCGGCAACGGCCAGAGCGAACTTTTCGATGCTCTGTCCGGCGAATATCCCGTTGCTTCGGCCGAGGCGATCGTCATCCGCAAGAAGCCCGTGGGCACCGAAGGCATCACCGCCCGCCGTCTGCTCGGCGCCGGTTTCGTGCCGGAGGAACGGCACGGCCATGCCGCCGTCTCCGCCATGAAACTGTCCGACAATCTGGTGCTGGCCCGCAGCCAGTCCGACCGCAAGGCCTTTCTCGGCCTGCTCGGCATTATCCGCCATGGCGCGGTGAGATCGGCCGCGCGGCGTATCTCCGAGGCGATGGATGTGCGCAAGAGCGGCGAGGATCCGGCCGCCGGCTCCCTGTCAGGCGGTAACCTGCAGAAATTCATCGTCGGCCGCGAGCTGGATCGCCAGCCGGCGGTGCTCGTCGTCAACCAGCCGACCTGGGGTGTCGATGCCGGGGCTGCAAGCCGCATCCGCCAGGCTCTCGTCGATCTTGCCAGAAACGGTTCGGCCGTCGTCGTCATTAGCCAGGATCTCGATGAGATCTTCGAAGTGGCGACCGATATTGCCGTGATCTCCGAAGGCCGCCTTTCCCGCCCGTTCCCATCAGGCGAACTGACACGGGAGAAGATCGGCCTGCTGATGGGCGGCCTCCATGAGGGCTCTGCCCCGGAGGCGCCCCATGCGCATTGAAGAGGCGCCCCATGCGCATTGAAGAGGCGCCCCATGCGCATTGAACTCGAAAAACGCCCCGACGTCTCGAAGCTCTACGCTTTCGTCTCGCCGCTCCTGGCCCTCGTCCTGACGCTCGCCTTCGGCGCCATCATGTTCGCCATGCTCGGCAAGGACCCGGTAGAGGCGCTCGATGCCTTCTTTGTCGAGCCGCTGCTCGAGGTCTGGTCACTGCATGAGCTGGCGATCAAGGCGGCGCCCCTGATCCTGATCGCCGTCGGTCTGGCCGTTTGTTATCGCTCGAACAACTGGAATATCGGCGCTGAAGGCCAGTTCACAATCGGCGCCATCACCGGCTCCTATATCCCGATCGTCTTTTACGACTGGCATTCGCCGCTGGTGCTGCCGCTGATGCTGCTCCTCGGGGCGCTCGGCGGTGCGCTGTTCGCGGCCATTCCGGCGCTGTTGAAGGCACATTTCAACACCAACGAAATCCTGACATCGCTGATGCTGGTCTATATCGCCCAGCTCTTCCTCGACTGGCTGATTCGCGGCGCCTGGCGTGACCCGAAAGGCTTCAACTTTCCGGTTTCGCGTGATTTCGCGCCGGAAGCGGTGCTGCCGGCGATCTGGGAAGAGTCGGGCCGCGCCCATTGGGCCTTCATCTTCGCCATTGTCGCGGCGATCGGCGTCTGGTTCATGCTGCGCTATACGCTGAAGGGCTTCGAGATCGTCGTGCTCGGCCAGTCGGAGCGGGCAGGGCGCTTTGCCGGCTTCTCGTCGAAGAAGATGATCTGGTTCAGCTTTCTGTTTTCGGGCGCGCTTGCCGGCCTTGCCGGGATATCGGAGGTTTCCGGCTCGATCGGCCACCTGCAGCCGGCGATCTCGCCGGGCTATGGCTTCACCGCCATCATCGTCGCCTTTCTCGGCCGCCTCAATCCGCTCGGCATCATTGCATCGGGCCTGGTGCTGGCGCTCACCTATCTCGGCGGTGAGGCGGCACAGCTGTCGCTCGGCGTTTCCGACAAGGTCACCCGCGTTTTCCAGGGCCTGCTGCTCTTTTTCGTGCTCTCCTGCGACACGCTGATCTATTACAAAATCCGCATTGTCTGGTCGCGGCTGAGAGGTGGGGCCGCATGAGCATCTTCGAAGCCATTCTGCTGACTGTCATCACCGCTTCGACGCCGCTCGTCATCGCCGCCCTGGGCGAACTCGTGACCGAGCGCTCGGGTGTTCTCAACCTGGGTGTCGAAGGCATGATGATCATGGGCGCGGTTGCCGCCTTTGCCGGCGCGCAGATGTCGGGTTCGCCCTATGTCGGCATCGTCTGCGGCATTGCCTCAGGCGCGCTTTTCTCGCTGCTGTTTGCCTTCCTGACGTTGACGCTGGTGGCGAACCAGGTGGCGACCGGGCTGGCGCTCACCCTTCTCGGCCTCGGTGTGTCGGGCATGCTCGGCGAAGCCTATGTCAGCGTTCCCGGCATCCGGCTGGAAGAGATCGTCATTCCCTTGCTGTCGGACATTCCCGTGATCGGCCACGTGCTCTTCAGGCAGGATCTGATCTTCTACCTGTCGATTGCGCTTGTCGTAGGCGTCAGCTGGTTCCTGTTCCGCAGCCGGAGCGGACTGAAGCTGAGAGCGATCGGCGACAATCACGGCTCGGCGCACGCGCTCGGCATTCACGTCATCCGCACGCGCTACCTGGCGGTGATGTTCGGCGGCGCCTGCGCCGGTCTTGCCGGGGCGCAGCTTTCGCTCGTCTACACGCCGCAATGGGCGGAGAACATGTCGGCCGGCCGTGGCTGGATCACGCTGGCGCTCGTCGTTTTCGCCTCCTGGCGGCCGTGGCGGGTCTTTGCCGGCGGTTATCTCTTCGGCGCAGTCACCATCCTGCAGTTGCACGCCCAGGCCTTCGGCCTCGGCATTCCCGCGCAGTTCCTTTCAATGCTGCCCTATGCCGCGACTATTGTGGTTCTCATCATCATTTCTCATAATCGACGCACGACGTTGATCAACACGCCCGCGTCGCTCGGAAAAGCCTTCGTACCGGAGCGATGAAGCAACAACATAAGACGGGTTTCCCAACTTCAAACCAACAGGGGTTACTATGAAGAAGTTAGCACTCACACTCGCCGCCTCGGCTGCCGCCGTGATCGGCATCTCGTCTGCCGCACAGGCCGCCGACAAGACGAAGGTCTGCTTCGTCTATGTCGGTTCGCACACCGACGGCGGTTATTCGCAGGCCCACGATCTCGGCCGCCAGCAGGTCCAGGCCGAATTCGGCGACAAAATCGAAACGCCTTACCTCGAAAACGTGCCGGAAGGCCCGGATGCCGAGCGCGCCATCGAGCGTCTTGCCCGTTCCGGCTGCAAGCTGATCTTCACCACATCCTTCGGTTTCATGGATGCGACCGTCAAGGTCGCCGCCAAGTTCCCGAAGGTCAAGTTCGAGCACGGCACCGGTTACAAGGCCGGCCCCAATCTCGCCACCTACAATTCGCGCTTCTATGAAGGCCGCTACATCCTCGGCCAGATCGCTGCGAAGACCTCGAAGAATCATGGTGCCGCCTACATCGCCTCCTTCCCGATTCCCGAAGTGGTGATGGGCATCAACTCCTTCGAGCAGGGCGCCAAGTCGATCGATCCGACCTTCAAGCTGAAGGTCATCTGGGTCAACACCTGGTTCGACCCCGGCAAGGAAGCCGACGCCGCCAAGGCCATGGTCGACCAGGGCGTCGACGTCTTGACCCAGCACACCGATACGACAGCGCCGATGCAGGTTGCCGAAGAACGCGGCATCCATGCCTTCGGTCAGGCATCCGACATGATCGCGGCCGGCCCGAAGGCGCAGCTGACGGCGATCGTCGACACCTGGGGCAATTACTACTCCAAGCGCGTACATGCGCTTCTCGACGGCACCTGGAAGTCCGAGCAGAGCTGGGACGGCCTGAAGGACGGCATCCTGAAGATGGCGCCCTATACCAACATGCCTGACGACGTGAAGAAAATGGCCGAGGAAACCGAAGCCAAGATCAAGTCCGGCGAGCTGCATCCCTTCACCGGCCCGATCAACAAGCAGGACGGAACGCCCTGGCTGAAGGCCGGCGAGAAGGCCGACGACGGCACGCTGCTCAGCATGAATTTCTATGTCGAAGGCGTCGACGACAAGCTGCCGGCGCAATAACCGAACATCGTTTTTGCAGTTGCGAAGGGCGCCCCTGTGGGCGCCTTTTTTTTGCTGCGGTGCATGCGAAGATTCCGATTTACAAAAGTAATACTATATGATTTTTTGACCCTGCGCCGCGAGATGCGGCTTGGGAGGAAATCATGAAATTGAAGACTGCACTTATGAGTGCCACGATTCTTGCTGCCTGCATGTTCGGTTCGGCTTCGGCCGGCGGACTGACCGTCGGCTTCTCGCAGATCGGCTCGGAATCGGGCTGGCGTGCGGCTGAAACGACCGTCACCAAGGAACAGGCCAAGAAGCGCGGCATCGATCTGAAATTTGCCGATGCGCAGCAGAAGCAGGAAAACCAGATCAAGGCTCTGCGTTCCTTCATTGCTCAGGGCGTCGACGCCATTCTCATTGCGCCGGTCGTTGAAACCGGCTGGGACGACGTTCTCAAGGAAGCCAAGGAAGCCAAGATTCCGGTCATTCTTCTCGACCGTACCATCAAGGCTCCGGACGATCTTTACCTGACGGCTGTTACCTCCGACCTCGTCCATGAAGGCAAGGTCGCCGGCGACTTCCTGGTCAAGACTGTCGGCGACAAGAAGTGCAACGTCGTCGAACTGCAGGGCACCACCGGTTCGTCGCCGGCTATCGCCCGCAAGAAGGGCTTCGAAGAAGCTCTTGCCGGTCACGACAACCTCAAGATCGTTCGCAGCCAGACTGGTGACTTCACCCGCACGAAGGGCAAGGAAGTCATGGAAAGCTTCCTGAAGGCCGAGAATGGCGGCAAGGATATCTGCGCGCTCTACGCCCATAATGACGACATGGCCGTCGGCGCCATCCAGGCGATCAAGGAAGCCGGCCTGAAGCCCGGCAAGGATATCCTCGTCGTCTCCATCGACGCCGTTCCGGATATCTTTAAGGCTATGTCCGAAGGCGAATCCAACGCCACGGTCGAACTCACGCCGAACATGGCAGGTCCGGCTTTCGATGCGCTCGATGCCTACCTGAAGGACAAGAAGGCTCCGCCGAAGTGGATCCAGACCGAATCCAAGCTCTACACGCCTGCCGACGAGCCGATGAAGGTCTACGAAGAGAAGAAGGGTCAGGGCTACTGATCTGATTTGACGCTCCTGCCCAATTCCACAATCGCAATCGAGAAGGGAATTGGGCAGAATTCAAAGCGCTACAGCGTCCCGTGCCTGAAAAGACACGGGCGGCGCTGTAGAACCGCACCGGCCCGTCATGGACCGGTGCGGAACTGCCTTGCCGCCTTGGGACGTCATGTCCGGCCGCGGCGCGGCTTTTGCCGTCAATATCAGGAAAACAGACCCCTATGACTCACGATTTCGAGAACGTTCTCGCGGCTTCCGGAATATCGAAATTCTTTCCCGGCGCAGTGGCGTTGGACAAGGTCGATTTCACGCTGCGCAAGGGCGAGGTGCATGCGCTGCTTGGCGAGAATGGCGCCGGCAAGTCGACGCTGATCAAATGCATCACCGGTGCCTATCATCGTGACGAGGGCAGCCTGACGCTCGACGGTCATGAAATCAATCCGGCCAATACGCTCGCCGCCCAGAATCTCGGCATCGGCACCGTCTACCAGGAGGTCAACCTCCTCGCCAATCTGAGCGTTGCCGAAAACCTCTTTCTCGGACGCCAGCCAAGGCGTTTCGGCATGACCGATGTCCGCGCGATGAACCGCAAGGCGCGCGAATTGCTCACCGGTTACGGCATCGATATCGACGTCACCGCCGAGCTTGGCCGCTTTTCCGTTGCCGTCCAGCAGGTGGTCGCCATCGCCCGCGCCGTCGACCTCTCCGGCAAGGTGCTGATCTTGGACGAGCCGACGGCAAGCCTCGACAATCAGGAAGTGGCGCTGCTCTTCCGCATCATCGAGGACCTGAAGAAGCGCGGCCTGGGCATCGTCTTCATCACCCATTTCCTCGAGCAGGTCTATGCGATCAGCGACCGCATCACCGTGCTGCGCAACGGCAAGCTCGTCGGCACCCGGGACGCTGCCGATCTGCCGCGCCAGGGCCTGATCGCCATGATGCTCGGCCGCGAACTGGCGCATGCCGAGGAGACGGCGAAGGAGCGGAGTGTCACGGCGGGCGACGTCCGTTACCGCTTCGCAGGCTACGGCAAGCGCGGCAAGGTCAAGCCTTTCGACCTCGATGTGCGCGCCGGCGAGGTGGTCGGCATAGCCGGGCTGCTCGGTTCCGGCCGCACCGAAACCGCCGAACTGCTCTTCGGCATCGAACATGCCGACAGCGGCAGCGCCACGATCGACGGCCAGCCGGTGACCCTTTCCAGCCCACGCGCCGCCATCGAAAAAGGTTTCGGCTTCTGCCCCGAGGACCGCAAGACCGACGGCATCGTCGGCGATCTGTCGATCAGGGAGAATATCGCGCTTGCGCTGCAGGCCCGGCGCGGCTGGACGCGGCCGCTGTCGCGCGCCGAGCAGAATGCGCTTGCCGACCGTTACATCAAGGCGCTCGATATCCGCACCACCGACCGCGAGAAGCCGATCCGGCTGCTTTCCGGCGGCAACCAGCAGAAGGCGATCCTCGCCCGCTGGCTGGCGACCAATCCGAAGTTTCTCATCCTCGACGAGCCGACCCGCGGCATCGATGTCGGCGCCCATGCCGAGATCATCCGGCTGATCGAACAGCTCTGCGGCGAAGGCATGTCGCTGATCGTGATTTCCTCGGAACTTGAAGAGCTTGTCGCCTATAGTTCACGTATCATCGTGCTTCGCGACAGACAGCATATCGCCGAACTCACGGGCGAACGGATTACGGCCGCCGGCATCGTCGATGCCATCGCTGCGGCCGAGCATAAGATGGAGGAGGCATGAGGTCCTCGCTAAACGCGCTGGCTTATCGCCTGGCGCCGCAATTGATTGCGCTCGTTGTTATTCTTTTGTTGAATTTCATCACGTCACCGCAGTTTTTTAATGTCGTGGTTCAAAATGACCGCCTCTATGGCAGCCTGATCGACGTGCTCAACCGCGGCGCACCGGTGGCGTTGCTGGCGATCGGCATGACGCTGGTCATCGCCACCAAGGGCATCGATCTGTCCGTCGGGGCTGTTGTCGCCATCTGCGGTGCCGTTGCCGCATCGTCGATTGTCTCAGGAAATTCAGTGGCCTACACCATTGTCCTGACGTTGGCGGTCGGCATTGCCTGCGGCGTCTGGAACGGTTTCCTGGTGGCCGTGCTCAATATCCAGCCGATCATCGCCACGCTGGTGCTGATGGTCGCCGGCCGCGGCATCGCCCAGCTCATCACCGAAGGCGCCATCCTGACCTTCAATGATGACGGGCTGACCTTCTTCGGCAGCGGCTCCATGGCCCTTCTGCCGATGCCTGTCGTCATCTGGTTTCTCGTCGGCCTGCTCGTCATCCTGCTCGTCCGCCGGACAGCGCTCGGCATGCTGATCGAGGCCGTCGGCATCAATCGCCGCGCCAGCACGCTATCCGGCATTCGAACGCCGGTGCTGCTGATGGCTGTCTATATGCTGAGCGGGCTGTGTGCCTCGATATCAGGCATCATCGTCGCCGCCGACATCAAGGGCGCCGATGCCAACAATGCCGGCCTGTGGCTCGAACTCGACGCCATCCTCGCCGTCGTCGTCGGCGGCAATTCATTGCTCGGCGGCCGCTTCAGCATTCTCGGATCGCTGATCGGCGCGATGATCATCCAGGCGGTGAATACCGGCATCCTGTCTTCCGGCTTCCCGCCGGAGTTCAACCTGATCATCAAGGCCATCATCATTATCGTCATCCTCGTCATCCAGTCGCCGGCGGTGCAGTCGCTCGCCATCTTCGCCAGCCGCCGGCCGGGCGGAAGGGAGCAGCCGAAATGAATTCCAAATACCTGCCGCTGCTTGCGACCATCGTCATCTTCGTGCTCGCCTATGCCGGCTGCACGCTGCAATATCCGAACATGCTGTCGACACGTGTCATCGGCAATCTGCTGACCGACAATGCCTTTCTCGGCATCGCAGCCGTCGGCATGACCTTCGTGATCATCTCCGGCGGCATCGATCTGTCGATCGGATCGGTCATCGCCTTCACCGGCGTCTTCCTGGCGGTGATCCTGCAGAAGACCTCGATCCATCCGCTGCTCGCCTTTGCGATCGTGCTTGTGATCACCACTGCCTTTGGCGGTATCATGGGCGCCATCATCCACTATCTCGAAATGCCGGCTTTCATCGTCACGCTCGCCGGCATGTTCCTGGCGCGCGGCATGGCCTTCGTGCTCTCGATCGACAGCATCCCGATCGACCATGAATATTATTCGACGCTGACGAGCCTCTATTGGCGCCTGCCCGGCGGTGGGCGGCTGACGCTGATCGGCGCCATCATGCTCCTGGTCTTTGCCGCCGGCATTTTCATCGCCCAGCGCACCCGCTTCGGCACCAATGTCTATGCGCTCGGCGGCGGCCCGCAGACGGCGCGGCTGATGGGTGTGCCGGTCGGCCGCACGACAATTCAGATCTATGCGCTGTCGGGCTTTCTTGCAGGCCTATCCGGGATCGTTTTTTCGCTGTACACCTCAGCTGGTTATTCTCTTGCAGCAGTCGGCGTCGAACTCGACGCCATTGCGGCGGTCGTCATCGGAGGGACGCTGCTGACCGGAGGAGCGGGATTCGTGGCGGGTACCTTGATCGGTATCCTGATCCAGGGGCTCATTCAGACCTACATCACCTTCGACGGCACGCTGTCGAGCTGGTGGACCAAGATCCTGATTGGCCTCCTGCTGTTTGCATTTATCCTGATGCAGAAGGCGATCCTGTTCGTTTCCAGTCTGAACAAGAGGTATGCCTGAGGGGGAGACGGATCGCTTGCGCAACAAATTGGACGAGACACGTAAGACGGGGCGCAGAACCCGGACGAGCCACGCGCAAGTGGTTGACGAGCTCGGAAAGGAGATCGTCGCCGGCACCTATCCCGTCGGCTCGATCTTGCCTGGCGATACCGAACTGGCGCAGCGCTTCAAAGTGTCCCGTACCGTCTTGCGCGAGACGATGAAGACGCTCGCCGCCAAGGGCATGGTTGTCGCGAAGGCGCGGGTCGGTACGCGTGTGACCGAGAAGAACCTCTGGAACATGTTCGACAGCGAGATCATTGCCTGGCACTTCGACAATGGCGTGACGGAAGAGTTCCTGCTGCAACTCTACGATATCCGTCTTGCGGTCGAACCTTTCGCTGCCGGTCTCGTCGCCGAGCGGGCGAATGCGGATGATATCGAGACGCTGCGCGCATTGGCGCTCGATATGGCGGCGAGTGGCCACACTGCCGACAGCCTGGCGCTCGCCGACCTTCGTTTCCACCTGGCGCTCGCCGAAGCCTCGCACAATCCCTTCATGCGGACGCTCGGCAGCCTCATCGAAGCGGCCCTCGTCGGCATGTTCCGCATGAGCACGCCGCCCGCCGAAAACGGTTTCGCCAATATCGCCGATACCCATATGCGCATCGTCGATGCGATCGTTTCCGGTGACAGCGCTGCCGCACGCCGTGCCATGGAACTCGTCATCCTGGATGGCCGCCATCATGTGCACGAGGCCTTCGCCGCCCGCGGTTCCGAGACCGTCAGAGTGCCGATTTCGACCTAAATTTCACGCTTGCAAAGGCTTTGCGTGTCTGCCGCGCCACTGATGTTTTCGGGCGCGCAAAGGACGCTGCAAGGCTTTCAATCCATCGCGCGTGCTTTCCGAAAATCGATTCCGATTTCAGGAATTATGCAGTATGAGGCAACAAAGCCGCCTCACGGCGCGGATTCGCGGAGCAGATCATGGAACGTACTTGTCTTGCCGTCATCCTTGCCGCCGGTGACAGCACGCGGATGAAATCCTCGAAATCGAAAGTGCTGCATCCGGTCGCCGGACGGCCGATGATCGCCCATGTGGTCGAGGCGGTCGCCTCCGCCGGCATCTCCTCCGTCGCCCTCGTCGTCGGCCGCGATGCTGAGGATGTCGCAAAGGCTGCAAGCGTTGCCGGCGTCGGCATCGAAGCCTATCTGCAGAAGGAGCGCCTCGGCACCGGCCATGCGGTGCTGGCGGCGCGCGAAGCGATCGCCAAGGGCTATGACGATATCCTCGTCACTTATGGCGACGTGCCGCTGCAGACCGACGCACCGCTGAAGGCCGCCCGCCAGGGCCTTGCGGAGGGCAGCGATGTCGTCGTCATCGGTTTCCACACCGACCGCCCCACAGGCTACGGCCGCCTGCTCGTCAAGGATGGCGAATTGATCGCCATCCGCGAGGAGAAGGACGCGACCGATGCCGAGCGCACCGTCACCTGGTGCAACAGCGGGCTGATGGCGATCAACGGCCGCAAGGCGCTCGATCTTCTCCAGCGCATCGGCAATGCCAATGCCAAGGGCGAATTCTATCTGACCGATCTCGTCGAGATCGCCCGTTCGCTCGGCGGCCGCGTCACCGCCGTCGATGCTCCCGAAATCGAGATGACCGGCTGCAACAACCGGGCCGAACTCGCCGTCATCGAGCGCTTCTGGCAGGAGCGCCGCCGCCACCAGATGATGCTGGCCGGCGTCACCATGATCGCGCCGGAAACGGTCTTTCTGTCCTATGACACCGTCATCGGCCAGGATGCGCTGATCGAGCCGAATGTCGTCTTCGGTCCCGGCGCGGTGATCGACAGCGGCGCCGTCATCCATGCCTTCTCGCATATCGAAGGCGCCCATGTCAGCCAGGGCGCGACCGTCGGCCCCTTCGCGCGGCTGCGCCCGGGTGCCGATCTCGCCGACGGTTCGAAGGTCGGCAATTTCTGTGAGGTCAAGAACGGCCGGATCGGCGAGGGCGCCAAGGTCAACCATCTCACCTATATCGGCGATGCGGTCATCGGCGCCGGCAGCAATATCGGCGCCGGCACGATCACCTGCAACTATGACGGCGTCAACAAGAGCGAGACGGTGATCGGCGAAAACGCCTTCATCGGTTCCAACTCCTCGCTGGTCGCGCCGGTGACGATCGGCGACGGCGCCTATATCGCCTCCGGCAGCGTCATCACCGCCGATGTGCCGGCCGACGCCCTGGCGCTCGGCCGGGCCCGCCAGGAGATCAAGCCCGGCCGCGCGATCCTGCTGCGCGAGCGCGCGCTCGCCATCAAGGCGGCGAAGAAGGCGAAGGCTTGAGGCCGCTTTCCATAACCGGCGGAAATTGAAAGTGACCGCCGAGGTGATTGAGAAATAAGCAGGAATCGTTAGGACTGGCCTCGTCATCGAAGCCTTCATGGGGAATATATTGCATGTGCGGTATTGTGGGGATTGTCGGAAGTCAGCCTGTTGCCGGGCGCCTGGTCGATGCGCTGAAGCGTCTCGAATATCGCGGTTATGACTCCGCCGGCGTCGCCACCATCCATGAGGGGGTGATGGATCGCCGCCGCGCCGAAGGCAAACTCTTCAATCTGGAAAAGCGCCTCGATGCCGAACCGCTGCCGGGCATGGTCGGCATCGCCCATACGCGCTGGGCGACCCATGGCGTGCCCAACGAGACCAACGCCCATCCGCATTTCGTCGAAGGTGTCGCCGTCGTCCATAACGGCATCATCGAGAATTTCTCAGAGCTTCGCGATGAATTGACCGAGGAGGGCGCGGTCTTTCAGACCCAGACCGATACCGAAGTCGTCGCCCAGCTGATGGCGAAATATCTGCGCGAAGGCCTGGAGCCGCGCGCTGCCATGCTGAAGATGCTGAACCGGGTGACCGGCGCCTATGCGCTGGCCATCATGCTCAAGGCCGATCCCGGTACGATCATGGCCGCCCGTTCCGGCCCGCCGCTTGCCGTCGGCTACGGCCGCGGCGAAATGTTCCTCGGCTCGGATGCGATTGCGCTCTCGCCCTTCACCAACGAGATCACCTATCTCGTCGACGGCGATTGCGCCGTCATCACCCGTGACAGTGTCGCCGTCATCGATTTTACCGGCAAGCCGGTCAGGCGCGCCCGCCAGATCTCGCAGGCGACCGCCTATGTCGTCGACAAGGGCAACCACCGCCATTTCATGGAAAAGGAAATCTACGAGCAGCCGGAGGTCATCTCTCACGCGCTCAGCCACTATGTCGATTTCGCCGAAAATACGATCGGCGCCAATGCCGAGGCGATCGACTTCAAGGCGGCGACCGGCCTTGCGATCTCGGCCTGCGGCACCGCCTATCTCGCCGGCCTCGTCGGCAAATACTGGTTCGAGCGTTATGCCCGCCTGCCTGTTGAAATCGACGTTGCCTCAGAATTCCGCTACCGCGAAATGCCTCTGTCGTCCTCGCAGGCAGCACTCTTCATTTCGCAGTCCGGCGAGACCGCCGATACGCTGGCATCGCTGCGTTATTGCCGCGACAACGGCCTGAAGATCGGCGCCGTCGTCAATGTCCGCGAATCGACGATCGCGCGTGAATCCGACGCCGTCTTCCCCATCATGGCCGGCCCGGAAATCGGCGTCGCCTCGACCAAGGCCTTCACCTGCCAGCTTGCCGTGCTGGCGTCGCTCGCCATCGGCGCCGGCAAGGCGCGCGGCACGGTGAGTGCGGAGGAGGAGAGGGCGCTCGTGCGCCATCTCGCCGAAATGCCGCGCGTCATGAGCCGGGTGCTGAACCTCATCCAGCCGCAGATGGAAAGCCTGTCGCGCGAACTGTCGAAGTGCAAGGACGTGCTCTATCTCGGCCGCGGCACCAGCTTCCCGCTTGCCATGGAAGGCGCGCTGAAACTCAAGGAAATTTCCTATATCCACGCCGAAGGTTATGCCGCCGGCGAATTGAAGCACGGGCCGATCGCGCTGATCGACGAGAATATGCCGGTCATCGTCATCGCTCCCTACGACCGTTTCTTCGAAAAGACCGTTTCGAACATGCAGGAGGTCGCGGCCCGCGGCGGCCGAATTATCTTCATCACCGACGAGGCGGGTGCTGCGGCCTCGAAACTGCCGACCATGGCGACGATCATCCTGCCCGTCGTCGACGAAATCATCGCGCCGATGATCTTCTCGCTGCCGATCCAGCTGCTCGCCTATCACACTGCTGTTTTCATGGGCACCGACGTCGATCAGCCGCGCAACCTGGCGAAATCCGTAACAGTGGAATAAGCCTGCAAGGCCGCGGCCTCCGCTGCGAAACATATTGTGCGGACCCTCGAATTCTGGCAATTTTGGTGTGCGGACAAGGGGGAAAGGCCGGCGTTCCGGCCTGTCCACGACTGAGATGGAGCTCATCAGGAGAGATGACCGACAACACCCCCAGAATGCCGGTCGCGACCCGGCTGAGGAATAATTTTCTCGCAGGCCTGATCATCTGCGCGCCGATCGCGATCACCATCTGGCTGACCTGGACCTTCATCCACTGGTCCGACAGCTGGGTCAGGCCCTATATTCCGGCGCGCTGGAATCCGGAAAGCTATCTCAATTTCGCCATTCCCGGTTTCGGCCTGCTGACGGCCGTCGTGCTGATCACCGTCGTCGGTTTCCTCGGCAAGAACCTGATCGGCCAAAGCATCGTCGGTTTCGGCGAATCGGTCGTCCAGCGCATGCCGCTGGTGCGCACGATCTACAGAAGCGTGAAGCAGATTTTCGAAACGGTGCTGAAGGAGCAGTCGAACTCCTTCAAGAAAGTCGGCCTCATCGAATATCCCAGTCCCGGCCTCTGGGCGTTGGTTTTCGTGGCCACCGACGCCAAGGGCGAGATCGCTTCGAAGTTCAACGCCATGGGCCAGGATATGGTTGCGGTCTTCCTGCCGCCGACGCCGGTGCCGACCGCCGGTTTCCTCGTCTTCGTGCCGCGCGAGAAGATCGTGCTGCTCGACATGTCGCCGGAAGACGCGGCCAAATTCCTGATCTCAGGCGGGCTCGTGGCTCCTGAAATCCCTCAGTCCGAGCCGAAGCCGAAGCATTTGCCGCGGCCGAAGCCGGTGGCGGTTTCCAAGGCCGAATGATGCATGCCGCCCAAAAGCGTTTGGGATAACAACAGGCATGGCGCGTAGTGGCGCGCCTTATCCTGCTCTCAGGAACCGGATCGCCTCATCGCGGCGGAAGAGATAGAGCAGGGTGCGGATCGCCTGTCCTCTTTCGCTGGTCAGTTCCGGATCGCGCTCGATCAGGTAGGCCGCATCCTTGCGGGCAATCTCGAGCAGATCGGCATGCGCCTCGAGGCTGGCAATGCGGAAGCCCGGCGTGCCGGATTGCCTTGTGCCGAGCAATTCGCCTTCGCCGCGCAGCTTCAGGTCCTCTTCGGCGATGCGAAAACCGTCCTCCGTCTCGCGCATGATCGAAAGCCGGGAATGGCCGGTTTCGCCAAGCGGCCCCTTATAGAGCAGGATGCAGGTCGAAGCCTCGTCGCCGCGCCCAACCCGGCCGCGCAGCTGATGCAGTTGCGCCAGGCCGAAGCGCTCGGCATGTTCGATCACCATGATCGTCGCATCCGGCACGTCGACGCCCACTTCGACGACTGTCGTGGCGACGAGAAGCCGCGTCTCGCCGGTCTTGAACGCCATCATCGCCGCATCCTTCTCCGGCCCGCTCATGCGGCCGTGGATGAGGCCGATATCGGGGCCGAGTGTCGCGACCAGCGTCGCATGCCGTTCCTCGGCCGACATCAGGTCGAGTTCTTCGGATTCTTCGACCAGTGGGCAGATCCAGTAGGCCTTCTTGCCCTCGGCGATTGCGCCCTGCAGCCGCCCGACGATTTCGCCGGTTCGCTCCATCGGCACGGTGATCGTCTGGATCGGTTTGCGGCCGGCCGGTTTTTCGGTGAGCTTGGAGACGTCCATATCGCCGAAGGCAGCAAGCACCAAAGTGCGCGGGATCGGCGTTGCCGTCATCACCAACATATGCGGCGAGATGCCCTTGGCGGTCAGCCGCAGCCGCTGATGCACGCCGAAGCGATGCTGTTCGTCGACAACGGCAAGCATCAGGTTGGCGTAGGTGACGCTGTCCTGGAACAGCGCATGCGTGCCGATGATGATCTGGGCGGCGCCGGAGGCGATGCGCTCCAGGATGTCTTCCCGTTCACGTCCCTTGGTGCGCCCCGTCAGCACCTCGATGCCGAGCCCTGATGAGGCGGCGAATTTCGAGATCGTCGCATGGTGCTGGCGTGCCAGGATTTCGGTCGGCGCCATCAGCACCGCCTGGCCGCCGCTCTCGATCACCGCCGCCATCGCCATCAGCGCCACCAGCGTCTTGCCGGCGCCGACATCGCCCTGCAGCAGCCGCAGCATGCGCTCGGTGCCGGCCATGTCTTTCAGAATGTCGGCGATCGCCTCGTTCTGGCTTGATGTGAGCTGGAAAGGCAATGTCTTCAAAATCTTGCCGCTGATTTCGCCGGTCGCATGCACCGGCTGGCCCGCCACTTTGCGCAGCCTCTGGCGCACCAGGCTCAGCGACAGCTGGCCGGCGAGGAATTCGTCATAGGCAAGCCGGCGCCGGGCAGGGGCCTGCGGATCTATATCTCCGGGGTCGCGCGGCTCGTGCAGCATGTGGAAGCTGTCGCGGATCGATGGCAGGCCCTGCTTCTCGGTCAAGGCGAGATCGATCCATTCCGGCAGCTCTGGAAAACGCGGCAGCGCGCCGTCGATGATCTTGCGCAATGTCTTCGGCGAGAGACCCGCCGTCAGCGGGTAGATCGGCTCGACGAGCGGCAGGTTCTCCGCCTCCTCCGCTTTGACGATATAATCTGGGTGCACCATCGAGGCGCGGCCGTTGAACCAGTCGACCTTGCCGCTGACCGTCACCTCGGCGTCGACGGGCAGCTGTTTTTCCAGCCACGCCGCCTGTCCGCGGAAGAAGACCAGCGTCAACTCGCCGGTCTCGTCATGCAGGAAGACGCGGTAGGGGACATTGCTTTTGCCCCGTGGCGGCACCTGGTGTCGGTCGACCCGCGCTGTGATCGTCACGATCGCGCCCTGCGGCGCGCGGGCGATTCCCGGCTGGTTGCGCCGGTCGATCAGCGAAAAGGGCGCGTGGAAGAGGAGGTCGATGACCCGGCAGTCCTCCGTCGTATCGCGCCCGAGCAGCTTGACCAGCAGTTCGGCGATCTTCGGGCCGACGCCCGGAAGGCCCGAAATGGGAGAAAACAGCGGATCGAGAATGGCGGGGCGCATGCGGCCAAAATGCGATGAACAATGCGGCCTTGGCAAGGCTGACAAGCCGCTTTCCAGGGTCTATAGAGGCGCATCAACAGGAAGGTAATGCCATGACAGGTGTCACGCTCACGAGTGCCGGTCTCGACCCGCGCCGCCGCCGGATCCTTTTCCGTTGCTGGCATCGCGGCATTCGCGAGATGGATCTGGTTTTCGGCCAGTTTGCCGAAGCCGAGCTCGCCAGACTGTCGGATGCCGAGCTCGACGAGTTCGAGACGATCATGGCGGAAGAGGACAATGATCTCGTCCGCTGGATCATGGGAACATGGCCGGTGCCTGAACGTTTCCAGACACCGATGTTTGCCCGCCTGGCCGCCTATACGCCCGATTTCGACAAGCCCCTCAGGACGCCGGAATGATCCCTGGTTTTGATGCGAAGAAGCTTGCGGCCATTGCCGAGCCGCTGACGATCGGCAATGTGCCTGCCGGCCTTGAAACGCTGCTGCTCGCCGAGCTCGCCCGTGCGGGAGAGCCGGTCGCCTATGTCATGTCCGACGGCCACCGCATGGCCGATATCGAACAGATGCTGAGCTTTGTCGCCCCCGACATTCCGGTTCTCACCCTGCCGGCCTGGGACTGTCTGCCCTATGACCGCGTCTCGCCGAGCGCCGATACCTCGGCCCGCCGGCTTGCCGCACTCGGTGGCCTGATTGCCCACCGCAAAAAGCCGCATGCCGCGATTGTGCTCGTCACCGCCAATGCCATGCTGCAGAAGGTGGCGCCCCAGGATGTGATCGAGAGCCTCAGCTTTTCGGCCCGTCCCGGTAACCAGCTGCGCATGGACGATCTCGCCGGGCGCCTGGAGCGCAACGGCTTCGACCGTGTCGCGACCGTCCGCGAGGTCGGCGAATATGCCGTGCGCGGCGGCATTCTCGATGTCTTCGTGCCAGGCTCGGAAGAGCCGGTCCGCTTGGATTTCTTCGGAGATACGCTGGAATCGATCCGCAGCTTCGATCCGGCCAGCCAGCGCACGACCGGCCAGGTCCGCTCCCTCGATCTCAATCCGATGAGCGAGGTGACGCTGACGCCGGATACGATCAGCCGCTTCCGCAAGAACTACCTCTCGGCTTTCGGCGCGGCGACGCGCGACGACGCGCTCTATCTCGCCGTCTCCGAAGGCCGCCGTTATCCCGGTATGGAGCATTGGCTGCCGCTCTTCTATGAGAAGCTCGATACCGTCTTCGATTATCTCAGCGGCTTCCGTGTCGTCACCGACCATACGGTGCGTGAAGCGGCCGAAGAGCGCTCCAAGCTCGTTTTCGATTATTACGACGCCCGCCTGAATTCCGGCCAGCCGGCCAAGAACCAGATGGCCCAGGGCACACCCTACAAGCCGGTGACGCCGGGCCAGCTCTATCTCGACAGCAAGCTTTTCGCAAAAACCCTGGATGCGCTCGGTGCGATCCGCATCAGCCCCTTCAACGAAATCGAAGGCGAGGCGAGGCGGGTCGTCAATATCGATGCCCGCCAGGGCCAGCGCTGGGCCCGTTCGAATGCCGAAGGCGGCGATGCCGAACGCATCAACATCTTCGACATCGTCGTCAAGCATATTGCCGACCGCCGCGCCGGCGGCGCGAGAGTGCTCGTCACCGCCTGGACCGAAGGCTCGCTGGAACGTCTGTTGCAGGTGCTGAACGAGCACGGCCTGGAAAAGGTCAAGCCGATCGAGGCGCTGAAGGATGTCGCTTCGCTGGCGCGGGGCGAGGCTGCTGCTGCCGTGCTCAGTCTCGAATCCGGCTTCGAGGCCGGCGATCTCGTCGTCATCGGCGAGCAGGATATATTGGGCGACCGCATGGTGCGCCGCTCGAAGCGCCGCAAGCGTGCGGCCGATTTCATCGCCGAGGTCGCCGGCCTCGATGAAGGTTCGATCGTCGTCCACGCCGAACACGGCATCGGCCGTTTCATTGGCCTGCGGACCATCGAGGCGGCAGGCGCCCCGCATGCCTGCCTCGAACTGCAATATGCCGACGAGGCCAAGCTCTTCCTGCCGGTCGAAAACATCGATCTCCTCTCGCGCTACGGCGGCGAGGGCACCGAGGCCCAGCTCGACAAGCTCGGCGGCGGCGCCTGGCAGATGCGCAAGGCCAAGCTGAAGAGGCGCCTGCTCGATATGGCCGATGCGCTGATCCGCATCGCCGCCGAGCGCCTGACACGCCACGCACCGATGCTGACGACGCCGGAAGGTCTCTACGACGAATTCGCCGCCCGCTTCCCCTATGACGAGACCGAGGACCAGGACAACGCCATCGAGGCGGTCCGCTCCGATCTCGGCGCCGGCCGGCCGATGGACCGTCTGGTCTGCGGCGACGTCGGTTTCGGCAAGACCGAAGTGGCGCTGCGCGCCGCTTTCGTCGCGGCGATGAACGGCGTCCAGGTTGCCGTCGTCGTGCCGACGACGCTGCTGGCTCGCCAGCATTTCAAGACCTTTTCCGAGCGTTTCCGCGGTCTGCCGGTGCGCATCCAGCAGGCTTCGCGCCTGGTCGGCGCCAAGGAGCTGGCGCTGACCAAGAAGGAAGTGGCCGACGGCAAGACCGACATCGTCGTCGGCACCCATGCGCTGCTCGGCGCCGGCATCAAATTCGCCAATCTCGGCCTGCTCGTCATCGACGAGGAGCAGCACTTCGGTGTGAAGCACAAGGAACGGTTGAAGGAACTGAAGAGCGATGTGCACGTGCTGACGCTGTCGGCAACGCCGATTCCGCGCACGCTGCAGCTCGCCATGACCGGCGTGCGCGAGTTGTCGCTGATCACTACGCCGCCGGTCGACCGCATGGCGGTGCGCACCTTCATCTCGCCCTTCGACAGCCTGGTCATCCGCGAGACGCTGATGCGCGAGCATTATCGCGGCGGCCAGAGCTTCTATGTCTGCCCGAGGCTTGCCGATCTCGCGGATATCCATGCCTTCCTGCAGTCCGATGTGCCGGAGCTGAAGGTCGCCGTCGCCCATGGCCAGATGCCGGCCGGCGAACTCGAAGACATCATGAACGCCTTCTATGAAGGCCGCTACGACGTGCTGCTGTCCACAACCATCGTCGAATCCGGCCTCGACGTGCCGACAGCCAATACGCTGATCGTTCACCGCGCCGATATGTTCGGCCTCGCCCAGCTCTATCAGCTGCGCGGCCGCGTCGGCCGCTCGAAGGTGCGCGCTTTCGCGCTCTTCACCCTGCCTGTCAACAAGGTGCTGACGGCCACGGCCGACCGCCGGCTGAAGGTGCTGCAATCGCTGGACACGCTCGGCGCTGGCTTCCAGCTGGCAAGCCACGATCTCGATATTCGCGGTGCCGGCAATCTGCTCGGCGAGGAGCAGTCGGGCCACATCAAGGAGGTCGGCTTCGAACTCTATCAGCAGATGCTGGAAGAGGCGGTTGCCGAGGTCAAGGGTGTCGACGAGATCCAGGATACCGGCTGGTCGCCGCAAATTTCGGTCGGCACCACGGTGATGATCCCGGAAAACTATGTGCCCGACCTGCATCTGCGCATGGCGCTCTATCGCCGTCTCGGCGAAATCACCGAACTCAAGGAGATCGACGGCTTCGGCGCCGAGATGATCGACCGCTTCGGGCCGATGCCGATCGAAGTCCAGCATCTGCTGAAGATCGTCTACATCAAGTCGCTCTGCCGCACCGCCAATGTCGAAAAGCTCGATGCCGGCCCGAAGGGCGTGGTCGTGCAGTTCCGCAACAAGGAATTCCCCAACCCGGCAAACCTCGTCGGCTATATCGGCAGGCAGGGCACGATGGCGAAGATCCGCCCCGATCACAGCCTCTTCCTGACCCGCGACCTGCCGACCCCGGAAAAACGCCTGCAGGGTGCGGCTGTTATCATGACGCAGCTGGCGGAGATGGCGAAGTAAACAGAGGAAGATTGATATGGCGACATATGGCGCAACGATCGCCTGGCAGCGGAAGGGCGAGACTTTCACCGACAATCGCTACAGCCGCGCCCACCTCTGGACCTTCGATGGCGGCATCGAGGTGAGGGCGTCTTCTTCCGCGCATGTCGTCCCGCTGCCCTATTCAGCCGAGGACGCCGTCGATCCGGAGGAGGCTTTCGTCGCTTCGCTTTCCAGCTGCCATATGCTGTGGTTCCTGTCGATCGCCGCCAAACAGAGCTTTTGCGTCGACAGCTACACCGATGCCGCCGAGGGCGTCATGGACAGGAATGCCGAAGGCCGTTTGGCCATGACCGTCGTGACGCTGAGGCCGCATGTCGTCTTCAGCGGTGAGAAGCAGCCCTCTCTGAGCGAGCTCGAAGCCCTGCATCACCGCGCCCATGACGAATGTTTCATCGCCAACTCGGTGAAGACTGAAGTGCGCTGCGTTCCGGTTCTGGGGTGACGCGCGGCTTCAGTCGCCCGGCGGCTCCGACCAGCCGATCAGCTTTGCCCATTCATTGGCGCCGTCCATGATGATGTCGAACACCGGGTCCTTGATGTCGTAGTAGAAATCGACGTCCTCGGGAAAGCGCTGGGCGAGCCGCTGCTTGATCAGCGCATAGGCGTTCGCCGCCGTCGGATGGGCACGCAGGAAGTCTCGGCAGAGCAGGGAGTAGCGTTGGTTGAAGCGGCCTCTTTGCCGGATATGCAGATTGGCCGGGCGTCCTTTGCTGCGATAGAAGGCCTTGCGCAGTTCGCCGTCTGCCAGTTCAAGTCCCGGAGGGCAGTGATCGATGGTGATGGGCCGGCGCTCGAAGCCGGCCTGTTCGAATGCGTCGGCATCGACATCAGCCAGCTCGTTCACCGTCAGCTGGAGATCGATGATATCCTTGGCGGGAAGGCCGGGAATGGCCGTCGAGCCGATATGATGCAGATAGGCTCCGGCGGGTGCCGCACCCATGACGGCGCGCTTGAGCGCTGCGAAATCCTCGGCCCAACTTTGTCGCGGCTGTTCGATCTCGATCCGCATCGATAGACTCAGTTCAGCCCCGACCGCGCCTCGGCCTTGGCCT
The DNA here is from genome assembly GCF_014197615.1 of Rhizobium esperanzae. Classification (GTDB taxonomy): domain Bacteria; phylum Pseudomonadota; class Alphaproteobacteria; order Rhizobiales; family Rhizobiaceae; genus Rhizobium; species Rhizobium esperanzae_A. The sequence goes on from NZ_JACIFY010000001.1 coordinate 184,076, forward strand.
TGGCAATATCGCGCAGCGCACTCGCCAGCACATCCGGTGTCTGCGCGCCGCTGACGGCATATTGCTGGTCGAAGATGAAGAACGGCACGCCGTTGACGCCCATTTCCTGCGCCGCCTTGATCTCCGCGACGATCAGGTCGCGATCGGCATCGGAGGCAAGCAGCGAGGCGATGACCGAGCGGTCGAGGCCGGCCTTTTCGGCGATATCGAGCAGTACTTGATGGTCGCCGACATTGCGGCCTTCCTCGAAATTCGCCTTGAACAGCGCCGTGACGACCTTGTCCTGCTTCTCGCGGCCTTCGATCATCGCCCAGTGGACCAGCCGGTGGGCGTCGAGCGTATTCGGGCCGATCTTGATCGCTTCGAAATCGAAGGCGATGCCGACTTCGCGGCCGAGGTCAGTGAGCATCTTGTGGGCCTGGGCCACGCGCTCCTCGCCGCCGAGCTTCTCAGCCAGCGCCTTCTTCTGGTCGACACCTTCCTTGGGATAGTCGGGATTGAGCCGGTACGGCCGCCAGTTGATATCGACGCCGATCTCGTCCTGCACCTCGGCGATGGCGAGTTCCAGCCGCGCCTTGCCGAGATAACACCAGGGGCAGACGACATCCGAGACGACGTCGATGGTGATGCGTTCCATGAGGACTTTCCTTATTCTATCCGTCTCCTGGGAGACATTGGGCCGAGGCGGTTCGGCGGCGTTTACTGCACGCTTGCATCCCACCATACCGGCAGCTGATAACCATTGAGCGGCGCGCTGTCGGGACGACCGATGCGCTTGCTGTGGGCTACCCATTGCTGGTCGATATGATAGAGCGGCAGCACGTAATGGCCGGAGAGCAGCATCCGATCGTAGGAGCGCACTGCCGCGGTGAAATCTTCCGCCGAGCGCGCCCTGAGCAGATGGTCGATTAGCGTGTCGAGATCGGGATCGTTGGCGCCGGCGAAGCTGTCCGTCCCCTCGCGCGTGCGTGCGGCGGAAGACCAGCGGCCGAGCTGTTCGTTACCCGGCGACAGCGACGAAGTGTAGGATTTCATGATCATATCGTAATCGAAGCTGTTCGTCCGGCTCTGATATTGCGAATCGTCGACCGTGCGAATCGAGGCGGCAATGCCGATCGCCTGCAGTGACCGCTGGTAGGCGATGGCGAGCTTTTCCTGGTCGGCATTTTGCGTCATGATTTCGAAGGCGAGCTGGCGGCCTGAAGCATCAGCCATCTTGCCGCCCTGGATCGTATAGCCGCCCTGTTTCAACTGCTCGACCGCCTGCTTCAGCACATTGCGGTCGCGGCCCGAGCCATCGGTCACCGGCAGCTTGTAGGTGCCGTCGAGAATACTGGGCGCGATTTTGTCCTTGATCGGTCCGAGCAGAGCAAGCTCTGCCGCATTGGCCGGAACGCCGAAACTCGAAAGTTCGGAATTCTGCCAGAAGCTCTGCGTGCGCTTATAGGCACCGGAATAGAGGTTCTTATTCGCCCATTCGAAATCGAATACCAGCGACAGGCCTTCGCGCACCTTTGGATCGGTAAAGATCGGCCGGCGCGTGTTGAACACGAAGCCGAGCATGCCGCTCGGCAGTTTCGGCGTGTACACCTCCTTGACGATAGCTCCCGAGGTGACGGCTGGGAAATCATAGGCATTGGCCCAATGGCCGGGATTGCCATCGGGATAGACATCGATATCGCCCTTCTTGAAGGCCTCGAACAGCGTCGTGTCCTGCAGGAAATATTGCACGGTGATCTGGTCGTAATTGTCGGTGCCGACTTTCGAGGGAATGTCCTTGCCCCAGTAGTTCGGATCGCGCTCAAATGTGATGCTCTCGCCGGGCTTGACCGTCCTTACCTTGTAGGGACCAGAGCCGACCGGTGGTGCCAGCGATGTACGGTCGAAGGTTTCGGGATCAATCGCATGTTTCGGCAGCACCGGGAAAAGGCCGAAGATCAAAGGCGTCTCGCGGTCGGCCTTGTCGTTGAAGGTGAAGCGCACACTGTGTTCGCCGATCTTTTCCATCTTGGCGACGACGTTGAGGCGGTTGGCAAAGGGAACGCGGCCCTTGTCGCGCATCAGTTCGAAGGTGAACATCACGTCCTCGGGTGTCACCGGCTGACCGTCGGACCATTTCGCCGTCGGGTTGAGATTGAATTGGATGAAACTCCTGGCGTCATCCCATTCCACAGTCTCGGCAAGCAGGCCGTAGAGCGTGAAGGGCTCATCTCTCGATCGCTGCATCAGTGATTCGTAGACGAGATTGCCATATTCCGGGTCCCACATGCCGCGCGCCGTCGTACGCATGCTTTTCAGGATGAACGGGTTCAGACTGTCGAAGGTGCCGACGACGCCATAGGTGATCTTGCCGCCCTTCTTCACGTCGGGATTGACGTAAGGGAAGTGTTTGTAGTCCGGCGGCAGGGCCGGCTCGCCATGCATCGCGATGCCGTGCAGCGGCTCGGCGGCAACAGCGCCGCACAGCAGCGAGAGGACGAGAGGGACGACGATCCGGAGCATTCGGTAATCCTTAAGACCACGAAAACGGGCATGATTCACCGCGGAGATTAGCATGGGGTCGCTCAATTCCAACACGGAGCGGCGATTTCTTCGGCATCGCGATGAAATTGCGCCTCGAATTGCCAAAGAAATGCTGGATATCTTGAACGCTGCGATGTAACAGGTGAACCCGAAGTTTGGGGTCATGCATTTGCCTTATTTTTTTAAGAGGTGAGTGCCGAACGACCCGATGGTTGGGGCGGCAAGACGCGGCCCCGAACGGATATCAGGAGACGGAATTCGTTATGATGTTCAAGTCTGAAAAGAAAATGCGGGCAGCACTGTCCGTTCTGGCAGTGGTGTTCGGCGCTTCGGCACCGGTCTCCTCCTTCGCACAGGATGCGGCGGCGCCGGCTCCGGCCGATGCTCCGGCGCAGGCCGCCGGCGCGCCGAAGCTCGGCTGGTACAAGACCTGCAGCAAGCAGGAAGACAACGACATCTGTGTTGTCCAGAACCTGATTCTCGCCAATGGCGGCCAGCTCGTCACGGCCGTCGGCCTGATCTCCGTCACTGGCAAGATCAACCGCAAGCTCCTGCAGGTCTCGGTTCCCACGGCACGCTTGGTTCCCCCCGGCATCCTCATGCAGATCGACGGCGGCAAGGGCCAGAAGCTCGATTACGCCGTCTGCCTGCCAGACAAGTGCACGGCCGAAATCCCGCTGACCGACGCGATGATCGCCAGCCTCAAGAAGGGCAGCGACGTGATTTTCACCTCGATCAACTTCCGTCGCGCTCCGAACCCGATCAAGATTTCGCTTGAAGGCTTCACCGGCGCTTATGACGGCGAACCGGTTTCCGAATCCAAGCTCGCCGAAAGCCAGCGCAGCCTGCAGGAAGGCATGCAGAAGAAGGCTGAAGAGGCCCGCAAGAAGCTGGAAGACGCCCAGAAGGCAGCCAAGGCTCAGTAATCCCGGCCATCAGGCTTGAACAGAAACCCGGCTTCGTGCCGGGTTTTTTGTTGGCAATCTCTGCGCTCTACGCGGATGAGGGGCATCCCGTCGTAAGCTGAAAGAAAAAGGCCTCGCTGGGAGAGGCGAGGCCTTGTTTCACCGATCGGCACACTGATTTAGTGGGCGAAGCTCATCTTGGGTTTGAACTGCCCTGACGGGGCCTGATCGAAAATCTGGTAGATCTGCGGATTGCGAAGCGGCGTGCCGCTTTCGTCGTTCATCAGGTTCTGCTCGGAGACATAAGCGACATATTCGCTTTCGTCATTTTCGGCGAGAAGGTGATAGAAGGGCTGATCCCTGCTCGGGCGCACCTCTGCGGGAATAGAGTTCCACCATTCCTCCGTATTCGCGAATTCCGGATCAACATCGAAGATGACGCCGCGAAACGGAAATACCTTGTGCCGAACCACTTCGCCGATACTGAACTTTGCTATTCTTTCTTTCATGGTACGACTTCCTTTCATCACCCAATTTGGTGATCGGTGCGACGCAAATCAAGATTTTGCGCGCCGTTCGTCACATGAACGTCATATCCCAGCCATTTGGCGTCCATGACCTGGAGGCGAAAGCCCCGGCGAACCGGGACTTTCGATGTTCGCAGCCGATCAGGCCGAATAGTACATGTCGTATTCGACAGGATGCGGCGTCATTTCGAAACGCATCACCTCTGCCATCTTCAGTTCGATGAAAGCATCGATCTGGTCGTCGTCGAAGACGCCGCCGGCGGTCAGGAACTTGCGGTCCTTGTCGAGGCTTTCGAGCGCTTCGCGCAGGCTGCCGCAAACGGTCGGGATCTTCTTCAGTTCCTTCGGCGGCAGATCGTAGAGATCCTTGTCCATGGCCTTGCCGGGATGGATCTTGTTCTTGATGCCGTCGAGGCCGGCCATCAGCATGGCGGCGAAAGCGAGATAGGGGTTGGCGGTCGGATCCGGGAAGCGGACTTCCACGCGCTTGGCCTTCGGGTTGGAGCCGAACGGAATGCGGCAGGAGGCCGAGCGGTTGCGGGCCGAATAGGCGAGCAGCACCGGCGCTTCATAACCCGGGACGAGACGCTTGTAGGAGTTCGTCGACGGATTGGTGAAGGCGTTGATCGCCTTGGCATGCTTGATGATGCCGCCGATGTAGAACAGGCAGCTTTCGGAAAGGCCTGCATATTCGTCGCCGGCGAAAGTCGGCTTGCCGCCCTTCCAGATCGACTGGTGCACGTGCATGCCCGAGCCGTTGTCGCCGAAGATCGGCTTCGGCATGAAGGTCGCGGTCTTGCCGTAGGCGTTCGCCACTTGGTGCACGACGTATTTGTAGATCTGCATCTTGTCGGCGTTGCGCACCAGCGTGTCGAACTTGATGCCGAGTTCATGCTGGGCGGCGGCGACTTCATGGTGATGCTTTTCGACGACGACGCCCATTTCGGAGAGCACCGTCAGCATTTCCGAGCGCATGTCCTGGGCGCTGTCGACCGGGGGAACCGGGAAATAGCCGCCCTTGACGCGCGGGCGATGGCCGAGGTTGCCGGTTTCGTAATCGGTGTCGTCGTTCGACGGCAGTTCGGTCGAGTCGAGCTTGAAGCCGGTATTGTAGGGATCGGCCTTGTACTTGACGTCGTCGAAGACGAAGAATTCGGCTTCCGGGCCGACGAAGATCGTGTCGCCGATGCCGGATGCCTTGAGATAGGCTTCGGCCTTTTTGGCGGTGCCGCGCGGATCGCGGTTATAGGCCTCGCCGGAAACCGGATCGAGGATATCGCACATGATGACCATGGTCGACTGAGCGAAGAACGGGTCCATATGCACCGTCTCGGTATCGGGCATCAGCACCATGTCGGACTCGTTGATGGCCTTCCAGCCGCCGATCGAGGAGCCGTCGAACATCACGCCGTCAGCGAACATGTCTTCGTCGACGCAGACGACGTCCATCGTCACATGCTGCAGCTTGCCCTTCGGGTCGGTGAACCGCAGATCGACGAACTTCACGTCGTTCTCTTTGATCTGCTTCAGAATTTCGCTTGCGGTCGCCATTAAATACCTTCCTCCGATTTGCAATGACAATAGGTGGCCGCGCTGACCGTATCGAACTTTGCGCGGTTGGCAAAGTGGGTCAGATGGCGTCGATGCCGGTCTCGCCGGTACGGATGCGGATAACCTCTTCGACGTTGGAGACGAAGATTTTTCCATCGCCGATGCGGCCGGTCTGCGCCGCCTTGCGGATCGCATCGATGACGGCCTCAGCGTTCTCGTCGGCCAGCACCACCTCGACCTTTACCTTCGGCAGGAAATCGACGACGTATTCGGCGCCGCGGTAGAGTTCCGTGTGGCCCTTCTGACGGCCGAAGCCCTTGGCTTCCGTGACCGTAATACCTTGCAGGCCGACTTCCTGAAGGGCTTCCTTCACTTCGTCCAGCTTGAAAGGCTTAATGATCGCTTCGATCTTTTTCATGAGAAAATATCTCTCCGCTTCTCCCGTTATGGCAGGAATGTTCCCGCTCGCCGGATATGATGCAGATATCGTGCCAGTTTGAAATCCGTCTTATCGAAAAAAGACGTCAATTCCGTCAAAACCGGCGCGTTTGCGGGGGATTCCATGTCGTTTTGGTGACGGAGAAGTGGAAAAACATTACCTCCGGGCCAGAATCACATCCAAAACCGAAAAAATCTCGAATATCAGCAACTGCGAAAGCATGGTGACGTAAGATTAAAATATAGGCAAATGCATAAATAAAGCGCTTTTCTTTATCGTCTCGGACGGTTGTTTTTTAGGCGTTTATTGAATTGAATGGGCCAATGAGCCAACATCTGTCCGATCTTCTTCTGACGCCCGCCGAAATGGCCGCCGTCGATGCGGCCGCTGCCGCATCCGGTATCGATTCCTTCGGCCTGATGGAAAGGGCAGGGGCTGCGGTTGCGGCCGCCGCACTGCGGCTTCATCCGGACGCGCTGCGTTTTGTCGTGCTTTGCGGTCCAGGCAACAATGGCGGCGACGCCTATGTCGCGGCACGGCATCTGCAGGAGTGCGGGGCGACGGTGGCGCTCTTCCATCTCGGTGATCCATCAAGGCTGAAGGGCGATGCCGCCCGCGCCCGCGCCGGCTGCACGCTCCGGGGAGAGGAGCTTCGCCTTTACCAGCCCGAAGCCGGCGACGTCGTCATCGATGGCCTGTTCGGCGCCGGGCTCGGCCGTGAGGTGCCGGCCGATGTCGGCGAACTGATCGGGCGGGTCACCGCAGCCGGTATTCCGGTCCTCGCCATCGATCTGCCCTCCGGCCTCGATGGCCGTACCGGCAAGGTGCTGGGTGCGGCCTTCCGGGTGCAGAACACCATCACCTTCATGACACGAAAGCCCGGCCATCTGCTGATGCCGGGCAGAGAGCTTTGCGGCGAGTTGGAGGTCTTCGACATCGGCATTCCCGCCCGCATCGTCAGGGCCACAGCAGGCGGCGATATCGCCGAGAACAGGCCGGACGCCTGGAAGAGCGTGCTGCCGGCCGAGCAGCTGGAAACCCACAAATACAAGCGCGGCCATCTGGTCGTCTTCTCAGGCGAGGCCGATAAGACGGGGGCTGCGCGCATGTCGGCGATATCGGGCCTGAAGGCCGGCGCCGGCCTGGTGACGATCGCAGCCCCTCATGCGGCGATGGCCGCCAATGCCGCGCATCTCACCGCCGTCATGCTGCATGCGATCGACGACGAGGCCGACCTCGAAAACTGGCTCGCCGACAAGCGGCTGCAGACATTCGTGCTCGGTCCCGGTTTCGGCATCGGCGCCAGGGCACGCGGCTTCGTCACCGCCCTTGCCGATCGCCATCTCGTGCTGGATGCCGACGGCATCTCCTCGTTCAAGGACGATCCGCAGCAGCTTTTCGATCTCTTCCGCGGCAAACCACGCCTGGTGCTGACGCCACACGAAGGTGAGTTCTCGCGACTCTTTCCCGATATCGGTAGCGACGATGCGCTGGGGAAGGTGGATAAAGCCGTCGCCGCCGCCCGCCGCGCCAATGCCGCGATTGTCTATAAGGGCGCCGATACCGTCATTGCTGCGCCGGACGGCCGGGCGCTGATCAATACCAATGCTCCCGTCTGGCTTGCCACCGCCGGTTCCGGTGATGTGCTCGCCGGTATCATCGGCGCATTGCTCGCCCAGGGCCTGCCGGCCTTCGAAGCCGCCGCCGCCGGCGTCTGGCTGCACGCAGAGGCCGGCCATCGCGCCGGCAAGGGCCTGACGGCGGAAGACCTCGCAACCCAAGTCCTGCCTCTTTAACCCACCCGATGCTTCAGCTTCGGGCCGCCGACGCTTCAGCTTCGCGCCGCCGATGCGTCAGCTTTGCGCCGGCCGATGCTTCAGCCTTTGGCCTATTTCGCCAGCACCTGCTGCAGAGCGATCGCTCCATGCGGCGCATTGACCTTGCCCTCATGGATCATGAAGGCGAAGACGTCGCGCGGCTCGGCCTTGACCTTGCGATCCGGATCGATCAGCGGCAGGTCGTCGGGGATCTTGCCCTCGGCCCAGACCTCCAGCCGGTTCGCCCAGGCCTTCAGCTCCTTGTCCGGATAGCAGGTCGCAATATCGTCCGAGCCCTTTTGCAGCCTGGCATAGACGAAATCGGCGGTGACGTCGGCGATCATCGGATATTCGAAATGTTCGGCGCAGACCGGCGCCACCCCGTATTTCGCAAGCAGCGCCACGAATTCCGGCACCTTGAAGGAATCGTGCCGGACCTCGACCACATGGCGAAGCGCCAGCCCGTCCTGTTTTGCCGGCAGCAGTTTCAGAAAGGCCTCGAAATCGTCCGGATCGAACTTCTTCGTCGGCGCGAACTGCCAGAGCAGTGGCCCGAGATGATCGCCAAGTTCGCTGATTCCCGATGACAGGAACCGCTCCATCGATTCACCGGCTTCGGCCAGCACCCGCCGATTGGTGACGAACCGCGTCGCCTTCAGCGAGAAGATGAAACCATCGGGCACGTCAGCCGCCCATTTGGCGAAGACCGCAGGTCTTTGCGTGCTGTAATAGGTGCCGTTGACCTCGATGACCTTTAGCTGGCGGCTGGCATAATTCAGCTCGTCCTTCTGTTTCAGGTCATCGGGAAAGAAATGCCCGCGCCAGGGCTCGAAGGTCCAGCCGCCGATGCCGGTGCGGATAGTGCCGGATTTCGTCATGTCTTCCTCCCTGTTTGCAGCCGTTCAGGCCGCATCGATCTGCTTTACCATGTCGACGAGCGTCCACCCTGGCCGATAAGGGCTCGGCCGGCGACCCGTTTCCTGAAATCCGAAGGCGCGATAAAGCGCGATATTCCGCTCCATCCGCGCATTGGTGTAGAGCCGGATCTTCGGCACGGCCCATTCCCGCGCCTTGCCTTCCAGCCAACGCAGCATCGAGAGCCCATGTCCGGCACCCTGAAAGGCCGGCGAGACCGCGATGCTGAACAACATGAGGTGATCGGAATGCCGCTCGATGACCACGAGGCCGGCCGCTTCGCCGCCGATCTCGCGCAGCCAGACCTCGCCGCGGTCGATCCGCGGCGCATAGTCTTCCGTCACCGGGACCGGTGGAGCACCGAAGAGCTCGGTATAGGGCCGATAGGCGGCTGCCGTCAGCGTCGCGATCGTTTGCAGATCATCGGGCGACGCCAGCCTCATCGTCATTCCGCCGCAACCGCCTTCTTCGCCGGCCGCCGCTCCAGCAATTCCTTGAGGAAATGGCCGGTATAGGAGCGCTTCTCCTTGACGATCGCTTCGGGCGTGCCGACAGCCACGATCTCGCCGCCGCCATCGCCGCCCTCGGGGCCGAAATCGAGCACCCAGTCGGCCGTCTTGATGACTTCGAGATTGTGCTCGATCACCACCACCGAATTGCCCTGGTTGACTAGCTCGTGCAGCATTTCAAGCAGCTTGGCGACGTCGTGGAAATGCAGGCCGGTCGTCGGTTCGTCGAGAATATAGAGCGTGCGGCCGGTCGAACGTTTCGACAGCTCCTTGGCGAGCTTGACGCGCTGCGCCTCGCCGCCCGAGAGCGTATTGGCCTGCTGGCCGACCTTGATATAGCCGAGGCCGACATCCTTCAGCGATTGCAGCTTGTCGCGCACCGCCGGCACCGCCGCGAAGAAGTCGACGCCTTCCTCCACCGTCATATCAAGCACGTCGGCGATCGACTTCTGCTTGAAGGTGACGTCGAGCGTCTCTCTGTTGTAGCGTTTGCCGTGGCAGACGTCACAGGTGACGTAGACATCGGGCAGGAAGTGCATCTCGATCTTGATGACACCGTCGCCCTGGCAGGCTTCGCAGCGCCCGCCCTTGACGTTGAAGGAGAAGCGGCCGGGCTGGTAGCCGCGGGCCTTCGCCTCCGGCAGGCCGGCGAACCAGTCGCGGATCGGCGTGAAGGCGCCGGTATAGGTCGCCGGGTTCGAGCGCGGCGTGCGGCCGATCGGCGATTGATCGATGTCGATCACCTTGTCGATATGTTCGAAGCCGTCGATGCGGTCGTGATCGGCCGGATTTTCACGCGCGCCCATGACGCGGCGCGCTGCCGATTTATAGAGCGTCTCGATCAGGAAGGTGGATTTGCCGCCGCCGGAAACGCCGGTCACCGCCGTGAACACACCGAGCGGGATCGACGCCGTGACGTTCTTCAGATTGTTGCCGCGCGCGCCGACCACTTTGATCTCGCGGCCCTTCTTCTGCTTGCGGCGCTCGTTGGGAACGGGAACGCCGAGTTCGCCCGAGAGATATTTGCCGGTCAGCGACTTCGGATTGTCCATGATGTCCTGCGGCGTGCCATGGGCGATAACCTCACCACCGTGAATGCCGGCGGCGGGACCGATATCGACCACGTCGTCGGCCGTCATGATCGCATCCTCGTCATGTTCGACGACGATGACGGTGTTGCCGATGTCGCGCAGGTGTTTCAGCGTATCGAGCAGCCGGGCATTGTCGCGCTGATGCAGGCCGATCGACGGCTCGTCGAGCACGTAGAGCACGCCGGTCAGCCCCGAGCCGATCTGCGAGGCGAGCCGGATGCGCTGGCTCTCGCCGCCCGACAGCGTGCCCGAGTTGCGCGACAGGCTGAGATATTCCAGGCCGACATCGTTGAGGAAGCGCAGCCGGTCGCGGATTTCCTTGAGGATGCGCACCGCAATCTCGTTCTGCTTGGCGTTGAAGCTTGCCGGCAGCGTCTCGAACCAGTCGCGGGCGACGCGGATCGACATGCCGGTGACTTCGCCGATATGCAGCGTGCCGATCTTCACTGCCAGGGCCTCCGGCTTCAGGCGGAAGCCATTGCAGGAAGGGCAGGGAGCGGCCGACATGAAGCGCTCGATATCCTCGCGCGCCCAGGCGGAATCCGTCTCCTTCCAGCGGCGCTCGAGATTGGTGATGATGCCCTCGAAATTCTTATGGGTCGTATAGGAGCGGGCGCCATCGGCGTAATGGAATTCGATCTTGTCGTCGGTGCCGTTGAGAATGACGTCCTTGGCCTCGTCGGAGAGATCGTTCCAGCGGGTGCCGAGCTTGAAGCCGTAATGTTTGCCGAGTGCTTCCAGCGTCTGGTTGTAGTAGGGCGAGGTCGATTTGGCCCAGGGCGCGATCGCCCCGTCGCGCAGCGTCCGCTCGGGCTCGGGCACGATCAGGTCCGGATCGATCTTCTGCTGGGCGCCGAGGCCGTCGCAGGTCGGGCAGGCGCCGAAGGGATTGTTGAAGGAAAACAGCCTGGGTTCGATCTCGGGAATGGTGAAGCCGGAAACCGGGCAGGCGAATTTCTCCGAAAACAGCACGCGCTCGTGCGTTTCGTTCAGCGACTTGTTGGCCGAGCCGCCGGCCGAGGTCTCTTCCGGCGGCAGCGGCTTGTCGGCGAATTCGGCGATTGCCAGCCCGTCGGCGAGCTTCAGGCAGGTTTCCAGGCTGTCGGCCAGGCGGGCCGAGACATCCGAGCGCACGACGATGCGGTCGACCACCACGTCGATGTCGTGCTTGTATTTCTTGTCGAGAACAGGCGCCTCGGCGATCTCGTAGAACTGGCCGTCGACCTTGACGCGCTGGAAGCCCTTCTTCATCAGCTCGGCGAGTTCTTTCTTGTATTCGCCCTTGCGGCCGCGCACGAGCGGCGCGAGAATATAAAGACGGGTGCCTTCGCCGAAATCGAGGACGCGGTCGACCATCTGGCTCACCGTCTGGCTCTCGATCGGCAGACCGGTCGCCGGCGAATAGGGAACGCCGACGCGGGCAAAGAGCAGGCGCATATAGTCGTAGATCTCGGTGACGGTGCCGACCGTCGAGCGCGGGTTGCGCGAGGTGGTCTTCTGCTCGATCGAAATCGCCGGCGACAGTCCGTCGATCTGGTCGACATCGGGCTTCTGCATCATTTCGAGGAACTGGCGGGCATAGGCCGACAGGCTCTCGACATAACGGCGCTGGCCCTCGGCATAGATCGTGTCGAAGGCAAGCGAGGATTTGCCGGAACCCGAAAGACCGGTCATCACGATCAGCTTGTTGCGCGGCAGATCGAGATCGATGCCCTTGAGATTGTGCTCGCGCGCGCCGCGGATGGAGATCGTCTTCAGTTCGCTCATCGTCTCAGCTTTGGTCCTTTGGGATAACAGCCCTTATTTAGTGATGCCGACGGGCGAGTCGAGGCTGAATGTCCGCTACACGAAAGGTTTTCGATTCTGTTGACAGGATCATACGGATAAACTAGAACAAAGAAAGAACAAAATTCCTGATGAGTGCATGCGGCCTTCTGATGGATAAACATGTGGATGAACGACCGTTTACGCGCATCGGCGGTCCGCGATGGTTTAAGGTGCGCTGATCGATTAACGCCGCCGGGCAGGGCGGCAGGCAGGGTGAGAAGCATGGCTGGTAGCGTGAATAAGGTAATTCTGGTTGGAAACGTGGGTGCAGACCCCGAAATCCGCCGTACTCAGGATGGCCGGCCGATCGCCAATCTTCGTATCGCGACCTCGGAGACCTGGCGCGACCGAAATTCCGGCGAGCGCCGTGAAAAGACCGAATGGCACACTGTCGTCGTCTTCAACGAAGGCCTCTGCAAGGTCGTCGAGCAATATGTGAAGAAGGGCGCCAAGCTCTATATCGAAGGCCAGCTGCAGACCCGCAAATGGCAGGACCAGCAGGGCCAGGACCGCTACTCCACCGAAGTGGTGCTGCAGGGCTTCAGCTCGACGCTGACGATGCTCGATGGCCGCGGCGATGGCGGCGGCGCAAGCTCCGGCTTCGGCGGCGGTCGTGGCGGCAGCAGCAACAATGATTATGGCGACGATTACGGCGCCCCGGCTCCGTCTTCATCGCCGAGCCGCGGCGGTGGCGGCGGCGGAAACTTCTCGCGCGATCTCGACGACGACATCCCGTTCTGATCGACCGCTTTTCCTCGCTTGGAAAAGAGTTGAGAGCATGATGCCTTGATGGCGTCATGCTCTTTTTCTTTGGAATTCGCCGTTCAGTGTGGCGTCGCGCTGATCAGGTTGAGTGCGGCTTTCGCGCCGTCGACGACGAATTGCACCGCCAGCGCCGCGAGGATGACGCCGAGGAGCCGTGTCAGGATCGCCCGGCCGGTGACGCCGAGGAAGCGGTCGAGCCTGTCGGCGATCAGCAGCATCAGCAGCGTCAGCAACAGATTGGCGGCAATGACGGCGATGAGTTGGGCTTTTCCGACGGAGGTCGCCAGCGTGCCGGCAAGCAGGATTGTCGCCGAGATCGCGCCGGGGCCTGCGATCAGCGGCAAGGCGAGGGGGAAGACGGCGATATTTTCGATGTGATCCTTGGTGACGGCAGCCTCGGAAGCCTTCTCCTTGCGCTCCTGCCGCCGCTCGAACACCATTTCGAAGGCGATCCAGAAGAGCAGCAGCCCGCCGGCGATGCGGAAGGCGCCGATCGAGATGCCGAGAACGCCGAGCACGCTGGCGCCGAACAGGGCGAAGACGGCGAGGATGATGAAGGCGATGGTCGAGCCGCGCAGCGCCACCTGCGTGCGCTCGGTCCGGCTCATGCCCGCCGTCAGCCCCAGGAAGATCGGGGCGAGCCCGGGCGGATCGATGGTGACGAGCAGCGTCGTGAAGGCGTTGATCAATTGGTCGGCGCTTGCCATCGTCTCTCCGGAAGCCCATATGGTGCCATGGTTTTTATGATTGTGAAGCGGGGATTCCGATTTGGCAAATATCCCGCGGCCGCCCGCGGCGGATTTGTCCGCTCAGGCCGCGCATCTTGCATGTTTTACCGTCTTTAAGCCGCAAAAGCCTGTTCAAAACGCCCTGTGAAATTGGCGCGGGAACGGGCTTTCCGCTATAAATCTTCAAGTGATTCTAGAAGAGATCGTGATCTGTTTTGACTGAGCAAACACCCCCCGGCGGCGGGAAGCTCCCGCCAGGCATCGAGCCCATCTCCATCATGGAGGAAATGCAGCGGTCGTATCTCGATTACGCCATGAGCGTCATCGTCAGCCGCGCGCTGCCCGACGTGCGCGACGGCCTGAAGCCCGTGCACCGGCGCATCCTCTACGGCATGTCCGAGCTCGGCATCGACTGGAACAAGAAATACGTCAAATGCGCCCGCGTCACCGGTGACGTGATGGGTAAATACCACCCGCACGGCAATACCGCGATCTATGATGCGCTGGCCCGCATGGCCCAGCCCTGGTCGCTGCGTCTGCCGCTGATCGATGGCCAGGGCAATTTCGGCTCGGTCGACGGCGATCCGCCGGCGGCCGAACGTTACACCGAATGCCGCCTGGAAAAGGCCGCCCATTCGCTGCTCGACGATCTCGACAAGGAAACCGTCGATTTCCGCGACAACTATGACGGCACGCTGTCCGAGCCGGTCGTGGTGCCCGCCAAGTTCCCGAACCTGCTCGTCAACGGCGCCGGCGGCATCGCCGTCGGCATGGCGACCAACATTCCGCCGCACAATCTTTCCGAAGTCATCGACGGCTGCATCGCGCTGATCAACGATCCGGCCATCGAGCTGCCGGAACTGATGCAGATCATTCCCGGCCCCGACTTCCCGACGGGTGCCAAGATCCTCGGCCGTGCCGGCATTCGCTCGGCCTACGAGACCGGTCGTGGCTCGGTCATCATGCGCGGCGTCGCCGCCATCGAGCCGATGCGCGGCGACCGCGAGCAGATCATCATCACCGAGATTCCCTACCAGGTGAACAAGGCGACGATGATCGAAAAGATGGCCGAGCTGGTGCGCGACAAGCGCATCGAGGGCATCTCCGACCTGCGCGACGAATCCGACCGCCAGGGTTACCGCGTCGTCGTCGAGCTGAAGCGCGACGCCAATGCCGAGGTCATCCTCAACCAGCTCTATCGCTATACGCCGCTGCAGACCTCCTTCGGCTGCAACATGGTAGCGCTGAACGGCGGCAAGCCCGAACAGTTGGCGCTGCTCGACATGCTGCGCGCTTTCGTCTCCTTCCGCGAGGAAGTCGTTAGCCGGAGAACGAAATTCCTGCTGCGCAAGGCGCGTGACCGCGCCCATGTGTTGGTCGGTCTTGCGATTGCTGTCGCCAATATCGATGAAGTCATCCGCGTCATCCGCCAGGCGCCCGATCCGCAGTCGGCCCGCGAAGAGCTGATGACCCGCCGCTGGCCGGCTGAAGATGTCGAGAGCCTGATCCGTCTGATCGACGATCCGCGCCACCGCATCAACGAGGATCTGACCTACAATCTCTCCGAAGAGCAGGCGCGCGCCATCCTCGAACTGCGTCTTGCCCGCCTGACGGCGCTTGGCCGCGACGAAATCGGCGACGAACTCAACAAAATCGGCGAAGAGATCAAGGATTACCTCGATATTCTCTCCTCGCGCATCCGCATCCAGACGATCGTCAAGGATGAACTCATTGCCGTTCGCGACGAATTCGGCACGCCGCGCCGCACCGAGATCGTCGATGGCGGCCTCGAAATGGACGACGAAGATCTGATCGCCCGCGAGGACATGGTCGTCACCGTCTCGCATCTCGGCTATATCAAGCGCGTGCCGTTGACCACCTACCGCGCCCAGCGCCGCGGTGGCAAGGGTCGCTCCGGCATGACCACCCGCGACGAGGATTTCGTTAGCCGGCTATTTGTGGTCAACACCCATACCCCGGTTCTGTTCTTCTCCTCGCGTGGCATCGTCTACAAGGAGAAGGTCTGGCGCTTGCCGATCGGCACGCCGACCTCGCGCGGCAAGGCGTTGATCAACATGCTGCCGCTCGAACCCGGCGAACGCATCACCACCATCCTGCCCTTGCCTGAGGACGAGGCGAGCTGGGACAATCTCGACGTCATGTTCTCGACCACGCGCGGCACGGTTCGCCGCAACAAGCTGTCGGACTTCGTTCAGGTCAACCGCAACGGCAAGATCGCCATGAAACTCGAGGAGGAGGGCGACGAAATCCTCTCCGTCGAGACCTGCACCGATCAGGACGACGTTCTCCTGACCACGGCGCTCGGCCAGTGCATCCGCTTCTCGGTCGACGACGTGCGCGTCTTTGCCGGCCGCAACTCGATCGGCGTGCGCGGCATCAATCTCGGCGAAGGCGACCGCATCATCTCGATGACGATCGTCGGCCATGTCGATGCCGAGCCGTGGGAGCGCGCCGCCTACCTGAAGCGCTCCGCCGCCGAACGGCGTGCAACGGGCGTTGATGAAGAGGACATCGCTCTGGTCGGTGAAGAAGTCACCGAAGAGGGACAACTCTCCGACGAGCGCTATGAAGTGTTGAGAGCCCGCGAACAATTCGTGCTGACGGTCTCGGAAAAGGGCTTCGGCAAGCGTTCGTCTTCCTACGACTTCCGCATCTCCGGCCGTGGCGGCAAGGGTATCCGCGCCACCGACACGTCGAAAACAGGCGAGATCGGCGAACTGGTTGCGGCCTTCCCCGTCGATGACGGCGACCAGATCATGCTGGTTTCCGATGGCGGCCAGCTGATCCGCGTACCGGTCGGCGGTATCCGCATCGCCAGCCGCGCCACCAAGGGCGTCACCATCTTCTCGACGCACAAGGACGAAAAGGTCGTCTCGGTCGAGCGCATCAGTGAACCGGAGGACGACGAGGCGGAGGAGGCTGTCGAGGTTGCCGAAGGCGCCGCTGCTGCCGAGGACGGTGCTGCCGGCGAAGCGCCGATTGCCGAGGGTGATCCCGCCGGACCTGCCGAGGAATGATCAGATGAACGGGGCGGCTTCGGGCCGCCCTTTTCTTTTCAGCTCGCGCTTTTGCTTTCAAGCGGGGGATGGTTCAGGCCACGCCAAAGAAAAAGCCGGACGCTGGGTGCATCCGGCTTTGAAAGGCCTTGGGCAGCGGAAGGGGCCGCTCAAGGTGGGGAAGGGTTGGAAAGAGGAAAGTCAGAACGCTCTGTGTTTTTCGTTCAGCGCCTTTACCTCTTCGCCTTCGCGCCGGAGCGCCGAGATCGTCGAGGTTACGGACACGATGAACATGACGCTGATAAGGGCCGTGAGCACTGTCAAGATCGTGAACATGGGCATTCCTTTCCTGGGGAGTTGCGTTCTCGCCCCTCAGTACTGGCCCAGTACGGCCGTCCGGGCCGAAGCATAGGGACCATAAACCTTGGACGTATCGACCTTCTGATCATAGAGAGCGACAGTTGCGGTCAGCATGCCCGTGACCATTACCATCCAGAGCACGTTAATCATCGTAATCTTGCCGGGCATCTTTAGTCCTTCCTGCCGCGATAATCGCATCTATATGTCGGTTGAATGAACGCATCCGTGTTGGAATGGTTCCGTCGGATATTGAGGGGGTGTTTACCAATGCCGATCTGAAGCCTCCTTGAATGTCTCGTTCATCTGGCGTTCAGATTCGAAGCCCGGTTTTCCCCGCGCAGGCGACCTTGGGCGCGCACGATCGCCGCATGTTCGGCAAGTTCCGGCCGCACCCAGCTCACCTCGTAGCGATCGACGAAATAGCCATAAGCCAACTCGGCAACGAAGGAGGAAACGACGGCAAGTGCAACGAGCACGATCAGCATGGATCTGGACTTTCGGGGAGCGCCGGATGCCGGGATGGCATCGGCTGCGTTGATGGTTTGAGTTAAGCAGATCCTGTCTGAAACCGCCTTGAACGGGTCATTCATCCGCCGTTCAACCGTCCGGGGCGATCGGCCAAATCACTTGCGGCAAAGCGGCATCCATGACAAAAGGCGTCAAACCAACGGTCGGGCCAGATGACGACAGCTTTTTATCCGGGGTCTTTCGACCCGATCACCAATGGGCATGTGGATGTTCTGGTCCAGGCGCTGAACGTCGCCGAAAAGGTGATCGTCGCGATCGGCATCCATCCCGGCAAGGCGCCGCTGTTTTCCTTCGAGGAAAGGGCCGAGCTGATCCGCCGCTCTCTGGCTGAAGCGCTGCCCGGCAAGGCCGGCGATATCACGGTCGTCGCCTTCGACAATCTGGTCGTCGATGCCGCCCGCACCCATGGCGCCACGCTTTTGATCCGCGGTCTTCGCGACGGCACCGATCTTGATTATGAAATGCAGATGGCCGGCATGAACAGGACGATGGCGCCTGATATCCAGACCATCTTTTTGCCGGCGGGCACGGCCTCTCGGCCCATTACCGCCACATTGGTCCGCCAGATCGCCGCCATGGGCGGCGATGTCAGCGCCTTCGTGCCGGCCGCCGTCCTAGAAGCCCTCACAGCCAAGCGCCAAAATTAACAACTACAAAGACTTGCAGGCACAAGACCGGCAAGCGCAAAGACCAGGCGGAACCCGCCGTTATGGAGCCCATATGAAACTCTTTTATCTCGCATTTGCCGGCGTGTTGTATCTCGCCTCCTTCGCAGGCGATGCCTTCGCCCAGTCTGCCGATCATTACCTCACCATCCAGCTGAAGAACGGCCCCGTCGTCATCCAGCTCATGCCTGATGTTGCGCCGAAGCATGTCGCCCAGATCGAGGCGCTGGCCAAGAAGGGCGAATACGACAACGTCGCCTTCCATCGCGTCATCGAGGGTTTCATGGCTCAGACCGGCGACGTCAAATATGGCAACATGGAAAAGAACTTTGATGCGAGCCTGGCCGGCACCGGCGGCTCCGACCTTCCGGACCTTCCGGCTGAATTCTCCAAGACCCCATTCGTGCGTGGCACGGTCGGCATGGCCCGTTCGCAGGATCCGAATTCCGCCAACTCGCAGTTCTTCATCATGTTCGCCGACGGCTCCTTCCTGAACGGCCAGTACACCGTCGTCGGTAAGGTCGTGTCCGGCATGGAGAATGTCGACAAGATCAAGCGCGGCGAAGGCCAGAACGGCGAAGTCAAAAGTCCCGACCGGATGATCAAGGTCACCCTGGGCAAGAAGTAAGTTACGAGACAAACAAGAGGAGAAGACAATGGCCGAGATCAAGGATCCCGAAAACACCATCATTCTGGAAACCACCAAGGGCAAGGTTGTCATTCAGCTTCTGCCGCAGGTCGCCCCCGAACATGTCGCCCGCATCAAGGAACTCGCCCGCGAGAAGGCCTATGACGGCGTCGTTTTCCACCGCGTCATCCAGGATTTCATGGCCCAGACGGGCGATGTCGAATATGGCAAGAAGGGTTCGGAAACCTTCAATCCCGGCCGGGCCGGCATGGGCGGCTCCTCCAAGCCGGATCTGAAGGCTGAATTCTCCGCGACGACGCATACGCGCGGCACCTGCTCGATGGCCCGTTCGCAGAACCCGAACTCCGCCAATTCGCAGTTCTTCATCTGCTTCACCGACGCGCCCTGGCTGAACAAGCAATATTCCGTCTGGGGCCAGGTCATCGAAGGCATGGAAAACGTCGACAAGATCAAGCGCGGCGAGCCGGTTTCCGATCCGGACTCGATCGTCTCGATGCGGGTTGCCGCCGACGTCTGATTGTGATTTCTGCTGAAACCCGCCCTTGCGTCACTGCGCGAGGGCGGGTTTCGCTTTGAAAGTGCCCCAATGCGCGTAGACCTTTTCGATTTCGATCTGCCCGATGAACGCATCGCCTTGCGGCCCGCCGAGCCGCGCGACAGTGCGCGCCTGCTCGTTGTCGATCCCAATGCGGCTAACCTGCTCTCCGATCATCGTGTCGGCGATCTCGCCTCCTTTCTGCGGGCGGGCGATGCGCTTGTTTTCAACGATACCAAGGTCATTCCAGCCCAGCTCGAGGGCATCCGCCACCGCGACGGCGCCGGCGGCCAGCAGGTCTCGGCGACGCTGCATATGCGCATCGGCCCCAGCCGCTGGAAGGCCTTTGCCAAGCCTGGCAAACGCATCAAACAGGGCGACCGCATTTCCTTCGGCCATTCCGGCGAAAGCTGCTATCTCGGCGCGCTCGATGCCATAGTCGAGGAAAAAGGCGAGGCCGGCGAGGTGACGCTGCTCTTCGATCTTTCCGGCCCGGCGCTCGACGAGGCGATCGCCGCGGTCGGCCATATTCCGCTGCCGCCCTATATTGCCGCCAAGCGCCCGGAAGACGAGCGCGACCGCGCGGATTACCAGACGATCTATGCCCGGGAGGAGGGCGCCGTCGCCGCGCCCACCGCCGGCCTGCATTTCACCCCTGCGCTGTTCGAGGCGCTCGACAAGGCCGGCATCGAACGCCATTTCGTCACACTGCATGTCGGTGCCGGCACCTTCCTGCCTGTCAAGGCCGACGATACCGACGATCACAAGATGCATCTGGAAAGCGGCTATGTCAGCGCCGAAATCGCCGCCCGGCTGAATGCCGTCAAGGCAAGGGGCGGGCGCATCGTCTGTGTCGGCACCACTTCGCTGCGGCTGATCGAGAGTGCAACGGCGGAAAGCGGCGAGATCAAGCCCTGGGCCGGCGCCACCGGCATCTTCATCACACCCGGCTACCGCTTCAAGGCGGTCGACATTCTGATGACCAATTTCCATCTGCCGCGCTCGACGCTGTTCATGCTGGTCTCGGCCTTTTCGGGCTTCGAGGCCATGCATGCGGCCTATAAACACGCCATTTCCACAGGCTACCGCTTCTACTCCTACGGCGACGCGAGCCTTCTTTTCCGGAAAGACAAATGACAGAGAACTTCCAATTTACGCTTGAAAAGACCGACGCCGGCGCCCGCCTCGGCAAAATCTCCATGCCGCGCGGCGAAATCCGCACGCCGGCCTTCATGCCGGTCGGCACTGTCGGCACCGTCAAGGCCATGTATCTCGACCAGGTGCGCGAAACCGGTGCCGACATCATCCTCGGCAATACCTATCACCTGATGCTGCGCCCGACGGCCGAGCGCGTCGCCCGCCTCGGCGGCCTGCACAAGCTGATCCGCTGGGAGCACCCGATCCTGACGGATTCCGGCGGTTTCCAGGTCATGTCGCTCTCCGGCCTGCGCAAGCTCGACGAGCAGGGCGTCACCTTCAAGTCGCATGTCGACGGCAGCCTGCATCACATGTCGCCGGAGCGCTCCATCGAAATCCAGGGCCTACTCGGTTCCGACATCCAGATGCAGCTTGATGAATGCGTGGCGCTGCCGGCCGAGCCGCGGGAGATCGAGCGCGCCATGGAAATGTCGCTGCGCTGGGCCGAGCGCTGCCGGGTCGCCTTCGGCGAGCAGCCGGGAAAGGCGATGTTCGGCATCGTTCAGGGTGGCGATATTCCGGCGCTGCGCGTTCGTTCGGCGCAGGCGCTGAGCGAGCTCGACCTCAAGGGTTATGCCATCGGCGGCCTTGCCGTCGGCGAGCCGCAGGATGTCATGCTGCAGATGCTGGACACGACTCTGCCGGTGCTGCCCGGGCAAAAGCCGCGTTACCTCATGGGCGTCGGCACGCCGGATGATATCCTGAAATCGGTCGCCCGCGGCATCGATATGTTCGACTGCGTCATGCCGACCCGTTCCGGCCGCCACGGCCTGGCCTTTACCCGCCGCGGCAAGGTCAATATCCGCAATGCCCGCCATGCCGAGGATATGCGCCCGCTCGACGAGCAGTCGAACTGCCCGGCCTCGCGCGATTATTCACGCGCCTATCTGCACCATCTCGTCCGCTCCAACGAGGCGCTCGGCGGCATGCTGCTCTCCTGGAACAATCTCGCCTATTACCAGGAACTGATGCAGGGCATCCGCAAGGCGATCGCCGAAGGCCGCTTCGCCGATTTCATGGCGGAAACACAGGAGGAATGGGCGAGGGGCGATCTGCAGCCGGTGTAAAAGGCTAAAGCGCGTCGCGATCTTTCAGATTCGCTCTTCGCGCTTTAGGTCTTTGTTTTCCGCATGTCGTTGCCGCAAAACCGCTGCACACTTTTGCGCGACATGCTCTAATTCGCTCCCGCGTTGCCGACCGCTGGGACCACAGACACCCGAATTGGCGCAACCATCTTTCGGAGCTTTTTGCGCACAGGTTCGTCGAAGCGAATGGCGACGATGCCAGCCGCAATGAAAATCGCGATCACGACGGCCATGCCGGCTGCCGGGGAGGCCGGAAGATCAAAGCCCATCTGCCGCAGTGTCTGCAGCGCACTGAAGATCGGCGCATGGAGAATATAAATCGGATAGGAAAGTCTGCCGAGCCAACGGAAGAGCAGCTCGACCAGCCCGGTCTGCCTTGTGTGCATCCCCAGCCAGACGATGGCCGGAAAAACCACGAGGCATATAAAGAAATCAAAATACGGGAAACCGAAGAAAATGCGGGCCGAAATGCCTGCGATGGAGATCAGGCATCCACATAGGAGAAGGCCGATCCTATTCCCGTTATTGGCTGTCGTCGGCTTCTGGATGTCATATAGCCTGTAAAGGCAGATCCCCAGCGTGAATGAGAACAGCACTCTTGAAAAGCCAAAGATGAAGTAGCTCGGCTGGTGACCGATGTCGAGGTTGCCTCCGGCCAATGCCCCATACATGGTCATGCCCGCAGTCCCCAAGGCGATGGCGAGCAGGCTTCTGAGTGATAGTCGTATCAGAAGAACGGAGAACAGCATCCCCGCCCAAAGCTCGAAGAAGAGCGACCAGGTCGGTCCGTTGAGAGGAAAGAGACTTTCCAAATTTGTGCTTGGAATGAACAGGATCGCCTTTAGCACAAGCCCTGCCAGCGTGGAGTAGTCCAAGCCGTTTTGAAGTGCAAAGCTGAAAACGCCGATCGGAAGCGAAAGAAGATAAAGAGGATAAAGCCGAATGATACGCTGCAACAGAAATCCGGCAGGCGAAATCTGTCCCGTTATCAGTGGCTTTTCGTATGAATGTGCAAGAACGACGCCGCTCAGCAGAAAGAAGAGGTCAACGGCGAGGTAGCTGATATTCGCCGGCATCGGACCGAGCGTGCCGCCGGTATGAAGGAACATGACCATGACGGCCGCAATGCCTCGCAAGCCCTCAAGAGCTGTGAAAAATTGCTTGCCAGTGTTCACCGTAACAACCCTCCGTTGGCATTTTGTTACTGCAGGAGGATTTAGAAATCATTAGCACAACGGCACCGTGCACTCTATTGGGTGTCTGGCCGAGAAAGGAAACAGCGCGTCAGATGCCCTTGCTGTCCGCATCCGGCATGATCTGCACGCCGTTGATCCTGTAGCTGCCGTCAGGCTGGCGGGTGAGCTGGTAGATCGCTGTCCAGTCCTTGCCGTCGCGGCCTGAAATCAGCACCTCATGATAGATCAGCGCGCCGTTATCGATCGAGCGGCTGCGGCCGAAGGCGTAGTTGCCGGGGTGATAGACCGGTTCGTAGCTCTTCTTCACCATGGCGAAAAACAGGTTCTTGTCGGGATACATCGCCTTGATGCCGGGAGCGGCGAAGGAATAGGCGGTCTCGGCATCGTCCTTGAGGAAGGCTTTGATCTGCTCCTCGATCATCGTTCGTGTCGTGTCGATCGGATCTTCGGCACGGGCTGCGAGAGGAGAGAGGGCGGACGCGGCACACAGAATGAGAACTGCGAGAAAGGCGCGCATGGATTGATCTCCGGCTCCATCGGGGAGCGAGCCCCGATAGAGCGGAAGTGTAAGCGAATTTCAGCGCAAGGAAAGCGGACTTTACGGCCAGCGGCGGAAGAGGGCGCTGGCATTCACTCCGCCGAAGCCGAAACCGTTGGTGATCGCGTAGTCCATCGCCAGCGGCCGCGCCGTCTTGCCGACAATATCGATGCCGTCGGCGGCGGGATCGGCTTCGTCGAGATTGCGGGTCGGCGGCGCGATCTGGTCGCGCAGCGCAAGGATGGTGAAGATCGCCTCGAGCCCGCCGGCCGCTCCGAGCAGATGGCCGGTCGCCGATTTCGTGGCGCTGACGGCAATGTCGCCATCGCGGCCGAAGATCGTGGCGATTGCCGCGATCTCGCCTTTGTCGCCGACCGGCGTCGAGGTGGCGTGTGCGTTGAGGTGCTTGACCTCGGATGCCGGGATCTCAGCCTGCCGGAGCGCTGCTGCCATCGCCCGGCGGGCGCCGTCGCCGTCTTCGGGACCCGACGTCATGTGGTAGGCGTCCGCCGCCGTGCCGTAGCCGACGAGTTCGGCAAGCGGCGTCGCCCCGCGGGCCAGCGCATGCTCCAGCCTTTCGATGACCAGAATGCCGGCGCCTTCACCCATGACGAAGCCGTCGCGCGCCGTGTCGAAGGGTCTGGAGGCAAGATCCGGCGTCTCGTTGAAACCGGTGGAAAGAGCTCGCGCAGCGGCAAAGCCGCCGAGGCTCACCTTGTCGATGCAGGCCTCGGCGCCGCCGCAGATCGCCACATCGGCTTCGCCGGAGCGGATCAGCCGCGCCGCATCGCCGATTGCCTGGACGCTTGCCGCACAGGCCGTTACCGGCGCGCCGAGCGGCCCCTTGAAGCCGTAGCGGATGCTGACCTGGCCGGCAGCGAGGTTGACGAGGAAGGACGGCACGGTAAAGGGCGACAGCCGCCGCACGCCGCGTGCCTCGCCGATGCGCACCGCTTCGGCGATGGCGGGAAAGCCGCCGACCCCTGAGGCGATGATCGTCGCGGTGCGCTCTCGCGCCGCTTCGTCGGTCGGCATCCAGCCGGCCTGTTTCACCGCTTCCTCCGTCGCCGCCATGGCGAACTGGATGAAGCGGTCCATCTTCTTCTGGTCCTTGGGCGAGATGTAACGGTCGGGATCGAAACCTGCCTGGTCGTCCTCGGCGATGCCGGGAACGACACCGCCGACCTTGGCCGAGAGTTCACCGACGACATCGTCGGTCAGCACTCTGAGACCCGAGGCGCCGTCGAGGAGGCGTTTCCAGGCCGGCTCGACGCCGGTGCCGAGTGGGCAGACAAGTCCCATGCCTGTGACGACGATGCGATCCATTCTATTCTCCTTCTAGGCGTCGATGCCGAGATACCAGGCGCGCATACGGGCGATCCGCGCGTGCACCTCGTCGTCGGCTGCGGGGCCCGCAAGCAGGCGGGTGTTTTCGGGTGTCACTTCCTCGCCGGTCCGTGCGTCCACGAGCATCGTTTCGCGCGCTTTGCCTGCGGCATCGCCGAGCAGAAAGGCGAGGTCTTCTTCCGGAATATGACGGCTTCCCCAAGAAAACAGCGTCATCAGCACCGGAAAGAAATCGCGGCCCTTGTCCGTCAGCACATATTCGTAGCGGGCAGGGCGCTGATGGTAGAGCCGCCGTTCGAACAGCCCCTGATCCGTCAGATGTTTCAACCGCCGCGTCAGGATGTTCGGCGCCACGCCAAGGCTCTTCTGAAAATCGTCGAAGCGCGACAGCCCTTGAAAGGCGTCGCGCAGGATCAGGATGCTCCACCAATCGCCGACGCTGTCGAGCGCACGCGCCGCCGGGCATTTGAATTGACTGAAGCTTGTCCGTTGCATGGCCAATGTCACTATATCAGTGACTATCATCATGCAAGTTACTATCGAGCGCTGCCTTCGAAAAACCGGGCGAGCAGCACGCCGGCGACGAGCATGCCGGCCGCCACGAAGATCGTATCACCCGGCGTTCCGATATAGAGCGGACCGATATTGGCAAAGAGCAGGAAGGCGATCAGGAAATTCACCCAGCCCCAGACGACATTCGCCATGGGCGAACCGAGTCTGCCCTGTTGCGCCAAGGGGATGCGGAAAGCCCGGCCGCTGACGCCGTTGACGAAATGCGGGATGCCGTTGGTCAGAAAGGCGGCGGCGATGAAATGAGCGATATAGGCGATCCAGGGCAAAGGCTTCTCCGCTGATGCGAGTGGCGTCAACGGAGAATCTGGCAGGGATTCCCGCTCCGGCAAGAGGACATTGATCAAGCAATTGCCGGGGAAACATCAGCCGCCCCTGAAGAGGGCGTGCCTGGCCGAGTCAGATCAGCACGATATCTTTGAAGTGAAGCGCCGGAGAATTGTCGAGATCGGCGACATGGATCGCTGTGCCCGCCGCGCTTCCATCCGCGTCAAAGGCTAGAATGCCGCTGGCCCGATCGTAGATCAGCCTATCATCGGCCTGGAGCGCTTTCGTTCCGACAACGAAATTCGCATCCGAAAATCCGGACAGGCTGAGTTCGACGAAAATCGCATGGTCGAGCAACAGCTTGTCGCCCGCGGCCGAGGAAAAATCCTGGATCTTGTCGACGCCCACATCGCCGAGACGGGTTTGTCCGTTGGGGTCGGAAGCGGAGTTGGGAGCGTGATCGGGAGCCGTGTCGAGGCCGAGATCGTCGAGAGCCTTAACGACGTCTCCGGCGTTGGAATAATTTCCGTCTGTGTGGTCGATATGCGTATCAATGCCAAAGGAGCGGATAATATCGTTTATGCAAACGGCTTGAGGCATATGTTTTTCTCCCGGTTTACAAGGGAATTGGTGATGGGAATGGATACCCATTTGCTATAACCAATTCGATTTAATACACGGGGAGGGCCGTGCAGTTCTGCTCCGTTGACCATGCTATGTTGTTGCCAATGTGGCCCATTTCGGGCGATATTTATTATGTAATCTATGCTTGCATTTTTGTGTGATGGCGACGGCGGCGATGACGCTGCTTCCTCGAGAATCGAGAGAATATTCTCGGTGAAGCTGACGGCAGCGGGGAGGTTGATCAGACGCTATCGCGGCGAAGATCAGAGCCATGGCAGGAGCGCTCAATGCCGTATTGTTGTCCGCGCCCGGGCGGGCGCTTATGGTTAATTTATTAATAATTCAGGATTTATAAATGGAACGAAGCGGCCTTTCCGAATGTTGATGGTGCGCCGCGGAGGAAACCCGATGATCCTGAAAATCCTTGCCCCGAAGATCGACGCCGATTGCCATGATACCGGCACCTATCCCGATGGGATCTTTGCCGAAAACCGGATCGACCTTTCCAGCCGCCACGACGGCCGTCGCCGCTCGCCGCATGAGCGCGACTACGGCGCCGACAGAAAACTGGACAAACTGCCGCTTGGCTTCGCCTGAAGGTTCTCGCTTCCCCTCCGCCTGACGCGGGCCGCCTGCGCTGAAATGGCGTTGCCGTGGAACTCCTGATCCCGATTGCCGTTGATCCGGCATGAACACAGGAGGTTACCATGCAGTTGATCGATACTCGGGTGACGCAGGCCGGCGACTTCTTCACCGTCGAATTCCTGGGCGAGGGAGGCGAGTCGGTTTCCGTCAAAATCGATAATTCCCATGGCGAGCTCGACAGCTCGACGGCGCTCGACCACGCCAGGGTGATGATGGTTCAGCTGACCGCCTTTTCCGGCCGTGAAGCAGACGGCAGCATCAACCGTTACGATGCCTTGAGCAACAGCAATTTCGACGAAGGCAGCAAGGGTTTGATCGGCCAGCCGAGCGCACGCTCAAGCCATGACAGCCAAACGCTGGAGGAGGAACTCAACGAAGGTCTCGAGGACTCGTTTCCAGCAAGCGACCCTGTCTCGGCAACGGTGTCGTCCATTCCCGCCAACGCGCCGAGGCACTGATCGCCATATAATCGTGAAGACTGGCCGGCCCCATTTCGGCGGCTGGCCTTCGCCTATGTGACAAATCGATGTCGATAATGAGAAACAGCTGAAAACCGCGGATGTCTGATTGACATGGGAGCCTTCTAGAGAGGGCCCGAGAAGGGAGCGTCCATGACGCGCTTCCAGGTCTCGGAGACGCGCCCTCATGAAAATCATTCAGATTACCGACACGCATTTCAGCCCGAACAAGCCGCATTTCAACGGCAACTGGGCGCCGCTTCTGACCTGGATCGAAGCGACTGGCGCCGACCTGATCGTCCACACAGGCGATCTCACCGTCGATGGCGCCGACAAGGCCGAGGATATCACCTTCTCGATGGATCTGATGCGCCAGGTGTCGATCCCGATGCTGATCGTTCCCGGCAATCACGATGTCGGTCATTTCAGGGAAACCGACCAGCCCGTCAACGCCGAGCGGCTGGCCCGCTGGCGCAGCCTTGCCGGTGACGATCGCTGGCTGGAGGATGCGGCCGGCTGGCGTTTCATCGGATTGAACTCGCTGCTTCTCGGCCATGAGGATGACGAGGAAGAGGCCCAGTTCGAATGGCTCGCCAAGGCGCTCGAAGACCGGGCAGGGCGGCGCGTGGCACTCTTTGCGCATAAACCTCTGTTCGTCGATGCAGCCGATGAAGGCGATACCGGCTATTGGAGCGTTCGCCCGGCCCAGCGCCGGCGGCTTTATGATCTGATATCGGCCCATGACGTGGCGCTGTTTGCCAGCGGTCATCTCCATTGGGCCTGGCAGGGTCGTTTCGACAATACCCAGCTGACCTGGGGGCCTTCGGCTGCCTTCGTCATCGACAAGATGGAACGCGAGATGCCGGGCGAGCGCCTGATCGGCGCCGTCGTTCATGAATTCGATACATCGGTCGAAAGCGAGATCGTCGCCGTTCCCGGCATGACCGCTTACGTGCTCGACGATGTGGTGCACGAGGTCTATCCCCAGGCGGTCAAACCGCGGGAGCCTGCCGAATGAGCGCGCTTTCGCTTCGCGGCATCACCAAGGCCTTCGGCGGCAACCAAATCCTCGATGGCGTCAGCCTCGACGTCGAGGCCGGCGAATTCATCGCGCTGGTCGGCCCCTCCGGCTGCGGCAAGAGCACGCTGCTGCGTGTGCTTGCCGGCCTCGACCATGCCGACCGCGGCGAAATCCTGATTAGCGGGCAAGATATGTCCGGTGTGGCGGCCGCCGACCGCAACATCGCCATGGTCTTTCAGTCCTACGCGCTTTATCCGCACCTGACGGCCTCTGAGAATATCGCCGTGCCGCTGGCGATGCGCCGGCTTTCAAGGATGCAGCGGCTGCCTTTTCTGGGGTCGTTGATGCCGGGCCAGCGCGCCACCCGCGCGGCGATCGCCCGCGACGTCAGGGAGATGGCGACATCGCTCAAGATCGACCACCTGCTCGACCGCAAGCCCGGCCAGATGTCGGGCGGCCAGCGTCAGCGCGTGGCGCTCGCCCGCGCCATGGTTCGCCAGCCGAGCATCTTCCTGATGGACGAGCCGCTGTCCAATCTCGACGCCAACCTGCGCGTCCATGCCCGTGGCGAGATCGTCGACCTGCATCGGCGCGCCGGCGTGCCGACGCTCTATGTCACCCATGACCAGGCGGAAGCGCTGTCGATGGCCGACCGCGTCGCCGTCATGCTGGGCGGCCGATTGCTGCAGATCGCAAGCCCCGAGGTCATCTATGACGATCCCGCTCATATCGAGGTCGCCCGCTTCATCGGCCAGCCGCGCATTAACCTGCTGCCGGCCGAAGCCAATGGCGGAACCATTGCATTCGGCGGCTTGCGCCTGACACTGGAAAATGCCCCCGGCAGGAAGATGCCGGTGACGCTCGCCGTCCGCCCCGAATTCGTCTTTCTCTCCAAGAACCGGCACGACGGCCTTGCCGCCCATATCGAACGCACCGAGTTCCTCGGGTCCGAGGTCATTCTTCATTGCCGGCTCGATGCAGTCGGCGAGACCGTCGTCGCCAAGGTTCAGCCGTCGGAAGCCGCAGGCCTTGCGGCCGGCGATCCGGTCGGGCTGCGACTGTCGCCCGGCCGCACGCTGATTTTTGCCGAGGACGGCAGCCGGCTGGCCGGCTTCGTCGCCGGGCCGGCCGATCACGCTGGCGGCGAGGCAGAGCGGGAGAGGGCGCATGGCTAGCGTCGCCTCCCTGGCCATCCTTGACAATTCCGCCATTGCCCATCGGCGCGGTGAGGCCCGCATCGCCTGGATGCTGGTGCTGCCGGCGATGATCCTGCTTTTTCTCTTCGTGCTGTTGCCGGTCGCAGCTGTCGTCGTGCTCGGTTTCACCGATTTCGAACTCGGCTACGGCAAGTTCCGTTTCGTCGGCTTCGAGAATTACGCGCATCTGATCACCGACCGTACCTTCCGCAAGTCGCTGTGGAACACGACGGTCTATACGGCGATCGTCGCGCCGGTTTCGATCCTGCTCGGCCTCGGCATCGCCATGCTGATCGAGAGCGAGACGGCTGCGCGCAGTGTCTTCCGCACCGCCTATTTCCTGCCGGTCGCCTCGCTGATCGTCGCCATGGCGACGGTGTGGCAATATATGTTCCACCCGACGATCGGCCCGGTCAACGCGCTGCTGGCGCTCGTCGGATTGCCAGGCCCGAACTGGCTCGGCAGCTCCGGCACGGTGCTTTACAGCCTGTCGATCATCGGCGTCTGGCAATCGACCGGCTTCAACATGGTGCTGTTCCTGGCCGGGCTGACGGCGATCCCGCGCGAGCTTTATGCGGCCGCCGAAGTCGATGGCGCCAGATCGTCCCTCGACCGCTTCCTGCTGGTGACCTGGCCGATGCTCGGGCCGACGACGCTCTTCGTCATCACCATCAGCATCACCAATGCGGTCAAGGTCTTCGAGACAGTCAAGATGCTGACGGATGGCGGCCCGAACAAAGGCTCGGAAGTGCTGCTTTTCACCATCTACCAGGAGGGTTTCGTCTATCTGCGTGTCGGTTATGCCTCGGCGATGACGGTGATGTTTCTGCTGATCCTCGTGGTGCTGATGTTCCTGCAGTACCGAATTCTCGACCGCCGGGTGCATTACACATGATGACGAGCGCTTTTTCCCTCGGCAGGCTCATCCGCCTGAGCCTGCTTTCGCTTGGGGCGATCGTTTTCCTGTCGCCCTACATTTTCATGATCTCGGCGGCCGGCAAGACGCAAAGCGACATCTTCACCTCGTCGCTGTCGTTGTTTCCGGCGCATCTCGCCTATATCGAGAATTTCGCCAAGGCCTTGACCCGGGTGCCGATGGGCCGCCTCTTGTGGAACGGCGTCGTCGTCTGCGGGCTGATCTTCTTCTTCCAGGTGCTGGTGGCGATCCCTTGCGCCTACGCCATGGCGAAGCTGCGTTTCGGTGCTGCCCGTGCCTTGATGGTGCTGGTCATGCTCGGCCTGTTGGTGCCGATCCATGCGACGGCGTTGCCGCTTTACGTCGCCTTCGATCGCGCCTCGCTGCTCAACAGCTACGCCGCCCTTGTCGCGCCCTTCACCATTTCGGTCTTCGCGATCTTCATGTTCCTGCAATTCTTTCGCGCCATGCCGGACGATCTCATCCATGCCGCCCGTCTCGACGGCATGTCGGAGCTCGGCATCGTCGCCCGTGTCATCGTGCCGAATGCCTGGCCGGCGGTCACTGCCTTTGCCATCTTCTCGGTCGTTGCCCATTGGAACGATCTCTACTGGCCGCTGATCGTCGTCAGCAAACAGGACTATGCCACGCCGCCGCTCGGGCTGATGTATTTCCGCGCCGCCGAGGCCGGCGACGACTACGGCGCACTGATGGCGGCCACCCTGATCATTACCCTTCCCCTCGTCGCCGCCTTCCTGCTTGCGCAGAAGCGGTTCGTCGAGGGCATCACCATGACCGGTCTCAAAGGCTGACCGGTTTCAACTCAGGAGAACGAGCGATGAAACTTATCACCCAGCTGCTCGCCGCAGCGGCCGTATCGATGGCAGTCGCGCTTCCCGCGCAGGCCGAGACGACGCTGACGGTTCATTACCCGATGCCCGGCTTCTTCAAGGACGTGATGGACACGATCTCGAAGAAGTTCATGGAAGAAAACCCCGACATCAAGATCCAGTTCGCCAGCCCCTCGGCAACCTATGAAGAAGGCATCCAGACGATCCTTCGCCAGGTCGGCACCAGCGAAATGCCCGACATCACCTTCATCGGCCTGAACCGCCTGCGCATGCTCGACGAGCGCGACGTCGCCGTCGACCTCGGCCCGCTCGTCAAGAAGGACGGCAACATGGCCGAGCAGGGCTTCTCCGACACGATCCTGAAGCTCGCCCAGGTCAAGGGCAAGCAGGTGGGTCTCGCTTTCGCCACCTCCA
Organism: Rhizobium esperanzae; assembly: GCF_014197615.1. Classification (GTDB taxonomy): domain Bacteria; phylum Pseudomonadota; class Alphaproteobacteria; order Rhizobiales; family Rhizobiaceae; genus Rhizobium; species Rhizobium esperanzae_A. Next base: position 215,752 of record NZ_JACIFY010000001.1, read on the forward strand.
ATCCGATCATGTATTACAACGCCGATCTGGTGAAGGCGGCCGGCGGCGATCCCGACAATCCGCCGAAGACATGGGATGAGGTCATCGCGCTCGGCGGTAAGATCAAGGCGCTTGGCAATGGCGTCGACGGCATCGATTTCCGCTGGCAGGGCGACGACTGGATGTTTTCCGCACTGCTCTTCGGCGCCGGCGGCAGGATGCTGAGCGAGGACGAAAGCAAGGTCGCCTTCAACGGTCCGGAAGGCCAGAAGGCTGTCGAGGTCCTGCATCGCCTGGTCGCCGAAGGCGGCATGCCCGTCTTCACCAAGCCCGCCGGCGAACAGGCTTTCGCAGCCGGCAAGGTCGGTTTCGAATTCCAGACGACAGGCGCGCTGCGCAACACCATCAAGAATGTCGGCGGCAAATTCGATCTGCGCACCGCCAAGATCCCGCTAATCGATCCGGTGAACGGCCATCTGCCGACCGGTGGTAACGCCGTCGTCATCCTCACCCATGACGCCGCCAAGCAGGATGCCGCGTGGAAGTTCGCCAAGTTCGCCGCCGGCCCTTACGGCGCTTCCGTCGTCGTGCCGGGCACCGGTTATGTCCCGAACAACGAGCTTGCCGCCAAGTCGGCCGAGTATCTCGGCGATTTCTACAAGCAGAACCCGCTGTTCCAGGCCGGCCTCAGCCAGATGCCGGTGATGACCCCCTGGTATGCCTTCCCGGGCTCGAACGGCGTCAAGGTCACGCAGACGATCGTCGATAACCTCTCGCGCATCGTCGATCAGTCGGCCGAGCCGAAGGAAGCGCTCGACGACGCGGCCGCCGATGTCGAGGGCATGCTGCCGCGCAGCTGATCGCTTTTCCGATAGGAAAGAGCCGGGCCGCCACGCCGAGCGCATGGCGGCCCTTCTTGTTTTCAAGCGTCTCGGATGGGCCGCACCGTGCCGCCGCGGCGCAACGTATAGGCGACATCGAGATGGCGGGCAGGGGCGGCATTTTCCGCCATGTCGAGAAGCAGCGATGCTGCCGTCGCCCCCATGCTGGCATCCGGCATTTCGATCGTCGTCAGCGGCGGATCGATCAGCCGGCCGATGGCGATGCCGTCGAAGCCGGCGACCGAAACATCCCCCGGTACCGAGAACCCCTCGCGCTTCAGCGCGCCGATGACGCCGAGCGCCAGAAGATCGTTGGAGGCGATGATTGCCGTCGGCGAAAGCGAGGTCATGACAGTGCTGAGATCGAGCTGGTCGTAGCTGCCGACGAAGGGGATCTGCACGACATCGAGTGGTTCCAGCCCGGCCTCGGCCATCGCGTCGAGATAGCCCTGGTAGCGAAGCCGCGCCCGGTCGGAGGCGGCGAAATTGCCGGAGAGGAAGAGAATGCGGCGATGGCCCATACCGATCAGGAAGGTGGCGATCTCCCGGCCGGCACCGCGATTGTCGGCGGTGACCGCCGCCGGAAATTGCGCCGTCGGCAGGTTGTGGAGCAGCACGGTCGGCGGCAGCCGGGCAAGCAGCGCCTCGCTGGTCGACGGATCGCAGACGGTCAGGATCAGCCCTGTCGGCCGGTCGTTCAGCAGCGCCGCAACGGCATCGGCCTCACGGGCCGGATCGTAATTCGACTGGGCGATCAAGACACCATGGCCGGCTACCAGCATGCGGTTCTGGATACTCGACAGTGACGAAGCAAAGACCGGATTGGTGATGCTCGGGATCAGTACGCCGACCACCGGCCTGCGTCCGAGCCGTCCGACGGAATGGCTGGTCGAGCGATAACCCAGTTCGGCGGCGGCGCGGCGCACCTTGCGCACCATCAGGTCGCTGGCCGGTCCATTGCGGTTGAGAACGCGGCTTGCGGTCGCCAGCGAGCATCCCGCCCGGAACGCGACCTGCTGCAATGTCGCCATCGAAAACGCCTCCTGCTGACAGCGTCAAAGCGCAAGCCTTTAGGCGGGCTCGATGACAGTGATCTGACACTTGAACGAAGACTGTGAGGCGGATCGGTGAGACGCAGCTCTGTTTCGCTCAGCTGCAATTATGAAAAATGAAGCTATTTTAATTGCTTACATAAAAAATCTGAGATTTATGTCAGGTTCCGTAGTCTCGCCGGAATTATCTGCTTCTTATCCATTCGCAAACAGGAAAGTTGAAGCGATATACAACCTGTGGAATAGTCCGATCAACGTCATTTCCCCCCTCATGCTCATTGCCTGGATAAGATGTCTTTAAAACAAACGCAACGTGCCGCCGCTTGGTGGTTTCTCGCGACGGTCTCCCTTGTCGTAAACTTCGCGTCGCCTGCCTATTCGGACACGCCGTCCGTGGCTTGGCCGCAAACGCAAAGCGACCTCCAAGCCGACTCCGATGTCCATTTCGGCATGCTCGCCAACGGTATGCGGTTTGCGATCATGCGTAACGCCACGCCGCCCGGACAGGCATCGATCCGCTTTCGCATCGGCTCCGGCTCGCTTGAGGAAAACGACAACCAGCAGGGCCTTGCGCATTTCCTCGAGCATATGGCCTTCAAGGGGTCGACGCATGTCGCCGAAGGCGAGATGATCCGTATCCTGCAGCGCAAGGGCCTGGCATTCGGACCGGACACCAACGCCCATACCTCTTATGACGAAACTGTCTACGCGCTCGATCTTCCCGAGGTCGATGCCGACACGGTTTCGACGGGCCTGATGCTGATGCGGGAAACGGCGAGCGAGCTGACGCTCGATGCCGGCGCCTTCAATCGCGAACGCGGTGTCATCCTGTCGGAAGAGCGGCTGCGCGATACGCCGCAGTATCGCGCCGGGCTCGGAATCATGAATTCGTTGCTCGCCGGCCGGCGCGCGACCATCCGCACGCCGATCGGAAAAGCCGACATCATCAGCAATGCGCCGGTGGATCTCGTCCGCGATTATTACCGGGCCAATTACCGGCCCGATCGGGCAACGCTGATGGTGGTGGGCGATATCGACCCGGCCGCCATGGAAAAGGAAATCCGGCAGCGCTTCGGCGACTGGAAGCCCGTGGGTCCGGCGCCGGCAGAACCGGATCTTGGCACGTTGGAGACGAAAGATGAGAGCGTCGACGCTCTCGTTGTTCCGGGCGGTATGACCAGCGTTCAGATCGCCTGGACGCGCCCCTATGACGCTGCGCCCGACACCTCTGCCAAGCGCCGAACTCAGCTTATTGAAGATCTCGGCCTTCTGGTGCTCAAGCGGAGGCTGAGCACCATCGCCAGCAAGGCGGATGCCCCTTTCATCAGTGCGATCGCCGGCTCACAGGATCTGCTCGATTCCGCTCATGTCGTTTTGATCACGGCAAATTCAGAGACCGACAAATGGCAGGCGGCGCTGACGACCATTGACCAGGAACAGCGGCGCATCCAGCAGTTCGGTGTCGCGCAGGCTGAGCTCGATCGCGAAATTCTCGAATATCGCTCGTTCCTCCAGGCTGCTGCGGCCGGAGCCGCGACGCGCACGACCACCGACATTGCTTCCTCGCTGGCGAGCAGCGTCGATGACGGTCAAGTCTTCACCTCGCCCGCCGAAGACCTTTCGCTGTTCGAGACGATCACGAAGAACGTCACTGCGGCCGAGGTCAATCAGGCCCTGCAACAGGCTTTCTCCGGCAATGGCCCGCAGGTCGTGCTGCAGACGGCCCAATCGCCGCAGGGCGGAGCCGATACGGTTCGGCAAGTCTATGATACGTCGAAAGCCATTGCCGTTTCGGCGCCGTCCGGTGCCGCCGATGTCGTCTGGCCCTACACCCATTTCGGCGAACCGGGGGCCGTGATCGAACGGCGCTCCGTCGACGATCTCGGTTTGACCATGGTGCGCTTTTCCAACGGCGTGCGCCTTACCGTCAAGCCAACCAAGCTGCGTGCCAACGAAGTGCTGGTGCGCGAGGATATCGGTCGCGGTCGGCTGGACCTGCCGCAGGACCGCTCCGTCCCGATCTGGGCATCTCCGGCCGTCGCGCTGTCCGGCCTGAAGGCCATGGATTACCAGGATATACAGAAGGCGCTGGCGGCCAATATCGTCGGCGTCGATTTCTCGATCGGCGACAGCTCCTTCAAGTTCGACGGCCGCACACGGCCTGAAGATCTTGCCACGCAACTGCAACTGATGACGGCTTACACCTCTGATCCCGCCTACCGTTCCGAGGCGTTCAAGCGTGTGCAGCAAGCCTATTTGAGCGGCCTCGATCAATATGATTCCACCCCCGGTGGCGTTATCAGCCGAGATTTCGCAGGCCTCGCGCATTCGGGCGACCCGCGCTGGACCTTCCCCGATCGCCAGCAATTGTCAGCCGCCAAGCCGGACAGTTTCGAGGCACTGTTCCGGCCGATGGTTTCCGACGGCCCGATCGATATCACCATCGTCGGCGATGTAACCGTGGACGAAGCAATCCGGCTGACGGCTGAAACCTTCGGCGCCTTGCCGCCACGCCTGGAGGCGGCGCCGGGCAACAATTCGAACGAGGTGCGTTTTCCCACGACCAAGACGCCCGTCTTGCAGACCCACAACGGAAGATCGGATAGTGCCGGCGCCGTCGTCGGGGCTCCCATTGGCGATCTGCTCTCCGATCTGCCGCGGTCCTTCACCGCCAATGTCGCCACCCAGATTTTTCAGAACCGTTTGATCGACCAGTTTCGTATCGCCGAAGGAGCAAGTTATGCCCTGCAGGGCGACGTCGACCTGTCAGGAGAAGTTCCCGGCTACGGCTACGCCTATTTCTACGTCGAGACGGAGCCGGAAAAAGTCGCGCGCTTCTACGCACTTGTCGACGAGATCGCCAATGATCTCAGCGCTCATGATGTCTCTCCGGATGAGCTCGCGCGTGCCCGGGAACCCATTATTGAGACACTGAAGCATCAGCAGCAGGGCAACGAATATTGGATTGAATACCTGCATCACGCTCAGGCGGATTCGCGTCGTCTAGACCGGATACGCGACAATCTCAGCGGCTACGGCAAGGTGACCGCCGGGGATATCCGCAAGTTCGCCACAACCTATTTCAGTCCGGAAAAATTCTGGAAATTCGAAGTGCTGCCGGCGGCGGTAAGATAGCGGGCGAGGCGCGGTTGCGATATCGAAGTGGGCGCACGACATCGCCGCCGCGCCAAGGGCGCTGCGCACGCGGGAGATCGCAGCCTTTCAGGGGTGGTGGCTGGCTTCGCGTCCTTAAATCAGGATGATTTCAGGCCTCCGTCTCAAACAGCCATATTCGACGCTGCCGACATCACCTCCCGGGGGGCGGGACCGCCGAACATATGACGGCCGCCGTCCTCGACTTCGGTGAAGCACCAGCGCACGACGCCATCGCGATCGAGCAGGAATTCGCCGACCAACTGGCCATGGCCGGTAGCGATCATCTGGGTGTCATCCTCGGTGAATTCATAGCCATCCGCCTTGTCGAGATATTCCACCGCCGCCATCACGTCCATCGGCTCGGGGAGTTCACCCGGCATGTCGATACGCATCGAGGTCACCGTGCTCATGCTGACTTTGTGCGGCCAGTCGTTTTCGTCCTCCGTGAACTGAAGATTCGGCAAGCCGAAGGCCCTGTGCGAAACCCGTTCCGGGTCGGAGGCCGCCAGCAGATTGGGAAGCGGATGATAGCGGAAATAGAGGCGGGCGCGGTCGATCGGCGTATTGACGACCGTCAGGCTGTCGATGCCTTTCTCCTGCAATGCACCAGTAAGTTCGGCCATGGCGGCGATCTGCCGGCGGCAGAAGGGACAATGCAGCCCGCGGAACAAGCCGACGAGCACCGGCTTCTGGCCGCGAAAATCGTCGATGGCGATTTTGCCCTGGCGGGTGATCGCATCCAGCACCACGTTGGGCGCGCGATCTCCAGGCTGCAACGGTCGTTCCGAATGGTTCTCCTGCATGATGAATTCCTCCCTATATGCATTTGAATCGATTTGATTAATCGATCTCCAGCAATCCTCCGAACGAGGACGTTCAGTCGAGAAACGGCAAAACGACGAGTGTGCCTGGATCGAGGTTGTGGCGGATGCACACTTCCTGTGCCAGCGTGAAATACCGTTCCGCCTCGTCCATGTCGTCATGTTCGAGGCTCAGTGTCGCCAAGCCATCATAACACGGAAAGAGCAGCTGCGGCTCGTCAATTTCCTGTGCAACCTCAAGGGCTTCCTCGTAATACTTACGGGCTAGCTTCGGCTGCCCCTGGCATTGATGGATCTGCCCGAGGACGATCAGCGGTACGGAGAGGTGGTCGCGCTGGTCGAGCGCCCGGTCGATTTCGACGGCCTTTTCCGCTGCCGGCACACCCTCGGCGGCGCAGCGATCGGTGAAGGTGCAGCAGGAAACCGCAAGATTGGCGAGAAGGCGCGCCTGAAAGCCGAGATCGCCGATACGGGTCGCGACCTCAAGACCGCGCCGGCAGATCTTGATGGCATTGGCCGGATCGACGATCGTGTAGAGCACGCCGAGATTGGAATAGGCGCGACAGGCGGCACTTTGCAGATCGGCCTTTTCGGCCACAGAGAGGCTGTGCTCCACTTCCTGCACGGCATCGCGGCGGCGTCCGAGCCGCGCAAGAGCGGCCCCCTTGGTATTCAGCGCCTCCGCCATTGCGCGCGCCGCCTCCCGTCCGACCTCGGTCGTTCCGTCGATCGGCAAGGTTTGCAGGCATTGCAGCGCCTGCGTCGCCCACTCGGCGGCTGCAGCCTGATCGCCCATGCGGAAGGCCAGATGGCCGCGCTCCTGCAAGAGATGCGCATGTTCGACCGGCGCATCGATCGTTGCGATCATCACCTCGGCCGCGGCGCAATGTGTCTCCGCCTGGTCGCGCCGCCCTGCATCGAGATGCAGGCGGCCGATCTTCCGCAATATCCTCGCCGCGGCGATCCGGTCGTCTCTGGCGCGATGGATCGCAAGCGCCTGCTGATAGTGGTTCAAGGCATCGTCGCGGCGGCCGGCCGGGGCGCAGAGATCGGCAAGACGCTCCAGCAGCGCCAATTGCTCTGTCGTGGCCTCCGGCTCGTTTGCGAAGGTCGCAAGGGCCTGGCGGTAGAGCCGCATGGCGTCGTCGTTGGCGTAGGTCTTGCGCGCCAGATCGCCCGCCGCCATCAGATAGCCGGCGCCTTTGGCTTTTTCCGCGGTCAGGCTGAAGTGATGGCCGAGCTGGGCCAGATGCTCGGGCCGCTCGGGCGCCAGGCCATATTGGCGTTCCAGAACCCGGCCGATCCGAAGATGCAGCTCCATGCGCCGTTGCAGAAGGAGATTGTGGTAGACGACATCGTGCATCAGCGTCTGGCTGAAGCGGTAGCCCGGCGATATCGCGGCATCGGGCCCGCGCAATTCCTCGGTGATATTGGCGTCGCAGAGATAATCCAACGCCGCATCGACGGCGGACGGGTCGGCGGCGATGGTGCGGAGCAGGGCGGTGTCGAACTTCGGGCCGACCACCGCTGCCTCCTGGGCCAGGCGTCTGATCTCCTGCGGCAGACGATCGACACGGGCAAGCAACAGGGCTTGCAGGTTGACCGGTATATCGACGTCCGTGTCGTCGGCGGCGAGTTGCCAGCGCTGCCCATCATTGTGCAACGTGCCCATATCGATCAGCGCCCGAAGGATTTCTTCGATGAAAAGCGGGTTGCCGCCGGCCCGGTCGAGAATGTGTTTGCGCATCGCGACCGGCAACTTGCCATGACCCTCGCCGAAAAAGGCGGCAAGCAGCCTCTGCCCATCGGCTGCGGCGAGGGCGCCGAGGCGTTGGACAGTGACGTTGACGCGATTGGAATCGAGCGGGTCGGTCTGCGATGTCGGCCGGTAGACCGCAAGCAGCATCAGCCGGCTGCGCTCCAGCCGATCCATCATGAAGCGCAGCACCTCGAGCGAGGCGGCGTCCGCCCAGTGCAGATCCTCGATGACGAGCAGCAGCGGACTTTGCGCGAGCCGCCGCTCGAAGACGGTGCGGACCGCATAGAAGATCTGCCGCCTCAACTGCTCCGGCTCGATGTGGCGCAACGCGCCCTCGGGATCACCGAGACCGAGGACGTGCTGAAACAGGGGCAACAGTCCCTCGACATCCTCCTGGGTGAGATCGAGCGCGCGGAACCCCGTGGTCAGCAGCTGCCGTGTCCGGTCGAGATCATCCCGCTCGCCGATGCCGTAAGCGCTGCGCACGACCGCAGCGAGCGTGCCGTAGGATTGTTCGCCGAGCGGAGAACAGGTCGCCTTGCGGATGGCAAGACCCGGGAAACGGGTCGCCGTGCCGGCGATGGCGATGAATTCGTTGGCGAGCCGCGATTTGCCGATACCGGCTTCGCCGATCAGGCGGACGAGCTGTGCTGCACCGCCGCAGGCAAGGTCGAGGCATGTCAGCAGCCGCGACAGCTCCGCATCCCGTCCGACCATCGGCGCCTGAAGGCCGAAACTTTCCAGCCCGCGCGCCGTATGCGGCGCTTCCAGCAGCCCTGTCAGCCGGTGAACGAGGACGTTTCCGCTTTTGCCGCGCAAGGTCTGCGCGCCGAGACTGTCGAAGGCAAAGGCATGGCGGGTGAGGCGATAGGTCAGCGGCCCGACCAGGATATCGTTTTCACCGGCCATGGATTGCAGGCGTTGGGCGGTGTTCACCGTATCGCCGGTGACCGAATAGGATTTTGCACTGACCGCGCCGAAACCGCCGGTGACCACAGGGCCGCTATTGATGCCGATATGCAGACGCAACGGCACGCCGGCGCGTGCGTGCCAGCGCTCGCCGACCTCGGTTGCCCGGCGGATCATATCGAGGGCGGCGCCGAGAGCCCGGACCGGATCGTCCTCATGGGCGACCGGTGCGCCGAACAGCGCCAGCAGCGCATCGCCGACGAATTTGTCGACGAAGCCGCCATAGGCATCGACCGCCTGCGTCATCTCTTCGAACAATTCGTTCTGCAGCACCCGCATGACTTCAGGATCGATCTGCTCGCTCAGCGCCGTGAAGCCGCAGAGATCGGCAAACAGCACCGTGACCGGCCGCCGGTCGGCATCGCCCTCCGATTTGGACGGCACCGCCTCGATGCTGGGCTTCGATACGGATTGGACCTTACCGGATATCGACGCGCCGCATTGGGGGCAGAAGGCAAAGTTGGGCTGGCAAGGGTAGCCGCATGCGGCACACGAGACAGGCTGCCTTGCGCCGCATTGCGGACAGAAAGCAAAACCGCTCTGAATCTCCAAACCGCAGCCGGCGCACTCCATCGCACGCGTCTCACGAACACCCGGGATATGACGGCTATTTCCAGCCACAGCCGGCGGGCTTCCAACAAGGAACCAGCATGAACCTGCTGCGAGAGGCCCGCAAGCGGGATTTCAGTGGGTGTGAAGGATCGTCAACCCGATGGCGCTCATGCATGCCAGTGCCAGCATCGACAACACGCCCGCCAGCAGCACGCGCCCGCCGGAGGCAAATACCGTCCGCATGTTCACGGACAGGCCAAGGGCGGCCATCGAGACGATCGTCAGCACGGAGGAGGTCTCCTTCGCTGCTGTCGCGAGCTGCTGGGGGATGAGGTCGAAACTCCGCAAGCCCATCATCGCGAAGAATCCGACGATAAACCATGGCACGAGGTGCGCGAGCGAGATTTGGGCGGGATGTTCTGCATCCCTCTTGAACCGCAACAGCAGCACGACAGGCCCAAGCATCAGGACCCGCATGAGCTTCACGATCGTGCCGACCTGTACGCTGACGGCGCCGACAGGGGTGGTTGCCGCAAGAACCTGCGGAACCGCGTAGACCGTCATCCCGGCAAGAACGCCATATTGCCATTCTGTGAGATGCATTATCGCAAAGGCCGGCGGCAGCGCCAGCACGACGACTATTCCGAGTGCCGCCGTGAAGGCAATCGACGATGCCACGTCGTCCGGGCGGGCGCCGATCACCGGCGCCGCAGCGACGATCGCAGAATTCCCGCAAATCGAATTGCCGCAGGCAACGAGTGTTGCCAACTGGTCGTGAAGACCAAGCATCCTGCAGATCCCATAGCTCGTCGCCAGCGACAGAAGCACCGTTCCGATGACGATCACGATCATGGTGGTGCCGGCCGCGGCAACGGTTGCCAGGCTGACGGATGCGCCGAGAAGCAAGATGGCAAATTCCAGCAGAATCTTGCTCGAGAAGGCGACCCCCGCATGGAAACGGGGCGGCAGACCCAGGAATGTCTGCAACACAGTGCCCAGGATGATGGCGAAGACCAGGCCGTCGATGATTTCGAAGCCAGCCACGGCTTTCTCCAGAGAAACCATGGCTTGCGCCAATACGGTTATAACAACGGATGCAATGAGGCCGGGAAGCATTTCTAATAATTTGGATAGTGACGACATGAAATATCCAACAGAATTTCTATCTGTAGGTTATTCCTCCGATTCGTCCTCATCCATCGAATAATTCTTGACATTTCATTCTTATATGGAGAACGATTGTCCATGACTTTCGAGCAGCTTTCGATTTTTGTGGCAGTCGCGGAGCGGCAGCATCTCACGCGGGCTGCTTCGGCTCTTGGGCTGACGCCCTCCGCAGTCAGCGCGTCCGTCAAGGCGCTGGAGACGTTTTATCGCGTGAAGCTCTTCGACCGGGTTGGCCGCGGCATTCAATTGACCAGGGAAGGGGCCGTCCTTCTGCGGGAGGCCAAGGAGACGCTGGCCAGAGTGAAAGCAACCGAGGCGGTTCTCGCCGAGCTTGGCATGCTCAAGACGGGGACGCTCGATATCCATGCCAGCCACACCATCGCCAATTACTGGCTGCCTTCGCGGCTTCTCGGTTTCTCCCACGCCTATCCCGGCATCGATATCAATTTGACGATCGGCAATACGACGACCGTTGCTGCGGCTGTCGTGCAGGGCGACGCGGAACTGGGCTTCATCGAAGGGCTTGTCGATGAGCCCGCGCTCTCGAACTCGATGATAACAAGCGACAGGCTGGTTCTCGTCGTCGGATCTGAAAACCGCGACGATATCGAAGCCGGGGATCTTGGTCACTTGAAGTGGATCATGCGCGAGTCGGGTTCCGGAACACGTTCCGTGCTCGAACAGTCGCTGCGCGAGCTTCACGTCGACCCTTCCACCCTCGACATCTCGCTGGTGCTCCCTTCGAACGAAGCCGTGCTTTCAGCCGTGCGAAGCTGCGGCTGCGCCACGGCGCTTTCCGAGGCGATCGTCATGCCCTTCATCGAGAACGGGCAGTTGCGAATGCTAGACATCGAGCTTCCGCCGCGACGGTTCACCTTGCTGAGGCACAAAGAGCGACATCGGACGGCGCCTGCGCGGGAATTCGAGGCATTCTGCCGCGCCCACGCTTGATGGGTGGATGGAAGCCTTTCTGTCCGCTTGCATGCGGGGAATCCATTCGCAGCGAGAACCTTCCGTTGAAGGCAGTCATATCAAATGTTATCTCAGGTGGCTGTGTTCCGAGGGGAGTTGATGGCGTACAATATCGTGGCGGTCGTTGGATCGCCTTCCGCCGTGGCCGTGATAGTCGAGGCAGGGACGGCCCTGAGCCCACGGCACACGGTGCATTTGCAAGAAGGTTAGCCGTCGAAGCTCCGGATCAGCCATTGGGGTAACCGACATGTACGTCACCAAGAGTATAGGGCAGGGCGACAAACCCACCTTCTACCGCGAACTTGCAGGCCAGCTTCAGGGGCTTCTGGAAGGCGAACGGGATGCCGTCGCCAATGCCGCAAACCTCTCGGCACTTGTCTTCGACCTTGTTCCCGATCTGAACTGGGCGGGATTCTATTTCCTGAAATCGGAAAACGAATTGGTCCTCGGACCGTTCCAAGGCAAGGTCGCCTGCGTGCGCATTGCCGTCGGCAAGGGCGTCTGTGGGACAGCGGTTGCGGAAGCTCGTTCCGTGCTGGTTCCGGACGTTCACGAATTTCCCGGACATATCGCCTGCGACGCCGCTTCCCGATCGGAGCTGGTGATCCCGCTGGTCAAGGATGGCCGAGTTGTCGGCGTGCTCGATCTCGACAGTCCAACGGCCCGTCGTTTCGATGCCGAGGATCAAGCCGGGTTCGAGGCGCTTGCCGCAATCTATGTCGCAGCAAGCGCTCTCTGAAGGATCAGTCGACCGCGACCATCACGTCGGAGGCCTTGACGACCGCATAGGCATTTCCGCCAACGGCGAGACCGAGTTCGTCCACGGCTTCGTTGGTGATGGAGGAAGTGACGATGACGCCATCGCCGATGTCGATGCGGACATGCGCGGTTGTCGCGCCCTTGGTGACTTCGACAATCTTGCCTTTCAGGCGATTGCGGGCGCTGATTTTCATGACGTTTCTCCTCGGGTTCATGCAATTCGGACGACTGCCTTACCATGGGATAGGAGGGTAAGACAGGGCTCGACCCAATCCGCAAACTCCCACGTCATCAAACGCGGAGAGAGTGACATTCCAATTTTGCAGAAACAGGACACTTTAACTTTGCGGCTAAACAAAAATCGCATAAGACAGATTATGGAACAAGAGAATGCCGTTTGATTACAACGACATGTCGACCCATTCGAATTTGCGTCTTGACGACCCAGCACATCGAACTCCGTGGCGGATGCTTTGCGGGCTCCCGGCGAAGCGCGCCTGTGGCTATTCCTGAAGTGTTGGGATGACCTTTGCTGGCCTCTGCAGCTCCGATGCGGCCGCGGACGCTGCTGCTTCGGCCGGTCCGCCCGAAACGTGAACCGTCGGAGTTGCAAACTGGATTCCTTTTTCCGCGAATGTCTTCTTGAGCATGGCGAGTGCCTTTCGGCGAACGCCGAATTGTTCGCCGGGTTTGGCCATGAACTTCAGACGGATCTGCACGCCATAGTCCGCCATCTGCTCAATTCCCTGCATCTTCAGAGGCTCGATGATGTTGGGCCCGAGTTCGGCATCCTCCAGAAGCTCGGCGCCGATGCGTTTGATGGTTTTGCGGACCTCCTCGAGATCGCTGTCGTAATTCAAGGTGAGCGTGATGATGTCGATCACCCAGTCGCGGCTGAGGTTTTGCACGGCGCCGAGTTCGCCGAACGGAACGATGGTGACCGGGCCGCGGTGGTGTCGCAGACGGATCGATCGCAGCGAGAACCCCTCCACCGTCCCTTTATATTTCGCCGCCTGAATATATTCGCCGATGCGAAAGGCGTCGTCGAACAGATAAAAGACGCCCGATATGATGTCCTTGACGAGTGTCTGTGCACCGAAGCCGACGGCTATGCCGACGACGCCGGCGCCGGCCAGCAGCGGTCCGATCTGAATGCCGATGGCATCGAGGATCATCAGGAAGCCGACGGCCCCGATCGCCAGGAACAGCACATTGCGCAGGATGGGAAGCAGAGTGTTCAACCGCTGACGCCGGCGCGCTTCGGGGCCGTCGTGGTGCCCCGCCTCTGCACTTCTCGCCGCCGCCGCCATCTGGCTGTCGATCAGCGTGCTGGCGAGCTTCCAGATGACGTCGGTCACCAGCAACACGATAACGATGCGGATTCCGGCGCGGATCAAACGCGTCGTCACCGTTTCGGCGGCGGCGAGGTCGCTGAGATTGACGTTCCACGAGCGGGCAATGAGCAGCGCGGCGACCACGATGAGGCCGTTGCGCAGGGTTTGCATGATGACGACAGACCATCCGACGATGGCCGGATCTTCCACGGCGTGCTCGCCGCCGGATTGTATGATGCGACGAATAATATCGCGGGCCACGGAAACGGTCAGCGGCAGAAGCGCGATGACGACCACCGTCCAGAAAGCAGCGCGGAGCCCGGATACCCATAACAGCCACGATAGCACGATGCCCGCACTGAAGCCGACACAGACCAGCCGGTTCACCGGCGGGCCGTCGGAACGAAACTGCCGCAGCCAGATCATCGCGACCAGCGCGATCGAAACGACAGCAAGCCAGGCCGCGGTAAAGAGGTCGACCAGGATGGGCGAAGCCCCGATCGTCTTTATCACTTCGATGGTAGCCCAGCCGGCCGCCAGCACCGAGACGATTCCGAGAAGCCAGTAGTACCAGAACCAGGCAAGCGACGTGACAAGCGTCAAAAGCCGCATATGCGGCAGGCGGGCGCCCGGCGCGATGACGATGCGGCCGACAAGCACGCCGAGGCGCACCATCAGCGCGGCTGACAGCAGGATGAGTGCGACATCGCGAAACACGGCAGGCCATGGAAAGAGAATGAATGCGCCGAGGCTTCCGATCAGGTAACCGATCAACGCGAGGACACCCATCGAAAGCCGGGCCGCATGCAGCTTGATCCGCTGCCGGACGGTGTCGGCAGGCGCGGTCAGCACGAAATGGAGAAGCCCTCGCCCCGACCACCAGGCAAGCCGCTGCGCGATAAAACCGCCTGCGACGAAGAGTGCAACCGCCAGGATCAGGCCGACAGGGTCGATATGATTATCCGTTTTGAAGGCGCGAACTGCCGCCTGGATCTGCCCCGGGAGGGTTGGCACTGCATTGACGAGTGCGAGCAGCCTCTGGCGCAAATCCTGGAGTGAGGTGGCAATCGACGGCGGTGGCGCCTCTTGCGGGGCCGCTGTCGGCTCAGCCGGTTGCTGATTGCCGGGAACGATCCGGTTGACCAGCGCGCGTCCGGCATCGTCATTCGGCAATTCGATGATAACCCGGATCGGCGCCGAGGAATTGGTCGCTTCGGCCGCCGGCACGGGGTTTGCACCGGCGAGCAGAAGCGTTGACAACACCACCGTCAGGAATGTGGACATTCTGCCGAAGAAATGACGGTTGTCGTTGGTGCGCATGTAGCCGTGATCTCCGCGAAGTTGTCGTCGCGTCTGCCTGGTTGGTCGCAACTTCCGACTTTGTGAAGCGTTGCACAATCAACGTCAATCGACGAACTTGTCGGGCGGAGGCAAAGTTGGCGGTTGCCCCTGCTTATGAACGCACTGTCTTGAACCCTGCCCTGATCTCCTGACTGAAAAGTACCGGTTTCCAACGCCGCGAAGTGGCCGCCCCTGGAGACGCGGCTGTAGTAGATCAGCTTCTGATAGGTCCTCGACAACCAGTGCTGTGGCGGCTTGTAGACCTCTCCGGGGAATATCGTCACGGCGACCGGCACTTTGACGGCGGTGAGTTTGGCGCCGGCCATGGCATTTTGCCAATAGATACGGCCGCTCGAGGGGCCGGTGTTCGTCAGTCGGTAAAGCGTGATGTTGTCGAGAATGGCATCCTTGCCAAGCGCCTGTTCGGGATCGCCTGGGGTGAACACCCAGTCGGCGATCTTCGTAAAGCCAGGCGGCGAGTCCGACCGGAAAATCCGCAATGCCGCTATCGCCGCCCTCCCCGTTCTGCAGCTGGCTGTCGATGAGCCGAAGAATTCGCCGTCACGATCGGTGCGAAAATCGATATCCTGTCGGGATCGCCCACTTTCCACATCTTCGGAATTCGGAAAATATGGTCGAAGAAATCCGCACATCATCCAGATTTATATTGATTTATCCTGCAAACTAAATGATGGGCGCGATCGTGGCAAAGCTCAGTCGACAAAACGCGTTTCTTCAGCTCCACAATCCCCTGGCCGGCGTAGACGATAGGGATGGGCTGTAGTGGGCCGTCAAATGCGGGGGATGGGAGCGCGCCAGACACCAGCTCGTCGGGAACCCTATCGGTGAGCTGAAGATTGCGGCTGGTGCGGACGATCAGGTTTGCGCCGAGATGGCGTTCGAGGTCCGCCACTTTGCGGCTGACGCTGGGCAAAGGCGCGTTCAGCCGCCTGCTGCCGGCTGAGATGCTCCCGGCGCCGACGACGGCCAGCAATATGCGCATTGCTTCGAGACGATCCATCGGACACCGCCCATAAGATACCGCTTCTGTCTTGCCCTTCGGGGCGCGCGGCTGCACACGGTCCCGAACAAATGCCGCTTCAGCCCGACGGAAGGCTCGGTTCTAGTCGAGCAGCTTGCGTATGGCCATGATCCCTTTTGCAGCATCCGACCAGGATTGACGCCAGATCAGCATGCCGATGCTGAGCACGGTCGCCACAGCAAAGGGGATCGGCCCGAGAAACCAGAAGGCGGCTGCGAAGGTGAAGTAGTAAGACCGGACACCGACGCTGAACGATCGAAGCGCGGGGTTCAAAACCAGGGTCAGCGCATTTGTCCAGCTGACGATGTCCCTGTCTTCATCGCGCGAGGGGCTCGCCCCGATCGCCGCCAGGCAATAGTTGATCTGACGGACCGCCCATATGAAATCGGATAGACCTCGCAGCAGCGTGGCCATCACCAGCAGCACCTTGCATTGGAAAAACCAGGCGGGATCCTGAGCCGCAAACATCGCGATCAGCCCGCCACCCGCTCCATAGTTCGGTTCCATGAACAGCGCGCCGCTGAGCCCGACGATGACGATGAGATTGGCCGATCCGAAGAAGGATGCCGAATTGATCGTGTGTCCGAGGATCGCGGCGTCGCCGATGAAATTATTGTCGCGCGTCAGCACCTCACGCATCCAGGCCGTACGAATCCGCACCATGTCGACGGAAAGACTGTCGTTCTTCCGCGGCCATCCCATTGCCATCAAAGGCTCGAGCGCGACCCAGACGAAAAGGAAGAAAACGATCGCCGCGACGTTCAGAAAATCCATGGTGCCCCCGAACTGAATCTGGATTCACTGAAACACTACTTCGAGGCGGCGGCAGCTCCAAGCGAGATCACCGTCCCGGCGCCGTTCCCAGGCGAGGAAGCCCTGGTCGGGCTTCGAATGCGTTCAGTTGCGTCCAGTGGAAACGGGGGTATGATTGGGGGGCGAAATGGTTGCCCTCCTGTCTTTGATCGAGCGTTGCGGTCGCTCAAGAGCCGGGCTGGCGTGATCATCGGCGCGCAGACTGGGGGATGCGGAATGAACCTTGTCAAAGGAGCCTTTGGAACGCCCGAATTTCCTCTTTCCGAAGAGCCTGGCATCTTTACATGGGATTTGGCGACCGACACGGTTTATGCGGATTCGGCGCTGGCAATCCTCTTTGGGCTCGATCCGAAACAGACCATTTCGGGACTGCCTGTTATAAAATACCTCGACCGAATTCATCCGGACGACAAGCCATCCGTGGCCAAGGCGATTTCAGATGCGGTGATTACCGGTGATCCGTACCGCTGCGACTACCGGGTGTTTGATCGAAGCGGGCAAATAATAACCGTGGCTGCCTTCGGTCGGTGCTTCAGGAATGAAACCGGCAACCCGTCGCATTATGCGGGCATCGTCTTTCAGACGACGGATCACGCCCAGCCAGACGAATTGACGGCTCACTGCCGGGAGGCATTGAAAATCGCACAGTCGTCCGGCCTGCAAGCGACGGCCGATGCGCTTGAAGCAATTCTGAAAGAGCTTGCCAAGCCGACAGCTTCCGGCCCCGTGGCGGTTCATTGATTCCACCACGCAGCAGTGCCGATGATCCGAACCCCGTTGCCCGCCTTCCGGGTCTCCGTCACAGCCGTCTTGCCTCCGAGAGATGCCCGGCAAACCCGGTGAGCATGACCGCGAACGGAATACTCCGAACAACTCTGGCAGCAACGAAGGTTGCAGTGATCGCCGCGGCAAGTTTCAGCCAGGGATAGTCGCCGAGTTGGACGTGGGCGTCGGAATCGACCGATCTTGCCTTGGCTTTCAGCGCCGCCTCGGCGTCCTCGCGCAATACGCCGATCCGGGCCTTCAGCAGCCTTAACTCCTGCTGCAGGGCGGTCAGATCCTGATCGGCTTTTTCACGCGCGGTCGGCACGGCGGCATCTGCAAAAGGCGGCTCACCCTCTGCGATCAGCTCGTCGGGATCAGGAAGGCGACCGTCGCGGTTGACAGATGACTGCATGGACATATCCTCGAATAGAAATGCGCATTGAGATGAGGCTCGGCATTCCAGCCGAGCCTGGGCTTGCTTCGCTGCATCAGTGGTCGCGTCGGAACCCCTGGCTCTGATGAGCTCCGCCTTGCGACTGAGTTTGTGATTGGCCCTGAGACGGGCGATTGGCGTCGGTCGCTGATGCGGGATCACCGCTGAAGGTGTAGGCGCGCACCTTGGCGCTTCCATGCGTGCTGTCTCGCATCGCCATCGGGCGCATGCCGCCGGACGCAACACTGCCGGAAACCGACGATGGCCGCTCGTCGAGCGCGTTCTCCGAGACGGCAAGATCATCCGACGCTTTGCCGCCAGAGGTCTGGCCGGCAAAACTGCTGTTGGATCCGCTTTCTGTCCCGTCCTCCGACGCCCAGAGATCCGCCCGCTCATCCATGTCGATGCTGCCCTCGTCGTCCAGGATATCATGGACCGTCTCATAGAGCGCGTCATCGATATCATTGACCTGAACGAGGAAGCCGCCTCGCCTCAGCCCTTCTGCGTAGACCGCACGATCCTCGTCGGGGAAGAAGAAGTCTGCCAGCGCGTCGAAAAAGCCGCTGCGGTCATCGCTCATGGCCCCGGCATTTTTCCCGTCCGCCTCATAGCCCGGCATCAGCCTTATTCTCGCAACCGGCACACCGGCGTCCTCCAGACGGGAGACGGCGGATTCGGCTTCCGATCGGCTGTCGAAAAATGCGGTGAGGCTGCTGCCGCCTGCCGCGCCTGAAAAGGCCGAATGGCTATCGCTGTGAATGTTGCTCATGGGAATCTCCTCTCGATGCATAGAGCCAGGCCGTCGACCCGACGTCTGGTTCCCTGACCGGAAAACCGGCGGATAGCAGGAATGTTCCAAGCGAATACGAGACAGAGAGACGGGCATCGGCGGCACTGCCTGCCCGCGCTTTCAGTGGCTCGTCGATAGCGAATTGAGGAACGGTTTGGCCCCGTGGATCGTTGTCCGGCGGCACCGCCAGCGGTTGACGTCAAACCGTCGAGACGCTAGCACGGCTCTTGACGCATTGGGGATATTTCATATGGACATCTTTACGGCAGCCGGCCTGACGGCTTTGCTGCAGGTCATTGCTATCGACCTCGTTCTCGCCGGCGACAACGCCGTGGTTATCGGTCTTGCGGCTGCCGGTCTCGAGGCCACGCAGCGCCGCAAGGCGATCATCGTCGGCATTGCGGCCGCGACCGTCCTGCGCATTCTCTTTGCCAGCGTTGCGGTCTATCTGCTGGCGATCGTCGGTCTGCTGCTGGCCGGCGGACTTCTGCTGCTGTGGGTCTGCTGGAAGATGTGGCGTGAGCTTCGCGCCGGCCACGGCGAAAGCCACGACGCGGCGGGCGCCGAACACGCGCCGAAGAAGACCTTCTTCCAGGCGGCGACACAGATCGTCATTGCCGACGTCTCCATGTCGCTCGACAACGTGCTGGCCGTCGCCGGTGCCGCGCGTGAGCATCCGAGCGTGCTGATGGTCGGCCTTGCCCTGTCGATCGCGCTGATGGGCATCGCCGCCAACCTGATCGCCCGGCTGCTCAACAACCATCGCTGGATCGCCTATGTCGGCTTGCTGATCATCCTCTACGTCTCGCTCGACATGATCTATCGCGGCGCCGTCGAGGTTATGCCCTACGTAAAGTAACCGTGGGATCGGGGCTCAGGCCTCGATCCTGACCTCGGTTTCGAAGCTCATCTGGTCATAGGCCGGCACCACATGGTCCGGCGTCTCGGCCATCACCACGTCGTAATCGAGCGGCGTGTGCATATGGGTGAGGATCGCCCGTTTCGGCTTCAGCCGGCCGATCCAGTCGAGCGACTGTTCCAGCGACAGATGGCTCGGATGATACGTATATTGCAGCGCGTCGATAATCAGCACATCGAGATTTTGAAGCTTGTCGACGGTCTGCGGCGGAAAATCGCTGATATCGCTGCAATAAGCCACATCGCCGATCCGAAAACCGAGCGAGTGGATATCGCCGTGCTGCTGAATATGCGGATGAAACTGTATTTTGCCGCCGGGGCCGCGGATTTCGACGGGTTCGTCGAGGTTTTCGATGACGACAGGCAGCACGATCGGCGGATAATTGCTGCCCGGCGGCGTTTCCAGGCAATAGCCGAAAGCGTCACGCAGCCTGTCCATCGTAAACTGGTCGGCAAAGATCGGCACCCGGCGGCGCGTATTGTGAAAATAGCCGCGCAGATCGTCGATGCCATGAATATGGTCCGCATGCGGATGGCTGTAGAGCACGGCATCGACATGGTCGGCCCCTGCCCTGATCATCTGCTCGCGAAAATCCGGCCCGGTGTCGATGACCACGGTGGTGACACCGCCATCCTGCGCAAATTGCTGCACCATGAAGGCGGCGCGCGTACGCCGGTTCTTCGGATTGTCGGGATTGCAGGCGCCCCAGTCGCCGGTGATGCGCGGTACGCCGGGTGACGACGAACAGCCGAGAATGGTGAAGCGCCGCCGATAGAGCACGCTCTCAGACCCTCGGCATCTTCGTAAACAGCCGCAATGCGTTCTCCGTCGTGATCCGCGCGACCTCTGCATAGGAAAGGCCGATCGTCTCGGCGAGCACCTCGGCGGTGTTGACGACATAGGACGGTTCATTGCGCTTGCCGCGCCAGCGCTTCGGCGCCAGATACGGCGCGTCCGTTTCCACCAGCAGCCGATCCCGAGGGATCGTCTTGGCGATCTCCCGCAGCTCTTCCGATTTCGGGAAGGTCAGGATGCCGGAGAAGGAGATGTAGCCGCCGAGCGCAACGCCGGTCTGCGCCAGTTCCGGGCCGGCCGAGAAGCAGTGCAGGATGAAGGGGAAGGCCCCCTTCCCGGTTTCCTCGGTCAGGATCGCGGCCATGTCTTCATCGGCGCTGCGGCTGTGGATGACGAGCGGCAGCCGGGTCTCGCGCGCCGCGGCGATATGGCGGCGGAAGCCGGTCTGCTGGTCCTCGGGCTTCTGCGTGTCGTAGAAATAGTCGAGGCCGGCCTCGCCGATGGCGACGACCTTCTCATGGGCGTTCGCCAAGCGGACCAGATCTTCCGTCTGGACATCAAGCTCTTCGTCGGCATTGTTCGGATGCGTGCCGACCGAGCAGAACACCGAAGGATATTTCTCGGTGATCGCAAGAAGGGCGTCGAGCTTGCGCACCCGTGTCGAGATCGTCACCATCTGCCTGACGCCGGCCTGATGGGCGCGCGCGACAATCTCGTCGCGCTCCGCCTCGAAATCGGCGAAATCCAGATGGCAATGCGTATCGATCAGCACGGCCTCAAGCCTCCGGAGCCACGTAGCGCGGGAAGACCGGCGTCGGCGCTTCGAGCGGCGTTCCGGCAACGAGACGGCCGGCCGGCCCAAGAGCGGCGAAGTCGCGTTTGTCTTTCGGTGCCGCGACCCGGTCGAGCAGCTTGCCGGATGATTCCGGCATGAAGGGCTGCAGCAGGATGGCGATCTGGCGCACGACTTCGGCGGTGACATAGAGCACCGTGCCCATCCGCTCCGGATCGGTCTTCTTCAGCGCCCACGGCGCCTGGCCGGCGAAATAACGGTCGGTCTCGGAAACCACCGCGATGATCGAGGCGAGCGCCCGGTGGATCTGCTGTTTACCCATGTCCTCGCGCGTCGAGGCATGCAGCGCGTCGGCCTGGGCCAGCATCGCCTTGTCCTCGTCGCTAAGCGGCCCGCATTCCGGGATCTTGCCGTCGCAGTTCTTGACGATCATCGACAGCGAGCGGCTGGCGAGATTGCCGATGCCGTTGGCAAGGTCGGAATTGATGCGGATGCCGATCGCCTCTTCGCTGTAGCTGCCGTCCTGGCCGAAGGAGACTTCGCGCAGGAAGAAGTAGCGAACCTGGTCGAGGCCGAAATGGTTCACCAGATTGACGGGATCGACGACGTTGCCGAGCGACTTCGACATCTTCTCGCCCTTGTTGAGCAGGAAGCCATGGGCAAACACCCGCTTCGGCAACGGCAGCTTTGCCGACATCAGGAAGGCCGGCCAATAGACGGCATGAAAGCGGATGATGTCCTTGCCGATGATGTGCACGTCGGCCGGCCAGTATTTCGCCCGCGGGCCGTTCTTGTCTTCGATATAGCCGGTCGCGGTGATGTAGTTGGTCAGCGCGTCGACCCAGACATACATGACATGGGAGGGATCGTTCGGCACCTTGATGCCCCAGTCGAAGGTCGTGCGCGAGACCGACAGGTCTTTCAGGCCCGACTTGACGAAGGAGATCACCTCATTGCGGCGCTCGGCCGGACCGATGAAATCCGGGTTCGCCTCGTAATGGGCAAGCAGCTTCTCCTGGTATTCGGAGAGCTTGAAGAAATAGCTCGCCTCTTCCACCCATTCGACGGGCGTGCCTTGCGGCCCGTAGCGCACGCCGTCGGCGCGCAGCTCCGTCTCGTTTTCCTGATAATAGGCCTCGTCGCGCACCGAGTACCAGCCGGCATAGCTGTCCTTGTAGATGTCGCCATTGTCGGCCATCAGGTTCCAGATGTTGCGCGATGTCTCGTGATGACGCTCCTGCGTGGTGCGGATGAAGTCGTCATTCGAGGCGTTGAGCAGCTTGGCCATCGCCTGGAATTCGCCGGAGTTGCGATCGGCAAGCGCCTGCGCGGTGATCCCCTCGCCACGTGCCGTCTGCTGCATCTTCTGGCCGTGTTCGTCGGTGCCGGTCAGGAAGAACACGTCCTTGCCGTCCAGGCGCTGGTAGCGCGCCATCGCATCCGTCGCGATCAGCTCATAGGCATGGCCGATATGCGGCTTGCCGTTGGGATAGGAAATCGCGGTGGTGATGTAGAAGGGTGTCTTGTCTGTCATGGCGGCCAATGTCCGGCTAACTCTATAAAAATGGTCAGCCGCTCTTAGCGCATGTCACCGTCAAGCGAAACATCAAGTTTTACCCTCGCCAATGATTTCCGGGAGGTGGGCACGGTGAACTTGACTCAGCTTGAGCCGCAATCTACCCCTCATGAAAAAGAGGGCGGAACAGAAGCAAGTGCCAGTTTTCATCTACCGGGATAGTCGTGGCCGCGCGCCGTCGGAGGCGCTTGCTTGACATTCGAGCCTCTCTATTCGCTTTCGGGCCTCTTCGTCGGCGCGCTCGTCGGCATCACCGGCGTTGGTGGCGGTTCACTGATGACCCCGCTGCTGGTGCTGCTCTTCGGCGTCCATCCCGCCACCGCGGTCGGCACCGATCTTCTCTACGCGGCGATCACCAAGACGGCCGGCACCGCCGTTCACGGCGCGCACGGGCGCATCAACTGGAAGATCGTCGGCGGCCTTGCCGTCGGCAGCGTGCCCGCCGCCCTGCTGATGCTCTGGCTGCTGGCGGGCGTCGACCGCAAGAGCATCGGCGTCACCAATACGATCACCACAGCACTTGGCTGGCTTCTCGTCATGACCGCGATCATGCTGGTCTTCCGGGGCCCGATCCTCGAATTGGCACGCCGCGCCATTGGCGATCGCACGCCGCCGCGGCCGGCGGTTATCCTCACCCTCACCGTCGCACTCGGGTTCCTGCTCGGCGTTCTCGTCACCTTGACCTCGGTCGGCGCCGGCGCGCTGGGCGTGACGATCCTGCTCGTCCTTTATCCCAGGCTCGATGTGCGCGAGATTGTCGGTTCCGATATCGTCCATGCAGTGCCGCTGACACTGATCGGCGGCATGGGTTACTGGCTGATCGGCGAGATCGACTGGCCGATGCTGTTTGCCCTGCTTGTCGGTTCTATCCCCGGCATCATCATCGGCAGCCTTTTGGCGCCGAAGCTGCACGAACGCACCATCCGCATCGTCCTTGCCGCCACCCTTGCCGTCGTCGCTTGGAAGCTGCTGGCCAGCTGACCTACAGGCCCGGCTGCTTGATGTCGGCGAGAATGCCGATGATCGTCTGCTTGCGGTCGAGATTATAGGCATCGGAGATGGTCAGCCGCTCGGTGATCTCGGAATAGAGCCGCGCCAGCCGTTCCGCCGCGGTGATCCGCCCTTCGCCTGCCGCTGCGCGCGCCCGGTTCATGATGTCGTCGCCGACATGGTTGACGAAGAAATCGAAGATCGTGTCGCTTTCCCGGCCCGAAAGCGCGTCGGCCAGCCGATGCATCGCCTTACGGGCCGTCGGCCCTTCGGCGGCAAGCATCTCGTCATAGGCGGCGATGATCTCGCCGCCGCCGTAGTTCAACAGTTTCAGTGCCTCGCCGACGCTGCCCTTGGCAGCGGAAAGCAGCGCCCCGCCCTCGCCTGACAGGCCGAGATGGGCAAGGGCCGCCAGCAGCGCGTCGTCGGAAAGCGGCGCCAGTTTCAGCGGCAGGCAGCGCGAGCGGATGGTCGGCAGCAGTCGTCCCGGCGCATGCGAGAGCACCAGGAACAGCGCCCGTTTCGGCGGTTCTTCGAGGATCTTCAGGATGGCGTTGGCCGCATTGCGGTTCATGTCGTCGGCCGGATCGATGATGACGATCCGCCAATTGCCGGTGCCCGAGGTCTGCGAGAAGAACTTGCCGGCACGGCGCACTTCGTCGACGGTGATCGCCGATTTCACCTTGCCGGTCTTTTCATCCACCGGCCGGGCAAGATGCAGCAGATTATGCGAGGCGCCGGAGGCGATCTGCCGGCTGACGGCGGAGGCAGGATCCGGGTCGCCGATGGTTTCAGGCGCTGTGGCGGGATCGGGATGCGAGAGCACGTGATTGGCGAAGCGGAAGGCGAGCGTCGCCTTGCCGATGCCTTCCGGCCCCTCGATCAGGATGGCGTGATGGCCCTTGCCGGAGCTGTATGATTGCGCAAGGAAAGCCTCGGCCTCCGCATGGCCGAACAGCCTGGTATTTTCGCCCGGCCAGATGGCGCCGTCGAGCAGTCCGGGCCTCTCTTCACTCATGATGGGCGGCTTCCGGCATTCGGGCACGATCGGCAGGCGACAGCAGCTGTTGGACGATTGTCAGGATTTCGGCCGCGATCGCCTCCTCGCTCTGCATGGCGCTGACCACGTGGCAGCGCTCGGGCTCGCGAGCGGCGATATCGAGAAAGGCCTCGCGCCGTTTCTCGTGCGTTTCGAGCCGCTCTTTCTCGAAGCGATCGGGTGCATCGGCGGCGGCGCGCTTCTGCGCCCGCTCCAGCCCGATCTTGGCGGGAATGTCGAGGATCACGGTGCAATCCGGCGTGACGCCGTTAATGGCGATGCGCTGCAGCGTCTCGATGAAATCCGGCTCGAGATTGCCGGTGATGCCCTGGTAGACACGCGAAGAATCCATGAAGCGGTCGCAAAGCACGATCTTGCCGGCGGTCAGCGCCGGCCGGATCACCTCTTCGACATGGTCGTTGCGCGCGGCAGCAAAGAGGATCGCTTCCATGCGCGTACCGTAGGCTTCGGCAGCCCCCGACAGCAGCACGTGACGCACGGCCTCCGCCCCCGGCGATCCGCCCGGTTCGCGCGTCGTCAGCACGTCGTGGCCTTCGCCCTTCAGCGCCGCGGCGAGGCGGCGGATCTGCGTGGACTTGCCAGCGCCTTCCCCGCCTTCAAACGTAACGAACAATCCCGTACCGGATGACAATGCCAACTTCCCGCATTCCAGGCGCCGCATATGCGCCCCACCTCTTCTATCTATCTGAAGATGTCGGGGAGGAAAACCTTTCGCCGCGGCGACATATTCACCTTTCCCAGCAAAACGCATGGGAAGGCCTGCCGTTCAGCCGGGCGCGGACTTGTCCCAGAGCCAGGAGAAGAACAGCGATTCGCCGAGTTCCAGCATGGCGTCGACCGCCCGGCTGCTGAGCGAGCCCTCGCCGACCGCCTGCACGGTATAGAGCGGCACTTCCCTGAGCAGCCGCGACCCTGCGAAAATCCTCAGCGTGCCTGCCTGGGTATCCGCCTCTACCGGCGCCGTCAGCGGCCAGCGATAGACGATGCGCGCCGACAGCCGGTCGGGATTGCTGATCGGAATATAGACGCTGACCGGCGCCTTGGCGACGAGATCGACGGTGCGCGCCGTGCCGCCATAGACGCTGGCTGCGCCGATGACTTCCTTTTCGGCAAAGATCTGCCGGCTCTCGAAGGCGGTCAGCCCCCATTCGAGCACCCGCTTGGCTTCCTCCGTCCGCTCCTTGTCGGAAGCGATGCCGGCCAGCGCCAGAAACAGCCGCCTGCCGTCGCGCTCAACCGACGCGACGATGGAGTAGCCCTCGCCCTCGGTAAAACCGGTCGCCAGCCCGTCGGCGCCGAGATCGAGCCCGAGCAACGGGTTGCGGTTGCGCTGGAAGATCTTGTTCCACTCGAAATCCGGCTGGGCGAAATAGGGATAGAGCTTGGGGTAGGACTGCTGCAGCGCCGTGGCCAGCGTCACCATCTCACGCGCCGTCACTTTGCTCTTTCCATCGGGAAGGCCGGTGGAATTGCCGAACTCGGCCTTCTCCATGCCGAGCTCGCGGGCCCGCCGCGTCATCGACTCGGCAAATTGCTGCTCGGTTCCGGCCATGCCCTCGGCAAGGATGATGCAGCTGTCATTGGCGCCCTGAATGGCGACGCCCTTGATCAGGTCCTCGACGCGCACGCGCGATTTGAGGCTGGCAAACATCGTTGCCGTCCGCGACGGCGCGCCGCCGGTTCTCCAGGCATATTCGGAAACCGGATATTCCGTATCGAAGGTGATCTGGCCCTTCGTCACCGCCTCGAAGACGAGATCCATCGTCATCAGCTTGGCGAGCGAAGCCGGTGAAAAGCTCTGATCCTCGTTCTTGGCGAGAAGCACCGTGCCGGTGGCGGCCTCGATCATATAGGCCTGCTCCGCCTTGGTGGCGAAACCGGCAGCACCGCTATCGGCTGCAATTGCTCCAGTGGCGAGCGGCATGATGCATACAAGCAGGCGAAGCAAAGGCTTCAGCATCAAGAATTCCCATCGATCGAACGCGTGTCGTCAGGAGGTTAAAGCGAGAGGAAATCCGATGCAATTGCCGCGCTCAGCGCGCGGCAAATTTGGTCTGATGACGCTTGGCAGAGGCAAGGATCGACTCCTGCGTCAGGCCGTCATTGCGCACCATCACCGCATCGAAGGCGAGATCGACGGTCACCGTCTTCACGTCCTCGTTCTGGTAACCCAGTGCGAGTGAGCCCAGCGGCCGTTCATAGGGCATGGGACCGATCTCCGGCAGCACGACCATCTGGTCGAAGGCCTGCTGGGCATTGTTGGCGGAGGGTGCCGATGGCGCCACCAGAACATGGGCGGGTGCTGCGAGGGCAGGTGCGGCGGCCGGCGCTGCATTGTAGCGCGCGCTCGGCGTCGAGCCGGCATAGGAGGTCGCCGACATCGGCACCGGCACGTTGGCCGGCGTCTCGTAATCTTCCGAACTCTGCAGCTGGTCGCGGGTGATCTTGCGGCTGTTGGAGGCGACCATTACGCCGGTTGCGATCTGGCCCTCCGGATTGATGCCGGGAATACGGCTGCCCTTCGGCACGTAGGAGGCCATCAGATAGGGCATATCGTGGCCGTCCATGCGGGCGCGACCGACATATTGCACGCGCACCTTGCCGGTGCCGCTGTGCTGCAGGTCCAGCATGTCGGCCGTCTTGTTGGACAGGTCGATGATGCGGCCTTCGTGATAGGGGCCTCGATCGTTGACGCGCACGATGACGGAGGAGCCGCTTTCAAGGTTGGTGACGCGCGCATAGCTCGGCAGCGGGAAGGTCGGATGGGCGGCGGACAGATGCATCTGGTCGTAGACTTCGCCGTTCGCCGTCAGGCGGCCATGAAAGGCCGAGCCATACCAGGAGGCGACGCCGACCTTGTTATAGGAAAAATCTTCCTTCGGGTAATACCACTTGCCCTTCACCTCGTAGGGGTTGCCGACCATGTAGCGGCCGCCGCCCTTGGGGATATTGTTGCCGGTGGCGACACGCGGGCTCGCCTTCACGCCATATTCGGATTCGGAGAAATATTCTTTGCCGTGGGCTTTCTTCTTCGGCACCGCCTGCGTCGTGCCGCACGACGCAACCGCCGCACACATCGCCGAGATCGCCAGCCACCGTGCTGTCGTTGCGAAAGACGCCGCCCCGTATCCCAATTTCATATGCCCCACGCCGCTCAAAGATCGTTATGGTTAAGGAACTTTGCCCCATCCTGGGCCAATACGCCTTATCCCCGCCCGCCTAACGAGACTTTAATCTTGTTAAGTTCGTGGCAAATTTACGAGGGATTTCGCTGCGATAGCGACAATTCTAATGATTATGGTTTATAAATTACTAACGCGAGACTTTCCGCCCTGCCCTTGCGCCGCCGCAAACGAGCCTGAAGTCCTCGTGCCGAAGCGGCGCATATGGTAAACGCAAGGACGTTTTCGATGCCGGAAAAGCTCCGAATTGAGACAGATCGGAACATGCCGTGCGAACGGTGGCGCCCTCCTTGCTCCCCCCGGTGAAGTCAAGCTATCACCTGTTGAGCAATTCTATTTCGACGCCCCGCTTCACGCGCAGAAACGGAATCCCGAAATGACGAAAGTGCCTTTGACCTTCCTTCTGATTTCAGCCGTCTCAATGGCGTTCGTCTCGCCGGGCTGGGCAGACATGCTCCCGCTCTCGAAGATCGATCGCAAAACCGAGGCCGCCATCCGGCGCAGCAATACAAAGCAGAACGTCCGGTGTTTTGATTACATATTGAAGGATTTCCTGGAGCGAAAAATCAGCAAGGCTGACATCTACGTGACGTTCAACGATCCTGAGATCGACGGAATCGGAATAGGCATTGCTGAAACGGATGAAAATTACAGCTGCGAAGCCGGCGAGCTGCGATCTTGGGAACAGGGGTCGTATCAGGTTGCAAAGAAATTCAAATAGGCACGCCAATTTTCACGATGCATTGATCCGTCTTCTGTCGCGGGCGGGTCCATAGCCTGTTCCGGAACGTTTCGCTTCGACATCTGTTAAGTCGCAAATAAGCGACGGGTGAGGTGCTGAAGCAAGCCATGAGGATGTTGATGGTAATCGTCATCGGGGTGATGGTAGCGTCTATCTTCGGTATTCTGGTCATCAAACCATTTGATCGAGGCGGCGGGAAGAACGACACGCCCCCAGCTGTTATCCAGCAGCCGGAGCCGAAGTGAGGCCGTCCCAGATCACCTTGCCCGCCATGGGAAACACTGCGGAACAAGTTGACGCTGCGATCAAAGCTGCTAAAAAGCCAGCGGTCGAGTGATTGGGTAGAAAATCGGGAATAAATGCCGATTTTCGAAAATCAACCATGTGTTGATTGTTAAACCTTTTCAGATAGATGGAAGAGTGTCCGAGTGGTTTAAGGAACCGGTCTTGAAAACCGGCGTGCGGGAAACCGTACCGTGGGTTCGAATCCCACCTCTTCCGCCATGCTGCCTTGATTTCGTTGCGGAATTCGCTTGCCACACACCTATCGCGTATATTGGCGGCAATCGCATTCGCCTTACGCAGTGTCGGGTCTGGGTGCAGCCGGACTAAAAGCCTTTGCCAGACGACAATCGTAATCGGGCACAGAAAGCGCCGTACGCGATCACGACAGCATCGAATATACCAGGATGCCGACAGAACCCCAGAAGAGAACCGGTGTAACTATCATTCCCACAACGAAAATCTTCATCACTGCAAAACTCCGCAACTCGACTCATGCCGCGAAACCTATTGCAGTCAGGTGAGTTTGCTATGGGCATAAAGTCCGGGATAGATCGGACCTTGGTCTGGAGTTTCGGTCGCTGGAGATACGTCGCGATCAGCCTGGATTCAGGCCCGCCGGCGTGACACGGCATCAAAGCCCAAACGAAGCGTTCAGCCGCTCGATGAAGCGCCCCTTCTGAGCGTGGCGTTCGCGGATCGAATGCAGACGGCGCATAAAATCGGCGGTATCGCCGTTTTCGTCGGCGATCGTTTTCATGTCGATGAGGAGGCCGGTGGCGGCGATGTAACCGGGGGCATTGCGGCGTTCGATTTCGGTCTCGATCTCGCGCCAGACGTGATTGCCCCGCTCGATGAGCGCGTTCAGCCGCGTACGGCGAGCACGGGCCTCTTCCGCCTCTTTGCGTTTTCGTTCCGCCGCCAGCCGTTCGTCCTCCTTGCGCTTGCGCATATCGCGGATCACGCCGGCACGCGCTTGCAACTCGGCTGCATCGCTGAGGGGGCGGTCGATCGCTTGGAACTCGTAATATTGATATTCGCTCATGGCCGTGGTGCTTGATTGCATCGGGGACGAAGTGCCGGTCTGCGACCCCGTCTTGATCAGCCCGCGCGCAGCACGCCGGCAGTTTCGAGGATTCGCGGCGCCGCGGCAAGCGTCGTCCCATGCGGTCGATACGGGGCGTAATGGTTGACTATGCCCTGTCGCCATGATTTTCCGTCCGGGATCATCAAATGAGGACATCATGGCCGACGACATCATCGTAAAAGACAGCAACGGAAGCCAGCTTCACGACGGCGATTCCGTAACCTTGATCAAGGACCTCAAGGTCAAGGGGACTTCGGAGACGCTGAAGCGTGGAACGCTGGTGAAGGGCATTCGCCTGACCGACAATCCCGGTGAGATCGAGTGCAACACCAAGCAGGTCAAAGGCCTGGTGCTGAAAACCGAGTTTTTGAAGAAGGCGTAGGGCCGCCTCGCCCTATCAATCGCCTTCCTGCGGTATCTCCTCGGTGATCACCTCGAAGCGGGCGAGCGTTGCCGGGCCGAAAGCCGTCGACATTGCCACATCGGTGGCGTCGCGGCCGGTCGCCATCAATATCCTGCCGATGCGCGGCGTGTTGTGGCGGGCATCGACCGTGTGCCAGTGGCCGCCGAGAAAGACCTCGAACCAGGCACTGAAATCCATCGGATTGGGATCGATCGGGACGCCGATATCGCCGAGATAACCGGTGCAATATCGCGCCGGGATATTCATGCATCGGCAGAGCGCGATGGCGAGATGGGCAAAGTCGCGGCAGACGCCCGCCTTGTCGATGAAGCCGCCATGCGCGGTCCGCAGCAGGTCGGCCTTCAGGTAGTCGAAGGTGATGTGGTCATGGACGAAATCGCAGATCGCCTGGACGCGCGCCCAGCCGAGCGGCGTCGACGAGAAGGTTGCCCAGGCGAAATCGGCAAGCCTGTCGGTGTCGCAATAGCGGCTGCCGAGCAGGAAGACGAGCACCTCGTCCGGCAGGTCGTTGATCGCGTGCTGGACGGCATCTTCGGGAACGATGTCGGGTTGGCCGCTGTCGTAGATCTCAAACTGCGTGGAGATCGTCGTTACTCCCGCCGGGGCGACGATCCGGCTGCAGGCATTGCCGAAACCATCGGTATATTCCCAGGCCTCGATCGCCCGGTCGAAAGTCAGGACCTGCTCGCTGAGAAGATCGGCGCGGCGGGAAGGATGAATGTTGAGAACGAGCAGCATCGGTGTCGGCTGTATGCATTCATAGCCCAGATGAAACCCGGCGCGTATCTTCATTGTGGCTTCCTCGCGTCCCCCGCATAGCTGCGTGACTATGCAACGTCGATCGCGCTGCCCGGTTCCCGCAGCCGCGGCTGCGGCCAAACTGGGGATAATCCAGGCTCACCTGGTGGTGACGTTGACCTGCACCGTCATGCTGTCGAAATCCGTTCCATGCCCGTCATAGCTGCCGCTCAGCGGCACGGCCTGGCGCGGATCGCGGGCGACGGCGACACGAATGAGATCGCGGTTGCCGACGATCCCGTTGGTCGGATCGAACTCCGCCCAGCCGGCGCCCGGAAGATAAATCTGGCACCACGCATGGGTGGAGCCGCCGCCGAGCACGGTCGAGCCGTCCCGATCGGGAACATAGACATAGCCCGTGACAAAGCGCGCCGCGAGGCCGAGCACGCGTGCCGCCTCCATCATCAGAAGCGCAAAATCCCGGCAGGTGCCGGAGCGAAGCTGCAAAGTCTGCAGCGGCGTCTGCGTTCCATGCTCCATCCGGCGCCGATAGACGAAGCTTTCCCGAATGGCGTAACACAGGGTCATCAGCAGATGCCCGGTCTCCGTCGGACGTCCCCGGCGCAGGAACTGCCGCGCCCAGCGTCCGACCTCGTCGCTGGGGTCGGGATAATGGCGCTGCATCGCCGGCGTCAGATCGGCAATCTCGTCCTTGTCGTAGGAGAAGGGATAAGTCAGGGCCTGGTCGTCCACCTTGAGATCCAGGGCGACCTGCGGCGTATGGTCGAGCGTGATCCAGGTTTCGAAACGAAGCTCGGATGCCGGCCGCGAAATATCGATCAGCGCCACGCAATTGCCGAAAACATCGTGGATCCAGCGCACATGACTTTCCTCGGGATAGGTCGTCAACGACGCTTCGATCAGCCGCTGGTCGAAACTGTCGCGCGGCCGGAACATCAGCCGATGCTCGCCGAAATCGACCTCCCTGACATAGCGATAGGACGTGATGTGGCGGACGGAGAAAATTGTCATCGCCCGCCGTCCGGTAATCTGTTCACCGTGCTTCTCCAAGGCGGCGGCGCCGCCTCTCCTCTGCGAAAGCGCCCTGCCCGCTTCCCCGCTCATCCCGATTTCTTGTCATATAAGCACATTCGAAAGATTGCTATTGTGCATCAACCGATCGACGGCAGGGCCGTCCAACCTAAGAGGATAACATGCATATCATCTGGGACGTTCTGACACTTCTGCTGACAATCGGCTCGCTCTATGGCGGTCGCGAATACCGGATTATTCGCGCTCGTGCCCGCGCTCAGAACTGGGGCAATTTCTGATTCGATTCCGGTTCTTGTCGCATCCTCGCCGCCGGAACGGCGGCGGTCGCGGATACGTCGAATGACGTAACGCCATGCGCTTCAGCAAGTGCTTTATTAGACGAGACGGCGTCGATCCGTCCATTCTCCCTGTTGCTTCAAGCCCGCCTCACCCCAGGCGGGCTTTTTTCGTGGTGATTCTTCTGTCGCGCCTATTTTCCCGGCGCCCGTCTCACTTCTTGGCGCCGGCGGAAAGCACCCGATGCGTGGCATTGTCCATTGCGTGGCTTGCCTCCTGTCCGTCCTTCTTCAGCCCATATGCGGTGTTGCCGCAGCCGGACAGGGTGAGCAGGCAGAGGCAGGCGACGGCGATTGCAGCTTTTGACATCAAATGTTCCCCTCGGATCGAATGGCCTCTGGATAAAATGATGCGCTTCGCAGCAAAATCAATCCGTCGGGGCCGGCATGACCACATTTGCCGTGAGCTATAGCGTATTCCCAAGATGTTGCTTGGCGTCGCGCTTTCGATCGCAGCCTTGTCAGGATAAAAAACATCCTCGAGTCATCTGCCGCACGACATTCACCCGTTATTCGAGCGTTTATTCTTCCGTATCGCAAAAGAACAGGTGTATCATTTCGATATTTTAAGTTTTACTCAAATGTGATACTTAACTATTTATTAGTAATAACCTTGCACGGCGGCTGCTTCAGCTTATGCTTTCCTCAAAGGGGAGAGAAAGAATGTTTAGCAAAAGCCTGATCATGCCTTTCGGCTTCGCACTGCTCGCCATATCAGGCCTCCTGTTCCAGTTGGCCGTTCACGCGCTGGAGACGCCGGTCACTCACCTCCAGCCGTAAGCGCTTTAATTCTGCCAGGAGTGGAATTTCTTTGCGTTTCATGCATTGTTTGGAGTCGCTTTTACCAGGAGGGAGCTAACCATGGAAAACGCAGGTGTAGGTTGGATTGCAGCCATCATTATCGGTGGCATCGCCGGATGGCTGGCGGAAAAGGTCATGAGCAGCAACATGGGCTTGCTCATGAACATATTGCTCGGCATCGTCGGCGCCATTGTCGCCAACTGGATCCTGGGTCTGTTGCACATCCAGCCGCTTGCCGGTTGGCTGGGTTATCTGATCACCGGTTTCGTCGGCGCCTGTATCCTGATTTTCGTCGGCCGCCTCATCCGCCGCTGATCCCGGTCGCGATAGCTGACCATCGAAACACCAAAAGCCGGGCAATCATTGCGCCCGGCTTTTCATTGTCCTGAAGTCTTTTCAGCGGCGGCTCAGCAGGCCGAATACATAGGCGATGCCTGCGGTCACGGCCAGCGCGACGAGCGGTTCTTCGCGAACCTTGTCGCGCAGCTGTTCCGTCATCAGCGATGCCTCGTCTGTTACAGCCGACTTTGCCCCCTGCCCGAGCGCGACCACGCTTTCCGTCAGCCGGGCAAGATCGTTGCGAAGGGCTGCGACCTGCGCCGAGAGGTCGTCTGCCGCCATATCGGCCTTGACGCGCGCAGCGGTGGATTCGGCGGAAGCGGATTTCAATTCTGCCATGGTCTGCTCCTGTTTCATGGGATGCCGCTTCAACGAAATGGCGGCCCGAAAGGTTCCGCCGCAACCGATCTTTTGTTGGCCGCAAAGCCGCCTCGGCCGGGCGGCAGCCTTGTGCAGCTTTTCGCGTGACAAACCCTTCATTTCCTGTCGGGTTTGTTTTAAGGAACGTCGAATGTCCGCCCGCGCGCGGCTCAATGATACTGCGAGGTTTGCGTTTCTATGTTCCATATCCTGAGAAGAGCCGCTCAGACTTGGGTCGCCAAGCTGCTGATGCTTCTGCTGGTCGGGTCCTTCGGCATCTGGGGCGTCTCCCGGTCGCTGATAACGGGCGGCAACAGCACCACGGTCGTGACCGTCGGCGATCAGCATGTGGACGTCAACGAATTCCACCTCGCCTATCAGCGCCAGGTCGCAAGCCTCAGCCAGCAGTTCGGCATGCGTCTCACCCCGGAACAGGCCCGCGCCTTCGGCGTCGAACAGCAGGTGCTCGCCCAGCTCGTCGCCGGCGCCTCGCTCGACCAGCTCGCCGAAGACATGAACCTCGGCCTCTCCCAGGATCGCCTTGCCCAGCTGATCGCCGACGATCCGGCTTTCAAGGCGGTCAACGGCAAGTTCGACCGTGAGCTCTTCATCTCGCGCCTGCGCAATGCCAATATCCGCCAGGACGATTACATCAACGAGCGCAGCAAGGTCGCCGTCCGCAGCCAGGTCGTCGATGCCATTTCGAATGGTTTCACCGCCCCGAAGACGCTGGTCGACGCCCTGAAGCTCTATGGCGATGAAAGCCGCAGCATCGACTATCTCCTGCTCACCAACGCCAATATCGAGCCGATCAAGGCGCCTGCCGACGACGTGCTGGCGGCGTGGTTCGAAGGCGTCAAGCAGCGCTACCAGGCGCCTGAATACCGCAAGCTCGTCTATCTCAAGCTGCAGCCGGCCGATATCGCCGACGCCGCAACGGTCACCGACGACCAGATCCACGAAGCTTTCGACAAGAGCAAGGATACTTACCGCACGCCGGAAAGCCGCACCATCGAACAGCTGACCTTTGCCAGCAAGGATCTTGCCGCCGCCGCCGAAACGGCGCTGAAGGGCGGCACCAGCTTCGACCAGCTGGTCTCCGACCAGGGCAAGACGGCAAGCGACGTGCTGCTCGGCGAATTCACCAAGGACAAGGTTCCCGACCAGGCCGTTGCCGATGCGGCCTTCGCAGTTTCGAAGGATGGCGGCACGACGCCTGTCGTCGAAGGCTCCTTCGGCTCCGTCATCCTGCGCATCACCAACATCAAGCCAGAAACGGTGAAGAATTTCGACGAGGTGAAGGAAGACATCCGCAAGCAGCTGGCGCTGTCCAATGCCTCTCAGGAAGTGATCAACGTTCATGACCGCATCGAGGACCTGCGCGCCGGGGGCGCCACGCTCGAGGATATCGCCGGCCAGCTGAAGCTCACCGCCGTGGCTGTCGACGCCGTCGATATGACCGGCGCCGACAAGGACGGCAAAGAGGTCAAGGATATCCCCGCCAAGCAGCAGTTGCTCGGCGAAGCCTTCAAGACCGAAGTTGGTGTCGATGCGCCGCCTCTGCCGATCGGCAATGACGGTTATGTCTGGTTCAATGTCCGCGAGATCACTCCGACCCGCGAGCGCCCGGTCGCCGAGGTGCACGAAAAGGCGGTCGAGGACTGGACGGCGGAACAGCAGAAAGCCGAACTCGCCAAGAAGGCCGACGAATTGAAGGCCGAGGCAGCCAAGGGCAAGGCGCTTGCCGATATCGCGACGCCGCTCGGCATCGCCGTCGAAAGCAAGAGCGGCGTCACCCGCTCCACCGATGATCCGGTGCTGGGCCGCGCCGGCGTCACCGCCGCCTTCTCCGGGCCCATCGATACGGTTGCGAGCGCTGTCGGCGCCGATCCCTCGACGCAGATCCTGATGAAGGTCACCGAGGTCAACAGCCAGCCGACCAGCGACGCGCTGAACAACCGCGACGCCCAGATCACCAGCATGGCCAACGCCGCCGGCGACGATATTCTCGATCAGATGGTCAACCTGCTGCAGACGCAGTATGGCGCTCAGATCAACCAGACGCTCGCCGAACAGGCAACGACCCGCTAGAACAGGATGATTTCAGGCCGGGTCGGCCTGAAATCTGAATCCTGTTCTAAATTAAATAGTTAGGGCATGATGTCGTCCGAAAACCGCTCACACTTTTCGGCATCATGCTCCAGGAGGCCTTATGACCGATCTGAAGCCGTTCCTGGCCAAGGCCGCAAGTCGCGAGCCGCTGACGCGTGACGAGGCTCGCGCCGCCTTCGACATCCTGATGTCGGGCCAGGCGACACCCTCGCAGATCGGCGGCTTCCTGATGGCGCTGCGCGTGCGCGGTGAAACCGTCGACGAGATCGTCGGCGCCGTCACCGCGATGCGCGCGAAGATGCTGGCCGTCGAGGCGCCTGAAGATGCGATCGACATCGTCGGCACCGGCGGCGATGCCAGCGGCACCTACAATATCTCGACCCTGGCGGCCCTGATCGTCGCTGGCGCCGGCGTCCCCGTCGCCAAGCACGGCAACCGGGCACTGAGTTCGAAATCGGGCGCGGCCGACAATCTGGCCGCCCTCGGGGTCAAGCTCGATGTCGGTCCCGAAATCATCTCCCGCTGCATCGCAGACGCCGGCGTCGGCTTCATGTTCGCGCAGATGCATCATTCCGCCATGCGCCACGTCGGACCCTCTCGCGTCGAACTTGGCACGCGCACTATCTTCAATCTGCTCGGCCCCCTTTCCAATCCGGCCGGCGTCCGCCGCCAGCTGCTCGGCGTCTTCTCGCCGCAATGGCTGGTGCCGCTTGCCGAGGTCATGCGCGATCTGGGCTCCGAATGTGTCTGGGTCGTCCATGGCGACGGCCTCGACGAAATCACCACCACCGGCATCACCAAGGTCGCAGCCCTCGAAGACGGCAAGATCCGCACTTTCGAATTGTCGCCCGCCGATTTCGGCGTCAGCCCCTGCGTGCTCGCCGATATCAAGGGCGGTGATGGCGTCGCCAATGCCGCCGCGCTTCGTGAGGTGCTCAGTGGCGCCAAGAATGCCTATCGCGATGTCTCGCTCGCCAATGCCGCCGCCTCGCTTGTTATAGCGGGCAAGGCGGAGACGATCCGCGACGGCATGACGCTTGCTGCGCATTCGCTGGACAGCGGCGCCACCGCGCTCGCCCTCGACAAACTCATCGCCGTTTCCAACGATATCGACTAGGATTGGCCGATGACCGATATCCTGAAGAAGATCGAACTCTATAAGCGCGAGGAAATCGCCGCCGCCAAGGCTGCCGTGTCGCTTGCCGAACTGAAGGCGATGCAGGCCGGCCAGTCCGCACCGCGCGGCTTTTACAAGGCGCTCGTCTCCAAGCGGGAGGCCGGCCATTTCGGTCTGATTGCCGAGATCAAGAAGGCAAGCCCGTCCAAGGGGCTGATCCGTCCGGATTTCGATCCGCCGGCGCTGGCAAAGGCCTATGAAGCCGGTGGCGCGGCGTGCCTTTCCGTGCTGACCGACACGCCGAGTTTTCAGGGCGCACCGGAATTTCTGACGGCGGCGCGGGCCGCCTGCGCCCTGCCCGCTCTGCGCAAGGACTTCATGTTCGAGACCTATCAGGTCCACGAGGCGCGCGCCTGGGGTGGCGACTGCATTCTGCTGATCATGGCGTCGCTGAGCGATGACGATGCGGAGCGTCTGCAGGACGAAGCTTTCTCGCTCGGTATGGATGTGCTGGTCGAGGTTCACGACGCGCCGGAAATGGAGCGGGCGCTGAAGCTCTCCTCGCCGCTTATCGGCATCAACAACCGCAATCTGCGCACGTTCGACGTCAG
Organism: Rhizobium esperanzae; assembly: GCF_014197615.1. GTDB lineage: Bacteria > Pseudomonadota > Alphaproteobacteria > Rhizobiales > Rhizobiaceae > Rhizobium > Rhizobium esperanzae_A. The sequence continues at coordinate 253,653 of NZ_JACIFY010000001.1, forward strand.
CCTGACGGTCAGCGAGACGCTTGCCTCGATGGTGCCGGCAGACCGGCTGCTCGTCGGCGAAAGCGGTATCTTCACCCATGCAGATTGCCAGCGCCTGCAGGCCGTCGACATCAATACCTTCCTTGTCGGCGAAAGCCTGATGCGCAAGGACGACGTGACGGCCGCCACCCGCGCGCTGCTCTTTGGCGAAGCCGCCATCGCGGCCGAATGACATGAGCGGCGCAAAACCCGGTCTGACCCATATCGATGCCTCCGGCGAGGCGCATATGGTCGATGTCTCCGACAAAGGCGAAACGGTGCGAATCGCCACCGCCGAGGGCCATGTGAAGATGGCGCCGGAAACCCTCGCGCTCATCCGCCAGGGTAATGCCAAGAAGGGCGATGTGATCGGCACGGCGCGCCTTGCCGGCATTATGGCGGCAAAACGCACCGCCGATCTCATCCCGCTCTGCCATCCGCTGATGCTGACGAAGGTCACGGTCGAGATCGAGGAGGATGCCGCCCTGCCCGGCCTGCGCGTCACCGCAACCGTCAAGCTGACCGGCAAGACCGGTGTGGAGATGGAGGCGCTGACCGCGGTCTCGATCGCCTGCCTGACGATCTACGACATGGCCAAGGCAGCCGACAAGGCGATGGAGATCGGCGGCGTCAGGCTGCTCGAAAAATCCGGCGGCAAATCCGGCGATTTCCGTCATCCGGAGGCGAAATGAACCTTCTGCCGGTCGCCGAGGCCCTCAATCGCTTGCTTTCCCGCGCAAATCCGGTGGCCGCGTCCGAGACGCTGTCGCTCGCAGAAGCGGAAGGCCGCGTTCTTGCCGTCGATCTCACGGCCGGCCTCACCCAGCCACCCTTCAATGCGTCGGCCATGGATGGCTATGCGCTGCGCGGTGAAGACGCACCGGAGCCGGGTGCTGAACTGAAGGTCATCGGCACGTCTTCCGCCGGCCACGGCTTCGAGGCAAGCGTTGGCAAGGGAGAGGCCGTCCGCATCTTCACCGGCGCGCCTGTCCCGTCAGGCGCAGATAGCGTCCTGCTGCAGGAGGATGCGGAGAAGATCGAAGGCGGCATCCGAACCAATTTCCCCGTGCGGCAGGGCCAGCATGTGCGCCCCCGCGGTCAGGATTTCGTCGACGGCGAAGCTGTGCTGCCCGCCGGCACGGTGCTCGATTTCTCGCGGCTGACGGTCGCCGCCGGCATGAACCGGCCTGAGGTCTCGATATTCAAGCGTCCGCTGATCGCCATCCTCGCAACCGGCGACGAGTTGCTGCCGCCCGGAAGCACGCCCGGCCCTTCGCAGATCATCGCCTCCAATACGTTCGGTATTGCAGCCCTTGCCCGCAAAGCCGGCGCCGATGTGCTCGATCTCGGCATCGTGCCTGACGATAAGGCGAGGATCACCGCGGCGATCGACGCGGCGCGGGACGCCAAGGTCGATGTCATCGTCACCCTCGGCGGTGCCTCGGTCGGTGATCATGATCTGGTGCAGGCGACGCTGATCGAAGCCGGCATGCAGCTCGATTTCTGGCGCATCGCCATGCGCCCCGGCAAACCGCTGATGGTCGGCAGCTTCGGGCAAACTCATGTGCTCGGCCTGCCCGGCAATCCGGTCTCGAGCCTTGTCTGTTCGCTGCTCTTCCTGGAGCCGCTGATCCGCAAACTCGCCTCCCTGCCGCCGGTGCAGCGCGAGACAACGGTGGAGGCTGCCGTCACATTACGCGCCAATGATCACCGGCAGGACTATATCAGGGCGAGACTCGCGAAATCCACGACCGGAAACTGGCTGGCCCAACCCTTCGGCAAGCAGGATTCGTCGATGATGAAGGTCTTCGCGCAGGCCGACTGCCTCATCATCCGCCCGCCGCACGCGCCGGAACTGCCGGCCGGAGCCCCCTGCCCGGTCATGCTGTTGCGGCCGGATCTTCTCGTCTAGTTGTGTCTTCAGCTATTGCGGAGAGCGAAAAGACGCCCGCCTGAACCGCTCCGCCATTCGTGCCCGCACCGAAGTCCGCAACCGCATGGGTCGCGATTCGCCTGAGTTCCCTTTGCGGCAGGTGAGCGCGCTCGGGATCGCCGATCAGCACCTCAATCCCGCTCGCCTGACAGCGCCGCAGGAAAACCATCACCTTCAAGGCAAGGGCGGGGTCGTAGAACAGATCGCCGACCACGAGGAGGTCGGTTTCCGGCAGCGAAGCTTCTATGATGTCAGCAGCGATAGCCGTGATATCCACCCCGTTGATCGCCGCGTTGAGACCGATTGCTGCGATCGCATTGGCATCGACATCGACCGCCGTGACCGCGGCAGCTCCGGCCTTCGCCGCGGCGATGGCGACGAGTCCGGAGCCGGCGCCGAGATCGAGGACGCGGCGGCCGGCAACGACTTCTGGCCGGTCGAGCAGATGGCGGGCAAGAACCGCGCCGCCGGCCCAGGGATAGGCCCAGTAAGGCGGGAGATCGGTCTCTCTCCGGCCTGCAAGCCGCCAGAGCCCGCTCGCAGGCCCGGCCGTATGGAGCAGGATGTCGGGGATTGCAGGGACGGGCGAGATCGGCAGGTTGGCCTGTATGAAAGAGGCAGGATCGGGATCTGGCACGGCGGAGCGTTTCATCGTCGTCATGCTCCCTGCCCCATCATGAAATCCGGCGTTTCACACCGTCGAGGAACAAAGCCCTCCGCCTGACCCGGCGAAAGGCTGCCGGCGCAATCAGCCGGGCTTCTTCTTCGAAAACTTACCCTTCGGCCCGGCGCCACCCTTGCCCTCATATTTCGGGCGTTCAGACTTAGCGCCTTCTGACTTCCCGCCTTCAAATTTCGGCTTGTCGTATTTAGGCTTGTCGGATCTCGGGCCGTCGAAACCGGGCTTGCCCGGTTTTTTGCTCCAGGGCTTGCCATCCTGTCTTTGCTGGCCGCTATTGTCGGCTGCAGCATATCCGCCGCCCGGGCCCTTGCCGAACTTGTTCTTTGGGCGTTCGTCGCGGAACGTGTCGCTCGGCCTGTCGTCACGCGACGATTTGCCGGCATAAGGCTTCGGCGACGGCGCCCGGCTGAAGTCCGGCGTGCCGGAAAGCCTGCTTACGCGGATGCCGCGTTCGAGCGTCTTGTTCGGTCCGAGGGCTTCCTGGAAACCATCGGCACTTGCAGCCGCGATTTCCACGAAGGTTTCCTCGGGCTGCATCTTGATGGCGCCGATCTCGCGCTTGGTGACATTGCCGTTGCGGCAGAGCATCGGGATCAGCCAGCGCGGCTCGGCATTCTGCTTGCGGCCGACCGAGACGGAGAACCAGACGCTGGCGCCGAAATCCTCGCGCGGACCCTTCTGCGCCGGCGCGTAGGGCTCGGCATTGTCGCGGCGCTTGCGGCTGCGATCATCCTGAACGGTGACCTCGATGAGATCCTCCGGAGCCGAATGATTGGTGCGATAAAGGCGCAGGAAGGCGGCGGCTAGCTTTTCGGCGCCGTGGCTGGAAAGCAGCTGCTGCACCAGCCCCTGTTCGTCTTCCTGCGGCGCGTCGCTGAAGATCGGATCGGCGAGCAACCGCTCGTCGTCACGCTCGCTCACCTCTTCGGCCGACGGCGGCCGCGCCCAGGCTGCCGAAATACCGGCATTGTCGAGCAAGCGCTCTGCCTTGCGTCGCGCGTTCAGCGGCACGATCATGGCGCTGATGCCCTTGCGCCCGGCCCGGCCGGTGCGGCCGCTGCGGTGCAGCAGCGTTTCCGGATTGGTCGGCAGGTCGGCATGGATGACGAGATCGAGGCCCGGCAGATCGATACCGCGGGCGGCGACGTCGGTCGCGATGCAGACGCGGGCGCGCCCGTCGCGCATGGCCTGCAGCGCATGGCTGCGTTCGTTCTGCGTCAGCTCGCCGGAGAGCGCCACGACGGAGAAATTGCGGTTGTTGAACCGCGCGGTCAGATGATTGACGGCAGCACGCGTCGAACAGAAGACGATGGCGTTGGTCGCCTCGTAATAGCGCAGCACGTTGATGATCGCGTTCTCGCGGTCGCTCGGAGCGACCATCAGTGCGCGATATTCGATATCGACATGCTGCTTTTCCTCGGCCGCGGTGCTGATGCGCACGGCATCGCGCTGGTAGCTCTTGGCAAGCTTGGCAATCGCTGCCGGCACGGTGGCCGAAAACATCAGCGTCCGGCGCTCGTCCGGCGCCGAATCGAGAATGAATTCGAGATCCTCGCGGAAACCGAGGTCGAGCATTTCGTCGGCCTCGTCGAGCACCGCAGCCTTCAGCTCCGACATGTCGAGCGCCCTGCGGCGAATATGGTCGCAGAGCCGGCCGGGCGTGCCGACGACGATATGGGCACCGCGTTCGAGCGCACGGCGCTCGCTGCGGATATCCATGCCGCCGACGCAGCTTGATATCACCGCGCCGGTCATTTCATAGAGCCATTCGAGTTCGCGTTTCACCTGCAGGGCAAGTTCGCGGGTCGGAGCGATGACGAGGGCGAGCGGGGCGCCTGCATTGCCGAAGCGTTCGCTGCCCTCAAGCAGCGTCGGCGCCAGCGCCAGCCCGAAAGCGACGGTCTTACCGGAGCCGGTCTGGGCCGAGACCAGCGCGTCGGAAGCGGCAAGCGCCGGATCGAGCATCGACTTCTGCACCGGGGTGAGTTCGGCGTAACCGCGCTTCTGCAACGCCTTGGCGATCGCCGGAACGACGCCGTTGAATTCTGTCATGAGTTCGATCTTTCGGAGCTGTCAGGCGCGAAATGCGCCATGGCCGGAGCCAGCCGGCGGGATATTTGCGCCGTTCCTAGCCGCTCCCGCGGCGATTGTCAAAGCGTGCGGCTGCGCCACAGCCAGGCGTCGATATGGCTTGTCCGGCCGCGCAGCGTCGTTTCCAACGGCCCCTCCATCCGGCCAGCCTGCGCAAGCACGCTGTCAGAGCCTGCTGCGCGGACGATTTCGGCGCTCAGCGCCAGCTCGACGCCGTGGCGGGCTGCGACCTCCATCAGCCGGCTGCCGACATTGATGGTGTCGCCCGCCGCGGTGATCTGCTGCCTGTCGCCGGTGCCGAGACGCGAGGCGACGATCGGGCCGCAATGGGCGCCGACCTTGAAGCCGATCTTCTTTTGGGCAAAGCCGGCATGGGCGCCAAGCCAGGCCCGGGTGCGCTCGCAAAGGCTGACCGCGCAGGCGGCGGCCCGGGCGGCATCGTCCTCGGCAGGCTCCGGTAGGCCGAACAGGATCATCGCCCCGTCGCCCATGAAGCTGGTGATGGCGCCGCCATGGGCGCGCGCCTCCTCGTCGATTATTTCGAAGAAGCCGCTCAGCACCTCGCTCACCTTGACCGGTCCGAGGGTTTCGCTGAGGCCCGTGAAGCCCGAGAGATCGATGAAGATGACGGCAGCGTTCTGGCGCACCGGCTCAGCCAGAAAATTCGGATCGCGCGCCAGCCACTCGCCAAGGCCCGGCGCTTCGATGCGCTGCAGCAGCGCGCTCTGCTCGGCGAAATGGCGGGCGCGGCCGCGGTCGAGCCAGAGTTCGGCCGCGCCGAGGATCAGCACCGGCGGCAAGGCAGCGGCGATCGGCAGCGCCGCACTCAGCCAGTAGCCATGCGCGAAGGCCGACAGATTAAGCATCGCCCAGACGATCAGCGTCAGCACGATGATGACATAACCTGCCGCACTCCGGCGCCAGGCGATCAGGCAAACCAGCACGAGCGTCAGGCCGATGGCGATGCCGGCATCGATCAGTCTGGTTCCGCGGTCGCGCACCATGCCGTCGCCAGTGACCAAATGGGTGATTGCCGTCGACATCACCTCGACGCCGGGCATGACGGGATCGAACGGTGTCGGGAAAACGTCGCCGCCGCCGGTGACCGTCGAGCCGATGACGACGATGCGGCCGGCGACCGCATCCGCCGCCAGCTTGCCGTCGAGCGCATCGGCGGCGCTTGACGTGGCGATGCTGCCGTGCCCGCCATAGAAGGTCACCGGCAGCTGCTGGCCGATATCGGTGGGAATGCGCAGCTTGCCGAGCATGATGGCACCGGGTTCGATCGTGGGGTCGACGCCAAGTGACACCGAAGCGGTCCGCAGCGGAAAGGCCGGATCCAGCCGGTCCGCCGCCCGCGAAATCAGCGGAATGAAGCGTGGTGTGCCGGTCTGATCGGTCGCGACATTGACGATGCCGACTGCGGCCGCCTCGGCAAAGCGGGGAAGCGGCAGGAGAAGCTGGCTCGCCTCGGGAATGGCGGCAAGCGGATCGTTCGCCGCATCGGTGACCTGCTGGCGGCTTTGCGCGAAGGTGGCGGCCGCAGCAATCACGCTCGGCCCCTGGGCAAGGGCGGTTGCCAGCGCCGCATCGCCCTGCTCCGGCCCCGGATCGACCAGCAGAATATCGAGCGCCAGTGCCTTCGGCTTCAACGCGGTGATCGCGCCGATCAGCCGCGCAAGGGTTGCCCGATCCAGCGGATAGCCGTGGGCGGCGGCGGTGCGGTCATCGATGGCGACGATCGACACGACCGGCGGCGGTGTCTTTGCTCCGATGACGGCGCTGCGAATATCGGCAAGCGAAGCCTCCATCCGGTCGAGTAGGCCGCTTCCGCCATTGAGGTTGACGTAGCCGAGTGCTGTCGCCCAGAGACCGGCGAGCAGCAGCGCGATCACGGTCTGCAGGCGATGGTTCATGGATTATTGGCCGAGACGGGCAAGAAGAGCGGCAACGCGCGGTGCCGGCCAGCGGCGCACGACGAGCGGCTCCGTTCCGCCCGAAACGTCGACGCCCTCGCCAGGCGACAGCACCACCTGCTCGCCGGCCGGCCGCCGCACCGCGACGCTGCCTCTGACGACCAGCACCGAGGTTTTGCCGCCGGCGACGTCGACCGCCCATTGCGTGCCGCGCACGGCGGCGATCGCCTGCGGTGTCACCACCTGGAAGCCGCCAGCATGCTGGCTGCTGTCGACATCGACGAGGATGGCCTTGCGCCGCAGCGATGCCGAATCGGGGCTGCCGTCACCATTGCGGTCGGCAAGGCGGAAGGAGGCGCCGGCCTCCGCCGTCACCTTGACGCCGCCCGGACAAGTGAACACCTGGCGCCCGTCGGCCTCGCGCGACATCGTGCAGCCGGCGGACTGCGCAAAGGCCGCCCCTTCTGGAAACAGGCCGACCGCGAGTGCGCCGGCAAACAGGCAGCGAAGCGTGATATTCATGGAAAGCCCCCATGACCGTGCGGAGCGGCTCATGTCGAAAGCGCCCGCCAACCGTCTTCTCCCATACCGGGCATGATAGCCGAATTCGGATATTTCCCTATGCGAAAAAGCAGACTGGCGTCATCGCAGGCGGATTCCTAAGGGGCGCTCCTTGTTGCAGGCGCCGGCCCGGCATAACGCGCCCGCGGCCGGATCAACTCTCCGCTCCCGATCTGCTCCATCGCATGTGCCAGCCAGCCGGTGGAACGGGCTAGCGAAAAAATAATGATCGGCGCCTCCCGCGGCAGATCGAAGGCGACCGCCATAGCGGCAAGCGCGAAATCGACGTTGACCTTTTCGCCGACCATCTCCTCGCCCGCCTCCAGGAGTTCGGCAAACTGCGGTGGCAGGCGAAAGTGCGAAAGCAGCGCCTGAGCCCTGAGATCGCCATCGGGATAGAGCGGATGGCCGAAGGCTGAAAGGTGATTGCCCTGGACGAGCGAGCGGCGGATCGCCTGCTCGGCTCCGAGCGCTGAGGCCCTCTCGATCAGCGCGTCGACGCCCTGCCATGCAGCGCCATGCAGCGGCCCTGTCAGCGTTGCCAGACCCGACAGCACGGCGGCCGAAAGGGCGGCACCCGCCGATGCCGTGACCCGCGCCGCAAAGGCCGAGGCGTTGAGTTCGTGATCGGCAAGTAGCACCAGCGCCCGGCGCAGGCAATCGGCGGCATCCGGCCGCTGCCAGCTTGCGGCAAGCCTGAGATGCAGCGGCTGCTCCGAAGGCCCCGGCGCCAGCGCATCGGCGACGGTGGAAAGGACCGCTTGCGCCTCGCGGCGAAGGGCCGCCTGCGACCGGCCGAGCGACGGCAGATCCGATGTTACCTGCCCGGCAAGCGCCACGAACGCCGCCTCAAGCGACGGGGCGGCGTGCCCGGCCTCAGCCTTCAAGGACAGCGCTTCGGCACCATTCCAGAGCAGTGCTGCCGTCTGCTCCAGCGTCGCCGCCTCGGCGAAATCGGCGGCGTCCCGTCCGCGATAGAAAAGCCGTCCATCCATGATGGTGGAGATTGCCGAAGAGAGAACCGGATCGCCCCAACGGATGGCCTCGGCGGCAACGGTTTCCGTCTTGCGCCGGCCGGCATGGCGTTCGGCCAGCCGCTGCACGTCGGCAGACTGGTAGAGGCTGCGGCGCGGGTCGGCGGGATCCGGCTTGGCGCGGATGCGCCCGCGGCTGACATTGGCGTAGAGCGTCTGCGGCTTGGTTTTCAGCGCCTGCAGCGCCTCCTCGGCAGTCAACCACGACATCGGAGCCTCACATTGATCATTTTCATCAAGATTGACGTCAATGAGAGTAGGTCGGATCATTCAGGCCGTAAAGGAGAAAACAACATGAAAAATGGCTTGGAAGACGTCATCGCCGCCGAAACGCAGCTGTCGGATGTCGATGGCGAAGCGGGACGGCTGATCATCCGCGGCGTATCGCTCGATCATCTCGTCGCAGACTGCAGCTATGAAGGTGTAGCAGCCTTGCTACTCGACGGGCTGATGGAACGAAGCTTCGGCGAAGCGGAGTTGCGCAACTGGCTGGCGAAAGCCCGGAAACAGGTGTTCGGCCATATCGGGGCCGCCGACGCCGCCCTGCTGGCCCTGCCTCCCGTCGATGCGCTGCGGGCGCTGATTGCCCGGCTGCCCGACGGCGACGATTTCGATACCGCGCTCAGCCTGCTGGCCGCGCCCGCAGTCTTCCTGCCGGCCATTCTCAGGCTGCAGCGCGGTGAAGGGCCGATCGCGCCCGACGCCTCGCTGCCGCAGGCGGCCGACATCCTCCGCATGCTCACAGGAGAATTGCCGACCCGGGAGCAGACGTCCGCACTCGACGCCTATCTCGTGACGATATCCGATCACGGCCTCAACGCCTCGACCTTCGCATCGCGCGTCATCGCCTCGACGCAGGCCGGTCTCACCTCCTCGGTCCTGGCGGCGCTGAGCGCACTGAAGGGACCGCTGCATGGCGGTGCGCCCGGTCCGGTCCTCGACATGCTGGATGCGATCGGAACCGCGGAGAATGCCGGGCCATGGCTCGGCGAAGCGCTCGATCGCGGCGAAAGGCTGATGGGTTTCGGCCACCGTATCTACCGGGTCCGCGATCCCCGCGCCGATGCGCTGAAAGGTGCGCTGAAGCCGTTGATCGCATCAGGACAGGTGGACAGCGCCCGCAGCGCTCTGGCCGAAGCCGTGGAGGCGGCGGCATTGGCGATCCTCAAACTGCGCAAGCCGGACCGGCCGCTCGACGTCAATGTCGAATTTTATACCGCACTGCTGCTCGAAACGCTCGGCTTCCCGCGTCAGGCCTTCACCGGCGTCTTTGCGATCGGCCGCACCGTCGGATGGCTGGCGCATGCCCGCGAACAGGCGCTTGACGGCCGGCTGATTCGTCCGCGCTCGGTCTATATCGGCCCGCTGCCGGCCGCCGCCTGAAGATGGAATGCGGCGGTGGGGCATGCCCTGCCGCCTCGCTCAACCGCCGACGAAGACGGCGAGGTTGTCAAGCGTCGAACGGCAGCCTTCCTCATTGTCTTCAAGGCGAATGCCGGAGGGAATGTTGTGGCAGACCATCGTCACGTCAGTGCCGCCATCGGCGGGTAACAATGTTGTGCTGACCGTCATCTCGCCGGAAAAACTCTCATCCTCGGAATCGAAGACCGTCGCCCAGACGATCTGTTCGTCAGGCACGAGCCCTGCAAAACGGCCTTCGAACTGTCGGTCTTGTCAGAGGTTTTGCCCGACTGAAACGTCTCGTCGTCGGGATAGACGAGCGACATGCTGAAGGCGCCGCCTTCCCTGCCCTCGAAGGCATGGACGATGCCCTTCATCGAATCCGGCGGAAGCCAGGCGGCAACCGCCTGTTCGTCGAGGAAAGCCGGTAGATGCGCTCGCGTGGTGCGGCGATGAAGCGTGAGACGGTGGTGCTGCGTGGAGTGGTCATGCCGGCGACATAGCGCGAGCACGAATATTGACCAGATCGCGCTTGAAATCGCGCGATCTGGTGCCGGCATTCGTCAGACGAGGCGGCTCTGTTCCGTCGCCGCTTCGATGAAGCTGGCAAACAGCGGATGCGGGTCGAGCGGCCGGCTCTTCAGTTCCGGGTGATACTGAACGCCGATGAACCAGGGATGATCGGGATATTCGATCGTCTCCGGCAGCACGCCATCCGGCGACATGCCGGAGAAGACGAGGCCGCAGCTCTCGAGCCGGTCCTTGTAGTCGACATTGACCTCGTAGCGGTGGCGATGACGCTCGGAAATATCGGTGGAACCGTAGATTTCCGAGATCTTCGTACCTTTCTTCAGCGCGGCCTTATAGGCGCCGAGGCGCATCGTGCCGCCGAGATCGCCGGCCGCGGTACGCTTCTGCAGCTCGTTGCCCTTGACCCATTCGGTCATCAGGCCGACCACCGGCTCCTTGGTCGGACCGAATTCGGTCGAGGAGGCGCTGGACACGTCGGCGAGATTGCGTGCCGCCTCGATGACAGCCATCTGCATGCCGAAGCAGATCCCGAAATACGGCACCTTGCGTTCGCGGGCGAAACGGGCTGCATGGATCTTGCCCTCGGAGCCCCGTTCGCCGAAGCCGCCGGGCACGAGAATGCCGTGCACCTTTTCGAGATAGGGCGCCGGATCTTCCTTTTCGAAGACCTCGGACTCGATCCATTCGAGCTTGACCTTGACGCGATTGGCGATGCCGCCGTGATGCAGCGCCTCGATCAGCGATTTATAGGCATCCTTGAGGCCGGTATATTTGCCGACGATCGCAATCGTCACCTCGCCTTCCGGCGTGCGGATGCGGTTGCAGACCTCTTCCCAAGGGTCGAGACGCGGCTTCGGCGCCGGCTCGATGCCGAAGGCGGCCAGCACTTCGTCATCAAGCCCTTCCTTGTGGTAGGCGATCGGCACATCGTAGATGTTGGCGACGTCGAGCGCCTGGATGACGGCGGACGGGCGGACATTGCAGAACAGCGACAGCTTGCGGCGCTCGGCTTCCGGAATTTCCCGGTCGGCGCGTACCAGCAGGATATCGGGATGAATGCCGAGCGCCTGCAATTCCTTGACCGAATGCTGCGTCGGCTTGGTCTTCAACTCGCCGGCCGCCGGAATGTAAGGCATCAGCGTCAGGTGGACGTAGACGGCGGTGCCGCGCGGCAGATCGTTGCCGAGCTGGCGAATCGCCTCCATGAACGGCATCGCCTCGATATCGCCGACCGTGCCGCCGATTTCGCAGATGACGAAGTCGTAATCGTCATTGCCCTCGATAACGAAATCCTTGATCTCGTTGGTGACGTGCGGAATGACCTGCACCGTCGCGCCGAGATAGTCGCCGCGCCGTTCCTTGTCGATGATGTTCTTGTAGATGCGGCCGGTGGTGATGTTGTCGGTCTTGGTCGCCGAACGCCCAGTGAAGCGTTCGTAATGACCGAGATCGAGATCGGTTTCCGCGCCGTCGTCGGTCACGAAGACCTCGCCGTGCTGGGTCGGGCTCATCGTGCCCGGGTCCACGTTCAGATAGGGATCGAGCTTGCGAAGCCGGACCCGATATCCACGGGCCTGCAGCAACGCTCCGAGAGCCGCGGCCGCAATTCCTTTTCCGAGAGAGGAAACCACGCCGCCAGTGATGAATACGTATCGCGCCATGGGATTCACCGGATACCTTTTCAAAAACGATTCCACCAGCCCCAAAAATTCTTTTCCGGAATTTTCGGAGCGTCGCGCAGGAATCTGAACAAAAGAAAACCGGCAGACCCTGGGGCCTGCCGGCGGTTTATGTCGAAGCCCGGTTTATTGTGCCGTCGGGACGCCGGAAGGCTGAGCCGGCGCCGGCGTGGCGGCAGGAGCTGCAGGCGCAGTCGCCGCCGGAGCGGTGGTCGTCGCCGGTGCAGTGGCAGCCGGAGCCTGAGTTGCCGGTGAAGTCGTTGCAGGAGCTTGTGCAGCCGGAGCCTGCGGTGCGGGCGTTGCCGCCCCGCTGCTCGGAACGCCGTTGCCGGCCGGCGGATTTGCCGGGGCCTGCGCGCCGCCGCCGAGCGAATCGAGAATGCCGTTGCCCTGGCCGCCTGTTGCCGGAATGCGGTCGAGAATGTCGCTCGGGCGGCCTTCGTAACGCGTCAGAATGCCGAGGCCGAGCGAGGTCAGGAAGAACAGGGTCGCAAGGATCGCGGTCGTACGCGTCAGCGCATTGGCCGTGCCGCGGGCCGACATGAAGCCCGAACCACCGCCGATGCCGAGGCCGCCGCCTTCCGAACGCTGGATGAGCACCACGCCGACGAGGGCGAGCACGATCATGAGATGAATGACAATCAATACGGTCTGCATGGGTCCAGTCCTGCCCGCCTGGAGACGGACATAAGTAAGAATTCTGGCGGCTCTTTACATGAGGCTTTCGTCTATTCCAAGCCCTTCAGCCCGGAATAAACTGGGAATGAACAATGCCTCAGGCGAGCAACGCCTCATAGGCCCGGTAAATGGCGAGGAAGTCGGACGCTTTCAAGCTCGCCCCGCCGATCAGCGCGCCGTCGACATTGGCAATGCCCATCAGCTCGCCGGCATTGGCCGGCTTGACCGAGCCGCCATAGAGCAGGCGCATCTTGCGGCCTTCATCGCCGAAGCGGGCCACGAGCTCGGCGCGCATGAAGGCATGTGCCTTTTCCACGTCGCCTGATGTCGGCGTCACACCGGTGCCGATCGCCCAGATCGGCTCGTAGGCGATGACGGTGTTCTCGGCGGTGGCGCCGTCCGGAACCGAGGCGGAAAGCTGGCGCTTGATGATGTCGAGCGCCTGCCCGGCGCGGCGTTCGTCCGCCGTCTCGCCGATGCAGATGATCGCCGTCAGGTCGGCGGCAAAGGCTGCCTCCGCCTTGGCGCGCACCAGATGATCCGTTTCGGCATGGTCGGTGCGCCGCTCGGAATGGCCGACGATGACATAGGTACCGAAAGCATCGGCGATCATTTCGGCAGAGATGTCGCCGGTATGCGCGCCGGAGGCCTTCTGATGGCAATCCTGCGCACCGATCGAAAGCGGGCTGTCGGTGCAGAGCGCGGTTGCCACATAGAGCAGCGTCGTCGGCGGGCAGATCAGCGCCTCGACCTTATCGACGAGCGGCGGGCGCACGCCCTCGGCGATCGCCTTGATCTGATCCAGCGAGGCACGCGTGCCGTTCATTTTCCAATTTCCCGCCACAAGCGGTCGCACGTCAGGTGTCATGCCGGCCTTCCCAAAATCTGTCTGTGCCTGCGGCAATATCAAAAGCTTGCGGCAAAGAAAAGCATCATGCCCCTGGACGTAAGGGGAATAGCTGCGATCGCGTGCAGATTTCTGCCGAAAAACGACGGGCAGCACGCTTCAGCCGGCAAGAATCCAGTTCAACACCCGGCGCCAGTCGATCATCCGGATCGGCGTTCCGTGGTTGCCGGTCTGAAACAGTGTAAAGCGCGCCGGGTATTTTGCCTTGTGCAGGCTTTCGAACAGTGCCTGCTGGTCGCTTGCCGCATAGACCGGGTCACGGCTGCCATGGGCGAACCACAGCGGTAGCTTCGCCTTGTAGAAGGCGCTCCTGGTGAAATCGGGATCGGTGACGCCGCTCATGACAAGCATGCCCTTCAGCCGCTTGACGCTTTCGCCGTCACGCGCAATGCCCCAGCAGACCTGGCTGCCCATCGAGGCGCAGGAAAGGATGATCGGCCGGCCGGGCGACTGGGCGCTGGCATAACGGATGAGGCCGGCGATCGCGGCAACGCCGTTGCTGTCGAAGCTCCTGACCGTCGGTGAATAATAGACGCCGCCATTGCCGGCGACGAGGTTCTTAAGCCGGTTGAAATTGCCGCCGAAACTGTAGTCGTTGGCCCCCAGCCGGCGGTCGCCGTCGCGGCCATGGATGAAAATCACCGTGAAGGCGGCATTCTGAGCCGGTCCCACCCTGGTGACATCGAGCGCGATGCCGTCGAGCGACAGCGTCTCGTCGGCCTGGGTCTTGCGGATGCCGAGCGCCACATATTTTTGCTGCACCCGCTTTTGCGGGATCTGGTCGCGGCCGTTGATATCGCGCATCTCGTCATAGTCGATGACGTCGAAGGCGCCGTCGTCGCTTGTCTGCAGCACGGTCTGTTTCGAGAACAGATCGTCCTTGAAAGGTGGCAGCGCATCGCCCGCCTGCGCCGGTCCGCCGGCGGAAAGCACGGCCGCGGACAGGAAAAACGCCGCAATTGCCGATATAACAGTGTAATGACTTGTGGACATTCGCATGCGGATGGTTTCCTGAAGCCTGCCGCCGCTTGCCATTCCGCGCCCGGCAACGCAAATCATGTATGAAAAGCCCCGCCAAAACGGGCGGTGTCGCGTATAGAGGTGCTTTCTGGCAAAATCTGCCTGATTCGCAAACGTGACATGAAATGCGGTGATTTTGGGTCGGCGGAGGATGCAAGCCCCAAGCCAGACCCAAGACAGGATGAAGATCTGAACGGCTCCATGGACGATAGCAACGACCTCTTTTCCGCAGTGCCCCTCTCTGACAAACGCGAGGAGGCACAAAAGCCTGCCGCGCCGAGTGAACGGCCGCCCGTCGCTGTCGCGCCGGCCCCTGCCCCCTCGGCGCCTGCACGTCCCGCACCCGCCGCGTCGAACGCGGACGAGTACGGCGCCTCGTCGATCCGCGTCCTCGAAGGCCTGGAGCCGGTGCGCATGCGCCCGGGCATGTATATCGGCGGCACCGATGAGAAGGCGCTGCATCACCTCTTTGCCGAAGTCATCGACAATGCGATGGACGAGGCAGTCGCCGGGCACGCCAATTTCATCGAGGTCTATCTTGACCTTGAGGGTTATCTCACCGTCTCCGATAACGGCCGCGGCATCCCGGTCGAAAACCATCCGCAGGTCCCGGGCAAATCGACGCTCGAAGTCATCATGACCAAGCTGCATGCCGGCGGCAAATTCG
The DNA here is from genome assembly GCF_014197615.1 of Rhizobium esperanzae. Classification (GTDB taxonomy): domain Bacteria; phylum Pseudomonadota; class Alphaproteobacteria; order Rhizobiales; family Rhizobiaceae; genus Rhizobium; species Rhizobium esperanzae_A. The sequence continues at coordinate 268,771 of NZ_JACIFY010000001.1, forward strand.
ACGGCAAGGCCTACGAGACATCCGGCGGCCTGCACGGCGTCGGCGTCTCCGTGGTCAACGCGCTCTCCGACGACCTCGAGGTCGAGGTGGCGCGCAACCGCAAGCTCTACCGCCAGCGTTTTTCCCGCGGCCTGCCGCAGGGCGGGCTGGAAGAGCTTGGCGACGTCCACAATCGCCGCGGCACGCGCGTGCGTTTCCACCCCGACCCCCAGATCTTTGGGGATCACATGAAGTTCGACGCTGCCCGGGTGTTCCGGATGGCGCGCTCGAAGGCCTACCTGTTCGGCGGCGTCGAGATCCGCTGGAGCTGCGAGGCGGGTGTTTTGCCCGAAGGCTCCGAGGTGCCCGACAAGGCGGTCTTCCATTTCCCCGGCGGCCTGAAGGATTATCTCCAGGCGACGATGGGCAAGGAATTCACCGTCACCCGCGAAATCTTCGCCGGCAAGACCGAGAAGGTGAGCGGCCACGGCTCGATGGAATGGGCGATCACCTGGTATGGCGGCGATCCGCAGGTGCATTCCTACTGCAATACCATCCCGACCCCTGAAGGCGGCACGCATGAGGCGGGCCTGCGCATCGCGCTAACCAAGGGCCTGAAGGCCTATGCCGAGCTGACGCAGAACAAGCGCGCCGCCCAGATCACCACCGATGACGTGATGATCTCGGCCGTCGGCATGCTCTCGGTCTTCATCCGCGAGCCTGAGTTCGTCGGCCAGACCAAGGACAAGCTCGCCACCGTCGAGGCCCAGCGCATCGTCGAAAACGCGCTGCGCGACCCCTTCGACCACTACCTTGCCGACAACCCGAACGAGTCGGCCAAGCTGCTCGACTGGGTGATCGAGCGCGCCGAGGAGCGTCTGCGCCGCCGCAAGGAAAAGGAAGTCAACCGCAAGACCGCCGTGCGCAAGCTGCGTCTGCCCGGCAAGCTCGCCGATTGTTCGCAGAACACCGCCGAAGGCGCCGAACTCTTCATCGTCGAAGGTGACTCGGCAGGCGGTTCGGCCAAGCAGGCGCGCAACCGCGCCAACCAGGCCATTCTGCCGCTGCGCGGCAAGATCCTGAACGTTGCCAGCGCCGGCCGCGAAAAGCTCGGCGCCAACCAGCAGCTCGCCGATCTCATCCAGGCGCTCGGCTGCGGCACGCGCTCGAAATACAGGCAGGAAGACCTGCGCTACGAGCGCATCATCGTCATGACCGATGCCGACGTCGACGGCGCCCACATCGCCTCGCTGCTCATCACCTTCTTCTATCAGGAGATGCCGGAGCTGGTGCGCGGAGGCCATCTCTTCCTCGCCGTGCCGCCGCTTTACAAGATCACCCAAGGAGCGAAATCCGCCTATGCCCGCGACGACAATCATCGCGCCGAGCTGATGCAGACGGACTTCAAGGGCAAGGCCAAGGTCGAGATCAGCCGCTTCAAAGGTCTCGGCGAGATGATGCCAGCCCAGCTCAAGGAAACCACCATGGATCCGTCCAAACGCACCCTGCTCAAGGTGCTGATCGACGAGGTGGATTTCGAAGGCACCCGCAGCGCCGTCGACGATCTGATGGGCACCAAGCCGGAAGCCCGCTTCCGCTTCATCCAGGAACGCGCGGCTTTCGCGGAGAATCTCGATATCTAATGAGAAACCCAGGGTGGTTATGGCCACCGCTAAAACTGGCCTGTGTTGAAGCCATCGTCAGCCAACGGGAGAATGCATCGGAGCGTGGGCGGGAACTGATGATCCTACTCGACATTCCCTAATGTCTCTACGAACTGGCTTAGGTAGGGCTAGCTCCCGCAAACCGCCTTTGATCAGCCGAATGATGAACGAGTTCAACAACGAAGTTCGTTTCGACGAAGTCTCTCCGATGGCGTTTGCGGTTTGCGCCCAATCCTAGACCGCACGCCACGTCTTGACACCGGATCGTCCGGACAGACGCGCAAGGCACATCTCTGTAACTGCACGACGAGGTTCTGCGCACCACTGTCACAGCTCGGGTGCATCCCTATAAAATGTTGTAACGCGTTCCGGCTGCCAAATCTTTGGTGCGAAGGCACATTGCATCCGTCCCGTGTTCCCTTGCGTGGAACCCGAAGATATCTATTGTCGACGAATGCCGGGCGGTTGGGAGTATCTAATGTCGGCAATGCCTTTCTCAACGATTTCGACGCCGCTCAACGCGCTGTTCGTGACAATAGGTCTCTTGGTCGTTGCCGCACTGACGACGCAGGGCCTTACTGGACAGGAGAGGCTTGTCCTTGAGCTACTACTTGCGGCAATTTGGTTGGTCTATGTCCTCCAATTGAGCGGGACATTGCTTTCACGGCGACACCGCTTGCCAGGCGGGATGCCGACCCTGGTGATCGATTTGCTCGCGGTTCTGGTTCCGGCTGCTGCATTCTTGTTCGTTGGGTCCCGTGATCGAAACCTCTATTGCGCCATTTGGCTTCTCAAGCCGTTGCGCGACTCGACCTTTTTCAGGCTGCTGGCAAAGGTGGTCGCGAATGAATCGCGCAATCTGCTTGGCGTGACATCGGTGTTCGGCATCGTTCTTTTTGGCGCTGCGTTGGGCGGTTATATCATCGAGCGAGACGTCCAGCCCGATAGGTTCGGCAGCATCCCGCAGGCGATGTGGTGGGCGGTCGTGACGCTGTCGACGACCGGCTACGGTGACGAGATTCCGCAGAGCCTTGCAGGTCGAGTTCTGGCCGGATTGGTGATGATGAGCGGGATCGGTATTTTTGCACTTTGGGCCGGCATCCTCGCCACCGGCTTCTACGAAGAGGTTCGTCGCCAAGACTTCGTTCGCAACTGGCAATTGGTCGCTGCCGTACCCCTGTTCCGGAAGCTTGGTTCCGCTGCACTGATCGAGATCGTTCGGGCGTTGCGACCGCGCATTGTCCCTGCAGGTGCCGTGATCTGCCGCAAGGGCGATGTTGGCGATCAGATGTTCTTCATTGTCGAGGGGCGGGTCACCGTGGCGACACCCGACCATCCAGTGGAACTCGGTGCCGGAAACTTCTTTGGCGAGATGGCGCTGATCAGTGGCGAACCGCGCTCAGCGACGGTCAGCGCAGCGACCGAGGTATCGCTGCTGTCGCTCTACGCCGTGGATTTCCAGATGTTGTCGAGCAGTAGTCCGGAGATCGCGGAGACCATCCGCAAGACGGCGCTGGAGCGGCGGAGCGGGCCGCCGAGGGAATAATCCAACCTGATGGCTGGGCATCGCCAAACCGCCCCGCCGGCGCCCAAGGTGATGGTACTTCAGTAAATTTCTGCAGGTAGTCGAGACGGTGTCTGCTCCCTGATTCTCGATAAACTCGGAAGCCTTGGAGGAGGCAGCCGTAGCTGCCACCTCTTGCTTTTACGTTATGCCGCCGCGGGTCGGTTGATTGTCAGGAAGTGCCGGACGACGGGCTTCTCAGGACCGACATGGTAGGCCAGCACCTTGCCCTGCAGGTCGGCGTCGGCGTTGGACACCCGCTTGTGCTGGCGAAGATGTTCAGCCCAGGATTCAACCATGAACCACTCCACGATCTTCTCCGGGTCGGCCGAGTCCTCGGTGACGCCCCATCCGTAGGCACCGTCCCGGCGGCGCTCCTTGGAAAGATGGTCGAGGGCATGCAGGAAGGCGCTCCGGTTCTGGGTCTCGATCTTGTACTCAATGAGGATCAGAACCGGGCCACGGTCATGGGCAACGGGTTCGGCGACCAGAGGCTCGGGCCAGTGGTTGGACGGCACCAGGTCGGCATCGCCGGCCGGAAGCTTCACCCGGTGCATGATGAACCCGGCGATGAGCAGGCCGATGGCCCCGATGATCAAGGTAGACTGGATACCGACAGCCTCGCCGACCGCACCCCAGCCGAGGCTTCCGGCAGTCATCGCACCGTTGAAGACGGTCAGGTAGACGGCAAGCCCACGACCGCGCACCCAGTTGGGAAGGACGGACTGCGCAGTGCCGTTGAGCGTTGTCAGGGCGGTGATCCATGCACCACCGAGGAAGAGAAGGACGATGATGGCGACCCACTTCGGTGGAGCGAGAGCAAGGACTCCCATGACTGCGGCGGTGATAACCGCTGCGCCGAGAAGCAGGCCATCGGAACTCAGGCGTTGGCGCAGCTTAGGCATCACCAGCGCTCCACCGATCGCGCCTGCACCGACTGCACCGAGCAGGATACCGTAGAAGCTGGCATCGCCACCGAGCAATTGGCGGGCAACGAGCGGAAGAAGAGCCCAGACGGCGCTGGTGAAGGCGAAGAAGATCGCGGCGCGCAGGAGGACGACATGCAGTGGCGTGCTTGAGCGGGTGTAGCGAAGTCCGGCTCGAAACGCGCCAAAGAAATTCTCTTGGAGAGCGTCGTTCGCGTTCTTGGCGCGCGGCCACCAGACGAGACCTGCGATCACCACGATGTAGCTGGCGACGTCCGCGCCATAGGTGATCCCCGCGCCAAAGGCTGCGAGAAGCAGGCCGCCTGCGGCAGGGCCGATGGAGCGGGCGATGTTGATACCGAGCGAGTTCAGCGCCACCGCGCTCTTCACGTCCTCGCGCTTCACCAATTCCGGAACGATCGCCTGCCAGGTCGGCCCCATCAGCGCGGCTCCAATCCCGCCGAGGAAGGTCAGCCCGACGAGAGCACTGACCGAGAGCGTGCCGGTCTGCGAGAGGAGCATCAACGAAATGCTCACGGAGGCCAGTAGCACCTGAACGGCGATCAGGAACTTGCGGCGATCCAGGATGTCGGTGAGAACGCCTGCCGGAATGGCAAGCAGGAAAATCGGCAGAGTTCCGGCCGCCTGGACCATGGCGACCGCGGCCGGCGATGCCGAAAGATCCGTCATCAGCCAGGAGCTTGCGACATCGCGCATGAAGCTTCCGGTGTTGCCAATCACGGTGGCGATCCAGAGGACCGCGAAGACAGGCTGGGCAAGGGGCGCAAAGGTTCCCCCGGATGCTTTTGCGGCGCTCACCTGCCTGTTCCCTTCGCGAGGTCGAATGCGGCGACGAAGGCGAATGCGCCAGCAAGACCGATATGTTCAAAGAAGGCGTTGGACGCCATCATCCGGTCCATACCAGGCGCCATCTCCCAGAAGCGCAGGGCGATGAGAGTTGCGATAAGCGTGAAGCCGGAGAGTGCGAGTGCGCCTGCCCAGCGCAGGAAACCGGAGATCACCATCGCGGAGGCCATCAGTTCGAACACTATGACGGCGACCGCGAAGAAAGCGGCTGGGCGAAGACCGAAGTGATCCATCTCGGCCAGGGCACCGTTGAAGTTGAGGATCTTGGTGATCGGGCCTTGGATGTAGGCCGCGCAAAGTGCGAGGAGAGACATTCTCCGAGCAACCGGCGAGCCAACCACGTTTGTGACACTGCTCCGGACTGGATTCGAAGGTTGAGATTGGTAGGTCATGTCGGCTCCTGTATGTTCGCCGCAAGCGGCTGTGTTCGATGGAGCGATATTGGCTGGCTACCGCGTCGCCAACAATTGCAGCAATAGTTTCGATTTAATTGCAAAATCCGCAATTATTGACGACGCTCGAGACTTTATGTCACCCGAGTTGAGGCCTGGTCAGACCGCCCAGCAAGAACAACCGAGAGCGCCGAAGAACCCCTTGATGTCGGCGATCGGCAGCTTGGATGTCCAGGCTCCGGCATGGTCGTGGCCGTGCACGCCGCAATTGCTCGCACATCCGCATGTAGAGATCGCGGTGCGCCGCAGCGAACGAGCGCCTGCCCCTTCCGCTTCGCCCCAAGCCGCGTAACCGCCGAACTTGCGGACAGGCGACCAGTCAGGCATCGCGGGCGGAAGGTCGTTCTCATCGAGCGTCTTGAAGTCACCTGCGCCGTATACGATCTTGCCGCCAACCATTGTCAGTTCCGAAACGAGGAAGGAGATTTCGTCCTCGGCGCAGGAGAAGAAATCCTTGTCCGGAACCACGAGATCAGCGAACTGACCCTTCTCGATGCGTCCTTTCTTGCCTTCCTCATTGGAGAACCAGGTCACTTTCTCGGTCCACATCCTGAGCGCCGTCTCCCGGTCTAGGCAATTGGCGCGCGGATAGAGCTGCATTCCGCCGACCGTCTTGCCAGTCACCATCCACGACAGCGAGACCCACGGATTATAGGAGGCGACGCGGGTAGCATCGGTACCGGCCGAGACGTTCACGCCCTTGTCGAGCATCTTCCTGATCGGCGGGGTCGCTTCCGCCACGCCGTGCCCGTAGCGCTCAACGAAGTATTCGCCCTGATATGCCATGCGGTGTTGGGTGGCGATGCCACCGCCGAGGGCGGCGATACGGTCGATCGAGCGATCCGAGATGGTTTCGGCGTGGTCGAAGAACCAGTTCAATCCTTCGAGTGGAATGTCCTTGTTGACCTTCTCGAACACGTCGAGGGCGCGGGAGATTGTCTCGTCATAGGTGGCATGCAGGCGCCAGGGCCAGCGGTTTTCCGCGAGGACGCGAATGACCTCTTCCAGCTCACCTTCCATTTCCGGCGCCATCTCCGGACGGGGCTGGCGGAAGTCTTCGAAGTCGGCGGCCGAGAAGACAAGCATCTCGCCCGCACCGTTGTGGCGGAAGTAGTCGTTGCCCTGCTTGTATTGGACCGACCGCGTCCACTTCAGGAAGTCCTGCTTTTCTTCCTTGGGCTTCTGGGTGAAGAGGTTGTAGGCCAGACGCACCGTCATCTGTTTCTCATCGGAGAGCTTCTGGATGACCTCGTAGTCGTCTGGATAGTTCTGGAAGCCTCCGCCCGCATCGATCACGCCTGTCACGCCGAGGCGGTTCATTTCGCGCATGAAGTGACGGGTCGAGTTAACTTGGTAGTCCAGAGGAAGCTTCGGCCCCTTGGCGAGCGTCGAGTACAGAATGCCCGCATTCGGCTTCGCGAGCAGCATGCCAGTCGGGTTGCCGTTGGGATCGCGCGTGATTTCACCACCCGGCGGGTTCGGCGTATCGCGAGTGTAGCCGACGGCGCGCAGGGCCGCGCCATTCAGGAGTGCCCGGTCGTAGAGATGCAACAGAAAAACCGGGGTGTCGGGCGCGATCGCATTGATCTCCTCGATGGTTGGCAGTCGCCTTTCGGCGAATTGATGTTCGGTGAATCCGCCGACGACGCGAACCCATTGCGGCGCGGGCGTGATCGCCACCTGGCGCTTCAGCATGTCCATCGCGTCGGCAAGTGAGCGCACGCCGTCCCAGCGAAGTTCCATGTTGTAGTTCAGGCCACCGCGAACGACGTGGGTATGGTTGTCGATCAGGCCGGGCAGAACACGCTTGCCCTTGAGGTCGACGATCTTGGTGCCGGAACCAGCCAGCGCCATGATCTCGCTGTCGGATCCGACTTCCAGAAACAGCCCATCCTTGATGGCGATCGCCGTCGCATTCGGATTGGTCCGGTCAAGGGTCGTCACGCGGCCATTGTGGAGGATGAGGTCGGGATGCATGGTGCCTACTCTGGTCGGGTTGGGATTGGCGGCTTTTGCCGGGGAGATGAGGTTCGAGAACGCCAGGCTCGATGCGCCTCCAAGAAAGGATCGACGCGTCGTCATCAACTCCGCCCCTCAATATTCGCCTTCGCCTGATGGGCAATCTCGATACGATCGGTGCCCTTCGGCAGGTGGCCGAACACGTGCGGCTTGATCTGATGGATCCAAGAAATGGCCGCCGGCTCCTTTGTCCAAAGCGACTTCGCGAGCGGAAGGATCTGCTCGCCGACCAGAATACCGAGAAGGCCGACCAGGGCAACGACAGGTGGCGCGGGTGACCGGACATTCAACAGACTGTAAACGATACCGACAAGCAGGCCTGCGCCAAGTGAGAGGAAATAGACTTTCATGGGATGTTCTCCGGTTGCGGAAAGAGCCGCACCGACGGGGTTGTCGGAGCGGCCGGATCAGGCCCTTATTTTGCGGGGTTCGGGCCGATGCGCCTGCCGTGCTTGACGCGTTCCTCTGCGCCGTGAACCATCGTATAGGCGTAGTCGATGCCCATGCCGTACGCGCCGGAATGCTCCTTCACCAGCGTGGTGACCGCATCGTAGGTTTCCTTCTGCGCCCAGTCGCGCTGCCATTCGAGCAGGACTTGCTGCCAGGTGACCGGGATCACGCCTGCCTGCACCATCCGGTCCATCGCGTACTTGTGCGCGTCGGCGGAAGTGCCGCCGGAAGCATCGGCGACCATGTAGATCTCGTAATCCGGAACATCGTGGAGAGCGGAAAGAGCAAACGTGGTGTTGCAGACTTCGGTCCAGAGACCGGAGACGACAATCTTCTTGCGGCCCTCGGCGGCGTTCTTCGCCAACGCGTCGCGAACGTTCTGGTCGTCCCAGGAATTCATCGAGGTGCGTTCGAGAAGGTCGTTCTCCGGGAAAACGGCGAGCAGTTCCGGATACGTATGGCCCGAGAAGGATTGCGTCTCGACCGTGGTGATCGTGGTCGGGATGTTGAAGATCTTGGCAGCCTTGGCGAGGCCGACGACGTTATTCTTCAGCGTCTGCCGATCGATCGACTGGACCCCGAACGCCATCTGCGGCTGCTGGTCGATGAAGATGAGCTGGCTGTTGCGGGGGGTCAGGACTTCGAGCTTGGACATGGTCACTTCCTCTTGGGTTGTTTGGACCGCCTGTTGCGGAGTTATAAATGGGCAGCAGCCATTTGATCAGACGTCCGTGCGACGCTCGTTCTGCAATCCTTGAAGTGTTCCTAGATCCGTCTGGGAGCCGCTCAGTCGTTGTCTTGGCTGCTGAAAACGAACTTATCGCGCAGCTGAAGCACGCGGAATTGCAATAAAAATTTCTATTGAATTGCGATGTACGCAACAATTGTTAGACTGTTAGCGCTGCTGAAATGGCAAGCGCCGCAGCCCTTTCGGAACGCGGCGCTTTTTATCGCGGCTTTGTCGGGGAGATTGCTCCTCATGCTGCCAGCGGCACAAGGTTGGCCTGGATCTCGTCGCGGTAATCCTCGTATCTGCTCGGGAGTTTGAGAGCCTCCCCAAGATGCGCTGTATCCTCGTCCCGGTTGAAGCCCGGCTCGTTCGTGGCGACCTCGAACAGCACCCCGCCGGGGGTGCGAAAGTAGATGGCCCAGAAATAATCGCGGTCTATGACGGGCGTGACCTGATAGCCTGTATCCATTAGGGCCTTACGCACCTCAAGCTGCTTCTCCCGGTTGTCGACGGCAAACGCGATGTGGTGCACCGAACCTGCGCCCGGACGCGCAAAAGGCGTCTTCGGCAACGCTGCGAGATCGATGGTATCCGCCCCATTGCCGTTGGGGATGACGAAGCGGGTCACGTCGCCTTCCTTCCCTGCGCGCTGATAGCCCATGAAGCTGAGCAGTTCTTCAGTCGCAGTGGTGTCATGAAGGCTGAATCTTGCGCCGGCGAAACCGCGAATGGCCGCATCGTCGGGGATTCCATCTGCAACCCACGGAGCCCGCGTGTCGTCGGAGGACTCGATCAGCGCAAGACCGTCGCCGTCCGGCCCCATGAAGCGAAGCCGGTTGGCGCCAAACACGGTGTCGAGTTCCAGTCCGTCCACGCCCTGCATGGTGAAGCGATCCTGCCAGAATTTCAGCGAGCCCTTCGGCACAGAGAACTGTGTTTCGCCGACTTCGCCGACGCCGGGCCGGCCGAGCATCATGTTCGGGAACGGGAAGTAAGTCATCACTGTCCCAGCCGACCCGGTCCCATCACCGTAGTAGAGGTGATAGACGCTCGGGTCATCGAAGTTGACTGTCTGCTTCACCCGGCGCAAACCAAGCGTGTTAGTGAAGAAGCAGTTGTTCTGCCGTGCGTCCGATGCCATCGAAGTCACGTGGTGCAGTCCCTTGATGTCCTTGATCATGTCGGTGCCTTTCAGTGGGCGTTTAAATTGTTGATCTCAAAACTACGCCCGTTGATCGCCATCCGGAATTGCAATATTCCTCTGGACTGAATTGCAAATCCTGAAACAATGACATGAACGACTACAAAGCCCTCAGAACCTTTCTCCTCGCCGCCGAGAAACGTAACTTCGCCCAGGTTGCCCGTGAGTTGGACATGACGCCCGCGGCTGTCACACGCGCGATCGCAGCGCTCGAGGCGGAACTTGGCGTGCAGCTTTTCGTGCGAACGACGAGGCAAGTCTCGCTGACGACTGACGGCGCAATCTTCGCCGCCCAGATCCAGCCAGCGGTGAAGACGCTGGAAGAGGCGCGGCGCGATGTGATGAATGCACACAAGGCTGACGAAGGGCGGCTGCGGATCAGCGCGCCCACATGGTTCGGCAAGACAGTGCTGCCGCCGATCCTGTCAGGTTTCAAGGAACGCTATCCGAAGATGAGCTTCGAGATCTCGTTGTCCGACGGTTTGGTGAATATCGTCGATGACGACTATGACCTGGCGATCCGCATCTCATCACAGCCTTCGGACAAGTACACGATCTGGAGAAAGATCAGAGTGGTGCCGCGCATCCTGGTCGCGGCACCAGGGAGCCGTTTTGCCGATATGCAACATCCCAACGAACTAAAGCCGGACGATTGCCTCGCCTATAGTGGCGAGAGCCGGCGCGAGAACTGGGTTCTTTCCGACGGCGGCTCGAGTATCGCCATTTCGGCAGGCCGAGCCTTCAGCGCCAACAGTGGCGAGGTACTGGCGGACATGGCCGCCGACGGTGCAGGCGTTGCGCTGCTGCCTGGTTTCAATATTGCCGATCACATCCGCAGTGGCAGGCTGGTCCAGGTCTTCAAGGGATGGGCGCCACCTGACCTGTGGCTGACACTGTTCTACCCGCCATACCAAGTGCTTCCACCACGAATCGCTTCATTCTCGAAATTCTTCGAAGAGCAGGTCGCCGCCCAGATGGTCATGCTGGATTGAGGCCAATCCAGGCGGACACATCAGCTCCTTTGCTGTGCTTTAATCCGCTCGGCAACGAGCTCCTGCAGATGCCAGAGGTTCCGGTCGCGGATTCCTTCTGCCTCGAGATCAACGATTGTGTTGTGCAGATATTGCGCACACGATCCACCCTGTCCGCAAGCACTGGCGATGAGGGTAGCGGTGGTTTCGGCCGGCAGTGGCTGCGTGAGGCCGGATCGCCTCGTGCTTGCCCAAAACGTCAGGGCGCGTCTTGGGCCTTTTGGTGTCTGCACCTGGATCCACCGGACCATGCCCGCGACTTCCCGGTACCTGATCTCGCGCGCCACGAGCGCACCGAGATTCTTGCGGCGGTGCTCGTTGGGCAGCCGGAGCATAACGCCATCGCAGCGTCCGCCGCGCTCGAGAGCCATCATCAGGCCGGGTTGCTCGCTGGTCGCCCGCCAGCGTTCGATCTTCAATGAAAACGAGCGGTGCCAGCCATAGGCAGTCGCACGTTCCCGGGCGGTCGCTTCGAACTCTGGATTCCAGATCAAAGAACCGTAGGCGAAGACCCAGATCGGATCGCCACCTGCCTCCTGATCGAGCCTATCGACGAGATCGTCGAGTTCCACTTGAGAAAGCGGTGTCCAGCTCGGTTCCGGGCCGTCGTCATGGACGTCTCGCAACGTCAGGGCAACAAGGTCGGGGGTGAGCAGCATCATTGTCGTTTTCCAGAGTCAGGCAGGTGTAGAACAGATCGGAGCCGCGACCGTTTCCGTGTCACGGCTCCGAGATTTGAGTCAGGACTGGACGAACGCCAGAAGATCGGCGTTCAGCACGTCGGAGTTGACCGTCAGCATGCCGTGCGAGAGGCCCGGATACGTCTTGAGCGAGCTATTCTTCAGAAGCTTGGAAGACTTCAGCGCCGAGTCCGCGATCGGCACGATCTGGTCGTCTTCGCCATGCAGGACGAGTGTTGGGACGGTGATCGCCTTCAGATCTTCGGTCTGGTCGGTTTCGGAGAAGGCCTTGATGCCATCATGGTGCGCCTTCGCGCCGCCCATCATTCCCTGCCGCCACCAGTTCTGGATAATACCTTCCTGAACCTTCGCGCCATCCCGATTGAAACCGTAGAACGGCCCAGCGGGAACATCACGAAAGAACTGGCTGCGGTTGGCGGCGAGTGCGGAACGGAAGCCGTCGAAGACTTCCATCGGCAGGCCCTCGGGATTGGCATCCGTCTTCAGCATCAGCGGAGGGACGGCGGAGACAAGAACCGCCTTGGCGACGCGGCCTGAAGGCTGGCCATGGTTGGCAACGTAGCGGGCGACTTCACCGCCGCCAGTGGAGTGGCCGATATGCACGGCGTTCTTCAGGTCGAGCGCTTCGACAACAGCGAAAGCGTCCGCTGCATAGTGGTCCATATCGTGGCCTTCCGAGACCTGGGCCGAGCGGCCGTGACCACGTCGGTCATGGGCGACAACTCGGTAACCCTTTGAGAGGAAGAACAGCATCTGTGCGTCCCAGTCATCCGACGACAGCGGCCAGCCGTGATGGAAGACGATGGGTTGGGCATCCTTCGGACCCCAGTCCTTGTAGAAGATTTCGACGCCGTCCTTGGTGGTTACATATGCCATTGTCTTGGATCCTTCGATCAGGTTGGTGGCGGCAGCCACATTGGCTGCGGCGGCGAGAGTGGGTGATATTGTTATGACCGCTGCGACAGCACCTGCGGAAAGCAGCACACTCCTGCGGGTCATGGAGGAAAGGGCTTCGGTCATCCGGCTTCCTGCGAACTTCGTTTTTGAAGAGTTCAGGCGACGCTGAGTTCGTCTGACAGGTTGATAATGCCGTCAGATCCCCTGCCCCACAATTGCAGCAATAGTTTCTACTTTATTGTTTACTGCGCAATAATAACGGCGCACCCGAGTTCTGCAGCCGACCGGATCTTGGGCTCGCGAGGACGGTGCGAGCTACGTGCGCTCGCTGGGAGCGAATTGGAGGTCAAGGGACGCCGGCTCAGCCAACAAGCGTGAAGCACCATCGTCGTCGCGCAACGGTCCCGATCTGGACCCCGTGCTCAATGAGACCAAACAGCAGATCCTGCCACTGGACGGCGGCTACTTCAGAAGCCAAGAGACCCTGTCCAAGGCGTCCGGCATTCTGTCGGATCTCTGGAACGACGAAGCCTGCCGTTCAGCGGAACGCGCGAAGGTGCGTGAAACCGAGGCGCTGATCGCAACAGTAGCCAAACGGCCGCCCAGAAGACGCAATTCTACGCCTTCAAGGTTCTCAGGCGTCCGCAGCAGTAAGACGTTGTCTCTGACGGCCGAATAGCGACGCTTTGTATACGCTTTCACGGTGCGCACCTTGAAACCGCGGGGGTGATGGCCCATAACCAGAGTACAAGAAAAAGAAGAGGCGCGCGTGGGTGTATTCGACCGTCAGAAAAGCAATCATGAACCGCGATGGCTCGGATCGTCGGCGCCGACACGCACGCCGCTGATACCCTCCATCTCGGCGGCGCGCTGGCTGCTGGTTCTGATCGTCGCAGCCGGCGTCTACTTCTTCTACGGCTTCCTCGTACCGGTGCTTGCGGCCCTCGTCATCGGCTTTGCCAGTTGGCCTCTCTACCGCAAGCTTCTTGCCCGTGTCGGCGGCAATACGACGATTGCCGCGACCATCGCCATCATCATGATCATCACCTTCCTGGTCATCCCGATCGGGCTGGCGGTCACCTATACGACGGGCGAAGTGCGCAACTGGGTTGCCTGGACAATCCACGCCAACCGCGCCGGCGCCCCGACACCCGACTGGATCGTCGCGCTGCCCTGGGCGGGCGCCTATCTCGATGAAGTCTGGACAAAATATATTGGCAGCCCCGGCGCTCTCGGCGAGGTCATCCAGGCGGTCAGTGGCGCCAATATCGGCAACATCTACCGCGCCGTGCTTGCCGCCGGCGGTGGTGCCTTCCATCTCCTGCTGACGCTGCTCTTCATGCTGATCGCGCTGTTCTTCGTCTATCGCGATGGTTTTTCCTTCTCCAAGCAGATCGACATGCTGGGCGAGCGCATTCTGCCGAACCGCTGGGAGCGTATTTCCCGCGTCGTGCCGGCGACGATCAGTTCCACCGTCATGGGCATGACGCTGATTGCCATCGGCGAAGGCATCGTGCTCGGCCTCGCTTACTGGATTGCCGGTGTGCCCTCGCCAGTGACGCTCGGCGTGCTCACAGGCGTGATGGCGCTGATCCCGGGTGGCGCACCGCTCTCCTTCACGCTGGTCTCGGTCTATCTGCTGGCGAGCGGTTCGCACGTCGCCGGCATTGGGCTCTTCGTCTGGGGTACGGTCGAACTCTTCATCGTCGACAAGACGTTGCGGCCGAAGCTCGTCGGCGGTCCGATCAAGCTGCCCTTCCTGCCGACCTTTTTCGGTCTCGTCGGCGGCGTCAAGACGATGGGTTTCCTCGGCCTCTTCATCGGCCCGGTGTTGATGGCGCTGATCGTCGCTATCTGGCGCGAATGGATTCATGAGGCCCGCAATGCCGACAAGAGCGAGACGGGACCGCAGATCCTTATCGACGAACAGGCCCCGCCGCCGTCGCCCGGAGCGCCGAAAACGCTTCCCCGTGTCGCGGAAGGCTGAACCACCGGCCTTCGCAAACCGTCATCCCAGCCGCTTTTCCATGAACAGGCTGAGCGGATCCGGCAGATAAGCACCGAAGGCTTCGATGTCCTGGTAGCCGTATTTGCGGTAGAGAGCGATCGCCTCGGGCTGGTAGATGCCGGTTTCGAGCCGGATCGCCGTCAGCCGCTTTTCCCCGGCGATCGCTTCAAGCGCATTCATCAGGCCGCTGGCAACCTTGAGCCCCCTTGCCTCGGGATCGACGAACATCCGCTTGATCTCCGCCGTGCCGTCGCCGGCCTCGACCAGCGCGCAGCAGCCGACGATCGCATCGCCGTTGCGCGCGACCAGGAAGCTTACCGAAGGTTTCTCCAGCAAGGAGAGGTCGACCAGATGGTTGCTCTCGGCCGGATAGAGCGACCCTGCATAGGCATCGGAAAGATCGAGAAGGCGGATGACGCCCTCCTGACGCGGCGGCTCCAGGGCGATGGTGACGGACATGCTGGCTCCCGATGCTTGCGGGGCGCAATTTTTGCCTGACATGACCAAGAGTTAATGCTCTTGCCTTCATTCGGTTGGAATTGCGCCGTCTAAGGCGATATCAGGTTCAATAGCCAAGGAAGTAGAATATGCAAGCGGTGCTGATCGCGATGACCATTCTCGGTTGCGACGATTCCGTCAGCCAGTGCAATTATGTCGCGACGGTCGACAAGCATTGGGAAACGGTTGCCGCCTGCGATGCCGAGGCCGAACGCCGTCTGAAGGCCTATGCCAACGTCAACTACCCCTCGGTGATCGCCGTGTGCGAAGCGCCGAAAGCTCTCGCCGCCGCCGAACCGCCGAAGCCTACGCCCCTGCCCGGGGCTGCGCCCGAAATTGCCACCGCCGCACCTGAGGCTCCCGAAGAGCCGGTTGGAACGCTTGCCGGTTTTGCTGAAAATATCGCTGCCCAGGTCCGCGCGCATATTCCGTCGGGCAAAAGCGTCAAGGATACGCTCTCCAAACCGGTACACTTCGCCTCCGCCAGCTATTCATGGGTGGTGACGCGGCTGGCCGATTAAGCGGCCGCAAGCGCCGCATAGACGCGGGCCGATTGCCGTTGTTCGGCGACACCCAGCTTTTCTACCATATCGAGCAGTTCGCCGACGGCGCCATGCGCCTCGTAATGGCGGAATTTTTCGAGAAGACGGCCGCAGATCGTGCCGGTCAAGCTGCCCGGGGCTTTTCGGGCGGCGTCGCGCCACAGCATCGTCGCCTCGACGAAGATGATGCTGATGTCTCTCGGCAGGCCGGCGGATTCGTAGAGGGCGCGCACAGCATGCATGCGGCCCGTTGCCAGGATCGAACGCACCCGGCGCTCGCCGCAGCCTGTGAGATCGACGATCGCCCCGGCGAAGAAATCCACTTTGCCGGCGCAGAGCGCATGCATCAGGAAGGACGGCGTCAGCCGGCCGTTGAGGCGCAGATGCTGGACGAGGTCGGGTATCTCGCGCGGCGCGATGTCGCCGGCGATCGAAACGATCGCAGCCTCGGTCGCCTCGCGACTGATGCGCTGGAGCCGCTGCAGGCCGATCGCCGCCTGTGCGAGCGGCAGCCCGACCAGCGCATTGCTGACATGCTGGGTGAGCAACTGCCGGGCATCGGCGGGAAGATCGCTGCGGTCGAGAAGCAGGTTGCGGATGTCGCAGCAATCACCGAGCCGCTCGGCGATGCGTTTCAGGGATTGGCTGGGGATCACGGCGCCGTCGTTCTCGAGCAGGCAGAGCAGTTCGTCCTCGTCGCCGACCTCGGCAAGTGCGGCCGAAACCGGGCGCGTCACATGCGCCCTCGCCGCAATCAGCATGCGGGTGGCGCCGTTGCCGCGCGCGGCAAGATCGACGAGATCGGCATCGCTTAAAAGCGGCGAACAGGTGACGGCGTGGCAGGCGACTTCAGGCTGATCCTCGGCAAGCGAAAGAACCAGGCTGCGCGGCGCATCCGGCGACCAGGCGATCGCCTCGGCCAGCGCCAGCCGCACACGCGGCGACGGATCGTCGAGCAGAAAGGTCATCGCCATCTCGGCCGCCGCCCGCTCCTCCCCTGTCATCTCGGACTGCAGATAGGCCCGCCCAAGCGCGTTTGCGGCCCGGGCCCGGTCGCCGGTCTTGGCGGTTTCGATCCAACGAAGGAAAGCTTCTACGATCACGCGACGCCCCAGCACTTGAACGCGATTCTCTCGCGCTTCATTCAATGCTGCGACCGTAACGGCAAAAGGTTTAAGATTGGTTCACCATGTTTCTTAAGCCTTTGTACGCCTTGCCCATTCGGCTCAACCTTGCTGCGACCTCGGCCGAAACATTTCGAAAACCTCGCTGGTTTCGCTGTAATCCATGTAGCCGAGACGCGCGACGGGCCGGGCAAGCGACATGTCGATGCGTCCATCCCTGACAATCGCCTCGTCGATGTGAATGCCGACCACTTCACCGAAGACGAAGACGTTTTCGGACGGTTCGCCCGAAAGCGTCTTCGGTTCGATGATCTCGGTCACTTTGCATTCGAGCACCGCGAAGGCTTCGCCGACATAGGGCGCGTCCACGAGTTCGGCCTGTTTCGCCGTCAGGCCGGCGAAGTCGAATTCGCTGTCGCCATAGGGCAGCGCCGCCGAGGAAAGGTTCATCTTGTCTGCGAGATTGCGGCTGACGAAACTGCAGGTGAAAGCGCCGGTTTCGGCCGCATTGCGCTGGCTGTCCTTACGGCCGCTGGAGGAAAACATCACCAGCTTCGGCCGGTCGGAAACGGCGTTGAAGAAAGAATAGGGCGCCAGGTTGATCGAGCCGTCCCCACCCTTGCTGCCGATCCAGCCGATCGGGCGCGGCGACACGATCGCCTTGAACGGGTCATGCGCCAGACCATGCCGGTTACTGTCGGTCGTATAGAACATCAGTCCTCTCCGCCGACCCAGGTCACGGTATCGGCAAGCTCCGGCCGCGGCCGTTCGATCGCCGGAAATGTCGTCGAGCCGATATGGATGAAGCCCGCCACCTTTTCATCCGTCCCAACGCCGAGCAGCGGATAGGCGCGCTCGTCATAGGCGAACCACTCCGTCAGCCAGTTGGCGACATAACCGCTGGCATTGGCGGCCAGGATGACGTTGAGGCAAAGCGCGCCGGCCGACATCATCTGCTCCCATTCCGGGATCTTGATATGCGGCCCCGCCTTGCTGACGACGGCGACGACGACAGGCGCGCGGGTGAAACGGGCGCGCTCGACCTGGATCATCTCCTCGGAAAGCTCGGGCTTTGTCTCGAGCGCCAGCTTCAGAAGCTCCTCGCCAATGTGAGTGCGCTGCTGTCCGCGATAGACGATGAAGCGCCAGGGCGCGATCTTGCCGTGATCGGGAACACGCGAGGCAAGCCTCAGGATTTCCTCGATCTCGGCCCTCTCCGGGCCTGGTTCGCACATCTGGAAAGCGGGGATGGAACGGCGCACGGCGAGATAGTCGATCAGCTTGATATCGGATTTCATGCGGGAGAAACTCTCATTTTTCTGCTGCTGCAAAGGGCGGGTCTTGAATTTGCCATCGCGTTGGTCTTGAAGTGGCCTTTGCGATTTCAGAAGTCAATCGGTTCACGAAACAGATGTTTGGCATTTCGCCTCTTGTACGCACCGGCCTCGCCATCGTTCTGATGGTCTTGATGCCCCTCGGCGCCGGCGCGCAGGATGCCTTCAAGGATTTCAAACAGCTCGATTCCAGCTCGAAGATGCCGAAGCTGAACGCCTTCATCGCACCCGGCACTGCGCCCGAAGGGGCCAAGCTGCGCGACATCGCAATGGAAGCCAAGCTGACGGCCGACAGCGCACCGGTCGAGGATGGCCTTTCCTGGTATGTCTTCAGCCCGATCGCCGGCACCGACGGCAAGCTGCCGTTGATCGCCAGCGCCAAAGGCGGACCCGCCGCCTTCCAGCTCGCTCCCGGCGATTATTTCGTCAATGTCTCTTTCGGCCGCGCCGGCGTCACCAAGAAACTGACCGTGCCCGCTGACGGCGAGGTCGGCAAGCAGGTGATGGTGCTCGATGCCGGCGGCCTGCTGCTCAACGCCGTCTCCGGCACCGATGCCCGCATCCGCCCCGACCAGCTGAGCTTCTCGATCTATTCCTCCGAGGTGCGCGAGGATGGCGAGCGCGGCCTCGTCATGGCCGATGTCTCGCCGAACACCGTTGTCCGGCTCAATGCCGGCACCTACCACATCGTTTCCGAATATGGCAGCGTCAACGCCGTCATCCGCGCCGACATCCAGGTCGAAGCCGGCAAGCTCACGGAAGCGACGATCCAGCATCGCGCCGCACAGGTCACCTTCAAGCTGGTCTCCGATGCCGGCGGCGAGGCGATCGCCGATACGGCATGGTCGATCCTGACGGCGGCCGGCGACAGCGTCGGCGAAAGCGTCAGCGCCTTCCCAACCATGGTCCTGGCTGAAGGCGGCTATTCCGCCGTCGCTCGCAACAAAGACAAGATCTATCAGCGCGACTTCACCGTCGTCGCCGGCAGGAATACCGATGTCGAGGTTCTGATGAAGGACCAGCAGCCGCAGCCGCCGGTGAACGACGCGGCCCGCACCGTGCAGCAGGTGCCTGTGGGAACACCGCCGCCGCCCGGCGTCCAGCCGGCGCCGGTGGCACCGCTCCCCTCCTACGAACAGCTCGCGCCACAGGGCGGCGGCGATACCAGCCTCGATTGACTTAGAGCATGTCGCGCAAAAGTGTGCAGCGGTTTTGCGGCAACGACATGCGGAAAACAAAGACCTAAAGCGCGAAGAGCGAATCTGAAAGATCGCGACGCGCTTTAGGCTAAGCGGTTTCGGTTTATTTGGAGAAGTGCGCTTCGCCGCCGCTGGGGATGACCAATTCCGTCGTCCCAACGACATGACGGTTGTCGATTGGATTTCCGACAGCGCCGAGCCGGCGCTGTCGGAGCCCGGCGGTTTTCAGGCCGCCTTGGCTTTCTTTGCTTCAGCCTTGCGGCGGACGTCTGGCGGTGTCGCCTCGAGGGTCAGGCTTTCGACCGCGGCGTCGAGCCCCATCGAAACCTGCTCCTGGCTGCCGAGACGGCGGATGTTGACCGTGCGCTCCTCGGCCTCCTTCCTGCCGCAGACGATGATGACCGGAACCTTGGTGACCGAGTGTTCGCGGACCTTGTAGTTGATCTTCTCGTTGCGGAAATCAGTCTCGACATTGAGACCGGCGTCGCGCAGCGCCTCGGCCACCTCAAGCCCGTAGGCGTCGGCTTCCGAGGTGATCGTCGCGACCACCACCTGCAGCGGCGAGACCCAGAGCGGCATGTGGCCGGCGAAGTTCTCGATCAGAATGCCGAGGAAGCGCTCCATCGAGCCGCAGATGGCGCGGTGGATCATCACCGGCTGCGTCTTTTCGGAGTTGCTGTCGATATAGAAGGCGCCGAAGCGTTCCGGCAGGTTGAAATCGACCTGCGTCGTGCCGCACTGCCACTCGCGGCCGATCGCGTCCTTCAGCGTATACTCGAACTTCGGCCCGTAGAAGGCGCCCTCGCCCGGCAGAATACCGGTCTTGATGCGGCCCTCGGACTGCGCCTCGATCGTCTTCAGCACCTCGGTCATGACGGCTTCCGCCCGGTCCCAGAGCGCGTCGGAGCCGACACGCTTTTCCGGACGCGTCGAAAGCTTGACGACGATTTCCTTGAAGCCGAAATCTTCGTAGACCGACAGGATGAGATCGTTGATCTTCAGGCATTCGGCCGCCATCTGCTCGTCGGTGCAGAAGATGTGCGCGTCGTCCTGCGTGAAGCCGCGCACGCGCATCAGGCCATGCAGCGCGCCTGAAGGCTCGTAGCGATGCACCAGGCCGAATTCCGCCAGCCGGATCGGCAACTCGCGATAGGACTTCAGGCCATGCTTGAAGATCTGTACGTGGCCGGGGCAGTTCATCGGCTTCAGCGCGAAGACGCGATTATCAGCTTCCTTGTCTTCCGGATGCGTCATCGCATGCGCCGATTTCACGGCGAACATGTTTTCCTGATACCAGCCCCAGTGCCCCGAGGTTTCCCAGAGCGAGGTATCGAGCACCTGCGGCGCGTTGACTTCTTCATAATCGACGGCGAGCCGGCGGCGCATATAGGCGACGAGCGTTTGGAAGATGCGCCAGCCCTTGCCATGCCAGAAGACCACACCCGGGCCCTCCTCCTGGAAATGGAACAGGTCCATTTCGCGGCCGAGCTTGCGGTGGTCGCGCTTTTCCGCTTCCGCCAGCATATGCAGATAATTGTCGAGATCAGCCTGGTCGGCCCATGCCGTACCGTAGATGCGCGACAGCATGGCGTTGTTGCTGTCGCCGCGCCAATAGGCGCCGGCCACCTTCATCAGCTTGAAGGCGGTGCCGACCTGGCCGGTCGAGGCCATGTGCGGGCCGCGGCAAAGGTCGAACCATTCGCCCTGATTGTAGATCTTCAGATCCTGCCCTTCGGGAATGGCATCGACGAGCTCTACCTTGTACTGTTCGCCCTTGGCGGCAAACACTTCCTTGGCCTTTTCGCGCGACCAGATCTGCTTGGTGAAGGGCGCATTGCGGGCAATGATCTCCTTCATCTTCTTTTCGATCTTCGGCAGATCGTCGGGCGTGAACGGCTCGTTCTTGGCAAAATCGTAATAGAAGCCGTTCTCGATCACGGGACCGATCGTCACCTGCGTGCCGGGCCAAAGCTCCTGCACGGCTTCGGCCATCACGTGTGCGGCGTCATGGCGGATGAGTTCCAGCGCACGGCCGTCCTTACGGGTAATGATCTCGATCTTGCCATCGGTGACGGCATCGGAAAGGTCTTGCACGGTGCCATCGATCGCAATGGCGACAGCGCTCTTGGCGAGCGACTTGGAAATGGATTCGGCGACATCCCTGCCGGTCGCGCCAGCGGGAAAGCTGCGCACGGAACCATCGGGAAATGTCAGGGAAATGGCGTCAGACATCGAAATTTCTCCTTGTCCAGTCCCGCCAACGAATGCGGGTGGTTGAAATGGAAGCGCCTCCGTCTCTGGATGCGCTGCCGCCTGATACTCAGATTTCCATCGGGAGTAAAGAAGAAGCCGCCCTACATGATCATTTCGGCAAGGCCGCAGACCGTGTTCCAGTTGCGCATCGTTCCGACGCCGAGCCGCTTGGTCGTCAGCGCCGAAAGCAGCTTGGACTGGCTCGGCTTGCCGGCAAAATCGATCCAGAGGTCGCCGCCGACGACGGCGATGCGCTGCCCTTCCGCCATCAGCGGCTTCAGCGCCTCCACCTTCTTGGGATCGACCGGCAGGCGCATCACCCGGACGATGACCTGATCGCCGCTGCCATCCCTGAAGGGATTGGTGCCGCAAAGCGCCATCCAGGTGCAGTCGCTGCGCACGACGATATCGACATGTTTGCCGAATTTTTCCTCGAAGCCCTCTTCCAGCATGACTTCAAGCTCATGCGGCCGCATCTCGTCGGCCTCGAAGACGAGATTGCCTGTTGAAACCAGCGTGCGCGGATTGCGATAACCGAGTTCTTCGGCCAGCGCGCGCAAATCCTCCATAATGACGCGGCGGTCGCGCGTCAGGACAATGCTGTGCAGAAGGGCGACGAACATGCTCATGGCGTTGCCCCTCTCTTGCGTCCGAGGGCGAGATAACGCCACGGGGTCCACCAGTGGAAGTCTTCGCCGAGTATCTCCGGCACCTGGTCGAGACCGCTGGTGCCGCCCGGGCCGCAGCGGCCGACGCGAAACAGCGTCATCCAGCCGCCGGCCCACAGGCCGTGGCGGGCGATCGACTCGTAGCCATATTCGGAGCAGGTCGGTATATGGCGGCAGGAATTGCCGACAAAGCCGGAAAGCGTCAGTTGATAGAGGCGAATGAACCCCATGCCGAGCAGGCGGTCGGGGGACTTGCGGAATGGACCGGTATAATTGCGGGAGGTGCGTGCGGGTTTTTTACGCGGCTTTTCCGGTCCGGCGGCACCGCCGTCGTCCTCATCGCCTGCCTGCAGAGCGCAGAACTCGCACATCTCAGTTACGCCTCGACAATTTCCGCCCTTTTCGCCTCGATCTGCCCGATCGCATCGACGACGGCATCGAAGGTCAGCATCGTCGAGGCATGGCGGGCCTTGTAGTCCCGCACCGGCAGCAGATAACGCATGTCTTCGAACCGTCCTTCCGGCCCTGCCCCGTCCGCTTTCAGCATGGCAAGCATGTCCTCGCGTGCCTGGCGCAATTCGCCCGATGTTGCGCCGACGACATGGCGCGCCATGATCGAGGACGAGGCCTGGCCGAGCGCGCAGGCCTTCACCTCATGGGCAAAACCGGTCACGATATCGCCGTCCATCTTCAGCCAGATCCTAACCTTCGAGCCGCAAAGTTTCGAATAGGCCTGGGCGCTCGCATCGGCCTCATCAAGCGTGCCGGTCAACGGAATATTGCCGGCGAATTCGAGGATCTTGCTGTTATAGATGTCGTCCATGTTGGATTTCCGCTCCAAAATCGCTGCGGATCGGCCTCAATAAGGGCTGTTATTGTTATTGAAACAAAAAACACACCGTGTCATCTGAGGATACTTACATACGATGGCCGTATTCCTATATGTATGTCGTTCGAAGGCCATGAAAATGCAATGGCCTCGTGTAAGTTTGATTGGGAAACCGTGCCGGACGGGTGTTGAATATGCCCTGAAAGCCCCGGAGCCTGCCAAAGGTGCATGAATTCCCGCATGGGATTGACCAGTGGCGATTCCGACAGATCGGTCCGCGGTGCGGACCAGGAGACCATTGTTCATGGACGCCATCGTAAAAAACTTTCCGCAGACGAACCGCGACTCTGACCGCCCCTCCCAGCAGGAGGCCGAGGAAGCCGTTCGCGTCCTGCTGCGCTGGGCCGGTGACAACCCGGCGCGCGAAGGCCTCATCGAAACGCCGGCCCGTGTCGTCAAATCGTACCGCGAGCTTTTTTCCGGCTACGACATGGCGCCCGAAGACGTGCTTGGCCGCACCTTCGAAGAGGTCGCCGGCTACGATGACATGGTCCTCGTCAAGGATATTCCGTTCTTCTCGCATTGCGAACACCACATGGTGCCGATCATCGGCAAGGCCCACGTCGCCTACATGCCGGACGGGCGTGTGCTCGGCCTGTCGAAGATTGCCCGTGTCGTCGAGATCTACGGCCGCCGCCTGCAGACGCAGGAAACGATGACCGCGCAGATCGCCCGGGCCATCGACGATACACTGAATCCGCGCGGTGTCGCAGTGATGATCGAGGCCGAACACATGTGCATGGCGATGCGCGGCGTTCAGAAGCAGGGCTCGACCACGCTGACGACGACGTTTACGGGTACGTTCAAGACCGAGCCGGCCGATCAGGCCCGTTTCATGACCATGGTGCGGAGCCGCTGATACCGGCTCCCTCAGGAGGGCCGCGATGAACCAACTGATCTTCAATCAACCATCCGAGGACAAGTCGGCGTTGGAAGACGCCGGTGATTTCACGCCGCGTTTCGATGACCGCGGCCTGATCACCGCCATTGTCACCGACGCCGGCGACGGCGAGCTTCTGATGGTGGCGCATATGAACGCCCAGGCCTTGGCGCTGACCATCCAGACCGGAACGGCCCATTATTTCAGCCGTTCGCGCGGCAAGATCTGGAAGAAGGGTGAGACCTCGGGCAATCTCCAGACGGTCAAGGAAATTCGCACCGATTGCGATCAGGACGCCATCTGGCTGAAGGTCGAGGTCGCCGGCCACGATGCCACCTGTCATACCGGCCGCCGCTCCTGCTTCTATCGGGCGATCACGCTTCGGGATGGAAAGCCGATGCTCGATATCGTTGACGACGAGCTTCATTTCGATCCGCAGGATGTCTACGGAAAATAAGGCCGAATTCTCCGGCATTTGCTCCTTATTGCGCCAGAAATCGCTTCTATATACCATTTGGAAACTGATCGGGCACACTATCGGAACAATGTGTTCTGCTGGGAGGAGAGCGCGCCATGCTGAGCTGGAGTCTGCATCGTCAAAGCTCTGAAGGCGAGGGTTCAGGTTCCGGCATGTCGACCACTCTGGAGATGGTCCCGCCTCCGACACCCGTCAGGAAAATCAAGATTGCCCTTGCGCTCGGCGGCGGGGCGGCCCGCGGCTGGGCCCATATCGGCGTGCTGCGCGCCCTCGACGAGGCAAAAATCGAAATCGGCATGATTGCCGGCACCTCGATCGGCGCGCTGGTCGGCGGCTGCTATCTCGCCGGCAAACTCGATGAACTCGAAAGTTTCGCCCGCTCGCTGACCATGCGCCGGATCGCCAGTCTCCTCGATCTCACCATCGGCGGCAGTGGCCTCTTCGGTGGCATGCGGCTGACCAAGCGCATGCAGGAGCATCTCGAAGGCCTGAACGTCGAGGATCTCGACCGGCCGTTCGTCGCGGTCGCCGCCGAGGTCAATACCGGCCACGAGGTCTGGATCGCCAACGGTTCGCTGATTACGGCGTTGCGGGCCTCCTATGCCCTGCCCGGCATTTTCGAACCGGTGCGCAGCAACCACCGCACGCTGGTCGACGGCGCACTGGTCAACCCGGTGCCCGTCTCCGTCTGCCGCGCCTACGAGCAGCCGCTGGTCGTCGCTGTCAATCTCAACTACGATCTTTATGGCCGCTCGGCCGTCGTCCGGCACAATGCCAGCCTCTCGCCGCAGGAAGTGCAGAAGCAGGAAGAGGCGCCCTATGCCCGTCTCGGCATGACCGGCGTCATGGTGCAGGCCTTCAACATCATTCAGGATAGGATCGCACGCGCCCGCCTTGCCGGCGACCCGCCCGATATTTCGCTGCAGCCGCGCCTCAGCTATATCGGCCTTTCCGAATTCCACCGCGCCGGCGAGGCGATCGAACGCGGCTACGAGGAAGCCAGAGCCAGGCTCCCTGAAATCCAGCGCATGCAGGAAGTTTACGCCAGCCATCCCTGATCAAAGTCCAAAAGGCTATGTGCCTTTGGACGATGACATCTGCAAACAAGGCCGGCGACAATCTCAGCCGGCGATATAGGCCTTGATCTCCTCGGTCTCGCGCTCGACCTCGGCGATGCGTGATTTCACCACGTCGCCGATCGAGATGATGCCGGCAAGCTTGCCGTTGCTTTCGACAGGCACGTGGCGGAAACGCCGGCTGGTCATCAGTTCCATCAGCTCGTTGACGGTCGTCTCTTCGTGGCAGCGGTAGACCTTTGCCGTCATGACCTGGGCCAGCGACTGGTCGAGGCCGTCCTTGCCATGTTTGGCGATGGCATGCACGAGATCGCGCTCGGTGAACATTCCGGAAATCCGGTTCTCCATGCCGACGACGACGATGGCGCCGATCTTCTTCTTGCTGAGGATGACGGCCGCCTCGGCGACCGTGGTGTGCGGCCCGGCGGTGACGACGTCCCTGCCCTTCAGGTCGAGGATTGCTTTGACTGAACTGGTCATTCGAACCTCCTATGTCCGTGAAACACTTGTCACAGGCATCCGCGGCGGTTTCTCCCCCCAGCGCGGATAGGTCAATCGTGCACTGCCCGGCTCAGGATTGCAACAGATCCTTCTCCGTTACGGCAGCTTCGATCACAGGCGGCCGCGGCGCCCGGTCGAACAGCGAAAACAGCAGAAAGCCGAAGACGAAGCCGCCGATATGCGCGTCCCAGGCAATGGGCTGATCGCTATCGCCGACGAGCGGAATGCCGATGGCGATCAGGGCGTTGCCGACCAGCCAGAGCAGCATGAAGATGACGACGGTCCGGCTCTTCAGCGCCTCGACGATCGAAAGCCTTGCATTGAGATGGGCCGGCAGCATCGGCCGGCGTTCGGCCGGAAAAGCGAATCGGCAGGCAGCCCCCATCAGCCCGGAGATGACACCGGACGCGCCGATTAGCAGCGTCACATCCCCCCAATTCAGGACCGCATGCAGGGCAGCGGACGCGACGGCGGAAAAAAGCCAGAAGAGCAGAAAACGCAGCGTCCCGATGCGGCGCACGACCGGCGCGCCGAAGGCCATCAGCCAGAAGGCGTTGAAGACGATATGCTGAACGCTGCCGTGCAGCAGTGAATAGGTGACGGGTGTCCAGAACAGCTCCGGCCCCTGCTGCGACAGGGGAATCACATAGCGGGCGGGAACGAAGCCGAAGGTAAAGAACAGCCAGCTCATCGCATCGTCGGAGAGCAAGAGCTCCTGCACCGCAAAGATGACGACGAGCAGGCAAAGGCTGAAGAACAGTGCCGGCGGAAGGTTGAAGACCGGTACGCGCGGCGGCTTTGCCGGCGGCTGGACCTCAGGAGGTTCGGGCGCCTTATGCGGCTCGGCCGTCTGCTCGTTCATTTCGATATCGCCTCGTTGAGGCCACAGCCATACAGGAGCACCTGTCAAAAAAAAAGCCGTCCGAAGTGCCGGACGGCGTGACCGGAGTTCCTGGAAAGACCTGGACCCCGCAGGTTGTGCTGAACTTCGAAAGTCGAAGCGATGAAAGGACAGTGTCACGACAGGCACCGCACCTCAACCGAAACCATTTCTTAACCTTAACGGCCGCGGTTTGGCATGAAATCCGCAAGGTAGAGCCTGTACGGGCAATGACTGCCCGAAAATGATCCGGAATGGGACAGGTTGGTGTAAGATGCGTGTACAAACGACCATCGAGATTTTTGACTATTGGAACCGTATCCGCGGCGCAGCCGATGCGCCGCTGAAATCGCAGGTCGAACCCTCCGCCGTCCCCCATCTGCTGCAAAGCCTGTTCATCCTCGAGACGCGAGAGGCAGGAGACATCGGCTTCCGGCTTGCCGGCACCCGCATCTGCGATCTGTTCGGGCGGGATCTGCGCGGCGAACGTTTCTCCTCCCTCTGGGCAAACGGCCAGGACGCGGATATCGAACGTACGGCGATGGGGGTGATGGACCATACCATGCCGGCTCTGTTCAATGCGACAGGCTACAGCACCGTCGGTCATCAGGCCTCGTTCGAGATCATCATGATGCCGCTGCGCTCGCCGCACGGCGCCTGCGACCGGCTGCTCGGCGCGATCGCACCGACGGCGTCAGCGAGCTGGCTGGAGATTGTACCGCTCGAATTCCTGGCGCTCGACCGCAGCCGCCTGCTGCCCGGAAAATTCGGCACGGGCACGCCGGCGGACCTGCGCCCCATCAACGAAATCGTCGGGGGCAAAAGCGTCGGTTTCGGCCAGGTCATGCGCCGCATGGTGTCTCAGCTGCTCAGCGCGGAGGCGCACTGACCGTTTCGTTTTAGGACATCGCACACACTCGTTTTCGGCTATGTCCAAATGAGGCAAAACAACCTTCTGTTAATGGATTGCGGGTAAAGATCGGTCTCTGCGATTTTGATGAAGAAGCCTTTTGATGCACTCGTTCCAGCCAGCTCAGACGCAACGACCTGCGCCGCGCCCTGAACAGGGCGTTTTCCAGCGCGTGCCGATCAATATGCAAGGCCGGCTGATGCTTGCGAATTACGAGGAATTCGAATGCATGGTGATCGACATGTCGCCTGGCGACATGTACGTCACGTGCTCCGGCCGACCACGTGCCAACGAACGTGTCGTCGCCTATATCGACCATCTCGGCCGCGTCGAAGGTTATGTCCAGACGCTCGATGGCCGCGGCTTCGCCATGTCGATCAATGCCACCGAGCGCAAGCGCGAGAAGCTCGCCGCCCAGCTCACCTGGCTTGCCAACAAGCACGAACTCGGGCTGCCGGAAGATCGTCGCCATGACCGTCTCACGCCGCGCGACACCAATACCGAACTGACGCTCGAGGACGGCACGCGTTACAGCTGCCGCATCATGGACCTTTCGCTGTCGGGCGCCGCCGTCGACGTCGAGATGCGCCCCTCGATCGGAACGGCAGTGCGCCTCGGCAACATGCGCGGCCGCGTCGTACGCCATTTCGTCGAAGGCGTGGCGATCGAATTCCTGTCGATCCAGTCCCGCGAGACGCTGCGCGAATTCCTCTGACAGGCTGCCGATCGCGCTGCGCTTGCCAGGTTCGGCACACACCCGGTCAGGTCACGTTGAAACCGCTTGAGCGTCACGGCAAGAGATCAGCAAGCGGCGACCGATCTGGCTTCGGAAAGCAGGCTCAAATTCTGTCGCAAGTCATTCCAGCCAGTCGATAGAAATATTATGAGTGGAACGACCTGCGACACTGGTCGTATGCCCGCCCGTCTTCCATTCGTCATGGACATGATGGATAAAGCCCGCCTCGACCGCAGGCGCACCGATGTCAGCTCTCTATCCGGAAATCGAACCCTATGATCATGGCCTGCTCGATACGGGCGATGGCAATCTGATCTATTGGGAAACCTGCGGCAATCCGGCGGGCCGGCCGGCGCTGGTGCTGCATGGCGGGCCGGGCTCCGGCTGTTCGACGACGGCGCGGCGCTATTTCGATCCCGATACCTACCGAATCATTCTGTTCGATCAGCGCAATTGCGGACGCAGCCTGCCGAGTGCTGCCGATCCGCAAACCGATCTCTCCCTCAACACCACCTGGCATCTCGTTGCCGATATCGAGCGGCTGCGGCTCTTCTTCGGCATCGACACCTGGCTCGTTTTCGGCAATTCCTGGGGCTCGACGCTGGCGCTCGCTTATGCCGAAACCCATCCCGAGCGCGTCGCCGCAATCGTCATCGCAGGCGTGACCACCACAAGGCGGTCGGAGGTCGACTGGCTTTATCGCGGCATGGCGCCGCTCTTTCCGGAAGAATGGCACCGTTTCCAACAGGCGGCTGCCGCAGGCAGCCAGGAGCCAGATCGGGACATGGTAGCCGCCTATCATCGTCTGCTCAACGACCCCAGTCCGCAGACGCGGCTGAAGGCGGCACGCGACTGGCATGACTGGGAGGCGGCTTCGATCCTGCTCGCCGATCCTCAAGGCCTGCCCAGCCGCTGGGCCGATCCGGCCTATCTGCTGACCCGCGCCCGCATCATCACCCATTATTTCACCCACGGCGCCTGGCTGGAAGACGGCGAGCTTTTGAAGAACGCCGCGCGACTGGCCGGCATTCCCGCCATCCTGCTGCAGGGAAGGCTCGACATCGAGGCGCCGCTTGTCACCGCCTGGGAACTTGCCCGCGCCTGGCCGAAAAGCGAACTCCAAATCCTTCCGCATGCCGCCCATTCCACTGCCAATCCCGATATGAGTGCGGCGATCGTCGCCGCCACCGATCGATTTCGCAATTTTCTTCAAAAATAATTTGCCGCCGAAAATGCGAATCTGAGCGCTATTCCGCTTTTGAAGCGGCCGAATCGACCAAGCCCGGCCTGTATCGCCAGCTTTCCCCTCGCCGCCCGAGCACATCGGACTTTACCCGGCTCACCGAAAACCCTTAACGCCGGGACGGCAACGCAACCTTTTTGCGGCCGAAAGCCTTGTTGCGCAAATTACATTTTTAATCGATTTCGAGACAAATCCGCATCAAGTTTTAGTCGAATTCGACTTGGTTTTTAGTCAGGTTTTATCCGCATTTGAATCAACTAAGCCTTTAATTCTATTACGTAATTTTGCGTGAGATAAAAACGTCTGTGCGATTGTCGCCTCAACTTACGGGGAGACGGCAATGACAAGTGCGAATATCCTGAAAGGCGGCCTGCTGGCCGGTATCATCACCATGGCAATGGCGGGTACGGGACAAGCGACGCCCGCCAGCATGGCGCTCGCTGGCAATGCCAGCCCGCCGATCGGACACTATGAATTCTGCAAGGCGAATCCGAAGGAATGTGTCGAAGTCGGCGGCGATGCCGGACCGGCTATCCTCACCGAGGAGCGCTGGAAGGAAATTCTCAAGGTCAACTACACGGTCAATTCGACGATTCAGCCGGAGACGGATGAACAGATCTACGGCGTCGAAGAACACTGGGCCTATCCCACGACCGTCGGCGACTGTGAGGACTATGCCCTGCTGAAGCGCAAGATGCTGATCGAGGACGGTTTCTCGCCCTCAGACACGCTGATGACGGTCGTGTTGCAGCCGAATGGCGAAGGCCATGCCGTGCTGACGGTCCGCACCGATCACGGCGACTTCATTCTCGACAACATGCGCAACAAGGTGCTGCTGTGGTCGGATACCGAATATACCTATCTGAAGCGCCAGTCCGCCGACGATCCGGCCCGCTGGTCGAAGCTTCAGGACGGCCGCGCTGTCGCGGTTGGTAGCGTCAAGTAAGAACAGCCTGCCGGCCCACGCCGGCAGCCTGCGGCCCGGTCAGTCCCCGCATTCCGTCCCCGACCGGCGCCCGAGAGCCGTTCCCGCTGTCCCGGGAACGGCTCGTTTTCTTTTGGGACAGGCTCATTCCCTCCCTCGCCGCGCCTTCCAGATCGCAATGCATGTCGCCCGGAATGTGCCACGGTTCCGGAGGGCCACATGCTTGAAAACAAGGCGCTAAACACCTCGGATGAATCACGTTCGACGCGATGCGTCTTAGCGAATTGTTAACCATGCCGGTCTGATCATACCGATCAGATTCACCATCGGCATCGGCGGTCCATGTTCCCGCGGCCGAAACGCGAAGAACCGCCATGAGCCATGCCGTGCACAGCGCATCCGACGAGCAGCCGCTTTTTTCCATGGGGTTTCTCATCCGCACCATGGCCGTGATCGCAGTCCTTGCCGTGATGACCGTCGCCATCAGCATCGGCGGGCGTTGGTTCGGGCGGCATATCTCGCTTGCCGGCAACACGGACAGCACTGCCGAGATTTCGCTGACGATCGGCCGCGACAGCGTGAAATTCCCCGAGAATGCCATCCGCTTCCCGAGCCAGAGGCATGAAGGCGCAGCCGAGCGCGTCGATCTCTACCTCGCCTGGCCCGAAATGCAGGGTTACGGCAAGGAAAACCATCTTCGATTCGACGATGTCTCCCAATCCTCCGGCCTGATCTTCCTGCAACCCACCCAGAGCACCATGTCGCGCGACATGTCCGGGCGGCTGGAGCCGATCTATTCGCATCTGCTCGAAGGAGCGGCCGAGACTTTCGGCAACGGCCTGACGCTGCATCGTCTGCGCGCCGACGCCGGCTATGGCGACGAGGTGCTGCTGACGGCGCCCGTCAAAGGCGGCCCGGATTATGTCGTGCGCTGCATATTGCCTTCAGCCCCGGACAAGGCGGCGAGCGGAGATTGCCAGCGCGATATTAAAATCGGCAACGATCTCAGCGTTCTCTACCGCTTCTCCAGCAGCCATCTCGACGACTGGGAACATATTGATGCCGCTATCCGCACCTTTGTGGAAGCGCGTCTTATGAACCGTTCTGCAACAAGTCCCTAAAATGCTCCCCGGACAGCGAAATAAACGATTCATCATAAACGGATTGGTAACGCCCAATCGGTAGATTTGAAAGACGAGCTGTGCGGCGGGAGGTGTGCGGTTCCGGCCGAATATCTGAAGCGCCAAATATCTGAAATGCAAAGCGAAGAGTGGAATAGTGTCAAGGTCAGTCTCCTCCGTATCATCGTCCCGATCCGGCAGTTTTTTCGCAAAACTGCTGGCGATCCTTTCGGTGGCCGTCACGATCGTCCTGGTCGATTCGGTAAGTGCCGAAGCGGAAGCGGCGAATTCAAAATATGCAGGCATCGTCGTCGACGCCAAGACCGGCAATGTTCTCTACAGTGAGAATGCCGATCGGCTGCAATATCCCGCTTCGCTGACCAAGATGATGACCCTCTACATGACCTTCGAGGCGCTGGAGCAGGGTCGCATCCGCCTGGATACGCCGGTTCCCTTCTCCGCTCATGCAGCAGCACAGGCGCCAACCAAACTCGGCGTTCGCGCCGGCGGCACGATCACCGTCGAGCAAGGCATTCTCGGCCTCGTCACCCTGTCGGCCAATGATGCCGCAACCGCGCTCGGCGAAATGCTCGGCGGCGGCAGCGAGGATCGCTTTGCCCAGCTGATGACCGCCAAGGCGCATGCGCTCGGCATGACGCGCACCACCTATCGCAATGCCAACGGCCTGCCGAATACGGCACAGATGACGACGGCGCGCGATCAGGCCCGCCTCGGTATCGCTCTTCGCCAGCATTTCCCGCAATATTACGGCTATTTCTCCACCCGCGCCTTCAAGTTCGGCACCCGCACGATCCGCAGCCATAACCGCCTGGTCGGTTCGGTAGCCGGCGTCGATGGTATCAAGACCGGTTATACCAGGGCTGCCGGTTTCAATCTGGTGAGTTCGGTGCAGCTGGAGGGCAAGTCGATCGTCGGCGTCGTGCTCGGCGGCGCTTCGGGGCCGGCTCGTGATGCCCAGATGCGCAATCTGATCGCCGCCTACCTGCCGAAGGCCTCGAGCCGCGGCGGATCGTCGGCACTGATCGCCCAGGCGGCCCCTGCCCCTGCGATGATCGAGACACCTGAACCGGTCCAGCCGCAGAAGGTCCAGCAGAAGACCCAGCCGCAAATGGCAAAGACGATCACCGCTGCGCAGTCGCCGGTTTCGGCAGCCGTCGCCGATCTCAGCCTGCCGCATAAAGCCCCGCTGCCGGATGCGCGCGAAGTGGCCGAGACCGAGGTCGCCTATGCCGAGACCACGCAGTCGAAGTCCGACAATCCGCTGGTCGCACAGCCGATGCCGGCGCCGACCAAGGTCAAGACCAAGACCTTCAAGCAGCAGGCATCGGTGCCCGCATCGAAGCCGTCGGAACAAGACGATGCCGGCGTCGATAACGTCACGACGGCCTCGACCAGCCCTGCTTCTGCTGGCGCCGCTTCCAGTGGCAATGGCCCGGCCGGCTGGGTTGTGCAGGTTGGTGTCTCGCCGAGCCGGCAGATGGCCATGGACCTTCTCGATAGCGCCAAGACCAAGGGCGGCAAGGCATTGGCCTCGGCAAAGCCCTTCGCCGTCGCCTACGGTGCCGGTAGTGACCAGCTCTACCGCGCCCGTTTCGGCGGTTTCGATGACCAGCGCGATGCGGTCAACGCCTGCAAGGCCTTGAAGAAGGCCGGTGTCAAGTGCTGGGCGGCTGCCCAATGAGCTATTCGATGCTGCCTGCAAGATGGCCGGCGGCGTCGGTAACGGCCGGAATCGGTGTTTGCGTTTCCGGCCACCGTTCTTGAACTCGATCAGTATTGCGTACGGGGAAAACAATGGCGATCAATGAGAATGTTCCGGGAATGCCTTCAGACCGCCGCATGACGGCCAAGGGCCGCTCTTCTCTGCATCCGTTGCACGAGG
The DNA here is from genome assembly GCF_014197615.1 of Rhizobium esperanzae. GTDB lineage: Bacteria > Pseudomonadota > Alphaproteobacteria > Rhizobiales > Rhizobiaceae > Rhizobium > Rhizobium esperanzae_A. Next base: position 302,420 of record NZ_JACIFY010000001.1, read on the forward strand.
CGGCCATGCGCCTGGCCGAGATCGGCCTGCAGCGGCCGAAGCCGAAGTCTCCGAAAACAAGGGATCTCATCAATCTGCTGCTTTGCCACGGTGCCCGCGCCTGGCGTTATTCCCAGCCCGAAGCCCGCATCCATCTGCACGTCATCTCGCAGGACGGCAGCGTGCCGGTGCATCTGCGCCTGCGCTGACCGGCCAGACATCCGCATAAAAGGACTAGAGCAGGCCAAGTTCCGTCAGCTCGCGGCGAAGGTCCGCGGGCATTTCGACAATACCGGCCCCTAGGCTTGTCAGGTCGCGCGGCACGTCATCCTCCGTGTAATAACGCCAGCCCTGGAATGGCCGCTTCGGCTGCACAGCCGTCTCGATGACTTCAGGGCCGAGCATCAGGCGGCACCGCGAAATGCCCTCGCCGTCGGTGAAGGTCTCGATGCCGAGCAGCTTTTGGCGCGCCTGCACCTGCCCCTTGATCACCCAATAGAGCGAGCCGCCGTCCAGCAGCTCCTCCATGCGTTTCGGCACCATGCGCGTCGTGTGCACGGAGTGCGGCTCAAGTCCGGCGGCGATGGCGCTGAGCGAGCGTTCCGTCACCCATTCGCGCAGATCGTCTATCGAGTCGGCGCCGACGCAGAGTTTGATGAGATGCAATGCCATGCCGCCGTTGAAATCCTTTTGGCAGCGGGCGTCAAGCGTCTAAAGCAATTCCAGGAAAAGTGTGAAGCGGTTTTCCCAGGCAAAGCGCGAGGCGTTTGCCGATAATTACGTAAAAACAAAAGGTTAAAGCGGTTCTGCGCTAGCGTGAGGCGCTGAACCGCTCTAACGCAGGAGTCCACAAACTCAGCATTCGACCACGTTGACGGCCAGGCCGCCGGTCGAGGTTTCCTTGTACTTCTCGCTCATGTCGTGGCCGGTCTGGCGCATCGTCTCGATGCAGGCGTCGAGCGGCACGAAATGCTGGCCATCGCCCTTGACGGCGAGTGATGCCGCAGTGACGGCCTTGACGGCGCCGAGCGCGTTGCGCTCGATGCAGGGAACCTGCACCAGGCCGGCGACCGGATCGCAGGTCATGCCGAGATGGTGTTCCAGCGCGATTTCGGCGGCGTTCTCGATCTGCTCCGGCGTGCCGCCCATGACCGCCGCAAGGCCTGCAGCCGCCATCGCCGCCGCCGAGCCGACTTCGCCCTGACAGCCGACTTCAGCGCCCGAGATCGAGGCGTTGTGCTTGATGATGCCGCCGATGGCCGCGGCCGTCAGCAGATAATCGCGGATGCCGTTCTGATCCCAGTCCTCGTGGAAATGCTCGTAATAGCGGATCGTCGCCGGAATGACGCCGGCAGCACCATTGGTCGGCGCCGTGACGACGCGCCCGCCGGCGGCATTCTCCTCGTTGACGGCCATCGCATAGACCGAGAGCCAGTCGTTGGCGAGCAGCGGATTGACGCGGTTGCTGCGCCACTCCTCCTCCAGCTTGTCGTGAATCCTGCGGGCGCGGCGCTTGACGTTGAGGCCGCCCGGCATGATGCCATCGACCTTGAGGCCGCGCTCGATGCAGGAGCGCATCGCTTCCCAGATGCGGTCGAGTCCCTGGTCGAGTTCCTCCGGGCTGCGCTGGCTCTCCTCGTTCGCCCGCTTCATCTGCGCGATCGACAGCCCCGAGCGCTCCGCCATGTCGAGCATCTGCCTGGCGGTCGAGAAGGGATAGGGCACGCGCGTGCTGCCAGCCGCGTTCTTCTTCGCCCGCATCTGCTCCAGCTCGGTGTCGGTGACGACGAAGCCGCCGCCGACCGAATAATAGATGCGCTTGAGGAGCAGCCGGCCATCCCTGTCGAAAGCGGAAAAGGACATGCCGTTGGCATGGCCGGGCAGCGGCTGTTTCTTGTCGAAAATCAGATCGGTCTTCGGCTGGAACTGATAGCCCGTATGCCCCTGCGGCGTGATGCGGCCGGTGCGCTCGACCGCATCGACGATGCCATCCATCCTGTCGGGATCGACGCTGTCGGGCGCCTCGCCCATCAGGCCGAGAATGACCGCCCTGCCCGTGCCGTGGCCGATACCGGTATGAGCAAGCGAGCCGTGCAGGCTGACCTTGATCGCGACGACCTCGGCGCCAGACGATGGGCGCGGCCAGTCGTTCGACAGGATCAGTTCGAGAAACCGATTGGCGGCCGACATCGGACCCATCGTGTGCGAACTCGACGGCCCGACACCGATCTTGAAGACATCGAATACCGAGAGAAACATGGATGCGCCTTCTGATGACAAGGATACAAATTTAAGCGACGCCGGTTTTCCATCCGTGCGGGCCACCGACATCGCATGCAGCCGGTGCGACATTGTGGCTGCCCACCAAAACGATGAGACCGACCTTACCAATCATTGCAGCATTTCAATGCATATGTAAGGTGGCCGCACTTCATGCGGAGACTGAATCACTGATGACGACGGCGGACTATATCGCTCTGGCCTTCTTTGCCTGTGTCTGGATGGGCTATTCCTGGCTACTGCATGGCCGCACCTTCTTCGGACGCACCAGCCTCACCCATGCGATGATCGAACGCCGGCGGGAATGGATCTACAATTCGCTGCGCCGCGACCTGAAGATGATCGACACGCAGATCATGGCCGGCCTGCAGAACGGCACCGCATTTTTCGCTTCGACGTCGATCTTTGCGATCGGCAGTTGCTTTGCCCTGCTCGGGGCGACGGAGAAGGTCGACGCCGTCTTCGCCGACCTGCCCTTCGTCTTCCACAGCGGCCATGCCGTCTTCGAGATGAAGGTCGGCGGGCTGGCAGCGCTTTTCGGCTATGCCTTCTTCAAATTCGGCTGGTCATACCGGCTGTTCAACTACTGCACCATCCTGTTCGGCTCGATCCCGATGCTGCGCGATGCCGAGAGCGACGTCATCGCCGCCGAGCGGGCCGCCGAACGCGTCATCCGCATGAATGTCATTGCCGGCAGCAATTTCAACGAGGGGCTCAGGGCGATCTTCCTGTCGATCGGCTATCTCGGCTGGTTCATCAACCCCTATGTCTTCATGCTGACGACGGCGACCGTCATCTTCGTGCTGACGCGTCGGCAATTCTTCTCGCAGGCACGGCTGGCAATCATGGACGCCGGCCCGCCATCAAATCTCCATCTTTCTGCTATTCGCCGCGACATGCCGCCGAGCGGCGGACCTGATTTGCCCGAGGGACTGTGATGACATTGCCGGCAATCGAAGCCGATGTGGCGGCAAAGCCGCCGCGCATCGGCCTGTTGGACACGGCGCGCGGTGTCGCGCTGATCGCCATGGCGACCTACCATTTCAGCTGGGATATGGAGTTCATGGGCTATCTCACAGCCGGCACGGCCGAGACCGGCTGGCTGAAGATCTACGCCCGGGCGATCGCCACGACCTTTCTGTTCATCGTCGGTATCAGCCTCGTGCTGTCGAGCACCCCCGAGATCCGCTGGCCCTCCTTCTGGAAACGTTTCGGCATGATCGCCGCGGCAGCCGCCGTCATCTCGATTGCCACGCGGATCGCGATGCCGAACGAATGGATCTATTTCGGCATCCTGCATTGCATCGCGGTGCTGACGCTGATCGGTGTCGTTTTCTTGAGGTTGCCGCTCGCCGTCACGCTGATCACAACGCTCGCGCTCCTTGCCGCCTGGCTGACCGACAATTTCGGCCCACCCGGCCTCATTCGGTCATCCTTCTTCGATCCGAGATATCTCGCCTGGGCCGGCCTTGCCGCGATGCCGGAACGGTCCAACGATTATGTGCCGCTGTTTCCCTGGGCAACGCCCTTTTTCGCTGGATTAAGCTTCGCCTTGATCGCGATCAGAACCAAGCTGCCGCATCGGCTTGCCGCCATCGGTACCGGTTCCTGGTGGCCGGCAAGGCTCGGCCGCCACAGCCTTGCCTTCTACCTCATTCACCAGCCGGTGTTGATCAGCATCGCCTACGGGCTTACCCTGGTTATCCCGCCGCAGGCACCGGATCCGGTCGCGACCTACCTAAGGCAATGCAACTCCGCCTGCGTCATGCAGCAAGGCGAAGCGCTCTGCCGCAGCTTCTGCCAGTGCACGCTGGACAAATTGCAGACACAAGCCCTGTTTACGCCGCTGCAGGCGGGCGCAATCAATATTGAGACGGACGAGCGGGTCCAGACGATCGCTGCCGAATGCAGCGCCGAGGCGCAATAAGCCTGAATCCTCAGGTGGTGACGCCGATTTCGGCGAGGCGGCCGAGGCAGGCCTCTTCGATATTGTCGAGTTCCGTCAGCGTATCGTCGATATCCTTGCGCTTCTGGCGCAGGTCCTCGCGCTTCTCGTCGACGCGTTTCATCAGGAGCTTCAGCTGCCCGAGTTCACCCGGCGGCTCCTTGTAGACCTGAATGATCTCGCGGATCTCGGCGATGGTGAAGCCGATGCGCCGGCCGCGGAGAATTTCGCCGATCAGCCGTCGGTCGGCCTGGCGAAAGAGACGGGTCCGCCCCCGCCGCTCCGGATGGATCAGTCCCTCGTCCTCGTAGAAGCGCAGCGTGCGGGTGGAGACACCAAATTCGCGCGTCAGCTCCGTTATGCTATAAAATTTGTTCACCGGCATGTGTTCCCCGTCTTGAACCGGCAATAATATTGACTTTTACGTAATAGTCAATTTCGTCAGCCGGTCAGATGCCGAACCACCATGTGGCGATGCCGAGAAAGGCGAAGAAGCCGGTACAGTCTGTCACTGTCGTCACGAAAACGGACGAGGCGATCGCCGGGTCGGCCCCCACCTTATCGAGCAGCAGCGGCAGCAGGATGCCGGCAAGGGCTGCTGCCATCAGATTGATGATCATCGCCGCCGCGATCACCCCGCCGAGCTGATAGTCGTGGAACCAGATGCCGGCGATCGCGCCCATGATCGTTGCGAAGACGATGCCGTTCAGGATGCCGACGCCCGCCTCTCTACGGATGATGCGGCCGGCATTATAGATGTCGAGATCGCGGGTGGCGAGCGCGCGCACAGTCACCGTCATCGTCTGCGTGCCGGCATTGCCGCCCATCGAGGCAACGATCGGCATCAGCACCGCAAGCGCGATCATCTTCTCGATCGAGGCATCGAACAGGCCGATGACGCTTGCCGAGAGCATTGCCGTGCCGAGATTGATCAAAAGCCAGAGGAAACGCGAACGCGCCGTCGACAGCACATTGTCGGACAGTTCTTCGTCGCCGACGCCGCCGAGGCGCTTGATGTCCTCGTCCGCTTCCTCGTGGATGACGTCGACGACGTCGTCGATGGTCAGCACGCCGACGAGCCGGCCGTTCTCGTCGACGACGGCAGCAGAGAGAAGGTCGTACTGCTCGAAGAGCTGGGCCGCCTCCTCCTGGTCCATCTCGGCGGGAACCGGATGGTTGGTCTCGCGCATGATCTGCTCGATCTTCGTCTGCCGCTTGGTGCGCAGGATCTGATCGAGATCGACAGCGCCGAGCAGCTTGAAGGTCGGATCGATGACGAAGATCTGCGAGAAGGAATAAGGCAGATCCTCCTCGTCGCGCATATAGTCGATCGTCTGTCCGACCGTCCAGAACGGCGGCACGGCGACGAATTCCGTCTGCATGCGGCGCCCGGCCGAGCTTTCGGGATAGTCGAGCGCCCGGCGCAGCCTGACCCGCTCGGTGAACGGCAGTTGCGCGAGAATCTCTTCCCGGTCTTCCTTGTCGAGATCTTCGAGAATGTAGACGGCGTCGTCCGAATCGAGCTCGCCGATCGCTGCGGCGATCTGCTCGTTCGGCATCTGGTCGACGATCTCGCGGCGGATCGCCTCGTCGACCTCGGTCAGCGCCGTCATGTCGAAGTCTTCGCCGAGCAGGCGCACCAGCGCCAGGCGCTGATCCGGCTGGATCGCTTCCAGCAGGTCGCCTATTTCGGATTCATGCAGGCGGGCGACGTTCTGGCGCAGGAACAGCGTGTCGCGGTCGGCGATCGCGGCGCCGACGAGCGCCAGGAAATCGCTGCGGACATTGCCGTCCTCGTCGTAAATATCGGCTTCTTCGTCGTCCGGACGCCTGCGGATGCGGTCTTCCCCGTCGGTCGTCGTCATCTGCCGCCCTCGCATCTGGTTCGAATTTCAACGACTACAGCGCCGCACTCGCAAATGTCGGCGAAAACATATTGTCAACAAGCAGATAAGCAAATCCCGCAATGGGAATTCATGTTTCTGCTAGCCCAAAGCAACCTTGCCGTAAAGGCGCAAACCTGCCTCTTGATGACAATGCCTGCGGCCGGCGATAGTTTCGCCACCCGTCCAGCCAGCGCCCGTTCAAGCAGAGAAAGCTGCCCCATGCCCATCCGTCCGATCCTGCTTTATCCGCATCCTGCTCTGAAGACCGTCTGCGCACCGGTGACGGACTTCGGCCCGCCGCTCGCCGAACTTGCCGACGACCTGCTGGCGACGATGCGCGCCGCCCCCGGCGTCGGCATCACCGCCGCCCATATCGGCGTCCTCAGCCGAGTGACTGTGCTGGAGCTCGACAAGGCCTTTGGCGTGCGCCTTTACGTCAACCCGGAGATCACCTGGTTCTCGAAAGAGACGATGAACCACGCCGAAGGCAGCGTCTCCATGCCCGGCGCCACCGACGAGGTCATACGCCCGCGCGCGATTCGTTTCCGTTACCAGGATGCCGAAGGCATCGTGCACGAAGAGCCAGCCGAAGGTTTCCACGCCATCTGCATCCAGCACGAGGTCGACCAGCTCGACGGCATTTTCTGGCTGCAGCGCCTCTCCCGGCTGAAACGCGACCGTCTCGTGAAAAAATGGGAGAAGGCCCAGAACTGATAATCTGCACTGACAATCGGAACCGATAATCAGGGCTGGAAAATCACCGACCGCGCCGAACCATTCGCCGCTGCCCACGTTCTCGCAAAGAACCCCAGCGTTTTTCCGCAAAGAGACGAGGAGCGACCGCAATGGCAAGGATCGGTGACAAGACCCAGTTTACCCGGGAAAAGCCGGAGCTTTCCCGGGAGGAAGACTATCGTGACCTCGAGGAACGCAATCTCGACGACGGCTGGCCCTATGCAGACGGCACCGGCGCCGACCCGGCCAACCGCCCCTATGGCGAGACGGCGGCAAATTTCGACAGCGACCCCAACAAGGGCTTTCGCATCGACGGCACGGATGCAGACGGTAACGAGAACCGCCTGAAGGATTCGCTGCGCCCCGACACCATCGACCGGGATGAAAGCGACGACCTCGAAGCACGTGTGAACGATCGTCTCGAAAACATCCCCGAGGTCGACATCGACAGTATCGAGGTCCACGCAGACGGGCACGTCATAACCCTGGAAGGTTCGGTGGAGACGATCGGCATTGCCCGCAAGGTCGAACTCAGTGCGCTTTCGGTCGACGGCGTTCGCCATGTCCGCAACAAACTACAGCTGACCGGCGTCGACGCGCATATCCCGAATGAGGACTGATTGATTCACAAGACACTCGGGAGGCGCCGATGCCTCCCCGCCTCCGTCGATTTTCCCACCCCGCCAACATTACCAAAAGTTAACAATTCCAGATTGCATCATGATATGCTCATGCGGATGCCGCATTCGGCCATTTTGCTTAGGCGGCTTCTGTAACGTTAACGTCAATTTCGTTGACAACACTGTGATTTCATTTGGACAAAAGGTCGCGGCCACGTCGCCGTTTTTTCACAAAATTGCCTGAATTGGGGCGCGAACTCGCAGGTGCCGAGGGTTAGTTTATGTTGTCAAATTCAACAGCAGATTGAGGAGATAGACCCATGCGCATCAAATTTGCCCTTGCCGCTTCCCTGTTCGCCGTGAGCCTTGCAGGAGCTGCCTTCGCCCAGCCGGGCTATTCCGACGACTATACCAACGATAGCGACGGTTTCGCACCGAGCCCGATAGCGAAGCCGGCCCCGGTCCATTACAGCAACCGCAAGGCCCCGGCCTATTCCAGCGACTATACCAACGACAGCGACGGCTTCGCGCCCAGCGCCATGGCGGCCCCTGCCGTCGACAAGACCGCAACGGCGAGCATCGCCCCCCTGCCTCCCTGCCACAGCATGATTGGCCCGACGGGCTCCCACACCAAGGGTGCCGACAGCGGCGCCTCGCGCACCGAAGCTTGCCGCGCGACGCATTGATCCAAAAAAAGAAAGGGCCGGAAACCGGCCCTTCTCTTTTTCAATCCGCTCTCTCGTGTGAGTGCAAATCGCCCGAAGGCCCGCAACGGTTCCGGCGCAAGGCGCTTCAGAACACGAATGGAATCAGCCGGTAGCGGGTTGTGGCCATGAAGGCCGTATAAGCAGGATCCTGGCTGAGCAGACGCTCCTCCGCAAGGAGGCGGAAACATTGTGCGGTCAGCGCCGTCGCATAGATGGTGAGGTTCCAAAGGCTCGGATGCACCAGCAAGAAGGCGATATGCGTCATCAGATAGCCCGCATACATCGGATGGCGGACAAACTTGTAGGGCCCGCCGATCTTGACCCCACGATTGGCCGGCGCCAGGCCGAAGCTTCGCCGCAATGATAGCTTTGCCGATATCTGCAGGACGAAACCGAATACCATCAACATCCCACAGAATGCGAGCGGTGCAAGCGGTTGTGTTGAAGCGGGCACGACAAGCAACGGGAAGAGCGTGCCGATGGCGGTGACCATCAGGTCGAACGGCCGAAGCGACGCATTTTTCGTCCGCCGGCGCGTCAGGATAAGGAAGGCGGCAGCTCCCTCCGACACGATCAGCAGGCCATCGATGATCGCTCGATCGTCCTGCATCTGCGATAGAATCCGCAAGACGATCGCGACGAAAAGAGAGCTGATCACCACTTTTTCAACGATGTCGAGAACGAAATACACATCCAGGAATGACAAGCTTGCCGCTGTCTTTTTTTTCATCGCTCGCAAAAATTCCGCATCATAGGCCATGCTACCCTATATGCGTGCGGTCGCTAATTATGGGTTAAGACTTGATCTGACCGGGCAGCGATTCGCCGGCCGATCTCGCAGCAGAATGAAACAACGACGGGCCAACGCAGGGATTTCTGCAAGCAATATCAACATCATGACGCAGATTTCCGGAGACAGGTCGCCGTCCTGAACAATCAGCTTTCGCTGGTCGTTTCGCCGAAAACCGCCTCGAAGGCGGTGCGCAGCCGGATATCGACATCAGCCATCATCACGGGCAGGCCGAGATCGACGAGGCTGGTCACGCCATAGGCCGATATCCCGCAGGGCACGATGCCGCCGAAATGATCGAGATCCGGATCGACGTTGAGCGACAGTCCGTGGAAGGTCACCCATTTCCGCAGCCTGATGCCGAGGGCGGCGATCTTGTCCTCGGCCATCGTTCCATCGGCAAGCAATGGTTTTTCCGGCCGGCGCACCCAGACGCCGACGCGGTCTTCACGTCGCTCGCCGCGGACATTCATCATATCGAGCGTACGGATGACGACATCCTCGAGGGCAGCGACGAAGGCGCGCACATCCTGGCGCCTGCGCTTCAGGTCGAGCATCACATAGGCGACGCGCTGGCCGGGTCCATGATAGGTGTATTCACCGCCGCGCCCCGTTGCAAAGACCGGAAAACGGTCCGGCTGGACGAGATCGCTCGCATTGGCGCTGGTGCCGGCGGTATAGAGCGGCGGATGTTCGACGAGCCAGACCAGCTCATCCCCGCCGTCCGATATCGCCGCCACTTCGCGCTCCATCGTCTCCACCGCCTCCTCATAGGCAACGAGGCCGTCGGCGATGCGCCAGCGCACCGGCCGGGTGCCGGCCTGGGGAAGCATGGAGAATTCGAGATCGGTGCGAAGCATGGCCATTCCTTGCCGCCCTCCCATAAATGCCTGCGAAATTAGGGGGCGACAGGATAGCTATATGGACCCGTTTCAGGGGCAATTCAAATGCGATGACCGGTTTTTAAAAAAACTGTCATACCGCCCTTGTGCACCCCAAATCCTTTTGCTACATGCTGCCCCGCCGACGCAAATCGGCACCTACCACGATGCGGTCGTGGCGGAATTGGTAGACGCGCAGCGTTGAGGTCGCTGTGGGGCAACCCGTGGAAGTTCGAGTCTTCTCGACCGCACCATTCCCTTTCTGGGAAACGCTTTCTAAGCGACAATTTCGATTTTACCTCGAAATTATCCACGGCTCCTCGGCTTGATCGCCCGGCCTTCTCATGGTTGAGGCGTCATCCCCGCAAGAATCGGCCACCATGTCAGATCCCCATCAAAATTCCCTGCAGGGCATGGCCATCATGTCCGGCGCCATGCTGATCCTGCCGACCATGGATGCCATCGCCAAATATATGGCGACCTTCGAAGCGATGTCGCCGGGTCAGGTGACCTTTTACCGATTCTTCTTCCAGATCGCCTGCACCCTGCCGATTCTCTTCGCGCTGTTCGGGTTGAAGGCGCTTTCGGCCAAACGGCCATGGATGAACCTGCTGCGCGGCGTGCTGCATGGTGGTGCGAGCCTGCTTTTCTTCGTCGCGGTCAAATACATGCCGCTCGCCGATGTCTTCGCCATCTATTTCGTCGAGCCTTTCATGCTGGCCGCCCTGTCGGCACTGTTCCTCGGGGAGAAGGTCGGCTGGCGCCGCTGGATAGCGATCGTGGTCGGTTTCGGCGGCGCGATGATCGTCATACAGCCGAGTTACGAGATTTTCGGCCTGAAGGCGCTGCTGCCGGTCGCCTGCGCCTTTCTGTTCTCGCTCTACCTGTTCCTCAACCGCGCCATCGGCGAGGCCGATTCGCCGCTGACGATGCAGACCATGGCCGGCATCGGCGGAACGGTGTTCATGGCCGCCGCCCTTTTCGTCGGCAACGGTTCCGGCAATGCCGATTTCGCCGTCTCTCTGCCCTCCTCCGGTCTCGCTCTTGCGCTGCTCCTCGCCCTCGGCCTGATCTCGGGATATGCGCATATGCTGGTGGTCCGGGCTTTCCGGCTCGCGCCGCTGTCGCTGCTTGCGCCGTTCCAGTACTTCGAGATCATCTCGGCGACGGTGCTCGGTTATGCGCTGTTCAATGATTTCCCGAGCTTCTCCAAGTGGATCGGCATCTTCATCATCGTCGCATCCGGGCTCTTCATCATCTGGCGCGAGCGGCTGCAGGCGCAATCGTTAAAATCTTCCTGACCCCGGGAATGCCGGATTAACTTCTCTTCTTGAGGGATCGTCAATTCGCAGGCGATAAAACTGTCTCCGGCTTCATGATGAAGCCTGGAGCTAAAACATGAGCGAATTTCGTCTCGCTTTTCCGGCCTGTGTCGTGGCCGGTAAGCATCGGCTGACGGCCGAAGATATAATACTGTTGCGCAAACATGCTTTCCCGGAAGGCATCCGGACATCCGATGATGTCGTGGCCATGTTGGCGCTCAATAATTCCTGCCCTGAAAAATGTGCCGCCTGGAACACGTTCTTCGTGGAGCAGCTCGCCGGTTTCATTGTTCATTATACCTACCCGCAGGGCTCGCTTGATGAAATCAACGTCGCCTGGATCATGCGCATGTTCACGACCGACGGCGTCGTCAACTCGGCGCTGGAACTCGAGCTCATTCTGCACATCATGGAGATTTCGGCCGACGTCCCGGGTGAATTGAGGGCGCTCGCCCTCGATCAGCTCCGTCTGGCGATCACCGACAATATCGGTGGCTACAAGCTGTCGCGCGCCGTCGATCGCCGGGGCATTACCCGCCAGGACGTCGATTTTGCGATGCGCATCTTCAGAAGCGTCGCCGAAAGCGGCGTCATTCCCGTTTCCTCGGCCGAATACGGCGTGCTCAAGCAGATCGAGCAGGCGACGCTGCCCGGCGCCAATCATCCCCACTGGACGGGAATCATGGCCGCCGTCGAGCTGCGTGACTATGCCGAGCCGCGGCGCAGCCGCTGGCTGCGCATCGTCGACGAGGAACCCGTCTGCGAAGCAGCTGTCGCCTGATGCACTTCAAGCCTGATTGTGCGTTCCGGTGTTTTGTGCGTAAAACTCCGGAACGCATTTCTGGGTGGAGTCTCGATGTTCAAGAAAATCCTGATCGCGAATCGCGGCGAAATCGCCTGCCGCGTGATCAAGACCGCGCGCCGCATGGGCATTGTGATCGTTGCGGTCTATTCGGATGCGGATCGGGATGCACTGCATGTCGAAATGGCCGACGAGGCCGTGAATATCGGCCCGGCCGCGGCCTCCGAGAGTTATCTGGTTGCCGAAAAGATCATCGCGGCCTGCAAGGCGACTGGCGCCGAGGCGGTACATCCCGGTTATGGCTTCCTGTCCGAACGCGCCGCCTTCTGCGCTGAGCTGGAAAAGCAGGGAATCGTCTTCATCGGCCCGAAGCCGAAGGCCATCATGGCGATGGGCGACAAGATCGAATCGAAGAAATTCGCCAATGCCGCCGGCGTGTCGACAGTGCCCGGCCATCTCGGCGTCATCGAGGATGCCGCCCACGCGGAAGTGATATCGGGCGGCATCGGCTATCCCGTCATGATCAAGGCATCGGCAGGCGGCGGCGGCAAGGGCATGCGAATTGCCTGGAATGAGGCAGAGGTGCGCGACGGCTTCGAGCGCGCCCGCTCGGAGGCCAAGAGCTCCTTCGGCGACGACCGCGTCTTCATCGAGAAGTTCATCGTCGAGCCGCGCCACATCGAAATCCAGGTCCTGGCCGATGCGCATGGCAATGTCGTCTATCTCGGCGAACGCGAATGCTCGATCCAGCGGCGGAACCAGAAGGTGGCGGAAGAGGCGCCCTCGCCTTTCCTCGACGAAAAAACCCGCAAGGCGATGGGCGAACAATCGGTGGCGCTGGCCAAAGCCGTCGATTACCAGAGCGCCGGCACCGTCGAATTCATCGTCGACCGCGATCGCAATTTCTATTTCCTCGAAATGAACACCCGCCTGCAGGTCGAACATCCCGTGACCGAACTCGTCACCGGCATCGATCTCGTCGAGCAGATGATCCGTGTCGCAGCCGGCGAGCCCCTTCCCCTGGCCCAGGAGGATATCAGGCTCGACGGCTGGGCGATCGAAAGCCGGCTCTACGCCGAAGACCCCTACCGCAATTTCCTGCCCTCGATCGGCCGCCTGACACGCTACCGCCCGCCGGCCGAAGGCCGGACCGGCAATGTCGTCGTCCGCAACGATACCGGCGTCTTCGAAGGCGCCGAAATCTCGATGTATTACGATCCGATGATCGCCAAGCTCTGCACCTGGGCGCCGACCCGCAGCGAGGCGATCGAGGCCATGGGCCGGGCGCTCGACGGCTTCGTCGTCGATGGCATCGAGCACAATGTTCCGTTCCTGGCGGCGCTGATGAAACATCCGCGCTGGCGCGAGGGCCGGCTTTCCACAGGCTTCATCGCCGAGGAATATCCCAATGGTTTCGCGCCGATGAAGCCGGATCGGACGGAAGAGGCAGTCCTTGCCGCCATTGCGCTGTCGGCCTCGCTGATCGAGGCAAACCGCCGCGAGCGTTTCGCCGATCGCCTGCACGCCGCATCTGGTGCGCTGCGCGAGCACTGGGTGGTCAAAACAGGCGACAACCATGTCGCAGTCAGATTGCTCGACGGCCTCGTCACCATTCCTTTCGACATGGAAATGGCGATAGAAGGCAAGAACATGAGCGTTGTCACCGACTGGAGACCGGGTGATCCGGTCTGGAACGGCAAGGTCGGCGGCCGCGATATCACCGCGCAGATCCGCCCCGTTCTCAACGGCATGCGCATCGATTGGCAGGGCCTGTCGGTGACGGCCAAAGTCTTTTCGCCGCGCCATGCCGAACTCGACAGGCTGATGCCGGTGAAGCTGCCGCCCGATACCTCCAAGCTCCTGCTCTGCCCAATGCCAGGCCTCGTCGTCGCCATCGCGGTTGCCGAGGGCCAGGAAGTCAAGGCCGGCGAGACTTTGGCGATCGTCGAGGCGATGAAGATGGAAAACGTGCTGCGCGCCGATCGCGATCTCGTCGTTTCGAAGATCAATGCCGCGGCCGGCGAAAGCCTGGCCGTCGACGCCGTGATCATGGAATTCGCCTGAGGTAAGGCGCGGGTCAGCTCGCCATTTCCTCGCTTGAAGTCAGCCGTCCCGTCGTACATATACGGAAAACTTCAAGCTCATGCATTCAAGCGAGAGCATCCGCAGCGTGGTTCCGTATTGATGGCTTCGACGACCTATACGACCGACCTCAAGGGCATCGACGAGTTCTCCGCGCGCGAACTTTACGATCTTCTGAAAATGCGCGTCGACGTCTTCGTCGTCGAGCAGAACTGCCCCTATCCCGAGCTCGACGGCAAGGATGTCGATGCCCTGCACCTGCGGCTGCTGGATGGCGGCGAACTGCTCGCCTCTGCGCGGCTGCTGAAGCCGCATACTGCGCAGGATCCCTCAAAGATCGGCCGCGTGGTCGTCTCGCCCGCCCATCGCGGAAAGCGTCTGGGTGATGCATTGATGAATGAGGCGATCGTCGCTTGCGAGCGGCTTTATCCGGCAAACCCCATTGCCTTGTCGGCGCAGGCCCATCTGCGCCGCTTCTATGAATCCTTCGGCTTTATCGGCACGTCGCAGGAATATCTGGAAGACGGCATTCCCCATATCGATATGGTCCGCCAGCCGGCCACGCAACCGGCCTGAGGATATTGCCATGATCTATGTCGACGCCGATGCCTGTCCGGTGAAACCGGAAATTCTCAAGGTTGCGGAACGCCACGGCCTTGAAGTCACCTTCGTCGCCAATTCCGGCCTGCGCCCCTCGCGCGACCCGATGGTCCACAACGTCATCGTCTCCAACGCCTTCGATGCCGCCGACAACTGGATTGCCGAGCACGCCGGCGCCGGCGACGTCGTCGTCACTGCAGATGTACCGCTCGCCGTTCGCTGCGTCGCGACCGGCGCCTTCGTCAGCGGCCCCACGGGGCGCGTCTTCGACGAGACCAATATCGGCATGGCGAGCGCCATGCGCGATCTCGGCGCACATCTGCGCGAAACCGGCGAAAGCAAGGGTTACAACGCCGCCTTCAGCCCGAAAGACCGCTCACGGTTCCTCGAAACCTTCGATCGCCTCTGCCGCCGCGCCAAGAACCTTTCCGCGGAGGCCGGCGGCCAGCGGTGACGCAAAGGCGGCATGAAACGGGTGGCATGGCTGCCATGCCGATTCCTACCTTGAACACAGCCGTTCCCTGACGCATATAGAGCTTATCGCAGACGACTGCGGCATCCTCGGATGCAACGTCGCGGGGACGGCCTCGCTCTTGAACAAGGAGAGTCGCATGGCCTGGTTTCTGCTTTTTCTCGCCGGTCTTTTCGAATGTGGCTGGGCAATCGGCCTTAAATACACCGAGGGTTTCACTCGGCCGCTGCCGACTGCGCTGACCGTCATATCCATGGTGGTCAGCGTCGTGCTGCTCGGCCTTGCCGTGAAGCACTTGCCGATCGGCACCGCCTACGCGGTGTGGACCGGCATCGGCACGGTCGGCACGGTGCTGCTCGGCATCTGGCTGCTGGGTGATGCGGCAAGTGTCTCCCGTCTTGCCTGCATCATGCTGATCGTCGGCGGCATCGCCGGTCTCAAGCTGACCGCTTGATATAAAACCGAGGGGCGTCAACGACGCCCCTCGACCAGTCGTTCAGGCTGCCTTGCGGTTGTCGACGGAAAAAGCGCCGGGACCGGAGAAGAACAGGTAAAGGAAGACGAAGCAGAACAGAATCGCGGCGTCGCCCTGATTGACGGCCGGGAAGAAGCTGCTCGGGGCATGCGCCATGAAATAGGCGACCGCCATTTCACCGGCGAGCAGGAAGGCGACCGGACGCGTCAGCAGGCCGACGAGAATCAAGATGCCGCCGATCAGTTCCAGAAGGGCGGCAAACAGCATCAGCGGCGGCAGCGAGCCGGACATCTGTGACGCCGGGAAACCGAAAAGCTTCATTGTGCCGTGCTCGATGAACAACAGCGCGGCGATGATTCTGAGAGCGGCCAACCCATAGGGGCGATAGGCAGAAAGACGCTCGAAACTTGACATTAAACCTCTCCATTAAAACAATACGGCCGAGCGTTAGCCTGTCATCGACACGGATTGAACACACGGATTGCTGACAGCCGTTCACTTTTTCGACAGGAGGCAAACACTTGAGCCGACGGTTTTATTCATCGGTCTCCTTCAGAGCGGGATGTTGTCATGTTTCTTCCAGGGATTGGTGAGATCCTTGTTACGCAGCATCTTCAGGCCGCGAGCCAGCCGACGCCGGGTTGAATGCGGCATGATCACCTCGTCGACATAACCGCGCTCGGCGGCGACGAAGGGTGACAGGAACCGGTCCTCGTACATTTTCGTATGCGCGGCGATCTTTTCCGGATCGGCGATATCCTTGCGAAAGATGATCTCGACCGCACCCTTGGCGCCCATCACGGCGATCTGCGCCGTCGGCCAGGCATAGTTGAGGTCGCCGCGCAGATGTTTCGACGCCATCACGTCATAGGCGCCGCCGAAGGCCTTGCGAGTGATGACGGTGAGCTTCGGCACCGTCGCTTCGGCATAGGCAAAGAGCAGCTTGGCGCCATGCTTGATGAGGCCGCCATATTCCTGCGCCGTCCCCGGCAGGAAGCCCGGCACGTCGACGAAGGTGACGATCGGAATGTTGAAGCAGTCGCAGAAGCGCACGAAGCGCGCTGCCTTGCGCGAGGCGTCGCTGTCCAGCACGCCGGCCAGCACCATCGGCTGGTTGGCGACGAAACCGACGGTGGAGCCTTCGACGCGGCCGAAGCCGCAGACGATATTGCCGGCAAAGCTCGCCTGGATCTCGAAGAAATCCCCCTCGTCCGCCACCTTCCGGATCAGTTCCTTGATATCGTATGGCTTGTTGGCGCTGGCCGGCACCAGCGTATCGAGCGACATATCGACCTCTGTCACCGACTGGTAACATTCGATCTCCGGCAGCGGCGCGGTATTCGAAAGCGGCAGGAAATCGATCAGCCGGCGGACCTGCAGCAGCGTTTCGACATCATTCTCGTAGGCACCGTCGGCAATCGAAGAGCGCGTCGTATGGACCACGGCGCCGCCAAGCTCTTCCGATGTCACCGTCTCGTTGGTCACCGTTTTCACCACGTCAGGGCCGGTGACGAACATGTAGGAGGTGTCGCGCACCATGAAGATGAAATCGGTCATGGCGGGCGAATAGACGTCGCCGCCGGCGCAGGGGCCCATGATCACCGAAATCTGCGGGATCACGCCGGAGGCGAGCACATTGCGCTGGAACACTTCGGCATAACCGCCGAGCGCCGCCACGCCTTCCTGGATGCGGGCGCCGCCGGCATCATAGATGCCGACGATCGGCGCGCGGTTCTTCAGCGCCATGTCCTGCACTTTCATGATTTTCTCGGCATGCGCTTCCGACAGCGAGCCGCCGAAGACGGTGAAGTCCTTGGCGAAGACGAACACCGTGCGGCCGTTGACGGTGCCCCAGCCGGTGACAACGCCGTCGCCGGCAACACGGCTCTTGTCCATGCCGAAATCGGTGGAGCGATGTTCGACGAACATGTCGAATTCCTCGAAGGAGCCTTCGTCGAGGAAGAGGTCGATGCGCTCACGCGCCGTCAGCTTGCCGCGTTTGTGCTGGGCATCGATGCGTGCTTCACCGCCGCCGAGGCGGGCGATGCCGCGGCGCCGTTCCAGTTCCTCGAGAATTTCCTTCATACGATCTCCTCGCCGCTGTAAGCGGCAATCCGGCGGTCAATGCTAAAGCATGTCGCGCAAAACTGTGCAGCGGTTTTGCGGCAACGACAATGCGTACAAACAAAGAGCCAAAGCGCAAAGAGCGAATCTGAAAGATCGCGACGCGCTTTAGCGGCCGCGCCCGCTGAGCGAGAATACCGAGCGTATTCTTGCTGCAACGTCATCGGCCAATATCGCGTCGGCAAGCTTGGGGTCGGCGGCGATGCTGGTCACGTCGAAGGCGCTGACGGCGATAACCGAGCCGTCCTCGACCGAGGCAGCGTCGATGCTGATCTTGGCGACATTGCGGTCCTTCTGGAAGCCGAGGCCTTTCTCGATGGATACCACGCGGATCGTCAGCACCACCCGAGGCAGCACGGTATCGCGGGTGGTGACGTTGATCGCGGCGTTGACGCGGTCGTTAATACCGGAAAGCAGCGCGGCCGGCATGTTCGGGCCGGAGAGGACGACGGCGCTGCGCACGTCGTACATCGGTGCCTCCGGCTTTTGGGCCGAGAGGCTGGCGCAGGCCGTGAGCGCCACACAAAAGAGTGTGGCCCGGCAAAAACACGACCTCAGCCAATTCATTACAAAATCCCGCACGCCCCATTGGAGTCGCAGATTTCGTCATAATGCCCGGGAAGGCAATATGTTTCAGGTGCTTAGGGCGAAAAAAACATCCGTCGCCGCCTTGAACTCGGCAAAGCGCTTGGCGCGGCGCTCCTCGGCCTCCTCGTCATTGCCCCAATGCTCGATCGTCCAGTCTTCATCGAGATGGGCAAGCGACCAGGCCTCCTCCATCGTCAAGCGGCCGCAGGCGAAGGCAAGCGCCAGGATCGCCGAACCTGTGAGCGTAGTGACGGTGTGGAGTGCTGCAAGCGCCATCGGGCTGTCAAATCTGGCGAGCGTCACGGCGAAGGCGGCCGTCGCCTCGCGCGGCTGCTCCTGAGGCATCACGCCTTCGATGAGGATGAAGCGGGCGCCGAGATCATTCGCCGCCCAGTCGACCACGGGATCCCAGCGCTCGGTCTGGCGCTCGACCAGCAGTTCCGGCCCATCGGCCCGGTAACAGATGAGGTCGCTGGAGGAAAAACGCAGGATATCCTCGAAGATCGCCTGCTTATTGGCGTCCACGCCGTCGAGTGCCGTATTGACGAGCCGCGTCACCGGCATGGTCATGGGATTGATCTCTTCGCCCTGCGCCTGCCACTCGGCGGCGACAAGCCGCGCCAGCGCCTCCGTGGGAACGGCGAGAACCTGCCGTGCCGGCGTGCGCACCGTCTTGCCGTCGAGCATAACCGCAAAACTGCCCTCGTGCGCGCCAACAGCGACATCGGTGTAGAAGCGCTTCGGCAGCGGCTTGTTCATCTGGATCTGCGCCCGCCGGATGGGATCGGGATGGCTCAGGCCTTCGGAAAGATCGTTCAGCAGATCGCGCATGGGCTCACCTCAGGAAAAATGGCGCAGTATCTCGTTTGGATGATAGGCGATCGCATCGGCGCCGTTGGCGATCAGCTCATCCACGCTGGCATAACCCCAGGCAACGCCGATCGCCTTGGCGCCTGCGGCCTTTGCCATCTGCATATCGTAAATCGCATCGCCGATGACAATGGCATAGGTGGCATTGATGCCGGTTTCGTCGCAGCATTCCGTCACCATGGCCGGATGCGGCTTTGACGGGCAATCGTCTGCGGTGCGCGCAACGATGAAAGATCGGTCGAAGCCGTGCGTCTCCATCACGAGGTTCAGCCCGCGCCTGGATTTGCCTGTCACCGCGCCGATCAGCAGATCTTCGCGCCCGCTGATTGCGTCGATCATTTCACGAATGCCGGGAAACAGCGGCTCCCGGTAGTCGAGATCCTGACGCACGATCGAGAACAGCGATTTGTAATGCGCCGTCATGTCGATATCTTCCGGCTCGACATGTGGCTTGCCCTGCATGCGGGCAATCGCGATATCGAGCGACAGGCCGATAATGGCCTTGGTATCCTCGAAACGCGGTTCCGGCTTGCCGAATTTCTCGAAGGTGCGACGCATGGTTTCATGGATCAGCCCGGCGCTGTCGACCAGCGTGCCGTCGCAATCGAAAAGCGCGAGTTTCATTCACTGTCCCTTTCAGCGCCGGCAAGGTCGAGACCGAGAAGATTCCAGGTCTGCACCATATGCGGCGGCAGCGGCGCGCTGACGCGCAGGCGGCCGCCGGAGGGGTGCGGAATGTCGATGTGGCGCGCGTGCAGATGCAGCTTCTTCTGGACGCCGCCAGGAAAATCCCAATTCGGATCATCGTCGAAATATTTCGGATCGCCGATGATGGGATGGCCGATATGCAGGGCATGGACGCGCAACTGGTGGGTACGGCCGGTATAAGGCTCCATCTCCAGCCATGCGAGGTTCTGTGCCGCCGTCTCTACCACGCGGTAGAAGGAAATCGCATGGTCGGCGCCGTCCTCGCCGTGTTTGGCGATGCGCATGCGGTCGCCGTCGGCGGTCGGTTCCTTGACGAGCCAGGTCGAGATCTTGTCCTCGTGCTTGCGCGGCACGCCCTTGACCAGCGCCCAATAGGTCTTCTTGGTATCGCGCTCGCGGAAGGCGGCCGTCAGCTTCTGTGCGGCGCCACGCGTGCGGGCGATGACGAGAACGCCTGACGTATCGCGGTCGAGGCGGTGAACGAGCCGTGGCTTTTCCCCCTTCGGGCTGGTCCAGGCTTCGAGCATCTGGTCGATATGCCGGGCGACACCGGAGCCGCCCTGCACCGCAATACCCGGCGGCTTGTTGAGCACGATGACCTTGTCGTCCTCATGCAGCACCATGCGCGACAGCAGTTCGAAATCCGACGAATGTTTGAGATCCCTGCCGGCGATCGGCCCGGATTTGACCTTGGCATCGACATCCAGCGGCGGCACCCGCACCGTCTGCCCGGGCTGCACGCGCGCATCCGATTTGACACGTCCGCCGTCGACGCGCACCTGGCCGGAGCGCAACAGCTTCTGCAGCGGGCCGAAACCGAGCCCGGGAAAATGCACCTTGAACCAGCGATCGAGCCGCATGCCGGCTTCGTCGGGTTCAACCTTGATATGTTCTATGCCAGCCATAAAAAATCTTTCGGAAATTGCTGCGCGGGCCGAGCCGGCGTTCTTGCCGCAGCCTTTAGAGCATTTTCACGCAAAACGGAAACCGGAATCAGGCAAAAGCGCGGATGACGGCAAGCCCGGCGATGACGGCCACCATCGAAAGCCCGACGCTGGCAACGATATAGACACCGCCGGCCACGGCCTCGCCGCGCTCGAACAGCGAGATCGCATCCAGCGAGAAGGCCGAGAAGGTGGTGAAACCGCCAAGGAAGCCGGTGATCAGCAACAGGCGCAGTTCCACCGAAGCGTTGAATTTGCGCGCGATCAGTTCGGCGAAAACACCGATGACGAAGCAGCCGACGACGTTGACGGTAAGGGTGCCCCAGGGAAAGGCCGGACCCATGAGCCGCAACGACCACTGGCCGACATAATATCTGAGAAGGGAACCGATAGCGCCGCCAACGGCAACGAGAAGAGCCTGGATCATCGACCGGATTTATCGCAACTCCGCCGAGATTCCAATCGGGACGGAACGAATTCTTACCATCCGGTAAAATGCCAATGATTTTATTATGATGGCGCCAAGATCATGCCGATACGCTGGCGGCATGACCCAGCTCCTGTCCGTATCGGCCAACACCGCTGCCATTGCCTTCGAATCGCTGAGGATCCCTCAACGTGTGGCGACCAGCACTGCCGCCCGCGATGCGCGGCGCATCGCCGACCGGCAATTGAAGGCCGACAGCGCCGATCAGGCCGAGGAGCCTTCCAGCATCATCCAGTCGACGGAAGTGGCGCTCGACCTGATGGCCAAAGGCAATCGCCAGCCGCAGGCCGGCCTCAAGCAGGCCTTGCAATCCTACGAAGAGGTCTGAGGCACCGCCTCAACGGCAAGCCCGCAAGCCCGGTTGCGACACCGCAACCACCTGCGGGCTCTTTGTCTTACGACGGCGTCGTTCACTTGCCCTGCGCTGACAGCACTTGCAGCACCACGTCGACTTTGCCGGCCTTTTCGAAGGTCAGCGTCAGCGGCACCGTATCGCCCCGCTTGAACGGCGTCTTCACCTTCTGGAACATCAGATGCAGGTTGCCGGGTTCGAGCTTGACCGTCTCGCCGGCGGCAATCGCGATGCCGTCCTTCAACTGGCGCATCCGCATGACATTGTCCTTCGTCACCATTTCGTGGATCTGAACCTCGCCTGCGGCAGCCGACGTCACGGACACCAGCCGATCATCCGTCTGGCCGTTGTTCTTCACCGTGAAGAAGCCGCCGCCGACCGGCTGGCCGGGCAGCATCGCCTTGGCAAAACCGCCGGAGACTTCGAGATCGCCGACCTTGACCGTTTCGCCGGCCGGCGCCGCTGCCATCCCGGACATGTCCATGCCGGTCTTGCCGGACATGTCCATTCCGGTTTTACCGGACATGTCCATGCCGGCCATGTCGTCATGCTCGTGACCTTGGCCTTCGCCGGCAACGACCTTCAACAGCGGCGCCGGGCTTTTCAGGCCGTGCGCGTCGCCGCCGTCCGCAGCCACCTGATCCCAGGCCTGGACCGTATCACCGCATATCTGCGTCACCGGAAAGGCGAGCGAAGTGCCGGCCTCGACGCCCGAAACTTTGCCCTGGATGACGAAGGTGTCGTAGAAATCGTCGGAGAGATTGCCGCTCTTCCAGCGGATCTCGACGGCGCCTGCCTTCACCTTGTCGCCGTGATTGTCATAGCTCTTCTGGTAATCGCCTTTGATCACCTCGAGCTCCCAGCCGGCCTTCGGCTGCGGCTTGGCGAAGACGAAGCCTTCCGGCAGCTTGACCCGCACTTCGGTGGTCGCCTTGCCGTCGCAGCCATGCGGCAGCTGCAGCGTCGCGAGAATGGTGCTCTCCTGCGTCGCTTGCCCGTCGAGGAAAGTCACATGCGCCTCTGCGCCGGCAATGGCGGTTGCGGAAACAAGGGCGGCAAGCCCGAATGTCTTGCCAAAGGTCGTGCCAGATTTTTTGATAGTCTTCATCGGATATCTCCTCGCCGGCCACAGACTTCTCCTGAGCGGACCGGCATGCTGCGTCATAGGTTGCGGCGGCAGATCAGGCGAGGACGGGCGGCGCGCGGGAATTCGGCCGGATGACGGCGCTTGCGCCTGTAATGGCCGAGGTTTCGATCGGCGAATTGATGAGCGAACCGAGCTTGCGTTCGAGCCAGGAACCCGCATCGGGTGCCGGTAGAATGAGGCAAGCCGATAGCCGGCAGGCTTCACAATTCGGCTTGAAAGCGACGGTCTTGCCATCGGCGTCCCTCACCGTGACGCAGAGCGAGGCGAAGGTGCCGTCCGGCAGCATATAGGCGGCAGCATGGTAGCCTTCGGAGGCAATGGCTTGTGGCGCCTGATGGGCAAGACCGAGCAAAGCCAGGCTCAATGCGCAAAACATGCGCAGGAAGAGCGTCGCTTTCAATTCGGTCCGCCGCATGAGATCCCCTTCAACAGCAAGCCGCGATAGCCGGTTTCGCCCCCGAATGCAAAACCAGATTTGCCGCAGTTTAAGGCCTGCTTGGAATAAGACGACAAAAATTTGCTCGGTGACGACATTTGGCGCTTGCCAAGTGCCACAGCCGCCGGATAATTGCGCCAACCTTGTTGGGAGAATCCGGTGCTTTCGCCACCGGTGCCGAAGGAGCAACCGCCCCGGAAACTCTCAGGCCAAAGGACCAGCAAGGGGCAGACGGAACTCTGGAGAGAAGCGTTCTCGAAACGCTCGCCGAAGGGATAACAATCTCAGGCAAAGGGACAGAGGGGGCTCAGGAGAGAAGTGCGCAGCCGCGCCTTCAGATTTGAGCCCGCGCCTTCGTAAGAAAGCGCAAACCCCGGAGGCGTCTTTTGGACGATACTGCTGCCCTGAAGAAAACCCCGCTGCATGGCCTGCATCTTTCGCTTGGCGCCCGCATGGTGCCGTTCGCAGGCTACGACATGCCGGTGCAATATCCCGCCGGCGTGATGAAGGAACATCTTCATACCCGCACCGAGGCCGGCCTCTTCGATGTCTCCCATATGGGCCAGGTCATCGTGAGGGCAAAATCGGGCCGCTACGAGGATGCGGCGCTGGCGCTCGAAAGCCTGGTGCCCGTCGACATTCTCGGCCTTGCCCAAGGCCGCCAGCGCTACGGCTTCTTCACCGACGACAGCGGCTGCATTCTCGACGACCTGATGATCACGCATCTCGACGACCATCTTTTCGTCGTCGTCAACGCGTCCTGCAAGGAGGCCGATCTCGCCCATCTGCAAGCCCATATCGGCGACCGCTGCGACATCACCCTTCTCGATCGCGCTTTGATCGCGCTGCAGGGTCCGCGCGCCGTCGAGGTGCTCGCCGAACTCTGGGCGGATGTTGCGGCGATGAAATTCATGGATGTGCGCCACTGCCGCCTGCACGACGTTTCCTGCCTGGTCTCGCGCTCCGGCTATAGCGGCGAAGACGGCTTCGAAATCTCGATCCCGGCAGACAAGGCGGTCGATGTCACCATGCGGCTGCTCGAGCATCCCGATGTCCAGGCGATCGGCCTCGGCGCCCGCGACTCGCTGCGCCTCGAAGCCGGCCTCTGCCTCTACGGCAACGATATCGACACAACCACCTCGCCGGTCGAGGCCGCACTTGAATGGGCTATGCAGAAGGCGCGGCGCTCGGATGGCGTACGCGCCGGCGGCTTCCCGGGCTCCGGCCGTATTCTCTCCGAACTCAAAAACGGCGCAGCCCGCCGCCGCGTCGGCCTGAAGCCGGAAGGCAAGGCGCCGGTGCGCGGCCATGCCAAGCTCTATGCCGATGCCGAGGGCAAGGCCGAAATCGGCGAAGTCACCTCGGGCGGCTTCGGCCCCAGCGTCGAAGGCCCCGTCGCCATGGGCTATGTGCCGGTCTCCCATGCTGCGGCCGGCACGCTCGTCTACGCCGAGGTGCGCGGCAAATATCTGCCGATCACCGTCAGCGCCCTGCCCTTCGTTAAACCGACCTACAAACGCTAAACCTTTTCCAGAGAGGACGAACAATGCTGAAATTCACCGAAGAACATGAATGGCTGCAGATCGAAGGCGGCGTCGCGACGGTCGGCATCACCACCTATGCCGTCGAACAGCTCGGCGACCTGGTTTTCGTCGAACTGCCGGAAGTCGGCGCGACCTTCTCCAAGAACGGCAATGCCGCGACCGTCGAATCCGTCAAGGCTGCTTCCGACGTCTATTGTCCGCTCGACGGCGAGATCACCGAGGTCAATCCGGCCATCGTCGCGGATCCGTCGCTGGTCAATTCCGATCCTCAAGGGGCGGGCTGGTTCTTCAAGCTGAAGCTTGCAAATGCCGCCGATGCCGACGGCCTGCTCGACGAGGCCGCCTACAAGGAGCTCACCGCGTAATGACGACGCCGACCGAATTCCAGTTTACCGACTATCAGCCCTACGATTTTGCCAATCGCCGTCACATCGGCCCCTCGCCGGCCGAGATGACCGACATGCTGAAGGTGATCGGCTATAACAGTCTCGACGGGCTGATCGACGCGACGCTGCCGCCCGCTATCCGCCAGAAGGCGCCGCTCGTCTGGGGCGCGCCGATGACTGAGCGCGAGGCGCTCGACAAGCTGCGCGACACCGCCAACAAGAACAAGGTGCTGGTCTCGCTGATCGGCCAGGGTTATTACGGCACGATCACGCCCCCCGTCATCCAGCGCAACATCCTGGAAAATCCCGCCTGGTACACGGCCTATACGCCCTACCAGCCGGAGATCAGCCAGGGTCGCCTGGAAGCGCTGTTGAACTACCAGACGATGATCTCGGACCTCACCGGCCTCGACGTCGCCAATGCCTCGCTGCTCGACGAGGCGACCGCCGCGGCCGAAGGCATGGCGATGGCCGAGCGCGTCTCCAAGTCGAAGGCAAAAGCCTTCTTCGTCGATGCCGACTGCCACCCGCAGACCATCGCCCTCATCCGCACCCGCGCCGAGCCGCTCGGCTGGAGCGTCATCGTCGGCAATCCCTTCACCGATCTCGACCCCGTCGACGTCTTCGGCGCGATCTTCCAGTATCCCGGCACGCATGGTCACGTGCATGATTTCACCGGCCTGATCGCCCGCCTGCATCAGACCGGTGCCATCGCGGTCGTCGCCGCCGATATCCTGGCGCTGACGCTGCTGAAATCGCCCGGCGAAATGGGCGCCGATATCGCCGTCGGCTCCTCGCAGCGTTTCGGCGTCCCGGTCGGTTACGGCGGCCCCCATGCGGCCTATATGGCTGTGAAAGACGCCATCAAGCGCTCCATGCCCGGCCGCCTCGTCGGCGTCTCCGTCGACGCCCGCGGCAACCGCGCCTATCGCCTGTCGCTGCAGACCCGCGAGCAGCATATCCGCCGCGAGAAGGCGACCTCCAACATCTGCACCGCCCAGGTGCTGCTCGCCGTCATGGCCTCGATGTATGCGGTCTTCCACGGCCCGGACGGCATCAAGGCGATTGCCCAGCAGGTGCACCAGAAAGCCGTGCTGATGGCCAAGGGCCTGGAGAAGCTCGGCTACAAGATCGAGCCGGACAGTTTCTTCGACACCATCACCGTCGATGTCGGCCATATGCAGGGTCTGATCCTGCGTGCCGCCGTCGCCGAAGGCGTCAATCTGCGCAAGGTCGGCGAAACCGGGATCGGCATGAGCCTCGACGAGCGCACGCGGCCGGCAACGCTCGAAGCCGTCTGGCGCGCTTTCGGCGGCAATTTCACCATTGCCGATTTCGAGCCGTCCTACCGGCTGCCCAAAGGCCTGCTCCGCACCAGCGATTACCTCACCCATCCGATCTTCCACATGAACCGCGCCGAAAGCGAGATGACGCGTTACATCCGCCGGCTCTCCGACCGCGATCTGGCGCTCGACCGCTCGATGATCCCGCTCGGCTCCTGCACGATGAAGCTGAATGCGACGGCGGAAATGCTGCCGATCACTTGGCCGGAATTTTCCGACATCCATCCCTTCGTGCCGGCAGATCAGGCGCTCGGCTATCGCGAGATGATCGACGACCTGACGGAAAAGCTCTGCGCCGTCACCGGCTACGATGCCTTCTCGATGCAGCCGAATTCCGGGGCGCAAGGCGAATATGCCGGCCTGCTGACGATCCGAAACTTTCATATCGCCAATGGCGAGGGTCATCGTGACGTCTGCCTGATCCCGACCTCGGCGCATGGCACCAACCCGGCCTCGGCCCAGATGGTCGGCATGAAGGTGGTGGTCGTCAAGGTGCGCGAGAATGGCGACATCGACATCGACGATTTCCGCGCCAAGGCCGAGGAGCATGCCGCAAACCTCTCCTGCTGCATGATCACCTATCCCTCGACGCATGGTGTCTTCGAGGAAACCGTCAAGGAAATTTGCGATCTCGTCCACGCCAATGGCGGCCAGGTCTATCTCGACGGCGCCAATATGAACGCCATGGTCGGCCTGTCCCGTCCCGGTGACATCGGCTCCGACGTCTCCCATCTCAACCTGCACAAGACCTTCTGCATCCCGCATGGCGGCGGCGGCCCCGGCATGGGCCCGATCGGTGTCAAGGCGCACCTGGCTCCCCACCTGCCCGGCCATCCCGAGACCGACGGCCGTTCCGGTGCGGTCTCGGCCGCCGCCTTCGGTTCGGCCTCGATCCTGCCGATCTCCTGGAGTTACTGCCTGATGATGGGCGGCGAAGGCCTGACCCAGGCGACCAAGGTGGCGATCCTCAACGCCAACTACATCGCCACCCGGCTGAAGGGCGCCTATGACGTGCTCTACAAGTCTAAGACCGGTCGCGTCGCGCATGAGTGCATCATCGACACGCGCCCGCTGGTCGACAGCGCGGGCGTTACCGTCGACGACGTCGCCAAACGGCTGATCGACTGCGGCTTCCATGCACCGACCATGAGCTGGCCGGTTGCCGGAACGCTGATGATCGAGCCGACGGAAAGCGAGACCAAGGCCGAACTCGACCGTTTCTGCGAGGCAATGCTGGCGATCCGCGAGGAAGCCCGCGCCATCGAGGAAGGCCGTATGGATAAGGCCAACAATCCGCTGAAAAACGCACCCCACACGGTGGAAGACCTCGTCGGCGAATGGGATCGTCCCTACAGCCGGGAACAGGCCTGCTTCCCACCCGGCGCCTTCCGCGTCGACAAATACTGGTCCCCGGTCAACCGCGTCGACAATGTCTACGGCGACCGCAACCTCATCTGCACCTGCCCGCCGGTGGAGAGTTATGCGGAGGCTGCGGAGTAATATTCGGCAAATCCCTCCCGCAATTTGGGAGGGATTTCAACTTGCTGATGATTTCGTCCTCGGCTTTGTGCCGAGGATCTGTTGCGTATCGATCGCCGACGCCTGCCCCTCATCCGGCTGCCGCCCCCTTTTCCCCGTTCTGACGGGGAGAAGGGACATGCCGCACCGCCGCGCCTCTCAAGCCTCTCATAGGGCACGTCCCCTCGCCCTTAGGAAGGGCAGCTACCGGCTTCGCGATACGCTCAAATTTAACCTTTCTTAGCAAGTCTCTGTTAGCAATTCAAAATGGGCGATTTTTCTCCAGGAGGAATGTTGCCGTCGACCTTTGTTTTGCGTGCAGGTTCTCATGCGTCCATCGGCTTTGCCAGCAATTCTCCTCGCCACCCTGATCCTGTCGGGATGCGCCGCAAGTTCCGGCGCCGAAGATGTGCTTACCCCTGTGCCGTCGGCAGAAACGACCAATGCGATCACCAAACCGAGCAGCCCGATCCCGGCTGCGTCGGTCGGCAGTCCCGCATCGCAGGCAAGCGCGCCGCAGGAAGCGTTGAGCTGGACGGGGCCGGTTCCGGAGCCGCAGGCGCTCGTGCCCGCAGGCGGGGCCGTCGGCATGCCGATGCCGACGGAACGGCCGGTGGCGATGCTCATGCCCGCCGAGCCGGGGATCGATCCCGACGTCGGTACGAAATCGCCGACGCGCTCGCGAATTTACGGCCACCGCTTCCGCGATGCCAAACCGATCAACTTCGGCAAGACTTCGCCGAGAAAGCTTGCCGTGCATGGCGTCGACGTGTCGCGGTGGCAGGGCGAGATCGACTGGGAGACGTTGCGCAATCAAGGCGCGAACTTCGTCTACATCAAGGCGACGGATGGCGGCGATCACCTCGATCCGATGTTCAAGAAGAACTGGCGCCGGGCCAAGGAAGCCGGCCTGAAACACGGCGCCTATCACTTCTTCTACTGGTGCCGGACAGCCGGTGAACAGGCCGACTGGTTCATCCGCAACGTACCGCGGGAAGCAAACGCGCTTCCGCCTGTGATCGACGTGGAATGGAACGGCGAATCGAGCTGCAAGCGGCGCATCTCCCCGGCTCGCGTCCGGGAAAAGATGCAGGTCTTCATGGACAAGCTGGAGCGCTATTACGGTCAGCGCCCGATCATCTACACGGCGCCGGATTTCTATCGCGACAATCTGAAGGGTGAGATGCTCGACTATCCCTTCTGGCTGCGCTCGGTCGCCGCTCACCCGTCCAAGGTCTATCCCGGCAGGAAGTGGCTCTTCTGGCAATATTCCGGCTCGGGCCTTTCCGACGGCGTCGATGGCAAGATCGACCTCAACGTCTTCAACGGCAATGAAAGCGATTGGCACGACTGGGTGGCGTCGCGGTAGCCAATGCCGCCTCCAGATCCCGTTCCGTGCCAATTCGGTGCAGATGCAGCGGCAGAACGTGCTCGTCTGCAGGTCTTTGCTAACGTAACGGCTTCAGCATTCCCTAAGCCCTTGCATGTACAAGAATTTCTTCCAGTCCTGGGGAAACAGCAATGAGCATATCGGGTATTACGAGCGCGGCGCTTTCGGGAATGCGGGCACAGACGACACGCGTCGGCGCAATTGCCAGCAATATCGCAAACAGCAGCACATCAGGTTATGCCAAGCTGAGCACCAGTCTCACCTCCGTCGAACCAGGCGGGGTCCAGGCAAGCGTCAACTCAACGGATTCGGACGTCGATCCTGCCACAGAACTGACCGACCTGATCGAATCCGAGCAGAGCTACAAGGCAAACGCCGCGGTCTTCGAAACCGGCGCCGATATGTGGGAAATGCTGATGAGCATCAAGCGCGACTGAGCTCCCGTATTTTACCGGTATGTAGCCGGCGAAGAATTCTCGCATGCTTGAACGGCTGAGAGCATGTCGCGCAAAACTGTGCAGCGGTTTTGCGGCAACGACATGCGGCGCGAAGAGCGAATCTGAAGATTGCGACGCGCTTTAGGAATGCGCAGGTTCGCTCTGGCGCTGTGCGGCAAGCGCCGCGAGATCGGCGGGTTTCAACTCGACGGATTCACCGCAGCCGCAGGCCGAGGTCTGGTTCGGATTGGTGAAAGTGAAACCGGAACGCAGCGTCGTCTGCTCGAAGCCCATTTCGGTGCCGAGCAGATAGAGCACAGCCGATGGTTCGACCCAGACCCTGGCGCCGTCGCGCTCGATCAGATCGTCTTTGGCATTCGGCTCGGTCACCAGGTCGATGGTATATTCCATCCCGGCGCAGCCGCCCTTCTTGATGCCGACGCGAACGCCCTTGGCCTCCGGGCCGGAATTTTCGACGATCGCCTTGACGCGGGCCGCAGCCCCATCCGTCATGCTCATCACTGCAAAGCCCATCGGCTTTTTCTCCTTCCGCAACCGGGGTCAAGATCCGGCGCTTCGTGATTCAAAATGTAGTCTTCCGAGGTAAACGGATCAATACCACGGTACTGCGCCAGTATCACGCCGGCTCAGTACCAGCCGACAGCGACTTGCGCCTCCTCAGACATGCGGTCCGGTGTCCACGGCGGATCGAAGGTCATTGCGACCTCGACGCCCGAGACGCCCTCGACGGCGCCGACGGCATTTTCGACCCAGCCCGGCATCTCGCCGGCGACCGGGCAACCGGGCGCGGTCAGCGTCATCATGATCTTCACCATCCGGTCGTCCTCGATATCGATCTTGTAGATCAGACCGAGTTCGAAGATATCGGCCGGGATTTCCGGATCGTAGACGGTCTTCAGCGCGCTGATGACGTCGTCGCTGAGCCGCGCCAGTTCATCGGCCGGGATGCTGGAATGCACGATGCCTTCGCGCACGTCGATTTTTTGTTCGGTTTCGTCCAGGCTCATCACGGACACTCCTCAGGCAAAGAACTTGCGCGCATATTCCAGCGCATCGGCCAGCGCATCGACCTCGGCGCGGGTATTGTACATGCCGAAGGATGCACGGCATGTGGAGGTGACGCCGAAGCGTTTCAAGAGCGGCATGGCACAATGCGTGCCGGCACGCACCGCAACGCCCTGCCGGTCGATCACCATCGAGACGTCATGGGCATGGATGCCAGCAAGCTCGAAGGAAAAGATACTGCCCTTGTCGGACGCTGTCCCGAACACCCGCAGCGAATTGACCGATTTCAGCCGTTCGACCGCGTAGGAGGCGAGATCGGCCTCATGGCGGGCAATCGCCTCGCGGCCGACCTTCTCCATGTAATCGAGCGCATAACCGAGCCCGATCGCCTGGACGATCGGCGGCGTGCCGGCCTCGAAGCGATGCGGCGGATCGTTGTAGGTGACAGTGTCCTCGGCGACTTCGAAGATCATCTCGCCGCCGCCCTGGAAGGGGCGCATCTGGGAAAGCCGCTCCTTCTTGCCGTAGAGCACGCCGATACCCGACGGGCCGTAGAGCTTGTGGCCGGTCATGACGTACCAGTCGCAATCGATATCCTGCACGTCGACCGGCAGATGCACCGCGCCCTGGCTGCCGTCGATCAAGACCGGGATACCGCGCTCATGCGCGATGCGGCAGACCTCCTTGACGGGAACGATCGTGCCGAGCGCATTCGACATATGGGTGATGGCGACGAGCTTGGTGCGCTCCGTCAGGCTCTTCTCGAAATCCTCGATGTGGAAGGCGCCCTCGTCATCGACAGGCACCCAGACGAGCTTGGCGCCCTGCCGCTCGCGGATGAAGTGCCAGGGCACGATGTTGGAATGGTGCTCCATGATCGTCAGGACGATCTCGTCGCCCTCGCCGATCTCAGGCATACCCCAGCCGTAGGCGACGGTGTTGATCGCTTCCGTCGAATTCTTGGTGAAGACGATGTCGTTGACCGAAGGGGCGTTGAGAAAACGGCGCACCTTCTCGCGCGCCGCCTCATAGGCATCCGTCGCTGCATTGGAGAGATAGTGCAGGCCGCGATGCACATTGGCATATTCATGGGTGTAGGCATGCGAGATGGCGTCGATCACCACCTGCGGCTTCTGTGCCGAAGCGCCGTTATCGAGATAGACCAGCGGCTTGCCATGGACCTTCTCCGCCAGGATCGGAAAATCCCGGCGGATGGCTTCGACATCGTATGGCGTGGCCGGCACGATCTTGTCCATTTGATATATCCGATCAGGCGTGCTTTTCGAGCCAGGCCGAAATCACGCCTTCCAGCGCCTCGACCAGGGCTTCGTCTTCCAGTTCCTCGACGATTTCGGCGACGAAGGCGTTGACCAGCATTGCCCGCGCCTTGTTCTCCGGAATGCCGCGCGCCATCAGGTAATAAAGATGGTTGGCGTCGATATCGGTCACCGTCGCGCCGTGGCCGCACTGAACGTCGTCGGCGAAGATTTCGAGCTCGGGCTTGACCGAAAACTCGGCGTCGTCGGACATCAGCAGCGTATTGCAGGCCATCTTGGCATCGGTCTTCTGCGCATCGGGCGCAACCCGGATCATGCCCTGGAAGACGCCCTTGGCGCGGTCGAAGACGACGTTGCGGATCACTTCGGTCGAGCCGGTATGCGGCACGTCGTGGCCGAGCACCATCGTGACGTCTGTATGGCTTTCGGCGCCGAGCAGGTTGATGCCGCGCAGCGTCAGATCGGCGCCCTCGCCCGTCACCTTGATATGCAGTTCCTGGCGCACCAGCTTGCCGCCGGCGTTGATGACGAACAGCCGAAGCTTGGCATCGGCGCCGAGATCGATGCGGATCTGGCCGAGATGCGTATCCTCTGCCGCCTGCTGCTGCAGGATGATCCAAGTCAGTTCCGCGCCTTCGCCGATCGAGATGTCACTGATGTGGGACACCAGCGCGGCATCACCGGTCACCGCACGGTGACGCTCGATGACGGTCGCCTTGACGTGTGCCCCGAAGGAAACCGGAAGGCGTGTATGCGTCTGGCCGCCAGCGTGAACGAACTGGATTTCCAGTGGGTTTTCAAGTTCGGTATCGGCTGGCACATCGACGACATAGCCGTCGCGCACGAAGCTGCCATTGATGCGGCCGATCGCATCGTCGCTGCCGAGCGCATCGAGGCTTTCCGCGGCTGAGCCGTCGAGCAGACGTTCAGAATATGTGGAAATGCCGAGGTCGGCGACAGCGGCCTTCTGGTTGGAATGGCCCTGGATCACCGCCAGCACCGCGGAATCGGCAACAAGCGGCTCCAAAGCCTCTGAGCCGGCATCACCAACCTGCTGCGGGACATTGCGCAGAAGATTTTTGAGATCGGTATAATGCCAGGCTTCGATGCGCCGCGTCGGCAGGCCGGCCTTCTTCAGGTCGTCGAGAAGCCGGTCGCGCAGGGCCGTCACCGCGCCGTTGCCCGGCAGATCGCCGATCTGCTGGTTGAAGGCTTCGATCAGCGCCGCTTCGGCCGCGGTCAGGCGGCTCGTCGTCTGCATGTTCATGGACGTCGTCCTTTCCACCCGAACTCAGGCCGCTGCGCCGATGATGTCGGCGTAACCGTTGGCTTCCAGCTCATGCGCCAGCGTCTTGTCGCCCGACTTGATCACCTGGCCCTTGTAAAGAACGTGGACGGTATCGGGCACGATATAGTCGAGCAGGCGCTGATAATGGGTGATGACGACGACGGCGCGATCCGGAGAGCGCAGCGCATTGACCCCATCGGCAACGATCTTCAGCGCATCGATATCGAGGCCGGAATCGGTTTCGTCGAGCACGCAGAGCTTCGGCTCCAGCAGCGCCATCTGCAGGATTTCGGCGCGCTTCTTCTCGCCGCCGGAAAAGCCGACGTTGAGCGGCCGCTTCAGCATCTCGGTGTTGATCTGCAGCTTGGCCGCAGATTCCTTGACGCGGCGCATGAAATCCGGCGTCGTCAACTCGTCCTCGCCGCGCGCCTTGCGCTGCTCGTTCATCGCCACCTTCAGGAACTGCATGGTGGCGACGCCCGGAATTTCGACCGGATACTGGAAGGCGAGGAAGATACCCTTGGCGGCGCGTTCGGCCGGATCGAGTTCGAGAATGCTCTCGCCGTTATAGAGAATGTCGCCCTCGGTGACTTCGTAATCGCTGCGGCCGGACAGCACATAGGAGAGCGTCGACTTACCCGAGCCGTTCGGCCCCATGATCGCTGCAACTTCGCCGGCCTTTACCGTCAGGTTCAGGCCACGGATGATCTCGGTGCCGTCTTCGGCGATGCGGGCATGGAGGTTTCTGATTTCAAGCATCTTGTTTTTCCTGTTCATAAAGCGGCTTCAAGGGCCGCCTGATTGACCGTTCGCGCCGGCCTCGATCCGTCATCCTCGGGCTTGTCCCGAGGATCTAAGCCCTCAATTGTAATCGCTCCACTCCCGCGTATTCGGATGCGGTCGATAGACATTCTCAATTTCATCGATGCGCTCGTAGAGGTCCATCCAGGTCGGATTGAGCTCCTCGACGAGCTTGATTTTCCATTCGCGCAAATAGCGCTTCAGCGACTTCTCCCGCTGGATCGCCAACACAATGTTGGGATGATACTCAAACCAGACCAGGTTTTTCGCTCTGTATTTCTCCGTAAAACCCTTGTGGATTTTATTGCGGTGTTCCCATATGCGCCCTTGCAGATCGCTGGTGACGCCGGTGTAGATTACACCTCTTGGTTTGTCGGACATCATGTAGACAAACCCGCTCATCCATCCTCCGACGTGCTTAGATCCTCGGGACAAGCCCGAGGATGACGGAAACCGCTCAGCCAACACTCCCTTCCAGCGAAATGCTGATCAGCTTCTGCGCCTCGACGGCGAATTCCATCGGCAGTTCCTGCAGGACTTCCTTGACGAAGCCGTTGACGATCAGTGCGATCGCCGCTTCGGTGGGGATGCCGCGCTGCAGGCAGTAGAACAGCTGGTCCTCGGAAATCTTCGAGGTCGTCGCTTCGTGCTCGAACTGCGCCGTCGAATTCTTCGCTTCGATGTAGGGCACGGTATGAGCGCCGCACTTGTCGCCGATCAGCAGCGAATCGCATTGGGTGAAATTGCGCGCGTTCGAGGCCTTGCGGTGGGCCGAGACCTGGCCGCGATAGGTGTTGTTGGAAACGCCGGCGGCGATACCCTTGGAGACGATGCGGCTCGACGTGTTCTTGCCGAGATGGATCATCTTGGTGCCGCTGTCGATCTGCTGATGGCCGTTCGACACGGCGATCGAGTAGAACTCACCGCGGCTGTCGTCGCCGCGCAGGATGCAGGACGGGTATTTCCAGGTGATCGCCGAGCCGGTTTCGACCTGCGTCCAGGAAATCTTCGAGCGGTCGCCGCGGCAATCGCCGCGCTTGGTCACGAAATTGTAGATGCCGCCCTTGCCTTCCTTATCGCCCGGATACCAGTTCTGGACGGTGGAATATTTGATCTCGGCATCGTCGAGTGCAACCAGTTCGACCACGGCCGCATGCAGCTGGTTTTCGTCGCGCTGCGGCGCCGTGCAGCCTTCGAGATAGGAGACGTAGGCGCCCTCTTCCGCGATGATCAGCGTGCGCTCGAACTGGCCTGTGCCCTTCTCGTTGATACGGAAATAGGTGGACAGTTCCATCGGGCAGCGAACGCCCTTCGGAATGAACACGAAGGAGCCGTCGGTGAAAACAGCCGAATTCAGCGTCGCATAATAGTTATCGCTCGTCGGCACGACGGAGCCGAGGTATTTCTGCACCAGTTCCGGATGCTCGCGGATGGCTTCTGAGATCGACATGAAGATCACGCCGGCCTTCTTCAGCTCCGCCTTGAAGGTGGTGACGACCGAAACGCTGTCGAAAACGGCGTCGACGGCGATCTTCGGCTTCTCGACGCCGGCCAGGATCTCCTGCTCGCGCAGCGGAATGCCGAGCTTCTCATAGACTTTGAGCAGTTCCGGATCGACCTCGTCGAGCGATTTCGGGCCGGGCGTGCTCTTCGGCGCGGCATAATAATGGATGTCGTTGAAATCGATCTTCGGATAATCGACACGCGCCCAGGTCGGCTCTTCCAGCGTCAGCCAGCGCCGATAGGCCTCCAGACGCCATTCCAGCATCCATTCCGGTTCCTGCTTCTTGGCGGAAATGAAGCGGATGATATCCTCGGACAGGCCTTTCGGTGCCTTGTCCATCTCGATGACGGTCTCGAAACCGTATTTGTACTGGTCCACATCGATCAGGCGCACCTGGTCGATCGTTTCCTGCACGGCAGCCATCTCATTCTCCAATCTCGCCGGATACAAGGTCCGGCAGCTTGTAGCGTTTGGGCAATTGTCCTGCCCTTTATGTCGGGCAATTCTCTTGCCCTGATGCCGGGCAATTCCTTGCCCTAGATGTAAGAGGCCAAAAGGGACTTTTCAGCCCGATTGGCAAGCGGAAATTTGTGTTTCCGCAAGTTTTGACGTGGTTCAGGCCGCCTCGCCGGCCGACCTGCGCCGGCAGGCGATCTTCGCGAAGGCGGCAATCGCCCTGTCGATATCTTCTTCGGTTGTGGAAAAACCGAGCGAGATGCGCAATGCCCCGAGTTTGGCGTCGCGTCCCATCGCCGTCAGCACATGGCTTTCGCCGAGCCGTCCGGACGAGCAGGCCGAACCCGCCGAAAGCGCCACGCCTTCGAGATCGAAGGCGATCTGTCCGGTCTCCGCCTTCAGCCCCGGCAGGGTGAAGAAAATCGTGTTGGTGACACGCTTGCCATCCTCGCCATGCACGATCACATCCGATGCCGCCCGGCGCATGCCGGCTTCCAGCCGCTCGCGCAACGCGCCGATCGCCGCATTGCGTGCCTCGAGTTCGTCGGCTGCCGCCTCCGCCGCCGCGCCGAAGCCGATCAGCGCTAGCGAATTCTGCGTCCCCGACCGGTGACCGCGCTCCTGTCCGCCGCCCTGGATCAGCGGCCGCGGCATCAGCGCCTCGCCGCGCGCAATCAGCGCGCCCGCACCCTTCGGCCCGCCGATCTTGTGCGAGGAAACGATCATGAAATCGGCGCCGATCCTGCCGATGTCGAGCGGGATACGCCCCGCTGCCTGCACGGCATCGACCACGAAAAGTCCGCCATGGGCGTGAACGATTTTTGCCGCGGCCTCCACAGGCTGGACGATGCCCGTCTCATTGTTGACGAGCATGATGGCGACCATCGGCAGGCCGGCGGCCTTGTCATGGGCATTGAGCATGGCAGCGAGCGCATCGAGATCGACGATGCCGGCTTCCGTGACCGGGATCTCCGTCATCTTCTCCCTGGCGAAACGGCCGCCTTCGCGCACAGCCGGATGCTCGATCGCCGAAAAATAAAGCTGGCCGAGCCGGAGCGGCGTGCGGCCCATGCGGAAATCCGGCGTCAGCACCAGATTGGCGGCCTCGGTCGCGCCGCTGGTAAAGACCACATTGCCGGCGTCGGTGCCCACCAGTGCCGCCACCTTGCGCCGCGCACATTCGATCGCAGCGCGGGCGGCACGGCCTTCGCCGTGAACGGAATTCGGATTGCCGAAAATGTCGATGGCGCGCATGATCGCCTCGCGTGCTGCGGGGTGCAGCGGCGCTGTGGCATTCCAGTCGAGATAAAGGCGTGGCGGCGCCATGATCTTCAGTCCTGCGCTTGACGAGCTTGCTTCAGCACCCGCGGCTCATTTTTCTTGAAATTTCCGCCGGGCTTGCCTTATGACACATTCCACGATGCGTGGATCGCCATGCAAGTTTCGAATTGTTCTAAACTGCGTTTTAGAAAAGCTGACAACCCGAGTCAAGTCATGTTGTCGTCCAACGCAGGGCGAACGCGAAATAAAACCCGGAGTACCAATGCCCGAAGTTATTTTCAACGGCCCAGCCGGCCGTCTTGAAGGCCGCTACCAGCCCTCCAAGGAAAAAAGCGCGCCCATCGCTCTCATCCTGCATCCGCATCCGCAGTTCGGCGGCACGATGAACAACCAGATCGTCTACCAGCTCTTCTACATGTTCCAGAAGCGCGGGTTCACGACGCTGCGCTTCAATTTCCGGGGCATCGGCCGCAGCCAGGGCGAATTCGACCACGGCGCCGGCGAACTCTCGGATGCCGCCTCGGCGCTCGACTGGGTGCAGAGCCTGCATCCCGATTCGAAGACCTGTTGGGTCGCCGGTTATTCCTTCGGCTCCTGGATCGGCATGCAGCTGTTGATGCGCCGGCCTGAGATCGAGGGATTCCTGTCGATCGCCCCGCAGCCGAATACCTACGACTTCTCCTTCCTGGCGCCCTGCCCCTCCTCCGGCCTGATCATCAACGGCGAAGCCGACAAGGTGGCGCCGGAAAAGGATGTCAACGGCCTTGTGGAGAAACTGAAGACCCAGAAGGGCATCCTCATCACCCATCGCACCGTTTCCAACGCCAACCACTTCTTCAACGGCCAGGTGGAAACGCTGATGGGCGAATGTGAAGATTACCTCGATCGCCGCCTGAATGGCGAACTGGTGCCGGAGCCGGCCGCCAAGCGGATTCGCTGACGCCATAGCGCCGGCTCGTCTTCCCCAGAGAAGGCGAGCCGGGACGCCACCCGCCGATTGTGCCGGAACAGATCACCTATCGTGTTGCAATATATATTGCAGTGCGGTAGGGTCCTCGCGATCCTAACTAAAGCGAGGTCCGCAATGACCAAGTCGTTCGGGGAAGTCCTGGATAAGTATAGGGGTATCGGTCCGGGGTTCGACTTTCTTCGAATTGGGCTCGCCTTTTCTATCGTATTGACCCATTCATTTCTGCTGACCAGGAATGATGCCTTCATCAGGGGCTCGGTATTCTGGTTTACCGAATACGCTCTTGTTCCGATGTTTTTTGCCTTGAGCGGATTTCTGATCGCCGGCAGCGCCCAGCGCCTGAGTCTGCGGAACTTTCTGATCAATCGTGGCTTGCGTATCGTGCCGGCGCTGGCCGTCGATATCGTCGTTTGTTCGCTGATCATCGGACCGATCGTCACGATCGTCTATCACGCCGACTATTTTACCGATCCGCGTTTTTTCAAATACTTCCTGAATATCGTCGGCTGGATTCATTACGAGCTGCCGGGCGTCTTCCACGACAATCCGAGCCAGCGCGTCAACGGCGCTCTGTGGACGGTTCCTTGGGAGATCTTCTGCTACATCATCATGTCGTTGCTGATGGTCACCGCCATCGTGAAGACACGCTATAAGCTGCTTGGCGTGACGATCGCCTACATCTTCATCGGCCTTGTCATCCAGAAGATGCCCTATCTGTTGCCTGGTTCAATCAAGCCGATCGCCCGCTTCCTGTTCATGAGCCGCGGCTCCCAGCTGATAACGGCGTTCATGATGGGCATCGTCGCCTTTCAGTTCAAAGCGGTCATCCCGCATTCGCGCTGGCTTTTCGCCGCCGCCTGCCTGATCTGCATCGTCGCCATCCTCACCCTCGACAGCCGCGCGACCGAGTCGGTGATCAACCGGCCGATCGTCATCACCTCGCTCGTCTACATCACAGTCTTCATCGGCCTGTCGGAGGTACCCATTCCGGCCTTTTTCAGAAAAGGCGACTATTCCTACGGGGTCTATCTCTACCATGATCCGTTCCTGCAGATCTGGATCAGCTCATTCCCCTCAGTCTTTCTCTACCCGAAATATGGGGCCTTGGCGCTCTACATGGTCGGCCTGCCCTCGGCTCTCGCCGTCGCGGTGCTGTCCTGGCATTTCATCGAGAAGCCGATCCTCGGCCTTCGCAAGAAGTTCTCGTTCATCGCCCAGGTTCGGGGCGTCGAGGATGACAATCACGGCGGACGTGAAGCCGATGTTCGCCCGCTCGCCGTCAAGAGCTAAAGCTCTGCCGACCGCCTGTCGGCGGTGAGTTCGAAAGCCAGGCCCGGCATTCCATCGATCTGGATCGGCCCGCGTTCGCGCATGCCGATCTTCCGGAGGACACGTTGCGAGGCGGTGTTTTCGGGATGGGTGAAGGCGATGAAGCCTGATGCAAGCTTCCGTTCGAAGAACCAGTCGACAAGCGCACTTGCGGCTTCCGTCGCCAGGCCCTTGCCCCACGCCTCCTCGCGTAGGGAATAACCGAGTTCGAATTCTTCGCTCCGGAACCGCGAAATGCCGGCACGGCCGACGAAGCTGCCGTCTTCGGCGAGCAGCTTGTATTTGGTCGTGCCGTCGCGTGCCTGTTCCTCGAACCAACCCCGCAGCCGCTCCTCGGCCTTGCCAAGGCTCCACGGTGCATAGCCGGAAAGATATCGGGTCGTCGCCATCGTCGAATGCAGTTGCTGCACCAAGCCCGCATCACTTTCGTCCCACATGACGAAGCTGAGCCGCGGCGTCTTCAGGATGACGTTTTCCCGCGTCATGGTCTTGCCAGCACCCCACCGCCGACGGGAGCGCCGACGCCGGTGGTGCCGGGAAACGTCAATGGCAATCCGTCCAGCGAGCGGACGGCGAGATAGGCCCAGGCTTCGGCCTCCATCGCGTCACCATCGAAACCGGCCTGCTCGGCGGTCAACACCTTCGATCCCAGTCCTTCGGCCATGACGGAAAACTCGCCCATCAGCGTGCCATTCAGCCGCCCGCCGCCGCAGACGATATAGATCGATGGGGTCTCGGGAAGGAAACCGGCGGATTTGACGATCGAGGCGGCAGCGACATGGGCGAGCGTCCGGGCGCCGTCCTCGAGGCTTGCATCCTCCGGCCGAAGCGGCGCGAAATCGCCGCGGTCGAGCGAACGGCGGATATTGCCGCGGAAGAACGGGCTTGCGAGATAGCGTTCCGCAAGAGCGGTGACGACCTTGCCGCGTCCGCCGATCTCGCCGCCGGGATCATAGGCTTTGCCGGTCTGCATCTCCACCCATTGGTCGATCAGCGTATTGCCCGGCCCGCTGTCGAAGGCCACGATCCGCCCATCCCAGCCGATGAAGGTCAGATTGGAGATGCCGCCGATATTGACGAAGCAGACCGCCTGTCCCGCCTGCTGGAATTTCCCCGCAAGCGCTGCGTGATAGACCGGCACCAACGGCGCGCCCTGCCCACCGTGCGCCATATCGCTGGCGCGCATATCGTAGACCACCGACAGGCCGGTTCTCCGGGCGAGTTGCCGCCCGTCGCCGATCTGGATCGTCAGCCCCTCGTCCGGCCGATGAAGCACTGTCTGGCCATGGAAACCCAGA
This sequence comes from Rhizobium esperanzae, assembly GCF_014197615.1. Taxonomy (GTDB): domain Bacteria; phylum Pseudomonadota; class Alphaproteobacteria; order Rhizobiales; family Rhizobiaceae; genus Rhizobium; species Rhizobium esperanzae_A. Next base: position 343,500 of record NZ_JACIFY010000001.1, read on the forward strand.
ACATCGACGGCACTGGCAGAGATCTCGAAACGTTCCAGGAATGCCGTAACGGCAATTGCATGCCGTTCGGTCAGTTCAAGCTCGATATCGCGAAGTTCGGCCGGCCGTTCGTGCCTGTCACGCAGTGGACGCGCCAGTTCCAGCGCCCGTTTCAGCCGCCCACGAAAATCGGCGTCGTAGGGCACGCCCATGCAAGGCCCGCGTTCGATGAAGCCGCGGCCGTCGGTCCTGATCAGCGCGACGTCGATTCCGTCCATCGACGTGCCGCTCATCAGGCCGATCGCAGTCCTGATGACATCCATGCGGCTTGCCTCCCTGCGATTCCCGGATGCACTTTTATAAAAACAGTGCTAAACGCGCCGCGACAGATCAACAACAACGAAGTTGCGCGAGCCCCACAGGTCGAGCGCAGACACCAAGAGACGAACGCCATGTCCGAGTTCAAGTCCGATTTCCTCCGCACGCTGAAAGAGCGCGGCTTCATTCATCAGATCTCTGATGAAAGCGGCCTCGACGACATGTTCGCCAGGGAAACCGTGACGGCTTATATCGGCTTCGATCCGACGGCACCCAGCCTGCATGCCGGCTCGCTGATCCAGATCATGATGCTGCATTGGATGCAGAAGACCGGTCATCGGGCCATCTCGCTGATGGGCGGCGGCACCGGCATGGTCGGCGACCCATCCTTCAAGGAAGAGGCCCGCCAGCTCATGACGGTCGATACGATCGAAGGCAACATCGCCTCGATCAAGCGCGTCTTCTCCAATTACCTGAACTACGGCGACGGTCCGAAGGACGCGCTGATGATCAACAATGCCGAATGGCTGCGCTCGCTGAACTACCTCGAATTCCTGCGCGACGTCGGCAAGCATTTCTCAGTCAACCGCATGCTGTCCTTCGACAGCGTCAAGACGCGTCTCGACCGCGAACAGTCACTGTCTTTCCTGGAATTCAACTACATGATCCTCCAGGCCTACGACTTCGTCGAGCTCGCCAAACGCTACGACTGCCGCCTGCAGATGGGCGGTTCGGACCAGTGGGGCAATATCGTCAACGGCATCGATCTCGGTCACCGCATGGGGACGCCGCAGCTCTACGCCCTGACCTCACCGCTGCTGACCACATCGTCGGGCGCCAAGATGGGCAAGTCGGCGACGGGCGCTATCTGGCTGAACGCCGATATGCTCTCGGCCTATGATTTCTGGCAATATTGGCGCAACACCGAGGACGCCGACGTCTCGCGCTTCCTGAAGCTCTACACGACACTGCCGATGGATGAAATCGCTCGTCTTTCGGCGCTCGGAGGTTCGGAGATCAACGAGGTCAAGAAGATCCTGGCGACCGAAGTCACCGCGATCCTGCACGGCCGCGAGGCCGCTGAACAGGCCGCCGAAACGGCGCGCAAGACCTTCGAGGAAGGTGGCCTCTCCGACAACCTGCCGTCCGTCGAGGTTCCCGCATCCGAACTCGACGCCGGCATTGGCTTGCTGTCGCTGATCGTTCGTGCCGGACTTGCCGGCTCGAACGGTGAAGCCCGCCGTCACGTCCAGGGCGGCGCGGTGCGCATCAACGACCAGGCGGTCAGCGACGAGCGCAAGTTGATCGGCAGCGGCGAGATCACCGCCGATGGCGTCATCAAGCTTTCGCTCGGCAAGAAGAAGCACATATTGATCCGCCGCGCGGCGTAAACGGCTTCAAGTGTGAACGGATACCAAAGCCGGCGCCCGCGCCGGCTTTTTCTTTGTTTAGCCGCAGCGATCAAAATCATTCAGCGCTTTGCCGGCCTTCAACGTCATTCCCTTTGGTCTCTCGAAGCAGATAGCCCGGCGGATCGATGTTTGAAGCGGGCTTCACCCGCGACCACCAACTGATCGAGAAGATTGGCGGCGTCACCGTCGCATCGAGGGGAACGGCGAGGATGTGGCCGGAGCGGGTGCTCGCGGGCGGCTTTGGCCGGTCGCCCTTCTCCGCGGAATACGAAGCCTGATGGCCGATCGTGACGGCAATCACGATAGCGGATGCAAGAGAGACTGTCCGAACGCGCTGCATGGCATTCTCCGCCAGCCGCTTTCAGGGCCGAAAGCCCACATTACATCAGAATTTGCTAAAATACATAGGCATCGACGATGAAATTGTCTGCCGGAGTTGTCCGGCAGCGGCGCGACGACGTCGGAAGCCTCGACGATCGTCTCAGCCTGCTTCATTGGAATTCGAAGATCTGCCGGAAAACACCGGGTGCAATGATCGACAGCGGGTTGATCTGCAGGTTCGGCTGGTCGAACTTGCCGGTGAGTTTGAAGGTGATGCCGATCAGGCCTCGGTCGCTGCCATTGCCGAGGATGACGCCGATCAGCGGCAGTTCGGCAAAGAGCCGGTTGAGGCCGTAGGCCGGCATGAAGGTGCCGGTCATGTCCATGTTGCCCTTGCGGTCGCGCACCACCCCCTGGAAAGTCGCGCCGATCTGGTCGCCACGCAGCACGCCGTTCTCGATGCCGACCATGCCATTGCGCGACACGACGCGGGCAAAGCCGCGCTGGAAACGCTGCGACGAAGTATCGATGTCGCGCTTGACGGCTTCGTTGAGGCTGCGCTGCTCGTTTCCGACGGGCGTCGAGACGATCGAGCGCAACCGTTGTTCGTTGACGATCGCAAAACGGCGCACGTCGAGCGAACCGTCCCAGCCGCCCTGCGGCGATAGCCGGATCGCCAGATTGAGCAGGCCGCCCTGCATGTGCTGATAGAGATCGGCGAAACGCGAGACCGCGCCGGCATCACCGCTGGTGATATTGATGACGCCGCCATCCTTCATCTGGCTGACGACGGCCTCGCCGCTGTCGGTAACGGCGGAAAAGTTCAGCGCTTGCAGCTTGTCGCCGCGCAGCGACACCTGCGCCTGGAAATTGCCGATCTTCTCGTCGTTGAAGCCGATGACGTTTTTCAGCCGGGCGCGCACCGACACGCCGGTATCGCCGGCGTCCCCCTCATCGTCACCGCCCGAGCCCGATTTCAACCGCGCGATCACCGGCCGCGCATCGGCGCTGTCGCCGGAAACGGAGACGTCGAAATTGCCCTTGCTGCGTTTCACCGACAGGGCGAAATCGTCGAGCGAGGAAAGTTTGACGCTGTCGAAATCGGCCGAGATCAGCCCGGCCTTGCCGACATTCAGAGAGCCGGTGGCGCCGAAACCGTCGCCCTTCAGCCGGAAATTCTTGATCTCGGTATTGTCGACCGGGCCGGATGTTTCGAATTCGGCCGTCGCCGCAATGCCGCTGCCCTTCGACCAGCCGATCCACGGCAGGTCGAGCTGCGACTTGGTGAGGTCAAGCTGGACGTCCTGCCGGTCATCGTCGATCCGCGTCAGCACCATCTTCACGCTGCCGCCGATGATGCCGGAAAGGCCGGGTATCAGCTTGTTGCGCTGGTCTTCGGACAGCGTCGCGCTGATCACTCGCTGCCGCTTCGCGCTGTCGGATGCTTCGACCGGTTCGGCAAGATCGATGTCGGCCGGGACGCCATCGATCTGGGCCTTGGCGTCAAGCGTGATCTGTTTCGGATTGCCGTTCAGCGTGCCGTTGAGATTGCTGATCGTCCGGCCGGAAAACGGCTTGGCAAGATCGATGTCGGTCAGCTTCATTTCCGCCGCCCATTCGGCCGGCGGCGGGTTCTGCGAGGAGAGCAGGCCGAAATGCGCCTTGACGTGGGCCTCGATCCGGCCTTTGAAATCGTCGGGCGCAAAGCCGGCGCGCTGCAGCACCCGGATCGGCCTGTAGGTCAGAAGTTCGCCAACGGCGTCGGCTGCCCCGGAGACCGCAAGATCGATATCCGCCATCAGCGGCTTGTCGTAGGTGGCGGGCATGATGAAGGTTCCCTGCCCGAGAACGACGGATCGGCCGGAAGGGAAATAGGACGCGCCGCTCTTGATCGCGATCGTCGCAACCGGGCCGGTCAGGTCGAAATGTGCCGACGTGTCACGGATCGGCGGGATCTCGCCGGCGACGTTCATCCGCGCTCCCGCAATGTCGAAGCCGATGCGGATCTGGTTGGCATCGAGCTTCAATCCCCTGCCGCCGGCGGCCTCGTCCAGCCTGCCGAAAGGAATGAAGACGGATATAGCGGCGTTGGTGACGGTGCCGCCGAAGAGATTGCCGTGTACCCAGGTGCGCACCTTCGGCGCCATCCAGAAGGGCCAGAGCTGCTTGATCGCGGTCGTCTGCAGTTGTGCCGACTGGCCGGCAAAGCTGATCTCCGGCGATTTGTCGCCGAGCTTGATATGCAGCGCTCCGTAAAGTGCGCCGAGCGGGCTGGAGACGGTCATGTTGGGAAACAGGAATTCCCGCCCGCTGACCATGTAGCGCCCGGTCGCCTGGATGTCGAAGGAGAGCGGCTGCTCGCCGGAGCCGCCGGGGGCGGCCGTGCCGCCGCTGACGAGCAGGTCGATGCCGAAACCTTTGCCGGCCTGCGGATCGAGCTTGTCGAGATCGATAAGCGCACCGTTGATCGGCACCGTGGTCGCGCCGAACCGGGCGTTCGACCGGGCAATTTCGAGCGTCTGCTTGTCGAAATCGTAGACGAGGTTGATCTGCCCGCCGGACAGCTCCTGCGCATCGCCATCCGCATAGATCAGCCCGGAACCGATGTCGACCGTCGCCGCCAGCGCCGGCTGCACGCCATCGCGCGCCCTGGAGGCCGATACCGTCAGGTCGGCAAAGGCGTTGAGCCCCTGGCGTATTACGCCCTGATCGTTGCGTTTCAGCGCGAAGGGCGTGAGATCGGCATGCTTGAGCGTCGCCACGACCTTCGACACGTGGCGGTCTTCTTTCTCAGCGAGCACATCGAGCTCGGCCACCTCGCCGTTGAGCGCGACTTCGCCGCTCAATTGCAGCGAGGACGGGCCGGCATGGGCAAAGACAAGATTGTCGATGACGAGCGACAGCGGACCATTGGCGGTATCGGCAAGCTTGATGTTGATGCCGGAGATGCGCACCGAATTCGTCGAGCCGCGTGTGACGATGCTGTCGAACATGTCGAACTGCGAGAAGATCCTTTCCATCGCCGCCGGCATGGCGTCGATGCGCAGATCGTCGAGTTTGATGGGATTGCCCGATGGAAGAAGCGCTGTATCGAGGGCGATATCCTCCGCTTCAATGTCCGAAACGGCGATGCGGCCGCGGAAAAGCTGCAGCGGATCGAGCCCGAGGCGCACCGAACCCGTCGTCGACAGGTGCTGACCGCTCTCCCGGTCGATCATGTTGACGTTGCGCGCCTCCAGCGCCAGCCGGAAATCCGAGGTGAAGCGGATGACGGTGGAGCCGACCTCGGCGCGGTAGCGCGGTCCGGCCACGCCGTTCAGCGCTGCCTGCGCCTGCTGCGACAGCGGCTTGTCGAACATGCCGCTCTCGACGGTGAAGACGATGGCAGCGAGAATAAGCAGAATCAGTCCCAGAAATCCCGAGGTCAGCTTCGCCGTGCGCCGCATTGGCGAACGCGGCGGCGGGCAATGGACGATGATCGGATCCTCGGCCTGAGCGGACGGCAAGCGGTCCAGCGCAACGATATCCTTCTTGCGAAACGTGACCTTTTCGCCGCGGATGGCTGACATGCGCCTTCGGGCTCTCCCTTAAGTGAAGAATTGAACCCGGCAATGCTGGACGGGTTTCCATCCACTATATAATTCGGGGAGAGACAGTGTCATCCACAAACCCGGCAAAAGAAAGGTTTTCCCAAATGGCGGTTCCCGGCATCGGCGCCACGGCTCCTGATTTCAACCTTCCCCGCGATGGCGGCGGCCGCGTCTCGCTGGCCGAATTCCAGGGCAGGCCGCTCGTCCTGTTCTTCTACCCCAAGGACGACACGACTGGCTGCACCGCCGAATCACTGGCTTTCACCGCATTGGCAAGCGAGTTCGAGGCGGCTGGTGCCGCCGTCATCGGCATGTCGCCCGATTCGGCCGCCTGCCACGACAAGTTCATCAGGAAGCACCGTCTTTCGGTGGCGCTGGCCTCGGACGAGGAAAAGACCACGCTGCAGGCCTATGGCGTCTGGAAGGAAAAGAGCATGTACGGCCGCAACTTCATGGGCGTCGAGCGCACTACCTTCCTGATCCGCCAGGACGGCACGATCGCCACCATCTGGCAGAAGGTGAAGGTGCAGGGCCATGCCGAAACCGTGCTCGAGGCCGTGCGGAATCTGGCGGCGTGACCGGCAACCTGAGGATAACGTCGCTGCGTGGCGGCGCCATCGATGCCATCCGCTCCGCCGATCTCGACCGCAAGACGGCGCTTGCGCAGGAGAGCGCCACCCGCTGGTTCGAACGCCGGGTGTCGTTGCGCTCGCCACTCGATGCCGCATTGCCGGACAGGCCCGGCCGTCCTGAAAAGCCGGTTCTGACGCCGCCGACCCAGGTGGAGAAACGTTCGCTGCATACGCTGAAAGGCCGGATCGCCCTGCTCCATGCCATCGCCCATATCGAGCTCAACGCCGTCGATCTGGCGCTCGATATCGTCGCGCGTTTCGCAACCGAACAGGTGCCGAATTCCTTCTTCGACGGCTGGATGCAGGTTGCCTTCGAGGAGGCGAAACATTTCCGCCTGGTCCGCGCCCGCCTCAACGATCTCGGCGCCGATTACGGCGATCTTCCCGCCCATGACGGGCTGTGGCAGGCCGCCCATTCGACGCGCAACGACCTCACGGCAAGGCTCGCCGTCGTGCCGCTGATTCTCGAAGCCCGCGGCCTCGACGTCACGCCGTCGCTGCAGGCAAAGATGCGCCAGACCGGCGATCTCGAAAGTGCTGCCGTCCTCGACGTCATCTATAACGACGAGAAAGGCCATGTGGCCGTCGGCGCGAAATGGTTCCGATTCCTCTGCGCGCGGGAAAAGCGCGACCCGGCAAAGGCCTTTCAGGAACTGGTGCGCGCCAATTTCCGCGGGCCGCTGAAGCCGCCTTTCAATGATCTCGCCCGCGCCGAAGCCGGACTGACGCCGTCCTTCTATCGCTCGCTGGCATCGATCAGCCACGCGTGAAGTATCTGAAATTTATGATCCGATGCCGGCAGGGAAAGCATTCGTTAACCATAACCGTGTCTAATTTTCCGAAAGAGGCCTAGCGCATCAATCGGGAGAGCCTGCGTGAACAGCGGACATCAGCACCGGATATTCGGCAGGCGGGCGCAGGAACATATCCTGATCCTGGCAAGCGGCAACAAGGTCCGCCACATGACGGTCCGGCCGTGGATGGCAGCGGTGGCCTTCTGCTTCGTCGGCGTCTTTTCGATCGGCTACCTGCTGGCCACGTCCTATCTCGTGCTGCGCGACGATCTGATCGGCGCCACCATGGCGCGGCAAGCCCGCATGCAGCACGATTATGAAGATCGCATCGCCGCCCTTCGCGCTCAGGTCGATCGCATCACCTCCCGCCAGCTTCTCGACCAGCAGGTGGTCGAAGACAAGGTCGACAAGCTGATGGAGCAGCAAATGGCGCTGACCTCGCGCCACGGCAAGCTCGACAATCTGCTCGACCGGGCCGAAAGCTCCGGCCTGACGGAAAAGGACGGCGCCCCGCCTGCCCCATCTTCCCCCGTGCAGTCCTATGCTCCCGATATCAAGGACAAGCGCGCTTCGCTTGGCGGTATCGAGGCAATCGAGAAACAGCTGGCGAGCGGCGCGCCCGCCGATGCGACGCCCGACAACTCGACGCTTGCCTATGTGCCGTCCGCCGAAACCGTCGGCGATCGCGCCGACCGCATCTTCTCCAACGTGACGCTGTCGCTGAAGGGGGTCGAACAGGACCAGCGCAACCGCGTCGAGCAGTTGACCAGCGATGCCGGCAATGCCGCCAATGCCATTGCGACAGTGCTGACCCGCTTCAAAATCCCGACGCCGGCAGAGACCGCTGCCGAGAAAGACGACGACGCCGTCGGCGGCCCATATGTCGAGCCGGAAAGCAACGACGACTTCAACAATTCGCTGGTGGCGCTCGACAGCGCGCTGACGCGGCTCGAAGCGGTGCGCAGCACTGCCGAATCCCTGCCCTTCCGCAATCCCGCCATCGGCAAGGAAGTGACCAGCCCCTTCGGCAATCGCCGTGATCCGTTCCTCGGCCGCCTGGCGCTCCATTCCGGCATCGATTTCCGCTTTGCTCCGGGCGAGAGGATCCGCCCGACGGCGCCCGGCAAGGTGATTGCGGCCGGCTGGACCGGCGGCTACGGCAACATGGTCGAAGTCGATCATGGCAACGGCATCTCGACGCGCTACGGGCATATGTCGGAGGTTCTGGTCAAGGTCGGCGACACGGTCGATCGCAATGACGTCATCGGCCTTGCCGGCAGCACCGGCCGCTCGACGGGGACGCATCTGCACTATGAAGTGCGCCAGGACGGCCACGCCGTCGATCCAGTATATTTCATGAATGCGGGCCTTAAACTCGCCACCTATATCAAGTAACAGCCATCAGGTAACCATCGCTTCACTCTGCACGGGGTGCGGCCTCTCTATTTCTTGACTTGCCGGCCATTCGGGGTTATGTCGCGCTGCATTGCGGCATGCAATCCCGCCGACTCGTTCAGAGCTCGGCCGAACCGGAACGGAAACAGTTTTCCCTTTGACGACATTCGCTGACCTTGGCTTGAGCCAAAAAGTGCTATCCGCTGTTACCGATGCGGGCTACACGATACCCACGCCTATTCAGGCGGGAGCCATTCCGTTTGCGCTCGAGCGCCGCGATATTTGCGGCATCGCGCAGACGGGCACCGGCAAGACGGCATCCTTCGTTCTGCCGATGCTGTCGCTTCTGGAAAAGGGCCGCGCCCGCGCCCGCATGCCGCGCACGCTGATTCTCGAGCCGACGCGCGAACTCGCCGCCCAGGTCGCCGAGAATTTCGAAAAATATGGCAAGAACCACCGCCTCAACGTCGCCCTTCTGATCGGCGGCGTTTCCTTCGAGGACCAGGATCGCAAGCTCGAGCGCGGCGCCGACGTGCTGATCTGCACACCCGGCCGCCTGCTCGACCATTTCGAGCGCGGCAAGCTGCTGATGAGCGGCGTCGAGATCCTCGTGATCGATGAGGCCGACCGCATGCTCGACATGGGATTCATTCCCGATATCGAGCGCATCGCCAAGATGATCCCGTTCACCCGCCAGACGCTGTTCTTCTCGGCAACCATGCCGCCGGAGATCCAGAAGCTCGCAGACCGCTTCCTGCAGAATCCCGAGCGCATCGAGGTGGCAAAGCCCGCGTCGGCCGCAAAGACCGTGACCCAGCGCTTCGTCGCTTCGCACGGCAAGGATTACGAGAAGCGCGCGGTTCTGCGTGAACTCGTCCGCGCCCAGACCGAACTCAAGAACGCCATCGTCTTCTGCAACCGCAAGAAGGACGTTGCCGATCTCTTCCGGTCGCTGGAGCGCCACGGCTTCTCCGTCGGCGCACTGCATGGCGACATGGACCAGCGCTCCCGCACGACCACGCTGCAGAGCTTCCGCGACGGCAATCTCCAACTGCTGGTTGCATCAGACGTCGCAGCACGCGGTCTCGACATTCCCGATGTCAGCCACGTCTTCAATTTCGATGTGCCGATCCATTCCGAGGATTACGTCCATCGCATTGGCCGCACCGGCCGTGCCGGCCGCTCCGGCGCCGCTTTCACGCTCGTCACCAAGCGCGACACCAAATTCGTCGATGCGATCGAAAAGCTGATCGGCGAAAAGATCGAATGGCTGAACGGCGATGTCAATTCCCTGCCGCCGGCAGAAGAAAGCGCCGACAGCGAGCGCCCGCGGCGCAACAGCCGCGAGCGTGGCGCAAAGGGTGAACGAGGCGACAGGGATCGCGGACGCGGGCGCGGCAATCGCAGCGCAGCGGGTCATAAATCTGATAACGACATACAGGATAATGACGTCCAAGTGATCCAGGCAGCACCAGTAAAGGCCGACATCGTGAAGCACGAGCGCAAAGCAGAGCAGAAGCCGCAAAACAATGCGCGCAACAGCCGGCCTTATCCGGCAAACGACGACAGCCGCGACCGCCGCCGCCATCGCGACCATGATGACGGCCCGACCCCGGTCGGCTTCGGCGACGATATCCCCGCTTTCATGCTGATTGCCGGCAGCGCCAAGGTTTGAGCCTTGCCATGGCCAGGCCCGGTCTCGATTTTCCGGGCTTCGGCGTCGGCCTGGTGATTCTGCGCGACGCCAGGATCCTTCTCTACAAGCGCATGCGCCCGCCTGAAGCCGGCTACTGGAATATCGTCGGCGGCAAGGTCGATCATATGGAGCCGGCCGAGCAAGCCGCGCGCCGCGAGGCCGAAGAAGAAACCGGCCTCAAGATCGGCCGCATCGAGCGCATCGGCATGACCGAGCAGATCATCGATACCGACCGCCAGCACTGGATTTCACTTCTCTATCTCGCCCGCGATGTAGAGGGTGAGCCGCAATTGACCGAACCGGACAAGCTTTCGGATTTCGGCTGGTTCCCCCTGACCGATTTGCCAGAACCGCTGTCGGCCTTCACCAGGGCGGCGATCGCAGCCCTGCCACCGGGTGGACGAGACGAATAGTTATTCGGCGCGAAGCGACGCCTCATAGGCAAGCCGCACCCATTTCGCCATCAGATCGGGATCGTCATAAGCCTCGTCGGGGATCGACCAGTAGGGCATTTTAACCGGCTTGCCCTTCTTTCCCTCGTAGCTCCACTGCGTGGCGCCGGCGGCGGCAAATTCCGGGGCGCTCGTCTCGTCCGCCTTCAGCAGCATCTCGTCACGCACTTCGAGCGCGATGATGCGCCCGAGATGATAGATGCCCTTGCCGCCGAACATGCGCTTGACCGTGACGGGGCCGAGCCCCTGAAACATTTCCTCGATCCCGGCATTGTCCATGCTCTATTCCCTTGAAATCCTGTCGCCGCTCAAATCACAGCGCGTGATAATCCCGGTTCATATAGAGGAGCGCCGGGTGCTTTTCGCTGAAGCGGACGGCAGCGACCTCGCCGAAAATGACGTTATGCGTCGGCATTTCCTTGATGTCGGTCACCCGGCAATCGAAGGCGGCAAGCGCATCGGCAAGCACCGGCGCGCCGGTAACCAGCGTCTCGAAACGGGCGCTGCCGAAACGGGCATCATCGGCAAGCGCCGTGCGCCCGGAAAAAGCGTCGGCAACGCCCTGATGATGGGCGCCGAGCGTGTTGAGCACGAAGATGCCGCTGCGGAAAAAGATCTCGTTCTTCGGATTGGTGTTGTTGAGGCAGATCAGCACAGAGGCGGGATTGTCGGAGACCGAGCAGGCGGCGGTGATGGTGACACCGCGGCGCATGCCTTCCATCGCCGTCGTCACGAGTTGCACATGGCCGGCATAACGGCTCATGGCATCGCGATAAAGGCCAGGGTCGATATGCTGCCTGTTCAACACCTGCTTCTCCCTTGCGCGCTCTTCTGTCTACTGCATAGTTCCCTCAATCGGCATCGTCTAAACGACGAAAACTATGCAGCAATCGAAAGTGCTACAGCCTTTTCTGCGCATCCGAAAAGAAGCGCGTCGCTGCCGTTCGACTTGCTATCGCGCCAATATGGCGAGCATCGGTTACCTTTTCTACAATAGGACCGGTGAAAAGCGTCGCGTTCCGCTTGTTTTTCTTTGACGATCGCGGCCTTGCGGATAAAAGGGCATGGACGATGGCTAGGGATCTCCGCCTTTCATGATCAACCTGCGAGGGATAGCAGCCTTTCTGGTGCTGCTGGGAGCGGCGGCGCAAGGCCATGCGGCCGGCGTGACGATCGGCATCGTTGCCCCTCAGAACGGCCCGCTCGCTTTGCTGGGCAACCAGATTGCCGCCGGCGGCGGTTTCGAGATCCAGCAATCCGGAAATACGCTCGTCGCCGTCAACGAGACCTGTGAGGACAATAGCGGTGCGGCGGTTGCCGATGCGCTCGTCAATGCCAAGGTGCAGATCGCAATCGGCTTTCTCTGCAGCGAGACGCTGGAAGGCGCGCTGCCGAAGCTGAAGGACGCCGGCATCCCCGCCATCACCGTCTCGGTACGCTCCCGCATCCTGATGGAGGATGCCCTGAAAAACGGCTGGCCGCTCTTCCGCCTGGCGCCCGCCGACGGCACCGAGGCGGCAAAGATCATCGAAGTGATCCTCAAGGACTGGGCGGCCGATCCGATCGCGCTGATCGAGGACGGCACCATCCATGGCCGCGAACTGACGGAAGCGGTGCGCAATGCGCTGGAGCAGAACGGCCTGAAGCCGGTCTTTACCGACACCTACCGGCCGGGACAGGAGCAGCAGATCGCCCTTGTCCGCCGCCTGAAACGGGCTGGCGCCACCCGGGTCTTCATCGGCGGCGACCGCAACGATGTCGCCGTCATCGCCCGCGACGCCAAGGCGGAAAACATCCCGCTGTCCATTCTCGGCGGTGACGCCATGCGCGCCGCCGACCAGCCGCTGCCGCTGAATACGGGTGTGCGCGCCGTCGCTCTGCCGGAATACGCCCTGCTTCAGGAGGGCGCAGCCGCGGCCGAGACGCTGCGCGCCAAAGGCATCGAGCCGGAAGGTTATGTCCTGCCGTCGCTGGCTGCGGCACGCATTGCCGGCCAGGCCGTTGAAGCCGCCGCTCAAGCGGGCAAGCCCTTGCAGGAGACGCTTCTCGGCACGACATTCCAGACGCCTGTCGGCGCTGTGACCTTCAACGGAACGCATGAGCTTTCGCAAAATCCCTACCGCCTGCTCGAATGGCGGGGCAACGGCTTTTTCCCACCCGGCGCGCCGACGCAATAAAGGGCGCGCCAGCCTTGAATCCGGCCGCCGCGGACCAATGGCGGCCCATACGGAGTAAGACCTGATGACGCTGCCCATTCGTATTGCCCCCTCCATCCTCGCGGCGGACTTCGCCAGGCTCGGCGAGGAGGTGCGCGACGTGACGGCCGCCGGCGCCGACTGGATCCATCTCGATGTGATGGACGGCCATTTCGTCCCGAACATCTCCTTCGGCCCTGACGTCATCAAGTCGCTGCGCTCCTATACCTCAGCCACGTTCGACTGCCACCTGATGATCTCGCCGGTCGACGACTATCTCGAAGCCTTCGCCAAGGCCGGCTGCGACCGCATCACCGTGCATGCCGAAGCCGGGCCGCATCTGCACCGCTCGCTGCAGACCATCCGCAATCTCGGCAAGAAGGTCGGGGTGACGATCAATCCGGCCACCCCGCTCAGCGCCATCGAGAACGTGCTCGACGATGTCGATCTCATCCTGATCATGTCGGTCAACCCGGGCTTCGGTGGGCAGAAATTCATTCCGGCGATGGCCGCCAAGATCGCCGCGGCGAAATCACTGATCGGTGACAGGCCGATCGAACTTCAGGTCGACGGCGGCGTCACGGTGGAAACCGCCCCGGCGATCGCGCGCGCCGGCGGCAACGTCCTCGTCGCCGGCTCGGCAATTTTCAAGGGCGATACGGTCGAGGATTATCGCAAGACCGTCGCCGATCTGCGTCAGGCAGCCGAAGGGGCACGAAAATGATGAAGGGTCTTGTCATTGGCGGCATGCTTGCCGCCGCTTTTGCCGGCCTGCCGGCAATGTCACTTGCCGGAGACATCGCCAGCGTCCAGCCGATCGGCTTTTCGGCCGATGGCAAGGTCTTCGCCTTTCAGGAGTTCGGTATCGAGGAGGGCGGGAATGTCCCCTATTCCGAAACCTATTTCATCGATACCGAAAACGGCCACTATCTCGAGGGTACGCCCTTCCGCACCGAGCTGACCGAGAAGGACGCCAATCTTTCCAAGGCGCGGCGGCAGAACCTGACGGCGGCACGCAGCCAGATGGACAAATACGATCTGCTGACCAATCCCGGCCTGATCGCCGCCTTCAATCCGCCGACCGAACTCGGCTCTCCCGCAAAGACGATCCGCTATACCACGCTTGCGACCGACGGTCCGCCGAAGGCGCCTTACACGCTTTCGCTCGGAGAGATGCCCGTGCCGACGCCGAAGGATTGCGCCGCGATCGACAAGCGGGTCATCGGCTTCAGCCTGCAGATGATCGAGAAGGAAGGCGCTCCGAACCGGCAGGCCGCACGCCAGGCGACGGCGGTTCCGGCCGAACGCATCTGTTCGGTCGAATACAGGATCGGCGGCGCCGTGGTCTACCAGCCGGAGGGCGCAAACCCGGTTCACATCGCCCTCGTGCTGGCCTTCGATGCCGAGAGGAACGGACGCTGGATCGCCGTTCCGGTTCATCCCTGAACGCCCCCGACCGCTCTAGTATGGATCGTCTAAGGGCGGCAAAGCCGCCCTACCCCGATCTGATTGCCGGTGCATTGCTCTGGGGCACGCAAATGCTGGCCGCCGCCATGCTCGGCCTTTACCTCCGCAACGGCCTGCAGACGAGCCGGCTCGGCGAAGTCGCCGCCCTCTATTTCCTCGGCGGCCTGCTCTCCTGGCCCTTCGCCCTGCCGGTCGCCCGCTTCCTTGCTTATAACAGGCCGCCGGAAGCGCGGTTCGCCGCCTTTTTCGTGACGCTGACGGCAGCGACGATCCTGATGACCGCCTTTCTCTTCGCCATGGAATACCGGATCTTCTATTCGCGCTGGCACGCCCCCTTCGGCAGCGTCGTCTGGGCCTTCCAGTTCGTCTTCACCAGTATCAGCGCCGTCTACCAGTTCCTGGTGATCGGCCTGCGCCTTTTCCTGCCGCTCGGCCTCGTCTGCCTTGTCGTCAGCAGTTATCATCTTGCCAAACGCATGCGTTGAGATTGCCGCCCGTCTTTGCTACAGGGGCGCTAACAAACCTCTCGAAATGAAGGCAGCCGCACATGATCCCGCGTTATTCCCGGCCCGAAATGGTCGCCATCTGGTCTCCTGAAACCAAGTTCCGCATCTGGTTCGAGATCGAGGCGCATGCCTGCGACGCGCTGGCCGAGCTCGGCGTCATCCCGAAATCGGCAGCAAAGACGATCTGGGAAAAGGGTGGCGCCGCCACCTTCGACGTCGCCCGCATCGATGAGATCGAGGCCGTCACCAAGCATGACGTCATCGCTTTCCTGACCCATCTCGCCGAGATCGTCGGCCCGGATGCCCGCTTCGTCCACCAGGGCATGACCTCGTCTGATGTGCTCGACACCTGCTTCAACGTCCAGCTGGTGCGCGCCACCGACATCCTGATCGCCGACATCGACCGGCTGCTCGCAGCGCTGAAAACCCGCGCCTTCGAGCACAAGGACACCGTCACCATCGGCCGCTCGCACGGCATCCATGCCGAGCCCACCACCTTCGGCGTCAAGCTGGCGCTCGCCTATGCCGAATTCGAGCGCTGCCGCCAGCGCTTGGTCGCCGCCCGCGAGGAAGTCGCGACCTGCGCCATCTCGGGCGCCGTCGGCACCTTCGCCAATATCGATCCGCGCGTCGAGGAACATGTCGCCGAGGCCCTTGGCCTGAAGGCCGAGCCGGTCTCCACCCAGGTCATCCCGCGCGACCGCCACGCCATGTATTTCGCCACCCTCGGCGTCGTCGCCTCCTCGATCGAGCGCCTGGCGACCGAAATCCGCCACCTGCAGCGCACCGAAGTGCTGGAGGCCGAAGAATATTTCTCACCCGGCCAGAAGGGCTCGTCAGCGATGCCGCACAAGCGCAACCCGGTGCTGACAGAAAACCTGACCGGCCTTGCCCGCATGGTCCGCTCCTACGCCCTGCCGGCGATGGAAAACGTCGCCCTCTGGCACGAGCGCGATATCTCCCACTCCTCGGTCGAACGCATGATCGGCCCGGACGCCACGGTCACCCTCGATTTCGCCCTCTCGCGTCTCGCCGGCGTCATCGAAAAGCTGCTGGTCTATCCTGAAAACATGGAGAAGAACCTCAACAAATTCCGCGGCCTCGTCCACTCCCAGCGCGTCCTCCTGGCACTGACCCAGGCCGGCGCTTCCCGCGAAGACGCCTACCGGCTGGTGCAACGCAACGCCATGAAGGTTTGGGAACAGGGCAAGGATTTTCTGGAGGAACTGCTCGCGGATGCCGAGGTTCGCGCTGCGCTATCCGAAGAGGATATTCGGGAGAAGTTTGACCTCGGCTATCATACGAAGCATGTCGATACGATTTTCCGGCGGGTGTTTGGCTAGGCGTGAGCGGGCTGCAACGATATGACGGCGCCTTGCAGGCGCCGTTTTCATTTCTGCCTTTGTCTTTTTGGGATTGCAGAATGAATGATGGTTAGCTTTTCTCAAGTGGCCGTTGTTTCTGCTTCGACGCTTTGACATTTGCAGAGCGTTTGCCTGCTTCCGTCTTTTTCGAAGGCGACGTCGCATTGGCTGCCTCCGATATAAGGCAAGCCTCCGTCTCTCCCCTGCCCTTGGCAGCCTTGGCGACCAGTTCGTCCAAACGCTTCAACTCTTCCTCGTCGAGATTTTCGATGCCGATGAAGCGGTTTTCGGCGTGGCTCGTCAGGATGATTTCGTTGAGCTTGGCCTGGATCGCCCGCGTGTCGCGCGTCTGGGCGTTCTGCAGCACGAAAACCATCAGGAAGGTGATGATTGTCGTGCCGGTGTTGATGACCAGCTGCCAGGTTTCCGAATAGTCGAAGACGGGGCCGAGTGCCGCCCAGATGATGACGGCGACGAGCGCCAGGATGAAGATGACGGGTTTGCCTGCCCATTCCGATATCTTGGTCGCAAAGCGGGCAAACAGATGCTTCATCGTCACCTCCGAAATCCTCCCACAAGCCAGTCACAAATAACGCGGCGGGAGGTCTTGAGGTTCCGGGAACCGGTGACGGTTTGAACCCCGGGGATCGCGATCGTTCGCGATCCCCGGAAACCTCTGATTACGCGGCTTCCCGCGCAATCAGCTTGCGATAGAGATGCCAGGTCGCATGGCCGAGAATCGGGATGACGAGCGCCAGCCCGGCAAAGACCGGGATCGTGCCGATGACGAGCAGCGCTGCGACGATCAGGCCCCAGAGCAGCACCGGCACCGGATTGGCAACCGTCGCCCGGATCGAGGCGATAACGGCGGCCACTGCGCCGACATCGCGGTCGAGCAACAGCGGAAAGGTGATCACGGATATCGACAGCACGACGAGCGCGAAGACGAAGCCGACCAGATTGCCCCAGATGATCAGCTGCATGCCCTCGGGCGTGCCGAAGACCTGGCGGAAGAAATCCGCCATGCTGCGCGGAAACACTTCGCCGAGCAGATTGCTGTAGAGCGTCTGCGCCGTGACCAGCCAGACGACGAAAATGGCACAAAGCATCAGCCCGACCGCGACGATCGACGGCAACGCCGGCGAGTGGCGCACATCGAGTGCATGCGTCCATGACGTATCGAGGCCGGCCTCGCGCCGGCGGCTGATCTCGTAGAGGCCGATCGCCGCGATCGGGCCGATCAGCACGAAACCCGCCATCAGCGGGAAGACCATCGGCAAAAGATTGGCCCCCGAAGTCCACAGCGTCAGGAAGACGCCGGCGATCGGGTACATCAAGCACAGGAACACGTAGTGGGACGGTTTCTCCATGAAATCGTCGAACCCGCGCTTCAGCGCGTCGAAAACGTCGGCGATACCGATGCGATTGACCACGGGCCGCGCGAAGTTTTCGCCTGCACCCGTCATGACATGAAATGCCGCCATGGCTTTCTCCTCCTCAGCCGAGACCAGGTCGGCGGCGGGCGCGCATCGGCGGGCAAGCCGACACGAAATCCGCAACCGGCACTGGAGCAATATAGCAAAGCTCAGCGCCCCTGTCGCTCTCTCCCTTCACATCGCCTCTTGACATCTTGGACAAGCATTCTCACATCGGCGGCACTATGAAAGCCTCAGACGCAGATATCCTCATCATCCCCGGCTACACCAATTCCGGCCCGAGCCACTGGCAGAGCCGCTGGGAGGCAAAGCTCAGCACGGCGCGGCGCGTCGAGCAGGCCGAATGGACCAAGCCGGTTCGCGAGGACTGGATCGCCCGGATCGCCGAGGAGGTGAACGCCTCGACCCGCCCAGTCGTGCTCGTCGCCCATTCGCTTGGCGTCGCCTCGGCCATCCACGCCATCCCGCTTTTCCGCAAGCCGGTGGCGGGCGCCTTCCTCGTTGCCCCGCCCGATGTCGCCAATCCCGACATCCGCCCGAAGCACCTGATGACCTTCGGCCCCTATCCGCGCGATCCGCTGCCCTTCCCGTCGATCACGGTGGCCAGCCGCAACGATCCGTTCGGCAGCTACGAACATGCCGACGATATCGCCAGCAGCTGGGGCTCCTTCCTCGTCGATGCCGGCGAATCCGGTCATATCAATGCCGATTCCGGTCACGGCCCCTGGCCGGAGGGCACGATGGTCTTCGCCCAGTTCCTCAGCCGGCTCTCCAGCTGATGGAGGAAAACGCGCCTTCTCGCTAGTTAAGAAAGTGCTTTCTAAGTTTTTCTTAATGGAATGACAGCAGACTGCACCGAGATTGAAATAAGCGAGAATGCCCGTGAAGAAAGCCCATCCAGAGGCCGACAATCCCCATGGCGAGGCTGCAGTGGCCGAGACAGGCGCAGGCAACGGAGCGACCGACGATTCCGACCTGGCCGATCGGGAAAGCCGATGGAACCATGCGCTGGTCGGCTCGGGCCTCGGCGTATGGGATCACAACTTCCGTCTCGGGCGGAAATTTTATTCCCGGACATGGAAGACCATGCGCGGCATGGCGCCCGACGAGGAGGCCGCCGGCGATTACGATGCCTGGCTGCAGCTGGTCCACCCCGATGATCGCGATTTCGTCGTCCATGCCATCGAGCGGCAAAACGTCGGTGATCCGGATTTCCAGATCTTCCAGTATCGCGAGCGCCACCGGGACGGTCACTGGATCTGGATCGACTGCCGCGGCGCCTGCGTGGAGTGGGACGAGAGCGGCATGCCGACGCGCATCGTCGGCACGGATACCGATATCACCGCCCGCAAGGAGGCCGAGGAGACGCTGGCGCGTCTGTCGCGCCGGCTCGATCTGGCGCTGGAGATTTCCCGCATCGGCGTTTTCGAGGCGGATATCGACAATGATACGGTCGAATGGGACGATCGCCTCATCGCCATCTACGGACTGAAAGGCGCCGCACACCAGATCGCCAGTGACGCCTGGGCGAAAAGCCTGCATCCCGAGGACCGCGAGCGTGTGCTGGGCCTGTCCGACCGCAGCGTCGAAAGCGGCAGTGATTTCCAGCAGGAATACCGCATCATCCGCGGCGACGGCGCCGAACGCGTCATCCGCGCCCGCTCGGCCTTCTTCGTCGACGGCAACGGCCACCGCAAGCTGATCGGCGCCAATTGGGATGTCACCGCCGAGGTCGCGCTCCGCAACGAGCTGCAGCGCGCCAGAGATCTGGCCGAGGCCCGCAATCGCGAACTCGAGGCCGCCAAGGAGAGCATCGAGCGCCTGGCGCTGCACGATTACCTCACCGACCTGCCGAACCGCCGCTATCTCGACAAGATGCTGGACGAGCGCTCGTCCGAGTGCCGGGCCAAAGGCCTTGGGCTGGCGGTCCTGCATATCGATCTCGACCGTTTCAAGCAGATCAACGACACGCTCGGCCACCGGGCCGGCGACGCCATGCTCAAACATGCAGCAAGCGTGCTCAGAAACTCCGTCCGCGCCGCCGATTTCGTCGCCCGCATCGGCGGCGACGAATTCGTCATCCTCTGCACCGTCGATCCCGGCTCGAAGAAGATCGCCGGCCTTGCTCAACGCATCATTCGCGAATTGCGCAAACCCGTCAGATATGAGGGGCACGACTGCCGTTTCGGCGCCAGCATCGGCATCGCCATCGATAGCGGGCCGAAGCTCGACGCCAAGCAGACGCTGCTCGATGCCGATATCGCGCTCTATCGCGCCAAGGGCCTCGGCCGCAACCGCTTCGAATTTTTCTCGGCCGCTGCCCGCCGCGACATCATCTCCGCCAAGCACCTCGCCGACGAGATCCTGATCGGTCTCGAGCGCAATGAATTCGTGCCCTTCTATCAGTTGCAGTTTGACGCCCGCACGCTCGATGTCACAGGCGTCGAAACCCTTGCCCGCTGGCAGCACCCGGTGCACGGGCTGCTGACGCCCGATCGCTTCCTCGATATCGCCGAGGATCTCGATGTCGTCTCGACCATCGATGCCCTGATCCTGGAGCGTGCCCTTGCCGACCGCCGCGCCTGGATCAAGGACGGGCTGTCGGTTCCGAAAATATCGGTCAACGTTTCCGCCAGGCGGCTTGCCGATCCCGATCTCGGCAAGAAGCTCCGCGCGCTAAAGATTACGCCCGGCACCATTTCCTTCGAATTGCTGGAATCGATCTCGCTCGACGATTGCGACGAGGCGGTGGCCGCCAATCTGAAAAAACTGCGCAAACTCGGCATCGACATCCAGATCGATGATTTCGGCACCGGCCACGCCTCGATCGTCAGCCTGCTGCGCTTGAGCCCGAAGACGCTGAAGATCGACCGCGAGCTGATCCGCATGCTGCCGCAATCGGCCGAGCAGCGCAAACTGGTCGGCTCGATCATCGATATCGGCCGCTCGCTTGACATTCTCGTCATCGCCGAGGGGGTAGAGACGGCCGATCATATCCGCATTCTTGAAGAACTGGACTGCGATACGCTGCAGGGTTACGCGCTCGCAAGGCCGATGCCGGCCATGCAAATCCCTTCCTTCATCCGGGGCGGAAGCTGGCGCCACGGGCAAATCGCCGCCCGCGCCCTGCAGACGCACCTTCGCCGCGCGCTGCGAAGCAGAGGCGCCAAATAAAACCTGCTGCAAGCAGCCCGTCATTTCGCCGTCATTTCACCGTACAGGAAATGGCGCTAGACTTGTCTGGCGAATTCATTCGATTCTCTTGGCGGTATTCCGTAAAGTCCGAAACCGGGGCCAGAATACGGAAACCGGGGAAGGAGCGACAGGCGGATTGTGAAACCCACTCTTTTCCTTTAAGGGGACGCCACGAGATCGATCCACTCGCGCTATCCCAAGAGCGCCAACAATAGAGAATGACCACGATGAACCGTCGCCGCCGTATTTACGAGGGCAAGGCAAAGATTCTGTATGAGGGTCCGGAACCGGGCACTTTGATCCAGTTCTTCAAGGACGATGCCACTGCCTTCAACAAGAAGAAGCACGAAGTCATCGATGGCAAGGGCGTCCTCAACAACCGCATTTCCGAATATATCTTCAGCCATCTGAACAAGATCGGCATCCCCACCCATTTCATCCGCCGGCTCAATATGCGCGAGCAGCTGATCAAGGAAGTGGAGATGATCCCGCTGGAGATCGTCGTGCGCAACGTCGCCGCCGGTTCGCTTGCCAAGCGCCTCGGGATCGATGAAGGCGTGGTCCTGCCGCGCTCGATCATCGAATTTTATTACAAGTCCGACGCGCTTGACGATCCGATGGTCTCCGAAGAGCACATCACCGCCTTCGGCTGGGCCAATCCCGCCGAGCTCGACGACATCATGGCGCTCGCCATCCGCGTCAACGACTTCATGACCGGCCTCTTCCTGGGCGTCGGCATCCAGCTCGTCGACTTCAAGATCGAATGCGGCCGCCTCTTCGAAGGCGATCTGATGCGCATCATCCTCGCCGACGAGATCTCGCCCGACAGCTGCCGGCTGTGGGATATCGAGACCCACGAGAAGATGGACAAGGACCGTTTCCGCCGCGATCTCGGCGGGCTGCTCGAAGCCTATTCCGAAGTGGCGCGCCGCCTCGGCATCATCAATGAAAACGAGCCTGTGCGCGGCACCGGGCCCGTTTTGGTTAAGTAAAAGACCGTCTCGTCAAGTAAGGCAGGAAAGACAAAGTGATCAAGGCTCGTGTCACCGTCACGCTGAAAAACGGCGTTCTCGATCCCCAGGGCAAGGCCATCGAAGGCGCGCTCGGCGCCCTCGGCTTCTCGGGCGTCGGCCATATAAGACAAGGCAAGGTCTTCGACCTGGAGCTTGAAGGCGCCGACAAGGCGAAGGCCGAATCCGACCTCAAGGCCATGTGCGAAAAACTCCTCGCCAACACGGTGATCGAGAATTACGCGATCGCGATCGACTGACGATCACGGCCCCGTCGTCCGGCGGACTTTGAGGATTTGGCGTCATGATGAAAGCAAAGCTGGAGACGGAAGTCTCGAAATATATGAGCTATGTTTTGCGTCATGCGCCGGAGGCCGCGGGTTTGACGCTCGATGCCGAGGGCTGGGTATCGTTCGATACGCTCGAAAAAGCGGTGGCGTCGAAATATGACGTTTCCCGCGCCGATATTACCGAGATTGTCGAAAACAATCCGAAGAGGCGCTTCACCCTCGCCGATAACAGAATCCGCGCCAATCAGGGTCACAGCATCGATGTCGATCTCGCCTTGAACCCGGTCGAACCGCCCGCCGTTCTGTTTCACGGTACGTCTCGGACGAACTGGCCGTCGATCGAGCGCGAAGGCTTGCAGAAGATGCAGCGGCACCATGTTCATCTCTCGGCGGATGTCGAAACCGCGAAAATCGTCGCAATGCGCCGCAAGGGTGAACATATCATCCTGCGTGTGGATGCGGCCCGCATGTTTTCGGAAGGTCATTCTTTCTTTGTCTCCGACAATGGAGTATGGCTCGCCGAAAGCGTTCCAGTTCAATATCTTTCGCTAGACGCAGGGACCCCATGAAATCAGCCGTCGTTCAACTTCCGGGCCTCAACCGCGACCGCGACATGATCGCCGCCTTGACCAATATCTCCGGCAAGGCGCCGGTGACGATCTGGCAGACGGAGACCGAGATCCCCGATGTCGATCTGATCGTCATCCCCGGCGGCTTCTCCTACGGCGATTATCTGCGCTGCGGCGCCATCGCCGCCCGCATGCCGGTCATGCAGGCGATCATCGACAAGGCGGCAAAGGGCGTGAAGGTGCTCGGCGTCTGCAACGGCTTCCAGATCCTCGTCGAGGCCGGCCTGCTGCCGGGCGCGCTGATGCGCAATGCCTCGCTGAAATTCGTCTGCCGCGAAGTCAAGCTCGAGGTCGTCAATGCCGAGACGGATTTCACCCGCGCCTATGCGCAGGGACAGATCATCCGCAGCCCTGTCGCTCATCATGACGGCAATTATTTCGCCGATGCAGCGACGCTGGCGGCGATCGAAGGCAAGGGCCAGGTGGTGTTCCGTTATGCCGAAGGCACCAATCCGAACGGCTCGATCAACGATATCGCCGGCGTGATGAACGAAACGGGCAATGTGCTCGGCATGATGCCGCATCCGGAGAACCTGATCGAAGCCGCCCATGGCGGATCGGACGGCCGCGGCCTCTTTGCCTCGGCGCTCGATGTCATCGCTGCCTGAAATCCTTTCATCCGGATCTGGAGCAAGACCGATGCGCCTTCGCCTTTCCGCAAACGCCGCCCTGCTCGCCGCTCTCGCAGCCATGATCGCGGCCTGCCAGTCGTCGCCGGCCCCCACAGGTCCGGACCGCGCCGCACTGCCGACGATGGAACGCGTGGCGCTCGGCGCCAACGCCTGCTGGTTCAAATCGGGCGACCCGGCCTTTGCAGCCTATAAACTCGCGCCGGAACTTAATTCCTTCTCCGGCCGGCCGCGTATCCTGCTCGTCCACAAGGGCAGCCCGGAAGCCCGGCCGCTGCTCGTCGTGCAGGCCGAGGGAAGCCCGTCGCATCTCCAGGCCTTCGGTCCGATGATGTCGGAGCCGGTCGCCGGGCGCATCGCCGCCGACGTCAACCGCTGGTCTGGCGGCAACAAGGCCTGCAGCTGATCATCCCAGCTGCAGGAAGCCCGTCAGTCCCAGAAAAAGTCAGTCCCAGAAAAACGACTTGCCGATTTCGCGGGCCGCATCGGACTGCGACACCCCGATATCCTTCAGTCCGGCTGCCGTAAGCTCCCTCAACGCACGCCGTCCTTCCCGCTTCCGATGCCAGAGAAGAATGGCCGCCCGGATCCGCCCCAAACGCGTCTTGGCCTCGGTGGCCGCGTCGGGGAGGATAATCTGTCTCCTGTCTTCGTATGAGACAATTGGTACAATCGGCATTTTGATCTCAGGCAAGGCAGACATTCCAGGATTCCTTTTGGACAACCATTGGAATTGACTCATACGCTTGACTGATACAATGCGCCAATATATACAATTGTCACCATGACAAATTGGCTTCCCGACATTTCCCGCGGCTCCGGACCGGTCTACCTCCGGCTTGCCGACAGCATCGAATCCGCCATATCGACCGGCGCCCTGCCCGCCGGCAGCAAATTGCCGCCGCAGCGCAACCTCGCCTATGATATCGGCGTGACGATCGGCACGATCGGCCGCGCCTACGCGCTGGTTCACGAGCGCGGTCTCGTCGCCGGCGAAGTCGGGCGCGGCACTTATGTGCTCAACCGCTCCGAGACGCCGCCGAGTGAACAGATCGATCCGTTGACCATCTCGCTCGGCGGCACCCGCTTCCAGGATGCCCCCGCCAACAAGATCCGTTTCGATACGACAGCCGCTCCCGATCTCGGCCAGGGCAAGATCATCGCAGGGATCCTTTCCGAGATCGGCGAACAGCATCTTGCGGAAATCTCTTCCTATTCCCGGAGTTTTCCGCCGAACTGGTTCGAAGCCGGCCGCCGCTGGCTTGCCCGCAGCGGCTGGACGCCGGAGGCCGAAAACATCGTGCCGACGCTCGGCGCTCATGCGGCGGCAATCGCCGTCATCGCCGCCGTCTCCGCACCGGGCGACAAGATCGTCTTCGAGAACCTCACCTATACACAGGTCAGCCGCAGCGCCCGCCTGCTCGGCCGCCGCACGCTGACGGTCGATTCCGATGATGTCGGCGTGATCCCCGAGGATTTCGAGCGGGTCTGCCAGCAGCAGCATCCGAAAGTCGCCTTCCTGATGCCGACCGTCCACAATCCGACGGTGGCAATCATGCCCTATGAGCGGCGTGCGGCAATTGCCGGCATTGCCAGGAAGCACGGTGTCTGGCTGATCGAGGACGATCTCTACGGCGGCATGGCCGACGATGATACACCGCTCATCGCCTCGCTGGCGCCCGACCGCACCTTTCTCGTCAATGGCCTGTCGAAATCGGTCGCCGCCGGCGTGCGCGGCGGCTGGGTCGCCTGCCCGCCGCATTTTGCCCAGCGCATCAGGGTGACGCACAGGATGATCACCGGCGGCCTGCCCTTCATCCTGGCGGAAACCTGTGCGCGCCTCGTCGAAAGCGGCATGGCGCATGAGATCCGCAAGCAGAGTGTCGAAGAGCTCTCCCGGCGTGTTCGCCTTGTCCGCGAGCAGTTGCAGGGCTTCGATTTCGCATCACACCCGCATGCGCCCTTCCTTTGGCTGAAGCTGCCGGAGCCCTGGATGTCCGGCACCTTCAAGAATGCCGCCCTCCGTGACGGCGTGCTCGTCGACGACGAGGATGAATTCAAGGCGGCGCGCGGCGAGAAATCCTACCATCGCGTTCGCGTCGGCTTCTCTTCGCCGAAGACCAGTCAAGAGCTGATCTCCGGCTTGATGATCCTGCGCCGGCTGCTGGAAAATGGCGGTTCCGCCTATGATGGTGAGATATGACCTGTTGCATATACACGTCATAATTTAGGAAAAGCGCAGGCGCTCATTTCGAGCACCGTCCCGCCTCAACCTCCGTGCTACGTCTTTGTATTCCCGCCTGACGCGAATCAAAGGACAGCCAATGAGAGTCGACGTCGGAAGAATCGCATTGTGTTTTTTGAGTACGGCGTCACTGGCAGCGGTCGCCGGCATCTCGGCTGCAGACTCGGCAAATGCCGGCGAGCAGATATTCGATGAGCTGCGCTTCGGGGTCTCGGCCTCGGTACAATCGGGACATTCCAGGGAAGACGGCGTCTTTCCCGAAATCACCGCCCTCTTCGACCCTTTCGGATATGAGACCGCCGTCGGCTGGCAGCAGCAGCTGTTGCATCCCCGCGTCCATCTCGGCACCTCGATCGGTACATCGGGCGAAGCCACCCAATTCTTCACCGGCTTCACCTGGACGGTCGATTTCAACGAGAAGCTTTTTGCCGAAGCCGGCTTCGGCGGCGTCATCCATACCGGCGATCTCGACGGCGATAGTGACGGCCCGGAACTCGGCTGCCGCCTCCTCTTCCACGAATATGTCGGAGCCGGTTACCGTTTTACCCGCAAATGGAACGTGATGGCCCAGATCGCCCACTCCTCTCATGCCAATCTTTGCGACGGTCCGAACGACGGCATGACGCGCGCCGGCCTGCAGATCGGCTACAAGTTCTGATCGATTGTCCTTTTTGCTGGAAAAGTCTGCCCGCCCTCTGTTGACGGCGGGCATTTTCCTGTCGCGCGCCGCCGCTACATAAGCTAAAGACAGCGCAAAACGCGCCAGGGACTCTCCGCTCATGACCATTCCAAACACCATCCCGATCACGCCGGAACTCATCGCAAGCCACGGTCTGAAGCCGGACGAGTATCAGCGTATCCTGGATCTGATCGGCCGCGAACCGACTTTCACCGAGCTCGGCATCTTCTCGGCCATGTGGAACGAGCACTGCTCCTACAAATCCTCGAAGAAATGGCTGCGCACGCTGCCGACCAAGGGGCCGCGCGTCATCCAGGGCCCGGGCGAAAATGCCGGCGTGGTCGATATCGATGACGGCGATTGCGTCGTCTTCAAGATGGAGAGCCACAACCACCCCTCCTATATCGAGCCTTACCAGGGGGCCGCGACCGGCGTCGGCGGCATCCTGCGCGACGTCTTCACCATGGGTGCACGTCCGATCGCCGCGATGAACGCCCTGCGCTTCGGCGAGCCGGATCATCCGAAGACCCGCCACCTCGTCTCCGGCGTCGTCTCCGGCGTCGGCGGTTACGGCAATTCCTTCGGCGTGCCGACGGTCGGCGGCGAAGTCGAGTTCGATGCCCGTTATAACGGCAACATCCTCGTCAACGCCTTTGCCGCCGGCATCGCCAAATCCAACGCCATCTTCCTCTCCGAAGCCAAGGGCGTCGGCCTTCCGGTCGTCTATCTCGGCGCCAAGACCGGTCGCGACGGCGTCGGCGGCGCGACGATGGCGTCGGCCGAATTCGACGAATCGATCGAAGAAAAGCGCCCGACGGTTCAGGTCGGCGACCCCTTCACCGAAAAGTGCCTGCTCGAGGCCTGCCTCGAACTGATGCAGACCGGCGCCGTCATCGCCATTCAGGACATGGGTGCAGCCGGTCTCACCTGCTCGGCCGTCGAAATGGGCGCTAAGGGCGATCTCGGCATCCTGCTCGAACTCGACAAGGTGCCGGTCCGCGAAGAGCGGATGACGGCCTATGAGATGATGCTGTCGGAAAGCCAGGAGCGCATGCTCATGGTGTTGCAGCCCGAGAAGGAAGAGGAAGCCAAGGCGATCTTCGTCAAATGGGGCCTCGATTTCGCCATCGTCGGCAAGACGACCGACGACCTGCGCTTCCGCGTCATGCATCAGGGTGAAGAAGTCGCCAACCTGCCGATCAAGGATCTCGGCGACCAGGCGCCGGAATATGACCGGCCCTGGCGCGAATCCGGCAAGCAGGCTCCCCTGCCCGCCAATCTCGTCGCCGCACCTCAGGATTACGGCCAGGCGCTGCTCCAGCTCGTCGGCTCCGCCAACCAGTCGAGCCGCCGCTGGGTCTATGAACAGTACGATACGCTGATCCAGGGCAATTCGCTGCAGCTTCCGGGCGGCGATGCCGGCGTCGTGCGCGTCGACGGCCATCCAAGCAAGGCGCTCGCCTTCTCCTCCGACGTCACGCCGCGTTATGTCGAGGCCGATCCCTTCGAGGGCGGCAAGCAGGCGGTTGCCGAATGCTGGCGCAACATCACCGCGACCGGCGCCGAGCCGCTCGCCGCCACCGACAATCTCAACTTCGGTAACCCCGAAAAGCCCGAGATCATGGGCCAGTTCGTTCAGGCGGTGAAGGGCATCGGCGAAGCCTGCCGCGCGCTCGACTTCCCGATCGTCTCCGGCAACGTCTCGCTCTATAACGAGACCAACGGCGTCGCCATCCTGCCGACCCCGACGATCGCAGGTGTCGGCCTGCTGCCGGACTGGCGCAAGATGGTCCGCATCGGCAGCGCCAATGACGGCGACAAGGTGATCATGATCGGCGTCGACGGCAGCCACCTCGGCCAGTCCGTCTATCTGAGAGACGTGCTCTCCAGCCGCGAAGGTCCCGCACCCGAGGTCGATCTCTTTGCCGAGCGCCGCAACGGCGATTTCGTCCGCTCCGTCATCCGCAACGGCCAGGCGACCGCCTGCCACGACATTTCCTCGGGCGGCCTGGCGGTCGCGCTTGCCGAAATGGCCATGGCGTCGGACAAGGGTTTGGCGATCGATCTTAGCGAAGGCAAGGGCGCGCCGCATGCGCTGCTCTTCGGCGAGGATCAGGCGCGCTACGTGCTGACGATTCCGGCCGATGTCGCCGATTTCGTCTGCGCCAATGCCGAAGGCGCCGGCGTTCCCTTCCGCCGCCTCGGCACCGTCGCGGGAACGACGCTCACCGTCGGCGATCTCATTTCGCTGCCGATTCAGCAATTGCGCGATGCCCATGAATCGTGGTTCCCTGACTTCATGGAAGGCCGCGGCGAACTGGCCGCGGAATAATGCGCAAGGAGTAACGATCATGGCCATGAACCCCGGTGATATCGAAGACATGATCAAGGCGGGGATTCCCGGAGCCAAGGTGACGATCCGCGATCTGGCCGGCGACGGCGACCACTACGCCGCCGAAGTCGTCGCCGAAGCCTTCCGCGGCAAGAGCCGCGTGCAGCAGCACCAGATGGTCTATGAAGCGCTGAAGGGCAATATGGGCGGTGTGCTGCATGCGCTGGCGCTGCAGACCTCAGCGCCGGAGTGACATGCCAGCTTCGGCCGGTTGAAGCTTTGAAAATGAAACAGACCCGGGTGGAAGGATTCCTTCCTGCCGGGTCTGTTTCATTTCAAAGCGGTGCCCCATGAGAATGTCGGACTCGTTGGGCGAGCTGGCGCGCAACCATTTAGATCAGGCTGATACGCTGGCCCGCTGCGGCGGATCGCTTAACTGCGTCGATAACCTTCAAGGTTTCCAGTCCCTCACGTCCGCTGACCAGCGGTGCCTCCTCGCCTCTGACGACCCTGCAAAGCTGGCGTATCTGCAGGACCAGTGGATCCTCGTTCTCGATTTCGGCGCGATGACATTCGAACGGTTCCATCCAGCTCCTTTTGCCGGGATTGCTCCACATGTCGAGTGACGGCACTGACAGCGACCCGTGGGTGCCGCCGATCATGTAGCAGGCCTCCTCAGTTTTAGGGTAAGCGGGGTTTTCGCCGGTCGTCATCTCCCAGCTCCATGGGGCGACCACGGAATCCGAAACGGAAGCGGTGCCGAGAATTCCGTTCTTGAACTCGATGAGGATCACCGCGGTCTCCTCAACGGCGTTTCCGCGAACTGCGTTGGATTCGATCGCCTGGACCGCCGTGATATTCCCGAACAAGTAGCGAAGGTTGTCGATGTCGTGGATCAGATTGAGGAAGACCGGTCCCGCGCCGCGTTCGCGGCGCCAGGGAGTGTCGAAGTATTCATCCGGCTTGAATAGCCAGAACATGGCATTCACGACCAATATTCGCCCGAGCTTTCCGCTCTCGATGATCTGTTTCGCTTTTTGCATCATCGGATTATGTCGGCGATGATGTCCGGTAAGCAGCGGAACGCCTTTGGCCTCGGCCATCCCAACGAGCCTCTCGCCAGCGGCAATATCGTCGACGATTGGCTTCTCGATCAATGCCGGGATGCCAGCCTCTACGGCCTCAAACCCATTTCTGACGTGGATCTGGTTAGGCGTCGCGATGATGACGCCGTCAGGGCGCGCTGCGGCGACCATTTCAGCGAAGGTGGAAAACCATTTGGCGCCAACCTCGCTGGCGATCGCCTCTCCAACCGGGCTCGGGTCGACGATAGCGACAAGCTCCGCCATCGGTTCGTCCAGCACGTGTTTGATGTGGCGCTTCCCGATAAGCCCCGCGCCGAGGACCGCCAGTTTGACCGGAGGAGCCATTTGTCAGTCCTTCTTGGGTGCCGTGAGCATCGTCGCGACGCGGCGGATTCCGAGCGGATAGCCCTCCGTACCAAGACCGGTGATGATGCCGTCGGCGCGGTGGGAAACGAAGGAATGATGACGGAAGCTTTCGCGCTTATACATGTTGGAGATATGGATCTCGATGACGGGACCTTCAAACGTGTTCAAGGCATCGAGGATCGCAAGCGACGTGTGCGTGAATGCGGCCGGATTGATGACGATACCGGCTCCGTCTTCGCGCGCTTCGTGAATCCAGTCGATGATTTCATATTCACGGTTGCTCTGGTGGAAACGGATCTCGTGGCCGAGTTCTGAGGCCACTTTCCGGCAGTCTGCCTCGACATCGGCCAGCGTCTCGTGACCATAGATGTGAGGCTGACGCTTGCCGAGCAAATTGAGGTTTGGGCCATTCAGAACGTAGATTAGGCTCATTGCGATTCTCCTTGTGAGGGCGTTGCCAAGCTTAGGCGAACGCTATTTCCTGGAATGCAAAATTCGGATCGGACTCGTAAAGATCGGCCCGCAGCCCCAGCCGGCCTGCTTGCAGCGCGGGGGCTGCGACAGCGCGCGCAGCTCCGAGGACCGCCTTCAACAACTCCCGCTTCGTTTCAGCCGGCCGGCCAGGCGCCATGCGCACGATGATCTGGATGAAGTGATTGTCCGGATGCTCGTCGCCGACGCAGGAGAAGGTCGCCTCCCTGGCGAAGGTCCGGACGGCAGTGGGCTTCACCAGGCCTCCGTCGCGCACCCGATGGTGGACGGCTCTGGTCAATTCATCGATCGCCACCCGTTCGGCAGCACCCCGGCTATAGTCGATAATGATGTGCGGCAAGGCATGTCCTCCCGGTCAGGCTGTAGCTCGACACAATTCTTCGAAGTGGCGCGACATGCGTTCCGCATCCGGTTTTACACCCGTGAAAAGTTCAAAGGCCGCCGCGGCCTGGAACACGGTCATGCCGCCGCCCGGCAATGTCCTGCAACCCTTCTGCTCTGCCAGGGCCAGAAGTTCGGTCACGAGCGGCATGTAGACGATATCGGCGACCCAGTGACGTGGATGAAGCCATTCCGGGTCGATGGGAAGACCCGGATGACTTCGCATGCCGGTTGGGGTAGCGTGGATTAGCCCATCCGCAGAATCGAGCGCCGCGCCGACGTCCCTGATCGGCCGCGCGCAGGTTCTTGAAAAGCGCCGGTTGAGCTGATCGGCAAGGGCGGCGGCGCGATTTGTGTCCTGGTCGAAGATCGAGAGCATCTCGATACCGAGCTTGATGGCCGCGTGCGCGACGGCGACCCCTGCGCCGCCTGCGCCGAGCAGGACGGCATGCGTTTTGGCAGCGTCGGGCATGCCCCGCTCGAAATTCTTATAGAAGCCATACCAGTCCGTATTGTGCCCGATCCGCTTTCCGTCCCGAAGGACGACCGTGTTGACTGCTCCGAGCATCTCAGCATCCTCGGAGAGGCTTGTAAGATGGGCGATGACGGTCTGCTTGCACGGGTGCGTGATGTTGCTTCCCGCGAAGCCGCGGTCCTCAAGTTCGGCGAGTAGTCCGGGCAGCGCAGAAGCGGTGTGACCGCGTACGGCGAGGTCGACGAGTTCGTAATGGTAATCCAGCTCCAGGTGCCGCGCCTCGGTTTCATGCAATGCGGGCGACTTCGACATCTGGATGTCGGCGCCGATGAGACCCACCAGGAATATGTTGTTGTTCATCTCGATCAATCCAATCGGCTCAGTGATGTGCGAGGATCTCGCCGAGGAAAGCCTTGGTGCGCTCATGCTTCGGAGACTTGAAAAAGATCTCGGGCTCGGCCTCCTCGATGATCTCGCCGGAAGCCATGAAGATGACCCTGTCTGCGACCTGGCGGGCGAAACCCATCTCATGCGTCACGCAGATCATGGTCATGCCGTCGCGCGCGAGACCGATCATAGTGTCCAGCACTTCCTTGACCATTTCCGGATCGAGCGCCGATGTCGGCTCGTCGAACAGCATCGCCTTGGGTTCCATGCAGAGCGCCCGGGCAATGGCGACACGCTGCTGCTGCCCTCCGCTGAGCTGAGCGGGGTATTTCTCCGCCTGATCAAGAATTCGAACCCGTTCCAGGTATTTTCTCGCCAGCCTCTCGGCGTCAGCCCGGCTGGTTCCGCGAACCCTCATGGGCGCAAGCGCGCAGTTCTGCAGAACGGTCATGTGCGGGAACAAATTGAAGTTTTGGAACACCATCCCGACTTCACGCCGAATGGCATCAACCGCCTTGCTGGTGCCGTCGAGCAACTGCCCGTCGACGACGATCCTGCCTTCCTGGATCAGCTCGAGAGCGTTGATGCAGCGGATCAAAGTCGACTTGCCGGAACCCGAAGGCCCGCAAAGGACGATCTTCTCACCTTTGCGAACCGACAGGCTGATGTTTTTCAGCGCATGGAAGGAGCCGTACCACTTCTCCACCTTATCAAGGGATATCAATGTAGACTGGTCGTTAGCGGAAGTGAGCACGGCGCCCTCCATATATGCTTTACTTGACGGTGAACGGGATGTTGGGGATCGATTCCGGGAACGTCGGCAGATCGATCTTCATCCACTTCTTGGTGATGGCTGCAAGTTCGCCATTCCCCTTGATCTTGTCGAGGAAGGCATTGGCGGCCTCGTTCCAGTCCTTCTCGCCCAGTCGCGTTCCGGCGCCATTGTAAGTCGTCAGGAAGTCGATCTTGCGCTCATAGGTGCCAGCGCTGGCAGCATCGAGCCGCTGTCCGTAGAACATGTTGCCTCCGACGGCCTTGACCTGTCCGGAGACCAGCGCCTGAATGGTTGCGGCGTCGTCGTCGAAGCGGCGGACGGTCGCCGTCGATCCGACGGCATCGGTAATGGCCTTGTCCTGCGAGCTGGATTTCGGCACGCCGATTTCCCAGCCGGCAACATCGGCGGGCGTTTTTGCGGTATCGGCCTTTGCCGCATAAAGCGAGATCGTGTTCGCCGCGTATGGCTTGCTGTACTGGATCGACTTGGCACGCTCCTCCGTCATGGCCATGGTGGCGAACAGGATGTCGACCTTGCCGGTGGTCAGGGCCGGAATGCGGTTGGCGACGGCGAGCGGCTGGAACTCGACCTTCACTCCGAGCTCCTTGGCGAAGAGTGTCGCGATATCTGCGTCGAACCCGTCCTGCTTGCCGCTCGTGTTGACGAAGCCCCATGGCGCGTTGTCGCCCTGAATGCCGACGACGATCGTGCCCTTGGCCTTGATCTCCTCGACGGTCGCGGCCGAAGCTGCAGCCGCGCCTAGCGTGGCGAAGGCGGCCGTAGCCAGGGCCATTCCAAGAAGTTGTCTGCGATTGCTATACATTCCATTCTCCTCCTCTGTGGTCTTTGCTTCGGGCGAAGCAAGGTTAGCGGACAGCTTTCGCCATCCGTTTTTCGAAGCCGCTCCCGATGTGGGAGAGAGGCCAACAAATGATGAAGTAGATTATTCCAACGATCCCGAAGACGAGCAGCGGGCGGTAGGTCTGGTTCGAAATGATCTGTCCGGCGCGGGTCAGCTCGATGAAGCCGACGATTGCGGCGAGCGATGTGCCCTTGATGAGCTGAACGAGAAATCCGATGGTTGCAGGCATCGAAATCTTCAGCGCCTGCGGCAGGACAACGTCCTTCATTCGCGAGATGTAATGCAGCCCGAGTGCGTTCGCGGCTTCGGTCTGGCCCTTCGGAACGGCCTCGATCGACCCGCGCCAGATCTCGCCCAGGAAGGCACTTGCATGGAGGGTGAAGGCGATGGCCACAGCGATCCATGCATTGACGTCGACGCCCAACAGCGCGACCCCGTAGTAGACGACGAAGAGCTGCATCAGGAGCGGCGTGCCCTGGAAGAGCGCGATGTAGCCCGACGATACGAAACGTGCGGAGCGGTTCTTCGACGTGCGCACCAGAGCGATCAGAACTCCAAATATGCCTCCGCCTACGAAGCCGATGATGGCCAGCAGCACAGTCCACTTCAGACCCTGCATGAGGAAGAACAGCTCGTTTTCGCCGATGGGACCCATGAACGCCTCCTATCTGGTCGGGTAGTTGAAGTAGTGACGGGAAATAAGGGCGAAGATGCCCATCATCAGGCTCGAGATGACCAGGTAGATTGCGGTCACGCTGAAATAGACCTCGAAGCTTCGGAAAGTGTCGGATTCGATCCGCTGCGCTGCCGAGGTCAGTTCGTAGGCGGCGATCGAAGTGCAGACCGAAGTCGTCAAGGTCAGCATCACGAACTGGCTGGTCAGGGACGGATAGATCGCCCGCAGAGCCGGCTTCAGAACGATCAGCCGGAACACATCGGCCTTATGCAAGCCCAACGCAAAGCCTGCCTCGACCTGGCCCTTGCTTACGCTTTCCACTCCGCCTCGAATGATCTCGATCGCATAGGCGCCGCCATTGATCCCCAGCGCGATGATGGCGGTAGCGGTGGGGCTCAGTCGGATTCCCATGAGCGGAAGGGCGAAGTAGATGAAGAATATCTGCACCAGGAACGGCGTGTTTCGAACAACCTCGACGAAGCTAATCACCGGAGCTCGAACGAGTTTGTTCTTGGATGTTCTTGCAGCGACGCCGAGAATACCGATCGCGAGCGCAAGGATCATTCCGGCGAACGCGAGACCGAGCGTCCCAAGCGAACCCCAAAACAATTCCGGGGCGCGGTCGAAGACCGCACCAAAATCGAACCTATAACCCATATGTTGACTTCCTCCCTCCGGCGCGGCTCACGCCTCGCCAGCGCCGGATCAGCGATCCGGCCCGAATAATTCTTCGGCCCTGTCGTACAGATGTTTCAAATGCGTCTCGGGCGAGGCAGACCCCGTGAGTGGGACTTCCACCGAGATCGCCGCGGAGCTATCGACCGCTGCGACAAGTTCCTTCAACGGCAATTCGCCCTCTCCCGGTGCGAACCGCCCGCCTCTAGCTTCAGCGATCATCTCCCCTGGTGTCACCGGCGCCGGTCCGGCGACGTCGCACAACTGAACGTGCTTTACCCAGCCGAGCTCGGTTCGGAGCGAGGCGAGCGTGCCGCCGTTCCTGAAGAAATGGACTCCGTCGACGAGGGCGCCGGCATTGCGGGCACCACTCGCCTTCACAAGGCCGACGCTGTCCTGGAAGGTTTTAATTACCCGCCAACCCATGTTCTCGATGTCGACAGCCAAGCCGTAACGGTCCGCGAGGCCGCAGAAATCCGAAAAGTTCGATACCAATCTGGCGTAATCAGGATCGTCTCCGCAGACACTGAGCCGGCGTGCTCCAATGTTCGCAGCCGCTGCGATGGTGACCTCCACCGACGACGCGTCGAACGAGGGATCGATGACGAAGAACTCGATATCGAAAACCTCGACACCTTCGCCGGCAAGCACGGATTTCAGCTCGCCTGCAGCCGAACCACCGACAGGCAGCTCGTAGTAAGGCGCACCGGGGAACGCCGGATGCAGCCTGAGCCCGATCCTGGAGAACCCTGCGCGGGCGGCGTTCTTCGCGAATTCCACGGGAGGCAGCAATATCGACGAGAAATGCGCAAGGCCAATCAGGGGCGCCGATTTCGATGCGGCGGCGGTCATCACTCGATCCCCTTCGTCGCGAGATGGTTGCGAAGATTGGTGCCGGTGCGATGAATGTGCTGGCGGAGCTTCTCGCAGGCATAGTCGACATCACGCGCGACCGCGCCCTGAGCAATCTCGCTGTGCTCCTGCCCGACGTTGCGATCCCCCGACGTACGGATCAGGAAGACGCGGCGATATCGGTCGTTGAGATTGAGCAGAAGACTGCAGAAGTGAAGTAGCAGAGGTTTGCCGCAGCCCGAAATCAGGGTGAGATGGAATTCGCGGTGAAGCGCTTCCCACTGCTCCAGCGTTTCGGGACGAGCGGCGTCGCGCTCCGTGCGGTTTAGGCGATGAAGCGCACGCATGATGTTGCCCTCCCATTCGACGTCGCCGAGACGCATGGATTCACGCAGCGCGAAAACCTCGAGTTCCTCGCGCAGGCTCGTGACCTCTTCGAGATTAGCCAGCGAGATCGGCGCGACGCGATAGCCTCTGTTATCCTGAAACTCGACCAGGCCGTCTGAAATGAGCCGGGCCAAGCCCTCCCGCAACGGGCTCAGACTGACGTTGAACGTCTTCCGCGCCTTGTCGAGATTGATCTTGCTGCCTGCTTCCAGTTCACCGGAGATGATCGCCTCCCGAAGGCGCGATGCGAGCTGACTGCCGATGGTGTTCTTGCCATCGTCGAGGAAGCCGGCTGATTGCCCGTCTTCAGTCAACGGCCCAAGAGAGCTGTCGTCGGCCGAGTCCATCTTTCCTCCCAAGCAAATCGGCTAAGTTTCGATGATCGATATAATAAACGATTATTTATGTCAACTCGGAACGCCAGAAAACCACTGAACCCCGGAGTTTTCGCCTGCAAAGATTATTTTTATTTATTTAAATCAGTGATTTATACTCAACACCAGGCATTCCCTCATCAGCTGCTAATCCAGAATGCGAAGTGACCGCTTGACAGATAATCGATTATTTTTGTATTCGAACCTTATTGGGAGGTAGCCTTATGGCAATCAGAACCGAAAGCGAGTTGACGCCTGCCGTTCTCGCCGTGATGGACCGCACCGAACATCCACGGCTCCGGGAAATACTCGTTGCAATGGTGAAGCATCTCCACGCATTCGTGCGCGAAGTCAGGCTGTCGGAAGTCGAGTTTCGCGAAGCGACGGCCATCCTCAACGAAATTGGCCAATTGCAGACCGACAGCCACAACGAGTTCGTGCTCATGGCCGGATCACTTGGGGTGTCGTCGCTCGTCTGCCTGCTCAACAACGGCGATAATGGACAGACCGAGACTTCGCAGTCGCTGCTCGGGCCGTTCTGGCGCCTCAACTCTCCGCAGGTCGAAAACGGCGGAACGATCATCCGGTCGGAAACGCCGGGAACACCCTTGTTCGTCCATGCGAAGGTGGTTGATCGGAAAGGCAAACCCATCCCAGGCGCCGAGATCGACGTATGGCATGCCTCTCCCGTCGGCCTTTACGAAAACCAGGACCCGGACCAGGCGGAAATGAACCTGCGAGGCAAGTTCACCACCGACGACGAGGGTCGGTTCTGGTTCAGAACGGTCAAAATGGTGGGCTATCCCATCCCTATCGGCGGGGTCGTAGGCCGGCTTCTCCAAGCGCAAGGCCGCCATCCCTACCGACCCGCTCATCTGCACGCGCTGATCTTCAAACAGGGATACAAAACCCTCATCTCCCAGGTCTTCGACCCAAGTGATCCGAACATCGAATCCGATGTGCAATTCGGCGTCACCGCGGCTTTGACAGGCGACTTTGTCCGTCATGACGAGCCGCACCCGTCCGACACGGACGTCACTGGCCCGTGGTTTTCACTCGACTACACCTACGTCATGGAGCCGGGCGAGGCCATCCTGCCGCGTCCCCCGATCAAGTAACAAAACCAGCAGAGCCAAATCATGATTACCGAGAAGGAACGCCAAACGGCAGCCGACGCATTGCTGAAGGCAGAAACCGAACGCAGGCCCATCGTCCAGCCGAGCAGGACATATCCGAATTTGGAAATTGAAGACGCCTATCAGATCCAAGCGCTCTGGGCGCAGGCGCGGATTGCAAAGGGCGCGCGGATCGCGGGGCATAAAATCGGACTGACATCGCGGGCGATGCAGATGGCATCGAAAATGACGGAGCCCGACTACGGCGTCATTCTCGACGACGCCCTCTATAACGACGGAGCGCAAATCAGCGCGGCGCTCTTCATCAAGCCTCGCCTCGAAGTCGAGCTCGCCTTCGTAATGGGTGAGGATCTCGCGGGGCCGAGCACTCGGATCTATGATGTCATGCGCGCGACGGAGTTTGTCGTTCCTGCGCTTGAGATCATCGATTACCGAACCGAAGTACCCAGAGCGATCACCGATACGATCGCCGACAACGCCGCCTTTGGAGCGATCGTCGTGGGCGGCCGCATCATCCGGCCCATGGATATTGACATCCGCTGGGTCGGCGCGACGCTTTCGAAAAACGGCATCATCGAAGAATCGGGTGTTTCCGCAGCCATCATGGGGCATCCGGCCGCAGGGATCGCCTGGCTCGTGAACAAGCTCCATGCCGTCGGAGGCGGCTTGAAGAAGGGCCAGATCGTGCTTGCCGGCTCATTCACCCGCCCTGTGGACATCGTCAAGGGCGATGTCATCCAAGCCGACTATGGTCCGGTCGGCTCCATCGGCGTCTCGTTCGTGTGAGGCGCCGATGGAACTTCCCGTCAATCACTTCAAACGGAAACTGAGAGCCGGTCAAAGCCAGATCGGTCTCTGGTGCGGCCTTCCCGGAAGCTACGCGGCGGAAATCGTTGCGCCGTCGGGCTTCGATTGGGTGCTGTTCGATACCGAGCACTCTCCTAGTGACGTCCTCACCGTCCTGCCGCAATTGCAGGCGGTCGCGCCTTACGACGTGTCCCCCGTCGTACGTCCGGCCTGCAACGATGCCGTACTGATCAAGCGCTTTCTGGACATCGGCGTCCAGACGCTCCTCATTCCCTATGTACAGAACGAAGAGGAAGCCAAGGCAGCGGTCGCCGCTATCCGGTATCCGCCGCGCGGGATTCGCGGCGTCTCCGCCTTGACGCGCGCCACCCGCTTCGGGCGTGTGCCGAACTACGCGCGGAATGCTGAACAAGAGATCTGCCTGCTTCTGCAGATCGAGACCCGCGAGGCACTCGCTCGGCTGGAGGCCATCGCCGCGGTCGAGGGCGTCGACGGCATATTCATCGGCCCCGCCGATCTGGCGGCCAGCTTCGGTCATCCCGGCCAACCGGGGCATCCCGAGGTGGTCGCGGCGATCGAAGATGCGATCGGGCGCCTGAAAATCCTTGGAAAGCCGGCAGGCATTCTCACTCCGGACGAGACGTTCGCAGCCCGCTGCATTTCGCTCGGGACGTTGTTCACCGCCGTTGGCGTAGACGTCGCCCTCCTTGCACGAGGATCGGAGGCCCTCGCAGCCCGGTTTGCATCTTAGGAGTTCGCACCGATGTCGACGCGAGAGAAAGTTCTGTCCGAGATAGCGCCGGCGGGCGTAATCCGGGCAGCCGTCAACATGTCGAATGCAGCGCTGGCCCGATGGGACGATCAGGCCGGCGCCTTGGTCGGTCCGAACGCTCGGATCGGTCGCCAAATTGCCGAGCAACTGGATTGCGGCCTGTCGCTGATCCAGTACGGCTCGGCCGCCGACATCCTCGCCGCTGCGGATCGCGGCGAGTGGGATATTGCTTTCATTGCCTCGGACCCATCGAGAGCCGCCCTGTTTTCCTTCTCGCCCGCCTACATGTCCGTCAAAGCGACCTACCTGGTGCCCGAGGCTTCGGCGTTCCGGACGGTCGCTGATGTCGACATCGAAGGCGTGAAGATCGCCTCCGCAAGAAGTGCCGCCTATACGAAGCAGCTCGAACGTATCCTTGAACAAGCCACTGTCTCGCACACCGACAGCCCGGCGGCTGCCGTCCATCTCCTTGTCAGCTCGCAGTGCGACGCGGCTGCTGGATTGACGGAATTCCTCGTTCAGACTTCGGAGCGAACTTCCGGCTTCCGGCTGGTGGAGGGAGCGTTCTCCGAAATTCCCCAGACGATCGCCGTGCAGCGAAGATCCATTCATGCCTCGGCCTTCTTTGCAGATTTCGTACGTCGCCTGAACGGAACTGCTGCGGCAGACCGTGACTTGGCCAGCGATGGTGAAAAGGATCTCGAATGATGGCGGGACCCAGCCCTCAAGCCGGCAACTTCTCCTGCTCCGCATCGGCAAACACCGAGGCCGGCATCGGGCCCGCTGTCATCAGCGTGAAATCGAACGACCCCTTCATATCGGGCCCCAGCACATATTGCCGGTGGACGCGCAGCTGGTCCTTGCGGATTTTGCGGTAGTGCTCACGGGTCAGCATCTGCTTGACGCGGATCAGGATCATCTTTGCCTCAGGTGCATCCGCGTGGCCGGAAACCGCGACGACCGGCACCTTGTAGAAATTGATCGAATCCGTCAGGCACTGCACGTCGAGCCAGGAAATCTCCGGACAGCGGGCAATCAGCCCGACACGGGCGCGCAGCAGCGTTGCCGATGACAGCAGCGCGCATTGCAGGATGGCGCTGCCGAGGGTGGCAAACACCACGCGCTTGCCGTTGAAGATTTCCGGCTCCCTTTCCAGCAATATGCCGATGACATGGGCGGCAACGCTCGATCCCATGCTGTGCGAGGAGATCACATATTCGTCCGCCTCTTCGTCAAGCGCCTTGCGCACGGCGGTGGCGCGGTCTTCCAGCCAGCCGTTGAAATCGGCCCGGTCCATGCGGCCCAGCGCCACCGCCATTTTCCAATCGGCAAAAAGATGCAGCGTATGAAAGCGTTCGGAAAACGGCAGAAAGGCAAAGATGAAGAAGCAGAGCGCAAGCGGCCCACTCCAGAGCATGTGCCAGGGAGAAAAACCGAGACTATAGGGCATGATGGCGATCTGCGCCGTCAGCGCGATCGCCAGCGCTGTCAGCAGGAACGGAAAGAGGAAGAACAGGCCGAAGCGCCAGGCATGGCGAAAATATCCCGCCATGCCGCCTTCCAGCATGATCTGGGCGCAGGTTCGAAAACCCGCAACGATCTGGCTCAACGTATTGCCGCTGCGCAGACTGCTTACGAGCCTATCGTGATCGACCATGTGGATCCGGCTCTTCGTCTGCCAGCCGGGGGAACCGGTCCCTGCCCCGCTATCCGTCGTCACCTCGAAACTGAGGGGATCGCTTTCTGCGTCGGGTGCCCCCGTCTCAACCGCATAGCCCCAGACGGCGGCACTCTGCCTGGCAGAGCGTTCGTAGCGCGCCCTGTGGGCAACGCCGTCAAGCGGCTCGAAGCCCGGAAAATGCAGGACGACCCGCTTCTCGATCAGTTTCATTCCACCTTCCGGCCGGCCAAATGGCCGGCATGTTGCATGCGATCCGGCAGCCGCGCCGCCGAAATCGGCGAAAAAGCAGCTATGGTCTCGAAGCCGTCTTGCTAACCGAACCCTTCCGGAATTCAATAGTGCCCATGTCGTTTCCACCACGAACGGAGGGTTTTTGTGGCCGATCTTGTCAAAGAATTGATATCAGGCGTCGTCGACACCGTGCTGAAGGAAATCCTCAAGAAAACCAGCGGCCGCGCCACCACGAAGCGCAAGAGGCGGAAAACACGCAGCGCATCGACAACGGCTGCAGCACGCAAGCCAGCCCCGACCACCCGCAAGACGACTGCTGCGACACGCAAGCCCGCCCGCAAGCAGGTCAGCAAGCGCCGCACCGCCGCCGGCCGCAGCCGCCAGCGCCGCAGCTGAACCCCTGCGCATAGGCAGGGCGTCGGCGGCCGTAAGCCGACGTGATGACGCAGGTTTTCAACTCTTGGATTTCAGATTCTCCCCGCCAACCGTAACGCGACGGCAACAATGCCGGAGTGGTCTGACCAGATTGGTCTTTTTTTGGTTCGGGCGGCTGGAATTCCTGCCACCGCATGCTATCTAAAGGCAACGATTGAAACGGCGGGCCTTTAACCCGCCTGTTGAAAGGATCAGGTCCCATGAGCGGCATTCACGAATTCATCGACAACGAAATCAAGAGCAACGACGTCGTCCTCTTCATGAAGGGCACGCCGCAGTTTCCGCAGTGCGGTTTCTCCGGGCAGGTCGTACAGATTCTCGATTACATCGGTGTCGACTACAAGGGCATCAATGTGCTCGCCGATTCGGAAATCCGCCAGGGCATCAAGGATTACTCCAACTGGCCGACGATTCCGCAGCTTTACATCAAGGGCGAATTTGTCGGCGGCTGTGACATCGTCCGGGAAATGTTCCAGGCCGGTGAACTGCAGCAGCATCTCCAGGAAAACGGCGTCACCGTGCGCGGCGCCGCCTGATCGGTCACCGGGCGCGTCCGCCCGGTTTCCAATTCTGTAATCTTGCGTCCGAGGCGCTGCGGCCAGCAGCGCCTTAGCCTGTTTATGGGAATTTCATTGTGACAGATTCATCACAAGCCGTGTCCGCGGGCCGCCTGCCCATGGGCAAACGAGAATTCATCGCGCTCGCTGCCTTCCTGATGGCCGTCAACTCGCTGGCGATCGATATCATGCTTCCGGCCCTGCAGCAGATCGGCGCGAGCCTCGGCGTCGAGAGCGAAAATCATCGTCAATTCGTCGTCTCCACCTATCTGCTCGGTTTCGGCTGCGCCCAGCTGTTCTATGGCCCGCTCTCCGATCGCTTCGGTCGCCGCACGCCGCTTCTGATCGGGCTCGTCGTCTATATCGCTTCCGCCGTCAGCATCGTCTTCGTCCCCTCCTTCGCCGGCCTTCTGGTGCTGCGCTTCATCCAGGGCATCGGCTCGGCGGCAACCCGCGTCATCACCGTCTCCATCGTTCGCGATATCTATGGCGGCCGGCAGATGGCCGAGGTCATGTCGCTGATCATGATGGTCTTCATGATCGTCCCGGTCATCGCCCCCGGCACCGGCCAGATCGTCATGGCCTTCGGCAACTGGCACCTGATCTTCCTCTTCATTGCCGCCATGGCGACGGCTATCGCCGTCTGGGCCTACCTTCGCCTGCCGGAAACCCTGCATCCCGCCAATGTCCGCCCCTTTACCGCCCGCTCGATCTTCGGCGCCTTCAAGCTGGTCCTGACCAATCGCATCGCCCTCTGCTACACCATCGCCAGCACTTTCATCTTCGGCGCCCTGTTCGGCTTCATCAATTCCGCCCAGCAGGTCTATGTCGGCATTTATGATCTCGGCGTCTATTTCCCCTTCGCCTTCGCCGGCGTGGCGATCTTCATGTCGCTGTCGTCCTTCTTCAATTCGCGTTTTGTCGGCAAGCTCGGCATGCGCCGCCTGTCGCACGGCTCGCTCCTCGGCTTCATCGCCATCAACACCATCTGGCTGATCGTCCAGATGGTGAGTTCCGGGCCGATGCCTTTCGCCCTCTTCATCTCCTTCTTCGGCCTTGCCATGTTCCAGTTCGGCTGGATCGGCTCGAACTTCAACTCGCTCGCCATGGAGCCGCTCGGCCATGTCGCCGGCACCGCCTCCTCCGTTCTCGGTTTCATGAGCACGGTCGGCGGCGCCCTCATCGGCGCCGGCATCGGCCAGGCCTTCGACGGCACCGCGCTGCCGATGGTCGCCGGCTATTTCACCGTGTCGATCATCGGGCTCGTCTTCGTACTGATCGCCGAGAAGGGCCGCCTCTTCCAACAGCAGAATCCGGCCGTCTGAACGGCCCACCTCTGAACGGCCACCTCCTCCGCATCCGGGATTTCAACACATGACGCCGCCGCATAAACCGCACCAGGAAAACCAGGGCTCCCGCCGCATCGGCATGGGCTTTGGCGAATTCGTCGTCACCATCGCCATCATGACCGCCAGCGTCGCCATGGCAATCGACAGCATGCTGCCGGCATTGCCCAATATCGGCCATTCGCTCGGCGTCACCAATACCAACGACGCGCAGCTCATCATCGGCGTGTTCCTGCTGGGCTTCGGCATCTCGCAGATCTTCTTCGGCAGCCTTTCGGATACGTTCGGCCGCCGCAACATTCTGCTTGGCGGCCTCGTCTGCTACGTAGTCGGCATGTTTGCCGCCGCAGCAACCGGCAGCTTCGAAATGCTGCTCGTCATGCGCTTCATTCAAGGCGTCGGCGGCGCGGCCGTGCGGATCACCACCATGGCTGTTGTACGCGACTGCTTCGGCGGTCGCGAAATGGCCCGCGTCATGTCCTATGTCATGATCGTCTTCATGATCGTGCCGATCGTTGCTCCCTCCGTCGGCCAGTTGATCATCCTCTACGCCAACTGGCACTGGATCTTCATCCTGCTCGGCGTCATCGCCACCATCCTGTTCGTCTGGGCACTCCTGCGGCTGAAGGAATCGCTGCCGCAGGAAGAGCGGCTGCCGCTGTCGGTCGGCTCCGTCATGGACGGTTTCAAGACCGTGCTCACCAACCGCATTACCTGCGGCTACATGATCGGCCTCACCATGTTCACCGGCGTCATCAGCGGCTATGTGATCTCCGTGCAGCAGGTCTTCGGCGAAGTCTACGGCCTTGGCGACTGGCTGCCGATCGCCTTTGCCGCCACCGCCGGCGGCATCGCTGTCGCCAACTT
Organism: Rhizobium esperanzae; assembly: GCF_014197615.1. Classification (GTDB taxonomy): domain Bacteria; phylum Pseudomonadota; class Alphaproteobacteria; order Rhizobiales; family Rhizobiaceae; genus Rhizobium; species Rhizobium esperanzae_A. The sequence continues at coordinate 387,685 of NZ_JACIFY010000001.1, forward strand.
CGCCAACGGCTTCTTCGTCCGCAAATTCGGCATGCGCCGCATCTCGCATGCCGCGCTGCTGATCTTCACCGCGCTGTCGGCTGTCGGCTTTGTCATTTCGCTGGCCGGCAAGCCGGATTTCGCCGTCGCCTACGGCATCTTCACCGTCGTGCTGATGATGTTTGCCCTGATCGCCACGAATTTCACCGCCATCAGCCTCGAGCCGATGGGCAATCTCGCCGGCACGGCGACCGCCATCACCGGCTTCGTCTCGACGACCTTCGGCACCATCCTTGGCGGGCTGGTCGGCCAGATGTTCAACGGCACGATCCAGCCGCTCTTCGGCGGTTTTGCGATTTTCGGCCTGCTGACCATCGCCGCCACGCTTTGGGCAGAAAACGGCAAGCTCTTCACGCATCCAGGCGACAGCCCGCAACTCGATCCGGGTGCAGGCCACTTCTGAAGCGAGCCGGCCGGCCGCGGAGATTCGGCCGGTGCCAAACTGTTGTGGAACCGAGGAGCAAAGGCATCCGGGATGGACGACCGAATTTTGATCAGGCCGTACACACCAGCTGACGCGGGCGCGACGATTGACATCTTTCTGCGTGCCATCCGGGAAGTCTCGTCCAAAGACTATTCGCCGCCTCAGATAGAGGCTTGGGCAAAGGTGGAAGATCACGGCCTATGGGCGGAGCGCCGCATCAGCAGGCCCGCCTGGATTGCGGAAATCGACGGAGAGCCGGTGGGGTTTTCCGATCTGACCGCTGAGGGCTGTGTGGACATGATGTTCGTCCATCCTCAACTTCAGGGCCTCGGTATCGCAAGCCGGCTCTTGAACACAGTCGAGGCGGAAGCTCTGAGGCGGGGATTCACGAGAATTTATACAGAGGCCAGCCGAACCGCCCGGCCATTTTTCGAGCGTAGGGGTTTCCGCTTGATATCAAGGCAAACCGTCGAGAAACGCGGTCAAAGCTTGGAAAACTTCCTCATGGAGAAGCTTTACGCGTAAAGGGCACGCCCCCCGATGACTGTCCGGATGAAACCGGCATTCCCCGTCATCGGACACGGCCGCAAAATCAGCGTTCTGCGGCCGGGTTTATCTATTCAAACCGTGAAGACCTCACGCCGCAGCAGGTCCCAGGAAGCCTTGTCGGGAGCCACCAGCAGCCCGCCTTCGAGATGGCGCGGCAGATAGGGCGAGCCGTCGAAACGGGCAGCATAACCGCCGGCCTCCTGCGAGATCAACGCGCCCGCGAGGTGATCCCAGGGCATCATTTTGTTATACATCAGATAATGCACATGCCCGCCGGCGAAAGTGCGGTATTCATGCGCCGCACAGCGGTAGTTGGTGAGAAAGCGCACCTTAGCGAGATTTCCGAGAATCTCCGCCCGCTTTTCCTGCCGCAGATAGCCGGTGGAGGCCATGCCGACCATCTGGCCGAGCGCGACAGGCTCGGCCGATTGCAGCCGCCGCGCCTCGCCGTCCGGCCGCCGCAGCCAGGCGCCGCTGCCTTTCTCCGCCATCACCCAGTCGTCGCCCATCGGATCGTAGATGATGCCGGCAATGGTTTCGCCGCCTGATATGACCGAGGCCATGACGCCGAAGGCAGGGATGCCGGCGGCGAAGTTGAACGTGCCGTCGACCGGATCGACGACGATGGCAAGATCGGCATCTGCGAGCCTGCCGAGCAAATCAGGTTCGGCCGCAACCGATTCTTCGCCGAGGAACAGCGCGTCCGGCCAGAGCCGCTCTGCTTCCGCCTTGATCATCCGTTCGGCCCGTTCGTCGGCCTCTGTGACGAGATCGGTTGCCTCGCTCTTGGCGCGTACGTCATCTTCGCCAAGCCGGCGGAAGCGCGGCAGGATCTCCGCCTTCGCCGCACGGCGCAAGAGATCGGCAAGAACGGTCACGTCGACAGTCGCAGTCATGTCAAATCCTTCGGCTCGGCCTCTGGGTCAAGGGTCTCAAATCAAATGCCGACGATCTCACGCCGGATCATCTGCCAGCTTTCCCTGTCGGGGGCGGAGATGATGCCGCCTGTCGTCTCGCCGGGACGATAGGGCGTACCGTCGAATTTCGCCGTATGGCCGCCGGCCTCCTGATGTGCGAGCACGCCGGCCAGGTGATCCCAGGGCATCAGCTTTGCATGGCCGATGAAATGCAGCTTGCCGGAGGCGGCCAGCCAATATTCATAGGCCGAGCAGTTGAAGGCAAAGGTCATCCTGATCTTTGCCATATTGGCCGAGATGCGTGAGCGGTCCGGGTCGTCCATGTGGCCCCATGAGATGCCGCCGACCATCTGGTTCAAGGCGACGGGTTCCGCCACCCTCAGTCTGCTGGATTGCCCGTCCTGCCGCGTCAGGAAGGCGCCCGCCCCTTTGATCGCCGTCACCGTATCGCCGAGAACGGGATCGTGAATGATGCCGGCGACCGTCTCGCCCTTGACGGTTACCGCCAGCATCGTCCCGAAGACGGGAAGCCCGGCAGCAAAATTGAATGTGCCATCGACAGGATCGATCACGAAGGCAAGCTCGGCATCGGCAAGGGCCGGGACGACGGACCGGTCGGCCTCATAAGCCTCCTCGCCGACGACGAGTGCCGAGGGAAAGCGCTCTTTCAGCGCAGCGGTGATCCTGTGCTCGGCGAGCAGATCCGCCTGCGTCACAACATCGATCGCCGAGGTCTTTTCCGAAACATCGGCAGCACCGAGATTGCGAAAACGCGGCATGATCTCGGCCTGCGCCGCTTCCCTGACGCAATCGCCGAGAAAGAGAATATCCTGATCTGAAATCGTCATGCGAATTCCTGTCCTTGATCCAAATAGCCAGCCTGCTTAGCCGGCCATTCATGACGGATCTGTGACACCAAGGGTGGAAAAGTCGAAGAGTTTAGGATCGAGCAGATGCGACGGGTTCACATGCGAAAGCGCGCGCAGCATCGTGTCCTTGCGTCCCGGCATGCGCCGCTCGATATCCGCAAGCATGTCCTTCATCGCATTACGCTGCAGCCCATCCTGCGAGCCGCAGAGATCGCAGGGGATGATCGGAAACTGCATGGCGGCGGCGAATTTCGCGAGGTCGTCCTCGGCGGCATAAGCGAGCGGCCGAAGCACCATCAGGTCGCCCTCGTCGTTCAGAAGTTTCGCCGGCATGGAGGCAAGCCGCCCGCCGTGAAAGAAATTCATGAAGAAGGTTTCGAGAATATCCTCGCGATGATGGCCGAGCACCAGCGCATCGCAGCCCTCCTCCCGCGCGACGCGGTAGAGATTGCCGCGCCGCAGCCGCGAACAGAGCGAGCAATAGGTCGCCCCCTCCGGCACCTTCTCCTTCACGATCGAATAGGTGTCGCGATATTCGATCCGGTGCCGCACGCCGATTTTGGTCAGATAGTCCGGCAGCACGTGCTTGGGAAAGTTCGGCTGGCCCTGGTCGAGATTGCAGGCAACGAGCTCGACCGGCAGCAGGCCGCGCCATTGCAGATCGAGCAGTAGCGCCAGCAGCCCATAGGAATCCTTGCCTCCGGAAAGGCCGACCAGCCAACGCTTCTGCCCCTTCAGCATGTCGAAATCGTCGAAGGCCTGGCGCACCTGCCGCAGCAGCCGCTTGCGCAGCTTGTTGAAGGAGACAGAGCGCGGTGCATCGGCAAACAGCGCATGGCCGATGCCGCTGTCGGCTTCGCCGCTTTCCAGGTCATCCGCGATATTGGCTGCGATATTCATGGCTCCGTCCTATCGAAGATTCATGCTTGCCTTATCAGAAACCCTTCGCCGACACAGCCTCAATCGCCGAAAACAGACCAGCCGGTGCGCGCCGCCAGCATTTCCAGCGCCACGGCGCCGAGCTGCGAATTGCCGACCTTATTGAGACCCGGCGACCACACCGCGATCGAGGCAATGCCGGGCGCAACGGCGAAGATACCGCCGCCGACGCCGCTCTTGCCGGGAAGGCCGACATGATAGGCGAAATCACCCGAGCCGTCGTAATGGCCGCAGGTCAGCATCAGCGCATTGATGCGCCGCGCCCGCTTCGGCGACACCACCGAATGGCCGGTCATCGGATTGCTGCCGCGCGCCGCCAGAAACAGCCCGGCGCGGGCGAGCTGCTCGCAGCTCATCGCGAGCGCGCATTGATGGAAATAGACGCCGAGCACATGGTCGACGGGATGGTCGAGATTGCGATAGGCGCGCATAAAATTGGCGAGCGCGCCATTGCGATAGCCGGTCTGGGTTTCCGAGCGCGCCACCTTGTCGTCGATGGTGATCGATTCGTCGTCGGCGAGATACCGCACGAAGCGCAGAAATTCGCCGATCGCCTCACGCGGCGCATGGCCGGCCAGGACGACGTCGCTGACGGCAATCGCGCCGGCATTGATGAATGGATTGCGCGGGATCCCGCTTTCATGCTCGAGCTGGACGATCGAGTTGAAGGCCGATCCGGACGGTTCACGCCCGACGCGCTTCCACAGGCCTTCGCCGACCTTGCCGAGCGCCAGCGTCAACATGAAGACCTTGGAGATGCTCTGGATCGAGAAGGCGATGTCGGCATCGCCGACACGGTAGACCTTGCCGTCAACGGTAACGATCGCCATGCCGAACTGCCGTGGATCGACCTTGGCCAGCTCAGGAATATAATCGGCGACCTTACCCTCGCCGACCCGCGGCAGAATATCGGTGTAGATGCTGTCGAGGGTCGCCTGCAAATCCGCCATCGCTTCTCTCCGAATAACAAAAAAGCCGCCCGAAAGAGCGGCTTTTCCATAAGCGAAAACGCCTGGTGCTTATTAACGCGAATAGAATTCGACGACCAGATGCGGTTCCATGACGACCGGGAACGGAACGTCGCTGAGCGTCGGAACGCGGCCGAAGGTAGCGACCATCTTGTTGTGATCGACTTCGATATAGTCGGGAACGTCGCGCTCGGCGAGGCTGACGGCTTCCAGAACCGTCACCAGCTGCTTCGACTTCTCGCGAACTTCGATGACGTCGCCGGCCTTGCAGCGGTAAGAACCGATGTTGACGCGAACGCCGTTGACGGTGACGTGGCCATGGTTGACGAACTGACGGGCAGCAAAGACCGTCGGAACGAACTTGGCGCGATAGACGATCGCGTCTAGGCGCGATTCCAGCAGGCCGATCAGATTTTCCGAGGTGTCGCCCTTGCGGCGGTCGGCTTCAGCGAAGATCGCGCGGAACTGCTTTTCGCGCAGGTCACCGTAGTAGCCCTTGAGCTTCTGCTTGGCGCGCAGCTGCACGCCGAAGTCCGAAAGCTTGCCCTTGCGGCGCTGGCCGTGCTGGCCCGGGCCGTATTCGCGGCGGTTCACCGGGGACTTCGGACGGCCCCAGATGTTTTCGCCCATACGGCGGTCAATTTTGTACTTGGACGATTCGCGCTTGCTCATCGCATTTCCTTTCAAAGGTTTACGACGGTTTGTTACCAAACCGCACGAAGGAAACACGCCCTCCTCTGATCTCTTCCGAGATCTGACAGGATATTCCGGTTACGCGAACTGGAACCATCCACGGGACATGTCAAATGAAACACCGGACATTGCTGCCCGGTGCTTGGCGCGGTCTTTAGAGGCCCGTCATGAAAATGTCAACTGCGCCTAAGCCCGAAAGCGCCACTATTCCGCCGCCAGCGGCTGATCGCCTGTATCGGGCGCGTTCGCGTCGCCCGGTGCGGTCTGGCAGTTCATGTCGGGAAAAGCCACGATGCGCTTGCCAGAGAAATCCGTGTGCACGACGACGATCCCCTGCTCTTCGAAATAGCCGAGCAGGCGCCGCGCACGGCGTGCGGAATGGGTGCCGTAGGCGCGGGCAATACGGGCATCCGACGGGCAGGGTTCGCCGCAGGCTGCGGCTTTGGCGAGCATCAGGAAGACGCCCTGCAGGTCGTCGGTGACACCCGACGACAGCGACAGCGCCGTCGCCCACTCGTCGGTCGCGGCTGTCTCGGCATCGACGCCGGAGCGGGAGATCGCCACACGCCGGCGGAAATCCGGCAGCGCAATCGGCGGTCCCGGCACGCGGCGCATACGCAACCGCACGAGAAAATCCTGGTAGAGCACCGAATCGGTACGGAAGGCGGAGGTGGGATCGTCGAGTATTTCGGCCAGCACGCCGGCCAGGCGCTCCTCGCGCTCCTCGGCAGAGACTTCCGCCTGGCTTGCCCTCGCCTCGACGGGCGCAGGTGACGCCGCCGGCGTCGAGCGCGAAAGTTCAGCCAGTATATCGGTGGTCGGCCGTGGGGCCGGCGGCGCGCGGCGCACGAGCGGACGCTGGAATTCCTCCGGATCGGGCGTGAAGATCAGGTCCTCGACATCCTGTGGCGCATCCGGCAGCGGCATCAGCTTCGGGCTGGAAGAGCGCGCCGAGGTTTCCACCGCGCCGATCTGGATCGGCAGCGGCCGGCGCGACAGCGCAGGGCCGAGGGCAACGAAATTGCCGCGCTTCAGATCCCGGAACATCTCGGCCTGGCGCCGATCCATGCCGAGCAGGTCGGCGGCGCGCGCCATGTCGATATCGAGAAAGGTGCGCCCCATCAGGAAGTTAGAGGCCTCGGCCGCGACATTCTTGGCGAGTTTGGCGAGCCGCTGCGTCGCGATCACCCCGGCTAGCCCGCGCTTGCGGCCGCGGCACATCAGGTTGGTCATCGCGCCCAGCGACATCTTGCGCGCATCTTCCGAGACGTCGCCGCCGACCGACGGTGCAAACATCTGCGCCTCGTCGACGACGACGAGAACCGGATACCAATATTCGCGATCGGCATCGAACATGCCATTGAGGAAAGCGGCGGCCGCACGCATCTGTTGCTCGATATCGAGGCCTTCTAGCGTCAGAACGCAGGAGACGCGATGCTGACGGATGCGGTTGGCAATGCCCGCCAATTCCGCCTCGGTGCGCTCGCCGTCGACGACGATATGGCCGAACCTGTCGCTGAGAGTGACGAAATCACCCTCGGGATCGATGATGACCTGCTGCACCCATTGCGCGGACTGCTCGAGCAGACGGCGCAAAAGATGCGACTTGCCCGATCCGGAATTACCCTGGACGAGCAAACGGGTCGCCAGCAGCTCCTCGATATCGAGCGTCGCCGGGCTGCCGGACGCCAATCCCATATCGATGCCAACCTGCAATGCTGATCCTCGCGGCCAAGAGACTCACATGAACGAAGCGCCATTCTTCCGAAACGGCAACGCCCCGTCTATCAAAGAATCTGCTGATTTTCAGGGCCGGATTTCGCCAACCCACAGGACAATTCCGCTCATGCCTTCAGGCCGAAACCCTGCATCAGCCGCCGCGTGGCGAAATCCTGCTTGCCGGAGGTGAAGACCGCAAAGTCGAAATTATCCGGATGGACGGCATCGGCGACCAGCGGCACCAGTGTGCGGGCGCGCCGCGCAATCGCTTCGGCGGGATCCAGCCAGTCGACCGGCCAAGGCGCAAGCCGGCGGAAAAGATTGGCCATGAAAGGATAATGCGTGCAGGCCAGGACGACGATATCGGTTTTCCGACCGTCCTTGTCGACGAAACATTGGTCGATCTCAGTGCGCACGGCCTCATCGGAGACGGCATCGCCGCGAATATAGGCCTCGGCCATGCGCGCAAGGTTCTCCGAACCAACAAGGCGGACATGGCATTGCTGCGCGAAGGACTGGATGAGGTCGCGCGTATAGGCCCGCTTTACCGTGCCGGGGGTGGCGAGCACCGAAACCAGCCCCGAGCGCGTGCGCTCCGCCGCCGGTTTGATCGCCGGCACGGTGCCGACGAAAGTCATCTGGGGAAAGGCGGCGCGCAGGTCGGCGCCGACGAGCGTGAAGGCGGTGTTGCAGGCGATGATGCAGACTTCGGGATCATGCTCCGTCAGCAGCTTGCCGAAGAGCCCGATCACCCGCTCCTTGAGCGCCTCTTCCTCCCAGCCGCCATAGGGAAAGCCGGCATCGTCGGCGACATAGATGAAGCCCCGTTCCGGCATCAGCACGCGCGCCTCACGCAGCACGGTCAGGCCGCCGATGCCGGAATCGAAGAGGAGGACGGGTTTCAGCTCACGCGTCGGTGCTGTCATCTGGCGGTGTTTCCTTGGCCGGTGTCGGGAACCTGCCGCCGCGCGGGCTCTTGCGCGAGAAGCGGTCGAGGGAAGAGATGACGCCGCGCAACACGCTGATTTCCTGCTCCGTGAAAGCCCGGCGGGATAGAACGGCACGCAGATTGTCGATCATTTTCGGCTTTTTCCCGGCAGGATGGAAATATCCGCGCGCATCGAGCGCCTCTTCCAGCTGATCGAACAGGCCGAAGAGCTGTTCCTTGGTCGAGGGCGTCTGCCCCATCGCCTGGAAAGGCACGGCGCCGACATCGTCCATGCCCGATTTCATCCATTCATAGGACATCAGCAGCACGGCCTGGGCGATGTTCAGCGAAGCAAAGGCCGGATTGACCGGAAAGGTGACAATCTCGTCGGCAAGCGCCACTTCCTCGTTCGTCAGCCCCCAGCGCTCGCGCCCGAAAAGAATGCCGGTGCCCTCGCCCGCCCGGAATTTTGCCCTGAGCGTCTCGGCGGCGATGACCGGGGAGCGCACCGGCTTATAACCGTCGCGCTCACGCGCCGTCGTCGCATAAACGAAGTTGAGGTCGGCGACCGCCTGCTCCAGCGTGTCGTAGACCTTCGTCGCCTCGATCACATGATCGGCCTTGGATGCCGTCGCAAGGGCCTTTTCATTCGGCCAGCCGTCGCGCGGATTGACAAGGCGCAGTTCGGCAAGGCCGAAATTCGCCATGGCGCGCGCCACCATGCCGATATTCTCGCCCATCTGCGGCTCGACCAGAATGATGGCCGGCCCCTCTGCCAGAAGTTGACGTTCGCTGTTCGTGCCTGCCATGGTCCTATCCCTGTTTCGAGCGCGCAATAGCCTCGCCCACTGCAAACGGCAAGACATCGGCCTGCGGATAGAGCCTTTCCAGCGCCGAACCGATCATTTCGAGCCCCAATCTGGCGCCCTCCCGCGACAGCGGCAGGTGTCGTCCCGTTGTCCGGGATGTCTTGCGCTCGATCAGGAAACAGGCCGAGCCGCGCGGCGCAGCATTGTCGATCAGCGCGAGATCCGCCGCGATCAGCCTGTGCAGATTGTCGTCGGCAACAGGCATGTCGTAACTCTTCGCCAAAATACGCGCCCAATAGGTGCAGGACAGAAAAATCGCCAGCGTCTGGCGAATCTGGCCGGGCCGCGTCACGACCGACCAGGAGGAGCCGAGTGGCCGCGCCGCCACCGTCACATCGCGGTAACAGGCGTCGATCTTCTGAGACAGCGCGATCAGCTCGAAACTGCTCTTGCCCTCGCCGAGCGCGCCAAGCAGATCGCGCAGCGCCTGGAACCAGCGCGCAAGTGCGGCATCGAGCGCGCCGCGCGTGCGGGTGGGAAAGACGATGAAGGCAACCGCCGTACCGGCTATAGCGCCGATCACGGTCTCGCCGATACGCAGCTTCAACAGATCGAGTGTCAGCACGCCGGTCATGCCGTAGACCAGGCAGAGCACGATAGAAATGAAGAAGGTCATCGTCGCGTAAGAGATCTGCAGGAAATAAAAGGCGAGGAAGATGCAGACGACGGCGACCGGAATGGCAATCGCCTGTTCGCCCGAAATCAGCGTCGCCAGCCCAAGACCAAAGGCGATGCCGAACACGGTGCCGAGCGAGCGCGACAGCGCCTTCATCGCCGTATCGCCGCGCGAATTGGTGTTGGTGAAGACGAGGAAAGAAGCGAGCACGGCCCAGAACCAGCGTTCGCGCGACAAGAGCAGACCGAAGCCCATGGCGATTGCCGAGGCGAGCGTGATCTGCAGCGCCGAGCGCAGCAGCGGATTGCCGAATGAAAAGTCGATCGGCTGGGATTGCGCCGTGTCGTTGATCGTATCGATGCCGGAAAAGCTGGAAGCCTGCCCCTCGTCGATCGCCTGCGTCAGTTGCTGACGCGCCTCGCCAAGCCAGAGCAGTGCCCGCACTGTCTCGCTCTGCGGCCGATCCCCGATTGATTCAGCCATCCCCTCATAGGTGGCAAGCTCGGCCTTGTCGGCCTCGATCACGGCGTGAACGAGCGCAAAAGGCGGCGGGCTCTGGAAACTCAGCACGATGGCGCTCTCGGCGGCAAGATGGGCATCGAAGAGCCGGATCGCCAGTTCGGCTGCAGGGTCGGCGGCACCGTCGAAGACGCCGGCCGGCGGGCGCGGGATGAAGGTCTCCGCCATCAGCACCACCTCCTTCAGCCGGTCCTCCAGCTGGCGCAGCTCCTGCCGGTCGGCGTCACCAACCTCGGCGCTGCCGGCGATGGCGGCGAGCTTGAAGAGGATCTGGTTGATCCTTCCCCTGACGCTTTCAAGCGAGCGCAGCAGGTCGCGCCGCCAATCGTCGGGCAGGAGCACCGCCCTCACCAGATGACCGGCGAGCACCGAGACGACGGGGCCGATCGCCACCTCCGGCAGATCGGCCAGCGAAGGCCGGAAATAGGCGCCCATGAAATAGGAGGTGAAGGCGAACATGCCGATAGCAAAACCGCGCGGCCCGAACACCCGTCCCGCCGATGCAAGCGCGATCACCACCAGGAAGACGAGATCGGAGAGAAAACGGCTATCCTCGAGCCCGGCCGCGACGGCGACGATGGCAAGGCTTGCGACACAACCGAGGAGCCGGGTCACGAGCTGGCGCGCATTTCCCTTATCGCGCACGGCAATCCCGCCTTCGATCGACAGCACGATGCCGAGGCCGAAAGCCGCAGTCGGCAGCGGCAGAATAAGGGCGTGGATAGCAAGCAGGATCAGGAACGAGAGGACGATCGCCAGCGTCACCCGTGAAGCCATGCGCAGACGCGAAAGCGCCGGATCATTGGCAAGCAGCCAGTCGCGAAGCTGAAAACCGGAAAACAAATGCAAGAGCCCTCATGCCACGGAAGGATCGACAGATATCGCCGCAAAAGCGGAAATCAAACCATCGGAGAACCGGTCGGAACAATCGCCCGGCATCGATTCTCCGGTATCGATCGAATGTCGCGCGCCTACTGGCCCTTGGCAATCAGCGCCATCGTCGCCTTCAGTGAATCTCGGCCCTGCGTTTCGATATTCTCGGTGACGATGTCGTCGATGACAGGTGCACCACCTTCTTCGATCACCTCGAAACGGACGGTCGTGTAGTCCTTGGCATCGGGCGCATCCGAACAGGCGGATTTCTTGAAGCGCACAGTCACCTCAGCCGTCCCGTTGACCGCGGGCGCCGCCGCCATCGTCAGATCCTCCAGCGGGCATGCATCCTGACCGTTGACGATGACGTCGTAGTCGAATGGCGATATGCCATCGTCATCGACCGCCGGAAATTGCGCGGCCGCCTGGTACTTGGCGACGAAATCCTTGCTGTAGAGACGGGCGAGCCGGCTTGCATCGAAGATGTCGGTCCAGTCGCCGCTGTTGTCGGCCCAGTTGCTCCTAGTCGCGTCCATGATCTCCTTCACGGGCGCGATGGCATCGGCCGCATGGGCTGCGCCTGAAAAGGCGATAAGGCTTGCGATAACAACGGCGATTGTCTTCATGTCGAATGTTCCGGGCGGGCAAATCAAGGCGGACACTAGCCAGATTTCCGCGCTTGGCAATGCCGGCAAAAACGCATTCTCGAACCCGTTGCAGCTTTGCGTTCCCGGTTCACAATGCTATAGCGCTCCTCACCACGTCACCCACCTGGGACCTCCGTCCCCATTCAAGCTCGAACGAGGCAGATACATGAACAAGATCAAGGTCGCCAATCCCGTCGCCGATCTCGACGGCGATGAAATGACGCGCATCATCTGGCAGCTTATCAAGGACAAGCTGATCCATCCGTATCTCGACCTCGACATCGACTATTTCGACCTCTCCGTCGAAAATCGCGACGCCACCAACGACCAGGTCACCGTCGATGCCGCCAACGCCATCAAGAAGTACGGTGTCGGCATCAAGTGCGCGACGATCACGCCGGATGAAGCCCGCGTCAAGGAATTCAACCTCAAGGAAATGTGGAAGAGCCCGAACGGCACGATCCGCAACATTCTGGGCGGCGTCATCTTCCGCGAGCCGATCATTTGCAAAAACGTGCCGCGCCTGGTTCCCGGCTGGACGCAGCCGATCGTCGTCGGCCGTCACGCCTTCGGCGACCAGTACCGCGCCACCGACTTCAAATTCCCCGGCAAGGGCAAGCTGACGATCAAGTTCGTCGGCGAAGACGGCACAGTCATCGAGAAGGAAGTCTTCAACGCGCCGGGCGCCGGCGTTGCCATGGCGATGTACAACCTCGATGAATCGATCCGCGAATTCGCCCGCGCTTCGATGATGTACGGCCTGATGCGCAAGTGGCCGGTTTACCTGTCGACCAAGAACACCATCCTCAAGGCCTATGACGGCCGCTTCAAGGACATCTTCGAAGAAGTCTACGAGACCGAATTCAAGGATCAGTTCAAGGAAGCCGGCATCACCTACGAACACCGCCTGATCGACGACATGGTCGCCTCGGCGCTCAAGTGGTCGGGCGGCTACGTCTGGGCTTGCAAGAACTATGACGGCGACGTCCAGTCCGACACGGTTGCCCAGGGCTTCGGCTCGCTCGGCCTGATGACCTCGGTTCTGCTGACGCCCGATGGCAAGACGGTTGAAGCCGAAGCCGCTCACGGCACGGTTACCCGCCACTACCGCCAGCACCAGAAGGGTCAGGAAACCTCGACGAACTCGATCGCCTCGATCTTTGCCTGGACCCGCGGCCTCGCACACCGTGCCAAGCTCGACGACAATGCCGAGCTTGCCCGCTTCGCCTCGACGCTCGAAAAGGTCTGCGTCGATACCGTCGAATCCGGCTTCATGACCAAGGATCTGGCGCTGCTCATCGGCCCCGATCAGCCGTGGCTCTCGACCACCGCCTTCCTCGACAAGATCGACCAGAACCTGCAGAAGGCCATGGCATAAGCCAGCCCTTTCGCGATAGCATTGAAACGGCGGGGATTTCCCCGCCGTTTTCATTTTGGGAGAATAGCTGATGACGGCGACCGTGCGCCCGCTCGAACCTTCTGACCGCGCTGCCTGGGAACCCCTATGGGCGGCCTATCAGCGTTTCTACGACGTGGTGATCCCCGCCGAGACGACCGATCTTACCTGGGCGCGCTTCCACGATCCCGACGAGCCGATGCATGCGCTCGGCGCCTTCGACGAAGACGGCCGCCTCGTCGGTATCGTCCATGCCATCTTTCACCGTTCCTGCTGGATGGCGCAATGGACCTGCTACCTTCAGGATCTCTATGTCGAAAGCAACAGGCGCGGGCTCGGCACCGGTGCCGCGCTGATCGACGCCGTCGCCGACCTCGCAAGCGCAAATGGTGCGGGCCGGCTCTATTGGATGACGCACGAAACGAATGCAACGGCGCGACGGCTTTACGACAGGATCGCCGAGCGCTCGGGTTTCATCCAGTACCGCAAGGCTCTTTAAAGATCGGGGGTTGCACAAGGACCTCGCCGCGCTATTGATTCCGGGCGACGGCAATGCCTCGAACAAGAGCAACACGCGGGAGGATCTCATGACCGAAGAACTGGTATTCTATACGAACCCGATGTCGCGCGGCCGCATTGCGCGCTGGATGCTGGAGGAAATCGGCCAGCCCTATCGCACCGAACTCCTGACCTTCGGCGAAGGCATGAAGAAGCCCGAATATCTCTCGGTCAATCCAATGGGCAAGGTGCCGGCGATCCGCCACGGCGACACCGTCGTCACCGAATGCGCGGCGATCTGCGCCTATCTCGCCGAGACCTTCCCGGAAAAGGGGCTGGCCCCCAAACCGGAGGAACGCGCCGCCTATTACCGCTGGATGTTCTTTGCCGCCGGCCCGCTGGAATCGGCGGTGACGATGAGGGCGCTCGGCTTCGAAATTCCGACGGAGCGCCTGCGCATGGCCGGCTGCGGCGGGTTCGGCGACGTCATGAACACGCTCGAGATGGCCGTTTCCGGCTCGACCTATGTCGCCGGCGAGCGCTTCACAGCCGCCGACGTCTATGTCGGCTCGCATGTCGGCTGGGGCCTCGGCTTCGGCAGCATCGAAAAACGCCAGGCCTTCGTCGATTATTTCGGCCGCATCAGCGAACGTGAGGCCTATAAGCGCGCCAATGCGCTGGACGACGAGGCCGGCAGGACGATGCAGGCCGCCTGAAAATTCCAGGACGGACAGTCGCCCAATCGTTCGGGGACGCGGCAGATCCGCCGCGCCCCTTATGGATAACCTCAGATAAGCGGCATGTGAATATCCGTCAGAAGCTCCGTCGGCGACACCTCGCGCGGATTGTTGAGATATTCCTCGAACATGACCCTGTCCTTCAGTTGCCGGCCGGATTTCGGCAGCCATTCGGCAAAGAGCCACTGATAGGACTTGGGCATATTGGCATAGGGACCCTTGTGGCGCAGCACGGCATAATCGCCGCCGTCGATCCTGCGCCGCTCGAACGGCACATCGGCCGGCACTTCGGAGGCACCGGTGACGCAGGCAATCGAGCGCAGCTTTTCCTCCGACACAACGTCGGGATCGTCGAGATAGACGCCGATCATCCGCATGTCGGGCTTGGCGAGGCCGCGGGCGTAAAGCGTGCCGAACAGGGTCTCGAAGGCCTTGTCGATCTGCATGTAGGAACCGGTATGGGGAACACCGATCAGCTCCATCGGTCCGATCTCACGTATTGTAACGTCTAACATGGCTTTGGTCTTTCCGTTAAGTGAGGGTTCGAAGGCTGTGTGGCTTCCCTCTTTCCGGTAACGGGCCGGCGGCATGCCGTAGACCGACCTGAAGATGCGATTGAAGGATTGGAGATTGGGATAGCCTGATCGCTTCGCAATTTCGCTGACGGTAAGCTCCGTACGGACAATCTCGCCCGCCGCGCGATGCAGCCGCAGCCGCTTGACGGTTGCCGCCAGCGTCTCGCCATAGATCGCCCGGTAGATCCTGTGCCAGTGATAGCTCGACATGCAGGCGATCTCGGCAAGGCGCTCCATATCCAGCTCCTCGTCGAGGTGGTCGTGAATATAGGCCGAAACCCGTCTCAGACGGCTTTCATAAAGTGCCCATGCCGTTTCGCCGTTCATGTCAAACCTCGTGCAAAATCGATCGACTGCAGAGAACCATATTCCGATTTGACAAATCCTGCGGACTTTACCCGGGCGGAAACCGAAAGGAAAAGCGGAAGCCGAGCCTCCGCCGTTCAAATTCGGTGAGAAAATCGTTCTATCGCTCTTCGGCGGTAAACGACCAATGGGTCTGTACGATCCGCCATATCGCATCTTCCCGGCGATAAACCTCGGTACAGTTCCAGCGCATCTCTGCGCCTTCGCTGCCGCTATAGGAGACGAAGCGAAAGGTCAGCACGGCAGCGTTTCCGATTTCGGCAACACGCGGCGTTATCATCTCGTAGCGGGGAGCAAAGATCTTGCCTCGGATCCCCTCGTAATAGGCCGTGAGCTTTTCCAGCCCATCCAATCTTTCGGGTAGAAAAGGATCGAAATAGGTAACATCAGGCGCCGACAACTCCAGAAAACCCGATGGGTCGCCATTACACCAGCGTGCAAGCGCGGCCTTCTCCAAGTCGATAACGGTATGATGGTTCACGTCCAGGCTCCTTTTCAAAGTGGGAGCCAGCCTATGACGCAGATCGAAAAATTACGCCAGTACGCACAAATAAAGCCTATACTGTCTCATTTGATAGTGTGGAGACATGAGAGATGCGCAAGCAGCGCCATACGTTTTATGGGAATTGTCCCGTAGAGGCCGCGCTCGACATCATCGGCGGCAAATGGAAAGCGATATTGCTGTTCCACATCCTCGACGGCACCAAGCGTTTCAATGAGCTGGGCAGGCTGCTTCCAGGACTGACGCCGCGTATGCTGACCACGCAGTTGCGAGAGTTGGAAGCGGACGGCGTCGTCACCCGGACGATCTATCCGCAAGTACCGCCCAAGGTGGAATATTCGATCACGCCGTTCGGCCGAACTCTGCAACCATTGTTGCAGGAGCTTGCGGCATGGTCGGAAACACACGTGAAGCCGCGACTCGAGCATGCGTCATCGGCCGACTCCCCTGAATCGTAGCGCACGGCAGAAGACATCGGGAATGGAACGATGCGTGGCAAGGATAAGACTGAGCAGCGAACGATATCTCTGACAAACAAAGGGCGGGAACAAGTCCCGCCCTTTATAAATCAATCGATTTCCGGAGTTCAGCCTGCGAGCGCCACGGCAACGGCCTCGATCGCCTCATCCGCTTTCGATCCGTCGGGACCGCCGGCCTGCGCCATGTCGGGACGACCGCCACCGCCCTTGCCGCCGAGCGCGGCAGAAGCAACCCGCACCAGATCGACAGCGCTAAAACGATCGACGAGATCCGGCGTCACCGCGACGACGGCGCTCGCCTTGCCATCTTCGGATACACCGATCAGCGTCACGATGCCGGAGCCGATGCTGGCCTTGCCGTCATCTGCAAGACCCTTGAGGTCCTTCGGATCGACGCCGGCCACGGCCTTGCCGAGGAATTTCACGCCGGCGACCTCGCGCACGGCATCGGCTGAACCGCCCTGCCCGCCGCCCATGGCGAGTTTGCGCTTGGCGTCGGCCAGTTCCTTTTCGAGCTTGCGGCGCTCGTCCATCAGCGCTTCGACGCGCGACAGAACTTCCGAAGGCTGAACTTTCAGCGAGGCGGCGAGCGTCTTCACGCGATCATCCTGCTCGGCGAGATATTCGCGCGCCGATTCACCGGTCACCGCTTCGATACGGCGAACGCCGGCGCCGACGGCGCTTTCGCCGAGGATGCGCACGAGGCCAATCTGACCGGTGGCCGACACATGCGTGCCGCCGCAAAGCTCGACCGAGTAAGGCTTGTTGCTCTTTGCGCCATGAAGGCCGGTGCCCATCGACACGACACGCACTTCATCGCCGTACTTCTCGCCGAACAGCGCCATGGCGCCTTCGGCAATGGCGTCGTCGACGCTCATCAGGCGCGTCGTGACAGGCGCGTTCTGTAGCACGATCTCGTTGGCCATCTCTTCGACCACCTTGAGTTCTTCGGCCGACATCGGCTTCGGATGCGACACGTCGAAGCGCAGGCGCTCGGGCGCGACCAGCGACCCCTTCTGGGCCACATGGGTGCCGAGTACCTCGCGCATCGCCTCATGCAGCAGATGGGTTGCCGAATGGTTGGCGCGCAGGCGCGAACGGCGGGCATGATCGACCGTCAACACAACGGCGTCGCCGGCCTTGAACACACCTTCGACCACGGTTCCGGAATGCACGAAGAGGCCTTCGCCCTTCTTCTGCGTGTCTGATATCTCGATCTTGCCATGGTCGGAGGAGATCACGCCGGTATCGCCCATCTGGCCGCCGGATTCGCCATAGAACGGCGTCTGGTTGACGACGATCTGTACTTTCTCGCCGGCCTTGGTCTCGGTCGCAACCGCACCGTCCTTGACGATCGCCTGAACAACGCCTTCGGCTGCTTCCGTGTCGTAACCGAGGAATTCGGTGGCGCCGTGTTTGTCCTTCAGCTCGAACCAGACGGTTTCCGTTGCCTTCTCGCCGGAGCCGGCCCAATGCGAACGGGCTTCAGCCTTCTGGCGCTGCATCGCATCGGTAAAGCCTGATATATCGACGCCGATTTCACGAGCGCGCAACGCATCCTGCGTCAGGTCGAGCGGGAAACCGTAGGTGTCGTAGAGCTTGAAGGCCGTCTCGCCATCGAGCATGTCGCCCTTGGAAAGGTCGGCGGTCGCATCGGATAGAAGCGACAGGCCACGTTCCAGCGTCTTGCGGAAGCGGTTTTCCTCGAGCTTCAGCGTCTCGGAGATCAGCGCTTCGGCGCGCGCGAGCTCCGGATAGGCACGGCCCATCTGCTGCACCAGCGTCGGCAGAAGCTTGTAGATCAACGGCTCCTTGGCGCCGAGAAGCTGCGCATGGCGCATGGCGCGGCGCATGATACGGCGCAGCACGTAGCCGCGGCCCTCATTCGACGGCAGCACGCCGTCGGCGATCAGGAAGGCGGAAGAGCGCAGGTGATCGGCGATGACACGATGGCTGGCGCTACCGGCGGCCTTGACGCCGACGGCATCTTCGATCGCGCCGGTCAGCGTACGGAACAGGTCAGTGTCGAAAACGCTCTGGACGCCCTGAAGAATGCAGGCCATGCGCTCCAGGCCCATGCCGGTATCGATCGACGGACGCGGCAGCGAGTTGCGCACGCCGGGTTCGGTCTGCTCGAACTGCATGAAGACGAGGTTCCAGAACTCCAGGAATCGGTCGCCATCTTCCTCAGGCGACCCGGGAGGACCGCCCCAGACATTCTCGCCCTGGTCGATGAAGATTTCAGAGCAAGGGCCGCAAGGCCCGGTATCGCCCATCTGCCAGAAATTGTCGGAGGTCGGGATGCGGATGATCTTGTCGTCGGAAAAACCGGCGATCTTCTTCCACAGCGCCGCTGCTTCTTCGTCTTCGGAATAGACGGTCACCAGCAGACGATGCTTCGGCAGGTCGAAACCTTCGGTGACGAGCTTCCAGGCAAGCTCGATCGCATTCTCCTTGAAATAGTCGCCAAAGGAGAAGTTGCCGAGCATCTCGAAGAAGGTCAGGTGACGCGCGGTATAGCCGACATTGTCGAGGTCGTTATGCTTGCCGCCGGCACGCACGCATTTCTGCGAGGTCGTCGCCGTGGAATAGGGACGCTTTTCCAGGCCGGTAAAGACGTTTTTGAACTGCACCATGCCGGCATTGGTGAACATCAGCGTCGGGTCGTTGCGCGGCACGAGCGGGCTCGACGGAACGATTTCATGGCCGTTCTTCTTAAAATAGTCGAGGAAGGTCGACCGGATATCGTTCACGCCGCTCATTCTATGCCCTTCAATGCTGCCGGAAGCAGATAATACAAATCCATCGGCTTTTAACGTTCGCCTCAGCCACTGTCCAGCCGACAAACAAAACCGGCCGCATTCTCATCAGGAATACGGCCGGCTTGGTTTTCAATGAGACTGGCGGAAAAACTCACATTTCCGCCGCGTCATCGCCGTCATTGGCATCCGGTCCGCCGTTCTGCAGGAAGCGGTCGGCGATCAGGCCGGCATTCTGACGCAGCGACAGTTCGATCTCGCGGGCAAGATCCGGATTGTCGCGCAGGAAGGTCTTGGCGTTTTCGCGGCCTTGGCCGAGACGCTGGCTGTTATAGGAGAACCAGGCGCCCGACTTCTCGACGATGCCCGCCTTGACGCCCAGATCGACGAGTTCGCCGGTCTTGGAAACGCCCTCGCCATACATGATGTCGAACTCGACCTGCTTGAACGGAGGCGCCATCTTGTTCTTGACGACCTTGACGCGGGTCTGGTTGCCGATCACCTCTTCGCGCTCCTTGACCGCGCCGATGCGGCGGATATCGAGGCGAACGGAGGCATAGAATTTC
This sequence comes from Rhizobium esperanzae, assembly GCF_014197615.1. Lineage (GTDB taxonomy): Bacteria > Pseudomonadota > Alphaproteobacteria > Rhizobiales > Rhizobiaceae > Rhizobium > Rhizobium esperanzae_A. The sequence continues at coordinate 407,132 of NZ_JACIFY010000001.1, forward strand.
AACGCATTGCCGCCCGTCGTTGTCTCAGGCGAACCGAACATGACACCGATCTTCATGCGGATCTGGTTGATGAAGATCACCATGCAGTTCGATTTCGAGATCGAGGCGGTCAGCTTGCGCAGCGCCTGGCTCATCAGGCGGGCCTGGAGGCCTGGAAGACTGTCGCCCATCTCGCCTTCGATTTCGGCGCGCGGCGTCAGCGCGGCGACCGAGTCGACGACCAGAACGTCGACGGCGCCGGAGCGCACCAGCGTATCGGTGATTTCGAGCGCCTGCTCGCCGGTATCGGGCTGCGAGATCAGAAGGTTCTGCAGATCGACGCCAAGCTTGCGCGCATAGACCGGATCAAGAGCGTGTTCGGCGTCGACGAAGGCGCAGATACCGCCCTTCTTCTGCGCTTCCGCAATGGTCTGCAACGCGAGCGTCGTCTTACCCGAGCTTTCCGGCCCGTAGATTTCGATGATGCGGCCCTTCGGCAGCCCGCCGATGCCAAGCGCGATATCGAGGCCGAGCGAGCCCGTCGAAACCGTCTCGATCTCGACGACGTTCTCGTTGGAACCGAGTTTCATGATCGAGCCCTTGCCGAACGACCGCTCTATCTGTGAGAGTGCCGCTTCAAGCGCCTTGCTTTTGTCCACCGATTTGTCCTCTACCAGCCGCAATGAATTCTGAGACATCCGATCCACCTTTAGGTTATTGAAGCCGCCCAAGCAATGTCGAGTTTGTACCCTATTTGTTCTACTGTCGCAATAGGCGATCAAACAATTGAAAGAAAAAGGTAAAACGGTCCGTGTTCTATTTTTGTTTTATCGATGCAAAGCAATGGCTTAAGCATGAAATACCGACATGCATCGGAAAAGACGCATCGCATCGATTCGTCCTTCGCCCCTCCGGAGAGCGGCTGAAATGAAGAAAAAGATTCTCGTTCTCGGCGGTGCCCATATCGACAGGCGCGGCCGCATCTCCGGCGAGACGGCGCCCGGCGCCAGCAATCCCGGGACCTGGTTCGAGGAGCCGGGCGGCGGCGGCTTCAATGCGGCGCGCAACCTTGCAAGGCTCGGTTTTCAGGTGACGATGATTTCGCCGCGCGGCGGTGATCCGATCGGTGAGATGGTCGGCGAAGCTGCCGATTTCGCCGGCATCGACGACCGGCCCTTCGTCTTCCTCGACCGCAAGACGCCGAGTTATACGGCAATCATCGAGAAGGACGGCAATCTGGTGATCGCCCTTGCCGACATGGATCTCTACCGCTTCTTCGTGCCGCGGCGTCTGTCCATCCGCTGGGTGCGGGAGGCCTTCGCTGCCCATCATCTGATTCTTTTCGATGCCAACCTGCCGGAAGAGACGATCACAGCGATCGTCGCAAAGGCGCGTTCCCTCGCCAAGCCTGTCGCGGCGATCGCCATCTCGCCGGCCAAAGTCGTCAGGCTGAGGCCCTGCATCGGTGATATCGACTATCTCTTCCTGAACGAGGCGGAAGCCGGAGCTCTTACCGGGCGGCAGCCGGAGAACGCCGACGGCTGGCCGCCACTTCTGGAGGAGATCGGCATCAGGAACGCCGTCGTCACCCGTGGTCGCCGTGAGCTCGTCGCGTTGAGTAAAGGCCGCGCCGTGGCGCTGCAGCCTCCAATCGCCGACACGGTCGCAGATGTCACGGGTGCCGGCGATTCTCTTGCCGCCGGCACGCTTGCCGCCTTGATATCAGGCCTGCCGCTCGAGGAAGCCGTCCGCCACGGCACGGCAGCCGCGACACTCACGGTGCAGTCGCGGCACGCCGTCAACGAAAATCTGACGCCGGATCTCTTGAATGAGGCGCTTGCCCTTGTTCCCGAGGTCAGAATTCTGCATTGAAGGGGCTGAATTAAAGAGTTGAGCATGATGTCGTTCGAAAGCCGCCCACCTTTTCGGTATCATGCTCCGCCGATCACAGGACAAGATCATGACCAAGCCCATCTCCACTCCTCTGCCGATCGCCTATTCGAAGGAGGTCGCGAGCGCCAAGCAGCGCGGCGCGCCGCTGGTGGCGCTGGAGTCGACCATCATCACTCACGGCATGCCCTATCCCGGCAATATCGAGATGGCCCGCAGCGTCGAGGCGATCATTCGTGAACAGGGCGCCGTGCCGGCAACGATCGCCGTCATCCACGGCACGCTGCATGTCGGCCTTGAATCCGCGGAACTGGAGCAGCTCGCCAGGGCGACGGACGTGATGAAGGTGTCGCGCGCCGATCTCGCCTTCGCGATCGCCGAACGCCGCACCGGCGCCACAACGGTCGCAGCGACGATGATCGCGGCCGCCCGCGCCGGCATCCGCGTTTTTGCCACAGGCGGCATCGGCGGCGTGCATCGCGGCGCCGAGGAAAGCTTCGATATTTCAGCCGATCTCGAGGAGCTCGCCCGCACCGGCGTCATCGTCGTCTGCGCCGGCGCCAAGGCGATCCTCGATATTCCGAAGACGCTGGAAGTGCTGGAAACCCGCGGCGTTCCCGTCGTCACCTATGAGAGCGAAGAATTCCCCGCCTTCTGGTCGCGCTCCTCGGGCATATCAAGCCCACTGTCGCTGAACAGCCCGGCGGCCATCGCCAATTTCCAGACGGTGCGCGAACAGCTCGGCATCGATGGCGGCATGCTCGTCGCCAACCCGGTGCCGGAAGCAGACGAGATCCCGAGCGAAGAGATGGAGATCTATATCGAGCGCGCACTCGACAGCGCCGAACGCGACGAAATCACCGGCAAGGCAGTGACGCCCTACCTGCTCTCGACCATTTTCGATCTGACCGACGGCCAGAGCCTGAAGACCAATATCGCGTTGGTCGAGAACAATGCACGGCTTGCGGCGGAGATTGCCGTGGCGCTGGGTGGGTAATTTTTGACGGGTGGGCTGGTCTGTAGCTCTTGAAGGTTTCCGGAGAGGGCGTGCCGTGTAGCACCCCCCTCTGTCCTGCCGGACATCTCCCCCACAAGGGTGGAGATTGGCAAGAGGCTGGACCATCGTTCCCTCACTGCCGTTGCACGGCAGCTATACGGTGGTTGTTTGGGGAAACCATTGCGCCCAGCCGATCTCCCTCCTTGTGGGGGATGCCCGGCAGGGCAGAGGGGGTATCACCCGGCATCCCCTCACAATCACGCGATCAGCTATCCAGCGTCTCTTTCACCACCACCGCCAGCTGCTTCAGCGAGAACGGCTTCGGCAAAAATCCGAATTTCGACTCCGGCGGCAGGTTGCGGGCGAAGGCGTCCTCGGCATAACCGGAGACGAAGATGAATTTCATGTCGGGATAGCTTTTGCGCAGCTCGCGCAGCAGCGTCGGGCCATCCATTTCCGGCATCACCACGTCGGAAACGACGATGTCGACCTTGCCGTCGAGCTCTTCCATGATGCTGAGCGCCTCGACGCCCGAGCCCGCCTCGTGCACGGTGTAGCCGCGCGTTTCCAGCATGCGCTTGCCGCCGCGGCGCACCGCCTCCTCGTCCTCGACGAGAAGGATGACGGCCGATCCCGTCAGGTCCTCCGGCTGCTGCGGCGGTGCAGGCTGCGGCAGCACCTCCGCCCCGGCGATGGCGCCGTCGATCGAACCGGCTTCGGCGGCCACCGCCGGCTCCGGGATGTGGCGCGGCAGGAAAACACGGAACGTCGTGCCTTTGCCGACTTCGGATTCCGGCTGAATGTAGCCGCCCGATTGCTTGACGATGCCGTAGACCATGGCAAGGCCGAGCCCGGTGCCCTTGCCGACATCCTTGGTGGTGAAGAAGGGCTCGAAGATCTTGTCCATGATCTCGGGCGCGATGCCGGTGCCGTTGTCGGCGACCTCGACCAGCACCATGTCTTCGGCCGGCATGTAGGAATAGTTGAAGGCGGAGACCTCAGCGGCGGTCAGGTTTCGGGTGCGCAGCGTCAGCGTGCCGCCCTCAGGCATGGCGTCGCGCGCATTGACGCAAAGATTGATCAACACCTGCTCGAATTGCGAGAGGTCCGTTTTGACAGGCCAGAGGTCGCGGCCATATTGCACGTCGAGCTTGACGTTGGTGCCCGAGAGCAGCCGGTCGACCAGCATGCGCAGGTCGCCGACGACATCGGTAAGGTTGAGCACCGAGGGCCGCATCGTCTGCTTGCGCGAAAAGGCCAGCAACTGGCGCACCAGCACGGCGGCGCGGTTGGCGTTGCGCTTGATCTCCATCAGGTCGGCGAAGCTGGCATCGGCCGGCCGCGCCTGCAGCAGCAGATGGTCGGAGGACAGCAGGATCGCCGTCAGCACGTTGTTGAAATCATGGGCGATGCCGCCGGCAAGCGTTCCCACCGCATTCATCTTCTGCGTCTGCGCCATCTGCGCTTCCAGCGCCTTCTGCTCGGTCACCTCGACGGCATAGACGATCGCCGCTTCCTCGGGCGCCTCGTCGCTCTGGTCGATGACGGCATTGACATAGAAGCGGAAATAACGCGCCTCGTCGGTCGGCGTGCGGGTGTCGAGCGGCGCGATGTCGCCTTGGCGGTCCTTGGCCGCCGCCAGCGCCTCGGCCAACTGCGGCCGGTCGCTCTCCTGCACGATGGTTTCAAGATGCGGCGCCTTTTCCAGGTCGTCGCGCGAGACGACGCCGGAAAACAGCTTGAGGAACGGTGCATTGGTCCGCAGGATACGCCCGTCACCGTCGACCGAAGCAATCGCCATCGGCGTGTTGTTGAAGAAGCGGGTGAAGCGCATGGCGGCCGCCGAGGCCGACTGACTGCTTTCGCTGTTCTTCTCGCGCGCCAGCACGATCGTCCGGCTTTCGCCGGGCGCGCCGTCCCGCATCGAGGTGACGCTGTGGATGATCTGCACCGGCAGGCTCTGACCGTTGGTCTTGCGCAGATCGAGATCGAGCGTCACCGTCTTCTTCAGGCCCGGTTCGGCCTGCACCGACTGGATCAGCGCCAGCCCCTCGCCGGCCACGACGTCGCCGATCGACATCGAGCCCGGCACGAACTTGGTAAGGTCGAGACCCAGCCACTCGGCAAGCGTCGCATTGAGATAGAAAATCTCGCCCTTCCTGCCGGCGGAAAAGAAGCCGGCCGGCGCATGGTCGAGATAATCGATCGCGTTCTGCAACTCCTTGAAGAACCGCTCTTGGTCGTCGCGCTCGGTGGTGATGTCGGTGATCTGCCAGATCTGCAGCGGCTTGCCGCTGCTTTCCTCCGGCTGCAGCAGCCGCGCCTTCAGCCGGTACCAATGCGCGCCGGAGCTGTTGCTGCCGGGCCCGACGGCGCGCAGCAGGCGGAATTCCTCTCGGCCTTCCCTGCCCTCGCGCAGGCCGTTGACCAGCCTGTAGAGCGCCTCGTTCGATTCGCGGTGGCGCGACAGCAGCGTTTCCAGCGTCTGCACCTCGGTCGCCTTGCGCGCCCCGGTCAGGGCGCCATAGGCGGCATTGGCATAGATGATCCGGCCTTTTTCGTCGGTGATCAAGGTGCCGTCGGGATGGCTGTTGAGGAAGGCGCGCGCCAGGCTGTCGGACTGGCGCTGCGGCATCACCTCGATGAAGCCGATGACCGAGGAGACCAGAAAGAAGATGCCGACCATGGCGAGCACGCCAAGGCCGCCGAGCACGATCTCGTTGTCGAGCGACTTTTTGAAGAAGACGAAGCCGCCGGCGGCTGCGATCAGCACGAGCGCCAGCAGAAGAATGCGCAAAACCGTGCCAGAACGCCCCCCGCGATCCACAAGCGGTGCGTTATAGTCGTCGGCCTGACGCGGTTTCGTCATGTATTCCTCACATAAGCCCCTCTCACTTCCTAGCACGAACACGAAGCGGGAATCAGGCACTCCTTCCTTCTTAGCAATTTGCCGCGCCGGCAAAAACACCGGCGGCCGGCAAGACTGCTTGAATTCACAGGCAACAGCGCCATCTGCTCCGGAAGCCCGACCTGGCTGCCCGTGAGCGAGATCGCCGGGCGCCCGACAGCGGAACACGAAATCGCGTTCTCCCGTGACTGGACAGCACCGCCGGCCCTTGCCTAAGGAACGGAAAAGTCGTCAATATGTGCCGAATGTGAAATGGAGTGAGTGACTATGTTGGATGATGTTGTCGGAGCTTATGGCGGCCGTTTTCTGCTTGCCGCCGGTGGCGTCGGCCTGGCGCTTCTCCTGCTCATCCTCGTACTCTGGGTCATCCGCCGCCGGGCGCCCTCGCCCTTCGTGCGCGGCGGCCGCAACCGCCAGCCCCGCCTGCAGGTGCTGGACGCCGCAGCTGTCGATGCCCGCCGCCGGCTGGTGCTGGTGCGCCGCGATGACGTCGAGCATCTGATCATGATCGGCGGCCCAAGCGATATCGTCATCGAAAGCCGCATCCTGCCCGAAGCGGCCGAACAGCCGGAAAGCTTCAACCGCCCGCAACCGGTCGAGCAGCGTCCGATCTCCCCGGCGCGGCCGGAAACACCACCGGTTTCTCCGCCCCGCGCCCCGGTCGCAGCGGCCGTCATCGCTCCTGCCGCAGCCCGAATCGAGCCGGCCGCAGCCCGAATCGAGCCGGCCGCCGAGCCTTCCTTCTCCGCGCCGGCATCGCCGGAGCCGCGTCCGCGCCCCGAACCGCCTGCCCAGCCGGCCGTCGCACCGCCGGTGGCCACGAGCCCTCTTCCGGCAAACCCCGTGACAGCGCCGCTGTCGGCCGAACGCGACGCTCCTCTGCCCGTCGCCCCGCGCCCGCCGGAGCGTCCCGTCGCTCCCCCGGCCGCGCAGCCTGCACCCTTCCACGATACCGCAAGTGCGGCCGAGATCCTCGACGCCGCCCGCCAGCGCGTGCTTCCGCAGCAGCGCATCGAACCCGAAGTTTCCACACCGCCCCTCCAGCCCATGCCGGCTGCCGCGCGTGCCGCACCCGGGATGGCCGAGGACGATGCGGCCGCGCAGTCGCCGGCGGCGATCCGCCATGATTTCCAGCGGGTGCTGGAAGAGGAAATGTCGAACAATCTGACGGCCGAGCGCATCGTGCCGGCGCCGGCAAACCAGGCGCCCCGCCAAACCGTACCGCAGCCGGGCAGCAACCTGCCGCGCCGCGATCCCGAGCTTGCCCCGATCACCGGCGCCGATACGGAACTGCAGAAGGAAGTCGCCCGCATCTTCGGCGAAATGAGCGTCAATCGCGATAAATGAAAGCCTGAACGGCAGCTTCCACACCGCGTTGCCTCCATCGACAAGTTGCATAAAAGCCGCAATGCCCCGGCCTTTCGTTTCCGAATCGCCAGGGGGCTACCTTTGTCGTCGATGATTTGTTATCGCTTGGGTTGAAGAGCGTCGGCGCATTCGAGGTTACACTTTGCCTAAGTAAATACCGGTCTCAGTCCGCAAGCTGGACGCTTGGTTGATCTACAAATGCCTGACCTGCGGAAGGACATGGAACCGGCCGATCCTCGAGCGCCGGAATGTCCGCGACATCGATCCTGCAGTTCTCGGTGCGCTGCAGTCCAACGATCCGGAGTGGATCCGGGCAGAGACCTTCAACCTCGATGCTCTCCGGCACAAATCGCAGCGTGTCGATGAGTTTGCCGAATTCGAAATCGCAAAGGAGATGCGGCACCAGCCGGCAAATTGGACGAGACTGGCAATCGAACTGACGGTCCCGTTCCCAACAAGTACACGCCTCGACCGTTTGCTGGCGTCCGAGCTGACGGTTTCACGTTCGAGGCTGCAGGCTCTGCACGCCGAAGGCATGGTCCGGACGAATCCTGAGCGCGCAGACATCATGCGGCGACGAATCCGGAACGGCACCCTTATCGTGATCGACCTCTCCATCGAGGCCGAGCGAGAGCGATCATGGAAACCTCTGGCGACAGGAGATCCGCTGTAATTGCGCAAGCCGCCTTCCTCTCCGGTACGCCGGATGACGGCTCAAACGAACAAACGCCGCGATCAGATCGCGGCGTTTGCTCTGCTTCTCATGTCTGCATGAAAACCGTTATTCGTCGCGATAGACCTTTTCGCGGCGTTCGTGGCGCTCCTGCGCCTCGATCGACAGCGTCGCGATCGGGCGGGCGTCGAGACGCTTGAGGCCGATCGGTTCGCCGGTTTCCTCGCAATAGCCGTAGGTGCCGTCTTCGATGCGCTGCAGTGCCGCGTCGATCTTCGAAATCAGCTTTCGCTGCCGGTCACGGGCGCGAAGTTCGATCGCCCGGTCGGTTTCCGACGACGCCCGGTCGGCGAGGTCGGGATGGTTCGCGCTTTCCTCGGCCAGGTGGTCGAGGGTTTCACGCGCTTCTCTAAGGATATCATTTCTCCATGCAACCAGCTTGGTCCTGAAGTAGGCACGCTGGTTTACGTTCATGAACTCTTCCTCTTCCGAGGGAACGTAATTGCTAAGATCGATCTTCTCACTCAACGCGATTCTCCTGAAGAACATCTCATCTGGCGGGTGTATATCCCAAGCGCTAGTCGCGATTCAAGCCAAATACGACAGGTAAACAGATTTTTAAATCTGTTACAATTTTCGGCTAACGATCTATTTTGTCATGGTTATTCCGGCCACCGTTTTTGTCTTCGCCTTCAAAACGCCGTGTTGGCGGCCACGTTTTAGGCAGTTGCGGCATGGCGGGCGATTGACGGCAGCCAATCGCAACCGCTACTGAAAAGACCCGCCCGATCCTGGAATTTGCCCATGACCGTACCGCTGCCTCCGCCCAACCGCATCTATCTCCTGCGTCACGCCGAGGCGGCCTGGGCCGAACCCGGACAGCGCGATTTCGACCGGCCGCTCAACGAAAAGGGTTACGGCGATGCCGAGATTATCGCCGACAAGGCCGCCGACAAGGGCTATCGTCCCGATCTTCTCATCAGCTCGACGGCATTGCGCTGCCGCGGCACGGCCGACGCGGTCCATCGGGCGATGGGCCTGACGCTCGACGTGCGTTATGTCGATGCGCTCTATAATGCCACGGTCGATACCTATATCGAGATCGTCGATGCCCAGGACGAGGCGGCCGTCATGCTGGTCGGCCATAATCCGACCATGGAGCAAACCCTGGAGGCTTTGGTCGGCCATGAGGCGATGGCCAGCGCCCTTCCCGGCGGTTTCCCGACGGCGGGCCTTGCCGTCGTCGATTACGACGCTTCCGCCGCGGGCTGGCGCCTCACCGATTTCGTGGTCGTCTGACGTCTTTACGGCGCCACTTCTTTTTCGGGCGGTGCCGCGTTCCTATATTGCCGGCAGTCACCAATCGGAATTGCGCCTTGCCGCCACGCCTGACATCCCTAGCCGACGACGCCCGCATCGCCCTCGATAATCTCGCCGACCGGGCGAGCGGCCTTGTCAATCCGACCGTGCGGCTTGGCGTCACCGGCCTCTCCCGCTCCGGCAAGACGGTCTTCATTTCCTCACTGGTCCACAATCTGCTGCATGGCGGCCGCCTGCCGCTGTTCGAGCCGGTGCAATCGGGCCGTGTCTCGGCGGTGCGGCTGGAACCGCAGCCAGACGATGCCGTGCCGCGCTTTCAGTACGAGGATCATATCCGTGCGCTGGTGAAGGACCGTGTCTGGCCGGATTCGACCCGCGCCATATCAGAACTGCGCATCACGCTGGATTATCAAAGCGCCAGCGGCTGGAACCGGCTGTTTTCGCCGGGCCGCCTGTCGATCGATATCGTCGATTATCCCGGCGAATGGCTGCTCGACCTGCCTCTGCTCGGCAAGGACTACCGCACCTTCAGCGAGGAAACGATCGCGCTTGCGCAAACCGGCATCCGCTCCGAGCTGTCGCAAGCGTGGCTGGCGCTGACGCGTGCAGCCGATATCCACGCCGGCGCCGACGAGATGGTCGCCCGCGAAATCGCCACCGCCTTTGCCGACTACCTCAAGGCCTGCAAGGCCGATGAACGCTCGCTCTCCACCTTGCCGCCCGGCCGCCTGCTGCTGCCGGGCGATCTCGACGGATCGCCAGCGCTGACCTTCGCGCCGCTGGCGCTGCCCCCGGACGGGCGTCCCGGCCGCGGTTCGCTTTGGGCGATGATGGAGCGGCGTTACGAGGCCTATAAATCGGTTGTCGTCAAACCTTTCTTCCGCGAGCATTTCGCCCGCCTCGACCGCCAGATCGTGCTGGTTGATGCGCTGCAGGCAATGAATCGCGGCCCCGAAGCGGTGCAGGATCTGGAGCGGGCGCTGACCGATGTGCTCGCCTGTTTCCGCCCCGGCACCAATTCGCTGCTCTCCTCGCTGCTCGGGCGCCGCATCGATCGCGTGCTGGTCGCCGCCACCAAGGCCGATCATCTCCACCATGAAAGCCACGACCGGCTCGATGCTTTGACCCGCCGGCTGGTCGATCGCGCCATCGACCGCATCGGCATGGCCGGTGCCGGCATCGACGTCATGGCGCTCGCCTCCGTGCGTGCCACCCGCGAGGCATCAGTCAAACGCGACGGTCATGATCTGCCGGTCATCGTCGGCACGCCGATGGAGGGTGAAACCATCGCCGGCGAGCGCTTCGACGGCCTGAGAAAGACCGCGATCTTCCCCGGCGACCTGCCGGAGAATCCGGAAAACCTGTTCGACCGCATCGCCTCGGGCGAGAGCGGCCTGCAACTGCCCGATGTCAACGTCGTCAGGTTCCGCCCGCCGCAGCTTGAGGAAACCGGCGGCGGCATCAAGCTGTCGGTGCCGCATATCCGCCTCGACCGCGCCATGCAGTTCCTGTTCGGAGACCGTCTCGCATGAGCAAGCCCCCGTCCGATCCGCCGCGCCGCCCGCCCGCCGCCTTCGCCTATGAGGATGAGGCAACCGAGCGGCGCGACAACGGCCGCCGGGCAGAGCAGCGTCGCAAGCCGGAAAGTTTCTCCGAAAATATCGTCGTGACGGCGGATGAGGACGATCCCTTCCTCAATCCCGACAAGGATCTGAGCGCGGTCCCTGTGGCAGCGCCACGCAAGCGCCGGACCTCCTTCGGCAAGATTGCCGCCGGCGCCTTCGGCATCCTGCTGTCTCTGGCCATCGGGCTTTGGACCGATAGCCTGATCCGCGATCTCTTCACCCGCGCCGACTGGCTGGGTTATGTGGCCCTTGCCGTGCTCGCCGTCGGCATCCTTGCCGTGCTCGCCCTCGTCATCCGCGAAACGGCGGGCATGATGCGCCTTGCCGCCGTCCAGGCGATCAAGGCCGAAGCGGAAGCGGCGATTGTCGAAACCCGGCCGGCCAGGGCCCGCGCCGTCGTCACGCGCCTCACCACGCTGCTTTCCGCCAATCCCGAGACAGCGAAAGGCCGTGCGACGCTGAAGGCGACCGAGGGCGAGGTTATCGACCCCCCGCATCTGATTGCGCTCGCCGAGCGTGAATTGCTCGCTCCCCTCGACCGCAAGGCGCGCGCCCTGATCGTCAACGCCTCGAAGCGCGTTTCGATCGTCACCGCCGTCAGCCCGCGCGCCATCGTCGACCTGCTCTACGTGCTCTACGAGGCCGTGCGCCTGATCCGCGCCATGGCCGAGCTTTACGGCGGCCGCCCCGGCACGCTCGGCATGTTCCGGCTGCTGCGTGACGTGCTCGCTCATCTTGCCGTCACCGGCTCGATCGCCGTCGGCGACAGCCTTGTCCAGCAGGTGCTCGGCCATGGGCTGGCCTCCAAGCTCTCGGCCCGGCTCGGCGAAGGTGTCGTCAACGGCCTGATGACCGCCCGCATTGGAATCGCGGCGATGGATCTCTGCCGCCCGCTCGCCTTCCGCGCCTTGAAGCGGCCGGGAATCGGTGATTTCATCGGCGACCTCACGCCCTCCATGTCACCGCGCAGCAACAATCCTTGATCGACGAGGCGATTCCGTCGTTTTCACCTTCTCATGCGTAATGCCGAAATACTTGCAGTAGATTCAAAGATATAGCGATGATAATTTGAAATCGTCGTCGCGCGAAACGCCTGCATCGCCTCGCATTTCGGCACGATCGAAAGAAAGGATTAACCATTATTCGGCAAAACTTGCAGCCAGTTCGTGAGTGGTGTTTGCCAAGGAAAATCCATGTATTCGCGCAAGTTTCTCATTATATGCGGTCTGGCCGCCGCGGCTTTGTCGCCGGTCGCAGATGTCGCTCCGGCAGCCACTGCCGCAACCCGTGACAAGGCATTCTTCGATTCCGTCGCCGGCTCATGGAGGGGCCCGGGCGAAATCGTCGCCGGCAAGTACAAGGGCACAAAGTTCACCTGCAACCTGATCGGCGAGCCGACTGGCGACAGTGGCGCCGGCATCAAGCTCGACGGCACCTGCCGTGTCGGTGTCTTCAAGCAGCCGATGACCGCCGTCATCTCGCAGTCAGGCTCGACCTACAAGGGCAAATTCCTTGACGGCGCCGCCGGCAAGGGTCTTGACGTCGTCTCCGGCGCCGTCAGCGAAGATACCGTCGTCGTCGGCATCAACCGCGCCAAGCTGAACGGCGCGATGATCGCCCGCGTGCGCGACGACAAGACGATGAACGTCACCGTTTCGGTCAAGGTCGAAAGCCAGATGGTCCCGGTCATCGGCCTGACGCTGACCCGGCAGGTCGACGAAATGGCCGTCGGCTCTATCGAGTAGATACACCGCACAATGGATTTTCCTGAAGCGGCGGGTTTCCCGCCGTTTTTCCGTTTCAGGCCCTTTGCGTCAGACGCTCCGCCACCAGTCGCGGCCGCTATCGGCCACCTCGATGCCGCCGATCTCGGCATCATCAAGCCAGTCGCTGACCGCCCTGCCCCTGACGAGCAGGTCCGGCGCGATATCGGCAAGCGGCATCAGCACGAAACCGCGATCGGTCATGCGTGGATGCGGCAGTTCCAGCCGCGGCGCCTCCTGGGTGACGTCGCCATAGGTCAGCACGTCGATATCGAGTGTGCGCGGTCCCCAGCGTTCGATACGCTCGCGTTTCATCTCCCGCTCTATCGACAGGCAGACATCGAGCAAAGCCTCGGGCTCCAGCCTGGTCTCGACGGCGGCGCAGGCATTGAAAAAGAAGGACTGGTCCGTCTTGCCCCAGGGCGGCGTGCGATAGAGCCTGGATACGGCGACGACACGGCAGTCGTCCCGTCCGTCCAATCGTTGCAGTGCGGCGGCCATCGCCTTCACGGGATCGCCGATATTGCCGCCGAGCCCGAGTGTGGCCGATTGCAATGTGGCTTCAGGCAAAGTGCTCAACGCTCACCTGCACGAAATCGAGCACGCCGGGCACAGGCGCGTTCGGCTTGCGCACCGTGATCTTCGCCCGCCGGACCTGCGGGAAGGTCTGACAGAGTCCCTTGGCGATATCGAGCGCCAGGGCCTCGATCAGGTAGCGCCGCTTGCCCGTGACGATCTGCTCGATCACGGTGAAAGCGATGCCGTAATTGACGGTATCGTCGATCGAATCGCTTTCCAGCGCCTCGCCGGCAACGACGTCGAGTTCGGCATCGACGAAGAAGCGCTGACCGAGGAATTCCTCCTCGTCATGCACGCCGTGGCGCGCAAAGAAAGCGCAGTTCTGCAACGTGATCGTGTAGGTGGTCATGTCGGCCGCTTCCTCTCGAATTCCTTGCGCGCATTCAGCATAGCATCGGCGATGTCGAGTGCGTCCCTGTTGATTGCGACATTGTGCACTCGGAAAACCGCAGCCCCTTGAAGCCTGAGCAAAGCGCTGGTGACCGCCGTTACCGAATCCCTGTCCTGCGCCTCACGCCCCGTCACCGCACCGAGGAAGCGCTTGCGTGACGTGCCGGCGAGCAGCGGCAGGCCGAAGCGGGAAAGTTCGGAAAACCGCGCCATCAGTTCCAAATTCTCCTCCGCCGTCTCCTTGGCGAAGCCGAAGCCCGGATCGAGCACGATACGGTCGGTGTTGACGCCGGCAGCCGCGGCGATCGCCAGCGACCGTTTGAGAAAATGCACCTGGTCGGCAATGACATCGGGAAGCTTCGCCCTGTCGCGGCCGGTATGCATGATGCAGAGCCCGGCCCCGGTCGCTGCCGCGATGTCGGCGATATCGGGCTCCTTCTGCAGCCCGAACACATCGTTGACGATATGGGCGCCGGCACTGACCGCAAGCCGCGCCGTCTCGGCGCGATAGGTGTCGATCGAGATCAGCGCCTGGGTGCGCCCGCGCAGCGCCTCGATAACCGGCAACACGCGGGCCTGCTCCTCCGAAGGACTGACGGCTGCGGCGTTCGGCCGGGTCGATTCGCCGCCGATATCGATAATCCCGGCCCCCTCGCTCACCGCCCGCAGCGCGTGTTCGACCGCCGCATCGACGGTTTCAAAACGCCCGCCGTCGGAAAAGGAGTCCGGCGTCACGTTGATGATCGCCATGATCACCGAACGGCGGCCGAGTTCGATCTGCCGGCCATGGCCGACACGCCATAAACTGCCTTCGAGCCCTCTCACCAGACTTATCCCATCGATCGCGAAAAAAGCGCCATCCGATATTGCGCTTGCGGTGGCTATGCCCCAAGCTCCTGTCGATTTCAACACGGGTTGCGTTCAGAATGCCGCTTGCAGTGCGTTATATGGTCCTTCCTATTGCCTTTTCCATTGCTCTTTCCGTCTGCAGCCCGGTGGCAGCAGAAGTGATCGCATCGAAAAGCTATTCCTATTTCAGCATCCGCGGCAAAACCGCGGATGAGCTCGACCGCGAACTCAGCCGGCGCGGCCCGACGTCGAGCGGCTCCTCAGCGCGCCATCCAGGTGCCACGAAGATCCGCTTTGGCGGTGAAGCGACCTATATTCAGGATAACGGGCGTTGCCGCGTCGGCAACGTCAAGGTCACGGTCCACACCCAGATCATCCTGCCGCGCTGGAGCAGCCGCCAGGGCGCCAGCAAGGAGCTGTCGATGATATGGGATGCCCTGTCGAGCGATATCAAGCGCCACGAGGAGCGCCATGCCGAAATCGCCCGCGATCAGGCCCGCGCCATGGAACGCGCCATTCGCGCGCTGCCGCAGCAGCGCAGTTGCGAGGCCATGCAGGAACTTGTCTCCGACGAATCAGCTCGCGGTATAGAAGAGCACGATCGGCAGCAGGCGCGATTCGACCGCGTCGAGGCGGTCAATTTCCAGAAGCGCATGCTGAGATTGCTGAACAATCGAATCAATGGCCGAGCCGGCGAAAAATAAGGCTTTTTCAGCCGGGATGCGAGCGGAAAACCTTAGCTGCACAACGAAACTTGTGCGAAACCTGCGCCATCCCCAGCGATTGAATGGTCATTTTTCATCCTGGCAGACTCAACCGGAACGCGTTAATATGAACACATTCGAAAGTCCAGGCACCGCACCAAGTACGGAATCTGCACTTTCATCGCTGGGTTCTCCTGGCGCGTTCCGAAGCCGCGGATGTTCCTCCCTCATCCGTTGGTAATGCGCCCGCCTCGCCTCGCTCGCTCTAGCGCGCGAGGCGTCTTTTTTGTGGGATCCACATCTGAAGATTCTCGGCCGGCAAAGTGCAGCGCGCTTAAATCAGGCCGAAGCCCAGTGCGCTTAGGCCTGACGTTCCGGCACGTGCACCACGAGCCCGTCATAGGCAGCCTTCATGCGGATCTGACAGGACAGCCGCGAGGTCGGGCGCACGTCGAAGGCGAAGTCGAGCATATCCTCTTCCATCGCTTCCGGCTGACCGACCTGTTCGGTCCATGCCTCGTCGACATAGACATGACAGGTGGCGCAGGCGCAGGCGCCGCCGCATTCGGCCTCAATACCGGGCACCGAATTGCGCACGGCATTCTCCATGACGGTGGAGCCTTGGTCGACGTCGAGGTCGAAACGTGTGCCGTCGAAAGCAACGATGGTAAGTTTGGGCATCAGGACTATTTCCGGTCTTCAAATGATGGGCGGATTTTCTTCCGACAATTCGACGCATCAGTCAACATTGCCGAAGTTCGATATAGCGTCGCAGATCGGGCCTTTGCCCGCCGTCTTCAAAGCGTCATGGAGCAGGTCGCAAAAAGACCCGTGGTTCCGCAATGAAACAACGGGCCTCGTTCGAACGACATCTGCGACATGCACCGACCGAAGACTTGGAGATCAGCCGCGGCAGAGCTTCAGGATGAAATTCTCGGCGTCGATGACGGCAGCACCCAATGCTGCCGTCGCCCCGGCATCACCGCCGGTTTCCTCGACGGCTTCCGCCGTCTGCGACACGCGGAACGCGCCGACCGAGCTTGCGGCGCCCTTCAGGCGATGCGCGGCCGCGCCGACGCGGATGGTTTCGCCGCTTGCAATGTCCTGCAGACATGCGCGCGCCTGGCGCGCAAACATCTGAAGGACTTCGATTTCCAGCGCCTTGTCGCCCAGCGTCTGCTTGGCGAGATGGACCAGATCGATCGGCCGAACCTTCGAGGGACAGGGTCCCTTTGCATTATCCGGCGCCTCGAATACGATGTTCAATGCCGCCATCTGAGCTGCCATTGCCAATTCTCCCGTCTCGTGTCGTGCGCTGATGCAACAGTTCTGCGTCGGGAGGGTGGCCATCACGTTAAATTCCGGCACATTCGCAGCGGAAATCTCGCCATATGGTTAACATCCGTTAAATATCCCTAAATTATTGGTTTTTAAGCGGTGCCGCGGATTTAAAGATGTTAACAACAGGTTAACGGGCCGCAAATCTCAAGCCTTCATTAATTGTGTGAGGAGCCCAGATGTGTCACTACGATACTGGTGGAGCGGGTTTATGGTACGCGCCTTTGCCGAGCGAGTGGATAATGGTAGTGTTTTGATACCTTCCGTTTGAAAAAGCGGCTATCTACTCTGAAATGACATGCTTATCCGTCCGTCGTTGGGATGGAAGGCTGGAACGGCAAAGTTGTTTCCCGGGTGAGGCGGAAGCCCGGGATGCGCAGCCGGACCGGCCACCAGTAACGAGGCATACCGAATGGCGAACAACAAATATAACGAGTCGATTGAAGACAAGGCGTTCAAGGCATTGGACGAAGCGCTCCAGATCGACTTCGGCAAAGATAACGTGCCGTCTCGCCGCGGCGATGCGCCAGAGGCCCCGGAGGCTCATGTGTCTGATCCAGTAAATGCGCGTAACCAGCAGGCCCAGGAAGAAGCGCAACGCCGCAGCCGCCGCGCTAGTGCCGGCGAGCAGGCGTCCCGGGGGCCGGCCTTCGCGCCCGCCAACGATGCCAGCCGCAACACGCCCGCCTCGATCCTGAAATCCTTCGACGGCGCCTCCAGCCGCTCGGCGGTGCGCACCGCCACGCTGTTCTCCGTGCTCTGGGTCATGGCCGGCCTCGGCCTGATGTCGCTGCTTTATGCGCCGGAGATCTGGCAGATCCGTTCGCTCGCCGATCTCGTCGCCCTGCCCGGCGTCATCGCCGGTCTCGTCGGCATCATCATTCCGGTGATGATGTTCTATGCTTTCGCCATCATGATCGCGCGCGCCCAGGACATGCGCAATGCCGCCCGCTCCATGGCGGAGGTGGCTTTGCGCCTCGCCGAGCCGGAAACCATCGCTTCCGAACGCATCATGACCGTCGGCCAGGCCGTGCGCCGTGAGGTCTCGGCCATGAATGAAGGCATCGAGCGCACTATCGCGCGTGCCTCCGAGCTGGAAACGCTCGTCCATTCCGAAGTCAATGCACTTGAACGCTCCTATGCCGACAATGAATTGCGCGTCCGCGGTCTCGTCCACGAACTCGGTTCCGAGCGCGAGGCGATCGTCAATCATGCCGACCGCATCCGCACCTCGATCGGCAGCGTCCACGATCAGTTGAAGGAAGAGCTGTCGCTGGCGACCGAAGAGATCGCCGTGCGGCTGTCCACGTCGGGCGAAGCCTTTGCCTCGCTGATCGATACGCGCGCGGCGGCGATCCTGGAAAAATCCGACACCGCCCTGCAGTCGATAGGCAGCCTGCTCGCCGCCAAGACCGATAGCCTGTTGCAGACACTGAACGCATCGGGTTTCGCGCTCGCCACCGAATTCGACAACCGCCTCGAAGCGCTCTCGGTCAACCTCAACGACCATGGCGAAAAACTGCTCAGCCAATTCGAGACGCGCGCCTCGACCATGGATAGCAGCACCGAGAAGCTGAATGCCGCGCTGAACGAGCGCACGCACCAGCTCAGCGAGATCCTGATCGCCCGCACCCGCGAGATCAATGAGAGCCTGAAATCCGGCGAACGCACCATCGGCGGCACGCTCGACGATGTGCTGGCGAAGCTGAACAGTGCGCTCGACGAAAAGGGGGCGAGCTTCCGCCAG
The DNA here is from genome assembly GCF_014197615.1 of Rhizobium esperanzae. GTDB lineage: Bacteria > Pseudomonadota > Alphaproteobacteria > Rhizobiales > Rhizobiaceae > Rhizobium > Rhizobium esperanzae_A. Next base: position 425,262 of record NZ_JACIFY010000001.1, read on the forward strand.
AGCCTGCAGAGCACCGCCGACGACGCCGTCATGGATCTCGACGTGCGCTCCGGCTTCTTCGAAGAACGGCTGCAGACGACCGTCGCCCAGCTGTCGACCGCCTTCGACGAACGCGTCGCCGAATTCACCAGCGCCTTCGACAAACGCACCGGCTCGCTCGACACCAAGCTGATGGAGAGCCTCGCCCGCATCAACGAGACGCTGACCGGTGGCTCGGAATCGATCGACGGCATCCTGAGTTCCAGCATCGACCGGCTCGGCGCCTCGATGACCGACCAGTCGCTGGCGCTTGCCACCGCACTCGCCACCGGCCATGAAATGCTGGAAAGCACGCTCGGCGCCCGGGCCGACGAAATTACCACTGCGCTCAGTGACCGCACCGGCGAACTGACCTCGGCGCTGCAGAGCGCGACCTCCGACATCGCGCTGACGCTCGCATCCGGCACGTCCGAACTGCAGAACAATCTGCAGACGCGCTCGGCCGAACTCCGCGACACGCTGCGCAGCACCACCACCGATCTGACCACCGCCGTTGCCGCCGGCACCGAGCAGGTGACCGCTGCCTTCGGCGGTCGCGCCGAAGAACTGACCGGCGCGCTTGCAGCGCGTGCGGCTGAAATCACCGATGCGCTCGGCACGGCTCACGGCCGCATCGACAGCGTCATGGCAGAGCGCGGCGGCGCACTGATCGAAGCGCTCACCACCCATCACGGCCGCTTCGAGGAAGCGCTGACCTCCCGTTCGGACGCCATCATCAATGCCGTCTCCGGCACCCATGACCGTCTTGCCGAGACTCTCGACGAAAAGGCGATGTCGCTTGCCATCTCCCTGAACGAGAGCCAGGCGCGCATCGAGGATACGCTCGAGAGCCGCTCCGAAGCGCTGCTGAAGGCTGTCTCCGGCACCCATGACCGCCTCTCCGAGACGCTCGACGAAAAGGCGATGTCGCTCGCCATTTCGCTCAACGAAAACCAGGCCCGCATCGAGGATACGCTCGAGACCCGCTCCGCGGCCCTGCTGAACGCCGTCTCCGGCACTCATGACCGGCTGTCGGAAACATTGGACAGCAAGGCGGCGGCCCTGACGAACTCGCTCGACGAGCGCCATGCCCGCATCGAGGATGCGCTTGGAACGCGTGCCGAGGCGCTGCTGAACACCGTGTCCGGCACACGCGACCGTCTTGCCGAGACCCTCGACGAAAAGGCGACGGCGATTGCCAAGTCCTTGAACGAGAGCCAGGCCCGCATCGAAGATACGCTCCAAACCCGTTCCGCCGCCCTGCTGGACGCTGTCTCCGGCACCCATGAACGCCTGGCCGAGACACTGGACGAAAAAGCGATGGCGCTCGCCATTTCGCTGAACGAAACCCAGACGCGGATCGAGAATACGATGGAGACCGGCGCAGCCGCCGTGTTGAGCGCCGTCTCCGGCACCCATGAGCGTTTGTCCGAAACGCTGGACGAGAAGGCGATGACGCTCGCCATCTCGCTCAATGAGAGCCAGTCGCGGATCGAAGACACGCTGGAAGCGCGCTCCGAAGCCTTCCTCAAATCCGTGTCCGGCACCCACGACCGCCTTTCGCAGGCGCTCGATGAAAAGTCAGCGGCGCTCGCCGCCTCCCTGAACGAGGGTCAGAGCCGCCTGCAGGACACGCTGGAGAGCCGTTCGCAATCCTTCCTCGATGCGGTGGCAGCCACCCACGACCGCCTGTCCGAGACACTCGACGACCGGGCAATGGCGCTTGCCATTTCGCTGAACGAGAGCCGGAGCCGTCTCGAGGAGACGCTGACGACGGGCACCGATGCGATCACCAATGCGGTCTCCGGCACGCATGAGGGCGTGAACGGCGTGCTCGACCAGAAGGCCGCCGCCCTTGCCGCCTCGCTGAGCGAAGGCCAGGCCCGCATCGAGGAGGCCTTGACGCACCGCACGGCTGCTCTCATCGGCGCTGTAACGGCAAGTCACGACCGGCTCACCGATGCGCTCGACGAAAAGACCATGGCGCTCGCCATTTCGCTCGACGATAACCAGAGCCGCTTCGACAGTGCGCTTGAAGCCCGCAGCAACTCCATGATGGAGGCCGTTGCCAACGCCGAGACGCGCGTCGCCGGCGCCTTCGCCGACAAGACCGAGGCGATCCGCGCCGCCTATACCGATAATCAGCAGCGCCTGGAAAATGCGCTCTCCCAGCACAGCGCTGCCCTCTCCGGCGCTCTGGATGCCGGCGGCTCGCGCTTCGAAGACATCGTCGGCGGCTTGACCGGCCGTATCGAAGGCCGCCTGACCGATGCCCATGCGCGGCTCGGGGGCCTCGCCGACGAGACTGCCGCCCGCATCGAGCGCGGCCTCGACTCTGCCCATGACCGCATTCGCACGACGCTCGAGGACCGCGCCAACGCCATCGACCTCTCGCTGAGCCAGGCCCACGCGCTGATCAGCGATACGCTGACCGAGCAGGCGACCAGCATCGGTACTTCGGTTGCAACAAGCGTCAGCATGCTCGAAATGTCGCTGGAGGAGCGTGAAGCCGCCATCCGCCAGGCAATCGATTCCGGCGCCCAGACATTGGAAAATCGCATGCAGGCCGGCGCCGGCCAGATCGCCGGTCGTTTCCAGGAGGCGGCAAGCGCGATTTCGAACTCCGCCCAGAGCTTGTCCGCCCATCTCGGCCAGTCGGTCGAAAGCCTGACCGGCCGTTTTGAAGAAACTGGATCGCGGGTGGAAGCCGGCCTCGCGGCGATCGAGACCCGCATCCGTGACGGCGTCGGCGGCGTTGCCGACAGGGTCGAAACGGTCGGCGGCCAACTCTCCGGCGTGCTTGCCGACGGCATTTCCCGCCTCGGTACGCTCAGCAACGACGCCACGCAGCGCATCTCCGCGACGCTCGAAGGCAGCGCCGCAAACCTCACCCAGGCGATCGACAGCCGCACCGCCAATCTGGCCGAGACGCTGGACAGCCGCGCCACGAGCATGACGGGCGCCATCGAAGGCCGCACTGCGATCCTCGGCGAGACCCTCGACCGCGGCAATGAACGCATCGAGGAACGCCTCTCCACCATGGACCGGGCGTTGACCCTCGGCCTCGAAGCCGTCAACCGCACCATCGAAGGCAAGGCCGCCGGTCTCGCCTCGACGCTGCGCAGTGCCGTTGCCGAAGCAGCCCAGGGAATGGAAGGCGAAGCCACGAGAACCACCGAACTGCTCGGCAAGACCGGCCAGCAATTCGCCGAGGATCTCAATACGAAAAGCGACGAGTTCACCCGCACCATGGATGAGCGTTCGTCGCAGATCGTCACCCGCGTCGCAGAAGCCCAGAACCGGCTGGCGAGCCAGGCCGCTGCCGTCGCCCAGACCTTCTCCGAAGCCGGCAACGCCATCGTCAACAAGGTCGCCGAAGCCGAGACCATCGTCGGAACCCAGGTCAACGCCATCTCCAAGGTATTGTCGGATGCCGGCCAGTCGCTGGAAGCACGCGGCGATGCCATCCGCTCGACGCTGTCTGGCGCCGGCAGCGAAATTTCCGCCACCATGGCCGATGTCGACCGGGCGCTCGAAGCCCGCAGCAGTGCCATTCGCTCCAATCTCGAGGAGCGGGCTCGCGAGATCGACACGACCTTCACCGACATCGACCGGGCACTCGAAGCGCGCGGCAATTCGATCCGCTCGACGCTTGAAGACCGCACCCGCGATCTCAATTCGATGCTCGCTGGCCGCTCGGTCGAACTGACGCGCATCCTCGATGAAACGGCTCGCCCGATCATCGATCGCTACACCGATGCCGGCGAGCAGGCCGCCGCCCGCATTACCGCCGCGGCCAATCTCAGCGCCGACCGTCTGCGCGCCGAAAACGAAGCGCTCGCCAGCGCCGTTGCCGCCCGCACCGAGAATGTCGCCAACGCCGTCAGCGCGATCGAAAACAGCCTGGTCGGCAACGTCAACGGTCTCGTTCAGCGCATGTCGGAAAGCAGTGCTGCAATGGCGATGATGATGAACCGCGCCGCCGAGCAGCTGGCCAGTGTCGACGGCCGCCTGGGCGACACGACCACACGCTTTGCCGACTCCGCCAATAAGGCCGCCGAAATGGTCAATGCCTCGACCCGGCTTCTCGAAGGCAAGGTCGACCGCCTTTCCGATATTTCGGGCCAGACGCTGTCGCAGGTCGGCGGCATCATCGGCCGCTTCGACGAACACTCCAAGGTTCTGACCCAGGCGTCGCAGCTTCTCGGCGCCGCCCAGTCCAACCTTGCCTCGACGCTCGAGGAACGCGAAGGCGCGCTGCAGGCGCTCTCCGTCAGCCTGGTTCAGCGCTCTGACGAGATCGAAAAGACGATGCGCGGCCTCGGCGGCATGATCGAGACCGTATTCGAGCGGGCCGAACAGCGCTCCAGCCAGGTCACCGGCAATCTGCGCCAGGGCGTGCAGTCGTCCTTCGCCGACATCGGCCGCATTCTCACCGAAACCGAGAAGCGCGCCCAGGAAGCAGCCGAGACGATGCGTGAGGCGATCACCCGCGCCGGCGATGAGGCCAACACGACGATCGACGGCACCTTCGCCAATGTCGAGCGCCGCTCCGGCGATCTCTCCAACCGCATTCGCGGCGGTCTGACGGCCTCGCTGTCGGAAGTCGAGCGCATGGTCGGCGAAGCCAGCCGTGCCTCCGACGGCGCTGCCCAGCACATGCGCGAAGCGCTGCGCGAGGCGATCGACGATGCCGTCGGCCGCTTCTCCGGCGCCACCGATGATATCCGCCGTTCCGCCGCCGACATCCGCAACGAACTCGACGCCACCCGCGCCGAATTGAAGCGCGGCGCCTTCGATCTTCCGGAAGAAGCCAAGGAAAGCGCCTCGGCCATGCGCCGGGCCGTTGCCGAGCAGATCAAGGCGCTGCAGGATATCTCGCAGCTCGTCGGCCGCTCCAGCCAGCAGCTTGAGATCTCCGAACCCGTCGCCCGCACCCTCGCCCAGGCACAGCCTGCCCCGCGTCCGGCGCAACCTGTTGTAACCCAGCAGGCCGCAGTTCAGCCGCAGCAGCCGTCAGCGCCCCCATCGATCGAAGCGACGGGCCTGCGCGGAACGATCGCGCCGGCAGTACCGGTTGCCGCTCCTCAGCGCGCCGCCCCGCAGCCTGCGCCCACTCGCCAGGAGCCGGCTCGCCCGGAAAGCGGCGGCTGGATCAGCGATCTCCTGCGCGGCGCATCGCGTGAGGAGACCGCAGACGAGGCGCCTGCCCGTGCCCCGGCCCGGCCGGCGGAAGCCGCCGCACCGGCCGCGCGCAGCAATGACAGCCGCAATCCGCGCCACGTGGTCGAATCGCTGAACTCGCTCTCTGTCGATATCGCCCGTGCCATCGATCACGACGCCTCGGTCGATCTCTGGCGCCGTTACCAGCGCGGCGAGCGCGACGTCTTCACCCGTCGCCTCTACACGCTGAAGGGCCAGCAGACCTTCGATGAGATCAAGCGCAAATACGACCGCGAACCAGAGTTCCGCACCGCCGTCGACCGCTATATCGGTGATTTCGAAAAGCTGCTCGCCGACGTCGCCCGCACCGATCCGAACCAGACCGTCTCGCAGTCCTACCTCACCTCGGATACGGGCAAGGTCTACACCATGCTCGCCCATGCAGCAGGCAGGCTCAGCTGAGCCTGTTTGTAACCATCGATCGCATCTGAGCGAATGGAACAGGAAGCCGCCGCGCGCATGTCGGGCGGCTTTCGTTCGTCAAGGACGCGACAGATAACGCCCAATCGTGAGATATTCGAAATGACCAAGGCCCTGCTCATCATCGATGTACAGAATGCAATTCTCTCCGGAAAGGCCACGCCGGAGCGCCGGCCGCAGGTCGATACCGCGCTCGATGAGACCATCGCTCGGCTCGCATCGCTCCAGGAAAGGGCACGACAGTCGGGCGCGCCGGTCCTGCTGGTACAACATGACGGCGACAGCGGCCATCGATTGGCCGTCGGCACCGAAGGATGGGCGCTGCGCGAGGAGATCGCGCCGAAACAAGGCGAGGTCGTCATCCGCAAGAAAAGTGCCGACTCCTTCTTCGAGACCGATCTGACCGAACGCTTGAACGAGCGGTCGGTCACCCACCTCGTCATCGGCGGCTGCATGTCACAATTCTGCGTCGACACGACGGTCAGGCGCGCCGTTTCCCTCGGATACCAAGTGACACTGATTGCCGATGGTCACACCACCGGCGACACGGCGACCCTCACCTTCTCAGAGATCGTCGCCCACCATAATGAAACGCTCGACGGTTTCGATGCGGGCAAGGCGACGGTAGAAATCCGCTCTGCCGCCGGTATTGCTTTTTCATAGATTTAGGGCCGCCGGGACCGCCAGGCGGTCCCGATCGTCCGTCTTTCACCGATCGGCTGCTATGCTCCAATTGTAAACGCAACGATCGAGGCCGATGGCAATTTCCAGCACCAGGACGTCGTGTTCGATGTCGGGGCCTTTCTTGGGCTGCGACCGGTAGCGCTGCGGAAAGTCCGTACGCCGCGAGATCGAGCAAACCTCCATCCATTTGTCGCCATTGTCGACCTCGATATCCGTCGTCACCTCGGAATAGGCCGGCAGCCGATCGGAGGGCACGATGCGCGTCGGCAGATGGATCAGCGAGGCGATCATGCGGCGGACAGGTTCCAGGCAGGCAGCGTGATAATCGTTGCCGCTGCCGGCCGTGAAGGCGCATTGGAATTCGAGCTGCCAGAATTCCTTCAGCCGCATATGTTTCATCGGCTGCTCCTGCTCGCGGCGATAGGACCGGCCCGCCTGCCAGACGCAGAGCGGCAGCCGCGTCCTCGAGTGATTTCCGAGAATGTGCTGCATATAGGCATAGGTGGACGGCGTGGTCTCCGGTCTGAGCACCAGCGCGGTATCGCCGGCGGAAAGCTGTTCCTGGACCCAGATATCGGCATTCGAATAGGCGCTCGAAACCAGCGCCCGCGGCATCAGCGCCGGCGCCTCGACTCTCCTGACATCCCAGGCAGGATTGACGGATCTGAGAAAACTGCGGACCTCTTGCGCGAAGAAGCCGATCATGTGATCGCGCAGATGAATCTCGCGCTCCTCCCAATGGACGAGCGAATTGACATGATAAAGATTGAGCACGGTGCCGGTCTCCTTGGCAGCCTTGATTGACGTGGTGAGGGGCTTTACGTCCGGCAATGCGCCCGGACGCCCGCAGCGCCCGACGTCACAGCAGGACGCGAAGACCTCGTCCGCCAAAAGCGCGCGCAATCGCGACCTGCAGGCAGGTGCGGTGACGATGGGAGAAAGGCGCGCTCTTTATGCTCATGATGGATTTTTATGTGCGATGCGCGCCATTGTCAAAACCGAAGACCGCGAGGCAAAAGCAATCAGCTGTGGACAGAGCGTTTTTATTTCCCTCCGTCCTTCTTTTCGTCACAAACTTTCCCGATCGGCTTGCGTTTAGCCAACGGCTCCCCTCGGCCGTCCAACAACAGAGACCGTAGCCCGATGACCAATATGACCTCCCGGCTCCTTGCCACCGCGCTCTCCTGCGCCATGCTGATGGGCGCATTCACGGCCGCTCATGCCGGCCAGGCAAGTTTCGTCATCGATGCGCAATCCGGTCAGGTTCTCGAAGCATCCAATCAGGACGAGCTGAACTATCCGGCGTCGCTGACCAAGATGATGACGCTCTACCTCGCCTTCGAGGCTCTGCACGAGGGACGCCTCAAATGGGACCAGAAGCTCACCATGTCGGAAAATGCCGAGAGCAAGGAGCCGTTCAAGCTCGCCATCGGCGCCGGTCGCCAGGTGACGTTGCGTGAAGCAGTCGAAAGCATCGTCGTCCTGTCCGCCAACGACTCTGCCGTCGCGATCGCCGAACAGCTCGGCGGCTCAGAACAGGCTTTCGCCAAGACGATGACCGACAAGGCGCGCCAGCTCGGCATGAGGAATACGGTCTTCAAGAATCCCTCGGGCCTCCCCGACCCGGAACAGGTCACCTCGGCGCGCGATATGGCAACCCTCGGCGTTTCGCTGATGCGGGACTTTCCCGAGGAGTTCAAGCTCTTCTCCATGCGCGGCTTTCAGTTCCGCGGCATGAAGCTGCGCGGCCACAACAATCTCATGTACCGCTATAACGGCGTCGACGGCATCAAGACCGGCTATACCGATGCATCCGGCTACAATGTCGTGACCTCGGCACTGAAGGATGGCCGCCGCGTCGTCGGCGTCGTCATGGGCGAAAAAACCGCCAGCCTGCGCGACGACAAGATGGCAGGCCTGCTGGACAGCACGCTGCCGTCGTCATCGACCGCCACGGCATCCACCACACCGGGCAAACAACCCGGAGCCACGATGACGGACGCGCAGCCGACGAAGTAGACTGCGTCACGGCTATCTGAAAGCCACTTCCAGATGCTGCCGGTCTTGCGCAATCACCCTGCAATTCGTTTCGAACCCTTCGCCTTTGATGGCCAGGATGAATTCCGAAGGAATGCCTGTCGTATTGGAGACTGAGATGCCCGCACTCTCCGAGCCGATGGACTTGACGGTGCAGTCGATTGTCGAGCGTCGCTCGTTGAACAGGATCGAACCCGCTTTCAGAACCCGCCGCCGACCGCCGATGGCATGATCGGCATGAATCGAACTCCATGATACGCAGCGATTCCGGCCGCCATGTTTGGCCTGATACATCGCAGCATCCGCCTGAGCCAGCAGGGTCTCGATCTCCTTGCTGACGATCGACAGCGTCGAGCTTCCCAAGCTCGCCGTGACATGCAGGACGCCATGTTCGCCACGGATCGGCTGCGAGGCGATGGCGGCCCTGAGTTTTTCGGCGACGGCGGCAGCCCCTTCCCGGTCGACATGCGGCAGGACGACGGCGAATTCCTCGCCTCCGATCCGGCCGAACAGATCGCCGACGCGAAGGGTCGTCTTGCAGATCGCCGCCACTGCCTTCAGAACATCGTCTCCCGCAGCGTGTCCATGCGTATCGTTCACCCGTTTGAAATGGTCGATATCGAAGACGATGCAGGACAGGTCATGCTGGTGCCGCAGAGCGAGCGAAATCAGTTGATCTGCTTCCTGCTTGAAGGCGCGCCGCGTCATCGCCTCGGTCAGGCTGTCGGTGGCGGCCGACTGCATCAGCTCGATGCGGTCCATCGCCGCTCCCGCCAACTCCTCGAGAATGGCGAGGTCTCGGCTGCCGAACGACCTTGGCCGGCGGTCGATCGCACATACCGTTCCGATCATGTGCCCGGCTTTCGTTCTAAGCGGCACGCCGGCATAGAAACGGATATGATCCTCGCCCGTCACCGCGGAATGTTTTGAAAAGCGCGCATCCTTGGTGGCATCCTGCACGATGACAGGCTCGTCGCAGTCCACCACGCAGCGGCAGAACGTGTCTTCGAGCGACACCTCGTCTGCCGACAGGCCGGAGCAGGCCTTGTACCATTGCCGATGCCCATCGATCAGCGATACGATGCCGATGTCGATGGAAAATATCTGCTTTATCAGGCGGACGATCCGCTCGAAGCCTTCGTCCCTCGGCGTGTCGAGAATGTCGAGCTGCTGCAGCGCCGCCAGGCGAGCATTATCGCGTTGAATCGCTTCCGATGACGATTTTCCGAATACGCGTGCGACCACCATGCAGCATGCCTCCTGACAGTGACAACATGATGCGTTCCATAAATTCGTGAAGAAATTGAATACGATGACAGCCCCAACGTCATGGGGCCAAATATTTTTCGAAATCAGCAACCCTTGATGTCGACGCAGCGACTGCCAAGCGCCATCTCAGATTGAGCGCAGCGTCCAGCTGACGATCTCGGAGGCGACAGTGGAGAAGGCGCGGTCGAGGCTCTTGACGAATCCGTCATTATCGCCGCCCGCCGGCGCCGTGGCGCGAAACACCTTCTGCGCGCGCACCGAGCCGTTGCGGTCGTTGAGGATCTTGGCGGAGATTTCGACCACCGCCTGGTTGCCGCTCGAAGCATCGATCTCGAAGGAGCGGATATCGGTGACGACCTGATAATCGATCGCCAGCCCCTGCCCCGGCATGCCGACGCCGCCAAGCTTACCGGAGTTTTCGAAGGCTTCCACCAGCTTCGACTGCACCATGCGGGGCAGCTTGTCGCCCCACTGCGCCCGCGAGAGATACTGGATTTCCGAAGACGAAACGCGAATGACGATCTGCTCGCTGTCCAGCGCCCGGAGTGCCGTCGGCCCGGCGATCAGGATCTGGCGGGATTTGGCGGCAGGCCCCTCGCCGTCGACCGCCGCGGAGAGATCATAGGTATCGTTCTTGGCTGACGTGCCGCAGCCTGACAGGATCAACGCAGTCAGCGGCAGCGCGACCACCGTTCCCTTGATCCACGAACGGCGCGACAACAAATGCGATGCGACCATATGCGCTACCCTGCCTTCCCAGTTAACGCCGCGTCCGGCCGTCATATTGCTTGACCGTGTCCCCGCCGAAGATCAGGCGTTGCGGATTGCGGTCGAAGTTGGTGATCGTATCGTTCAGATTGTTCACGGTGCCGCGCATGTCGTTGACCAGTGTCTGCACGTCGCGCAAGCCGCCGCTCGAGAATTTCTGCAGATTATCGGCAATCGGCCCGATGCGCGCATTCAGATTGTCGGCGACTTTCTTGAAGGATTCCAGCGTATCGCGCGCCTCGGTAAACAGCGATTGCGTGTTGTCGGTTCCGAGCAGCGCATCGACCTTGATGAGAATGCCGTCGATGCGGGTCGAGGCCGAATTCAGCTTGTTGGTCAGCTGCGAAACGTCCTGGATCGTCTGGTCGATATCTTTCTTGCGGGCCGAAACCGTATCGGCGACATCGCGGATCGAGGCGACGGCGGTGCGCGCATCCTTGGTTGCCTGCGCGATGTCGTCGACGGAACCCTTCACTTTGGCGGGGTCGATCTGAGCAACCAGCGTGTCGACGCGATCGAGCGTCGCCTGCGCCTGCTTGCCGAAATCATTGAAGGTGGTGGCCGTCTGGTCGAACTTCTGGATCGCCCCCTTCAGGTCGCCCGAGGCATCGGCGACATTGGCGGTGATCTTCTCGGCGTTGGAAACGATATTGTCGATCTTCTGAGCGTCAACGGCCTTGACCAGCGATTCGACGGCCTGAAGCGTCGAATCGACACGGCCGGAGACCGCCTTCACCGTATTGGAGAGCTCACCGACGCTTTGCAGGAAGGCGTCGATATTGTCGGAATTCTTGGCCAGCGCATCCGAGAAGGTCTCGGCATTCTTGAACGTCTGGGTCAGCGGAGCGCGCGAATCCTGGATGAAGCCCTGGAGTTCGCCGACCGCGTCGTTGGCGCGATCGAGGATTTTGTCGGCGGTCGCCAGAAGGTTGGTGACGCTCGATTGGTCGGCGACGATGACGGCGCGTTTGCCGTTGTCGATCGCATGCTGAAGGATACTTTCCTCGCCCTTGCGGCCACCCGACAGTTCGATATAGGCAGCCCCGGTCAGACCCTGGATTTCAAGAGCGGCCTTGGTGGAGGGGTAGATCGGCGCATCGGTGCGCACCTGTGTGAAGGCCAGCGAATATTGCGGATCGTCGGCATCGATCGACAACGTCTGCACCGAGCCGATCTGGATGCCGTTGAAGCGCACCGGCGAACCGACGCTGAGGCCGTTGGCGGAACCCGGAATACGCACGATCAGTTCGGTCATCGGGCCGCCGCGGCCATATTCGGCCATCCAGTAGACGAAGCCGAAGGCCGCCGCGATCACCAGCACCGTGAAAAAACCGACAATCGTGTAATTGGCTTTGGTTTCCATTTATCCGGTCACTTCCCGCTCACGCCGTGCCGCGCGCCATCATCCTGCGGCACGATCGAGCGCGCCCGCTTACCCTTGAAATAGGCCTGCACCCAGGGATCGTCATAGGCCAGCATGTCGTCGATCGTGCCTTCCACCATTACCCGTTTCTTTCCGAGCACGGCAATACGGTCGCAGACCGAAAACAGGCTGTCGAGGTCATGCGTCACCATATACACGGTCAGTCCGAGACTATCGCGCAGGTTGGCGATCAGCTCGTCGAATTCGGCCGCACCGATCGGGTCGAGACCCGACGTCGGTTCGTCCAGGAAGACGAGTTCGGGATCGAGCGCCAGCGCCCGGGCAAGAGCGGCGCGCTTGATCATGCCGCCGGACAGCTCGGACGGGTATTTGTCGGCGGCATCGGCGGCCAGACCCACCATGCGGATCTTCAGATGCGCCAGCTCGTCCATCAGCGAGCGCGGCAGGTCGAGATATTCGCGCATCGGCACCTGGATGTTTTCCTTGACCGTCAGCGATGAAAACAGCGCCCCCTGCTGGAACAGCACGCCCAGCCGCATGTCGAGGGCGTTGCGCTGCGGCTCATCGAGTTCGTCGAAATCCTGGCCGAGAATCTTGATCGTGCCCGAGCGGCGCGGCAGGAGCCTCAGCACCGTGCGCATCAGCACCGATTTGCCGGTGCCCGACGCGCCGACGAAACCGAGGATTTCGCCGCGGTAGATGTTCAGATTGAGATTGTCGAGCACGACCTTCGAGCCGAAGGCGACGGTGACGTCGCGCGCCGAAAGCACGATGTCCCTGCCCTCGCCGTCTTTCTCGATTTCGTTCGATTGATCGTCCACGCGGTCCGCCATGCTAGAAATCGATCGCTGCATAAAACATCGCAAAAAGCCCGTCCATCAGGATGACGACGAAAATCGCCTTCACCACCGAGGCCGTCACATGCTGGCCGAGCGATTCGGCGCTACCGCCGACCTTCAGTCCTTCGACGGCGGCGACGATGCCGATGACCAGTGCCATGAACGGCGCCTTGATCATGCCCGAGAGCACCGTCGACAGCGTCACCGCCTCGTGCAGGCGCGACAGGAAGTTGGCGAAGGTGATGCCGGAATAACCCCAGGCGACGGCGGCCGCGCCGGCGAGCGAGGCGAAATTTGCGAGCACCGTCAGAAGCGGCAGCGCGATGGTCAGCGCCACCAGCCGCGGGAAGATCAGCACGCCGATGGGGTTGAGCCCCATCACTTTCAGCGCATCGATCTCCTCGCGCATTTTCATCGAGCCGATTTCGGCCGTGATCGCGCTGCCTGAACGGCCGGCGATCATGATCGACGTCAGCAGCACACCGATTTCGCGCAATTGCAGAATGCCGACGAGATCGACGACGAAGACCTCCGCACCGAAATAGCGCAGCTGGAAGGCGCCCTGCTGGGCAATGATCGCCCCGATCAGAAACGACATCAGAAGGATGATCGGAACGGCGCGAACGCCCATATGGTCGATCTGGTTGACGATCGAGGCCGGCGAAACGCCGCTGCCGCGACCGAACTTCATCTGCGCCCCGCGCACCGCCGAGCCGAGGATATACATGGAGGCGGCGAAATTGTCCCAGAGGTCGTAGGTCATCTTGCCCACAGGCGCAAAAATGCGCGCGACAAGCGAGACTTTCTCCTGCTGCTCCGGCTCGGGTTTGGCCTGCTCCTCGGAAAACATCGCCAGCATTTCGTCGATATGCGGATTGGTGCCTTCGAAGCGAACCGTCCGGCCGGCCGCCTCCTCTTCCTTCTTCAGCCGGCACAGCAGCCAGATTCCGGCGGTATCGATATCCGAAATATCAGAGAGGTCGACCGTCAGGTCGCCGGCCTTCTGATGAAGGAGCTTTTCGAAATCGCGCAGCACGAGATGAATGTAGGCGCTGCGCCAATTGCCGCGGAGACGCACATGCTGCCCCGAGCCATCGGCATGGTCGTCCACGTCAAGCGAGGCAGCGTTGCGATTTTCGGCGTTCAAGATACTTATGTCTTTCAAGGCTTGCAGCGACATTGCCGAATCGCGAACGACCGTTCGACGACCGGCGCGTCAATATACAGAAGCAGGCTGCAATTTCCATGCTCGCAGGACAGCAATAATGCCGCGCACCCTTGATATCCAGATGAATTCCTTTCCGATTGCCGGGACCTTCACCATCTCGCGCGGCGCAAAGACCGAGGCCGAGGTGATCAGTTGCACGCTGACCGAAGACGGTGCGCGAGGGCATGGCGAATGCGTGCCCTACCGCCGTTACGGCGAGACCATGGAGAGCGTTTTCGCCCAGATCGAAGCCGCCCGCCCGCTGATCGAGGCCGGCATCTCGCGGCGCGACCTGCTCTCGGCGATGCCGCCGGGCGCTGCCCGCAACGCCGTCGACTGCGCCCTCTGGGACCTGGAAGCGAAACGCACGGGTGAAAGCGTCGCGGCTCGTCTCGGCCTTGCCGAACTGAAGCCGCTCACCACCGCTTACACCATCTCGCTCGGCGAACCGGAGGTAATGGCCGCCCAGGCGCGCGAACATGCCGGCCGCGCGCTGCTCAAGGTCAAGGTCGGAACCGGCGACGATGAAAGCCGTATCCGCGCCGTCCGCGCCGCCGCACCCGATGCCGCCATCATCCTCGATGCCAATGAAGGCTGGCCGGAAGCGGTGCTGGAACGCCATCTTCATATCGCCGCACAAGCGGGCGTGGCTCTTGTCGAGCAGCCGTTGCCGGCCGGCCGCGATGCGCTGCTCGCAGAAATCCACCGGCCGCTGCTCGTCTGCGCCGACGAAAGCGTCCACCATACCGGCGATCTCGCAAGCCTTGCCGACCGTTACGACGCCATCAACATCAAGCTCGACAAGACCGGCGGCTTGACGGAGGCGCTGGTGATGAAGGCCGAGGGCGAACGGCTCGGCTTTTCCATCATGATCGGCTGCATGGTCGGCACCTCGCTTGCCATGGCGCCCGCCGTGCTGCTCGCCCAGAACGCCGATTTCGTCGATCTCGACGGCCCGCTGCTGCTTGCCCGCGACCGCGAACCCGGCCTGCGCTACGCTGCTTCCCTGGTCTTTCCGCCGGAAAGCGCGCTCTGGGGCTGAAGGTAATAGGCTGAAATGACAAGGCCCAGGCCGGTAAACGCGACCAGCGCCATGACGTAATAGCTGACGACGCCGAGCCAGGCATAGAGATAACCCGACGCCAGGGTCATCAGCGCCATCGCCATGCCGACATAGAAGAAATAGGCGCCCTGCGCCGAGGATTCCTGCGTCTCCTGCACCGTCGCCACGATCCGCCGCTGCACCCCGGTATGCACGAAAGCATAGGTGAAGCCGTGGAAACATTGCAGCAGAAAGAAACCGGCAAAGCCGGTATTCATCGGAAAGAGGATCCAGCGGCAGACGCTGACGGCGCAGCCGAAGCGGATCAGCGTCCAGGCGTTGAAGCGCCGGCTGAGACGCTTCGACAGAAAGAACACCGTTACCTCCGAAGCGACGCCGGCGCTCCAGAGCAGGCCGACCTCGGTGCCCGATAGACCGAGATGGTGCCAGTAGATCGACGAAAACGCATTGAGCACCGCATGGCTCGACTGCTGGATGGCAACGCCGATCAGAAGCAGCAGCAGGTGCGGTTCACGCAACCCGCTGCCGGTGGCGGCCGGAATGTCGAGTGGCAGGCCGCGTCGCCGAGTCGGTCCGATGCGCGGACAGAAGATCGCCATGACCACGGTCATGACAAAGCCGAACACCATGACATTAAGCACCATCTCGCCGCCCCAACGGCTGACCAGCTGGCCGCCGGCCAGCGTCGAAACGATGAAGGCGATCGAGCCCCAGACGCGCATCGACCCGTAATCGAGCCCCCAGCGGCGCACGCCGGAGATGACGATCGATTCGACGACCGGCACATAGGGCGCGAAGGTGGCGCCCTGCAGTGCATAGACGATCGCCACCGGCCAGAAGCTCGTCGTCCAGAAGAGCGCGATCGCCGTCAGCAGCGACAGGCCGCCCGACCAGAGCAGCACGTCGGCGCGTTCCTTCAAACGGTCGGCGATCATGGCGACGACAGGCGCCACCAGCACGCGGACCACCATCGGTATGGCAAGGATAATGCCGATCTCGTGGTCGCTGAAGCTGTGGGTTGCGAGCCAGACGGGAAAGAACGGCAGAACGATGCCGTTGACGAGCAGCGGCGCGCAATAGGAAAGCGCGCTGAGCAGCCGGAAGCGCGGCGGCGCTCCCTCACCTGTCGGAGAATGTTGAGCGGGAATCATAGGGGGACCTGAAGGAAACTGACGTTGTCCTAACATGGCACCCTGGAGGCGACTATTGCGAGAAATAGCCCTACTGAAACGTTTTAGGAAATAAATTGGGCCTGTCACCGGAAGGTAACGGCTAAATTCCTGAGAGCGCAGGCGCCGAGGCGCCGACGCTAAAATCAGGCAGCTTGGGGTGCGAACTCCGCGTCTTCTCGCTCGACGGCGGCAAGGGCCGGCACAGCGCTGGCAAGCGCCCGCCAGGTGATCAGTTCGAAGGTGCCGTCCTCATGCTCGGCGACCGCCGTGCAGCTTTCCACCCAATCGCCGGTATTGATGTAGCGGATGCCGTCCATATCCTGGATGATGGCATGATGGATGTGTCCGCAGATCACGCCGTCGGCGCCGCTTTTACGGGCTTCCTCCGTCACGACGCGCTCGAACTCCCCGATGAAGTTGACGGCATGCTTGACCTGGAGCTTCGCCCAGGCCGAGAACGACCAGTAGGGCATGCCGAGGCGGCGGCGCACGGCCGCCAGCAGGAGGTTGATACGGATCGCCGTATCGTAGGCCCAGTCGCCGAGATAGGCGAGCAGCCGGGCGTTGCGGACGACGACGTCGAACTCGTCGCCGTGCAGGATCAGGTATTTCTTGCCGTCGGCGCCATCATGCATCATGCGTTCGACGACCTCGATGCCGCCGAAATGCATGCCCGGGAAGTCGCGCAGGAATTCGTCGTGATTGCCGGGGATATAGACGACGCGCGTGCCCTTGCGCGCCTTGCGCAGCAGCTTCTGGACGACGTCGTTGCAGACCTGCGGCCAGTACCAGCTGCGCTTCAGGCGCCAGCCATCGACGATGTCGCCGACGAGGACGATCGTATCGGCCTCATGGTAGCGCAGGAAATCCAAGAGGAAATCCGCCTTCGCGGCCTTCGAGCCGAGATGGACATCGGAAATGAAGAGCGTGCGGAAATGTCTGGGTTCCATCATGTCTATCACGAGCTGCCGCTCATGCCCCATCTTTCATCTAGCCTTCCAAAACCAGACTCGTGTTTCAGGAAGATGACAGGCTGGGGAAAAGCCCTGCAAACCCGCTCTTTCCGTCCGGATGGTAAAGGCCGATCCCGTCGGCCGTGACGCTCGCAATACCAACACCTGGGAATCCTAAATTTCGCGCCGCGAGGTTCGGGATCTTTCCCGCATACCGAGAATCAAATTAACAGCAGTTGCCGATCACGGCGTAACCTGGGGGAATTGATGATGCGCGCCCGCACCGCGACGATAATGATTTCTATTGCACTGCTTGCAGGCTGTGCACCGACGCAGCAGGACTATGATGCGACCGTCACGCTGCTGGAAGGCAGCGCCAGAGCGAGAAATGAGTTCGTCAAAGTGTGCGCAAGGGATTTCGACGCAAATCAGCGCCGTACCGCCGGGATCGTAACAAACGTCTCGGACAAGGACGCTCCGAGGGTCGCCTGCCAGCGATATCTGGCGGCCGCGATTTCCGGTCGCGCCACGTATCAGGATCTCCTCGACATCAAGGCTCACCGGTTTACGCCAAAGCTCGTCAAGATCTTCCAGGGCCGCTGATCTTCCCGAAGACGTTCTTTCACTAATCCCATCGGCGAGACCGTGAACAGCATCGACGGCCCACAGGGATTGGAGCCAGCGCAGACCAAGCGTTCGCCCCTCTCTCTTCTCGCCGGCATGTTGCCCTGTGGATCGGGCGCGTTCATGATGGCGACGATTCCATATCCGACAATGCGGGATGGCTGATGCGTCTCTTTCTCGTTCGCCACGGCGAATCCCTCGGCAACATCAACGAACGGGCCTATCGCCAATTCGGCGATCACAACGTGCCGCTGACGCAATGGGGCTATCGCCAGGCGGTCGAGGCAGGCAGCGTCATTGCCTCCTACTTGAAGGGATTGCCGAGCCAAGGTTCCCCGCTCCACATCTGGTATTCGCCATTCCTGCGCACGCGCCAGAGCAAGGATGCGCTGCTCTCGGCCCTGCCGGAAAGCTCCGTCGGCGATATCAGGGAGGATTATCTGCTGCGCGAGCAGGATTTCGGTCTCTTCACCGAAATCTACGACCATGCCGAGCAGAAGCAGAAATTCCCCGAGGAATTCGAAAAATGGGCGAGGCTGCGCAACAACAGCGGCAAGTTCTACGCCCGGCCGCCCGATGGCGAAAGCCGCGCCGATGTAGCCCAGCGGGTGCGGCTGTTCCTCCAGACAGTGATGCGCGACGCCGAAAACGGCGACCACAACGTCGTCATCGTCGGCCATGGCGTCACCAACCGGGCGGTCGAAATGAATTTTCTGCACCATCCCGTCGAATGGTTCGAGCGCTCCGACAACCCTGGAAATGCCGATATCACGCTGATCGAGGGAACGCGCCTGCAAGGATACGAGTCGATCCTGCTCCACCAGGCGGCCGACCGGCAGCCCGGACAGGAAGGCGAACTGCGCGATGCCTATGGCGCCGACGTGACGATTACGCCGAAGACCGGCGGACCGTGATCAGGCTTTGAACCGAGCCGGCCGGCAGGCGCACACTTTCAACATTGCGAAAATCCCAAGACTGCTTGTAGATTTTGGGTCGCAGATGGGCATCTGCACGGCCCGTGAAAACCGGCGGCAAGTCATTGCTCGGTCGTGCCTTCCCGAACCTGCAGGATGCGGTCGATAAGGCCCCATTCCACAGCCTCTTCCGCCGTCATGAAACGGTCGCGGTCCATCGCACGCTCGAAATCCTCGTAGGTGCGCCCGCAATGCTCTGCGTAGAGCCGTGTCATGCGGTGCTTCGTCCGTCTCATTTCTTCCGCATGGATGAACATGTCCGATGCCTGCCCCTGGAAGCCGCCCAATGGCTGATGAATATGGATACTGGCATTGGGAAGCGCTGTGCGCTCACCCGGCTGGCCTGACATCAACAGGAACGAGCCCATCGAACGGGCGGTCCCCATGCACAGCGTATGCACCGGCGCGCGGATGTAGCGCATCGTATCGTACATCGCGAGACCGCTGGTCACGACACCCCCCGGTGAATTGATATAAAGGTGGATCGGCTTCCTGGGATTTTCGGCTTCAAGAAACAGCAATTGCGCGCAGACGAGCGCCGAGACGGTGTCGTTTACCTCGCCGTTGAGGAAGATGATCCTTTCTCTGAGCAGACGGGAATAGATATCGAAAGATCGCTCCCCTCTGGAGGATTGTTCGACGACCATAGGGACGAGTTGCATCGCTTCGCGCATCGGCGAACTCCAATCGTTTGGGACTATGACGGAATGGCTTGCCGCGTCAGGCGGCGAGCATGAGGGTCGGGCTGTTGCTGTTGGCGGCCGAACTCGTGAGGCGCTCGAATGTCGCGCCGGTCAATTCATGGATGATCCGCAGGCTGGTACCGCCCGATGCATTCGGCGCGACCGTGAAGGTGACGGTGCTTTCGAGGAAGGGCGGACTGTCGTCGCGCAATCTGTAGCGAACCTCTTTGCCCGGTGTCTCGGAGAGCGCTTGCGGATCGGACAGCGCCTCCTTCGGCAGCCACTTCTCCCGGAATTCCGCAATGCTGATGGCCCGCCAGACCTTTTCCGGCGGCGCATCCAGTTCGTATCTCTGTTCGAAGCCGGTTTGCCGTTGTTTGGTCTGCGCTGGGGTCTTCACCTCGGTCATTGGTCCATATCCTTCAGCAAGAGCTTGAGAGCGTCGATGCGGGTGGGCCAGTAGGCACGATATTTCGCCAGCCATTCTGCGATGAGGGCGAGCCCGTCCGGATCGACTTGGTAATTCACGAAACGTCCCTCCCGCTGTTCGCGCACCAGTCGTGCCTCCCGCAACACTGCGAGGTGTTGGGACATCGCCGGCTGGCTGATATCCATACCCTGCCGAAGCGCGCTGGCATTCATGCTGCCGTTCGCCAGCTTCTCGAAAATCGTACGGCGGGTCGGATCGGCCAAAGCCCGGAAAATATCATGCTCCATCATGACAATACATAAGCACAAACTTATGTGATTCGCAAGCCCGCTTGAGACTTTTGTATGAATTGGCAGCCAAAGGCTGCGACGCAGGGCGACCACCCATATCGGCCGGCCGCACTCCGGCCGAGGCACGGAGCCGGCCTGGGCCAGTCTCCGCCGATTCCGGTAACGATTGCTTGTCGCGGAGACCTTATGTCGGCGACGTCACCGTTGCCGGTTCCTGCCCCGCCGGAGCCTCCTCGTTTATGCTCTCCGGCCGCTTCGTCCTCAGAAGACGCAGCACGAAGACGAAGAAGACCGGAACGAAGAAGATCGCCAGCACCGTCGCCGACACCATGCCGCCGAGCACGCCGGTGCCGATCGCATTCTGGCTGGCAGCACTTGGCCCGGTGGCGATCGCCAAGGGCACCACGCCCAAGGTGAAGGCGAGCGAGGTCATGATGATCGGCCGGAAACGCAGACGGGCGCCTTCGATCGCGGCCTCCATCAGCGATTTCCCCTCGGCAAAGCCATCCTTGGCGAATTCGACGATGAGGATGGCGTTTTTCGCCGACAGTCCGATGATCGCGATCAGGCCGACCTTGAAATAAATGTCGTTGGACATGTCGCGGCTCATCACCGCGAGCACGCAGCCGATGACCCCGAGCGGCACGACCAGCATCACCGACAACGGGATCGACCAGCTTTCGTACAGCCCGGATAGCAGCAGGAAAACGAAAAGGATGCTGAGGCCGAACAGGAACGGCGCCTGCGATCCCGATCTGAGCTCCTCCAGCGACTGGCCGGTCCATTCGAAGCCGAAGCCGTCGGGCAGCTCCGAGGCCAGCCGCTCCATTTCGGCAATCGCCGCGCCCGATGAATATCCGGGCGCCGGAGCACCCGAGATGCGCACGGAGGGATAGCCGTTGTAGCCGACGATCTGTGCCGGTCCCTTCTGCCATTCGGCGACGGCGAAGGAGGAGAGCGGCACCATGCCGCCGCTCGCGTTGCGGACATTGAGCTTCATCAGGTCTTCGGCCTGAAGTCGGCTCTTGTCCTGCGCCTGCACGATGACGCGCTGCATACGGCCGGAATTCGGGAAATCGTTGACATAGCTCGAACCGAGATTGGCGGTGATCGTGCTGTTGATGTCGGCAAAGGCGACGCCGAAGGTATTGGCCTTTTCGCGATCGATGACGAGCACCAGTTGGGCCGAATCCGGCATGCCTTCCGGGCGGATACCAGCGATGATGGGGTTCTCGGAGGCCTTGCCGAGCAACATTCCTGCAGCCTCGGTCAGTGCAGCCTGGCCCTTGCCCCCACGATCCTGCAGGCGGAAGGTGAAGCCGTTGGTGGTGCCGAAACCTTCGATCGGCGGCGGCGACAGCGCGAAGGACATCGCATCCTTCAACGCGAACAGCTGCATATTGGCGCGGTTGGAGATTTCCTGCACCGTATTGCCGGCGCCGCGTTCGGCCCAGTCCTTGAGGGTCACGAAGACCAGGGCGGCATTCGGCCCCTGACCGGAAAAGCTGAAGCCCTGGATCGCGACGACATTGGCAACGGCCGGCTCCTTCTTGAAGATCGCCTCGATGCTTTCGAGCGAGGCCACCGTGCGGTTGCGGCTTGCCTCCGGCGGCCCCTGCACGTCGACGATCAGGAAGCCTTGATCCTCATCCGGCACGAAGCTGCTCGGCAGGTTGACGAAGAGGTAGCCGAGACCGACGACGAGCGCGACGTAGACGGCCATCACCCGCCAGGAGCGCTTGGCCAGTCCCTCGACGGTGCGGGCATAACGGCCGGTCAGCCGGTCGAAATTGCGGTTGAACCAGCCGGCGATGCCTTTCTTCTCGTGATGGCCCTTGATCGGCTTGAGGAATGTGGCGCAGAGCGCCGGTGTCAGCGACAGCGCCAGGAAGGCCGAAAACAGGATTGAGACAACCATGGTCAGGCTGAACTGGCGATAGATGATGCCGGTCGAGCCCGGGAAAAACGCCATCGGCACGAAGACGCAGGAAAGAACCAGCGTGATGCCGAGGATGGCGCCGGTGATCTGCCGCATCGCCTTTTTGGTCGCCTCCTTCGGCGACAGCCCTTCCACCGCCATCAGCCGCTCGACGTTTTCGACCACGACGATGGCGTCATCGACCAGAATGCCGATGGCAAGCACCATCGCGAACATCGTCAACACATTAATCGAGAAGCCGGCGGCAAACATCACCGCAAGCGTTCCGAGCAGCGCGACCGGCACGACGAGCGTCGGAATGATGGTGTAACGGAAGCTCTGCAGGAAGATGAGCATGACGATGAAGACGAGCGCGACGGCTTCTGCGAGCGTATGCGCCACCTTTTCGATCGATGCGGAGACGAACGGACTGGTGTCGTAGGGAACGGAATATTCGACGCCATCGGGGAAGAAGCGCGACAGCTCCTCCATCTTCGCCTTGACCAGATTGGAGGTGCTGACGGCATTGCCCGTCGACGACAGCTGGATGGCGATCGCGGCACTCGGCTGGCCGTTCAGCCGGGTGGAAAAGCTGTAGCTCTCGCTGCCCTCTTCGATGCGTGCGACGTCGCGCAGCCTGACGTTCGAGCCGTCGGCATTGGCGCGCAGCACGATGTCTCCGAACTCCTTGGTATCGGTCAGCTGACCCTTGACCAGCACCGTCGCCGTCAGGTCCTGGGAGATCGGATTGGGCGCCGCGCCGATCTGGCCTGCCGCGACCTGGGCATTCTGCGCCGAAATCGCCGTACTGATATCGGATGCCGTGAGGTTGAGGCCGACCATTTTGTCGGGATCGATCCAGATACGCATCGCCCGCTGCGAGGCAAACAGCTGCGCGCGGCCGACGCCGTCGAGGCGGCGCAGCTCGCCGATGACATTTCGGTTGAGATAGTCGCCGAGCGCCACCTCATCGGTCTTCCCGTCCGTCGACGTCAGCGAGATGAACATCAGGAAGCCCGACGACGCCTCCTCGACCGTAATGCCCTGATCCTTGACGGACTGCGGCAGCCGCGGCTCGACGCGGCGGATGGCATTCTGGACGTCGACGGAGGCCTGGTCGATATCCGTGCCTGCCGCGAAGGTCGCCGTGATCGTCATCGCGCCTGAAGTATCGGAGGTCGACTCGAAATAGGAAAGGTGCTCGACCCCGTTCAGCTCTTCCTCGATCTGGCGGGTCACGCCCTGATAGATGTCCTGCGGCGATGCGCCGGGATAGCTGGTGGTGATGCTGAGCTGCGGCGGGGCGACCTTCGGATACTGGGCGACCGGCAGGAACGGCAGCGCGATCAGGCCGGCGATGGAGATGAAGATCGCAAACACCCAGGCAAGGATCGGGCGATCGATAAAGAAACGTGCCATCGATCTTACTCCGGCTTCTTGGTGTCACCGGACGCGACTTCGCCATTACGCCACTCTTCCGGCGCGACCTTGGCGCCCGGCTGCAGCTTCTGCACGCCGTCGACGACAAGACGTTCGCCTGACGACAGGCCGCTTTCGACCACCCATTCATTGCCGGAGGATTGACCGAGTTCGACGTCGCGCGGCTGCGCCACGTCTCCCTCCTGCACCACGTAAACCTGAGGCTTGCCATCGGCCGCGCGGATGACGGCGCGTTGCGGGATGAGGATCGCCTTCTCCCGGACGGCCAGCTCGATGCGGACCCTGACGTAGAGACCCGGCAGCAGATCGCCCTTGGGATTGGGAAATTCGCCGCGCAGAGTGACTTGGCCCGTCGTCGCATCGACGCTGGCGCTGCGGAAGAGCAGCTTTCCGGCCTGGCCGTAGACTGTGCCGTCGTCGAAGACGAGTTTGATGTCGGCCTTGCCTGGTTCCGTCGAGGCGAGGCTGCCGTTCTCGACCGCCCGCTTCAGCGCCAGCAGCTCGCCGGAGGATTGCGTGAAGTCGGCATAGACCGGGTCGATCTGCTGGATCATGGCAAGAGCATCACCGGCGTCGGCCGTCACCAGCGCACCTTCAGTCACCAGCGCACCGCCGATGATGCCTGATATCGGCGCTCGGACTTCGGTATAACCGAGATTGATCTTCGCCTCGTCGAGCGCTGCCTGCGCCAGCGCGACATCGGCATCCGCCTGGGCAAGGGCGACAGCTGCCGTATCGTATTCGATACCGCTTGCAACATCGCGGTCGCGCAGCGACTTCTGGCGATCGAGCTGCAGGCGGGCATTCGTCTGCGTCGCCTTTGCGCGCTCGAGGCTTGCCTCGGCACTTGCCACCCGGACGCGGAACAGCGCCGGATCGATCCGGTAGAGCACGTCGCCCTGGTGAACGAGGCTGCCCTGCTCGAAGACCCGCTCCTGCAGAATGCCGGAAACCCTGGCCCGCACCTCCGATACGCGTGTCGCGGCAATACGGCCGGGCAATTCGCTGACGACGGGAACGGGGCGCGCCTCAAGCGTCAGGACGCTGACGGCCGCGGGCGGCATCGCGCCGCCTTCCTGAGCGTGAGCCGGCAGTCCCGCACCAAGCAGCAGCGCCAGGATGAACGTGTAACGCAATGATTTCGTTCGAAGAAGCATGTTCATCACCCTTCTTGGATGGCGCATTGTGGTGCCAAAAACACAGCCCGCCGACAATGACGTTCGGCGGGCCTCCTGAGCCGACAGGTAGTCGATATTTTTTCGGTTTTCAAGATACCTACCGGTTGGTATGATAGCGAAACCGTTTCACGAGATCCCGTGGCATTGCGATCCCGAGAGTGATACTGACCTCCTGCGCGCCCTCGTCGCGAAGCGCCGCACGAACACGGATCGTCCATTGATAGATAGCCCCCGAAACAGAAAGAAACAGCCTGATGTCGTGCGACAAGCGCTGCTCGATTGCGCCACGAAACTGGCGCTAGCGCATGGCCTGGCTGCCGTCAGCCTGCAGGCGGTCGCCAGTGCTGCCGGCGTGACCAAGGGAGGCCTGTTTCACCATTTCCCCAATAAGCAGGCTCTCATCGAAGCCGTCTTCGACGGGATGATGGAAAACCTGGATCGCGAGATCGACGAGGAATTGGAAAAGGACAAGGGCGGCCACGGCACATTCACCCGCGCCTATGTCCGCACCCTGTTTGCCGACCGCGCTCAAAACAACAGCCCATGGTCGGCCCAGACCATGACGGTGCTTGCCGACCCCTACTCCAAGAGCCTCTGGCACAAATGGATCAATGACCGGCTCATCAGGCATGCCGCGACCGACAGGGGAATCCGGCTCGAAATCGTCCGCCTGGCGGCGGATGGGGCATGGCTTGCCCATGTTCTGAGACCCGACGGAGATCCCGGGTCCGACGATGCGGCCCTGCTGCAGGAATTGCTCGATATCACCGATGGGTGACAAGCAATCCGCCTGTCACCAGCCGAAGATATAGGCCGCCGCGCGTTCTGCTTGACGCGCAGCGGCGGCTTCGACTTGCTGGTATTTATCGCTCCCCTCAGGCAGCCCGCACCGCCGCCATCGGTTTCACATTCTGGTTCATGCGGAACAGATTGTTCGGATCATAGCGCAGCTTGATTTCGGCAAGCCGGGCATAATTGGCGCCGTACGCCATTTCGACCCGATCGGTCTCGTCCTCCGGCATGAAGTTGATATAGGCGGTGCCAACGGCAAGCGGCTTGGTTGCCTCGAACAGCTCGCGCGCCCAGCCGATGCAGCTTGCATCCATGCCGCTTTCCCGCCAGCGCGCATGCACATTCATGACGAAATGCGAACTGCGCTGCGGAAATGCGGTGGCCTCGGTGGGGATGCGGCCGGCGGCTCCGCCGACATGGCCGACGAATATTTCGCATTCCGGCCCCGGCAGTTTGCGCACGGCGTTGAGCAAAACGTCGATCGCCGCATCCGAAAGCGAAGCAAAATCCTGGCTCTTCCAGTAGTTGCGCGCACCGGGGGTGAGCAGCGGATCGAATGCCTGCTGCCAGCCGGTGAACGGCACTGGGCCGACGACATCGGCAATCGGTTTTCCGATGGCGCGCAATCCGGCCGTTGCCTTTTCCCCGGCCGCCACGTCCCCGCAATAACACATGGCAAGCACCAAGACCTCCTTGCCATGCCATTCCGCGGGAAGGAACGGCAGCGGCGGCGCCTGGCGCATCACCACCCAGCAGGTCAGTTCATCGGGTGCGGCTTCCAGCGCCTGGCGATATTCCCTCAGCACCTTCTCCGCGTCAGTGAAGGGATGCACCACCAGCCCGGCGAGAACCTCTGTTTTGAGGGGGTTGAGCTGGAACTCGAAGGAGGTGACGACACCGAAATTGCCGCCGCCGCCGCGCAGCGCCCAGAAGAGGTCCGGCCTTTCCGTCTCGCTCGCCTTGACCAGTTCGCCGTCGGCCGTCACCACATCGACCGAAAGCAGATTGTCGACGGTCAACCCGAATTTGCGGGTCAGCCAGCCGAACCCGCCGCCGAGCGTCAGTCCGGCGATGCCGGTCGTGGAATTGATGCCGGTCGGCAGCACCAGTCCGAAGGCCATCGTTTCCTGATCGACGTCGGCCAGCGTCGCGCCCGGCCCGATCCAGGCGCGGCGTATCTCAGGATCGACGCGCACCGATTTCATGGCCGACAGGTCGATGACGATACCGCCCTCGCAGACCGCATTGCCGGCAATACCGTGGCCGCCGCCGCGCACCGAAACGAGCAGATTGTTGTCGCGTGCAAAGCGCACCGCGCGAACGACATCGGCTGCACCCGCGCAGCGTGCGATCAGGCCGGGCCGGCGGTCGATCATCGCGTTCCAGATCGCCCGCGCCGCATTGTAATCCATATCTTTGCCGGTCAGGAGATTGCCGCGAAATCCGGCGGCAAAGGCATCCATGGCCACGTCATTGACCATCGTCTGCCCCTTTTGCAGGGTCGTCAGGTTCAAATTGTCCATGATTTCCTCCATGCGACCGGCGCCCCGCACCGTCGCGGCCGGCATTTTGCGCTTGCGGAAGGCGTCAAACAAGTTTTCCAAAAGGATTAGTACCGTGATGACGATACGTCAGGCCCATCCGCAGTGCGTGCCCCCTCCGCGCGCGCGCGACGAAAACTTCTCCCAGCCCTCATTTCCATACTGTCGCCCGTATCCGATTGATGTATGGAGGGAACTCCCAAAAAGACGTGCACGGAGGCGGCGATGGATAACCAAGAAAAATCCAAGACGGAAAAGAACCTGACGAGCGGCGATCTCGACGAACAGGCGCTCTTCTTCCACCGCTACCCCCGCCCCGGCAAGCTGGAGATCCAGGCGACCAAGCCGCTCGGCAACCAGCGCGACCTCGCGCTCGCCTACTCGCCCGGCGTTGCCGCCCCCTGCCTTGCGATCCGCGACAATCCGGAGATGGCGGCCGAATATACCTCGCGCGCCAATCTCGTCGCCGTCATCTCCAACGGCACCGCCGTTCTCGGCCTCGGCAATATCGGCCCGCTCGCCTCGAAGCCGGTCATGGAGGGCAAGGCCGTGCTCTTCAAGAAATTCGCCGGCATCGATGTCTTCGATATCGAGATCGACGCGGCAAGCGTCGAACAGATGGTCTCCACCGTTTCCTCGCTGGAACCGACCTTCGGCGGCATCAACCTCGAAGACATCAAGGCGCCGGAATGTTTCGAAGTCGAGCGGCGCCTGCGCGAGAAGATGAAGATCCCCGTCTTCCACGACGACCAGCACGGCACGGCGATCATCGTCGCCGCCGCGATCCTGAACGGGCTGGAACTCGCCGGCAAGAACATCGCCGACATCAAGATCGTCGCCTCCGGCGCCGGTGCCGCGGCTCTCGCCTGCCTCAATCTCCTGGTGATCCTCGGGGCAAAACGCGAAAACATCTGGGTCCACGATCTCGAAGGCCTCGTCTATGAGGGCCGCACCGAGCTGATGGATGAATGGAAATCCGTCTATGCCCAGAAGAGCGAGACGCGCACGCTGGCCGAAAATATCGGCGGCGCCGACGTCTTCCTCGGCCTTTCGGCCGCCGGCGTGCTGAAGCCGGAACTGCTGGCGCAGATGGCCGACAAGCCGCTGATCATGGCGCTCGCAAACCCGACGCCCGAGATCATGCCGGATCTTGCTCGTGCTGCCCGTCCTGACGCGATGATCTGCACCGGCCGCTCGGATTTCGCCAACCAGGTCAACAACGTCCTCTGCTTCCCCTATATCTTCCGCGGCGCGCTCGATTGCGGCGCCGAGACGATCAACGAGGAAATGAAGATGGCAGCCGTGCGCGCCATCGCCGCCCTTGCCCGCGAGGAACCGTCCGATGTCGCCGCCCGCGCCTATTCCGGCGAGACCCCGGTCTTCGGCCCCGATTACCTGATCCCCTCGCCCTTCGACCCGCGCCTGATCCTGCGCATCGCGCCCGCAGTCGCAAGGGCTGCCGAACAGAGCGGCGTGGCGCGCCGCCCGATCCAGGATTTCGACGCCTATCTCGATCAGTTGAACCGCTTCGTCTTCCGCTCCGGCTTCGTCATGAAGCCGATCTTCACCGCCGCCAAGGCCGCCGAACGCAAGCGCGTCATCTTCTCCGAAGGCGAAGACGAACGCGTGCTGCGCGCCGCCCAGGTGCTGCTTGAGGAAGGCCTTGCCGACCCGATCCTCATCGGCCGCCCGCAGGTCATCGAGACGCGCCTGAAGCGCTACGGTCTGCGTATCCGCCCGCTGCAGGATTTCGAGGTCATCAATCCGGAAGACGATCCGCGCTTCCGCGAATATGTCGATCTCTATTTTTCGCTCGTCGGCCGCCGCGGCGTCATTCCGGAGGCTGCCCGCACCATCGTGCGCACCAACACCACCGTTATCGGGGCGCTGGCGCTCAGGCGCGGCGAGGCCGATGCGCTGATCTGCGGCCTGGAAGGCCGCTATGAGAAGCATCTGCGCGATGTCCGCCAGATCATCGGCAAGCGCAAGGATGTCCGCGATTTCTCCGCGCTCAGCCTGATGATCTCGCAGCGCGGCGCCACCTTCTTCACCGACACCTACGTCACCTTCAATCCGAGCGCCGAGGAAATCGCCGAATCGACGGTTCTGGCCGCCGAGGAAATCCGCCGCTTCGGCATCACCCCGCGTGCCGCCCTCGTCTCGCATTCCAACTTCGGCTCGCGCGAATCCGAAAGCGCCACCAAGATGCGCAATGCCCTGCAGCTCGTGCGCGACAGCGCGCCGGATCTCGAGGTCGACGGCGAAATGCACGGCGAAAGCGCCATCACCGAGGCACTGCGCAAACGCGTCATGCCGCACACGACGCTCCATGACGAGGCGAACCTGCTGGTCTTCCCGAACCTCGACGCCGCCAACATCACGCTCGGTGTGGTGAAGTCGATGACCGACGGCCTGCATGTCGGCCCGATCCTGCTCGGCGCCGCCCTGCCCGCCCATATCCTCGCTCCCTCGGTCACCTCCCGCGGCGTCGTCAACATGGCGGCACTCGCCGTCGTCGAGGCCTCGCAGCCGGCGTAAGCCGGCTGCCGGCGAATGCAGCGAAATTGAACTTACAGATGCTGAGGGACTTTAGCCTTCAGCAGCCGGATGAGCGCAGGGTCCATGAAATCGTTATCATCCGGAATATGAAGGCATATCAGGCGCTTCCCTTTGAGAGCTGATCTGTACCTGTTCTGAACTTTCGTATGGTGAGTTCTTTCCATAACGAACACGATATCAGCCCATTCGATCTGCTCGGCGGACAGCGGGTTTTCGGCATCATTGTTTGTGCCGGCCGAGGAGGCATTGATGCCTGGCCAGTCGGCAAAAACCTGTTCAGCCGTCGGACTGCGAAGTTTGTTCTGGCTACATATGAATAGGACGTTTTTCACGTTTGGTTTCTTCTGATGGTATATGTTTCGCGATAGCACAACTCCTGACGCAAGCGAAACCGGGGGACGCCATTGCTGGCTAAAATCGCGAAAATGCGCTAAGAATTTAGCTGAGCTTCTTAAGAGAAACACGCTAAGAGAAACCACGCGGCGAAGTGACGTCGCATCGATCTTCGACCGTATGCTCATTCCGGGACGAGCCGTGAAACGCCGAAACCTCTCTCTTGTCCTTCTTCTTGCGTTGGCATCGCCCGCGGCTGCGCAGAGCAGCGCTATCTGCAACGACCTGCGCGGCCGCCTCGCGGACCTGCCGCGATCGATCGGCAATGGCAACGGCCCTGAAGCGCGCCAATATTCCAGCGCCATGGCCGAGCAGAACCTCGAGCTGCGCAAGGTTCGCAACGATCTGCGCAGCTACGGCTGCACCTCGGGCAGCATGGTCGTGATCGGCGGCGAGAATGCCGATTATTGCGCCGAACTCTCGCAGGCCGAAGCCCGGATGATCGACAATATCCGCTACCTCCAGGATCGCCGCGACGAGCTGCGCAGCCAGGGCGATGACGGCGCGCGCCGGGAACTGATGGCCGCTCTGGAGCGCAACGGCTGCAACAGCGAAAATTTCTATGCGCCGTCCGAACGCAGCGCCAACGATCCCGCCCCCAGCATCGAGGAACAGGCGATGCGCGGCGACACCTTCATTCCGCTCGGCGGCGGTGGAGAAGTCGATCCGCGTTACGGCCTGCCGCGGGCCGATATGCTCTCTCCCATCAGCACCATGTGCGTGCGCAGCTGCGACGGCGGCTTCTTCCCGATCAGCTCGAACGCCACCTCGGTCGATTTCGGCCGCGACGCCGAAACCTGCGCCAAAATGTGTCCCGGCATCGAGACGGAACTGTTCTATCGCGAGGTGACGAGCACCGAAGCCTCGAACATGATCTCGGTCGCAACCGGCACGCCCTACAGCGCCATGAAGAACGCCTTTGCCTACAAGAACCGCTCGCCCGGCGAAAAGTCCTCCTGCGCCTGCAATCTGACCGCCTATTACGACGAGATGCGCGGCAAGCAGACGTTAAGCGAACCGCCGCAGCAGGGCTCGATCACCACCATTCGCACCAATCGGCCGGTAAAAGATACTGCGGCAGCAACAGCCCCGCAGCCATCCGTTCCCGATCGTCCCTACGACCCCACGCAGAACAAGGTCCGGCAGGTCGGCCCGCAATTCCTCGCCGGCGATCAGGGTTCGATCGACCTCGCCAATCCGGCAACGCCGGGACCGCAGCCGCAACAGCAGTGATTGGCCGAGCCGGGTTCGACGCGGCGCCGTTCAGCGCTCGCTCCGTCCCCAGCCTTCGTGAAACACGAGTTCCTCAAGCGGCAGCCGCTGCCGCCAGCCTTTGACGGAAAGTTCCGGCTCGTCATAGAGCCGATCGACGAAACCGGCACAGAGCCAGGCGACCACCTCGACATGCTCGGGTATGCCGAGAATGGTCTTCAGGTCGCCTTCCCGAAAGATACTGACCCAGCCGATGCCGATCCCCTCAGTGCGGGCCGCAAGCCAGAGATTCTGGATTGCGCAGACTGTGGAATAGCTATCCATCCTGGGATTGTGCGTGCGCCCCAGCACCACGCTGCCGCTGCGGGTGGGGTCGCAGGTCACGCAAATACCGAGCGGCGCCTCGACGATGCCTTCGAGCTTGAGGGAGCGGTAGGTCTGCCGCCGCTCGCCCTCGAACATCAATGCCGCCTCCTCGTTGGCCTTGGCAAAAGCATCCCGCACGCGCGAACGGACAGCGGCGCTTTTCACCAGAATGAAATTCCACGGCTGCATGAAGCCGACCGAGGGCGCGTGATGGGCGGCCGTCAGCAGCCGCGCCACGACATCGTCGGGCAAGGGGTCGGGCAGGAACTGGCTGCGCACGTCGCGCCGCGTCATGATCGCGTGATAAACGGCCTCGCGTTCGGCCAAGGAAAAACCGGACGCCACTGAAAGGGCATCCTCATCAAAGGGTCGCATCGTCATATCCCCAACAACGCAACCGCCCGCCGTCCGCGCGGGTTGGGTCTATCTTGCCAGGCCGGTCTTCTGACTTGGCGTCATCCGTCTGCCGCAGCCTTCCCGGCAAAAGCCAGTGGCGTAATGATGCGGCAGGCGTCGGCCTTACAGCGTTGGGCACGTTCCGGTCTTACACCGGATTCCCGATTCTCCCGCCTCACCGACGGGCACCTGACGGCGCATCTATTTCAGGAAACGGGTGCTGCGGCAAGCTGGTCTTCATGCAGCGCTCAACTGCATGTGACATCGACCGCATGGACAGGTGCATATCGCTGCCGTAGAAACGAACGGATACCAATCGACGCCCGTGGCGCCGCGATTTTCCTCTTTGCATCCCGGTTGCCCGTGCCCCGCCTGACGCCCATGATCCTCGCGGTCGCCCTGTTTATGGAACAGATGGATTCGACCGTGATCGCCACCAGCCTGCCCGCCATCGCCGCCGATATCGGCACGTCGCCGATCGCGCTGAAGCTTGCCGTCACCAGCTATCTCGTGGCGCTGGCGATCTTCATTCCGATCAGCGGCTGGATGTCGGATCGTTTCGGCGCACGTAACGTCTTCCGTTTGGCGATATCAGTCTTCATGGTTGGCTCGGTCGCCTGCGCCTTTTCCAATTCGATCGCCGCCTTCGTCGTCTCGCGGCTGATCCAGGGGGCCGGCGGCTCGATGATGACGCCGGTCAGCCGCCTGCTCCTGGTCCGGGGAACGCCGCGCCATGAACTGGTCGATGCCATGGCCTGGCTCACCATTCCCGCGTTGATCGGCCCGATCATGGGGCCGCCGATCGGTGGTTTCCTCACCACCTATCTCACCTGGCACTGGATCTTCTGGATCAACGTCCCGATCGGCGTCGCCGGCATCATCCTCGTCACGCGTTTCCTGCCGGCGGTCGAGCCGCGCAGTCCGCGGCCGATGGATTTTCCGGGCTTCTTCCTCTGCGGCATCGGCTTTTCCGGCTTCGTCTTCGGCCTGTCGGTCATCAGCCTGCCGGCCGTACCCGTCATCTACGGTTACGTCACGGTGGCGATCGGCATCCTCGCCGGCCTCCTCTATCTCCTGCATGCCCGCCGCGCTGCCTATCCGCTTCTCGATCCGAAAATGTTCCGCTACCCGATGTTCCGGGCGGCGATCCTCGGCGCCTCCAATTTCCGCATGGGGCTCGGCGCCCTGCCCTTTCTGATGCCGCTGATGTTGCAGCTCGGCTTCGGCCTGACGCCGCTGCAATCCGGCTCGGTCACCTTCGTCAGCGCGCTCGGCTCCATGGGGTCGAAATTCGCAGCCTCGCGCACCTTCAATGCCTTCGGCTTCCGCACCGTCATATCGATCACCACATTGCTGGCGGCGATCTTCCTCGGCATCAACGGCTTCTTCACCGCCGAAACGCCGCTGCCCTTGATCATGGCCTGCCTGCTGATCGGCGGCCTGTTCCGCTCCATGGCCTTTTCGGGCGTCAACGCCATGGCCTTCGGCGATGTCGACGATGCCGACAGCAGTCAGGCGACCGCCATCAATGCCGTCGCCCAGCGCATCTCGATGGCGATGGGTGTGGCGATTGCCGGCGGCATCCTGGAAATTTCGAGCAGCCTTCACGGCGGCAGGCTGCTGGTTTCGGATTTCCACACCGCCTTCTTCAGCGTCTCGGCGATCTCGGCGCTCGCCTGCATCACCTTCCTGCGCCTCCCGCGCGATGCCGGCGGCGAACTGACGACGCGCCGCCGCAAGCATCGCCGGACCGAGCCCGAAGAGGCCATGGCGGAAAACAGCCCCTAATTTCGCATGAAAGGTCGCTCTCCGCGATCAAGGCCGGCCATCCCGGACTGGGAGCCGGTCCGTCCCCGCATCCCATTCTACTTTATGATTTATTCACACATCGCAGACACACTGCGTCTGCGCGTTTTGGGTCGCAAGGGGGACATGGGCATGAGTGCTCGTGCTGCGACCGCCGGCGTGGATGCCCGTGTTGATAGGCTGGTCGAGAAACTATTCGACTGAGCCGCGTTTCGAGGCCCCCGCGGCATGTTCCAATTTTTAAAAACGATGCCTCTGACAGCCAAGCTGGCGGCGATTATCGTTGCCGTCAACCTCTGCGGCATTTCCGCCTTTGCCACCTATACATGGATGTACGAAACCAAGGCGCTGATCGATGGCGCCAAGGCGAACTGGTCCAAGGATGCAGAGCAGTTTGCATCTCTGTCTGCCGGCGGCGTGAAATGGGGCAAGGCGAACGCCGTTCGCGAGGCCTATTCACTCTACCGCGACGATCCCTCGCTCGACCTCGTTCAGTTTGCCGCCTTC
Organism: Rhizobium esperanzae; assembly: GCF_014197615.1. GTDB lineage: Bacteria > Pseudomonadota > Alphaproteobacteria > Rhizobiales > Rhizobiaceae > Rhizobium > Rhizobium esperanzae_A. The sequence continues at coordinate 459,408 of NZ_JACIFY010000001.1, forward strand.
AACGCCGAACCTGCCGCCGTCGATACTTGGACGCGCGACGGTATCGACGGTTTGCCCGCATCGGCCGATCTGGCAAAGCGCCTCAGCGCGAAGCCGGAAAAAACCACGATCGATGACAGCGGGATATCTGCCGGCGTGGTCACGATCATCGCGCCGCTTCCGCTGGATAAGGCGGGCAAGGCCACCGGCTACGTCGTCACCAACTGGTCGATCGAAAAAATCGCTGCCGAAGTCAAGCAGAAGGTCCTGGTTTCGCTGTTGACGCAGTTCGCGATCACCGCCATGGCCGTCGTCGCTTTTCTTCTCGCCATGCGCAGCCTCGTCGGCCGGCCCCTCAGGATCCTCAGTGAGAGAATTAGCGCCTTGCAGAAAGGCGATCTCGCCTCTCCCGTCACCTACCGGGAAAATGGCGATGAAATCGGCTTCCTGGCGCGTGCCTTGGAAGTTTTCCGCAACGAGGCGATTGCCAAGATCGAAAGAGAGCGGGCCGCTGCCGAGCAGAGCGCCTCATTCGACGCCGAACGGGCGCGTAATACCTTGTTGACGGAAGAGGCCAGCAACGCTCAGCGGCTTGTAATGACAGCGCTAGCAAATGAATTGGAAAAGCTTGCCGCCGGCGACTTCTCGATCCAGCTCGCCGATCTCGGTCCTGAGTTCGACAAATTGCGCCAGGATTTCAACAACATGGTTCAGGCGGTCGCAGCCGCGCTGACGGAGATCAAGACTGCCTCCGTGGCAGTTGAAGGCGGCTCCAGCGAACTGGCATCATCCGCCGATCAGCTCGCCAGGCGGACAGAGCAACAGGCCGCCGCCCTTGAACAGACCGCCGCAGCCCTCGATGAGGTGACGACGACGGTCAGAACGTCGTCGCAGCGGGCCGAAAGTGCCGGCAAGCTGGTCGAGGAAACCAAGCGCAGTGCCCATGTCTCGGCAACGGTGGTACGCGATGCGATCGGAGCGATGGACAGGATCCAGACCTCATCGAGCCAGATCGGCCGTATTATCGGCGTCATCGACGAAATCGCTTTCCAGACGAACCTGCTGGCGCTGAATGCCGGCGTCGAGGCCGCGCGTGCCGGCGAAGCCGGCAAGGGTTTTGCGGTCGTCGCGCAGGAAGTGCGGGAACTCGCCCAGCGCTCCGCCAATGCGGCAAAGGAAATCAAGAACCTGATCAGCGTATCCGGCCAGGAGGTGGCAGCCGGCGTTGGGCTGGTGAACGAGACCGGCGATGCCCTCTTGAAGATCGAGGAGCAGATCAACCGCATCAGCGACAGCATCGCGTCGATTGTCCTGTCCTATCGCGAACAGGCGACGGGCCTGCAGGAAATCAACGGTGCGATCAACCAGATGGATCAGGCCACACAGCAGAATGCGGCGATGGTCGAGGAGACCAACGCAGCCTGCCAGGAACTGCTGATGCAGGGACGCCTTCTGCAGGAGTCGGCCGGCCGGTTCACCGTCGCCGTCTCTGCCGTCAGCCAGCCCAAAGCCGCTCAACCCGTTCGTCAACCTCGCTCGGAACAGAGGAGTTTTTCGCAGCGCCATGCGGGTAACGCCGCCGTCGCCGCCTCTCCCGGCGCCTGGGAAGAGTTCTGACGCCAACGAAGTTCGATAAGCCTTTAATCCTCAACACCCCAAAATCGGGAAGGGAACATTATGAAGAAAGTTATGACCGCATTGCTTTTGGCCTGCACCGCCGTCGCCATGCCCATGGGCGTATCCATGGCGCAGGATGCGAAGCTTGCGCCGATCGCCGACTACGTGACAAGCGACATCAAACCCTGGCTGAACGACCCTGCGATCATCGAGGCCATCAAGGCGCAGAATGCCGCAAACGCCAATCTCAGCCAGGGCGATATCGACGCCCTCGACAAGAAGTGGCGCGCCGAGGTCGATGGTTCCGACCATTCGATGATCGACGGCGTGCTCGGCAACGCGCTGTCGAAATTCCTGCAGGAAAAGAAGGCCGCGTCCAACGGCAAGATTGCTGAAATCTTCGTCATGGATGCAAAGGGGCTGAATGTCGGCCAAAGCGACCCCACTTCCGACTACTGGCAGGGCGACGAGGGCAAGTTCCAGAAATCCTTCGGCGCCGGCAAGGATGCCGTCTTCGTCGATGAGATCGAAAAGGACGAATCGACCCAGGCGCTGCAGTCGCAGGCAAGTGTCACGATATCCGATGACAAGGGAACGCCGATCGGCGCCATCACCGTCGGCGTCAACGTCGACGCCCTCTGATCTCGGCTTCCGCGTTCATATCGCCCGGAAGCAGCACGCTTCCGGGCGATATGCGTTCTGCCTCCCTGCTCCAGCGATTTGGGGGGCCCGCAGCAGCCGGATTTTCAGGCCGCAAATTCTGCGTGACATCAGGCGGCCGTGGCGCTACATACGCCTGATGTCGACCACTTCGATCTACGCCTCGCGATTTTATTCGTACCGCTGCTCAGAGCGGATGCGGGTCTATGCGTAGCTGAAGTCAACGCGACGACAACCCGAACAGCCGCTAGTCTACCTGGCGGCTTTTTTGTTTCGCCCGGTATGACCAAACAGGAGCCATACCGTGTCCGATACCATTGATGATCTGCGAATCCTCGAGATCACCCCGCTGACCAAACCCGCCGATATGATTGCGGAAATCCACCGCGATGCTGTTGTCACCGAGACCGTGACCAGCAATCGCGATGCGATCCATAAAATTCTCCACGGCAAAGACGATCGCCTGATCGTCGTCATCGGCCCCTGCTCGATCCACGACCCCGTCGCCGCCCGGGACTATGCGGCGCGGCTCCAGGAGCAGCGACGACGCTTCGCCGACGATCTCGAAATCGTCATGCGCGTCTATTTCGAAAAGCCCCGCACCACCGTCGGCTGGAAGGGCCTGATGAACGACCCGCATCTCGACGGCAGCTACCGCATCGAGGAAGGGTTAAGGATTGCCAGACGCCTGCTGCTCGACATCAATGCCATGGGCCTTCCGGCCGGCGTCGAATTCCTCGACACGATCACGCCGCAATACATCGCCGACCTTGTCAGCTGGGGCGCCATCGGCGCGCGCACGACCGAAAGCCAGATCCATCGCCAGCTCGCCTCCGGCCTCTCCTGCCCGATCGGTTTCAAGAACGGCACCGATGGCAGCGCCCGCGTCGCCCTCGATGCGATCCTGGCCGCCTCGCAGCCGCATCATTTCCCCGCCGTCACCAAGGACGGACAGGCGGCGATCGCCTCGACGAGCGGCAATGAGGACTGCCACATCATCCTGCGCGGCGGCAAACAGCCGAATTATGAAGCGGCCGATGTCGAAGCCGTCGTCGGCGAGGCCGTCAAGCTCGGCCTGACCCCGCGCATCCTGATCGATGCCAGCCATGCCAACAGCGGCAAGGACCCGATGAACCAGCCGCGCGTCGTCAAATCCGTGGCCTCGCAGATCGCTGCCGGAAACAGCCACATCAAAGGCATGATGATCGAAAGCAACCTCGTCGCCGGCCGCCAGGATCTCATTCCCGGCAAGCCGCTGGTCTACGGCCAGTCTATTACCGACGGCTGCATCGACTGGGATATGTCGGTGGATGTACTCGAGGATCTGGCCAAGGCCGTCCGCGACCGGCGCAAGGCAGCCGTCGCAGCCTGACAGACAGCATCAAGCGCGGCGGGCAGACACCCATCGCCCAACAGGGCGGTGGGACCAAGCCGGTTATCTCACGGCTACGCCTACCGGATACGGCTTCATGGGGTTACTATACTAACCCACCGCCCGCCATCATGGGTGGAGCCCGGGCCGGATCACCAGCACGCGGAATAGGAGCAGATCTAATAGAGCAGCCATGGATCCGTTGAATCGGGCTCGTGTTCAGTCGCGACCTTGTAATAGGTACGCATGTTGTCGCGCTCTTTTTCGTAAGTCCACCTCAAGCCCCATCTGCATTCGTCCGTCACGCACTCACGGCTCTTCGATTCGAACATATCGAGTTGAAATGCCTCGCCATTGATTTCGCCGGTGATCGAACCGGTTTTCCCCTTATCCTTCGATATGAGTTCAAACGCCCCTGCTCGACCATCCAGACAGTAGATCTTCCCGCGATAGGTTCGCTCGCCGGTCTCCAGCTTCCAGAAATCTGTCTTCACCTGCGATACGCTGTAGCGACCCTTGCATTGCTGCCTTTCGGCCGAGCCGATCTCAATCGTTCCCCCCATCTCCTCACTCTCGTTCCTCGCAGTCACCTTTCCGAGCACCGGAGTACCCGTTGCGAGGTAGCTTCCCTCGACGCCGCGGACAAAAAGATATGAACATCCTGCGAGCGTGAAACCCATTGCCACCACGGAGCCGGCGATCGTGAAACCACGCAGCGTCCACACGCATCTCAAGACAGCCAGCAAGTCTATACCTCCAGATTCATCCTCAGTAGGCGGTCTCTCGATATCATCAAATACCTACCGCCCATCATCAAATGGCGGGGCACCACTCTCAAGATCTCACCGGGAAGTATCTGACATAAGCAAACTCGTCACCATCTGGTGACCAGCAGGGCACGTTGATCGTGCCCTGCCCGCCGAAAAGCTCGAACAGAGTCTTCAGATTGCCGCCGTCCATGTCCATTATCCGCAGCCGTACATCGAGATCGCGCGGATGGTCGAAAACCGAGGGGTCGTAGGACAGGATCAGTACCTTGTCGTTTTTGGGCGACGGATGAGCGAACCAGTTGCCGTGATTGTCCGACGTCACCTGCTCGAGGCCTGTGCCATCTGGGTGGATGCGCCAGATCTGCATCAGCCCGGTGCGGCTGGAATTGAAATAGATCCACTGCCCGTCGGCGGAATAATCCGGCCCGTCATTGCGGCCCTCGCCATGCGTGAGCCGCGTCTCTGTGCCGCCGTCGACGGAGATCGTATAGATGTCGAAGAGATCGTCGCGGATGCCGCAATAGGCGAGTTGGCGGCCATCGGGTGACCAGCCGTGCCAGTAGGAAGGCTGGTTCTCGGTGATCAGCCGCGGCGTGCCGCCCTCAATCGGCAGGATATAGATTGTCGACTTGCCGAATTCGGTCTTGTCGGAGATGACGATCCCGGTGCCATCAGGCGAAATGCCGTGATCATTGTTGCAGTTGACGGCAAAGCCGGTGTCGACTTGGGTGACTTCGCCACCATCAAGCGGCAGCCGGAAGAGCAGACCGTCGCCGTTCAAGAGCAGGTAGGAACCATCAGGCGAGAAGTTCGGTGCCTCGACCAGCCTGTCCGTCTGCCAGACTTCGCGAGCCCTGCCCGTCCTGACATTGTAGATCTCGACCGAGCTGCGCATGTTTCCTCCAGATAGCTTGGGTAGCTCAGCGATCCCGAAACCGGTTGGTGATGGGATAGCGCCGGTCGCGCCCGAAATTCTTCTTGGTGATCTTCACGCCCGGCGCCGATTGCCGGCGCTTGTATTCGGCAAGATAGAGCAGGTGCTCGACGCGGTGAACGGTAGCGACGTCATGGCCGCGCGCGACGATCTCTTCGACCGCCATCTCCTTTTCGACAAGGCATTCGAGAATATCGTCGAGAACGGGATAGGGCGGCAGCGAATCCTGATCCTTCTGGTCGGGACGCAGTTCGGCCGATGGCGCCTTGTCGATGATATTGCGCGGGATCACCTCGCCGGAAGGGCCTAGCGCGCCGGGCGGCACATTCTCATTGCGCCAGCGCGACAGCGCATAGACCTGCATCTTGTAGAGGTCCTTGATCGGATTGAAGCCGCCGTTCATATCGCCGTAGAGCGTGGCGTAGCCGACCGACATTTCCGACTTGTTGCCCGTCGTCACCACCATCGAGCCGAACTTGTTGGAGATCGCCATCAGGATGACGCCGCGGGCGCGGCTCTGCAGGTTCTCTTCGGTGACGCCGCTATCCGTGCCCTCGAAGAGGCTAGCGAGCGCGTTGCTGAATCCCGTCACCGGCTCTTCGATCGGCACGATGTCGTAACGGCAGCCGAGCGCCTTGGCGCAATCGGCGGCGTCCTTCAGCGAATCCTCGGATGTATAGCGGTAGGGCAGCATGACAGTGCGAACCCGCTCTTCGCCGAGCGCATCGACGGCGATTGCCGCGCAGATTGCCGAGTCGATGCCGCCGGAAAGGCCGAGCACGACGGTCTTGAAGCCGTTTTTGTTGACGTAGTCGCGAAAGCCGAGCAGGCAGGCCCGGTAATCGGCCTCCTCGCCTTCCGGGATATGCGCCATCGGCCCTTCGGCGCAATGCCAGCCGGCCTCGCCGCGCTTCCAGGTGGTCACCGCAAGCGCGGTCTCGAACTGGCTCATCTGGAAAGCCAGCGACTTGTCGGCGTTGAAGGCGAAGCTCGCCCCGTCGAAGACAAGCTCGTCCTGGCCGCCGAGCTGGGCGGCATAGACCAGCGGCAAGCCGGTCTCGATCACCTGCTTCAGCACGACCTGATGGCGGATATCGACCTTGCCGCGATAATAAGGCGAACCGTTCGGCGACAGCAGGATCTCGGCACCGCTTTCGGCCAGAGTCTCGCAAACGCCGAGATCGCCCCAGATATCCTCGCAGATCGGAATACCGATCCTGATGCCGCGGAAATTCACCGGCCCGGGCATGGCGCCCTGATGGAAAACGCGCTTCTCGTCGAATTCGCCGTAATTCGGCAGATCGACCTTGTCGCGCACCGCGATTACCTTGCCGCCGTCGAGCACGGCAACGGAGTTGTAGCGCCCGGCCTCGTCCTGCCGGGGAAAACCGATGATGACGCCCGGCCCGCCATCGGCCGTATCGGCCGCCAGGCTCTCGACCGCCTTCCAGCAGGCGCGGATGAAAGCCGGCTTCAGCACCAGATCTTCAGGCGGGTATCCGGAGATGAAAAGCTCGGTCAGCACGAGCAGATGCGCGCCCTCCCGGCCCGCATCGGCGCGTGCTTCCCGCGCCTTGGCGAGATTGCCGGCGACATCGCCGACCGTTGGGTTGAGCTGCGCGATGGCAATGCGGAGGATATCGGAGAGAGCGTTTTCCTGTGTCATGTCATTTATTTAGCTTGCAGTTTCCGCAACGGCAACATGTTCGCTCCGAAAGCGGCGCTTCCCAGAGACGAAATTTTTATGAACGGATCGCACGGCGCGACGCGGCATCGATACGCATTGCAATTTACCGGCACAGCTGAATACTGGCCCCGAAAGCGATCTTAGGGATAACCGGCACCGGAACCAGGCAATGTCTAATCTTTCGAACTTCATGCACCATCATTTCGACAAGCCGGCCAACGAACTCGGCGATATCGAAAAGCGCGTGCTCGCAAGGGCGCACGAGCGCAAGGTCATCTCGACCGACGTCAACGCCGCTCTTACCGCCGAGGCCTCGTTCGGCGAGCGTGTCGCCGACGGCATCGCCCGCATCGGCGGTTCCTGGTCGTTCATCCTCGCCTTCCTGGCCTTCCTTGTCGTCTGGACGCTGATCAACACCATCATCCTGGCGACCGGCGCTTTCGACCCCTACCCCTTTGTTTTCCTCAACCTGATCCTGTCGATGCTGGCCGCCATCCAGGCGCCGATCATCATGATGTCGCAGAACCGTCAGGCCGAGCGCGACCGCTTCGAGGCCGCCAAGGATTACGAAGTCAATCTCAAGGCCGAACTCGAAGTGCTCTCGCTCCACCAGAAGATAGACATGAGCGTTCTGACCGAACTGACGGCGCTACGCGAGGACGTCGCCCGCCTCACCGCCGCGCTTTCTGCCAAAAGCTAAACGGGATATCTGTCATATTGCGGCAGCCCATCCGAGATCTCGTAGAAATCGCCCTTGTCGGCGCAGTAAATATGATGGCTGAAGGCAAGGCCGGTCGGTTCGTCGAAAGCTCCGGCCAGAATTGAAATCTCAGGCGATTCATCGCCCTGCCAGAACAGCGCCGAACCGCAGTTCGAGCAGAAGCCGCGCTGCGCCTCTTGGCTCGACCGATACCAACGCACCGCGTCTTCGTCTTCCACCGAAAGAGCCGCGCGCGGCACGTTTACCGCGGCATAATAAAACCCCGTCTGCCGGCGGCATTGCGAACAGTGGCAACCGACGACAGGCCCGAGTTTCCCCCGAATTGAAAATCGCACGCCCCCGCAAAGGCAGCTGCCAATATGTCGTTCGCTCATGGTCATCCCCCTGTTTCTGACAGAAAGATTCCAGCCGTCCGCATCGGCGTCAAATCCATTTCCCTGAACGAAGGATCAACAATTCTGAAGGCCGCCGGGCTAGCGCATAGCAAACCGATGCTCTGGCGGAAAACAACTGAAAATACTTCCTTCTGCGTGCATCGACACCCATGCAGAAGATCAATATCAACGGTTGCAAAACCAAACAAACTCCGCCAAAATCGCGGAAATATAACCCAAGTATCTCGCCGTTGAATGACTGGATACATCCAGCACGTTTATTAGATAATCCAAAATTAACACATGATGATCTATAGTCGCAACCGGTGATCTGCATCGACGCAGTCCCGCAGAGGGGGTGAAAGATGAGAATTTTCCAACGTTTCCCTTCGAACCAGCATGGCGCCGCCGCGATAGAATTCGCCATCGTCGCGCCGCTCTTTCTCCTGGTCGTGCTGACGATGATTGCCTACGGTATCTATCTGAGCGCTGCCCATGCGGTGCAGCAACTGACCGCCGATGCGGCGCGCACCGCCGTCGCCGGTCTGACAAGCCAAGAGCGATCTCAACTGGTCAATGACTTCATCAGCCAGTCGACGATCGACCACCCGCTGATCGAGAAGACCAAGCTGCATGTCACGGTCACCACCGACGCCGCCAATTCCAACCAGTTCACAGTGACGGCGGAATACGACACCGCCAACCTGCCGATTTGGAATCTCTATACTTTTCCCTTGCCGGACCACACGATTCGACGCTTTGCGACAATCCGGATGGGGGGCCTGTAGATGCGCATGTTCTATCCTCGCCGGCGGCGCATCGCCACCGATGCTTCCGGAAATATCGCCATCATGGCAGCGCTGTGCGCGCCTCTCGTCCTCTATTCTCTCGGCCTCGGCGTCGACTACGGCATGATGACGCTTCAGCAGCGCCGTCTTCAGCAGTTGAGCGATCTCGGCGCCATCGTCGCTGCCGCCGACATCCACCACGCCGTTGACAGTCTCGTCGCCAACTTCGACGAGAACGGCCTTAATATCGCTGTCCGCACCAGCTCCGGTTATGCGACGAAGAAGGGCCTTCTGCCGCTGACGGCAGATCTCATGCAATTCGACGCCGTTGCCGATTTCACCCCTGGCACCTACCTCGCGGATGCGTCGGTGCCGCTCGGCAGCCGTTTTGCCGCCGGCACGCAGCCCTACGACGCCGCCAAGGTGGGCATTACCCAGAAAGCGGAGTTGTTCTTCGCCACTGCTTTCGCCGCCGCTCCCAACCTCACCGCCGTCGGCACCGCCTCGGCCTCGAAACTTGCGGCCTTTTCCATCGGCTCTCGGCTTGCGAGCCTCAATGGCGGCGTGCTGAACTCGCTGCTCGGCAACCTGCTCGGCACCAGCCTCTCGCTGAAGGCAGCCGATTACGAGGCCCTCGCCTCTGCCGACGTCAAGCTCTTCCCCTTTTTGGAAATGCTGGCGACCGATCTCAATTTGACCGCCGCCACCTATGATGAGCTGCTGGCGACCGACATCTCCTATCCCCGCCTCTTGAAGACGCTTGAAAAGTCCGGCGGCCTTACACCCACCGTCACCAAGTCGCTCGACGCGATCGGGAAGTCGCTTGGCGCAAATCAACTCAAGATAAGACTCGAAGGCATATTCAATCTAGGATTAGCAGGCGAGCGTGTCATCGGCAGCGGCTCACAGCTCTCGGCCCAGGCGAGCGTCATGGATATCGTCTCGGCAGCAGCCGTTGCGGCAAACCAGAAGAAGCAGGTCTCCGCCGATCTGGGGGCCGCCGTGCCCGGACTTGGCACGGTCAAGCTGACGCTGGCTATCGGCGAGATGCCGAAGGGCGCGGCCTCGAACGCGGTCGGAGTCACCGGCGCAACCGTGCGGACGGCCCAGGTCCGACTGGCGCTCGAAGTAACGCTGCTCGGCGCCAATTCGATCGCCGGGCTGAGGGTGCGCGTTCCCCTCTATCTTGAGGTCGCCCACGCCGAGGCCCGGCTTGCGAGCATCTCCTGTCTCGGCGGCGCGGCCAGGAATGCCAGCGTCGGCGTCGAAGTCGTGCCCGGCGTCGCAGAGCTGTCGCTCGGCGACGTCGATAGCAAGGCCTTCGTCAATTTCGACAGCCCGCCCCGCGTGACGCGCGCGACGCTAATGGACGCGCCGCTGCTCAACGTCTCTGGCCTGGCCCATATCAACGTGACCAATCTCAGCAAGAGCAAGCTGACCTTCCAGCCGAGCGACATCGCGGCAAAGACCATCAAAAACGTCTCGACGAAAGATACGCTGACCTCGGCCGTGCAATCGCTGGTCAAGGATACCGATATCCAGGTCACGATTGCCGGTCTCGGTATCGGCCTGTCGAAGACCGTGGTGCAAGGCGCTGTCGCCGATACGCTCTCGGCGCTGGCGAAACCGCTTGATGAGTTGCTTTTCAACACGCTGACCCTGCTCGGCATCAAGATCGGTGAGGCGGACATACGCGTCACCGATGTGCGCTGCCAGCAGCCAGTGCTGGTGCAGTAAGAGCCGGGCATCGGTACCGGCCGGCGTTGGCCTAGACCTGTTGCCCGTCGACAACACTTATCAGTCTCCTCCATCGCCGCATTGAATTTACTACCATTACGGGCGATACTCACCATCCAATCCATTCCGCCCCGGGAGACTGACATGAGAGCGACCCTGTCCAAACAGAAAGGAAACATCGCCCACAAGGACATTCAGCCTCATGAACATTTCGTTCTCCCGTGCGAGGAAAAGCTCGCGACGCCATAACCGCTTCCTGAAATTCTTCCGCGACGATTCGAAAGCCGCCGACCGCGCGCAGCGCTCGTCGCGTATGCGCAAATTCCTGTCTTACTATCGCCCGCACCTGCCTTTGCTGCTGGCGGATCTGCTTTGCGCCATCCTGGTCGCCGGCACAGCCGTCGCCCTGCCGCTCTGCGCCAACATCGTCACCAGCCGGCTTCTGGCCCTGCCCGACGCGCCGCAGGCCTTCGCACACGTCCTGGCGATGGGCGGCGTCATGCTGGCCGTTCTGGCAGTCCAGATGGCCGCCATCTTCTTTGTCGATTATCGCGGTCATGTCATGGGCGCCCGCATCGAGGCGACGGTCCGGCAGGAGCTCTTCGAGCATTGCCAGAAGCTCTCTTTCAGCTTCTACGACCGCCAGCGCACCGGCCAGCTGATGAGCCGCATCACCAATGATTCCCTGTGGCTGGGAGAGCTCTTTCACCATGGCCCCGAAGATCTCTTCATCGCCGTCCTGAAATATGGCGGCGCCATGCTGGTGCTATTCACAATCGACCCGCCCTTGGCCGCCCTCATCCTGCTGCTCACTCCGGTCGCAGTCGCCTATGCGCTCTATTTCAACCGGCGCATGAACCGTGCGCTCGAAGCCAGCAAACGGCAGATCGCTGCCGTCAACGAGCGCGTCGAGGATGCGCTGGCGGGTATCCGAGTCGTCCAGTCCTTCGCCAACGAGGCGCTGGAACGGCAGCGCTTCGCCGAGCAGAACCGGCGCTTCCTGCAAAGCCGCGCCGACGGCTACCGCAGCGAAGCGTGGTTTTCGGTCGGCACCGAAACCTTCGCTCAGCTCATCACCATATTGGTGATCGTCGTCGGCGGCCTTCGCATCCTCGCGGCCGAACTGACCGTCCCCGATATGCTGACCTTCCTGCTCTGCGTCGCCGTATTGGTCGATCCGGTGCAGAGGCTCGCCAATTTCGTGCGCCTCTGGCAGGAGGGCTACACCGGCTTCATCAGAGCCATGGAAATCCTGGAGATCGCTCCCGATATCACCGATCGGCCGGACGCCCGTCCGATGCCGGCGCCGAAAGGCGAGATCAGTTTTTCCGACGTCGCCTTTGGTTATGAAGCCGATGGCCCGAGGGTGCTGGAACGGCTGTCGCTCACCATCGCGCCCGGAGAGTTCGTTGCCCTGGTCGGGCCTTCGGGAGTCGGCAAGAGCACGCTCTGCGCGCTGATCCCGCGCTTCTACGATGTCGAGGCAGGCGCCATCCACATCGATGGCACCGATGTAAGAGATGTCACGCTCGCCTCACTCCGGCGCCATGTCGGAGTCGTGCAGCAGGATGTCTACCTCTTTGCCGGCACCGTGGCCGAAAACCTGCGCTACGGCCGACCCGATGCCGGGGATGCCGAGCTGGAAGCGGCCGCCCGCGCCGCCAATGCGCACGACTTCATCATGGCCCTGCCCCAAGGCTACGACACCGATATCGGCCAGCGCGGCGTCAAGCTCTCGGGCGGCCAGCGCCAGCGCATCACCATCGCCCGCGCCTTCCTGAAAGATCCGGAAATCCTGATATTCGACGAGGCGACCAGCGCGCTAGACAATGAGAGCGAACGGGCGGTGCAGCAGGCGCTGCTCAGCCTGGCGAATGGCCGCACCACCCTGGTCATCGCCCACCGCCTGTCCACCGTCCGCCATGCCGATCGCATCCTGGTCCTGACGGGCGACGGCATCGTCGAACAGGGAACACATGATGATCTAATGGCGCTAGGCGGTGTTTATGCCAACCTGCACAGCGTTCAGGCGAGTATATGAAACCAAATAAAAACCCGGCGTCGCGCCGGGTTTTTCTTCATCCGTTTCAGGCTACTATCAGCCGTTGGCGACCATACGCTTCTCGTCGCGGCCGCCCTTCATACGTTCGGCAAGCAGGAAGGCGAGTTCGAGCGCCTGGTCGGAGTTGAGGCGCGGATCGCAATGGGTGTGGTAGCGATCCTGCAGGTCGTCGGCGGTGACGGCGCGGGCGCCGCCGGTGCATTCCGTTACGTCCTTGCCGGTCATTTCGACATGGATGCCGCCCGGATGCGTGCCTTCGGCGCGGTGGATCTGGAAGAAGCTTTCGACTTCCGACAGGATCCGCTCGAAGGGGCGGGTCTTGTAATTGTTGAGCGTGATCGTGTTGCCATGCATCGGGTCGCAGGACCAGACGACCTTGCGGCCTTCGCGCTCGACGGCGCGGATCAGCCGCGGCAGGTTCTCGGCAACCTTCTCATGGCCGAAGCGGCAGATCAGCGTCAGGCGTCCGGCTTCGTTGGCCGGGTTCAGGATGTCGATCAGCTGCAGCAGATCGTCTGCCTGCAGCGACGGGCCGCATTTCAGGCCGATCGGGTTCTTGATGCCGCGGCAATATTCGATATGCGCATGGTCGGCCTGGCGGGTGCGGTCGCCGATCCAGATCATATGACCTGATGTGGCATACCAGTCGCCCGAGGTGGAATCGACGCGGGTCAAAGCTTCTTCGTAGCCGAGAAGCAGCGCCTCATGGCTGGTGAAGAAATCGGTCTCGCGCAGACTCGGATGGTTTTCCGAGGTGATGCCGATCGCCTTCATGAAATCCATGGTCTCGCTGATGCGATCAGCCAGCTTCCGGTAACGTTCGCCCTGCGGGCTGTCCTTGACGAAGCCGAGCATCCACTGATGCACATTTTCGAGATTGGCGTAACCGCCCATCGCGAAGGCGCGCAAAAGGTTCAGCGTCGCAGCCGACTGGCGGTAGGCCATGGCCTGGCGTTCCGGGTTCGGAATGCGTGACTCCTCGTTGAACTCGATGCCGTTGATGATGTCGCCGCGGTAAGCGGGCAGCGTCACCTCGCCCTGCTTCTCGACATTCGACGAACGCGGCTTGGCGAACTGGCCGGCGATGCGGCCGACCTTGACGACCGGCAGCTGCGCACCGAAGGTCAGCACGACTGCCATCTGCAGGAAGGCGCGGAAAAAGTCGCGGATATTGTCGGCGCCGTGTTCGGCGAAGCTCTCGGCACAGTCGCCGCCCTGCAGCAGGAAGCCGTTGCCTTCGGCAACATTGGCGAGATGCTTCTTCAGGCGGCGTGCCTCACCGGCGAAAACGAGCGGCGGATAGCTGGCGAGCGTGGCTTCCGTTGCCGCCAAAGCGGCTGCGTCGGGATAATCGGGAACCTGCAGGATCGGTTTTTGCCGCCAGCTGCTCGGGGTCCAATTTTCTGCCATGTCACTCACCTCGATCACACCCGTCCCCGGGATGCCTGTATCCTTGATTGCGGCGGCTTATAGACGTTTAGATCGGCCTTGCAAAGACCAATCACCCAAAGCGCCATTGCCGCCCTGCCGCCATCGGCGAGAGCTCGCATATAGGTAGCAAAAACCGCCAGTTCCACCGTTAAACCGGCATATACCACGTCGATTTCCCTATATTTTAGATTTTGAATGTAGAACCGCAAAGGATTTCAACATTGGGGACATGTCATGGCGATCCTTCCGCCGGGCTTCATTGCGGACCGCTCGGGCAATTTCGGCATCATGACGGCATTGCTGATGGTGCCGCTCCTCGGTACCGCCGGCATGGCGTTGGATTTCGCACATGCCCTGAGCCTGAGGACGCAGCTTTACGCGGCTGCCGATGCAGCCGCCGTTGGCTCGATCGCCGAGAAATCCGGCGCGGTCGCCACCGCCATGACGATGAGCGGCAACGGCACGATCTCGCTCGGCAAGACCGATGCCCGCAACATCTTCATGTCTCAGGTGTCGGGAGAACTGTCCGAGGTTCACGTCGATCTCGGCATCGACGTCACCAAAACGGCCAACAAGCTGAATTCGCAGGTCTCTTTCACCGCCACCGTGCCGACGACCTTCATGCGTATTTTCGGCCGGGATTCGATTACCATCTCGGGCACGGCGACAGCCGAATACCAGACTGCCGCCTTCATGGATTTCTACATCCTGCTCGACAATACGCCCTCCATGGGCGTCGGCGCGACCCCGAGCGACGTTTCAAAGCTGGAAGCCAAGACAGGCTGCGCCTTCGCCTGTCATCAGTTGGACCAGGCCACCAACAACTACACCATCGCCAAGAGCCTCGGCGTCGCCATGCGCATCGACGTGGTGCGCCAGGCAACCCAGGCGCTGACCGATACGGCCAAGACCGAGCGCGTCAGCAGCGACCAGTTCCGCATGGGCGTCTATACTTTCGGCACCAAGGCCGAGGACGCAAAACTCACGACGATCTCCAGCCTCACCTCCGACCTGACGAAAGTGAAGAATTACACCGACGCCGTCGACTTGATGACCATTCCCTACCAGAACTACAACCAGGACCAGCTCACCAGCTTCGACAGCGCCATGACACAGATGAACACCATCGTCGATCCGGCCGGTGACGGTACATCGAACATCAGTCCCGAAAAGATCCTGTTCTTCGTCGCCGATGGCGTCGGCGACAGCTACAAGCCGTCCTCATGCACCAAGAAGACGACCGGCGGCCGCTGTCAGGAGCCGATCGACACCTCTTTCTGCAAGCCGCTGAAGGACCGCGGCGTCAAGATCGCCGTGCTCTATACCACCTATCTGCCGCTGCCGAGCAACAACTGGTACAATACCTGGATCAAGCCCTTCCAGAGCGAAATTCCGACGAGGATGCAGGCATGTGCCTCGCCCGGCCTCTATTTCGAGGTGACGCCGACCGACGGCATCGCCGATGCGATGAAGGCGCTTTTCCTCAAGGTCATCCGCGCACCGCGCATCACCAGCTGAGCATGACGAGAGGGCTCAGACGCGCTGCCCGTCTCGGATGCGATAGCTCGGCGCATACATGGTGACGAGCTCTTCGGCCGCGGTCGGATGCAGCGCCATCGTCCGGTCGAAATCGTCCTTGGTGCAGCCGGCCTTCAGCGTGATGCCGAGCAGCTGCGCCATCTCGCCTGCATCATGGCCGAGGATATGGGCGCCCACCACCACACGGCTCGCCGCATCGACGATCAGCTTCATGATCATCCGCTCGGCCCGGCCGGAAAGCGTGGCCTTCAACGGCCGGAACTGTGCCCGATACACCTCGAGCTCAGCGTAACGCTTGCCCGCCTCCTCTTCCGAGAGGCCGACGGTGCCGATCTCCGGCTGCGAGAAGACGGCGGTCGGGATCAGCTCGTAGTCCGGCCGGGTCGGATTGTTCTTGTATTCGGTCTCGATGAAGCACATCGCCTCGTGTATCGCCACCGGCGTCAGCTGTACCCGGTTGGTGACATCGCCGAGGGCGTAGATGTTCTCGACGTTGGTGCGGGAATATTCGTCGACGATAATGGCGCCACGTTCGTCGACGGCGACGCCGGCTGCCTCCAGGCCAAGGCCTTCCGTGTTCGGATCGCGCCCGAGCGCCAGCATGACGACGTCGGCCTGCAGCATGCCGCTGTTCAGCGTCTCCACCACGAGCCCGTTCTGCCCCTTCGAAACTTTCTGCATCGTATCATGGCAGAGGATACGGATGCCCTTGGCGACCATCGCCTCATGCAGCCCGCGCCTGAGATCCTCGTCGAAGCGCGACAGGATCTCGGCACCGCGATAGATCAGCGTCGTCTCGACGCCGAGGCCATGGAAGATATTGGCGAACTCGACGGCGATATAGCCGCCGCCGGCGATCACGATCGATTTCGGCAGATCTTCGAGATGAAAGGCCTCGTTGGAGGAGATGCAGAACTCATGGCCAGGAAGGGCCGCGTGCGGGTTCGGTCGTCCGCCGGTGGCGATGACGATCGTCTTTGCCGTCACCGTCTGCCCTGTTTTCGTAAGCCGCACCGTATGGGCGTCGACGAGTTCGGCACGTGTTTCCAGGATCTCGGCCTTGGCGCCGGCGAGCCCCTTCTTGTAGAGGCCTTCCAGCCTGGTGATTTCGGCATCCTTGGCGGCCACCAGCTTCTTCCAGTCGAAGCTGCTTTCGCCGACCGTCCAGCCGAAGCCCGCCGCATCCTCGAAATGCTCGTGGAACTGCGAGGCATAGACGAAGAGCTTCTTCGGCACGCAGCCGCGGATCACGCAGGTGCCGCCGTAGCGGTACTCCTCGGCGATCGCCACCTTCTTGCCGAGCGAGGCGGCGACACGCGCGCCGCGCACACCTCCGGAACCGCCGCCGATGACGAAAAGGTCGTAGTCGTAGGAAGACATGAGGAACTCCGGAAGGGAATCGCAGGAAGGATGTCCCTGATATAGGGGCGATCGCCCTGAAAACAAAAGCCCGCCCTCGCATCATCCCGTTCCCTTCACCGAATCTTCCCGGCAAACGGTTGACCCGGCCGGCTGAGGCTGGCAGGCAATCCACGGAGTAGAAAAGACGCCGGAGCAAAAGATGGATCAAACTCTCTTCGCCAACCTGTGCAAGGCTGGCAAATTCAAGGAAGCGCTCGGCCTCGCCATCCAAGGCCGCGAGAACGACAAATACGCGCCGAGCCGCTTCGCGATGGACAAGAAAACAGGACTGCCGATTTTCTATCGCGGCAACAAGCGCGTGGAGCCGGATGAAACGGGCGAGTGGCAACTGGCCAAGAGCCTGAAGGATTGGGGTTGACTGTTGCGAATTGCGACCGCGACATCATCCTTGGCCACGACGATCAGCCGATGATACGGAAATCCCTCGGCATATCCTCGAGCTGAGCCGCTCCCGTCGCGACGCCTGAAACCGATGCCCCGGGAGGTCCGCGCTTCAAGCGCTCGATCATCGCCGAGATGGCGGCATCGGATCCCGCTATCAAAGCAGACACCGACCCATCACTTTCGTTGCGAACCCAGCCCGTCAATCCGAGCCGCACCGCTTCCCCTCGCGTCCAGACCCGAAAACCGACGCCTTGGACCTTGCCGGATATCTGCACCCGGACTGCCGCATGATGATCCGACATTTGCAATCCCCCGCAGAACGGATGGGTATTAGACTGACGCACGAAAATCGCCTCAGACCTTGCGAAACTCGATCCGGTAGATGACCTCCTCGCCCGTCGCCGGATCTATTCCCGGTGCATCGCCGATGACAAGTGTATCACCATCGAGCGAAAATGGACGGATCAGGTCGGATGCACCCCAGGCGGGATTCCAGCTTGCATCGACATGATGGATGACCCTCCCTTCTTCAAGCGTATAAGAGGCGGAATAGGCTAGCATGGAATCGAAAAGCGCAATCTTTTCATCGTCCGACGGCCTTTCCCCCTTGAGTGCGGGTCGATGACGGTTCACCACCAGCGCCATCATCCGGCCATCCGAATTGTAGGAAATATAACCGATCGGATCGGGTCCCATCGCGTCGGTGATCTCACCCGTCGCAACGATCTCACGCGTCCAGGACAGCATTCGCCAAGTTCCAAGCAATGCGTCCGCATTCGCCATTGGCTCCCCTCCAAAAGCGCTGTTGAACCCGGATAATATCAGACGAATGCGTCACAGACGACGGCACGGGTGAGCGAAGAAGACGCATCGGTCGCCTCAATCGATCCACATGAACGACGAAACCGCCGAAACGGCGGTTCCTATTGCGTCGATGCCCGGAAATGACATCCGGCATCGGAGACGGTTGGCAGCCCTTATTTCTGAGCAGCCGGGGCCGGCGCCGGAGCGGGTGCCGGAGCCACTGGGCTGTCGGTTGCCGGCGGCGGCGCCTTGATGACCTTGGACAGCTCGGCATTGCTCTGCTTTTCCAGGTCTCGCGAAATGCCCTGCGCCCAGATATCGGCAGCCTTCGCTGTTTCGCGCGAGGCGACCGGACCGTCGCGCAGCAGCTTCTTGCCGACGTCGGAATTATAGAAATCCGCAATCGCCTTCAACTCGTCGACCGTGAAGGCCTTGGCGTAGGTAAGCGCTGCTTCCTTCTCGAGATCGCCGCGGCGGGGCGCCAGCTTCAGCGCCTGCGCGTCGACCGTCGACGAAATCACGTCCTGGTAGTTCGGCGAATCCTGGATCAGGCCGGCCTTCAGCCGCTCGGCGAGACCAGGCAGGATGTTGTCGAACTGGGCCGTGGCGCCGATCGCGTCGATCGCCGCGCGAGACGCCTTCAACTGCTCCTCGGAGACCTCCTGCGCCTTGACGGCGGAGCCGAAGGCAAGCCCGGAAAGAACGACGGTCGCAGCAGCAAGACGGCCAAGACCTGCAATGTTCATCATGAGTGTATGCTCCTGTTATCTGTTTTTCTGCAGTGTGCGCGCACCCGCAGGACCGGCAATGATCGCAAGTGCCGCCATATTGATAAAGAGCCCGTGTTCGACGACGCCGGGTATGGAATTCAGCTCGCTCGAAAGCGCCTCTGCATCAGGAATGCGGCCAAAAGATGCATCGATGATGTGATGGCCGCCATCCGTGGTAAACTCTCCGTCACCGGACTGGCGAAGACTGAGTTCGCCGGAAAGACCGAGCCGGGCCGCAACTTTCTCGATCGCGATCCGCGTCGAGACGAGACCGAACGGGTTGACCTCGATCGGCAGCGCGAAGGCGCCGAGTGTGTCGACCAGCTTGCTCTCGTCGGCGATGACGATCATCCGCTCGGAAGCAGCCGCGACGATCTTTTCGCGCAACAGCGCACCGCCGCCGCCCTTGATCAGCCTGAGCGCCGCATCGACCTCGTCGGCGCCGTCGATCGTCAGATCGAGTGCCGGCAGTTCATCGAGCGACTTCAAGGGAACACCGAGTTCGACGCAGAGTCGCGCCGTTCTTTCAGACGTCGGAACGCCCTCGACCCTGAAGCCGCCCGCGACCTTCTCCGCCAGCAGGCGGACGAATTCTTCCGCCGTGCTGCCCGTGCCGATGCCGAGACGCATTCCGCTTTCGACATGGGCGAGTGCGGCCTCGGCGGCCTTGATCTTCATTTCGCGGGCATCCATGCGCCGCCAGCTCCGATTATTGCGTTGGATGTGCTGTTTACACGGCTCGCCTGGCAAACGAAAGTCAAAATCATCACGGAAAATGAAAAGCCGAAACAAATGCCTGCAGCCTCCACAGCCATCACAGGACGTTGCTTTCCCCAGCGTGATCGCCTACCTCAGGAAGAACATCTCACTCCGGGGCCATCCATCGTTCCCAAGAAAGACGATCGTTCCCTTGGGGCGATCCATTGCTCCCTTGGATGACCCGTCGCTCAAAGAGGCAAGCCCTTGACCCCTGCCCCCGTTCGCCCGGCGCTTATCGTCTTCGATCTCGACGGCACCCTTCTCGACACCCACGCGGACCTGGTCGAAAGCCTCAACCATACGATCGCAGCCCTTGGCCTGGAAGCGGTCAGCTATGACGACCTTACCCACCTCGTCGGCCATGGCGCGCGGGTGATGATCGAGCGCGCTTGCCGGCTGCGCGGCCATCCGCTCGAAAGTGACGCCCTGCCGCCGCTGGTCGAGCGTTTCGTCGCTCATTATGCCGGCAATATGCCCGGCCGCACGGAGCCCTATCCCGGCCTGGTCGCCGCGATGGACCGGCTCAAATCTGCCGGCTTCCGCCTCGCCGTCTGCACCAACAAGATGGAGAGCCTGGCGCTCGGCCTGCTCGAAAAGCTCGATCTCACGCACTATTTCGCCGCCATCACTGGTGGCGACAGCTTCGAATACCGAAAACCCGACGCCCGCCACTTGACCGGCACCATCGACCATGCCGGCGGCGACATCGCCCGCACCGTGATGATCGGCGATAGCATCAACGACATCGCCGTCGCCAGAAACGCCGGCGTCCCGTCGATCGCGGTGCCTTTCGGCTATTCCGACGTGCCGGTTTCGAGCCTCGATCCGGATGTCATCATCACCCATTACGATGAGCTGACGACGGAGTTGGTGGAAAGATTGCTGCGGGAATTTGCGGAGAAGGTCGCGGTTTGAGGCGATTTGCCCATTTCTCCCTTGCCGGGGTGCCACACGGCACACACTCTCGTCATTCCTTATTTTTAAAAGCCCACCTCAAAAACAAAACGGGCGGCCCAAAGACCGCCCGCTCCATAACCTAATAAACCTCCGTCAGATCTGCGCCCCACGCGCCTTGCTCGTCGCGTCGAAAGCCTTGTCGACATAGGCGTCGCGGCCATAGACGTCATCGAAATATTCCACCACGCCATCCTTGTTCGGCCAGGCGGTGAAGTAGGAGACGTAAACGGGGATCTTCTGCGGCACCTTTACCGCATGGTTCTGCCCGGTGGCGATCTGCTTGGCGACGTCGTCGACCGTCGTGCCGAGCACAGCCGCTGCCATGGCGCGCGGATTGGACAGGCGCACGCAACCGTGGCTCAGAGCCCGCATGTCGCGCTTGAAGAAGCTCTTCGACGGCGTGTCGTGCATGTAGATCGCGTGGCTGTTCGGGAACAGGATCTTCAGTTCGCCGAGCGCATTGTCGCTGCTCGGCGGCTGGCGCACCGACACATTGTCGGTCGAGCCGTACCAGTCGACGCTCGATGAGGCGACGGCATGGCCGTTCACCTCGACCTCATAGCCGAGCTGGTCGAGATAGTTCGGATCCGAGCGCAGCTTCGGCAGCATCTCGTTGATGATGATCGACTGCGGCACGCCCCAGAACGGGTTGAATTCGACCGTCTCGATCTCGTCGTCGAAGAAATAGGTCTGATTGTTCTTGCCGCCGACCACGACGCGCATCGACAGCTGTTCCTTGCCGTCATTGTGGTAGTAGGCCATGAAGGCCGGCTGGTTGATCATGACGTAACGGGAACCGAGGTCCTCCGGCAGCCAGCGCGCCTGCTCCATCGCGACATCGAGCTTGTCGATCTTCGAGGCATTGCTATCGCCGCCGGTCATGGCGCGCACCGTCGCCTGGCCGATGACGCCATCTGCCTTCAGTCCACGCTCCTTCTGGAAATCCTCGACCAGCGAGACGATTTCGGGCGAATAGTCGGCGCTGCCCGTATAGGCCGCAAGCGTTGCCGCGTGATCGGTCTTCAGCGTTTCGGAGCCATGCTTGCCGATCGCCTTGACGATATTGGCGATCTCCGGCGAACTTTCACCGGGCTTCAGCAGCTTGTCGAGCGAAACAACGATTCGCTCCTCATTGCCGCCGTCGGCGGCGCGCAGCTTGGCAAGCTCCGCCTTCAGCGCTTCGAACTGCGGACCATCGGGTGACCGGCTGGCAATATAGGCGCCGGCATCGGGGCTCATGCGCGCAAGCTTCAGCACCGGCGTCAGATTGACCGTCTTGCGCTGGAAGTCGTGATAACCGGAAATCTTGTTGGGATCGATGCGGCCGCGCACCGTATCCTGCACGAAGGCGAGCACCTTGGCCGAGAGTTCCAGTTCGAACTGCGTCAGCGCCCGATCGCGGGCGGCGGGATCGGGATTGGCTGGATCGATATCAGGCGTCTGGACGGCGTAGTCGGCAGGGTCGAGGCCGACGGAAGCGGCATCGGCAAGGGCCGCCATCGCCGACTTCGCGCGTTCGTTGATCTGACTGCCTTCGACCCAGACGAGCGGATTGCCGCTGTCGGCGTAATAGGCTTCGAGTGCCTTGGCGACGTCGGCATTGGCGCGCACCTTGGCCTGTGCCAGAAAACGGCGCTGCACGGCAGGTTCGGCGCTGGCATCGCCGCTTGCCGAAACATCGGCGACCGCGCCGGTGACGACGGGATCGGCGAACTTGCTGGTATCGACGAACTGCAGCGTCTCGGCTTTGTAGGTGTAGTAACGCGGGCCGCTGACCTTTGGCAGCGGCGCTTCCGGATCGAGCCCGCCGAGCGAACCGCCGACGGCGCCACGTGGCACCGGACGGCCGGGCGCCTGATCCATGAAGATGGTGCTTTGGGTCCGCTGCTTGTCGCCGCGCAGCATGTCCATCAGTGTATAAGCATGCGCGGGTGCGGCACTCATAACTGCCACGCCGCAGGAAATTGCCAATGCGGATGCCGCGCTTTTCAAAACGAACGTCATATATCTTCCAGTCCCGGTGTCATGCTGTTCTCAGCTCAAATAACGCGAAACTCAGCGTCCGGCTCATTGATCAGAAACCGGCGTGCGCCGCCAGCGCCGGCGGACTCAATTTTGTGTGACGGAGATCCTGCACGGCGCCGCGCAGAAGTTCACACAAAATTATGAAATTATTAGTTAATTTTTTACCCAATTTTTGTCGCCAGACCAGTGCGGCGAAAACGCCCGAACGCATAAAATTTTGAAAGTGGCCTAAAAGGCACGCCGCAGAACCCGCGCAAACATGAGTGCCGTCTTCAATATTTCGCAGGGCATCCGGTTTTCTTGTCGGGCTTTCCAACCTATAAGACCTCATCTTTCTCAGATGATCGAAAACAGCATGTAAAGGGAAGGCAAGGCCGATGACCGCAACCCGCACCGAAACCGATACTTTTGGCCCGATCGACGTCGCCGCCGACCGATATTGGGGCGCCCAGGCAGAGCGTTCGCTCGGCAATTTCAAGATCGGCTGGGAAAAGCAACCGCTGTCAATCGTGCGTGCGCTCGGCATCGTCAAGCAGGCGGCGGCCCGCGCCAACATGGCGCTCGGCCAGCTCGACCCGGCGCTTGGCAAAGCCATCGTCGATGCCGCCCAGGAAGTGATCGAGGGCAAGCTCGACGAGCATTTTCCGCTTGTCGTCTGGCAGACCGGTTCGGGTACGCAGTCCAATATGAACGCCAATGAAGTGATCTCCAATCGCGCTATAGAAATGCTCGGCGGCGTCATGGGTTCCAAGAAGCCGGTGCATCCGAACGATCACGTCAATATGAGCCAGTCGTCGAACGACACCTACCCGACGGCGATGCACATCGCCTGCGCCGAACGGATCGCCCACCACCTGCTGCCATCCCTGAAGCATCTGCATGCCGCTCTCGACATGAAGGTCATCGAATTCAGCCACATCATCAAGATCGGCCGTACCCACACCCAGGATGCCACGCCGCTGACGCTCGGCCAGGAATTTTCAGGCTATGCCGCGCAGGTGGGCTCGGCCATCAAGCGCATCGAAATGACCGTGCCCGGCCTCTGCGAACTCGCCCAGGGCGGCACCGCCGTCGGCACCGGTCTCAATGCGCCGGTGGGTTTTGCCGAAAAGGTTGCCGAAGAAATCGCCGCCATAACAGCCATGCCCTTCGTCACCGCGCCGAACAAATTCGAGGCGCTCGCCTCGCATGACAGCATGGTCTTTTCCCATGGCGCCATCAACGCGGCCGCCGCCGCCCTCTTCAAGATCGCCAACGACATCCGCCTGCTCGGCTCCGGCCCCCGCGCCGGTCTCGGCGAACTGGCGCTGCCGGAAAACGAACCCGGCTCCTCGATCATGCCCGGCAAGGTCAACCCGACCCAGTGCGAGGCGCTGACACAGGTCTGCATCCACATCTTCGGCAATCACGCGGCGCTAACCTTCGCCGACAGCCAGGGCCATTTCGAACTTAACGTCTACAATCCGATGATGGCCTATAATTTCCTGCAGTCGGTGCAGCTGCTCGCCGACGCCGCCGTCTCCTTCACCGACAATTGCGTCGTCGGCATCGAGGCGCGCGAGGACAACATCAAGGCCGGCCTCGAACGCTCGCTGATGCTGGTCACAGCCCTCGCTCCGAAAATCGGCTACGACGCCGCCGCCAAGATCGCCAAGACCGCCCACAAGAATGGCACGACGCTGAAGGAAGAGGCGCTCGCCAGCGGCCTGGTGACGTCGGAAGAGTACGACGCGATCGTGCGTCCGGAGACGATGATCGGGCCGAAGTAGGCGGCTGAGGCTCCCCATTCACCTCCCTCATTCCAGTGCCCTCAGGGCTGCGCCCGAGGGATGTCACAGGAATGAGGGAAGTCGGTGAGGCGCCCTCCCCAGAGCAAACGTTCAAACCAGCAGCGAAAAATTGTCCATCACGACAGAATTGCCCATGAAGTCGAAACGGATTTCTTCGATGTCTTCGAGATTGACCTCGAGACTGGGACCGGTGACCTCGAGCTCCTGCTGATAGACGATCTGGCCACCATTCAGGGCGGTGAGCGTCAGGTGAAATGGCGCTGCCGATAGTTCGGCGATCGAGACGCTCTGAAAGGTGAACTCCCCGCCATCGAGCAATTTCAAGCTTACGGGCGCAGAGCCGGGCGATAGAACGGTATCGCTGAAACCGTCCTCGGTAATGGCGTCGACGCCCGGGATCGTATCATAGACGATGCCGTTCAGAAGCGTCAGGTCGTGGCTGCCATTCACCGAGAGCGCAAAGCCCCGGTAATTGGGGAGAGAGAAATTATCCGCCCTCGACAGGACGCCCATATCGTCGAAATCCAGGATTTCGTGGTATTTTTCGTCTTCGTTGACGCCGTCGATCGCAAGGGTCAGCACGCCGAGGTCCGTGCCTCCCGAGCCATCGGACATCTTGTAACTCAGCTTTTCGATGAGCTGATCGGACTTCCCCAAATTCTTCACCACGTCGAGCGTGTAATCCAGCTCATAGGTGAAGTGACCGTCAGGTTTCACTTTGAAGGTTCCGTATTTGCCCTGAATGATTGTTTCGTGGTCAGGCCCATGTTTGGCGTCGATACGAACGCCGTTGACGAAGCGAGCATACATGTCCGCTCCCTCGGGATCGCTGGCAAGGCGCAGCAGATCGCCCCTGATCCAGTCATGCTCGAAAAAAACGAGAAGGTCGTCGACAGCAGTTGGCTTGGCATTTGTCATGGGAAGCCCCGGCAGGTTAACGCTGCCGGGAATATGGACTGGGCCTGAACCGAAAGCAACCTGAAGTCGTTCACATCGCAATAAATGTCGATTTCTCCGCCCGAAACTCGCCCACCGCGTGTGTCGCACCGACTGCAAAATGTCGCACGGGCAAGCCCCGACGCCAGACTCCGTCGCATCCAGATTGCATTTGCTGCGCTGCGGATTTAGACCGGTTCCAATTTAGCGACGCACGCCCACCAGAAAGGTCACTTCGATGGCTGACGATCTCTTCCCGCTCGGCAAGGACAACACCCCCTATCGCAAGATCAGCGATGACCACGTCTCGGTCGACAGCTTCAAGGGCCAAAACATCCTGACCGTCGAGCCGGAAGGCATCCGCCTGCTTGCCGAAACGGCCTTTGCAGATATCAACCACCTGCTGCGCCCCGGCCACCTGAAGCAACTCGCCTCGATCCTCGACGATCCCGAGGCGACCGACAACGACCGCTTCGTCGCCTATGATCTGCTGAAGAACGCCAATATCGCCGCCGGCGGCGTGCTGCCCATGTGCCAGGATACCGGCACGGCGATCATCATGGGCAAGAAGGGCCGCAGGGTCTGGACCGAGGGCGAGGATGCGGCAGCACTCTCCAAGGGCGTTCTCGACGCCTATGAGAAGAAGAACCTGCGCTATTCGCAGCTTGCGCCGATAAAAATGTTCGAGGAGAAGAATACCAAGAACAATCTGCCGGCGCAGATCGATATCTATGAGGAAGGCACCGACTCCTACGACTTCCTCTTCGTCGCCAAGGGCGGCGGTTCGGCCAACAAGACCTTTCTCTACCAGGGCACGCCCTCGCTGCTGACGCATGACCGGATGATCGACTTCCTTAAGGAGAAGATCCTGACGTTAGGAACGGCAGCCTGTCCCCCCTACCATCTGGCGATCGTCATCGGCGGCACCTCGGCCGAAATGAACCTGAAAACGGTCAAGCTCGCCTCGACCCGCTACCTCGATGAGCTGCCGACCGAAGGTTCGGAAAGCGGCCACGCCTTCCGCGACGTCGAAATGGAAAAGGAAATCCACAAGCTGACGCAGCAGATGGGCGTCGGCGCCCAGTTCGGCGGCAAGTATTTCTGTCATGATGTGCGTGTCATCCGCCTGCCCCGCCACGGCGCTTCGCTGCCGATCGGCCTCGGCGTCTCCTGCTCCGCCGACCGCCAGGCCAAGGGCAAGATCACCCGCGACGGCATCTTCGTCGAGCAACTCGAAACCGACCCGTCGAAATACATGCCCGAGATCGACGAGGCGAAACTGTCGGAATCGACCGTGCATATCGACCTCAACAAGCCGATGGCCGAAGTGCTTGCCGAACTGTCGAGGCATCCGGTCAAGACGCGCCTGTCGCTCACCGGCACGATCATCGTCGCCCGCGACCTCGCCCATGCCAAGATCCGCGAACGGCTGGAAAAGGGCGAAGGCATGCCCGATTATCTGAAGAACCACCCGGTCTATTACGCCGGCCCTGCCAAGACGCCGGCCGGCTACGCCTCCGGCTCCTTCGGCCCGACGACGGCCGGCCGCATGGATAGCTACGTCGACCAGTTCCAGTCCTTCGGCGGTTCGATGGTGATGCTCGCCAAGGGCAACCGTTCGCGCGCCGTGCGCGAGGCCTGCAAGAAACATGGCGGCTTCTACTTGGGTTCGATCGGCGGCCCCGCGGCCCGCCTCGCCCAGGACTGTATCCGCAAGGTCGAAGTGTTCGAATATCCCGAACTCGGCATGGAAGCGGTCTGGAAGATCGAGGTCGAAGACTTCCCGGCCTTCATCGTCATCGACGACAAGGGCAATGATTTCTTCCAGGAATTGAACCTCGGCTAATTGCGGCAGGCTCTATAGCCTGCCGGCAAAATGCGCGACGTGCGCCGGCAACTCACCTATCGTGCCGGTGCCGCAGGCGGCGTCTCGCTCACAATATCCGTAGCTCCCATCACATCGCCATCGTCCACTCTCGCGAGGATTTCGGTGCGGAAAGCCAGGAAGCCGGTGTGCTCCAGCAGTAAGGCGCCGGCGGCGATAATGGTGAAGGCGAGGATGGCGAAAGAAGTATGGCGGGATGTTTCCATGATCTCACGAGAAGAACTGTAAGTTTTTCAGACATCCATTCCCGTTCAGCGGGCATGCATTGTCCTGCTAAAAATACGTTTTCCGATGGAAAATCATAGGCCTGATCGAAGTATTGCCCTATTGTGAAGTTGTCGTATGTAATCTTTGGTATATGTCGCTTTAATCTTTTCCCAAGGAATTTAAGCTAACAACTAAAATATTGCCTTTGAATATATGAGGAGTATCGCCGGATGAATACGGCTGTCGCGCCCAAGGTGCAGGTTCCCGACGTAGCGGGCCAGATCACCTATGCCATGCGCTCGATGGGCGTTGCGCCGATACCCCGCAATTACGAACTCTTCTACGAGGCCTATATCGGCTCCAATCCGGCGCTCACCCGGGAACTAGCCGCCCTCGGCTCCCCGGTGACCCAGGCCGAACTCGATGCGCTCGGCGCCCAATATTTCACCACCAGCCCGGTCCGCGTCTTCGACGACGCCCATTCGCGCATATCGGGCGAACTCGATGGCCTGTTGCGGATCCTGCGACAGGAGCAGAGTTCGCTGGAAAGCTATACAAGGCTGCTCGGCGAGACTCACAAGCGCATCACCTCCAAGAGCAATGCCAGCGTCGAATTGATCGAAAACGCCATCGAACTTTTGAGCCAGGCGACCGGCGACACCATGGCGCATGGCGAACGCACCGTCGAGGACGTCGTCCAACGTTCCCAGGAGATGGATCAGGTCCGCAAGGAACTCGACGAATACAAGCGCATCGCCAACACCGATTCGCTGACGCGCCTTTCCAACCGCCGCGCCTTCGACGAGCGCCTCGCCGCCGTCTTCAACAATCCCGGCATGCGGCCGGTGACGGCGCTGCTGCTCGCTGACATCGACAACTTCAAGAAGATCAACGACACCTACGGCCATCCGGTCGGCGACAAGATCCTGGCCACCGTCGCCTCCGTCATCCGCAGCAACGTCCGGCGTGATGTCTTCGTCGCGCGCGCCGGCGGCGAGGAATTCGCCCTCATCATCGACGGCAATACCGCAGAGGAAATCACGGCGATTGCCGAGCGCATCCGCCGCACGTTGGAAACGACCCCATTCAAGAATTCCCGCACGCGGGTGAACTACGGCCCGATCACCGTCTCGATCGGCATCTGCATGGCCTCCTGCGCAGAAGATGCCGGCGAGCTTTACAGCAAGACCGACATCGCCCTCTACGGCGCCAAGAATGCCGGCCGCAACTGCACCATCCTCTATCAGGACGGCATGCAGAAGGATTTCACCAAGAGCTGGCTGATCTACAAGACCTGACGGCAATTCCGCATCACGCGCACGCCGTCACCACCAGGTGACAGCCTCTCTTTCGTCATGCTCGGCCTTGTGCCGAGCATCTGCAACCAGTGCAGCAGATCCTCGGCAAAGGCCGAGGATCACATTGAATAAGGGCAAGGTCTGTGAAACCTCAACCGTCACGATACGATGACGGCGGTTTTACCACATCGTCTTCGCCGCCCGCCCCGGCCATTCCCGGTCGTAGGTTTCCTGGTCGAAATCGCCGACAGCGGCCTTCAGCATCTGTCCCGGCGTCGGCAGTCCTGCCGGATCGGCGAAGCGCGCCGCATTCCAGAGCTCGGCCCGCATCACCGCACGCGCGCATTGAAAATAAACCTCGTCGATCGAAATGACGATGACGGTGCGCGGATGTTTGCCGTCCATCTCGAAGCTCGAAAGCAGCGCCGCATCATCCGAGACGACACCGCGGCCATTGATGCGCATCGTCGTGTTGGAGCCCGGGATCAGGAACATCAGCGCAAGCCTCGGATCGCGCACGATGTTGGAGAGTGAATCGACGCGGTTGTTGCCGCGCCAGTCCGGCAGATGCAGCGTCTCGTCGTCGACGACACGCACCACGCCGCCGAGATCGCCGCGCGGCGAACAATCGAGCCCCTCCGGCCCGACGGTCGCCAGCGCCGCAAAGGGCGAGATCTCGATCATCTCACGATAGAGCGGCGTCAGCCGCTTGGTCACCTTGTCGACCGAGGCCTGCGACAGCCCGGCGCCATAGATCGTATTGAGCTCTTCGATGCTGCTGATGATTTTCATGAGGCGTCCCGCCGCGGCTTGATATCGGGACGGACGCTACAATGCCGCGCGCCTTGCCGGAAGCTCAAAAAACGGAATGATTGCAGCATCTTTTTTGATGCTTTCGCCGGCTTCCTCATCCGCGCCGCGGTCGAGAAAGGCCGCGATCGCGTCAAGCACGGGGGCCGCTCCAACGATGCGCCGGTGCCCGAAGCCATTCGCCCAGAACAGCCGCACACTCGGACCCGCCGCGCCATAACGCCTGGCATGGACCGGCGACACCTCCTTGTCGTCCTCAGCATGAATGACGAGCACCGGCCGCCCGATCGCACCGACGGCATTGGCGGCGTCGAACTCCTCGAGTCTCCGACCGGTGATACGATGAACCTTCTTCTCCAGTGCAACTTGAGCGGCGGGGCGAAGGCCAATCACCCGGCCGAAATCGGCAAATAGCCAGGCCATCTCGCTCGGCGCGCCGATCAGCGCCAGCCGCTCTGAGGTCACAGGCGGCACACCGGGCAGCAGACCCGCCGCTGAAACCATCAGCGCCGCACCGCCGAAGGAATGGCCGATGACCGCATCGAATGCGCCGAAGCGCTGCTCTGCCGCCGCGATCGCGCCGACCGCAAGCCCCATATGCAGGAAGCGTCCCCCCGCGCGCCCGTGACCGGGAAAATCGAGCGCCACCACTTCCGCACCCGTTGCCGAAAGCATCGAAATGAGCTCGGCCATATATTCGGCGCTCGAACCCCAGCCGTGTGTCACCAGGTAGCGCTTGCGTTTGCCCCGCGCCCCGCCGTTCAGCCGGTAGGCATGCGCTTTCGCCCCGCCGGTGAGTTTGAGGGTGAAGCGTTCGGCGCCGGCAAGCCGGGCGGCGCCGGCGCCATGCGCCGCCTTGGCCCTTGCTCCTTTCGGACGTGGTGATGGTGTGCGGCAGAACAGCCGAAACGCCGCCCTGCCCGCCAGATCAGCTGAAATTGCCTGCAGAGCCGAAAAGCCGAGGCGGGTGACCTCAAGCGCAAAATTTGCCATAGTGAGAATCCAAAAGACTGTTCAACACTGAACAATAAAGTACAACGATGAACAAAAAGCAATCCCTTCCCTGGGATCATCCGCGTTTTCGCAGCTGGATTGCGGTGGCGCGTGCCTGCCAGTTGATGCAGCAGTCGCTGACGCGCTCGCTTGCCGATCTCGACATCAAGCCGCCCCACCTCGACATTCTCGTCAATCTCTACCGCTTCGAAGGCATCTCGCAGCAGGAGCTGGCGCGCAAGCTGCTGGTCGGCCGCTCCAATATGAGCATGCTCTTACCGCAAATGGAGAAACGCCAGCTGATCGAGCGGCGCGGCGACGAACGCGACAAGCGCGTCCTGCGGCTCTACCTCACCGGCGAAGGCCGCAAAGTAACGGAGGCGGCGATGGCGATCCAGACCGATCTCATCGAACGCACGCTCGCCGACGAGCCGATCGAACAATGCATGGCGACCGCCACCTCGATGGAGCGCATCATCGCCACGCTGCTCAAGGATCTGCGCGACGACGACTAATGCAGCGACGGAGCTGCCGATGCGCCGCTCAGCGAGCGGTATTCCCAGGCGGCGACGACGATCAGCACCAGTGTCGCCAGAATGCCCAGCAGATAGATCTCGATGAAGGGCGCTGCGAAGGCGAGCAGGATCAGCAAAACCAGGCCGGCGAGATGAGACAGCGGCAACTGGCCGCTGGTTGCGCCTTTGAACCAGAGATTGCCGATCAGGAACAGGCCGGAGCCCCCGAGCACCGCCGCGGCGATGCCGAGATCGCCGGTCTCGTGCGGATGCGAGAACATGAACTCGACGGCAACCGCATGCACGATGATACCGGCGAGAATCGGGATATGCCCGTAGGTGAAGGCCTGCCGCGCCAAGCTCCCCGGCGTCTCTTCATGCTCGATGCGGTGGGCGGCGCGCCCATGGCCGAAGCGGAAATAGAGCCACCACATGGCGACCGTGCCGATGAAGGCGGTGACGAAGACGATACCGGTCAGCCCTGAAAACGGCAGTTCCGAAAAGGTACGGCCGGAAACCAGGATCGCCTCGCCGAGGCAGATGATGACGAAGAGCGCGCAACGCTCGGCCATGTGCGCCCCGGAAACATCCCAGTCGCTTGGCCGCGAGCGGCCGAGCCCGGGCACGGCAAAACCCGCGGCCGGCCCGATATATTCGATGGCAAGCGCAATCACCCAGGCAATCAGCCGGGCTTCATGCTCGAACAGCCCGCCGGCAATCCAGAAGACGCCGGCCACCGCGAGCCAGGTGGTGATGCGGATGAAATTCAGCGTATTGGCGCGGTCGACGCGCGTCATCGCATAGGTCGTAAACAGCGAGCGCCCGACCTGCATCGCCACATAGGCGCCGGCAAACAGCAGCCCCTTGTCGCCGAAGGCTTCGGGAATGGAGGCCGACAGCAGCAGCCCGAGCATCATCAGCGCCACCAGCATGCCGCGCACCGGCATTTTCTCGGGATCGAGCCAGTTCGTCACCCAGGCGGTGAAGATCCACACCCACCAGACGGCAAAGGTCATCAGCGCCGCTTCGGCCGCACCGAGCGGCGTATAATGGGCGGCAAGCGCATGCGAAAGCTGCGAGATCGAAAAGACGAAGACCAGGTCGAAGAACAGTTCGAGGAAGGTCACCTTGCTGCCGCTCGCACTTCCCTTGGCGCGCAGCCAGTTCTTTCCCGTTTTCGCCATATCGCCCCCGATACTTAAAAAAATTCAGCTTGAAGTCAGCGCGGCTTTTCCGCCGTGTCGCGGCTCATTCCCTTTTCCCTGAGTTCGTCCTCATAGGCCGAAAACAGCTCGGTGCCCCGTTCGCCGAGCTCGCGCAGATAGGTCCAGGTGTAGATGCCGGTATCGTGCATGTCGTCGAAGCCGATCCGGACCGCGTAATTGCCGGTCGGCATCATCGAAATGATCGCGACATTGCGCTTGCCGGGCACCGTCACCTTCTGCCCCGGCCCATGCCCCTGCACCTCGGCGGAGGGCGACAGCACGCGCAGCATCTCGGCCGACAGCTCAAAGCTCTGGCCGTCGTTGAAGGTCACCACCAGCCGCTGCCTGTCTTTCGAGACGCGGAGTTCGCTCGGCCAGATATCGCTCATCATTTTGTCCTCTTCTCATGCGAGGAGTAGGCGCTGATCTTTTTCAGCGCAAGCTGAAATTGGAATGCGCGCGCAGCCTGTTTCCCTTGACGCGACAATAGCATATGCCCACATTGACTGGAGTACGGAGATACAGGTGAACACCAGAGTTGGAACGATAGGCACTGCATCGCCGCTGGTGGCGGATGCGCATCCGATGATCGACCCTTTCGGGCGGGCGGTCACCTATCTCCGCGTCTCCGTCACCGACCGTTGTGATTTCCGCTGCACTTATTGCATGGCCGAAAACATGACCTTCCTGCCGAAGAAGGATCTGTTGACGCTGGAAGAGCTCGACCGGCTCTGTTCCGCCTTCATCGCCAAGGGCGTGCGCAAGATCAGGCTGACCGGGGGCGAGCCCCTGGTGCGCAAGAACATCATGTATCTGGTTCGCCAGCTCGGCGAAAAGATCGGTGCCGGCCTCGACGAATTGACGCTGACCACCAACGGCTCCCAGCTCGCCCGCCATGCCGAGGAGCTTTATGATTGCGGCGTGCGCCGCATCAACGTCTCGCTCGATACGCTCGATCCCGACAAGTTCCGCAAAATCACCCGCTGGGGTGATTTTGCAAAGGTCATGGAAGGCATCGACGCTGCAGAGAAGGCCGGGCTGAAGATCAAGCTCAATGCCGTGGCGCTGAAGGATTTCAACGAGGCCGAGATGCCCGACCTTCTGCGCTTTGCCCATGGCCGCGGCATGGACCTGACCGTCATCGAAACCATGCCGATGGGCGAGATCGAAGAAGACCGCACCGACCAGTATCTGCCGCTTTCGAAACTGCGCGCCGATCTGGAGAAGCAGTTCACGCTGACCGATATCGATTACCAGACCGGCGGCCCGGCGCGTTACGTCAGGGTCACCGAGACCGGCGGCCGCCTCGGCTTTATCACGCCGATGACCCATAATTTCTGCGAGAGCTGCAACCGCGTCCGCCTCACCTGCACCGGTACACTCTATATGTGCCTCGGCCAGAACGACGCCGCCGACCTGCGTTCTGCACTGCGGGCCACCGAAGACGACGCCCTCCTCCACGCCGCCATCGACGAAGCCATCACCCGCAAACCCAAGGGCCACGACTTCATCATCGACCGCACGCATAATCGCCCGGCGGTGGCCCGGCATATGAGTGTCACTGGTGGGTGAGGCCCGGTCCCCGCAAAGCGGGGAGCGATCGATCCAGTGAATCGATCGCAGGGCCGAACGCCCTGAGCCTAAGCGAAGGGCCGGGAAAGGGTGCGGCAAACTTCCTAAGCATAGCCAAAGCGTCAACGCCCAAGAAGGCATCGTCTCAGGTAATCCGGAAGGAAGGAACCGCGGTGGCCGCCGCACATCTCTTCTCCCCAGCGGGGAGAAGTGCCGGAGCGACAGCGAGGCGATGAGGGGGTGAGCGGCAGAGCCGCGAATGCGCTGAGCGCAAGCGAAGGGCATTGGATGGCGTGCCGTGAGGCCCCTTGCATGTTCAATTAGCGCTGATTGTTGGATGATCGGTGCGCAGTCCGGCGGATGGCCATCCGCCGGACTGCGGACGGCCGGGACCGCAG
>NZ_JACIFY010000002.1:0-301458 GCF_014197615.1 Rhizobium esperanzae
CTCGTCGCCGCCATGCGAAAGCTAATCATCATGATCAACACTATTCTCAAAAGACAAACGCCATGGAACGAGCCCCAACAACACGGTTGCTGAGGTGCCCCGCAGGGGCCTCGAAGGACGAGGCGGGCACTCCATCACCCCACCCCGTCAGTCGATCAACCGCTGCGCAGTAAACTTATCCGTCACAAGCATGTCGATCACCCCCACGCGCAGCGCGCCGGCGATCGCATCGGTCTTCTTGGCTCCGCCAGCCAGAGCAATAACCCGGTCCACCCGCTCGAGATCCTCGAGCGGCAGTCCGATGACCCGATCATCCAGCGGTGTCTTGACCGGCTTGCCGTTCTTATCGAAGAAACGAAGCGAGATATCGCCGACGGCGCCCGCTTCCGCGAGATCGGAGAGTTCGCGGGAGGAAAAGATGTTGCCGGAGCGGGCGAGAAGTTCGGACGGTTCGACGGCTCCGATGCCGACGATCGCAAGCGTTATACTGCCGAAGAGGTCCATCGTCTCACGGACGAACGGGTCGGCCTGCATCAGAAGTTTTGCCTCCCTCGATGTCGTCACGCCCTGCACGGGGAGCAGCTTCGGCTCGGCGCCGGTCAGCCGTGCAAGCCGCGTGGTCAGCTGCGTCGCGTGCGTCTGCACGGAAGGATCGCCCATGCCGCCAAGGGTCTGGACGACGTATTTCACCTGAGCGCTCTTCGAAGGATGGATGTTCTCGACCATCTTGAAAATGGTCTGGCTCCAGCTCGAAACGCCGATGATCTCTCCTGGCGAAAGCGTCACCTCCAGGAGATGAGCCGCCGCCTCTCCGATACGGGCCATGATGGCGCCGTCCCGATCTTCCGTGCACTCGACGACGATCGCCTCCGGCAGACCGTATTTCTCGCGAAGCGCGCCCTCGAGCTCGCTATAGGTGCCGACGGGAGGGATCACGCTGGTTCTGACGATATCTTCAGCCTCGGCGCGCTTCAGCATGCGCGACACCGTCGCCTGAGACAGTCGAAGGTGCTCCGCGATCTCCGCCTGTCGTCGCCCCTCTATGTGGTACATCTGGGCGACCCTTGAAATGAGGCGGAGTTCGTTGAGGCGAGTCATCGCTAATCCCAGAGTGAATTTTTATTCACCTTTAGCCTGTGTTTCGCGGGACGTCGAGCGGGCGAGCGCATCATTCCAGGTATCGAGAAGCAACCCACGATCAACGGGCTGCGGCTCGATGGTCTCAGTGTTTCGCGGCAGCTCCGCGACAATCTGGAGATCGCTCCACAAGCCAAGTGACAGCCCCGCCAGATAGGCAGCACCCAGGGCCGAGGCCTCGGGCGCTTCGCATTGGATTACCGGATGTTCGATGAGGTTGGAGACGCACTGCATCAGGAAGCGGTTCTGGCTCGGTCCGCCATCCACATAGAGCGCGCCGAGTTCGCCGCCACTCTGCGTCCGCATCGCCGCGATCACGTCATGCACCTGGAAGGCGATGGAATCGGTTACCGACCGGGCCATCTGCGCGCGTGTCGTATTGAAGTTGATCTGGGAGAACAGCGCACGGGCATCGGCATTCCAGTAAGGGGCGCCCAGTCCCACGAATGCCGGCACGAAGCCGGGGCCGCCCGGCTCGGCGCTCGCCGCAAGTTCGACGAGAGCCGCCACATCCGCAAGGCCGAGAATATCGGCCATCCAGGGAAGACTGGCGGCGCAAACGAGAATATTGCCTTCGAAAGCGAAAGTCGGCTTTCCCCCGATACGCCATGCGACGGTGGTCGTGACGCCGTTGCGCGGGGAAATGAAGTGCGAAAGCGTCGTCATGACCGAAGAGCCGGTCCCGAAAGTCACCTTGCCGTCGCCCGGCTTGAATGCCCCATGACCGAACAGGGCGGCGTGGCTGTCTCCGATCGCGGCCATGATCGGAGTACCATCAGGCACTCCCGGCAATCCTTGCGTTCTGCCGAAATCGGCGGAGCTGTCGAGCACCTCGGGCAGCAGCGCGATATCGACGCCGAAAATCTCGACGAGTTCCTCGCTCCATCTCTGCTCCCGGAGATCGAACAATTGGCTCCTGGCGGCATTCGAAGCGTCGCAGGCATGCCGGCGCCCGCCCGTCAGGCAGTGGACGAGCCAGCTGTCGATCGTTCCGAGCCGCACCGATCGCCCGGCCGGAATACGGTCGAGCAGCCAGCGGAATTTCGAACCCGGAAACATCGGGTCCAATGGCAGGCCGGTAAGCGCCTGCACCCGGTCAAGGCGACCTTCGGCAATCAGACGTTCGCAATCCTGCGCCGTTCGGCGGCACTGCCAGCTGACCACCGGCCCAAGCGCCTCCCCGGTATCGGCGTCCCAGGCGGTGACGGATTCGCGCTGGTTGGAAATGGCCACAGCCTCGATAACAACATCGGGGCCGGCCTTCAGGCAGATGTCGACCGCTTCGCAGACCGAGGCGTAGAGCCGGCGCGGGTCCTGTTCGACCCAGCCCGGCCTGGGATAGGAGATGCCGACGGGCGCCGCCCCCCTGCCGACGATCTCTCCCTTCTCGGAAACGAGAACTGCCTTTGAATTGGTCGTGCCCTGGTCGATTGCCAGAATTGCCCGCATTCCATCCTCCCCGGATCAGGTGACGGCCGAAACGGCAAAACGTTTCGACCAGTCTCTGGATCCTATTACTTGCGCTTGATCAGCGCCTGCGCGGCGTCGGCGATTGCGGACGGCGCCATCCCGAATTCGTCGAGCAGGAACTCTGCCGAACCTGTTGGGGCATAGACGCCGGGAACGCCGAGACGTTTCATCGGCACCGGGGCATTGTCGACCACCACTTCGGCGACCGCCGAGCCGAGCCCGCCAAAGATCGAATGCTCTTCGGCTGTGACGATCGCTCCGGTTTCCCTGGCAGCAGTGATGATAGCCTCCTCGTCGATGGGACGAACCGTCGCAAGATTGAGCACCCTGGCATTGATGCCGCGCTCAGCGAGGATTTCGGCCGCCTTCAGAATGCGATGGGTCAAAGTGCCGTTGGCAATGAGCGTGACGTCGGACCCCTGCCGAAGGAGATTCGCCTTGCCGAGTTCGAACTTATGGCCTTCCGGAAGCAGGTCGGGCACGCCGACCCGCGACAGGCGCAGGAAACAAGGCCCGTCATAACTCGCGGCCCAGGCAACGGCAGCAGCGGTTTCGATGCGGTCACAAGGCGCAATGACCGGAAGATTGGGCAGGACCCGCGTCCAGGCGAAATCTTCGATCGAGTGATGGGTCGGACCGAGTTCGCCATAGGCCATGCCGGAGGAGATGCCGACCAGCTTGACGTTGGCATTCGAATAGGAAATGTCGGCCTTGATCTGCTCCAGCGACCGCCCGGTGAGAAACGGAGCGGCGGCGCAGACGAATGGAAGCCGTCCGCCATTGGCGAGGCCCGCTCCGACGCCGACCATGTTCTGCTCTGCGATGCCGACATTGACGAGGCGTTCGGGAAATTTGGACTTGAAGCCGCCGAGCTTGGAGGAACCGACGGAATCGTTGCAGACGGCAACGATCCTCTCGTTTTCAGTTGCCAGCCGCTCCAGCGTGGCGGCGAATGCGTCGCGGCAATCATAAAGCTTGGGTGGGTTGATTGGCGCGTTCATTACAGTGCCTCCGACAATTCTGCCAATGCGATTTCGTATTGTTCTTTGCTCGGCACCTTGTGGTGCCATTCGACCCGGTCCTGCATGAACGAGATTCCATGGCCCTTGTTGGTATGGGCGACGATGCAATGCGGCCTTGCCCCCCGGTGTTCGAGCGCAGGAACGACTTCGCTCATCGTGTTGCCGTTGATCTCGGTGACTTCCCAATCGAAGGCTTCGAGCTTCGGGCGCAGCGGGGCGAGATCGTTGGTTTCGGCCAGCGCCGCGCCCTGCTGAAACCTGTTGTGATCGATGACCAGCGTCAAGTTATCGAGCTTGAACTGGGCGGCCGCCATGATCGCTTCCCAGTTGGAACCCTCCTGCATTTCACCGTCGCCGGTGACGACGTAGGTGTGAAATTTAGCACCCGAGAGCTTGGCCGCTTTCGCCATTCCGACTGCGACCGGAAGACCATGGCCGAGCGGCCCGGTATTCGTTTCGACGCCCGGAACCTTGTTGCAGTTCGGATGCCCGTTCAGCCGCGAATGCGGCTGCAGGAAGGTGGAAATCTCCTCCTCCGGGATGAAGCCGCGTTTTGCGAGCGTCACATAGAGGGCGCATGCCGTATGCCCCTTTGACAGGACGAACCTGTCGCGGTCGGGATGTTTGGGCTGATCCGGCCAGACTTTCAGCACACGAAAATAGAGCGCCGTCAAAATGTCGATGACCGACATCTCCCCGCCGATA
Organism: Rhizobium esperanzae; assembly: GCF_014197615.1. GTDB lineage: Bacteria > Pseudomonadota > Alphaproteobacteria > Rhizobiales > Rhizobiaceae > Rhizobium > Rhizobium esperanzae_A. The sequence continues at coordinate 4,335 of NZ_JACIFY010000002.1, forward strand.
TGGCCGGCGCCCGCTTCAAAGACCGCCTGAAGATCGCGCAATCGGATCTCGCGGGCGATGCGCTCAAGTTCTGTCGTATCCATCGATTCCTCGTGTGCATAAATATTCACTACTCAATATTTTTGCACAAGAAGCCGATTAGTCAACCCCCTTATACCATGTACCGAGAACATCCACTCAACGAAATATTGTTGACAGCCGGAAAGCAAGTTGTTAATGAATTTTCCAGCAGGCATGAATAATTATTCCATCCTGAACAAATATCGGATACAGGCCTACGCAGAGGGAGGAGCAATGGTGGCGCTCGATATCAATGAACACAGGCTTTCGTCCGGTGCGTGGTTGAGCAAGCTCAAGGGAGCGACCGGCCCACTCGTCGGATTGCTCGTGCTGTGCGTCTTTCTGAGCGTCAGCACAGACACATTTCTTTCGGTCCGAAACGGCCTCAACATTCTCGACCAGATTACCGTTCTCGGCATCATGGCTGTGGGAATGACGTTCGTCATCCTGATTGGCGGCATCGATCTCTCCGTCGGCTCGGCACTCGCTTTGGCGATGATGGTGATGGGTTGGACCGCCAACGTCGCCGGCCTGCCGCTGCCCGTCGGGATCGCCTTCGCGCTGATCGCTTCGGCGGTATCGGGCCTGATCGTCGGATTGCTCGTGACGCAGTTCAGGGTTCCGGCCTTTATCGCCACTCTCGCGATGATGTCGGCTGCCCGTGGCGTTGCAAATATGATCACCGACGGCCAGCAGATCGTCGGCTTCCCCGACTGGTTCATGATGCTGGCGATCGATCGCCATTTCGGCGTCATGACGGCCACCGTCTTTCTGATGCTGGCGGTGGTTCTGGCGGCCTGGCTTTTCCTGCATTTCCGCTCCGAAGGCCGCATGCTCTATGCGGTGGGCGGAAATTCCGAAGTCGCGCGCCTCGCCGGCATCAACGTCCCGCTGGTGACGATCGGCGTCTATGTCATGAGTGCCGTCCTTGCAGGCCTTGCCGGCGTCGTGCTCGCCGCCCGGCTGGATTCCGTCCAGCCGTCCAGCGGTCTCGGCTATGAGCTGGACACCATCGCTGCGGTCGTCATCGGCGGCACGTCGCTCTCCGGCGGCGCTGGCGGCATCGGCGGAACGCTGATCGGCGTTCTGATCATCGGCGTGCTGCGCAACGGTCTCAACCTTCTCAACGTCTCGCCGTTCCTTCAGCAGGTGATCATCGGCATCGTCATCGTGCTTGCGGTCGGCGCAGAGACTATTCGTCGGCGTCGCGCCTGACGAGCGGGGTCCGCCGCACTGGCGGACCCGGAATTCCGCCCCGGAAAATCGGGGCGGATCAATACCCCGAGGGGGAGGACATACCCGAGGGTTCCATTAAACAACGGAGGAAATACAATGAAAATTGCGCGCACCATGCTCGCGTCTGCTGCACTGCTCGGTCTCATGCTCGGTCCCGTACACGCGGCGGAGCTGAAGAAGCTGGGCCTCGCCGTTGCCAACCTTCAGGCAAACTTCTTCAACCAGATCAAGCAATCGGTCGAGGCCGAAGCCAAGAAGCGCGGCATCGAAGTCATCACGGTCGACGCCAAGGGCGACGGACCGACGCAGGTCAACCAGATCCAGGATCTGCTGACCCAGAAGATCGACGCGCTGATCTATATCCCGGCCGGTGCTGCGGCTGCGACCGTTCCGGTCAAACTCGCAAAGAGCGCCGGCATCCCGGTCGTAAACGTTGACCGCAACGCCGAGGGAGCACCGGGCGATACGTTCCTTGCAACGGATTCCGTCGCCTCTGCCAAGGCTGTGTGCGACTACATTCTGAAGGAAGCCGGCGGCAAGGGTAAGATGGTCATCATCCACGGCCAGAAGGGCACGACGCCGGAAGTCGATCGTTCGAAGGGCTGCGCTGAATCGCTCAAGGCATATCCTGACGTGAAGGTCGTCGCCGAGCAGTTCTCCAACATCTGGAGCCAGGACGAAGGCTTCCAGATCATGCAGAACATGCTGCAGGCAAACCCGGATGTTTCGATCGTGTTCGCCCAGGCCGATGGCCTCGCACTCGGCGCCGCCCAGGCAATCAAGGTCGCCAATCCATCGCAGAAGATCGTGGTCGGCGGCTTCGATGGCGACACCGCAGCTCTCGAAGCCCTGAGCAAGGGCGTCTTCAACGTCACTGCAACGCAGCAGACGCAGAAGATGGGCCGCGACGCGGTTGAAAATGCTGCCAAGCTCGTCGCCGGCGAAAAGGTGCCTCCGGTCCAGCTCCTGGATGCCACGCTGACCACCAAGGAAAACGTGGCAGGCTTCATCGCCAACCATCCCTGATAACGTTGAGGTCTTGAGGAGGTGTGCCGTGACTGATCCCGTTCTTTCCCTGAGGGGCATATCCAAGTGGTATGGGCCGCTTCAGGTTCTGAAGGATGTCAGCCTGGACGTCTATCCGGGCGAAGTGGTTGCACTTCTCGGTGAAAACGGAGCGGGCAAGTCAACGCTGTCGGGCATCATCGCCGGGTCCCGCACGCCCTCCGAAGGATCGATGACATGGCTGGGGCAGCCTTATGCCCCGGCCACCCCAAGGGAAGCGATCGACAAGGGTGTCGTCCTGATCCACCAGGAGCTGCAGCTTCTGCCGCAGCTCTCGGTCGCCGAAAACGTCTTCATCGGACGCTGGCCGATGAAGAACGGCGTCGTCGACCGCGCCCAGATGGTTCGCCGGGCCCAGGACCAGCTCGCCCGCTTGAACCTTCACATACCCGCAACGCGGAAGGTCGCCGGCCTTTCCACCGCCAATCAGCAACTCATCGAGATCGCCAAGGCGCTGGCGCTCAACGCAAAGCTCCTGATCCTCGATGAACCGACAGCCGCCCTTGGCGGCGCGGAGACGGAAGCTCTGTTCGAACAGGTCCGCAAGCTTCGCTCGGAAGGCGTTGGCATCGTCTACATTTCCCACCGCATGGAAGAGATCAAGCAGATCACCGACCGCATCGTCGTTCTTCGCGACGGCGAGCGCGTGCAGGAATTCTCCGACAGCGCGACCCCGGTGCGAACGATTGTCGAGAGCATGGTCGGGCGCCCGCTTGACCGCTTGTTTCCTACCCTGCCCGTTCCGACAGATCGTCCCGTGCTTCAAGTCTCCGGCCTGAGCTCGCCGGACGACTCGTTCCGCGACGTTTCCTTCGAGGTGCGAGCCGGCGAAATTCTCGGTATCGCCGGCTTGGTCGGCGCCGGCCGCACCGAACTGGTGCGGGCGATTTCGGGCGCCGATCCGATCAGTGCCGGTTCGATCAAGCTGGAAGGCGAGGAGCTCAGGCTGCGCGACCCGGCGGACGCGATCGCTAGAGGTATCGTGATGGTTCCGGAAGACCGCAAGGAGCAAGGCCTGATCGTCGGGCACCGGATCAGCGAGAACATTATCTACGCCAATCTCGACAAACTGGGCGGTGGCTGGATCACACCGCGCGTCAAGCGCTCCTTTGCGGAAAAGGCCGTTGCCAAGTTCGGCGTCAAGGGCCGTGCCGAGCAATACGCCTCGGACCTGTCAGGCGGCAACCAGCAGAAGGTCGTGATCGCCAAATGGCTCATGCGCGATCCGAAGGTCGTCGTGCTCGACGAACCGACGAGAGGCATCGATGTCGGCGCCCGCGCCGGCATCTACGACATCATCGTCAATCTTGCCAAACAGGGCGTGGCGGTCATCGTCGTAAGCTCCGACCTCGAGGAAGTTCTCGGCGTCTCCAATCGCATTCTCGTGCTTGCCCAAGGCAAGCAGGCGGGGATCCTCAATCGTGACCAGGCCAATGACGTTTCGGTCATGGAACTGGCTACCATCTAAAGCAATTCCAGCAAAAGTGTGCAGCGGTTTGCCAGGCAAAGCGCGAAGCACTTTTGCCGGGAATTGCGTGAAAACAAAACAACAGAGAAAGGAAGAGCGGTGTCCGACATCACTCTGAACGCCCCGAAGCTTTTCGATCTCAGCGGCCAGGTTGCCATCGTTACCGGCGCCGGCAGCGGCATCGGGCAGCGCATCGCCATCGGCCTTGCGCAATGCGGCGCCGACGTCGCCCTGCTCGACCGCCGGACCGACGACGGACTGGCGAGGACAGCCGAACATATCCGCGCTGCCGGCCGCCGCTCGATCCAGATCGCGGCCGACGTCACCAACAAATCCTCCCTTGCCGATGCCGTCGCACGCACCGAATCCGACCTCGGCGCGCTGACGCTTGCCGTCAACGCTGCCGGCATCGCCAACGCCAGCCCGGCGGAAGGGATGGAGGAGGATCAATATCAGACGCTGATGGATATCAACCTCAAGGGCATATTCCTGTCCTGCCAGGCCGAAGCCCGCGCCATGCTGAAGAATGGACGCGGCTCCATCGTCAACATCGCCTCCATGTCCGGTGTGATCGTCAACCGAGGGCTGAGCCAGGCGCATTACAACGCCTCCAAGGCGGGCGTCATCCACATGTCGAAGTCTCTGGCCATGGAATGGGTCGGCCGCGGCATTCGCGTCAACACCATCTCCCCCGGATATACGGCAACGCCGATGAACACCCGTCCGGAGATGGTCCACCAGACCAAGCTCTTCGAAGAGCAGACGCCGATGCAGCGCATGGCGACGGTCGACGAGATGGTGGGGCCGGCGGTGTTCCTGCTGTCGAATGCGGCAAGTTTCGTGACCGGCGTCGATCTTCTCGTCGACGGCGGCTTCTGCTGCTGGTGATGCGATGAGATGCCGGCCGCTGGAAAATGAACGGTCTCGCCTCCTCCCTGGCTGAGATCGAGGCGCTGGAGGGTAACGGGCATGACGGCGTGCGATATCGTCGTCTGCCCGCCCTTCGCGCCGATCGAACGGACGGTTGCGCCGAGATTTGCTGTTTATGTCAGGATACGAGGAAAGAGCATGAAACGCTTTGAGCAAAAGACCGTCGTCATTACCGGGGGCAGCCGCGGTATCGGCGCTGCGATCGCCAGGCGCTTTGCGCGCGAAGGCGCCAATCTCGTCGTCTCGGCCAATGAGGATCTGGTCCACGGCGTTGCCGAACAGATCCGAGTCGAAGGCGGCAAGGCGATCTCTTTCATCGGCGACGTCACCGACAAGGCGAGCGTCATCGCGCTCTACGATGCGGCCGAAAAGGAATTCGGCACGGTCGACGTCTCGATCCAGAATGCCGGCGTCATCACCATCGCCCGCGTCGAAGACTTGACGGAGAACGAGTGGGACAAGGTCATATCAGTCAACACCAAGGGCGTCTTCCTCTGCGCCCAGGAGGCCATTGCAAGAATGCGCAAACACAAGCGCGGCGGCCGCATCATCAACACCGCCTCCGGCCAGGCCCGCGACGGCTTCATCTACACCCCGCATTACGCCGCCTCGAAAATGGGCGTCGTCGGCATCACCCAAAGCCTGGCCAAGGAAGTCGCGACCGAAAACATCACCGTCAACGCCTTCTGCCCCGGCATCATCGAGACCGACATGTGGGCCTATAACGACCAGGCCTGGGGCAAACTCCTTGGCAATTACGGTCCAGGCGAACTGATGAAGGAATGGGTCGAAGGCATCCCGATGAAACGCGCCGGCTCCGGCGAGGACGTCGCCGGCCTGGTGACTTTCCTCGCCAGCGACGACGCCGCTTACATCACCGGCCAGACGATCAATGTCGATGGCGGGTTGATTATGTCGTAGGCGGGCCTTGGGGCGGCGTTGAAGCTTAAACCTGAAGCAGCCATCTGCCTTTCGCTGGCCGCTCAAGGCGTTCGTCGCTATCGCTCCTCACCCCCCTCATCTGCCTGCCAGCATCTTCTCCCCGCTGGGGAGAAGGGGAATCGTGGCGACGTCTCGCTCTCTCTGACATTTCGGCTGAAAAGATGGCCGTACGGCTTGGTCCCTTCTCCCCGGCGGGGAGAAGATGCCGGCAGGCAGATGAGGCGGCCGCACGGCACATCTTTCATTGCCTGGGCAAAATGCCCCCTCACCAACCTTACGTCCGGCTGATCGAAACCCCACCATCCGCCAGCATCGCCGTCCCCGTCACGAAGCTGGACAGATCCGACGCCAGAAACAACGCCGCATTGGCGATCTCTTCCGGTTGCGCCATACGCTTCAGCGCATGCAACCCCTCGACGAAGGCGAGCAGATCAGGCGTCGCGTCAGGCGCGTTGGTAATGCTGGCCGGCGTATCCGTTCCGCCCGGCAGCAGCGCGTTGACGCGGATGTTCTGCCGCCCGAGTTCGGCGGCGAGCACCTGCACGAAGCCGATCAGCCCCGCCTTGCTCGCCGCATAGGCGGCCATACCGGGCATGCCCGCAGTGTGGCCGACGAAGGTTGAGGTGAAGATCAACGATCCCCCACGCTTTCCCATCGCCGCCGACTGATGTTTGGCGCCAAGAAAGGCGGCGGTCAGATTGGTCTCGATCGTCTCGCGCCATCCTTCGACGGAGAGGCCGGCAACCGGCCCCATCTCGCCGAGGCCGCCGGCATTGTTGAAGGCGATGTCGAGCCCGCCGAAGCGCGAGACCGCCGTATCGGTCAGCCTCGCCTGCAGCGCCTCATCCCTGATGTCGCCGGCAACGGCGACGGCCTGTCCGCCGTCCGCCTCGATTTCGGCGACGACGGCGTCGAGCGCCTCCTGCCGCCGACCGGTGACCACGAGCCTCGCACCTTGTCGCGCAAAGACTTTCACCGCTGCACGGCCGATGCCGGAGCTTGCGCCGGTGACGATCGCGACCTTGTCGTTCAGAAGTGTCATGTCCGTTTCTCCTCAGTTGTCGAGGCGTCTGAGATCTCAAACATCGGCCGATGCAGCCACCCGTTTCCCGCACAGACAAAAGAAAACTTCCGGCAGCCGATGTTCTCGCCGGCGATCCCGCCGCCAGCCGAAGGAGAATGAAAGCCTCGATCGACCCATCGAAAATATCGGAATTCGCATTGTAAAACGCCGCTTTGCTGTGGTTTCCAAACACGCGCCTGTCGCAGCGTCAGCGCCATTGTGCGCTGCATCATCGATTTATCCCGGGTGTGACATTCATCCGATTCCCTTCATGTATCTTCCCGACTAAGAAGGGGCGCACAGGTAAAGGGAATCTCTTCATGCCGCGGTCACGCAATACTGAGGGCGCCATCTATATGAGCATGGCGATGGCCGGCTTTTCCGCGAGCGATGCCCTCTCCAAATCGGTGGTTGCCTATATGAACGCCGGCGAGATCATGTTCCTGCGCGGCCTTTTCACCAGCCTGCTCGTCTATCTGATCGCCAGGAAAATGGGCGCTCTGCGCTCCTGGCGCATTGTGCTGAAGCCGATCATCATCCTGCGCATCATCTGCGAGATGTTCTCCGCCGTCACCTACATCACCGCGCTTGGCATGATGCCGATCGCCAATGCCTCGGCGATCCTGCAATCGCTGCCGCTGGTGGTCACCTTCGGTGCGGCGATGTTCTTCCGCGAGCCCGTCGGCTGGCGGCGCTGGTCGGCGATAACGGTCGGTCTTGTCGGCGTCATGATCATCATCCGGCCCGGACCGGAAGGTTTCACCGCCGCCGCCCTGCTCTGCGTCGGCGCCGTGCTGACGACGGCCGGCCGCGATCTCGCCACCCGCTCGATCGACCCGGAGATTCCCTCGCTGATGATCACCGTCATCACCGCCATCTCCATCTCATTCTTCGGCGCGCTTCTCATCCCCGTGCTCGGTGGCTGGCACCCCGTCAGCGCGACGTCGCTCGGGCATCTCCTGCTCGCCTCGGTTCTGGTGCTCGTCGGCTACCAGTCGGTCATTCTCGCCATGCGCACCGGCGAAATCTCCTTCGTCGCGCCGTTCCGCTATACCAGCCTGATCTTCTCCTCGCTGCTCGGCTTTATCTTCTTCGCCGAAGTGCCCGACAGCTGGACGCTCATCGGCGCCGCAATCGTCATCGCTTCCGGCCTCTATACGTTCTATCGTGAAGCCAAGCGCCGCGTACCCCCGATCGCGCAGGAATCGGCGCCGCGCTCACCGGTTTGAGGCAGGTTGATGGCTGAATTCGCGCTCGACAGATCCGAGATAGCAGGCGTCGTGCTGGCCGGCGGTCGCTCGCAACGCATGGGCCGCGACAAGGCAGGCGCACTACTCGGAGCCGAAACCCTGCTCCGCCATGTGCTGACCCGCCTTTCGCAGCAGGTCCTCCCCGTTGCCGTCAATGCCGATGCCGCCGCCGAGGATGTGCCTCTCGTCCCCGACCGTTTTCCCGGCAAGGCCGGGCCGTTGGCCGGCATCCATGCGGCCATGGTCTATGCCGCCGGCCTTCCAGCGATCACCCATGTCGTCACCGTCTCGGTGGATTGCCCGTTCTTCCCGGCCGATCTCGTCGCCCGGCTGGCGGCAGCGCTTGAACACCCGTCGCAGATTGCCATCGCCGCCTCCGAAGGCCGCAGCCACCCGGTCTTCGGTCTCTGGCCGGTGACACTCGCCGCCGATCTCGGAGCCTGGATCGCCACCGACGAAAAGCGCCGCGTCCGTGACTTCCTGTCGGGGCATGACGTTACGGAAGTCGCCTTCCCGCTGCATCCGACGCGGGCCAGCCTGCTCGATCCCTTCTTCAACATCAACACACCTGACGATCTCGTCGAGGCGGAACGCTGGCTGGAGGCTCTTCGCGCATGACCGCACCCAAAATCTTCGGCATCGCCGGTTGGAAGAACTCCGGCAAGACAGGGCTGGCCGTCCGCCTTGTGACGGAGTTTACACGCCGCGGCTACAGGATCTCGACGATCAAGCACGCCCATCATGATTTCGATATCGACAAGGTGGGCGCCGACAGCTACCGCCACCGCGAGGCGGGCGCCCACGAGGTCACCATCGTCTCCGGCACCCGCTACGCCATCATGCACGAACTGCGCGGCGCGCCAGAACCCGCATTCGAGGAGATCCTCGCCCGTCTCGCCCCCTGCGATCTCGTCCTGATCGAAGGCTACAAGCGCGAACCGATCCCGAAGATCGAGGCTCGCCGCCTGGAGGCCGCCAATCGCCAACCGCTGGCGCCGAGCGATCCCCACATCTGCGCCATCGCCGCCGATCATGCCGTCGCGGATACGGCCCTGCCCGTCTTCGATCTAGATGACACAGGCGCCATCGCCGATTTCATCGCAGCGATCGTCGGCCTTGGCCAGGCGAGCCCCTGACGCACCGGCGCCGGATCTGGGAACCGAAGCCGCTTCGCCTGCCACCGCCCTGCTGATTTCCTTGGCAAGCTGGGCCTGATTATAGGGTTTTCCCAATCTCGGAAGATCGATGTCGGTGCCGGCGGGCAGATCGGCATAACCGGTGGCCAGCACGATCGGTAGCGCCGGATGAAGATCGCGCACCGCCTCTGCGAGCTGGGCACCGGTCATACCGGGCATCGAATAGTCGGTGATGACAAGATCGAAATTCTGGCCGTTCCTGATCAGTTCAAGCGCCTGCACGCCGGAATTGGCCTCGACGACCTCGTGGCCGAGATCTTCGAGCATGTCGACCGAACTCATGGCGATCAAGGCATCGTCGTCGACCAGAAGGATCTTCAGCCTTGAGGCTGTTTCCGAAACAGGCAGCGCGGTCTCGTTCGCCTGCTCGGGGCGCTGTTCGGTCGCCGGCAGCCACAACTCGGCGGTCGTTCCCGCCCCAAGCTCGCTTGTCAGGAGAAGTGCGCCATTCAGCTGAACGGCAAGCCCGTGGATCATCGATAGGCCAAGGCCCGTGCCCTTGCCGAGTTCCTTGGTCGAGAAAAACGGATCGACGGCCTTCTGCAGCGTCTCCGCGTCCATGCCGGTGCCGCTGTCGGCCACCGCCAAGACAAGATAGCTGCCCTCGCTGAGATCGCCGCCATTGCCGCTAACCTGTTCCTCGCGCAGCGATATGGACAGCCTTCCGCCCTCGGGCATCGCATCCCGGGCATTGACTGCAAGATTGAGCAGCGCCAGTTCGAGCTGGTTCGCATCGACAAGAGCCGGCGGCAAGGTCGCCGGCAGGATGGTCTCGATGCTGACCGAGGATCCGACCGAGCGTCGCAACAGATCGTTCATGCCTGAGACCAGTTCGGCCAGATCGACGGGCTTGACTTGCAGATCCTGTTGCCTGGCAAAAGCCAGCAGGCGCTGCGTCAGCGCCGCTCCCCGGCGCGCGCCTTGAAGCGCGCCCTCGACCAGACGCGTCGCCTTGGCGTCTCCGGCAAGGTACTTGCCGAGCAGTTCCAGATTTCCGAGAACCACCATTAGCAGATTGTTGAAATCATGCGCGACGCCGCCGGTGAGCTGGCCGATCGCTTCCATTTTCTGGGATTGGCGAAGCTGCTCCTCCGCTCTCTCGCGCTGGGCGACCTCTTCGAGCAGTGTCTGGTGAGCGGCGTTGACCTCCCTGGTCCGCTCCCTCACGCGCTCTTCGAGGTTCTCATTGAGCCGTCTCAGATTTTCCTCGATGGTCTTGCGGGCGGTGGTATCGGAGCAGACGCCGACAAGCTTCCTGGCGGAACCATATCTATCGGCATAGAGCTGCGCGTGGACCTCGGTCCAATGCAGTGACCCATCCGGCCAGATCGTCCTGTGTTCGATCGAATAGTCACGCCCGGTGTCGATCGTCTGGCGCAGGCGCACCAGCACGAAGTCCCGGTCGTCGGGGTGGATGCTGGCGATCAGATCGTCGCGCGTGACATCATCATCCGGTTCTCGGCCGAAGACCGCCTTGCAGGTCGCCGAGGCGGACAAGGCCATCGACGACAGCTCCAGCTCCCACGCCCCGAGACGGCCGGCGGCAAGCGCCGTCTGCAACCGCCTCTCGCTCTCGCTGAGAGCCTCAAGCCGGTCGCGCGCCTCATACTGGCGCAGGCGCCCCTTCAATGCGGTCCGGGCAACGCTGACGAATGAAGTCGCATGGAACGGTCGCTCCAGAAAAGTGACGTTGCCGAGAACTTCGGAAAGCCTGGCAGCGGCCGGATTTCGTTCAGGCCCTCCGCCGCGCTGAGTGAGTACGATGAACGGCAGATCGGACCAGCTTGGCTGGGCGGCAACCCAGGCAGCAATGGGTTTCAGGTCACTGCCACGGACAGCCTCTTCCGTCAGAACGCCAACCGCGACCCTATCACTGAGCGAGGACGCGAAGAGATTCAAATCGGCAACTGTGGTCGATGACAGTCCTGCCTCATCGATCAGCGACGCCGCGACCTGCGCGTCGCGTCCGGCCGGGGCATAGATCAGAGCCTTCGTTTTGTCGGAATTAGGAATTGCCGCCGTCCTTGCTGTCGGTTGGCAAAAGTGGAGCGGTCGTCGCGACGAATTCCGGAACGCCGCGAAGCACCCCCTGAAAACCGACGATGGGATCTCCGAGCGTCAGACCGTTACCAGCGATCCGATACTCCCGAATGGTGTCCTCGTGGAAACCGGTTCTTTTCTTGATGACGGAGACCGCCCGCCGCACACGTCCCACGGCCTCGAAATATCGTAGCAGGATGACGGTATCGGCGAGGTAGGTAACGTCGACCGGCGCCTTCATGTCGCCGACCAGTCCGTGTTGGGCGACGGTGAGAAAGGTGTTTGCGCCTTGCCTGTTCAGATATTGCAGCAGCTCGTGCATATGCAATGTCAGCGAATTCTCATCCGGCATGGCAGCCTGGTAGCCGTTGATGCTGTCGATCAGGACGGATTTTGCACCCGAGTTATCGACACAAGCGCGCACACGGTGCGCAAATTCGCCGGGTGACAGTTCCGCCGCATCGAGCTGCTCGATATGCACCAGACCCTCGTCCCGCATGGCTTCGAGATCCATCCCCAGCGCTTTCAGGCGTGTGAGCAGCAAACCGAGCTCCTCGTCGAAAATGAAAGCGGCCGCCTTCTCGCCGCGCGTGATCGCCGCCATCAGGAATTGAAAAGAGAAGGTACTCTTGCCGGTGCCGGCGGGACCGAGGATCAGCGTGCTGGACCCTCGCTCGAGCCCACCCCCCAGAAGCAGGTCCAGCTCGGCAATATTGCTGGGCAGCTGATCGCGAGCGTAACTCGACCTGTGTTCGGCGGCGACGAGACGCGGAAAGACGACAACGCCGCCGGTCTGGATGATGAAATCGTGATAGCCGCCGCGGAAAGCCTGTCCGCGGTATTTCATCACTCTCAAGCGTCGTCGTTCGGAGCCGTAAGTCGGCGCCAGTTCGTCAAGATGGATGACCCCGTGAACGACACTGTGCACCGTCTTGTCGAGCATGTCGGAGGTCATGTCGTCGAGGAGAAGCACGGTCGCGCCCTGTCGGGCAAAATAATGTTTGAGCGCCAGGATCTGCCGGCGGTAGCGCAGCGAACTTTGCGCGAGCAGCCTGATCTCCGACAGGCTGTCGAGAACAACCCGGCTCGGCTTGACCCGTTCGAAAGCGGCGAAGATTTCTTTTGTCGTTTCCCCGAGTTCGAGGTCGGACGAATAGAGCAGGCTCTGCTGCTGCTCGGCGTCGAGCAGGCTTTCCGGTGGCACGACCTCGAACACCTCGATATTGTCGTCGAGGACCATGCCATGCGATGCAGCACCGGTCCGCAGTTCTTCCTCGGTTTCAGACAGCGTGATATAGAGCCCGCGCTCACCGAGCCGCGCACCCTCGATCAGGAACTGCAGCGCGATCGTCGTCTTGCCCGCTCCCGGATTTCCCTCCAGGAGAAAAACATGGCCGGTGGAGAGGCCTCCCGCCAGAACCGTGTCCAAACCGGACACACCGGTCCGAGCTTTCGTGGCAGGCAGCGCAGTATTCATTCATTGTTTCCTTCAGTTTCAAGTGTGAATTAGTGGGGAGTGATGGAATGTCAAATCGTCGGCACAGCATGTTTTTCGCTCCCGGCAAAGTGCCTGTCGGAGTGTTGAAATAGATGCTGGCGTGGATACCCGCTCGTTGGCGGGACCTGAGAATGTCGGCCGCTATCCTCGATAGCGAAGCGCGTCGACGATGAGACCGAAAGCCGCAGAGGCGTGCCGGCGACTGGGATAATAGAGATGGTAGCCGGGAAACGGCGGACACCAGTCTTCGAGCACGCGCACCAGCCGCCCACTCGTTAGATGCGCCTGCACGGCGTCCTCCGGCAGATATGCCAGTCCCGCCCCGGCGAGCACCGCATTCAGCCTGAGCGCGATATTGTTGAAGGTCAATTGTCCCTCGACGCGAACCTTCAACTCGTGCCCGTCCCGCTCGAATTCCCATGCATAGACGCTGCCATAGGTGGGCAGGCGCAGATTGATGCAATTATGCTCGGTAAGATCCTGCGGCGTCAGCGGTTTCTGGCGTCTTTCGAAATAAGCGGGTGCACCGACCACAGCCATGCGCATGTCGGGACCGATGCGCACCGCAATCATGTCCTTCGCCACCTGCTCCCCCAGCCGCACGCCCGCATCGTAGCGCTCCGCGACGATGTCGGTCAGGCCGTAGTCGACGATGATCTCGACATTGATCTCGGGATAATCGGGCAGGAGCTTTTCCAGGGCGGGCCAGAGGATCGCATCCGCTGCATGTTCGCCGGCATTGATGCGGATGGTGCCAGCCGGCTTTTCCCGAAACGCGCTCAAGGCGGCAAGCTCGGTCTCGATCTCGTCGAGCCGCGGACCGATGCTGAGAAGCAGGCGTTGACCGGCCTCCGTTGGGGAGACGCTGCGCGTCGTGCGTGTCAGCAATCGCAATCCAAGCCGCTCCTCGAGCCCCCGGATAGTATGACTGAGCGCCGATTGCGACACACCGAGCCTCGCCGCCGCCTTCGTGAAACTCTGGGCGCGGGCAACGGCAAGGAAAGCGATCAGGTCATTGACGGCAGGACGCGGCATTGATGAAACTTTCTCATAGGTCCTTGCCACGATTACCATCTAATCCTGAGCAAAGGCACGCGCTAAATATCCTGTCATCGGAGGACGAAGATCCGCTGCGGGCGGACGAACCGTTCCACACATTCAGACAAGGAAAGAACGATCATGGAAATCAAGCGAAGCGGCTCGCAGCCTTCGGCCAAGGGACCGGCGGACTGGTTCACCGGCACGGTGCGCGTCGATCCTCTCTTTCAGGTGACCGACCCGGCCCGCGCGGCTGGCGCCAGCGTCACTTTCGAGCCCGGTGCCCGGACCGCCTGGCACACCCATCCGCTCGGCCAGACGCTGATCGTCACATCCGGCTGCGGCCGCGTGCAGCGCGAAGGTGGGCCTGTCGAGGAAATCCGCGCCGGCGACGTCGTCTGGTTCTCCCCCGGCGAACGCCATTGGCATGGCGCATCGCCGACGACGGCAATGACCCATATCGCCATCCAGGAACAGCTCGACAGCAAGGTCGTCGACTGGATGGAGCATGTCACCGACAGTGAGTACCATGCTTGGAAAGGAAACGGTCATGCAGAAGCGTGAACTCGGAAAGAGCGGTCTCGAAGTCTCGGCCATCGGTCTCGGCTGCATGGGGCTGAGTTATGGTTATGGCCCGGCGACGGATATTCAGGAAGCGGTCTCGCTGATCCGGCAGGCCTTCGAACGCGGCGTGACCTTCTTCGATACTGCCGAGGCCTATGGACCCTATAAAAACGAAGAGCTTTTGGGAGAGGCGCTTGCGCCCTTCCGCAGCGAGGTGGTGATCGCCACGAAATTCGGCTTCAACTTCGATGCCAATGGCGGCCAGAGCGGTATGAACAGCCGGCCGGAACATATCCGCGCGGTGGCCGACCAGGCGCTGAAGCGCTTGAAGACCGACGTCATCGATCTGTTCTACCAGCATCGCGTCGATCCCGACGTTCCGATCGAGGATGTCGCAGGCACGGTGAAGGCGCTGATTTCAGAAGGCAAGGTGAAGCATTTCGGTCTTTCGGAAGCCGGCGTCCAGACGATCCGCCGCGCCCATGCCGTCCAGCCGGTGACGGCGCTACAGAGCGAATATTCGCTGTGGTGGCGCGAGCCCGAGCAGGAAATCCTGCCGACGCTCGAAAAGCTCGGCATCGGCTTCGTGCCGTTCAGCCCGCTCGGCAAAGGCTTCCTCACCGGCGCGATCAGCGAGGCCACAACCTTCGACAGCAAGGACTTCCGCAACATCGTGCCGCGCTTTTCGAAAGAAGCGCGAAAGGCCAACCAGGCGCTCGTCGATCTCCTCACAGCGATCGCCGCGCGCAAGAAGGCCACCTCGGCCCAGGTCGCCCTGGCCTGGCTGCTGGCGCAAAAACCTTGGATCGTGCCAATCCCCGGCACCACCAAGCTGCATCGCCTGGAAGAAAACATCCGGGCCGCCGAGGTCGAATTGACGGCCGAAGATCTCACCAATATCGAAAGCGCACTCGCCACCATCAAGGTGGAAGGCGATCGTTACCCCGCCCATTTGCAGGCAAGGGTCAACCGCTGAGAAGAGAAACGGCCGCCTTCGTTGGCGGTCGCTTCTTCACTAAGCGCATCATCGTCGCGGCGCCGGCGCATTCTCCCGGAAAGCCGGGATCGCCTCAAGCCTGCCGACAATCTCCGCGATATTTGGCCATCGGGCGAGATCGAAGCCCATGCGTCGAGCGCTGATTGCCTGCGGGAAGAGGAAAATATCGGCAAGACCAGGCCGGTCCCCGACGGCGAAGGCGCCTTGCCTGCGGCCGGCGATCATCGTCTCCACTGCGGCCATTCCCTCGCCGACCCAGTGACGGCTCCAGGCGGCAATGGCATCGGCATCGGCCTGGAAGACCGATTTGAGATGCAGGCCGATGCGCGGCGGCAGCAGAGCATGGATTTCGGCTGCGATCGCCAGCGCGATCGACCGCGCCAACGCCCTGCCCTCCGCCGTATCGGGCAGCAGCGGCGGTTGCGGCTGGATCTCGTCGAGATATTCGACGATCGCCAGCGACTGGGTGATGAGGATACCGTCATCCGTCAGCAAGGCCGGCACCAGCCCTTGCGGATTGACGCTGCGATATCCGGCCTGCCGGCTCTCGGCCTCTTCGCCGAGGATGGTGACCGGCAGCGCCTCGGCGGTCAGCCCCTTCAGGGCGAGCGCGATCCGCACTCTTGAGGTCGCCGAGGAAATTTCGTTCTGATAGAGCTTCACTGTCGTTCTCCCTGATCGCCTGAAGAGGAAACCGTCGACGCCGCCGTGACGAGGCCGGCGAGCGGCGAAGGCTCCCGCGAACTTACGTCGTAGATGCAGGGCGCAGCGAAAACCACCGCCCCCAGAATGCAGATGATCGCCAATTTCATCAAATCCTCCGACGAGCGAGACCGGTAGGCCTCGCCCTTGTTGTTTCGATCCTGCTTACCGGCAGCCTTCTGTCAGCAGTTGCGCCGGTCAGGCGACGATCAAGTCGACGTCGATATTGCCGCGCGTCGCCTTCGAATAGGGGCAGGTCTGATGGGCTTCCTCGATGATCGCCTTCGCAACATCAGCTTCGATCCCAGGCATGCTGACCTTCAGCCGGGCCTGCAGGAAATAGCCGCCATCGCCTGATCCGAGATCGACCTCCGCGTCGACGGCAAGATCGGCAGGCAGCTTGACCTTCCGGTTGGCGGCCGCGAAGCTGATCGCGCCGATAAAGCAAGCCGACCAGCCGGCCGCAAAAAGCTGTTCGGGGTTGGTGCCGGCGCGGCTGCTGCCGGGAGGCGACAGCTTGATATCAAGTTCGCCGTCGTCGCTTCGTGAAGCACCTTCGCGGCCGCCTGTGGTGCGGGTCTTACCGGTATAGAGAACCTTGTCGATCTTCGTCATGGAACACTCCTTGTGTTGTGTCGCTTTCAGCGACTGGCCGCCAGTGTGCGGCCGGTCACCACAGGCGACTGGGTTGACGGAGTGTGGTTTGACCGGCTGATATTTCGGGCATGTTTCCGGAATTGGCCGAAATGTCACAGAATGTAGCATCCGCCATCCAGGACATTTTCCTATACAAAACCGCCGGAAATTTCCGGCGGCCCCAATCGTCACCGAAGGGTGACTTCTGCCACCAGGCCGCCGCCGGCGCGATTGTAGAGGCGCAGCGACCCGCCAATCTTGGCCGTCAGCTGCTGGGCGATCGCAAGGCCGAGACCCGTGCCGCCGGTCTCCCGGTTGCGGGACTGCTCCAGCCGGAAGAAAGGCTGCATCGCGGCTTCGAGCATGTCGTCGGGAATTCCAGGCCCCCGATCCATCACGGTGATCACCACATGATTTTCCGCGTTGTGCCCGACGCCGATTTCGGCGGCACCGGCAAACTTCAACGCATTGTCGATGAAATTCGACAGGATGCGGCGAAGGGCATGCGGCTTGGTCAAGGCAGCGCCTTGAACCAGCCCGACAACTGTCACCGCCTTTCCGGTGTCCTGATAGTCGTAAGCTATGCTGTCGATAAACGATGCAAGATCGATGCGGGCATTCTTCTCGCCGCTGCCGTGGGCGCTGCGCGCATAGGCTATGCCGTCCTGGACGAGGCGCTGGATCTCGCCGATATCGTGCACCAGCTTCTCCTTCCCAGGCGAATCCTCCGCCATGTCGGCGCGCAGTCGCATGCGGGTGATCGGCGTCTGCAGGTCGTGCGAAATCGCCGCCAGGATCTGCACCCGCTCTTCGAGGTAATGGGCGATCCTCTCCCGCATCGCATTGAATGCCCTCGCTGCATGCGCGACCTCGCTCGGACCCGCCTCGCTCAAGGCAGGACCATCCTTGTTTGGGTCGAGGGCATCGGCAGCGGCGGCAAGCGCGCCGAGCGGCCGGATCGCCTGGCGCACGGCAAACCAAGTACAGAGGATGAGGAGAAGCATCTGGATGACGAAAACATAGGGCAGCCATGCGGCGATCGGCATAACGCCTTTCGGCGTGACGTCGATCGTCAGCGGGCTTCCGTCGCTCAGCGTCAGATGCGCCTGCAATCGGTTCACCTCACCCGGAATCCGTTCGATGTTGATCGGAAATCGGTGGCCGACGGCCTCCTCGATCTTGCCCGATATCTCCGCGCCTTTGCTTGACGTGTCGGGCACGCCGGGAAGGCCCGTCCCGAGCACGAAGCGGTAATTGCCACGGCTCAGCCGATCCAGGAGATCGCCGCGTTCGCCGGGCGGAAGCCGGTCGAGAACGGCAATCGATGTTGCGACGTCATTCTCCAGCGTGCCCAGCATCATCGCTTTGGCTGACATCGTGCGCTCCATGTAGAGCACGCTGAAGGACAGCCCATAGGCAAGGGCGAGACCGATCAGCAGGATGAGGAAGATCCGCGACCGCAACGTCCTCGGCCACGCCAGGCTCGAAAACAGGGGGATCCCCGCCCTCATTGGCGCAGCTCCGTGATTTCGACCGGAACGGAAAAGACATAGCCTTCGCTGCGCACCGTCTTGATGTAGGTCGGTTCCCGTGCGTCGTCTCCCAGCCGCTGGCGCAGGCGGCTGACCAGGAGATCAATCGAGCGATCGAAGAGGTCGGCATCGCGGCCCTGCGTCAGGCTCAGCAACTGATCGCGATTGAGCACCCGCTGCGGGTGATCGATGAAGACTCGAAGCAAGCGGTATTCGGCGCCGCTGAGCGCAATCGCGGTCCCCTCCTTGTCGAGAAGATGGCGGGCGACCGCGTCGAGCCGCCAGTCGCCGAAAGTCAGCAACTGTCCGGCCTCGCTGATCTGCAGGTTCGGCGGCAGCATGCGCGTGCGCCGCAGCACCGCCTTGATGCGGGCAAGCAGCTCGCGCGCGGCGAAGGGCTTGGCGAGATAGTCGTCGGCGCCCATCTCAAGCCCCAGGATCCGGTCCATCTCGTCGGTGCGGGCCGTCAGCATCAGGATTGGGATCGCCTTGTGCCGGCCGGCGCGCAGTTCGCGGCACAGCACCAGCCCGTCGTCGCCGGGCATCATCACGTCGAGCACGATCAGGTCGACGGCATTGGCTTCGAGAAAGCTGCGCATCTGGCGCCCGTCCGCGGCAATGCTGGTTCTCAGGCCGTTCTTCTGCAGATAGCCCGAAACCAGCTCGCGGATTTCGCGATCGTCGTCGACGACCAGGATGTGATCGACATGATCCATATGTCCCTGTTCCCTTACCGATAGAAGCGGCCCCGACCTACGCATATTCGGCCGGCCGGAGCAACGAAGCTCTGCGGCCGGCCTCGTCGATCAGAAGCGGTCGACGTCGATGACCGCCTGCGCAAAGGCCTGCGGCGCCTCCTGCGGCAGGTTGTGGCCGATGCCGCCGCCGATCGTGCGATGCTCGTATCTGCCGGAGAATTTTCCGGCATAGGCGGAGGGTTCGGGATGCGGCGCACCATTCGCATCGCCCTCCATGGTAATGGTCGGCACCGAAATCATCGGTGCTGCAGCAAGCGTTTCCTCATAGGCATCATACTTGGCCTCGCCTTCGGCAAGTCCCAGGCGCCAGCGATAATTGTGGATGACGATGTCGACATGGTCGGGATTGTCGAAGGCCGCCGCCGATCTGTCGAATGTCGCATCGTCGAAATTCCACTTCGGCGAGGCCGTCTGCCAGATGAGCTTTGCGAAATCGTGCCGGTTGCTCTCATAGCCGAGGCGTCCGCGCTCAGTGGCGAAATAGAACTGATACCACCATGCAAGTTCGGCCTTCGGCGAAAGCGGCTTTTGGTTGGCCTCCTGGCTGCCGATCAGATAGCCGCTCACCGAGACCATCGCCTTGCAGCGCTCCGGCCACAGCGCGGCCATGATATTGGCAGTCCGCCCGCCCCAATCGTAGCCCGCGATCACGGCTTTCTCGACATCGAGCGCGTCGAGCAGAGCGATCATGTCGGCGGCGAGCGCCGATGGCTGGCCGTTGCGAACGGTCTTGTCGTCGAGGAAGCGAGTGGTGCCGTAGCCGCGCAGATAAGGCACGATCACCCTGTAGCCGGCCGAGGCAAGCAAGGGCGCAACGTCGACGAAACTATAGATGTCGTAGGGCCAGCCATGCAGCAGCAGCACGACCGGGCCGTCCGCCTTCCCCGCCTCGGCATAACCGATATCGAGCACACCTGCCTTGCTCTGCTTCAGCGTTTCGAACGACGTGTTGGTTCCGGCCTTCACGTCGGCCGGGGATGCGGCGGGCGACGACTGAGCGGCGGCAAGGCCGGCCACGCCGAATTCGGCCGCGGCGAGGGCAACGGCGGTCATGCCGAAGAAACGGCGGCGGTGATGGTTGATTTGCTCTGACATCGGTCTCTCCTGTCGAATGATCACGGTGCTGATGTGACCTTGCGCTTGTATCCCCCATATGTCGCAAGCCATCGGTTTTGCATGCGGATGTAGCTTCCGGCCGCCGGGATACATTCTGATACAATCCCGCCCTCCCGGCAAAGCATCGGTATCGGACCGCAATCCGAAGCAGTGACGCCAGCTTGTATCGCTTTGTATCGCCCGCGCCGGTCCGCAACACTTCGGTACATTTTGCCGCCAAACCGGACACATCAAGGATACGTCCACCCGGCCATATCCCCGCCGTTGCTGGTTCAGGCCCATCGCCGTCCAGAGCCCGATCAATCGGTTTCAAAGGAAACGATGATGACACTTCTGATCATTGCCTATCTCGGGGGCGCGCTGACGATCCTCAGCCCGTGCATCCTGCCCATCCTCCCCTTCGTCTTCGCCCGTGCCGGACAGCCCTTCGTCAGGAGCACGTTGCCGATGCTTGTCGGCATGGCGGCGACCTTCGCCCTTGTCGCCACCCTTGCCGCAGTCGGCGGCAGTTGGGCCATCCGCGCCAATGAATATGGCCGCCTTGCCGCAATCGTCCTGCTGGCGCTCTTCGGCGCGAGCCTGCTTTCGCCGCGCTTTGCAAGCACGCTTGCCCGGCCGATCGTCGATCTCGGCAACAACCTCATGAACGCCAACAGTGGCGGACGCTCCGCCCCAACGATCAAGAGCGCCACTATTCTCGGCATCGCCACCGGACTGCTCTGGGCGCCCTGCGCCGGGCCGATCCTCGGCTTGGTTCTGACCGGCGCCGCCTTGCAGGGCGCCAACCTGCAAACGACCTTCCTGCTGATTGCCTATGCCGCCGGCGCCGCAACCTCGCTTGCCGTCGCCCTGCTTGTCGGCGGCAGCATATTCGCCGCCATGAAACGCTCCCTCGGCTTCGGCGACCGCATCCGTCAGGCGCTCGGCGCAGCCGTCCTGGCCGGCGTCGCCGTCATCGCGCTCGGCCTGGACACCAGCCTGCTGGCACGGCTGTCCTATGCCAGCACCGCATCGCTGGAACAGGCCGTGCTCGACAGGCTGCATGCCAAGCCCGCCGCCGGCGCAACTTCCGAGGTCGCCGGCAGCGATGTGATGATTGCCGATGCGAAGAAACCGTTCCGCGCCGATTTGCCCGTCGAAGGTTTTGCGCCTTCACTCGATGGCGCCGTCGAGTGGCTGAATTCCAAACCGCTGACCACGGAGCAACTGCGTGGCAAGGTGGTGCTCGTCGATTTCTGGACGTATTCCTGCATCAACTGCATTCGGACGATCCCCTATGTCAGGGCCTGGGCGGAAAAATATGCCGATCAGGGTCTCGTCGTGATCGGCGTCCATGCTCCGGAATTTGCCTTCGAAAAGAAGATCGACAACGTCAGGAAGGCGGTCGGCGACTTCAAGCTCGCTTATCCCGTTGCCATCGACAATGACTACAAAATCTGGCGCGCCTTCGAAAACAGCTACTGGCCTGCCGCCTATCTGATCGATGCCAAGGGCCAGATCCGCTACCACCATTTCGGCGAAGGCAATTATGGCAGGACCGAGAAGGCCATTCAGGACCTGCTGCGCGAGGCCGGCAGTGAAATGGCGGCAAGCGCGCTGGTCACGCCCGATGCGAAGGGCGTGGAAGCCGGCCCCGACCTCGGCAACATCCGCTCCGGCGAGACATATCTCGGCTATGAGCAGACGGCGAATTTCGCCTCTCCCGAAGGCCTGCAAGCCGACGCCCCACACACCTATTCGATCGCCGAACCAGGCCTCAATGGATGGGGCTTGTCGGGAACCTGGACTGTCGGCAAGGATCAGGCGACGCTCGATCAGCCTGGCGGCGGCATCGCCTACCGCTTCAGCGCCCGCGACCTGCATCTCGTTCTCGGGCCCGGTGCCGACGGCAAACCGATCCGCTTCCAGGTAACGGTCGACGGCAAGGCACCCGGGCCGGACCATGGCTCCGACATCGATGCCGATGGCAACGGCACAGTGACGGCAACAAGGCTCTACCAGCTCGTCCGCCAGTCCGGCACCGTCGCCGCCCGCAACTTCGAGATCCGTTTTCTCGATCCCGGCGTCCAGGCCTACGCCTTCACATTCGGTTGAACCTGAAGGGCGGCAATATCCCGATCCTCAACAACGACCAAAGGAGTGATAGTCCATGAACAAACGTCTTCTTTTCACCGCAGCCCTCGCCTTCGCTACCACTGCCACCGCCTTCACAGCTGAGGCTGCCGCGGTGAAGAACATCGTCATCGTCCACGGTGCGCTCGCCGACGGCTCGGGATGGCGCAAGGCGACGGAGATTCTCGAAAAGCGCGGCTTCAACGTCACCATCGTCCAGGAGCCCCTCACCTCGCTGGTGGAGGACGTTGCGGCGACGAAGCGGGTTCTCGACCTCCAGGAAGGAGCGGTCCTCCTCGTCGGCCACAGCTATGGCGGTATGGTTATCACCGAAGCCGGTAACGACCCCAATGTCGCAGGCCTCGTCTATGTCGCGGCCTTCCAGCCCGACAAGGGCGAAAGCCTGTTGAACCTCGCCAGTTCGAAGCCCGCCGGCAGCATGGATATCAAGGAAACGAAGGACGGCGAGTATCTCTATCTCGACCCGGGCGCCTTCGCCGCGGATTTCGCCGCCGACCTACCAAAAGCCGAAGCCGACTTCCTGGCGAGATCGCAGGTCTTCGCCTCGAAACAGGCATTCGCCGCCAAGATCACCGAGCCGGCATGGCGCACGAAGCGCAGTTGGTCGATCGTCGCCACGGAAGACCGCTCCATCAACCCCGGGCTCGAGCGCGACATGGCAAAACGAGCCGGCAGCGAAGTAACCGAGATCAAAGCCAGCCACGCCGTCTTCGCGTCCCAGCCGGAGAAGGTCGCCGACGCCATCGAAAAAGCCGCCAACAAAGCCGGCGATTAGTAGTCGGATGGCGACGGACGAATTGCCCCTCTCCACAAAATGGAGAGGGGCAAGACATCTTTACTGGTTGGCTGCGACCGGGCGGACCAGCGCTGTGACACGGCGGATGGTGACGCGGCGGTTTTCCTGTTCGGGGCCTGACGTGTTGACCTTCAGGTAGCGCTCGCCGTAGCCCTGGGTCGCCAGGTTCTCCGGCGGGATGCCGTAGACGTCGGAGAGCACATTGGCGACCGATTCGGCGCGCTGGTCGGAGAGGACCAGATTGCTTTGATCGGTGCCGACGGCATCCGTATGACCCTCGATCAGGAAGGTCTCGCTCGGATCCTTCTTCAGCACCTGGCTGATCGCGTCGGCAACCTTGCGCAGGGTGCGCGCCTGGGTCATCGGGATCTCGGCGCTGCCGGTCGCAAAGGTCACCGTATCGAGGTCGATGCGGCGCACCTTGTCGCGGATACGGGCCGAATATTTCACCTCGTCAAGCGAATAGACACGTTCCACCGGCTCGACGGGCGGCTCGCTCAGGAACTCGTAATAATCCCGGTTCGGATCGCTGCGGGTATCGATGATGTAATCGTTGAGCGGCACGCGCAGCCGCATCGGCGGCAGGTCGGCGCCCGGATCCTCGAAATAATCGCGGTCCGGATCCTCATAGAGGTCCTGGGAGTAATAGAGCACGTGCTCGCGTCCGCGGGCATCGACGCGCGACCGCTGGATGATGTCACCGTAGCGATTGCGGATGGTGACGATGCGGTAGCCCTCCGGCCGCATGATCGTCTCGCGGTAGCGATCACCCGACAGCTCCTCGTAGGTCGGCCGCTCGCCGTCGCGCAGGAACCGCCTGTCGTCGTCGCCGCGCACGATCACCTGATTGTTGTACTGGATGATGACGCGGCTGTCGTCCTGGCTGTCGCTATACCGCGCACCGTCGGGGCGGGCAAATTGTGGCCGCTCGTTGAGCCTCGTGCCCTTCTCGCTGGTCACCGCCTCGAGCTTGATCGGCGCCGGCGCCTTGGCGCCGGTGGCGGCCTGCGCATCGGCATCCGAGGTCGGCACCTTCACCTCCTGGCTATCGCCGCGCTGCTTGTCGCGGTCGCGGCGGCCTTCCCGGCCCTTGCTGCGGTCGGCATCCTTATCGCTGTCGAGCACGGCGGCACCGTTCTCGACCGGCAGCACGACGGTCTCATTGCTCTTGGCCGGATCTGCAGCAATCTTCTTGCGGCGTTCCAGCTCCTCGGGCGATACTTTCTCAGGCGCCGGAATGGCCTGCTCCGCCTGCTGGCCACCATTGGCATCCGGCAGCGGCTGAGCGGTGTCGGTCGCCGGCGCGGCCGGCTGTTCACCGGCAGGCTTTGCCGCGGTGCCGTCCTTCGGCTTTTCTGCCGGTGCGACAGCAGGTGCCGCCGCCTTTTCTTCGGTCGCCTTGTCTTGGGTCGCCTTATCCTGGGTCGTCTTGTCTGCGGCCGGCTTCTCGCCAGTCGTCTTATCGGCGGGGGCTGCGGCCTCCCCCTTTGCCGGCTTCTGCTCGGCAGGCGCCTCGGCGGCAGGTTTTGCCTCCGGCTTGACTTCGGGCTTGGCCTGCTCCTCGGCCGGCGTCACCGCCTCAGGCGCAGCGGTCTCCGCCTTGCCCTTGCCTTTCTCTTTGCCCTGGGCCTTGTCCTGCCCCTTATCCTGCTTGTCGCGCGGCCTCTGCTTGCCGCCATCCGGCTTGGCTTCAGGCTGAGCCTGCTCGGTCGCGGGCTGAGCCTCCTTCGCGGCCGGCTGCTGTTCCTGTGCCGGCTGAGCCTCCGGCTCGGCCTGCTGGGCTTCCTGCTTCTTAGGCTTTTTCGGTTTTTCCTGCGTTACCGGCTGCTGCTCCTGCTGCGGCGCGGCCTCCGGCTTTGCCTCGGGCTGGGCTTCCTGCTTGGCTTTCCGCTCGGGTTTGCTTTCGGCCTTGGGCGCGGGCTCCTCCTTCGGCGCTTCGGCCTTCGGCGGTTCCGGCTCTGCCTTGGGTTCAGGCGCCGGCGCCTCCTTCCGCTCCGCTTTCGGCTTTTCGGCGGGCGCTTCCTTCGGCTGCTCGGCGGCCGGAGCCTTTTCAGCCGGAGCCTCTTCCTTCTCCTTATGCTTTTTCTTCTTCAGCAGTTCCTCGTCGGAAGGTGCGTCGGCAGGCGCATCCTGCGCCACTTCGAAGCTTCCCTGGTCAACTTGCCGCACGGCCTCGGCCTGCGTCTGAACGCCGCGTATGGCGGCCAGCGCCGATGCCGGCTGGAAAGCCAGCGAGAGAGAAAGCAGCGGAAAAGCCGCGCTTGCGAACAATCTTGATTTCATGCCCATCGGATTTCCTCGATCCTGTTTGAACTTCCTGAAGGCCGACAGGCCCTGCTTCCGCCCCTAGCGTCGCATTGAGGCGAAACGGCGAAATGGCAAAGCGCCAAGCTGCCGATTTGTTCCGGTTCTAGGAATTCGGGGATTAACCTTACATGAATGTTGCAGTCCGGCGCCGTTCATCTCGCCCGCTGTTTGCGCGGCAAATCGCGCGGGAATTTCTGTTGCATTTCCATGAAAAAAAGTCTGATTATCGCGGCAAGGCGGTGCCCCGTCACCGTTGAACAGCAGCCGTCAGCCCAAGAGAAAAATGCGCGACGGCTACCAACAGAGAGGATCCTCATGCATATCTCCACCCGTATTTTCGCGGCAGCCTCGATCGCGGCGATGTCTCTCTTTGCCGGCTCGGCCATGGCCGACGGCGAGAAGTATGTGATCGGCACCGATTCGACCTATCCGCCCTTCGAATTCGTCGATGCCAGCGGCACGATCCAGGGCTTCGACATCGACATCACCAAGGCGCTCTGCGCTGAGATGAAGGCCGAATGCTCCTTCGTCAGCACCGATTGGGACGGCATCATCCCGGCGCTCAACGCCAAGAAGTTCGACATGATCGTCTCCTCGATGTCGATCACGCCGGAGCGCCTCAAGCTCGTCGACTTCTCCAACAAGTACTACAACACCCCTCCGGCCATTGCCGTGCCGAAGGATTCGAAAATCACTGACGTTGCCGGCCTCAAGGGCAAGGTCATCGGCGCACAGACTTCCACGACGCATGCCAACTACGCCGAGAAGCACCTCGCCGACACCGAGCTGAAGCTCTATCCGACGGCTGACGAATACAAGCTCGACGTTTCCAGCGGCCGTGTCGATGCCGTCATCGACGACGTCGTCGTGCTCTCCGAATGGGTCAAGTCCGACGCCGGCGCCTGCTGCAAGATCCTGACGACCCTGCCGGTCGACAAGGAAATCAACGGCAACGGCGCCGGTATCGCCATTCGCAAGGGCGATCCGCTCAAGGAAAAGCTCAACACCGCAATCGCTGCGATCCGCGCCAGCGGCGAGTACAAGAAGATCCAGGACAAGTACTTCGATTTCGACGTTTACGGCGAATAAGAAATTCGGTATCTGGCCGACAAAAGCGAATGGCGGAAGGCTTGCTCTTCCGCCATTTTTGTTTGACAAAGGTAGCAAGATCAAAACGGCAAAAGCCGTGAGGGGAATCCACGCATGGGCGGATTGTTTTCCGCGCTCGGCTCCTTCTGGAGCTCACTTGTGCACATTTTCGATCCGCTGTGCGGACCCGTCGGCATCTTCACCTGGTTTGGTCAGTCGACGCTTCTTGCGTGCGGCGATACCGGCTGGGGCGACGAGATCGCGCTCGGCTTGCAAGTTACCGTTTCGGTGGCGATCGTCACCTTGCCGATCGGGCTTGTCATCGGTTTTCTCGTGGCGCTGGGCCAGCAGTCGGAGGAAAAGCCGCTGCGGCTGGCGGCCGGCATCTACACCACGATTTTCCGCGGCCTGCCGGAGCTTCTGACGCTCTTCATCATCTATTACGGCATGCAGATGCTGATCCAGTCTCTGCTGACCTTCGTCGGTTATGATGGACCGCCGGTCGAGATCAACGCCTTCCTCGCCGGCGTCATCGCGCTGTCGGTGGTCTTTTCCGCCTATTGTTCGGAAGTGCTGCTCTCGGCCTTTCGCGCCATTCCCAAGGGGCAATATGAGGCGGGCGACGCGCTTGGGCTACATCACGGCCGCACGCTGCGGCTGATCATTCTGCCACAGCTCGTGCGCATCGCGCTGCCGGGCCTGACAAACCTCTGGATGGTGCTGCTGAAGGACACCTCCTACGTCTCGATCATCAGCCTTGCCGATATTCTGCGCCAGACGAGCGTGGCGGTACGCGTAACCAAGGAACCCTTCTTCTTTTATGGGCTGGCCTGTTGCCTCTATCTGGTGCTCGCCGTCCTCTCCTCCTTTCTGCTCGTCTATGTCGAGCGCTGGGCCAAGCGTTCGGAGGTCCGGCGATGAGCTACGCTGAAACATTGATCCCGCCGCAGCCCGCGCCCCGTAAAGTGGCAAAGCCGATAACGGGCGCCCGCCTTGCCGGCTATATTCTCGTTGCGATTTGGGCGTTATTCGCCGCGCTGCTGGTCTACACCGTCATCAATGGCTGGGATCCAGAGAAGTTCACCCGCTATGGGCCGCGCTACCTGCACGGACTTGGGGTAACACTGAGCCTCGTTGCCATCTCCGTCGCCTGCGGCGCTCTCCTATCGCTGCCGCTCGCGATGGCGCGCCTGTCGAGCGGCCGGGTGCTGAACTGGCTGGCCTACGGCTATATCTACTTCTTCCGCGGCACGCCGCTGCTTGCACAGCTGTTCCTGGTCTACTACGGCCTCGGCGTGTTCCGGCCACAGCTGGAGGCCGTCGGTCTCTGGTGGTTCTTCCGCGAAGGCTGGTATTGCGGTCTTTTTGCCATGACCATCAATACCGCGGCCTACCAGGCGGAAATCTTGCGCGGCGCTATCGAAAGTGTACCGCACGGCCAGCGGGAGGCGGCGGCCGCACTCGGCATCCACAAGTTCATCGCCTTCCGCAAAGTTGTCCTGCCACAGGCTCTCATCGTCGCACTTCGCCCCTATGGCAACGAGATCATCCTGCTGATCAAGGGCTCGGCGGTCGTCGCCATTATCACCGTGCTCGACCTGATGGGCGAAACCCGCTACGCCTTCTCCCGCACCTTCGACTACCAGACCTATTTTTGGGCGGCGATATTCTATCTCTCCATCGTCGAGGCATTGCGCCATCTCTGGGCCTGGATCGAGCGCCGCCTGACCCGCCATCTCAAGCGCTGATGCATGACGCCCAAACCTGTGTCGCGGTTTTGGGAACTGCGCGCATCAACGGGAAACCGCTTGGCAGCACTCTCGGCAATATGCTGCCAAGCCTTTGATATTAAAAATCAATTGTTCTTTTCTGAAGTGCCTGTAAAGTTTTCGTCAACCACTCGCATGCTTCCATATCACGCAGCGCTAATAAGCGCGCGAGTGGGAACGAGAAGAAGCGGAATACGATGCACAAGGACATGGAAAAGCAACTGCAGGGCTACGGTCTGACGACAGCCCAGATCCTCTACCACCTGCCCGACCACCCGGCGATCCTGCAAAGCTACGTCTGGCAGGAGTATGACCTCGCCCCCGATTTTCCCGAAATGCGCGGCTTCCTGAAATTCTGGGAAGAAAAGCTCGACGGGCCATTGCACTCGGTGCGCTACGTCCACCGCAAGCTGATCTCGGCAACCGAGTGGCGGGCGCTGAAAGGCGAGTTCATCCTGCACTGATCGGAGCCGGCTACGTCAGACATGCGCCTCGCCGTGACCGAACTCGCCCTCGTCGCGGTCGGGACGCAGGGCGAAAGCGAGCATACCGAGATAGAAGGTAAGGACGATGGCAATGACGACAAGGCCGGGAATCGGCCCGAGCACGGCATTGTCGATGACATAGGTCCATGATTGCGCCTGCAATGCCGGCATACCTTCCGTCTGCAGTTTCGGCGTCGAGATCTTCAGGCACCAGGCAAGCAACAGGATCAGGTACATCCAGCCGTAATTGCGCTTGAGACGGCGGTGCATCGCCTCGTGATAGCTCAGCAGAAAACGTGGCTTGCGCAGGCTGTTTGCGATAACCGTAGCCCATTCGCTGCCGGCATTGGCGTCGGGCGCCATGATCTGGGCGAAATAGCAGCGCTCGACCTGGCGAATACGGGCCCGGTAAATATCGAAGAAGCGGTAGCGTCGCGCCTCTATCATCAGCAGCAGCGTCACCAGCATGATCCCGAACAGCAGCACACCGTGATGCGAGGTCGGCGTCGACAGCGACACCGACAGCAGCGCCGCCACAACGGTGATCGCCCAGTTCGACGTCCGGTCGATGCGGTCGCGCCAACTCGTCATCCGCCCGAGTTCGCCGCGGTAATAATGGCTGAGCGAATTGGTGATTTCACCAGGCGTGCCGGGCATCAGCGGTATCCGCATACCCTCTTCCTCCCTTGCCGACGGCACCCTGTCCTGCTTGGTCTCCATGGTTTTTCCTCCCTTCGTCTTCTTTTCAGCCGGTCGATCATAGGTAATCGTCATTCTGCGCCTGCAAGCGCGCCATTGCAAAACATCGAAAGCGGCCTTAGAGCCATGCCTGAAACAAAGAGCCATGCCTGAAAACACAGAAACGGTGAATTGCGATGGCAAAGAAGATCGACGAAGAAGCCCTCGGCGAAGCCTACAACCGCGCGCTGGCGCTGGAAAAGGCCGGCGATGTCGACGCGGCCGTAGCAGCCTATGAGGAAGTCCTGGCAATCGACCCCGACGATCACGGTGGCGCGGCCGTGCGCATCGCCGCGATGGGTCGCGGCGAAACGCCGGTCAAGGCGCCCGATGCTTATGTCGAGACCTTGTTCGACCAGCATGCCGAGGTTTTCGAAGACGTGCTCGTCGAGCAGCTCGGTTATCACGTGCCGATGCTGGTGCGCCAACGCCTGCAGGCCTTGAAGCTCGGGCCGTTCAAGCGGCTGCTCGATCTCGGTTGCGGTACCGGCCTGACCGGCGGCGCCCTGCGCGACATCTGCGAGGATATGACCGGCATCGACCTATCGGAGAATATGGTCGAAATCGCCCATGAGAAAGATCTCTACGAGACGCTCTTCGTCGCCGAGGTCGAGGATTTCCTCGACGACAATGACGAGGAAGCCTTCGACATCATCACCGCCACCGACGTGCTGCCCTATCTCGGCGCGCTCGAACCGCTGTTCTTCGGCGCCGCCGAGAACCTGGCGCCCGGCGGCCTGTTCGTCTTTTCGTCGGAAACCCTGCCGGAGGAGACCCTCGCCGGCCGCGCTTACATGGTCGGCCCGCACCAGCGCTTCGCCCATGCCGATGCCTATGTGAGGGAACGGCTGACAGCCACCGGTTTCGAACTCGTCGAAATAACCGATATCAACGTGCGTATGGAAGACGGCCAGCCGACGCCCGGCCATCTGGTGATCGCCAAGTATCTCGGCTGACGGAATAGTTGCACGATTGGCGAAGTATCTGTTGCGCGATTTCTTCCGACCTGATACTTAGTCGATCGGTAAAGTTTACCGCAACGATCGGAAAGGTCGCCGCATGTCGCTCGTTTTCTATGGACATCCGCTCGCCTCCTTCTGCCACAAAGTGCTGATTGCGCTTTATGAAAACGGCACGCCCTTCGACAATCGTCTCGTCGATCTTTCCGACGAGAGTTCGCGCGCCGATCTCTTCCGCTTCTGGCCGGTCGGCAAGATGCCGCTGCTGAGGGACGAAGCGCGCGACAGTACCATTCCCGAAACGTCGATCATCATCGAATATCTCGATCACTACTATCCCGGTCCCGTTCGCCTCCTGCCGCTGGAGATCGACCGTGCGCTGCAGGTCCGGTTGTGGGACCGTTTCTTCGACCACTATGTCCAGGCTCCGATGCAGACGCTCGTCAGCAATCGCCGGCGCCCCGAGGGCACGGCCGACGAGATCGAGATGGCAGCCGCCAGGACGACACTCGCCACCGCCTATGCGATGATCGAAAAGCAACTCGCCGACAAGCAATGGATAACGGGGGAAGCCTTCACCATGGCCGATTGCGCCGCGGCCCCCGCCCTCTTCTATGCCGAGACGCTGGTGCCGTTCTCACAGGACCAGCCGAAGCTTCGCGCCTATTACGATCGGCTGCTGGCTCGCCCGCCCTTTGCAAGAGCGCTGGAAGAGGCCCGCCCCTACTTCAAATTCTATCCCTATCATGACAGGCTGCCGGCCCGCTTCCGGGATACGGCGGGATGATCGAAAGCCAGGCGGATCTCGACCGCATGTTCCATGCGCTTTCCGACCGCAGTCGCCGCGGTATGATCGACCGCCTCGGTCGCGGGCCGGCTTCCGTCACCGAGCTGGCAGCACCGCTCGCGGTCGCCCTGCCGACGGTGATGAAGCATCTGCAGGTGCTGGAGGACAGCGGCCTCGTGCTCTCCGAAAAATCCGGCCGGGTACGGACCTACCGCCTGCAGCAGGATGCGCTTGCCGCCGTCGAGCGCTGGGTGGAACAGCGAAAGACCCGCTGGAGCGCCGCCTTCGACAGGCTGGATCAATATCTTGCCGAAGAGACGGAGACCTTTCCCGAATGACGACACCATCCGCCGAACACGCCACCTTCGTCATCGAGCGCCACCTGAAGGCGCCGCTCGCCCGTGTCTTCCGCGCCTGGTCGACGCCGGAATCCAAGCGCCAATGGTTCGCCTGCCACGGTGAATGGGTGACACTGGATTACGCGCTCGATTTCCGCCCGGGCGGCGCCGAGAGGAACCACGTCGCCGATTCCGACGGCCTCCTGCACGCTTTTGACGCTCAGTATATCGATAACGTGCCCGATGCCCGCATCATCTACGCTTACGAGATGAAGCTCGGAGAAAGGCGGATCTCCGCCTCGCTCGCAACCGTCGCCTTCGAAGCCGAACCTGCCGGCACCAGAATGGTCTTTACCGAGCAGGTCGTCTTCCTCGACGGCTACGCCGACAACGGCGCCCGCCTCCAAGGCACCGAGATCGGCCTCGACAATCTCGAACTTTTTCTCGAGCGTGAGACGAGCCCGATCCATTAAGCGAGCAACGCTCAGCCGCTTGTTTTTTTCCGGGAGCCGGCAACCTTTGACATATTCAGCGCGGCGGCGGCGCGAATGAGCGCCGTCAACGCCTCCTCATCGATTGTGTCGCCTTCATGGAAATCGATGGCGCGGCGGGTATTGCCTTCGAGGCTGGAGTTGAAAAGTCCCGAAGGGTCTTCCAGTGAGGCGCCCTTGGCGAAGGTCAGCTTCACTGCGCCCTTGTAAGTCTCTCCAGTGCAGATGATGCCGGAACGCTCCCACACCGGAACCCCGCGCCACTTCCATTCCTCAACCACCTCGGGCTCGGCCTGCTTGATGAGCGCTCGAACCTGGGAGAGCATCTTGCCCCGCCAATCGGCCAGTTCCTCGATCCTTGCATCGATCAGCTGAGAGGGAGAGGTTCCCTCGTTTCCGTCCCCGGAATCGCTCTTCTTCATGGTTGCTGTCGCTTTCTTCACGGTTGTCATTGCCCCCGCATACCGATGACCGACGACGCCGCGCGTCTTCTGGCACGCACAAAGGACGCTGTAACGCTTTGAATTCTTGTCCGCTCACATCCGTTCGCCGGGTAAACGGCTGGCCTGCTCCACCCAGGCGGCGAGTTGGGCTTCGTCGATTTCGTCGTCCTCGCAGATGTCGAGGTAGCGCACGTCCTTCTGTTTGGATTGGCCGGGCGGGAGAGGATGCAGCGACGTGCCCCGGAAGAACGCCACCTTGACGTATTTCGTGAAGCAATGAACGCCGAGGAACCAGCCCTGCCCTTCGATGCCGTAGAAGGGCGAGTTCCATTTAACCGCCTTGCAGACGCCAGGCACGGTGCGCGTGATCAGCGCGTCGAGCCGGCGTCCAAGGTCGCTTTTCCAGCCCGGCATGGCGGCGATGTAAGCCTGCACCCGAGCCTCACCGTCGCCCTTGGGGATTTGCGGGTTGCCGCCTGAAAGAAGTTTCGGCTCTGCCGCGGTAGGCTCGGCGGCCATCGCCTTTCCGACCTTCGCTGCGGCCTTGGAGGTCTTGCCGGCCATTGCCTCACTCCCATCTTCCGCCCCACCTGGCGGCATAGGGCAGCACGAACAGGTAGAGACCGGTCACCAGAAGCAAGCCGAGCGGCAACAGCGCCAAGAGGCCCACCCAAACGGTCGATTTCTCCTGTACCATGGCGATAATATTGAGAACGACCGCCACGGTAAAGGCAACGGACAGCCAGCGGTGCATCTGCCGCAACCAGTTGTTCCACTTCAATGAGACCTCCTCCGTTGAAATCAGCCCGAGCTGGGCGGCCTCACTCCGCCCGCGCCAGCACCTGCTCCAGATTTGCAATGAACTGTGTCCATCCGCTCCTGGCGCCGCCGTAAGCCTGCCGCTGATCCGGCCGGAAACCCGCCTGCTCCATGCGCAGGTGCGTGCCCGTGCTGGTCGGAGTGAGAGTCCAGGTGACGGTGCTTTCGAGACCATAGGCATCCCACGTATAGGACAGGGTCTTGTTCGGCTCGACCTCCAGAACCTTACAGTCGACCGAACCCCAATCGGCGTTGAAGCGGAAGCGATGGTCAGCGACCGGCTTGAAGTCGCTCTTCATCAGCCACTCCTGGATCAGGTGGGGCTGGGTGAGCGCCCGCCAGATCTTTTCCGAGGGAAAAGGAAATTCCCGTTCGATGACGACGGAGCGCGTTTCTGTCGATATGTCGGTCATTGATCCATCCTTTTCAGCAAATCTTCGAGATCGTTGAAGCGGTTTTGCCAGAAGCCGGCCATCTCGCTCGTCCAATCGACGAGCGGAGCAAGCGCGCCGAGCTGCGCGCTATAATGCGTCTGGCGGCCTTCGTGCCGGTCGCGCACCAATCCGGCTTGCTTGAGAATGCCGAGATGCTTTGAGACGACCGGTTGCGAGACCCCGGCCCGGGCGGTCAGAGCCCCGACCGTCTTCTCGCCTTCCCGGCACAGCCGCTCGAAGAGAGCCCGCCGGGTGGGATCGGCAAGTGTCCTGAACAGCACGTCCGGAGCATTGGGCATTTGCAATCCATACCTCGTTAGCTATGAATTTACCTATAGCTGCAAAGGTATGGGTTCGTCAAGCGACGAACAAAATTGACGCAATAAGGCGCGTAAAGCATTGCCGACCGCAAAGCACATGCGGTTTCGACAAGATCATCGGCCAACAGCGCATAGCCTATCGGCTATGCATCAATTTTTGCCAGATCACGCTGGATCGCCTCCTGAAGACTGCCCTCAGGATACCGAGACCTTGTCGTGGCAACAAAATGCCGAAAGCCATAAACGGCTTCCGGCGATATCGAGCTCGGCGTCTTCGTTCTGGTTCAGGAGCCGGAGACGACTTTCAGGTTGCCGCCATGGCTGCCGCCTGCGAAAATCTGCTTGCGGCCGAACTCATTGTTGAAGGCCAGGCGCTGCTGCTCGCGAGTGATGCCGAGCTCGGGGAAGAGCAACTCGGCGACGCGATAGGCTTCTTCCAGGTGCGGATAGCCGGAGCCGATCACCGTATCGATGCCGATCTCCTGATATTCGCGCAGACGCGCGGCCACCGTCTTGGGCGAGCCGACCAGTGCCGTGCCTGCGCCGGCGCGCACCAGGCCGACGCCCGCCCACAGGTTCGGCGAGACCTCGAGCTTATCGCGGCGGCCGCCATGAAGGGCTGCCATGCGCTTCTGGCCGACCGAGTCGGATTCGTGGACGAAACGCTCCTGCGCCTCGCGGATCGTATCGTCGTCGAGATGGCGGATCAGTCGCTCGGCCGCCTCCCATGCCTCTTCATCGGTTTCGCGCACGATGAAGTGCAGGCGGATACCGAAGCTCACCTGGCGGCCACGCTCGGCGGCGGCCTTGCGCACCTTGGCGACCTTCTCGGCCACCTGCGCCGGCGGTTCGCCCCAGGTCAGGTACTTGTCGACGCGGCCGACGGAGAAATCGATGCCGGCATCCGACGAGCCGCCGAAATAAAGTGGCGGACGCGGATTCTGCACCGAGGGAAAGCCGAGGCGCGCATTGGTTGCCTTGATATATTTGCCGTCGAAGCTCGCCGTACCCTTGTCCAGCAGTTCTTCGAACACGGTGAAGAACTCCTCGGCATGGGCATAACGCTCGTCATGCTCGAGATGAATGCCGTCGCCGGCAAGTTCGGCCGGGCTGCCGCCGACGACGATGTTAAGCAGCAGACGGCCGTTGGAAATGCGGTCGAGCGTCGTTGCAAGGCGAGCGTAATAAGCGGGTGACGCGGTGCCGGGACGGATCGCCACCAGGAACTGCAGTTTCTCGGTCTTGGCGGCAAGAGCCGCCGCCGTGACGAAGGATTCCTCGCAGGCAACCCCGGTCGGCAGCAGCACGCCGGAATAGCCGAGCCGGTCGACCGCCTGGGCGATCTGCGTGAGATAGCCGATCTCGGGCGCGCGGTTGAGATCGGCGGAACCGAGATAGGTGCCGTCGCCCGACGTCGGGATGAACCAGAGGAAATTGATGGGATCGGATGTGGCGGTCATGGAAACGGTCCTTTGCTGCGAAATTCGAAATTCAGTTCGCGCGGCTAAGCCGGCCTTTGGCAGGCGGTGGGAGGAATGCCGGGGCTCTGTCTGCGCGTGAACATCTGCAATATCCTGTCGATCGATGGCAGCTTGCCGGGTGCCCTCAAGAGTAGCCTTCGGTCGTCAGGATATTGGCATAGACTATCAATTATATCGACAATATCAATTTTCCATTGTCGTCCGCTACGGGGAATATTTTTCCCCGTTCCGGCGCTCGTCGGCAAGCGCCTGCCGTCACGCCTCCCGACGTTCGACGGCCAGCCGCTCCCGGATAAAGCCGGGGCCGCCTGCGAGGCGCGTCGCAAGCAGGCTTTCGGGATCCACCATGCGCCAATAGGGCGTAACCGTCGAAACCGGCTCGCCCTTTTCTATGGCATCGAAGGACATTTCGGCAATCGCGCGCAAATGCCGCTGCACGGTCACCGGGCAACAGGCATCCGCCCCATATTGGGCAGCGAGACGGCGGCGAAGGACACCGACCTCGGTGAAAACACCTTCCGGCGCCGACCGGATCCGCTCTGCGACCATCTGTTGCGATGGAATAAGCATCGCCTGCATTCCGTTGCGGCCTCTGCGCCGCGCCTTGATCGTCGGAACTTCGTTCATCTCTCCCCCGGAAACATTGTGGTTTTTCCTCAATCTAGGGTTCGAGCGAATGACGGCCAGCTTCGATGCGTCAATCGGAACGAAGTCCGTCTTCACGGCTTTTCTGCTCTCGCCGTTTCGGTTAATTCTCGAAGCCTCGCACTTGGGATAAGGATAGGACATATGGCTAAAGTCGCATTCATCGGTCTCGGCGTCATGGGATTTCCCATGGCCGGTCATCTGAAGACGAAGGGCGGCCACGATGTCACCGTCTACAATCGGACGGCCGAAAAAGCTGCCGCCTGGGCCGAGAAATTCTCCGGCAAGTCCGCCCCCACCCCGGCCGAGGCAGCCGCCGGAGCCGACTTCGTCTTTGTCTGCGTCGGCAATGACGAAGATCTCCGATCGGTGACATCAGGCAAGGACGGCGCCCTGCACGGCATGAAGCCGGGTTCCGTGCTGATCGATAACACGACCGCCAGCGCTGAGGTCGCCCGCGAACTTTATGCCGCAGCAAAGGAGAAAGGCGTCGACTTCATCGATGCCCCGGTCTCCGGTGGCCAGGCCGGCGCCGAAAACGGCGTCCTGACCGTCATGTGCGGCGGTGACGAGGCCGTCTTCGAACGCGCCAGGCCCGTCATCGACGCCTATGCCCGCATGGTCGGTCTGATGGGGCCGGCAGGCTCGGGCCAACTGACCAAGATGGTCAACCAGATCTGCATCGCCGGCCTCGTGCAGGGGCTTGCCGAAGGGCTGCATTTCGGCAAGCGCGCCGGTCTCGATATCGAAAAGGTCGTCGAAGTGATTTCCAAGGGGGCCGCCGGCTCCTGGCAGATGGAAAACCGCCACAAGACGATGAACGCCGGTAAATATGATTTCGGCTTCGCAGTCGACTGGATGCGCAAGGATCTCGGCATCGTGCTCACCGAAGCCCGCCGCAACGGCGCCAAACTGCCGGTCACCGCCGTCGTCGACCAGTTCTATGGCGACGTCCAGGCGATGGGCGGCAATCGCTGGGATACATCCTCGTTGCTCGCCCGCCTCGAAAAATGATCACGTCAGCCTCCGGCGCAGCCGAACTGATCGCGCATCTGGAAATGCTGCGTTCGGAGGAAAATATCGCCTGCATGGCGCGCTTCGGCATTGTCACGAACCGCGCCCTCGGCATCCCCAATCCCGATATCAAAGCGGTCGCTAGGCAAGCGAAGAAGGATCACGCCAGGGCTATGCAGCTCTGGCGCAGCGACATCCGCGAAGCCCGTCTGCTTGCTCTCTTTACAGCCGACCCGAAGCGGCTGACGGCGGATGATGCGCGAAATTGGGCCAATGATTTCAACTCCTGGGAGATCGTCGACTGCGCCGCCGATCTCTTCGTCGAGGCCCGGCTCGACGAGCTCGTGTCGGAATTCGCCGGTGATGAGCGCGAATTTGTCAGGCGCACTGCCTTCGCCATGATATCAGGTGCCGCGGTTCATCGGAAGAAGGAGCCTGACGCCACCATCCTTGCCTGGCTGCCGCTGATCGAAGCCTATTCCGGCGACCCTCGAAACTTCGTGCGCAAGGCGGTCAATTGGGCACTCCGCAGTATCGGCAAGCGCAATCTCGCCTGCCATGCCCCGGCGCTCGCACTCGCGAGAGTCCTGGCGGAAAGCCCCGACAAAACTACCCGCTGGATCGGCAAGGATGCCGCCAAGGAGCTGACCGGCGAAAAGCTGCTGGTACGGCTGAGATAGAGCGAATGCCGAAGCCCTCGCCGCTTCGTCAATGATGTCTGGATTTTTCGACCAGAAAATCGATCAGCACCCGGACCGCCGGCGGCATGCCCTTGGCGGTTGTGAAGACGATATAGAACTGGCTTTCCTCCGATTGCCATTCCGGCAGCACCCGCACCAGCCTGCCGGCCTGGAGATCCGCCTCACAGGCGCTTTCAAGCAGAAGGCCGAAGCCGAGACCGGCACGGGCCGCGTCGAGAATGGCGGTCATGCTGCGGCAGGTGAGCCTCGGCTGATGCCGAATCACCCGCCTGGCATCATTCGGGCCGATCAGTTCCCAGCTGTGGAACGACACCCATGAGGTCATTGCCAGCGTCGGCAGCTCGGCGAGTTCGTCCACGCAATTGAGGCGACCCGTGCGCTCGATGAGCGAGGGACTTGCAACGAGGATGCGCCGCGCCCGGTCGAGCTTGCGCATCGTCAGACTCGTCTGCGTTTCCGGCTCGTTGGTCGCCCTCACCTCAAGATCGATCCGTTCATTGATGAGATCGGCGCGCCGGTCGGAGCCGATGATCTGCAGTTTGATCTTCGGATAACGCTCCAGGAATTCAGGCAGGATTCCGCCGACCGAAATATCGACGAGGCCGAGCGGGCACCCCATTCGCACCACGCCCTGCGGATCGGACTGGGCCTCGCTGACGATCGACTTGGCGCGGTCGGCCTCCTGCAGAATAGTCTGGCATCTTTCGTAGAAAGCCTGGCCGATCTCCGTCACTCGGAAGTGACGTGTAGAGCGTTCTATGAGCCTTGCGCCAAGCCCGTCCTCAAGCCGGCTGACCCGCCTGCTCAACTTCGAACGCGGTATCTTGAGATCGCGGCTTGCAGAAGCAAAACCGCCGCTGGAGACGACAGCGGCGAAATAATAGTAATCGTTGAGATCGTCCATAAGAACAAGCTATCCGAGTGAAGGAATGAATGCCAGCCCCCTGCAAAGGTTGTATCTCCTCTTCCCAAAAGCGGTAATCACATTGTCGGCATTGGAATTTCTTTTCGCGGCCTGTTGCGGCAAAGCCAGCCGGCGGCGAAAGCGAGAATCGGCCAACAGCGCCCGTCCGCACGATGGTGCTATCGATCAATCTAGCGCGCTTGAAAATTGAAGAGGGAGTTGATCGAGAAACGAGATCGCGAAGACGCTGGCGTGCGACAAGCAAACGGGCCAGTTCCACGACCTGAAAAGTCTATCGAAAGACTAACTTGAAGACTGCACGTTAAAAACGCTGCAAGGACGGTCCGGCAGGGAAGACCGGACCCGTCCCCGTAGCTGATCGGAGGTCACTCGGATCAGAAACTGATTTGAAGTGCCCCCGGCCCGAAAACCGGGGGCATCCACTAAGTGGATTAGAACGAACGCTGCAGACGGAAGTAGCCCGTCGTGGAGTCGTCGCCATCATCCGGATCGAGGTACTGAACCGAAGCCTTGGCGTAGAAGTTGTCGACGATCTGGTAATCAACCGTCAGACCAACCTTCCAAGCATCGCCAAGACCATCCCAGTCTCTCGGAACATCCTTGCCGCCGCCGAAGTAGTTGCCGTAGTACTGAACGGCCGGGGTGATCTTCAGCTTGTCGGTTGCCTTGATAGCGTATTCGGCAGCGATAGCCCATTCAGCCGACGAGTAGTAGGAGTTCGGGCCGGAAGAGTAAACGCCAGCGAGGCCGAGCGTGCCGGGGCCGATGTCAACCGTACCCATTGCACGGATAGCACCGTCTTCGTTGTCGACGTCCCAGCCACCGGTGATCTGGTAGCTGAATGCGCCGGCAGTGCCGCCAACGCCGAAGGCAACGCCAACGTTGTTCGGGCCGTCGTCCGCGGTGAAGACACCGGCTGCATCCGTGGTGCCCTGATAAACGCCATCTTCCAGTTCGTCGACGCTAAGGCCGGCGTAGAAGGTGCCGCTTTCATACTGGTAACGGATGGAGTTGTGCAGCGTTACGACAGAACCGATGTCGTCGGTTTCGCCGGAGAGGCCGTCGTCCCACCAGCTGTAGAAGAGACCGGCGCGGAAGCCCGCGACGTCGAGGTAAGCGGAGTCGAGAATGGCTTCCTGATCGGTGGCGTTGTCAGCATTGAACTGCATGACGATGACGCCGGTCAGCGGACCATACTCGGTGTCGCTCTTGGCCGTGAACTGAACCTGACCGCGGGTGACTGCATCCCAGTCCGAATCGCCGCCGACGTCTTCGCCAACGTTAACCTGGAAACGGATGTAGCCTTCGATCTTGAGGCAGGTTTCGGTGCCCGGGATGTAGAAGTAGCCGGTGCCGTAAGCGTCGCAGACGCGAACATATTCAACCGGTTCCGGCTCAGCAGCAACAATAGCGTCAGCTGCAAGAACCGGCGTCGATGCAGCAAATGCTGCTGCTGATGCAAGCAAAACCATTCTGATGTTCATTTACCAATCCATTCCTTTGTCGATCGGGGCTGGCTTCCAATCGGGTAGTCGATTTGAAGCCGGCCCAGTTTGAACAGCCATCTCGGCGTGCGGATCGATCGAACCGCCAAACCGTCATCCCATACACCGCCTTATCAAGCAATTCTTGATACACGTGAGATGGGCCTACCGAAGCTACTTTCCCCGTAGGCGTGATTTTTATACAACAATTTCAATTATTTAGACAAAAAACACGCCAAACGGCTCCGCGACGGAAATCTTCCATCGCAAGCCGTAAAACTATAGCCCATTCGTCAAATTCTCCACCGTTCGACCCCTGTCGAACATAATGGTGAAGTGCGTAAACTCTACCGCCGGCTAACCAACACATACAAGGCGGCGGCTTAGAACATGGTGTCCTGAATTCGATACCAATGAGACGAAATGTTGACACAACGCTCACGGGTTGTCGATGAGCATAGTCTCATATTCTTTATTAAGCTATTTATTTTGAGGGTTTGGTAAAATTCGAGCGTTTTTTCGCTATTTCTGGGGCTTTTTTGCGGTCGCAACCACATTCAACCGCACCCTGCGCTTCCAGATCGGGACTCAAAATGGCCGGATTGCCTCCGGCACCTCAATTCTGGCGCAATTTCGGCGTGCGGCCGCAGGCCGCACGCCGATTTCAATCCTCGTTGGATTTGGCATTCTCCAGAAGCATGTAGTCGAGCGGCAGCTGCGTCGAATACTTGATCTGCTCCATCGCAAAGGCGGAAGAGACGTCGCGAATCTCGATCTTGGCGATCATCCGCTTGTAGAAGGCGTCATAGGCGGCGATATCGGGCACGACGACTCGCAGGAGATAGTCGACATCCCCGCTCATCCGGTAAAATTCGACCACTTCGGGGAATTCGGCAACGACCTCGGAAAAGCGTCGCAACCATTCGATCGAATGTGTGGCCGTGCGAATCGACACGAAAACGGTGACTTTGGTGTTGACCTTCTCCGGATCGAGGATGGCGACTCGCCGCTTGATGACGCCGTCTTCCTCCATCTTCTGAATGCGCCGCCAGCACGGCGTCGTCGAAAGACCGACTTTCTTGGCGAGATCGGCCACGGCAAGGGTCGAATCTTCTTGCAGCAGACGCAGTATTTTGCGGTCGAGGCGGTCCATGCGCACAACAGTCCTTTCGAATTATTTTTCTTTGTATAACGCGATTCCGCACGACGAAAAGAATTTTGTTTCAGGAAAGCAGTACTTTCGTCCGCCCTCGCAAGACCGGCAGCAATTCGCCCTCAAACCAGGGATTACGCTTCAGCCAGCCGCTGTTGCGCCAGCTCGGATGCGGCAGCGGCAGCACCGCAGGTAACCGGCTGGACAGAAGGCTGTCGCGCCATGCCCGCACCGTCTCGGTCATATTGCCCTGCTTTTCGTCGGCCATGTGCCAGGCCTGTGCATATTGACCGATGACCAGCACGAGTTCGATCTGCGGCATCGCCGAAATCACCCTTTGCCGCCAGAATGGCGCACATTCGCGGCGCGGCGGCAGATCTGCGCCCTTGTCGTCGTAGCCGGGAAAGCAGAACCCCATCGGCACGATGGCGAATCGGTCGCGGTCGTAGAAGCTTGTCCTGTCGACGCCGAGCCAGGACCGCAACCGGTCGCCAGAGGCATCGTCAAACGGCAGGCCGCTTTCATGCACCCTCAGCCCCGGCGCTTGCCCGGCGATCAGGATGCGTGCCTTCGAGGAGATCACGGCCACCGGCCGCGGCTCGTGCGGCAGCCGATATTCAGGGCCCTTCGCCGGCATATCCCGACAGATGCGGCAGGATGCGATTTCGCTCCGCAGTATCTCCAGGGTGGCTTCGTCGGTCATCTCTTTACTCCCACCCGGCGATCTGCCGGATGAAACGCAGGGCGTCGTCGAAGCCGGATTTGTGGCGCGCGTGATCGCGCACATCACGCGGCCGCTCGAAAGCCCCGGCCCAAAGGCCCGCCTTCGCGGCCCTCGCCTCGGCCTCCTCCTTACCATAACCGCCATAGGAAATGGCCATGCCCAGGCGCACCATGGCGGCATTGATATCGCCACTCGTCCCGCTCCGGCAGACGACGAGCAGCCTGTCGTAGCGGTCGCGCCGGCTGCCCTGACAAAGCGTTCCCGATGCCAGGACCATACCCTGCAGCGCTTCACGCGCCGCCCGCCCGCAAGCCCAGGCCTTCCCTGCCCTTTCGCAGCTCTGGCGGAGCTCAGGCGCATCGATGCCTTCGAGGCGCAAACGTTCGTCTCCCAATGTCAGGCTGTCGCCGTCGGCAGCATGAAAAGCGCCAGCACGCTCGATTCTCGCTGCATCGTTGAGCTTGGCGGCAATCAGCGCCAGGAGCGCCAGCAGGGCAAAAGCGATCACGCCGTCGCGAATCAGGCGCAGGCCCCGTGTCACGCTTTCGCCTCCTTAAAAAACAAATCCTTGGCAAAGATGGCAAACATCTTCTTAAGAATTGCCGGTTAAGCTCTTATCCACCCTGGGATGAAGTTTCAACGTGCACATGAGTACCGGCGTCAGCACATCGACCGACAAGATTATCGTCGACAGGTCGCGCAGCCACCGCAACAAGGCCGTTTCCAAGGCCGTGCGGCAGACGCGCGAACGTCTTCAGTCCGGCCATGCGTCCAATTCCTCCTTCGACCGCGACGTGCTCAAGATGTATGTGGCATCGATGCTGCAGGGCGCGACGATCATGCCGCTCTTCGTGGTCATCATCACCGCCCTCGGCGTCTATTTCACTCAAAACACACAATTGCTTTTCTGGGCGCTGCTGACGCTCACCTGTCACGCCGGCAATATTCTGCTCGCACGGCGCGCACGACGGCAGGAAATCACCTCCGAGAACGCCCGTAAATGGCGCCGCCTGCTGCTGCTCGGCCAGTTCCTGCTCGGCTGCTGCTGGGCCATCTTCGCGCTGCAGGGCTGCGATAGCTGCGAGCCGTCGAGCTTCATCCTTTATAAGGGTGCGACGCTGCTGATCGCGCTCTCCGTCACGGCGATGTCGAACTTCATGCTGACGCCTGCCGTGCTCGTCGGCTTCGCGCCGGCGATTCTGGCGCTCGCCGCCAAGAGCGGCCTGTCGCGCGACCTGCTCGAAATCAGCCTGACGGGCGCCTTCACTACCACCGTCGTCTTCTTCAATTATATCAGCGACCGGCTCTTCAAGTCGAACCTCAGGATCCTTTCCTACCAGTCGGAGAAGGATGACCTGATCGCCGAGCTCGAGGTGGCGAAATCGATGTCGGATGAGGCCCGTCGCCGCGCCGAAGAGGCAAACCTCGCCAAATCCCGCTTTCTCGCCTCCATGTCGCACGAACTCAGAACCCCGCTCAACGCCATTCTCGGTTTCTCCGAAGTGATGTCGGCGGAAGTCATGGGGCCGCTCGCCAATCCGACCTACAAGGAATATGCCGGCGATATCCACCGCTCCGGCCAGCATCTGCTCGATCTCATCAACGAGATCCTCGACCTGTCGCGCATCGAGGCCGGCAAATACGAGCTGAGCGAGGAGGCGATCTCGCTTCTCGATATCACCGAAGATTGCATCGGCATGGTTCAGCTGCGCGCCCGCGCCAAGAACATCGCCATTTCGGATCAATTCGAGCGGCAGCTGCCGGCCATCTGGGCAGACGAGAAGTCGATGCGCCAGGTGGTGCTCAACCTTCTCTCCAACGCCGTCAAGTTCACGCCGCAAGGCGGCGAAATCCACGTCAAGGTCGGCTGGACGGCCGGCGGCGGACAATACATCTCGATCAAGGACAACGGCCCCGGCATTCCGGAAGAAGAGATCCCCGTGGTGCTCTCGGCCTTCGGCCAGGGCTCGATCGCCATCAAGAGCGCTGAACAGGGCACCGGCCTCGGCCTGCCGATCGTCCAGGCGATCCTTGCCAAGCATGACGGGCAGTTCCTGTTGAAATCGAAGCTGCGCGAAGGCACCGAGGTTATCGCCATCCTGCCGGCCAGGCGCGTTCTGCAGAGCCTGCCGGCCGTCGAAGAAGCCCATGCCGTCGCCCGCAAGCGCCGGAGCTTTGCCTGATAGAGCCCGCGTGGTTCAGCCGATCCAGTTTAAATCAGGCCGGACTGAAAAACAGGTGCTTGCCGAGAACGAAACCGAGATAGAGGCAGCAGGCAGCGATCATGCAGGTCACGGCAAATGAGCCGAGATCCTTGGCATGTTTGCCGACGATCG
Organism: Rhizobium esperanzae; assembly: GCF_014197615.1. Lineage (GTDB taxonomy): Bacteria > Pseudomonadota > Alphaproteobacteria > Rhizobiales > Rhizobiaceae > Rhizobium > Rhizobium esperanzae_A. The sequence continues at coordinate 48,797 of NZ_JACIFY010000002.1, forward strand.
AAATCTCCGGTGAAATCCGGTCGATCACTTCTTCGACGGCGGTATTCATCGCCTCTATCGAAAACAACCCGAGAAACAGAAGCACTGCGACGACGATTTCACCCGCACTCGCCCCCACCAGCGCCAGCGCCGCCATAGAAGCGGCGAAGAAGCCGAGTTCCTGGCGGAACGCCGCCTCTTTCAACACGCGCAGAAAGCCCGCCCAGGAATAGCTCGCCGCGGCGATGAAATGCCGAAATCCGGTATGCTTCGTCACCGCGGGCTTCGCCAAGGTCGATCCCCTAATGTTTGTTGGCCACACCCGCCTGGGCGAAGGTCGCCATGCCGGAATGGCAGGCCGCCGCCGCCTTGACGATGCCGGCGGCAAGAGCAGCCCCCGTGCCTTCGCCGAGCCGCATGCCGAGCGCCAGAAGCGGCGTCTTGCCGAGCATCTCGATCGCGCGCAGATGTCCGGGCTCGCCGGAAACATGTCCAATCAGGCAATGGTCGAGCGCGGCTGGGTTGGCGGCTTTCAGGATCGCCGCAGCGGCCGTCGCGACATAACCGTCGATCAGCACCGGAATGCGCTCCATGCGGGCGGCAAGGATGGCGCCGGCCATGGCCGCGATCTCGCGGCCGCCGAGCCGGCGCATGATCTCCAGGGGATCGTCGAGATGATCGCTGTGCAGCGCCACCGCCTTTTCCACGGCCGCGATCTTGCGCTCCAGCATCTCGCCTTCCGAACCAGTGCCGGGTCCAACCCAGTCGCGCGCCGAACCGCCGTAGAGCGCGTAGTTGATCGCAGCCGCAATCGTCGTATTGCCGATACCCATTTCGCCGACACAGAGCAGGTCGGTGCCGCCGGCAATCGCCTCCATGCCGAAGGCCATGGTGGCAGCGCAATCGCGCTCGGAAAGCGCAGCCTCCTCGGTGATGTCGCCGGTGGGATATTCGAGCGCGAGATCGAAGACTTTCAGCCCGAGATCATAGGCAACGCAGATCTGGTTGATCGCCGCACCGCCGGCAGCGAAATTCTCGACCATCTGCTGCGTCACCGCGGGCGGAAAGGGCGTGATGCCCTGCCGGGTGACGCCGTGATTGCCGGCAAAGATTGCCACCAGCGGCCGGTTGACGGCAGGGGCGCGGCCCGTCCAGGCGGCAAGCCAGAAGGCGATTTCCTCGAGCCGTCCAAGCGCGCCCGGCGGCTTGGTCAGTTGCGCGTCGCGTTCTCGCGCAGTCACCAGCGCGCGGGCATCTGGCCCCGGCAGGTCACGAAGCAGGGTACGGAAATCGTCGAACGGCAGGCCTGAAACGCTCATCTGTGCGGTTTTCCTATGAATCCGGGTATTCTTGTTTTCGCGCAAACCACTTGTTTGCGTCGAGCAAATCAGCTTCTTTGCGGGTGGCAACTCTCTTAAAGCGGGCGGACGAGGCGAACAACTCCAAAAGCGCCGCCGCGACCATAAGCCGAAACCTCTGGCAGAACGAAGCAGAATGAAGATCAAGGACCATGCGGTCGATACCGCCCGCGCCGTCGCCTTCCTCAGCCGCATTCCCATGCCGCAGTCACTGTTCAAAGGCTATGACGGCAGGCTCGGCCCGCTGGTGCGCGCGTTTCCCTTCGCCGGCATCGTCATCGGTGTCCCGCCCGCCCTCGTCCTTCTGCTGCTTTTGGGGCTGCGCGCCGATCCGTTGATGGCGGCCCTGATCGCGCTTTCCATCCAGGTCCTCGTCACCGGCGCGCTGCATGAGGACGGCCTGGCCGATACGGCCGACGGCATCGGCGGCGGCAAGAGCCGCGAGCAGAGCCTTATCATCATGAAGGATAGCCGGATCGGCACCTATGGCGCGATAGCGTTGATCCTCTCCTTCGCGATCCGCGCCGCAGCACTTGCCGCCCTCGCCCGCCACGCCTCGCCGCTTGCCGCAGCTCTTGCCGTTCCCGCGGTTGCCGCCCTCAGTCGCGGCGCCATCGCCTGGCACTGGCAGCGGCTGCCGCCGGCCAAGGCCGATGGCGTGGCCGCCTCGACCGGCCGGCCGGACGAGGCGGCGATGCAGTTTGCGCTCGCTTCGGCCAGCTTCCTCGCAGCCATTCTGATCTGGCCGGCATTCGGCCTGCAGCCACTGGTCGTAAGCCTGCTCGCGACCGGCATCGCCAGCCTTGCCTTCACCGCCGTCATCCGCCGCAAGCTTGGCGGCCACACCGGTGACACGCTGGGCGCGACGCAGCAGATATGTGAAATCGCCACCCTTTGCGCCCTTGCCACGGCTCTTTGAAACTCCGATATATCGCTCATGCAAACACCCTGCATTCACGTCTGTTCCCTGGTTTCAGCCACCGGATTTTGCGCCGGCTGCGGCCGGACTCTTCAGGAAATCGGAAACTGGGTGAGTTACTCCGATACCGAGCGAAGACGGGTCATGGCGCTGCTGCCGGCAAGGCTTGCAGGCGTGGCAGCGGTGTCGAACCACATGAACACAACTCTCGCCGGCGGGCCGGAGCGGCCTTTATGATGCGTTTGATCGTCTTCCTCGCCGTCATCGGCATCGGCCTTACCGTGCTTGTTGTCAACAATGACAGCGGGCGCATCCTCGGCCTGCAGAGCGATGATTTCGGCCGCGTCGTCTATCTGCTGCCGATCGCATTGATGCTGTCGGCCGGCATTTGGACAAGCCGGCGCAGCCTCGGTGAAACGATGCGCCATATGATGATATGGCTGGTCCTCATCCTGGCGCTCGCCACCGCCTATCTCTATCGCCAGGACGCGCTTGCCGTCGGCAACCGGCTGCTCGCCGGCCTTGTCCCCGGCCGCGCAGTCGTTGTCACGACAAGCGAGGGCGGCCAGGAAATCATCCTGCATAAGCTGCTGAACGGCCATTTCGAGGCCGATGTCGCCGTCAACGGCCAGACGATCGAGATGCTCGTCGATACCGGCGCCAGCATGGTGGCGCTCTCGCGCGAGGATGCTGCACGGATCGGCATCGACCTTACCCGCCTCACCTATTCCATGACCGTCATGACCGCCAACGGCCGCGGCCGCGCAGCCCCCGTCACCCTCGACCAGGTGGCGATCGGACCGATCATCCGCAACAATGTCGCAGCCAGCGTCGCCGAGGACGGCCGGCTCGACCAGAGCCTGCTCGGCATGAGCTTCCTGGAAACGCTTGGCTCGCTGCAGATGCAGACGGACGAACTCCGCCTGCGGGATTGAGCTCGGCGCAGCTTTACGCCGGCATTCGGATCTGTCACCTTCAAACGCAACAACAAGACCACAAAGAGCAAAAAGAAACTCCTAGTCTGGTGGCACCGCATGTTCGACCGGCTTTCGCCTTCGGCGGGGCCTTGCCCCATGGGTGTGACAGGAGTTTCGCAATGAATTCACTCTGGCCGATCGTCATCGGCGGCGTTTTGCCGGCTCTCTTCTGGGGCATCACCGCCATCTTTCAGAAGCAAAGTGCCACGGCTGCCACCGGCTCCGCCGTCTATCTGATCGCCTTCGGCGCTGCCTGCGCTATCGCCGGCCTGATCGCAGCGCTGATCTGGCGCCCTGCTCCCTGGACCGCGGAGGGCCTCGGATTTGCCGCCACGGCAGGCGCCTGCTTCGCCGTCGGCACCGGCTTGATCAGCTTCGCACTTTTCGCCTATGGCGTCCCGGTTTCCAAACTCGCGCCGATCTGGAGCTGCAACGTGCTGGTGACGCTGGCAATCGGCGCCGTCTTGCTCGGCGAAGCCTCCGAATTGAACATCGTAAAGCTGGTCGCCGGCACCCTGCTCATCCTTTCAGATGCCCTGCTCATCAGCAGCGCCTGAGGAGGAAAGACGACCCGCTTCGGCCCCGAATACTCCTGCATTGCAGCACGTTCTGCATTGTTGATATCCTGTGTGAAGACGCTTTTGCGCGCCACACGGAGCCAACATGAACCCGCGACAATTGAAGACATTCCTTGCGGTGACCCGACACGGAAATCTCACGCGCGCCGCTGCCGAGGTCAATCTCTCCCAGTCGAGCCTCAGCGATCAGATACAGGTGCTGGAAGAAGAACTTGGAGCAAAACTCTTCCTCCGCTCCCGGCAGGGTGTTACCCTGACACCGGCGGGTGCGGCGCTGCAGACCTATGCGGAAGAAATCCTGACGCTGAACGACGAGGCAAAAGGCGCCGTCCGTGTCGCCGCCGGCAACGCCCAACAATCCATCAGCGTGGGCACGCTTGAAACCATCGCCGCCGAAAGGCTGGCGCCCTGGCTGTCGCTCTTTGGCAAGCAGAACCCGGGCCTTGGCGTGAAGCTGAAGATCGGCGGCAGTGGTGAATTGCTTGCGCAATTGCAGTCGGGCTCGATCGACGTCGCCTTCACCTTCGATCGCGGCCAGCAGGACCAGCGTTTCGCCATGCGCCGAATCTCCAACGAGCCGCTGGTCCTGATCGCCAGCCGTCATTCGCATGCACGATCGCCTGAAAGTCTCGCGGCATTGTGCACTGTGCCCTTTATAGCGACCGAATCCGGCTGCGTTTACCGCCACCTGTTCGACACCGCCTTTGGCGCGGCCGGTGTAGCTGCGCCACCTATTGTCACGGAAGTCGACAGCATCGCGACGATCGTCCGGCTCGTCGCGTCTGGCGCAGGTTACGGGCTGGTCCCCCGTCTCGTGGTCGGCGCGCGCGGCGATATTGTCGAGCTGCCGTGGCCGGGCGAACCACCCGCGGCAGCGCTGGTGATGATGTGGCGGCGCAGGCGCGTGCAGCCGCCGGCGCTCGCCCTCCTGCTGCAATCGGCAAGCGACGAACTCTCGCCGGTCAGACCAACCGATGTCCGCCTTCGACATGCAGGATAGTGCCGGTCGTAAAGCCATTGCCGATCAGGAAACGGATCGCGTCGGCAATATCCTCCGGATGACCGACGCGCCCTGCCGGCAGGCGCTGCGCCATCGCCTCCAGCGTCGCCTGCTTGGCGTCTCCGGCAACCAAGCTCCAGATCGGTGTATCCACCCATCCCGGCGATATGGCATTGACGCGGATCGGCGCCAGTTCGACGGCAAGCGCCCTGACCAGGCCCTCGAGCGCCGCATTGACGGCTGCGACCACAGATCCGCGCGCTGCCGGCCGATAAGCCGCGACACCCGAGGTAAAGGTGATCGATCCTGACGGCGGCAGACGGGCCGCACCATATTTCGCCAGCAGCAGCGGCCCGTAGAACTTGCTCTCGACCACCCGTTGCGCTGCCGCAAGCTCGATCGACGGCAGCAACTGGTAGGCCCCTTTGATATCGGCGGCCGTGCTGACGATATGGTCGACCGGTCCGCTCTCTCGAAACAGCGCCGCGACTTCCTCCTCTCGCGATATATCGACGACATATGTCGCAAGCTTCGGATGCCCGCCGAGGTGCGCCGCCGCGAGCCTGTCCCGACTGCGTCCCGCAATCATTACCGACGCCCCCTCATCGAGAAGGCGCCTGGCAAGCGCCAGCCCCATGCCGGAGCTGCCGCCGACGATTATCACCTTCGCATCTTCGATCCCGATAGCAGTCATCTCACTTCTCCTTTTGGCTGGGAGAGCAGATGCCGCGAACCGGAGCGGAAGAAAAACGGAAGAAACCGATAGCATCATCGGGTTTTCCGATGATGCAATTCGGAGCGATCAGTTGCGCAGCCGGTAGCCGGTCTTGAAGATCCAGCCGAGCGTTCCCAGGCAGATCGCCAAGAACACCGTGATCATCGCCAGGCTGATCGCCGGGTTGACGTCGGCGATCCCGTAGAAGCTCCAGCGAAAGCCGCTGACGAGATAGAGCACCGGATTGAGGTGGCTGACCGCCTGCCAGAACGGCGGCAGCATGTTGACCGAATAGAAGCTGCCGCCGAGGAAGGTGAGCGGCGGCACGACCAGCATCGGAATGAGGTTCAGCTGTTCGAAATTACCGGCCCAGATGCCGATCATGAAGCCGAACAGGCTGAAGGTGATCGCCGTCAGCAGGAAGAACAGGATCATCATGAAGGGATGCTCGATCCTGACATCGACAAAGAAATTGGCGGTGAGAAGGATGATGAAGCCGATGATCATGCCCTTGGTCGCCGCTGCCCCGACATAACCGATCAGGATTTCGGCCATCGCCACCGGCGCCGACAGCACCTCGTAGATCGTGCCGGTGAATTTCGGGAAATAGATGCCGAAGGAGCCGTTGCTGATGCACTGGCCGAGCAGCGTCAGCATGATCAGGCCGGGCGTGATGAAAGCGCCGTAAGAGACCCCCTCCACCTCCTGGATGCGCGAACCGATCGCGGCACCGAAGACGATGAAATAGAGCGATGTCGAGATGACGGGCGAGATAACGCTCTGCAGCAGCGTGCGACGCGTACGGGCCATCTCGAAGAAATAGATGGATTTGATCGCTTCGACATTCATTTGCTCGCTCCCACCAGCGCCACGAAGATGTCTTCGAGCGAACTCTGCCGCGTCGAGAGATCCTTGAAATGGATGTTGTTCTCACCGAGCCGGGTCAGGAGCGCCGCGATGCTCTCCTGCTCGTTGTCGGCGTCGAAATCATAGGTCAGCCGGCTGCCGTCCGCTTCCAGCGTCAGTCCGTTGCCGGCAAAACAATCCGGAAGCCGTTCGAGCGGTTCGGCGAGATCGAGAATGAGCTGCTTGCGGCCGAGCTTGGCCATCAGCGCCGCCTTGTCTTCGACAAGCAGCAATTGCCCTCCATTGATGACGCCGACGCGATCGGCGATCTCCTCGGCTTCTTCGATATAATGGGTGGTCAGGATGATGGTGACGCCAGAGGCCCGAAGCTCCTGAACGACATTCCACATGTCCTTGCGCAGCGTCACGTCGACCCCGGCTGTGGGTTCGTCGAGGAAAAGAATATCCGGCTCATGCGACAGCGCCTTGGCGATCAGCACCCGCCGTTTCATGCCGCCGGAAAGCTGGCGCAGCATATTGTCCTTCTTGTCCCAGAGCGACAGCGCGCGCAGCACCTTCTCGATATGGGCAGGGTTGGCTTTCTTGCCGTGCAACCCCCGCGAAAAGCTCACCGTATTGAACACCGTCTCGAACTGATCGGTGGTCAGTTCCTGCGGCACCAGCCCGATCATCCCGCGCGTGGCGCGGAAATCCTTGACGACGTCGTGGCCTGCGACCAGCACCTGGCCGCCGCTCGGATTGGCGATACCGCAGATGATCGAGATCAGAGTCGTCTTGCCAGCGCCGTTCGGCCCTAGCAGCGCAAGGATCTCGCCCTTTTCGACCGTGAGATTGATGCCTTTCAGGGCCTCGAACCCGTTGGCATAAGTCTTTGTGAGGTTCTGAACGGAAATAATGGGGGCCATGCAGGACTCTTGCGGATTCGGAAGGTATTTCGGCCCGCTATATAGTTCGTCTGTGACGCTTTGACATCCTTCGGGAACGTGAACACTGCATTCACACAGCACCAACACCGTCACCAACGACGGGCAGGTCACAGCACAGTCATATCGCCGCGACAGCCGATCTTGCTGTAAAAAGAAAGTTATGGCCGGCTTGGAATGTCATCATGCGGTGATATTCATGCCCGATAAGTGAGCCGAGGCATGCAGCGGCATCCGCCCCGCCGCCCATTCCTTTGCGGAGCCGTCTTCCCGGCGTTCTCGTTGCGCCCTTTTCCGCTGCCTCGGCATGTAATGAAAGTTATTGTCAGTCACCAAGTGCTTGGAACCGGCCAGTATCCCCTGTTCAGCCGCGTTCGTCTTAGCCGGCCTCTGGCCGGCTTTTCTTTTTGAGTCGTCGTGGAAGCAGGTGGCCGCCCTCGTCCTTCGAGGCCCCTGGCGGGCACCTCACCGGATTTGGCGCAACGGGGTATGCTGGCCCCTAACGACACGGCACAGCAATCAGCCCTCATCCTTGCGCAGGCCAAAGGCGGAAGCCTCGAAGGACGAGGGCGGGTGGGAGGCAGCAGACGCCCCCTCACAATTCATCGTAATTGAACCAGTCGAAATCCGCGACCTTGCCTCGCCCTGACGTGTCGAAGGCAAACACGCCGGCGAAGGCGCCGGTGAAGGAGCCGTGTTCGCCACGCCCGCCCTCGTCGGAAATCACACCGGCGTCGAGGACCGGGCCGATCGGCTGCCAGGCGCCCTTCCCCTCGGTCTGCCAGAAGAATTGCAGGTCGTTCTCGCGAATTTCCATAGCGAGTTGGACACGCCCCTCGGCGGGAATGGCGACGCCGCTTTCGGCGGGGAAGCTGAGGCGTCCGTTCGGATAGTCGCCGTTGCAGGAGAGGATCGTCACGCAGCGGCCGAGTGTTTCGTGCAGCGTCACGGCGACGGCGTGGAACTTGTGACGATTGTAATAATGCGTCAGCCCGGCAACCTGCTGATAGGTGTCGGGCGCGAATTCGACCACGGTCTCGGCGCGGAAGCTGTGATGCTCCTGTCGGCGGGCGACCAGCGACTGCTCGAACCAGGAACCGATGCTTTCGCGCGCAATCAGACGCAGATGGCCGGGACGATCCGTCAGGTTGAAGATGCGCGCGGGTTCGGGCGTGCGCAGCCACTGGAAATCGGCCGGCAATGTGGCGCCATCGAAGCTGTATTCACTGCGCATCGGCCTTTCCAACGGCACAGCACCAAACAGGCCCGGCACATCGACATCGGGCACTGAGGTGCCGTTTTCGAGATAGAGCCAGTCATCACCGCGCCAGACGCATTTCTGCAGGCTGGTCTCGCGCCCCAGCGTGCAGCGCCGCTTCGGCGGCAGCGGCCGGCCGCAGAGATGGGTGTGGTAGGCCTCGCCATCAAGCGTTTCGACATATTGGCCATGCCCCGCCCGCTGCAGCACCGCGCCAGGATGATCCTTGGAGGTGATGAGATGCGTGTTCGGATGCATCTCATAAGGCCCCTCGATGCGGCGCGAGCGCGCCATGGTGACTGCATGGTCGTAGCCGGTGCCGCCCTCGGCGGTCGTCAGATAATACCAGCCGTTGCGCTTGAAGAGATGCGGGCCTTCGACGAGGCCAAGCGGACTGCCGGCGAAGATGTTCTTGATCGGACCCGTCAGCGCCTTCGTTGCCGGGTCCCATTCCTGCAGCAGGATGCCGTCGAAAGCCGGCGATTTCGGCGAGCCGCCATAGCTCTCGGTACGGTGGTTCCACTGCATGTTGACGAACCATTTGCGGCCGTCGTCGTCGTGGAAGAGCGAGGGATCGAAGCCGGAAGAATTGACATAGACGGGATCCGACCACTCGGCCTCGATCGAGGGCGCGGTGACGATGTAGTTCGGCGCGTCCTTGAAACTGCCGTCGAAGCGCTTGACGTCGGTATAGACGAGCCAGAACTGGCCATCGGCATAGGAAAGGCACGGCGCCCAGATGCCGCAACTGTCCGGATTGCCGCGCATGTCGAGCTGCGAGGGGCGCTCAAGCGGCCGTCGCACCAGCGTCCAGTTCACCAGGTCGCGCGAATGGTGGATTTGCACGCCGGGATACCATTCGAAGGTCGAGGTGGCGATGTAATAATCGTCGCCGACGCGGCAGATCGAGGGATCGGGATTGAACCCAGGCAGGATGGGATTGCGGATCATGGACGGGCTCCTCTTAAACAAACTGTGGTACGTACGTCAGATTGGCGCGGATACGTCGCCTGCCCACCCTCATCTCTGTGGCCTTAGGGCTTTGCCCAAGGGATGTCACAGAGATCCAGCCGGCCCAAGTCCTTGGGCCGGAAAGACCCTTCTCACCGCGCGGACGCGCGGTGGCTGGATTCCTGTGACATCCCTCATGCCTGCATGAGGACACAGGAATGAGGGAGCAACAAATGTGCTCCCCGCCTTCATACCCGCTCCGCCGACTTCGCCCAGAGATTGATATCGGCCTCCTTGGCATAGACATCGATCTCGGCAAGCTCCTCGGCCGAAAATTCAAGGTTATCCAGCGCCTTGACGCAGTCGACGATCTGCGACGAGCGGCTGGCGCCGATAAGCGCTGAGGTCACGCGTCCGCCGCGCAGCACCCAGGCAATCGCCATCTGTGCGAGCGTCTGGCCGCGCTTTTCGGCAATCCCATTGAGCTTCCTGATATTGTCGATGATCGAAGGACGGATGAAATCGCGCTTGAGGAAATGGTTCTGCGCCGCCCGGCTATCGTCGGGAATGCCGGCGAGATATTTGGTCGTCAGCATGCCCTGGGCAAGCGGCGAGAACACGATCGACCCCATGCCGACATCGTCGAGCGTGTCGAGCAGTCTGTCGTCCTCGACCCAGCGGTTGAGCATCGAATAACTCGGCTGATGGATCAGGCACGGCGTGCCGAGCTGCTTGAGGATCGCGGCGGCTTCTCGAGTGCGCTGCGAATTATAGGAGGAGATGCCGACATAGAGCGCCCGGCCGGAGCGAACGATATGGTCGAGCGCGCCGCAGGTTTCCTCAAGCGGCGTTTCCGGGTCGAAGCGATGCGAATAGAAGATATCGACATAGTCGAGGCCCATGCGCTTCAGGCTCTGGTCGCAAGAGGCGATCAGGTACTTGCGGCTGCCCCACTCGCCATAAGGGCCTGGCCACATGTCATAACCGGCCTTGGAGGAGATGATCAGTTCGTCGCGAAGCCCGGAAAATTCGGTGCGCAGTATCTCGCCGAAGGCGGTCTCGGCGCTGCCGGGAGGCGGGCCATAGTTGTTGGCGAGATCGAAATGGGTGATGCCGAGATCGAAGGCCGTGCGGCACATGTCGATCTTGCGGTCATGCGGCGTATCGCCGCCGAAATTGTGCCAGAGGCCGAGGGAAACGGCCGGCAGCTTCAGGCCGGAACGGCCCGTGCGGTTATATTTCATCTTCGAATAACGGTCCGCGGCGGGTTGCCAGCTCATGAAACTCTCCTTCGTGCGATATCAGCGTAATCGTCATACGGCATTTTCGGCTCACGAAAACGCCGCCACCTGCCCCTCATCCGCCTGCCGGCACCTTCTCCCCGCAAGCGGGGAGAAGGGAAATGCCGCAGCCTCTCCCTTCTCAACCACCTCTCGCATGGCACGTCCCCTCGCCCCGTTTACGGGGAGAGGGTTAGGGTGAGGGGCAACCATAAGCACAAATCGGACGACAGGTGGCGCGAGGCCTACATGACGAAACCAATGGAGCAAGCGCGCCGACACGGCAAGCGTAGGCGCGCTTCCTCCGCTACCTCAACAACGCCTGCGCCTCTTCGATGCCGAGCGCGGCCGGCTGCGTGCAAGTCGTCGTGAGCTCGATGAAACGGCCCTCCTCGCCCGACTTCAGGATCGAGGTCATGACGTCGACGCCGTGCAGCGTGCGGTCCAGCGAGCAGCGTGCATCGCGGCCTTCGATCAGCGCCATCGCCATATCGGCAAGGCCGGCCGTGCGGTAGTTGGCCCGCGAGCCATTCGGGCTTTCCTGGTTGATCTTGCCGAACGGATGCTCCCAGTCTTCCAGCGGCTTGATCTCCTTATCGCGGCCGCTCGCCTCGACGGTGCCACCGAAGAAGTTCGGATCCGGCACGTAAAGCGAGCCGTCGGTGCCGTAGAGCTCCATATTGGCATGACGATGCGACCACACATCCCAGCTCGCCGTCAGCGTCACGGTGGCGCCGTTGACGAATTCGAGCAGCGCCTGGATCGTCGTCGGCGTCTTGACCGGGATGATCTCGCCATTGCGCGGCTCGCTGGTGATGGTGCGGGTCGGCGACGCCATCGAGGTCATGGCGCCGACGCGTTTGACCGGGCCGATCAGGTTGATCAGGTTGGCGATGTAATAAGGACCGAGGTCGAGGATCGGGCCGCCGCCCGGCAGGAAGAAGAAATCCGGGTTCGGATGCCACATCTCCATGCCGGGGCTCATGACGTAGCAGGCGCCCGAAGTGACCCGGCCGATGCCGCCATCGTCGATGAACTTGCGGGCGAGCTGATGCGCGCCGCCGAGGAAGGTGTCGGGCGCGCAGCCGACGGCAAGATTCTTCGCCTTGGCGATTCGGCGAAGCTCCTCGCCCTGCTCCAGCGAAAGGACGAGCGGCTTTTCGGAATAGACATGCTTGCCGGCTTCGAGGATTGCCTTCGACACCGGAAAATGCGCGTCGGGGATCGTCAGGTTGACGACGACGTCGATCTCGTCATTGGCGAGAAGCTCCTCGATCGTCTGTGCTTTGACGCCATACTCCTTGGCGCGCGCCTCGGCCGCCTGCAGGTTGATATCGGCGCAGGCCAGCACCTTCAGCCCCTTGAAGAGCGGTGCCAGCGAAAAATAGGTGGTGGAGATGTTGCCGCATCCGATGATGCCGACGCCAAGTTCCCTGGTCATGTTGTGCCTCAATAAGTCTGGAAGGATGCGATCGAGCGGGTGATCAGGCGATCGACATCGGCCGGATTGTCATGCTCGACGACGTAGTGCTTGGTCTTGGTGCCCTTGAGGGCGGCGACGAGCTTTGCCCAAGGCAGAGTACCATGGCCGACATCGGCCCAGCCATCCTCGTTCTTATTCTCGCCTGCCGGCGCAATGTCCTTGACGTGAGCCGAGGTAATGCGCGAGCCGAGCTTTTCGATCCATGCGAACGGATCGGCACCGCCACGAACGACCCAGGCGATATCGGCTTCCCAGGAAATGTCGGGCGCGCCTTCGAAAATGCGCTCGATCGGCAGCGAGCCGTCGGCGAGCTTGACGAATTCGAAGTCGTGATTGTGCCAGCCGAACTCATAGCCGGCATCCTTGTAGGGCTTGCTCATTTCCTGCAGGCGCTTGCCGAATGCCAGCCAGCCGGCACCGTCGGTCGGGCGCTGATCGGCTGCCAGATGCGGCGCATAGATCGAGTCCATGCCGAGAGTTTTGGCAATGTTCAGCGACTTCTGGACTTCGCCGTCGAGGAAATCGGGGCTGAAGTGGCCGCTCGCCATCGTCAAGCCGCTCCTGTCGAGTTCTGCGCGCAGGCTCTTCAGACCGGCATCGTCAAGATCGGCATAGATGCCGCCGAAACCTTCGACTTCCTGATAGCCTGATTTGCCGAGCTTTTCGAAGATCGCCGAATAGGGTTGGAAGTTACGGGCGCTGTAAAGCTGGAAACTCAGTTTCGTCATCATTCCTCCTCGGGCCTCGTGCCCATTGAATTTCAGTCCGGATCAATCCGCGGACTGACAAGATTGCAGGTCGTAGAAGCGGAATTCCGGCAGCTTGCCGCGTTCGAGCGGATGTGCCGGGGTGAAGCTGATGCGGCGGCTCTCGCCTGCCGCAAGATCGAAGGCATTGTCGGAATATTTGCCGTCCGTCTCGCTTTCGATCATCACGAAGAGCGCAAGTCCCCTGGCGGTGACATTGATGTCGACGGCGCCGCTCGCCTCGACATATTCATGGGTGATGGTCAGCCCGGAGGGCTCCAGCTCCAGCGCCTTATAGGTGCCGTTGACATAGTGCCCCTCGCCGCCCATGCCGTTCGACGCGGTGAAATGCCAGGCAAGCAGCGTTCCCTCGGCAATCTCGGACACGTCGATGGTCGCAGCCGTCACCGCCGCGTCCGGCGAACACGCGGCCTGCACGTCTTTCAGATGCTTCCGCTCGCCCTTCATCGTCAGAAGCGAGATCGAAAGGTCGACGCTGACGTCCGAAAGCGTGTCGTTGACCAGCGAGAAGCGGATCGTCTTGCCGTCTTCCGAGGGAATGGCGGCGACCGCCACCGGCTGGAAGAAACGCTTGACGAGATAATGCATCGCCTTCCAGCGGCCGCCATAGTCGAGGCTCGACCAGGAGGCGACCGGCCAGGTGTCGTTGAGCTGCCAGTAGATCGTGCCCATGCAGTGGGGTTTGAGCGAGCGCCAATATTCCACCGCCGTCTTGATCGCCAGCCCCTGCTGGATCTGGGAGAGATAGACGAAGTTCGGGAAATCCTTGGGAAAGCGGAAATAGCGGAACATCGTGCCGGCGATGCGCTCGTTGCCGCCGGCATTCTTCTGGTGCAGTTCCATGACCGGCGAAGCGACGTTCATGTCCTTTTCTTCGGCATAGGTCCTGATGACAGGCAGCGACGTATAGGACTGGAATCCGAATTCCGAGCAGAAGCGCGGGCGCACCGAACGGTAATTGTCGAAGGATTTGTTCTCGTGCCAGACCGACCAGTAATGCATGTCGCCGGAGCCGTCAGCATGCCAGGCGTCGCCGAAATCGAGATAGCCTGATGCCGGGCTCGACGGCCACCAGAGCGCCCCAGGCAGCGCCTTCTTCACCGCCTGTTCGATCGTCCGGTTGAGGCGGTCGTAGGAGACGAGGTAGCGGTCGCGGTCCTTCCGCGATTCCTCGAACCATGTCAGCGCGCCCACCAGCTCGTTATCGCCGCACCAGAGCGCGATCGAAGGATGCGAAGAGAGCCGGCGCACCTGGTAATCCACCTCGACAGCCACATTGCCGAGGAAGTCTTCGGTCGAGGGATAGAGGTTGCAGGCGAACATGAAGTCCTGCCAGACCATGAGGCCCAGCCGATCGCAGAGATCGTAGAAATAATCCTGCTCATAGAAACCGCCGCCCCAGACGCGGATCATGTTCATGTTGGCGGCTTTGGCCGATTGCAGCAGGTCCTCGGTCTTTTCAGGCGAAGACAGCGAGAACAGTGCATCGGCCGGAATCCAGTTGGCGCCCCGGCAGAAGACCTCGCGGCCGTTGACCTTGAAGGCGAAACGGCTGCCCGCCGCATCCGGCGTGGTGATCAGTTCGATAGTGCGAAGGCCGATCTGCTTCGTCACCACCTCTTCGGACAATTCGACGGAAAGCCTATAGAGCGCCTGTTCGCCGCTGCCGGAGGGCCACCAGAGACGCGGATTGTCGATATGGAAGAGGTGGTGGACATCCGTCTCGCCCTTGACACCCACATCGAGACGGACGCGCTCGCCGTCGAGATCGAAATAGACCTGGGCGATGCCGGCATGTTTGGCAAACAGGCTCGCCGTCACCATGAGGTCGACCGAGCCGTCATTATTGTGGATCTGGCGGGTGACGACATGTTCGATGCGCGCCGTCTCGATCTTTTTCAGCGCGATCGTGCCGTAAAGGCCGAACGGCGCGATGGCGATGTTCCAGTCCCAGCCGAAATGGCATTGCGGCTTGCGCAGCATGTTGCCGTCGGGGATCGGCGAATTGCCGGTGCTGTAAGGAATATAGAAAGGCTGCTGCTTCTGCCGCTCGGCGCCAATGGCGGGGTTGGAGGCAAAGACGATGCGGATCGAATTGTCGCCTGATTTCAGCATGCTCGAGACATCGGGCCGGTAGCGGCGGAAGCTGTTATCGGCTTCGAGCGCCAGGAAACCGTTGACGTAGACACTGGCGACCGTATCGAGATAGTCGATATCGAGATACCAGTCGCCTTCGACCTCCTGCAACGTAAAGCTGCGCTCGACCGCCCATTCGCGCTCAGCGACCCACTGCACCTTCTCCTCGTTGCGGCCGAAATAGGGATCTGGGATCAGCCCTGCCCGGTGGAGCGCGGTGTGTACATCGCCCGGCAGGACGATCGCGGTCCGGATCTCCCCGTCGACGGAAGCGAGATGCCACGAACCGGAAAGGACGATATTGGGGGGTGTCGATGGATGCGTCACGATGTCATTTCCGAATTACGTTTTGGATATGGACGGCGGATGGTCGCCGTCCGGTAGCTGTCGTTCGTCAGGGCCCGACTTGGCGCCCTCTTCTCCCGCTGGGGAGAAGAGATGTGTAGCAACGCCCTCGTCTCCCGCCATCCGCCTCGCCCTCCGTCATCCTCGGGCTTGACCCGAGGATGACGGAGGGCGAGGTTGGGCTTTTCGCCAAACCCGCGCTGGGCTTTGGCCTCACGTCAGGCAGGCGGGCGCCATCTCGACGCCACCCGCAAAACTCCTCTAAAGACGCAGCTCACTCTCGGCATCGAACACCGAAGCCAGCGTCATGTCGAAGGCGAGCTTTACCTTGGCTCCGACGTTGAAGCGGCGTGCGCCGTTGACGCGGACCGACATTGTGTGACCGGCATGTTTCAGCCACAGAAGATTGTCGGCGCCCATCGGCTCCTCGATATCGACGGTGGCGTCATGTTCTTCGCCGCCGGCATTCTCGTTGACCTTGATGTGCTCCGGGCGAACACCGAGCACCACCTTGCGGCCGGGCTGCAATGTCTCGTTGGCGTCGTAGGCAGCGAGCGAGAAAATGACGCCATTGGCGGAAAAGGCAATGCCGTCACCTGCCTTGACCAGCTCGCCGCGCAGGAAATTCATCGACGGCGAGCCGATGAAGCCGGCGACGAAGAGATTGCGCGGCCTGTTGTAGATCGTCGTCGGGTCGTCGAGCTGCTGGATGATGCCGCTCTTCATGATGGCGATGCGATCTGCCAGCGTCAGCGCCTCGATCTGGTCATGGGTCACGTAGATCATTGTGTTCTTCAGCGACTGGTGCAGCCGCTTGATCTCGACGCGCAGTTCCGAGCGCAGTTTGGCGTCGAGATTGGACAGCGGCTCGTCGAACAGGAAGACGTCGACATCACGTACCAAAGCACGGCCGATCGCCACGCGCTGGCGCTGGCCGCCTGATAGCTCAGCCGGCTTGCGCTTCAAAAGCGGCTGGATCTGCAGGATTTCGGAGGCACGCGCCACGCGCTTGTCGATCTCAGCCTGCGGCACCTTGGCGACACGAAGCCCGAAAGAGAGGTTCTTCTCGACGGTCATCTGCGGATAGAGCGCATAGGACTGGAACACCATGCCGATGCCGCGGTCCTTCGGCTCCTCCCAGGTGACGTTCTTGCCCTTGATGAAGATCTGGCCTTCCGAGGCATCGAGCAGGCCGGCGATGCAGTTCAGCAAGGTCGACTTGCCGCAGCCGGACGAACCGAGCAGCACCAGGAATTCGCCGTCGTTGATGTCGAGGTTCAGATCCTTCAACACGCTGACCGCGCCGAAGTTCAGCGACAGATCCTTGATCGAGACACTTGCGTTGGAGACACTTGAATTCATATTCATGGGATCAACCCTTCACTGCGCCGGCGGCGATGCCACGGACGAAAAGCCGGCCAGAGACGAAATAGACGATCAGCGGCACGAGACCGGTGAGGATCGTTGCCGCCATGTTGACGTTGTATTCCTTCACGCCCTGGACTGAATTGACGATGTTGTTGAGCTGCACGGTCATCGGATAGGTGTCCGGCCGGGTGAAGACGACGCCGAAGAGGAAGTCGTTCCAGATGCCGGTCACCTGCAGGATCATCGCAACGACGAAGATCGGCAGCGACATCGGCAACATGATCTTCAGGAATATCTGCCAGAAGCCCGCCCCGTCGACACGCGCCGCCTTGAACAGTTCCTCCGGCAGCGACACGAAATAATTGCGGAAGAGCAGCGTCAGGATCGGCATGCCGAAGATCGAATGGACGATGACGAGGCCGGTCAGCGTGCCGTAAATGCCGATTTCGCGCAGGATGATGACGATCGGGTAGATCATCACCTGATAGGGAATGAACGCGCCGATGATCAGGATCGAGAAGAAAAGCTCGGATCCCTTGAAGCGCCAGTTGGCAAGCGCATAACCGTTGACCGAGGCAATCGCGATCGAAATGATGACCGATGGTACGGTGATACGCACCGAATTCCAGAAGCCGCGCGACAGGCCATCGCAGTTGAGGCCGGTGCAGGCCTCGGCCCAGGCCTTGACCCAGGGTTCGAAGGTGATCTCCATCGGTGGTGAGAAGATGTTGCCGAGACGGATTTCCGGCATGCCCTTCAGCGACGTCACGACCATCACATAGAGTGGCAGCAGATAATAAAGCGCCGCCACACCAAGCGTTCCGTAGAGTATGATGTTGCGCGACGACAGAGCCGGGCGCGGCTTGGCGCCGCTCGGGCCTTCGCCGAGCCTCGGCGCAACGGCGTCGATGCCGGCGGCCGTGCTATTGAGAGTTTCGATATTAGCCACGCTTGCGCCCTCCTCCGAATTCCAGATAGGCCCACGGAACGATGATGATCGCGACAGTGACGAGCATCATGGTCGAGGCGGCAAAGCCCTGCCCCAGGTTCTGCGCCTGGAACATGTAGTCGTAGACATATTTCGCCGGCACTTCCGAAGAGATGCCCGGCCCGCCCGATGTCTGCGCGACGACGAGGTCGTAGACCTTGACGATGCCCGACGCGATGATGACGATCGTCGTGATGAACACCGGCCGCATCATCGGAATGACGATGAAGAGGTAGGTCTTCCACATCGGGATGCCGTCGACGCGCGCCGCCTTCCAGATATCCTCGTCGATGCCGCGCAGGCCGGCAAGCATCAGGCACATGACGAGGCCCGTTCCCTGCCACAGCGCCGCGATCAGAATGCCGTAAATGACGATTTCAGGCGTATAGAGCGGGTTGAAGGTGAAGCTTGTCCAGCCCAGCGAACGCACCACCGACTGAATGCCGAAATCCGGATTCAGAACCCATTGCCAGACGAGGCCGGTGACGATGAAGGACAGCGCAAAGGGGTAAAGGAAAATGGTGCGGAAGGTATTTTCGAAACGGATCTTCTGATCCATCAGCGCGGCGAGCATGAAACCGATCACCAGGCTGAAGATCAGCGACAGCACGCCATAGAGGGCAAGATTTTCGATTGCCGTCACCCATCGCGGCGCTGCCCAAAGGCGCTCATACTGATCGATGCCGACAAAGCTCAACCGCGGAAGGAGCTTGGAATTGGTGAAGGAATAAAAGACCGTCCAGAACGTGCCGCCGACGAAGATCACCATCGCTGTCAGGATCATCGGGATGGATGCAATCTTGGCATTCAGATTGCGCAGTAACTTGTTTGGCCGGCCTGCTTGCGCTTGACCCGTCATGAATACTCCTCCTCAAATCGCAACTGCGACCTGTGACAAAACGGCATGTGCCGCCTGTCGTCCCCACGTCCGAAATCTGCTGAAGATACCGGGAGATGCCGCCTGCCGGACCATCAAAATCGTCCGAAGCGGATCCGGCCCCATGGGAGCCGGATCGCAAAGGCAGCGAATCTACCGATCAGTCAGCCGAAGCGATGATCCCGGCGAAACGCTTCTGCGCGTCTTCCGGCGTCATCGACGGATTGGCGAAGAATTCGGAGAAGAGGTCTTCCTTCTGCTTCTGGCTGTCGGCCGAAAGCAGCTGGTCGGTGCCCTGGATCACGTTGCCCTTCGCCAGGATATCGAGACCCTTCTTCATGCAATCGTTGGCGGCGGCAAGATCGACGTCGCCGCGAACCGGTAGCGAGCCCTTCTTCAGATTGAAGGCAACCTGGGTTTTGGGATCGAGCAGGGTTTTGGCAAGGACGGCCTGCGCCTTGGACTTTTCCGCGTCCTTCAGCAGCGGGAAGTAGAAAGCGTCGCCGCCGGTCGAGATGATCTCGTTGACGCCGAGACCCGGCAGGCAGGTATAATCGGTGCCGGCTTTCTGGCCGGCGAGAGCAAATTCGCCCTGCGCCCAGTCACCCATGATCTGGCCACCGGCCTTGCCCGTGATGACGAGATTGGTCGCCTGGTTCCAATCCTGGACGTTGCTGCCCTTGGACATGCGGCGGGCGTCGTCGGCGGCCTTGAAGACCTTGGCGATCTCGGGACCGGCAGCGACTTCCGCATCCTTGTCCTTGAAGACCTTGTTGAAGACGTCCTTGCCGGCGACCGCGACCATCAGCACGTCGAAGGCGCCTGTCGCCTGCCACGGCTGACCGCCGACGGCGAGCGGAATGATGCCGGCCTTTTCAAGAGCCGGAGCGGAAGCGACGAATTCGTCCCAGTTCTTCGGAACCTCGACGCCGGCCTTCTTGAAGGCGGCATTCGAAAGCCACAACCACTGCCAGGAGTGGATGTTGACCGGCGCGCAGTAGATCTTGCCGTCGATGGTGCAGGAATCGAGCAGGCTCGACGGACGAATAATATCCTTCCAGTGCTCGGCGGTCGCCACATCGGTCAGGTCGCGCATCAGGCCGGCCTGGACGAGCTCTTCCGCCTGCCGGCCGTGATTGAACTGGGTGGCACCCATCGGGTCGCCGCCGGTAATGCGGCTGATCATGATCGGGCGCGCCGTACCGCCGGAACCGGCGATGGCACCGTCGACCCAATGGTTGCCGGTGGCGTCGAACGCTTTTGCCAGTTCGGCGACAGCAGCGGACTCGCCGCCGGATGTCCACCAATGGGTGACTTCGAGATCGGTGGCGCTGGCGCTGATCGGAAGCGCAGCGGAAGCGGCAAGCATAGCCGCCATCATACGAATTTTCATGAGTTCTCCTCCCTCACTGAAACGTTGCCGGAAAAACTTAGATCAATCGATTTCCTCACGCAACTGTCAGCCGGCAAATTTTTCCCGAGCAACTGGAATTGCAGCTTCTGCCTGTTTTCAATCGAAGCTCCACGCCCTCTTCGTCGATGCTAAATCAGCTCTTCTCGCATATGCGTTATCGCTACATCAGACTGAATATATTATATAAATTTCAGAACTTCGATTCACGACCTAAATAATCGATTTCGCAGTCGCGGAAAAACCGGGAAAGATTTGCCGATTCAACCCAAGCGTACAATGCCGCAGCGCACACAAGAAAAAGCACTCGACATTTCTACTGTATCGTTACAGATTTGACTTTCTTAGGGAGGCGCGATTTTGGCAGGCGCGGGCTTACGGCGCTTGAAAAAGCCTCTATAAGCGACACCAATTCGCGCGAGGCAGGCCTACAGGGATGGAAAACAAGGGAAATTTCGGGCAAGCGGCATCGGCGCCGGCGGCGCGCGAGCGTCCCACATTGAAGACGATCGCCTTCATGACCGGCCTTGGCGTCACGACGGTGTCGCGCGCGCTGAAAGATGCGCCTGATATTGGGGCGGAAACCAAGGAACGTGTGCGGATGGTCGCCCGCCAGCTCGGCTACCAGCCGAACAGGGCAGGCGTGCGCCTGCGCACCGGCAAGACCAACGTCATCGCCCTCGTCCTCAGTATCGATGAGGAGATCATGGGCTTTTCGAGCCAGATGGTCTTCGGCATTTCCGAAGTGCTGTCCGGCACGCCCTATCATATCGTCGTCACGCCGCACTCCCACAGCAAGGACCCGATGCTGCCGGTGCGCTATATCCTCGAGACCGGCTCGGCGGACGGCGTCATCATCTCGCGCATCGAACCGGACGATCCGCGTGTACGGCTTTTGACCGAGCGCGGCATGCCCTTTGCAACGCATGGGCGCACCGATGCGGGTCTCACGCATCCCTTTCACGATTTCGACAACGAAGCCTTCGCCCACAAGGCGGTGGAAAAGCTCGTCAAGCGCGGCCGCCGCCGCATCGCCCTGCTGCAGCCGCCGAGCAAACTCACCTATTACGCCCATATCCGCATCGGCTTCCAGACCGGCCTGCATGATTACGGCGCCGAGGAAGTGCAGCTGCGCATCAACACCGATGCACCGCTCGCCGACATCCGCGACGTCGTCGAGGTGATGATGCGCTCGGCCAATGCGCCCGACGGCATCGTCTGTTCGGCCGGCAGCGCGGCGATCGCCGTCAATGCCGGCATAGAAGCCGCCGGCAAGGCCCTCGGTCGCGACCTCGACATGGTCTCAAAGCAATCCGTGCCGATCCTCAACTGGATCCGCCCGGAAATCATCACCGCTCAGGAAGACGTGCGCCAGGCCGGCCGCGAAATGGCCAAGGCCGTCATCGCCCGCATCGACGGCGTCGAACCGGAACTGCTGCAGAGCATCAGCCAGCCGGTCTGGCCGGAGGGTGACAGATAGGGTGGTGGCGCAACGGGAGCGAAGAAAAGCCGCGGCATAGTGGCGACGGACCAAACTTAAACCAGTAGCGTCGAAGCATCGATCCCGTGCCTGTCCTTTATGGCAAAGTGTTCTTTATTGCGTCCCATAATCAAAAGGGCAATGTCCGCTGGTAGCGCAAAGCTATCCATTGCCAGGTCCCAACGATCGGCTTTCACTTATCAACAATATCGACGTTAAGGCCGACCTGGAAACCTATATCAGCCCTCGCCCATGCCTCTCGGCACGCTCCTTGCCAATTGCTCCAGCACTGCCGCAATCTTCGGGTTGCGCCCCTCGCCGCGCCGCGTGATCGCGTGGATGCCGCGATAGGCGGGTGGGGCGAGCGGTTTGACGATCAGGCTACCGCGGAAATCGCGAAGCGCCAGGCCCGGCATCACCGAAATCGAGCAGCCGGCTTCGACGAGCGCGAAAATCACCTCGAAACTGTCGCTGAAACCGTTGATGACGGGTTCGAAACCGGCATCGCGGCAGGCCCGGCGGATCGCCTTGCAATAGGCGCTGGAGGCAAGGTCGAGCGTCCAGCGTTCATCCCGGAGCTGGGCAAGTTCGATGACCGGCTCGTTTTCCAGCCTATGGCCGACGGGCAGCAGCACGAAGAGCTGGTCCCGGCACAGGAACAGCCTGTCGACGGCGTCGTCAAGCGCATGCGGATCAAGCGCTATGTCGTCAGCAACGACGATATCGGCCTGCCAGACCCTGAGTTCCGCCAGGCCTTCGGCAGGCCCCATCGTCGTCATGACAATATCGAGATAGGGATGGTCGATCGCCAGCTGCCGCATGGCGGCGGGAATGAAGGACGATGCGGACGAGGGTTGGGCGGCGATCCTGAGGTCGCCGGCGACGATATTCTGCAGCGCGGCAATATCGGTTCTGGCTTCCTCGACGATGGCGAAGAGCCGATCGGCATGTTCGACCAGCCGCCGGCCGGCCGCCGTCAGCGTCACCCCTCGCCCGCGCCGTTCGACCAGCGCAATCCCTGCTTCGTCCTCCAACTGGGCGATCTGCTGGGAAACCGCCGAGGATGAAATGCCGAGCGCATCGGCAACGGCAGCCATCGTCTCGCGGCGCGAAAGCTCGCGCAGCGTGCGCAATCGGAAAAAATCCAAATCCGGCTCCTTTCGCAATCGGCCATAATTTCTAACCTATATCCTTATTTTGATTAAGTGGACCTGAATTAAAACCCACCCTACCGTTGGATTCGCGAGATGATGCGACGGCTCGAAAAAAGCCGTGATTGCCGGTCATCCCACAGATGGAGCCACGGGGAATATCGACGGAATGCATGAAAGCAGCGTGCCTTATTTCAGCCAATGGGAGACCCCCTGCATGACGCTGCCGGTGCTTGCCGAGGGATCGCAGGCGCTGCTCAGCGATCCGCTCTGGCGCCATTCGGGAGCCGCGACCATCGAGGAATATGCGCGCTGGGCGGTGAATGTCTGCGGCATGGCCTGCCTGAAGATGATCCTCGCCGCGCGCGGCGAGATCCATCCCACCCTCGAACTCGCCCGCGCCTGCACAGCCTACGGCGGCTATGTCGTCAACGAGATCGACGCTTCGATCAAGGGGCTGATCTACGCGCCCTTCGTCCGCTTCGTGAGCGAACGTTTCGGCCTCGGCGCCGAGACGATGATCAACATCGAGACGTCAGCCATCCCGGAACTTCTGTCGAAACGCCGCTTCTTCATCGCTTCGGTGCATTCGGCCATCCGCTGGCCGGAGCAAGAGCCGCCGTCGAGGGGCGGACATCTCGTGCTGGTGACATCAGCCTCGCAGGAGACGATCCGATTTCACAATCCGTCCGGCCATGACGCCGCAAGCCAGGCCGATGTCACGCTGCCGCTTGCCGTCTTCGATCGTTTCTTTGCCAATCGCGGCATATCGGTCGAGGCTTGATCTTTCCGATATCCCACCGCTTCGGAGGCTTTCATGACCCCTTCCCCCAACAGGCTGCGCATCGCCGTGCTCTTCGGCGGCCGTTCGGCCGAGCACGAGGTTTCCATCCTCTCGGCGACCAACGTCATGGCTGCGCTGGCGCCGGAGAAATATGATGCCCTTCCCGTCTTCGTCACCCGCGAGGGGCAATGGCTGCTGAGCAGCTTCGAGGACGGCCGGCTGGCGACACCCTCGTCAGGCACGGAAATCTGCCTCGTGCCGGGCGGCCGCGGGCGCATGCTGGCAATGTCGTCCCATGGCGCGCCGCATGAATTGCCAAGGATCGACATCCTGTTTCCCGTGCTGCACGGCCCGCATGGCGAGGACGGATCGGTGCAGGGCGCAGCTGAAGTGGCCCGCGTACCGCTCGCCGGCTGCGGCATCCTCGGTTCCGCCGCGGCCCTCGACAAGGATATCGCCAAGCGCCTGCTGCGGGCGGCGGGCCTGCCGGTGGCGCGCGCCGTGACGATCCATGAAGGTGCCACCCCTCCGCTTTCTGCGCTCGAAGGCGAACTCGGCCTGCCGCTCTTCATCAAGCCGGCGCGACAGGGATCGTCTGTCGGCGTCGCCAAGGTCCATGCCAGCCAGGAATTCGCCGCAGCGCTCGAGCAGGCTTTCCGCCATGACCGCACCCTGCTTGCCGAGGAATTCGTCGCCGGCCGCGAGATCGAATTCAGCGTGCTGGAGGATACCGACGGCAAGCTCTTCGTCTCGCGCCCGGGCGAGATCGTGCCGGCGGAAAGCCATGGCTTCTACAACTACAACGCCAAATATATCGACGAGAACGGCGCCGCGCTGAAAGTACCGGCCGACCTCACGGCGGAGATCGAGGCCGCCATGCGCGACATCGCCGCAAGGGCTTTCCGGGCCGTCGGCTGCGACGGCATGGCACGCGTCGATTTCTTCCTGACATCGGACATGCGCTTCGTCATCAACGAGCTCAACACCATCCCGGGCTTCACCGATATCAGCATGTATTCCAAGGCAATGGCGGCAAGCGGCGTCAGCTATGCCGAAATCATCGACCGGCTGGTGGCACACGGCATGGCGCGCGCCGGCCGGGCGGGCTAGATCATGAACAGGTCGGTTCTGATTTCCGGATGTTCCGGCGGCGGAAAATCGACGCTGCTTGCTGAGCTTGGCCGTCGCGGTTACAGGATCGTCGAAGAGCCCGGCCGACGGATCGTCAAGCAGGAGATCGAGGGCGTTGGCGCTGCCTTACCTTGGGCCAACATGGAGGCCTTCGCCCGCCGTGCGATCGAAATGGCGATTGCCGACCACGCGGCCATCGCACGGCAGCCGGGCCGGGCGTTTTTCGATCGTGGGTTGATCGACGCCGCGGCAGCGCTTCAGCACCTGACCGGAGAACCGATCCTGGAAAGGTTGAGCGCCGCTTACCCTTACGACAGACGCGTTTTTCTCACGCCGCCATGGCCTGAGATTTACGTGAGCGATCCTGAGCGGCGCCATGGCTTCGACGAGGCCGTCGCCGAATATGACCGGCTTGCCGCGATCTATCCAATGCTCGGCTACGAAGTCATCATACTGCCGAAGATGCCGGTCGCCGACCGGGCCGATTTCGTGCTCGACCACCTGTCTCAGGAAGCGAACTAGCGGCATCTCGGCCGCGTCTCAGCGCCTGTGAAGAACACACCACTGGAAAGACTGCCGGCCGCCGCCCGGCGTCGTATGCTCTTCACGCCAGTCGCGCTCCAGCGTGAAGGCGGGCGAGAACTCCGCCGCCAGCGCGGCTGCGTCGTACCGCTGGACCGGCAGGCCGCTGCACCGTTCCGGCCCGTCCGGCGCGAAAGTCGCGATGATCACGACGCTGCCCGCCGCCGTGCCGGCTTCAAGCGCGTGGCGATAGGCGAGCCGCTGCTCCGGCTCGGTGAGGAAATGAAAAACGGCGCGGTCATGCCATACGTCGTAGCAGCGCCAGGGTCTCCATTTGGCGACATCGGCCACCATCCAGGTGACGCGCATGGCATCGTCATCCAGCCGCGCCTTCGCGACATCCAGTGCCGGTGCGGCGATATCGAGAACGGTAAGGTCGGACCACCCGCGTTCGACGAGACGATCGACGAGGCTCGATGCACCGCCGCCGACGTCGATCAGCGAAGCCGTAGCCGGCAACTGCAGCGCATCAAGCGCCTTGAGGGAGGGTTCCGGGATTGGCTGATACCAGCTAACACTGTCGGTTGCCTTCGTGCGATAGACCTCGTCCCAATGCTCTCGCTTCGCATCCGTCATCGGCTACCCCCATCTCTTGCAGCGTCCTATGCTGACCTATCGATATGTAAGGATTGAGACGCCGGTCACCAACCGCTCTCCGGCCCGAGCGCCCGAACTCAGTAAGCGAGGTGACGATAGACGAGATCGGCAGGATCGGTTCGGGGCGCTACGGGATCGAGATGCGCCCCCAGCCGCTCGGCAACGGCCACGGACGCGGCATTGCCGGGAGCCATATAGCTGACGAGCGACGGCAGCTTGAGTGTCTCGAAAGCCCAGCCGCGCAACGCAAAAGCCGCCTCGGTCGCATAGCCCTTGCCCTCATGCCCTTCGTAGACGAACCATCCGAGCTCCTTTTCCGGAAAGAGCGGCCCATGGTTGATCCCCACTTGGCCGACACATTCCCCGGTTTCGGCAAGATCGATCATCAGCGCCCCATGCCCGAAAAGCCGCCACAGCGCGATGTCGTGGCAGAACATCCCCCACGCCGCCCGCAGATCGAACGGGCCGCCCATTCCAATCGAGCGCGGCGAAGCCATGATCCCGGCATAGGCGGCGAAATCATCGATATCAGGCATGCGGAGCACAAGGCGCTCGGTTCGGATGGTGATCACGCCCGTTTCGGACATGTCGTCGCCTTTCTGCTGGGGTTGGAACGGAACTCTAGCTTTCAAATGCCGGAGCAAACCGAAGCGTCCCGCTCGGCGCGAGTCCGCGAAGAACGATACGCTGCACGAGCCGCGTATCGAGATCATGATACGTCAGCTGCCCATCGCTACCGAAGCCCGCGCCGCGATAAACGTCGGGATTGCCGATCAGCGCGCATCCGCTCGCGCCCGTCTCCTTCAGCAATTCGAGGCCCCTTGCGATCAGAGCCGTGCCGATGCCCTGCCGCTGTCTTGCCGGCGTGACCGATATCGGCCCCAGCCCGAACCAGCCATCATGCACGCCGTCGATCGCCACCGGCGAAAAGGCGACATGCCCCAGGATCTCGCCATCCTCTTCAGCGACCAGCGATATCGCCAGATCACCGCTCACGCGAAGTTTTCGGATAATCTCCGCTTCCGTACCGCTGCTGTAGGCCATCGGCTTGAAGGCGATCGAGGTCAACTCATGGATCGCGTGGATATCAGCAGGCGTTTCGTATCGAATGTGCATTTCTGCGATTCCTCCGGCGGCACGAAGTAATCCAACAGCGCATCGACGTCGCGTTGGGCGGCAGCACCTAGCCTGCAGTGTATTTTCCAACACGCGCAAGACCGGCTGCTTGGGCTGGTACGATCATTTATGTATCATAGGGAAAGTCAAAGACCAGCAAGCCGGCTTGCTCCAGTGGGAGCTGCGCCACTACCTGTCCTTCCGGGTTCAGCACGGCCGTCGGCCCCCAGGCAACGCGCCCGTCACGCTCACCCGTCACGTCCGACGATATTAGCCACAGTCCTGTTTCACGGCATCTTTCGCCGCGAACCGCATTATGCAGCTCCTTGAAGGCTTCCGCCCTGACTCTTGGCATCATATTGTTGGAGAGGCACAGGATCACTGGCGCACCGAGCGCGGCGACCTTCGCTGCCGCTTCCGGAAAGTTCGTGTCATAGCAGATGTTGATGCCAAAACGCAGGCCACCAATCGCAAATAGCGGGCTCTCTTTTCCAGCTTCGAACGCCTGTTCGCCGCGCAGCAAATGAGCTTTCCGATAGCGGCCAAGGAAAACGCCGCGATCGACGACAACCGCCGTATTGAATAATCGCCCGGCCTCGATTTCTATCAGCCCCATGACCAAAGCAGGTCCCGACTTCGGCAACCGATCCAGGATCTGGGCAAACTCGGCTGATGCGAGATCGAGCGCAACGCGGCGCGCTGATGGTTCGTCGATCAGGTAGCCCTGGAGAAACCCTTCGGGGAAAAGCAGCAAGGCGACGTCATCGGCCTCGGCAAGCGCCACGACTTTGATGGCATAATCCAGAGCCGCGTCGATATTTTCCCGGAACTCCGGTGTCTGCGCCGCAGCTATCCGAATGCTCCTCACATCGATCTCCGTATCTGCGACCTACCACGACGAAAAAGCCCGGCGCGACGGCCGGGCTTCCTCGATATCTTCCTCGCAAACCTCAGAAGGTCGACGCACCGCTGCCCCAGGGACCGTGGTGGAAATCCTTGCCATCCAGGCGGTCGAAGCCGTGGGCACCGAAGAAGTCGCGCTGGGCCTGGATGAGGTTGGCGGTGCCCCGGCCCTGGCGGTAGGCGTCGAAATAGGTGAGCGCCGAGGTCAGCGCCGGCACCGGCAGGCCGGTGGAAATCGCGGCAGCGACGACGCGACGAAGCGCCGGGATCGATTCCTTGACCATGTCCGAGAAGGCCGGCGTCACGATCAGGTTGGCGGCGTCGGGAGCCTTGGTGAAGGCCGAGGTGATCTCGTCGAGGAACTGCGAGCGGATGATGCAGCCGGCACGCCAGATGCGGGCTATCGTCGGCATCGGCAGCGACCAGTTGAACTCGCGCGATGCTTCCGCCATCACCGCAAAGCCCTGCGCATAGGCGCCGATCTTGGCGGCAAACAGCGCCAGTTCCAGATCCTTGTTGAGCTCGGGGCCGTAAGCGATCGGGAAGGATACGGCCTGCGCGCCGAAGATCTTTTCGGCGGCTTCGCGCTGCGACTTCATCGAGGAAA
This sequence comes from Rhizobium esperanzae, assembly GCF_014197615.1. Taxonomy (GTDB): domain Bacteria; phylum Pseudomonadota; class Alphaproteobacteria; order Rhizobiales; family Rhizobiaceae; genus Rhizobium; species Rhizobium esperanzae_A. The sequence continues at coordinate 77,328 of NZ_JACIFY010000002.1, forward strand.
GGCTGCGGGCGGCGACCGCGGCTTCGATCGCCGTTGCCGGAATGCCCATATTCTGCGCCTCGATCGCCGACCACTTGCCGGTGCCCTTCTGGCCGGCCTTGTCGAGAATCATGTCGACCATCGGCCCACCGGAGACGGGGTCATTGGCGGCAAGCACCTTTTCGGAGATCTCGATCAGGTAGGAGTTCAGCCGGCCCTTGTTCCACTCGCCGAAGATGCCGGAGATGTCGGAGGCGCTCTTGCCGAGGCCGTCGCGCAGGATGCCGTAGATTTCGGCAATCATCTGCATGTCGGCATATTCGATGCCGTTATGGATGGTCTTGACGAAATGGCCGGCGCCGTCATTGCCGAGCCAGGCAACGCAGGGCTCGTCATTATAGCGGGCGGCAATCGAGGTCAGTACCTTCTCGACGCGCTTCCAGGATTCCTCGGTGCCGCCGACCATGATCGACGGACCATGGCGCGCACCTTCCTCGCCGCCCGATACACCCATGCCGATGAAGGTGAGATCGGTATTCTTGAGGCGGTCGAAGCGAGCAACGGTGTCGCGGAAATTGGCGTTGCCGGCATCGATCATGATGTCGCCCTTGGAGAGATGCGGGCGTAACGCCTCCATCTGCTGGTCGACGGCCTCACCCGCCTTGATCATGATGATGATCGGGCGCGGCGGCCGGATCGCATCGACGAACTCTTCGATGGTCTTGCAGGGAATGATCTGCTTCTTCAGATCGCCGGCGCTTTCGTAGAATTCGTCGGTTTTCTCCGGCGTGCGGTTGAACACCGCGATTTTATTGCCTTTCTCCGCGATGTTGAGCGCCAGGTTGGAGCCCATGACCGCAAGGCCGATCAGTCCGATTTCTGCCTTTTCCACGACAAACCTCCGATGTGTCATTTGGACCGGTGTTGTGGCACTGTCTCGGCCAAACGGCAAGTCTGGCAAGGGTCTAATCGGTTCGCAAAAGCCGATGAAATGCAGCTTTGAACGGCCGACTTGTCGGACAACCGCAAACCGGCGCATTGTCGGCATGCGGCAAATTTTTGCGACGACCCGCCCGTTATGTCCTATGTCATGTTATCATCGGCGCCTTGGGAGATCTCGCTTTGGCATCGGGAAAAAGAAACGATCTGGCCATGCTCGCGGCCAGCGCCGGCCGCTACAGCGAATATGCGCCGCCGCCGGCGCTGCGCCGCCATTTCAGCCGTCTCTGGTCGCATACGATGCACGACGGGCCGCCGGCAAGGGTGGCGATCGTGCCGGACGGTTATTGCGATCTCCTCTGCATCAACGGCCGGCTGGTCGTCGCCGGGCCTGACAGGACGGCGGCCTTTCCTATCATCAGGCCCGGCGCCACCGTCATCGGCGCCCGTTTTGCGCCCGGCGCCGCAGCCTCCTGGCTGAAGACGCCACTCTCGGCGCTGGTCGGCCTCTCGGTGCCACTGGCGGATATCGGCCGGAAGGGGACGGCCGAGTTCGAGGCGCGGCTTGGCGATTGCCCCGATCCCTCGGCCGTCGTAGCGCTGTTCGGCCGCATGCTGGAAGAGGCTGCAAGAGATGAAGAGATGCCCACGCAGGACGCCGCCGTGATCTTCGCCGCAGTCAACAACGGACGCCCGCTCTCCGGGTTGCTCGACATAAGCGAAAGGCAGTTGCGCCGCCGCTGCCACCATCACTTCGGCTACGGCACCAAGACGCTGGAACGGATCCGCCGATTCCAGCGTTTCCTCGACCTATGCCGCAGGTCGGGCAAGATGCCGCTTGCCTGCCTTGCGCTTGAAGCGGGCTTTGCCGACCAGGCCCATATGACGCGCGAGGTCGGCGAACTCTCGACGCTGACGCCCGCTGCCATCCTCGGCCAGCTCGGCATGCGGAAAACACCCGGCTGACCGTTTTGTTCAAGACGCCGCCGGCCGGTCTGCTATTCCAGGCGGACCAGATGCGAAGGACCTGCAAGCCATGTCGACAATGCCCGCGAGAATCGTCCACCTGTCCATCGAGCGCGACTGGCGCGACGTCTACGACTTTGCCGGCAAGCCCGAAAACATGCCGCTCTGGGCCTCCGGCCTTGCGACGGGGCTCGATCCCGATGGCGCCGATTGGATCGCCCACGGTGTTCTCGGCACCGTCAAGGTGAGCTTCGTGCCGACCAATGAATTCGGCGTGATCGACCATACGGTGACGATCGAATCCGGCCTCAGGGTTTATAATGCGTTGCGCATCGTGCCGAACGGCGACGGCTGCGAGGTCATGTTCACGCTGCTGCGCCTGCCCGGCATGACAGACGCGCAGTTTTCCGCCGATGCCGCCCATGTCGAGAAGGATCTCGTCATGCTGAAAGCCCTGATGGAGAGATAGATGGCCGAAAAGTCAGAAAACCACGACCGCCGCATCGATTATGTCGAATTCAACGTCGCCGACATCGCCGCCGCCAAAGCCTTCTACGGCTCCGCCTTCGGCTGGCGTTTCACCGATTACGGCCCGAACTACTGCGAATTCGACGATGGCCGGCTGAAGGGAGGATTCACCGATTACGGCCCCGTGCGGCCGGGCGGCCCGCTCGTTGTCGTCTATGCCAGGGATCTGGAAGAGGTCCTGACCTCGGTCGAGAGAGCCGGCGGCACGATCGTCCGGCCGATCACCGATTTTCCCGGCGGCCGCCGCTTCCACTTCCTCGATCGTGACGGTTACGAACTGGCCGTCTGGGCGACCGCGTGATGCCATAACCGAGGATCCGGCGGCCAAAAGGCAGCCGATCGGGATCAGGCAGCCTGCGGCTGCTGATCGAGATCTCCCATGACGATCAGCGCGCCGATCACCGTGCCACCCGCATCGCGCAGCGGTGACATGCGACAACGCACGTGCCGCGATCCGGCGCTGCCGGCCGAGCGCTCATAGGTGTAGTCGATCTGGCCACCGGCAAAACAGGTATCGAGCTTCTGCTTGGCGCATTCGGCAAACCGCTTCTCGCCGATGAATTCGGAAAGATGACGGCCGATCAGTTCCATCGGCTTTTTGTTGAGATAGGCGCTGTTGGCCGGATTGGAATAGAGGTATCGGTAATCCCTCGTCAGCACCGCCACCCGGTCCGGCATGCTGTCAAGGATCACCGCGTTGAGAAATTGGCCGTTATCGGTATCCGGTACGTAGGCCGGCGGCGGCGCGATGCGCACGTCCTGCGGCGAAGGCACGCGCCAGTCCGGCCCATGCGTCCCGAAATAACGGTCGAGCAGGAAGGAAAGCACGGTCGTGTGCTCGGTGACGCTGGCGCTGTCGTCGGCGTCCTGACCGATGAGATGCGTCACAAACTGCAGTTGCATGTAGACTTCGAGCAGGTTGACCGCCCGGTGAGCGAGGATCGCCTCGACCAGCGGCTCGACATGGCGGTCGAGCGCCGTGACGCGCTGGTCGTCGCCCAGGCGTATGGCGTCCTCGATTTGCGTACAGCGCAAGGAAAAAGCTCGAAAAAGCTCCAGCAAGACGCCTTCAACTCCCATTGTCCGAAGAGACGAGTCCGAAACCTGACCTGGCTACACCTCTAAAATGCGCCTTGTGGTAGACATTATTCGCGCTTTGGTGGTGACCGGTAGCATGAAGTGTACCTGGTTTCAATCCGAGGGCACCTGCCGCTTTTCACCGCTGATAAATGAGGGTGGACCTTTTCATCTCGAACGGGTTTCAGATTTCATGCCTCACGCCGCCCCAAAAGATCCGTTCTAAGGCGCGAGTGTCTGCTTGATTTGCCAGCGGTCGTGATACCACAGCCACTGTTCCGGATATTCCCGTACCCAGCTTTCCACCTTGTCGTTGAGCAGTTGAGCGGCCGCCGGCAGGTCGAGATTGCCTTTGGCGTCGCGCGGCATCTCCAGCCGCGGCTCGATTTCCAGCCGGTAGCGATTCCCCGGCAGCCGGATGCAGCGGGCCGGATAAACCTCGCAATCGAACTGACGCACCAGCTTCGGCAGCAGCGGATTGGTCTTCACATCGCGCCCGAAGAAGGTGCCCTTCAAGCCCTTGCCGAACTTCTGATCGACGAGCACGCCCACCCCCTGGCCCGCTTCCAGCTGGCGCGCGAGCGCGAAGGAGGAGCCGGCATGCGAGGGCACCAGCTTGCCCATGCGCGCGCTGCGGAAATCGAACACCTTCCTGGCGACATAGGGATTGTTCGGCGGCCGGAAGAGCACAGTCACAGTCATCCCGAAGGCAGCCGCCGCCACCGGCAGCAACTCGAAATTGGCGGTGTGGCCGGTGAAGACGATGAAAGGGCGCGGATTATCGCGCAGGTCGATAAAGGTCGGAATGCCCGACACCTCCACCCTGCCTGGTTCGGTTTGGTCAGGATCGAAGTCGAACAACTGGTCGAGGAAGACGTATTCGGCGGCGAGCCTGCCCATATTTCCCCAGCTGCTGAGTGCGATCTCCTCGATCTCGGCGTCGCTCTTCTCGGGGAAGGCGTTGCGCAGATTGACGAGCATCAGTCTATGGCGACGGGTCCGCCGGCCGAGACGACGCATCATCCGATCGGCGAATCGGATCGCCCCATCGGCCGGAAACAGCTTCAATATGTTCAGGAAGCCGAACATCGCCTGCGCTACCAGCCATTGCTGGAAATTCCTGAGCGCCAGAACGATCCGGGTGATGAAGAGCTTCACGTGGGGCTCAATCCATCTTCAGGATGATCTTGCCGAAGATCTGGCGCGATTCCATCCGCTCCAGCGCCCGGTCGATATCGTCGAAGCCGACTTCGGTATCGATGACGGGATGGACGAGCCCGCGGCCCATCTTCTGCATCGCATCCGCCATGTTCTCCATGCGGCAGCCGAAGGAGCCGAAGAGCTTCAATTGCTGCTGGAACAGCATCATCAGGTTCATCTCTGTCGAAACGCCCGAGGTCGAGCCGCAGGTGACGAGACGGCCGCCGCGCTTCATGCAAAGCATCGAGCCCGCCCAGGTATCCTTGCCGACATGTTCGAAGACGACGTCGACGCCCTTCTTCTTGGTAAGCTTGCGCACCACACCTTCGAAGCGGTCGGTGCGGTAATTGATGACGTGATCGGCGCCGAGCACCTTGGCCTTTTCGATCTTGTCGTCGGAACCGACCGTGGTGATGACGGTGCAGCCGATCTTCTTGGCAAGCTGGATTGCCGCCGTGCCGATGCCGGAGCCGCCGGCATGGACGAGGATCGTTTCACCGGGCTCGAGCTTGGCATTGTCGAACAGCATGTGTTCTACGGTCCCGAAAGTGACGGGCGCGAGTGCGGCGCCGATCGCATCCACACCGGGAGGTGCGGGCACCAGCAGACGCGCCGGCAGATTGACCTTCTCCTGCGCGAAACCATCGAGATGGAAGCCGTGCACGCCGGAGACATGTTCGCAGAGATTGTCGCGGCCTTCGCGGCACGGGCGGCAGAGGCCGCAGGTGCGCGCGCCATAGATCGAGACGAGCTGGCCCGGCAGGACGTTGGCGACACCCGGCCCGATCGCCTCGACGACGCCGGAGGCTTCCGCGCCGATCACCAGCGGCATCTTGCGCTTGGCAAACGCCATGCCGCGCCAGCCCCAGACGTCGATATGGTTGAGCGCCACGGCCTTGACGCGCAGCGTCACCTCGCCGGCGGCCGGCGCCTCCGGTTCCGGCAGGTCGGTGATCTCAAGCTTGCGGTCGTCGATCAGTTGCAAAGCGCGCATGGCAAAATCCCTCGCCTCGAAGGCGTTCGTCTTGTCTTGAAATTGTCGGGAACCGCTTAAGCCGGTTCGAGCGCCATGACAAGGCTGGCATTCTGCCCACCGAAGCCGAAGGAGTTGGAAAGCACGGCTGAAACCTGAGCATCCCGCTTCTTGTTCGGCACGACGTCGAGAACGATCGATGGATCGGGATTGGTATAGTTGATCGTCGGCGGCAGGGTGCCGGTCAGCATCGTCTGCAGCGAAAACACCGCCTCGACGGCGCCCGCCGCAGTCAACGTATGGCCGATCATCGACTTGTTCGACGAAACCGGAATGCCGACCAGCCGTTCACCGAAGACGGCGGACATCGCCCCATATTCCATCTTGTCGTTCTCAGGCGTCGAGGTGCCGTGCGCGTTGATGTAGCCGATGCCGCTCTCGTCGATGCCGGCATCGGCAAGGGCCGCGCGGATCGTCGCGATCGCCGGGCCGCCGTCCGGCGAGGACCGGGTGCGGTGGAAGCTGTCGGCCTTGTCGCCGGCGCCCTTCATGATGCCAAGCACCTTGGCGCCGCGGGCAACCGCCGATTCCAGCGATTCCAGTACCAGGGTCGCCGCACCTTCTGCGATGACGAAGCCGTCGCGATCCTTGCTGAACGGCTTGGAAGCCTTGGTCGGAGGATCGTTCTGCGTCGAAAGCGCCGACAGCAGTGAGAAGCGGATCAGCGCTTCGGCGCTCAGCGATCCGTCGGTCGCAACGGTCAGCGCCCGGGTCGTGCGGCCTTGGCGGATGGCTTCGATGCCGAGCTGGATCGCGGTGACGCCGGAGGCACAAGCCGTCGACAATGTCACGGGAAGACCGCGTGTGCCGAACCGGTCGGCAAGGCGCTCGGAAATCGCACCAAACAGTGCGGCTTCGTGGAAGGCAGGGTCAGGCCGCTGGCGCAGCGCCGTCAGGAAACGCTCATAGGCATCACCGGGATGATCGGAGGCCGGCGACCGGTCGGCAAGTTCGAAACGCGCGCTCCATTCCGGCTCGATCGGCGGGGCGGCGAGAAATAGCGGGCCGTTGAAATCGCCGGAAAGACCGGCATCGGCAAGTGCCTCGATCGTCGTTTCCCGGGCGAAGGCATAGGAGCGCTCGACGGCGTTCGGTACCGGAATGCCGATGAAATCGACCGTGCCGGCAATGCGCGTCGACAGCCCCTCGGTCGGGAAGCGGTTGATCTCGTGGATGCCCGAGGTGCCGGAGGAAAGGGCTGCCCAATTGTCCTTCAGCCCTTGGCCGAGCGAAGTGATGATGCCCATGCCGGTGACGGCGACGATCGGACGGCCGAGATGATCCCTGTAAGCGGAAGCTGTCATATCTCTCACTCCTCACGCATCTGCGGAAAGAACGGCGACGCCCTCGCCGCGCTGGTGGCCGACCGTAGTCACGACAGCGGCCGTGGCGCCTGCGTGCATCGGCGCCTCATGGGCGGCATCGAACGGCGGCACCTTGGCCTTGCCGTCGACCGCAAGGGCTGCAAGCGCCAGACCCAGGGTGAACTGCGTCTCGATCGTATGGCCGGTGACACCGCCGAAGCCGCGGATCGCAACGTCGGGCAATTGATGTTCGAGCACCGCCCGCTCGCGGGCGGCAAGATCGTGCATGCCGGTCGAGCCGGAAAAGATCGCCGTGCTTTCGGCGGCAAGCCCGGCGGCGGGCGCCAGCAGCCGCTCCAGCCGGACTTCGAAATTGCCGGCGCCGCGGTTGCCGCGGTCGCCCTCGACCGCATCGATGACGGCATAGATATGGGCGCCGCGGGCCTCCGCGTGCTGGCGCGATTCGAGCACCAGGAAGGCTCCGGCCGAACCGGTGATCATGCCGCCGCCGTCGCTGGGTCTGCGCGACCAGAGCGGCACCCAGTCGCCGCGCGCATGCGCGCCGATCGCCTCGGTGAGCAGGATCATGTCGGGACGCTCAGCCGCAAAGGCGCCACCAACAAGCGCATGCGAGGATTCGCCGGACTTGATGCGGTAGAAGGCGGTCTCTACGGCCGATATGCCGGCCGCTTCCTCGCCCATGAAGGTGCGCGACGAGCCGGTGACCTTGTGCACGATCGAAATATTGCCGGCGAGCAGGTTGGAAAGCTGGGCGAGGAACAGCGTCGGTCTGAGTTCCGTCGTCAGCTTCTCGTTCAAAAGCAGCTCGCGGTCGTTGCGCTTCAGCGCCTCGTCGACGATCAGCGTATCGACATTGATGTCGCGCTCGCCGCCGCCGGCTGCCACGATCATGTCCATCGTGCCGCAGGCCTCGATATCGTCCTTGAAGCCGGCATCGTCGAGCGCCAGCCCGGCGGCGAAGACGCCGATGCGCTGCCAGTTCTCCATCTGGCGCTGGTCGCCGCGCTTGGCAATCTGCTGCGACCAGTCGATCTCAGGCAGCGGATGCACCGGATAGGGCTTGAACTTCTCGGTTTCGACGATCGGCTTGGGCGTGCTCGCCGCCGAAAGCAGCGCGACATGCGCATCCTTGCCGACGCCCTGACAGGTGACGATGCCGATGCCTGTGATGACGACGTCGTTTGCAGCCTTGCTCATCCAATCACTCCCTGCGCCGCGATCGCTTCGAGAAGCCCGATCTCGCCGGCACGTTTCTTCACGATATCGCCGAGCGGCACCTCGGAAAACGGCATGGTGCGAAGCTTCAGCTGCGCATCGCACACCTTCTTGCCGCCGCTGGTGATTTTAGCCTTGGTGACCGCGAAACCGGAACCGTCGTGCTCGAGCGCCGCCTCGATGTCGAGCACAGCTTCCGGTTCGACGAAAGTGCGCATCTTGGCGCCGTCGACCGTCATCAGGAAAGGCATGGCGGCAAAATCGGTGACGGCAAGCACCAGCATGCCGGAGGCCTGCGCCATGGTCTCGATCAAGAGCACGCCGGGAACCAGCGGCATGCCGGGAAAATGCCCCTCGAAGACGGGGCTATTGGCCGGCACGACGGATCGCGCCTTAAGCACGCCCTTCGTCAGGTCCACCGCTTCGACGCGGTCAATCATCTGGAAATATTCCAGCAGCATTCGGATCCTCCGGCCCGACAGGCCAGATCCGCCCGCCGGTGACGACTACTTAGAGCAATTCCAGGAAAAGTGCGAAGCGGTTTTCCGTCCGGAAGTGCGAATCTGAACTGATCTAGGAACGAAACCGCCCGGCCGCCATATTCATGGCGGCAGGGCGTTCAAAAAAGACTGATATGTCGCTCAGGCCTTGGCTGCTTTGAGCTCGTCGATCTTGGCGCAGAGGTTCTTCAGCACGAAATATTCTTCGGTGGAAACCTTGCCCTCGTTGACTTCCTGCGTCCACTTTTCGAGCGGAATCTTGATGCCGAATTCCTTGTCGATCGCAAAGACGATGTCGAGGAAATCGAGGCTGTCGATACCGAGGTCGTCGATCGTATGGCTCTCCGGCGTGATCGTCGCGCGATCGATCTCGCTGGTTTCTGCAATAATGTCGGCAACTTTATCGAATGTAGCGGTCACGCGCTGTACCTCATGAAATGACGATTTAACCTCCTCATAGGCAAATCCATTTCAAAAGCCAATGCTTTCGTCCAGGCGTTGCGGCAATTTGCCGATTGGGTGTTGCCTAAACAGCAATGGAATGCAGACCTTTGCCGTCATCGGGGCGACAGGCGCCCCGCAACAGGAAGCCCGCTGCGGCGGCGGAGCGAACGAGCTGTCCGAATCAAAACCGCGCAGCGCCTCGCCTTTCGCAAGCGCCGCCTCCGGCAGGAACCGCAGACGCCGGCAGTTGATCTAGATCAAGTCGTGATCCGGGGAAATTGATAATGATCAAGCAACGCGGGAAGAAATCCGGATAGCCGAATCCGCGGTCGAGACGCAATCGCCGGGGAGATTCCGGCATGCCGGGTGCACTTGGATCAGGGATCAGGATATGGACGTCGCACACAGTGAGGTTCTCGAGCTTGGTATCCCCGTCGCCTGCCGGTCCTGCCAGGCGCGGCACGGTGTCGTCTGCGGCGCCTTGTCGAGCAGCCAGCTCCGTGAACTCGGACGCCACTCGCTGCGCCGCAAGATCGATGCAGGCTGCGAGATCGTCGCCCAAGGGTCGGAAAGCTCTTTCTATTCGAACATCATGCGCGGCGTGGTGAAGCTCTGCAAGGTGATGCCGGACGGGCGCCAGCAGATCGTCGGCCTGCAATTCGCCCCAGATTTCGTCGGCAGGCCTTTCCTGCGCGAAAGCACGCTGTCGGCCGAGGCTGCGACGGACGCCGAAATCTGCGTCTTCCCCCGCAACCTGCTCGACCGCATGATATCGGAGACGCCGGAATTGCAGCGCAGCCTGCACGATCAGGCGCTGAAGGAGCTGGATGCCGCGCGCGAATGGATGCTGACGCTCGGCCGGCGCACCGCCGAGGAGAAGGTCGCATGCCTGCTCCACCTCATTGCCACGCATGCCGAACCGCAAACGGCCACGAGCACCGCTTTCGACCTGCCGCTATCGCGCGCCGAGATCGCCGATTTCCTCGGGCTGACGATCGAGACCGTCAGCCGCCAGATGACCAGGCTGCGCAAGAGCGGCATTATCCGCATCGAGAACTTCCGGCATATCGTCGTGCCCGATATGGATGAGCTGGAAAAGAAAATCAGCGGGTGATGATGACGCGAGTATTGGCAAGACCGGCTTGACGCGTCAGCGAGAAGAACTGCGCCGCGTTGTCCGGATGCAGGCGGACGCAGCCATGCGAGGCCGGCCGACCCAGGCGCTTCAGGTCGAAGGTGGCGTGAACGGCATAACCGCCGTTGAAGAACACGGCATAGGGCATCGGCGCATTGTCGTATTTCTGAGAGCGGTGATCGCGCGACAGCCACTTGGCGCTCCACGAACCGGTCGGCGTGACATAGCCGTTGCGCGCGGTCGAAACCTTCCAGCGATACTTGACGAAGCCGTTCTCGGTGACGGTCATCGTCTGCTTGCCGATGCTGATATTGGCGACCAGCGTTGCCGCCTCGGCCGCAACGGGAGAAAACTGCAGCAATAAACTTGCGGCCGCGGCCGCCAAAATCGTCTTCATGATAATCCCTCCTCGGACCGGCGCAGTTTAGTTGCGCCGCCACGACAGAGAGACTACGGCAATACTTTCTATATAGCTTTAACCCGAATGGTAATCACAATTTTAACACGTTTAGGCCGGAAAGGCGCCGCAAGGCAGCGGGCCGCCTCACTGCAGCTTGCGCGCCGCGGAAGGCTGCTTGAGCTGACGGTAGGCCTTGTTCATCTTTTCGCGGATCGAGGCCATCGTGCCCAGATTATGACCGCAGGCGGCACAGGTGATGATGTCGGTCTCGCGGATCTCGGCACGTTCGAACTTCATCTTGGTGCTCTTGCACTTCGGGCAGGGTAATTCAACCTGAACTGTCATCGCCTTCTTTCCGGTCTGATGGAGATATGAGGCGGTTCAAATAAACGTTTGAGATGGGACTGTCCACCGAGACCTGGTTGCCTTATGGCACGCCCTTTCACTCCACCCGACGGATCACCCTACAAAAAACAAACAAACAACCCGAACGTCAAACCGGCGAGCACCATGCAGCTCGCATAAAACACCGACACGCCGTCTTCGATATCGCCTGATGTGGCGACGTCCCGACCGGCATCGTTGATCATCGGCTCGGTCACGAGGACCCCGCCATAGATCCGGGGACCGGCGAGCTGGACGTTGAGAGCACCCGCCATTGCCGCTTCCGGCCTGCCGGAATTCGGCGAACGGTGCAGGCCGCCGTCGCGCATCCCCACCCGGATCGCCTCGCGGCAGGGGCTGATGCCCCGCCGGATCCAGGCGCCGGCGGCAATCAGCAGGATGGAGAGCCGAGCGGCCGGCCAATTGGCGATATCGTCGAGCCGGGCGGCGGCCCAGCCGAAATCGATGTATTTCTCCGACCTGTGGCCGATCATCGAATCCGCCGTGTTCAGCATTTTGTAGGCAAGCAGTCCCGGCAGGCCGAAGACGGCATAGCAGAGCGCCGGCGCCACCACGCCGTCGGAGAAGTTTTCGGCAAGGCTTTCGATTGCCGCGCGGCAGACAGCCGGCTCATCGAGCGTTTCCGGATCGCGCCCGACGATGCGGGAAACAGCGGCTCGTCCGCCGGCAAGCCCGTGGTCGCGCAGAGCGGTCGCGACGGCCGCGACATGATCCGCAAGGCTCTTCTGCGCGAGGAAGATCGCCACGAGCCCGGCCTCCAGCACGATGCCGGCAAGGCCGAAGAGCGCGAAGAACCGGTCGAACACGAAGCCTGCGGCGATCGACAGCAGAAGCAGCGTCAGGATCGCGGCAACACCGTTCATCCGGCGTTGGGAGCCTGTAAGGCTCGAGGGATTGAGCTGCTGGTCGGCATAAGAGATCGCCGCGCCGAAGATGACGACGGGATGCGGCACGCGCGACCACAGCCATTGCGGATCGCCGGCGATCCGATCGAGCAGCAGCGCCAGAAGCAGCACGAGAAGGTTTTCGTCGATCGTCATCGCTCAAATCCCTGAAGGGCTTCGCCAAGCCGGCGGTCCGCCGCCGGATCGGGCGTCAAGCCGAAGCGCAGCCAATCCGGCGCATAATCAAACTTGCGGACGAGAATATGATGCTGGCACAGATGCGTGTAAATGTCGCCGGCTCTCGTATCGGCGACAAGGGTAAAAAGCGCCGTACCTCCCGCCTTCCGCAATCCGGTGCCGGACAGCACCGCGGAAAGGCCGGCACGACGATCATCGATGCGGCCGCGGATCAAAGACAGATCCGAACGCAGGAGCGAGCCGGCCAGGGACAACGCCGGCCCTGAGACCGCCCAAGGGCCGAGCCAGTTCTCGAAACGCTCCAGAATATCCCGGCGCGCAATGGCAAAGCCGAGCCGCAGGCCGGCAAGCCCGAAAAACTTGCCGAAGGAGCGGAAGATGATCAGGTTGGACAGTTCTTGCGCGCAGGCATCGAGGCTCAGCGCTGGATCGGTATCACCGAAGGCCTCATCGACGACGAGCAGCCCGCCGGCCGCCTTCATCCTGTCGTGCAGGGCAATCAGCGTTTCGGCCGGCCAGGCCCTGCCGTCCGGATTGTTCGGATTGACGACGACGGCCAGCCGATGCTCGGCCCGGATTGCGGCGACATCGCCGACCGCATCGACGGCAAAACCCGCCAAAGTAAAGGCGCGCGCATATTCCCCATAGGTCGGCGACACCACGGCAACTCTGTTGTCCGTCGCTGCGATTCTATCGTCCGTTACGGCAACCCCGTTATCCGCCACCGCGGCTTGCCTGTCCTGCAGAAGCAAGCGCGGCAGAAGCTGGATCACCGCTTGCGTACCGGGCACCGGCAGCGGCAGGATCTCGCCGCTGCGGTAATAGTCGCGCGCGGCAAACCTTGCCTCGTCGACGAGATGGCTGTCCGGCAGGCGGTGCCATGCCCTTGCCGGAATGTCCGGTAGGATCACGGGGCACGGATTGATGCCGGTCGAGAGATCGAGCCAGTCTTCCGGCCTGCCGCCGAAGGTAGCGGCGGCGGCGGTAATGCCGCCGCCATGGGCAATGGGCGCGCTCATGCAGCCGCTCCGGCAAGATCGATCAGGTGCATATAGGAGCCCGCCACCTGTCCGCGCCGCAGCCCGACAGCACCGAGATCGGTTCCCAGTGCATCCTGCGCTGTAAACAGCCGCTTTCCCTCCCCCTCGGAAACGACCGTGGAATAGTGGAATTCATGCGCCGCCATCGTCCGTGCGAAGAAAGCACCGTCGAGTGGCGTCACGCGCCGATAGCCGAGATGGCGCCGGCGCTCGGCATAGCTGGTGACAACAGGCAGCAGGCCGAGCATCTCATGCCGTTTCCCCCCCGCATCGATCAACCCATCGCCCAGCACCATGTAGCCGCCGCATTCGCCATAGATCCTGATGCCGCGCGCCGCCGCATCGAGCATGCCGGCGCGAAAATTCTGCACCTCGGTAAGCCGCCCGGCATGTAGCTCGGGATAACCACCCGGCAGATAGATCGCATCGGCATCTGCGGCCGGCGCCTCGTCGGCAAGCGGCGAGAAAAAGGAAATATTCGCGCCGCGCCGCCGCCAGCCGAGCAGCATATGCTCGTAGGAAAAGGCAAAGGCGACATCGCGCGCCACGGCGACGCGGGCGCCGATCGGCATCAGCCGATCGATATTGGCCGCCGACGGCCGGTTGAGGCCCTGTCTGGCGATACGCAGCAGGAATTCGAAATTGCATTCCTCGGAAACGGCGTCCGCCGCATGCTCGATGAAGTTTTCAAGGGTCGCATGTTCACCGGCCTGGACGAGGCCGAGATGGCGCTCCGGCAAGGCAAGCGCCTTGTCCGCTTCAATTACGGCGACGACGGGCATGCGGATAGCCTCGAGCGCTTTGCGCAGCATCGCCTCGTGCCGCTCGCTGCCGACCTTGTTGAGGATGACGCCGGCCACGCGGACATCGGCGCGGAAGCCGGCAAAACCTGATACCAGCGGCGCCACCGACTGCGACATGCGCGAGGCATCGACGACCAGCACCACGGAGAGGCCGAGCTGCGCGGCAAGATCGGCCGCGGTTCCCTTTCCGTCGGCCGCCCCGTCGAAAAGCCCCATCATCGCCTCGATCACGAGAATGCGGTCGCCGGAACGGTGAAGAGCGGCGTTGGCCGAGATCAGTTCGGGGCGCATCGCCCAAGGGTCGAAATTCAGGCAGGGCGCACCGCTTGCGGCCGCATGGAAGGCGGGGTCGATGTAATCGGGGCCGGCCTTGCCGGGCGCGACCGCGATGCCGCGCCGGCGAAGCGCCCTGAGCAATCCGAGCGTCACCGTCGTCTTGCCGGCGCCGGAGGATGGCGCTGCGATCAGCAGGCCGCTCATATCAGCACCTTGCCGGAGCGGCGGAACGGATCGGGCTGCAGCCGGCGGCCCGCCAGTGCGCCAAGCCAGTCGAGCGAGGCCCGCAGCCGCACCACCTCGCCGACGACGACCACCGCCGGCGGTTCAAACCCGGAGGTGGCGACTGCCGCGGGCGCCTCGCCAAGCGTCGTTTCCAGCACCTTTTGCCGGCCGGTGGCGGCATTGCAGACGAAGGCGACGGGTTCGCTCGGCGGTCGGCCGGCAGCGATCAGCCGGGCGCTGATCTCGGCGATATGTTTCATCGCCATATACATGACGATGACGGGCGAGCCCTGGCCGATCGCCTCCCAATTGATCCTGTCGGGCACGATGCCGGAGGAATCGTGCCCGGTGAGGAAGGTGACGGCGTGGTTGATGTCACGATGCGTCACCGGGATGCCGGCATAGGCAAGCCCGCCGATGCCGGCGGTGATGCCCGGCACGATGCGGAAGGGGATATTGTGCTCGACCAGCGTCAGCGCTTCTTCGCCGCCGCGCCCGAAGACGAAGGGATCACCGCCCTTCAGCCGCAGCACCCGCTTGCCGGCGCGCGCCAATTCCACCAGCCGCAGCGAAATGTCGCGCTGTTTCGCCGAAGGCTTGCCGCCGCGTTTTCCCGCATATTCGAGCTCCGCGCCGGGGTGTGCGAGCTTCAGACAGTCCTCATTGACAAGCGCATCATGGACGATCACGTCCGCTTCGGCGAGCCCTTTGGCAGCCAGGAGCGTCAGCAGGCCCGGATCACCCGGACCAGCCCCGACGAGCCAGACGCTGCCGGGCTCCAGCGCCGGCAGATGTGAAAGTTGATTGGTCAACATTTTGTTGATCTAGGCCCAGCAAGGGGCAAGGTCAACGCCGCCTGCACCGTCTCACTCGAAGTTGCTGAGATCAAGATGACTCACTTTGCAAACAAGCGGATTCGATCTTGCAGAAAAGCGGCGCAACAATATGAATACATTGTAATATTACCGAAATGTCCGCCACCTGCCAGCGTCCCTCATTTTGTCGCAAGCCTCGCTGCATACCGACCGGCTGCGGATGCACGGGACAAGCCCGGGCATGACGTAAGAGGGTTTTGGCCGACTGTGTCATCAGTCTGTGGCCGGCCGCAATGCAGCCGGCCTTCACGTCATTCAAGCCGTCAGCAGCGTATCGCGGATCAGCTTCAGGACTTTTTCCGATTCGATCCCGGTCGCGACGATCTGGCTCGGCAGACCATCCCAGTCACCAGGCGGGAAACGGCGGTTATCCGGCTTGACGACCGTCTGACCATCGGCAATGCCGCCGCAGACGACGCGCACCGCGCCCGTGATCGTGGTGAAAAGCTCCGGCGCCACGACATAGACCGAGGCGCAGCTATCATGCACCATCATGCCGTCCTCGACCGCATGCCTGTAGAAGTCGATGTAGGACTGCGACAGCGCGTCGAGCAGCTTCACCGCCCCGTCCCCCCTGGCCGCCATCTCGCCGAGATAGCTGCGGCTCATCGTGGTGATCGAGGTGACGTCGAGGCCGATGACAACCACCTTCCAGGGCGCGGTCATGACGATGTCGGCAGCCTCGGGATCGCCGTGGATATTGGCTTCGGCAACTGGCGAGACATTGCCTGGCACGTAGAAATTGCCGCCCATGATGACGACGTCCTTGACCAGGCTCGCAATCTCCGGATCTTCCTTCAGCGCTCTTGCCAGATTGGTCATTCGCCCGACGGCCACCAGCCTGATTTCGCCGGGGTTGGCGCGCACGGTATCGATGATGAAGCGATGCGCCGGGCGCGGATCGAGCGGCAGGTCGATCGTCTCGGGCACGTCGATATCGCCGAGGCCGTTCTCGCCATGCACCATGGCCGGCCATTCCCGCTCGGCGCGCGCGGGATCGATGGTAACGCTGGCACCCTTGGCGACGGGTGCAGGAATATTCCATTCGCGCTTGAGGAAGAGCGCATTGCGCGTCGTCGTCTCGACCGAGGCATTGCCGAAAACGGTGGTGATGCCGATCAGATCGATTTCGGGATGGCGGTGCAGGAAAAGAAGCGCCATGGCGTCGTCGACGCCCGGGTCCGTGTCATAAATGACCTTGTGCATTGGTAACCTCATAAAGCAATTCCAGCAAAACTGCCCGAGCGGTTTGCGCCCGGAATTGCGTTGAAACAAAGATGTGATTCGCGGAGCTGCCGGACGGCATCGCGACGTGCCGCCACCATAACGCCCGTTAGGCTTTCTGCAACCCGATGCGGGCAATCGCCGCCGTCGCATGCGCGGATTTGATCTTGCCGAGCAGCAGTTCCGCGTCCGCGCCGATGGCTGCGAGCGCCGCCGATTCCGCCACGCCGTGACAGCCGACGCGGGCAAAAACGAGTGCGGACGGATTTTTCAGCCGCGGTGTTTCCTCTTCCAGCCTCGACGCATCGAAGAACACCGCCGGTACGGCAAAATGGCTGGCAACGGCAAGGATCGCCGACTCCTGCCTGCGGCTGTCGATGGAAGCAATGGCCGCGAGCTGCGCCCCACCGATGCCGGCTGCTCTCAAGGCCTCGACGGCAAGCGCCAGCACCTCCGCAGGCGGCGTCCCGCGCTCGCAGCCGAGCCCGAGCACATGGCGCCTTGCCGTATCGAAGGGAATCTCGCTCATAGAAGCCGTCGAATGCGCCCCACTGTGTCCGTGCAGCCATTGCAGCTTGGGGCGGCAAATGCAACAACGTCACCAGAACGCTCCTGCCCTGGAATAGCATCTTGCCTGACATTGCCCTCCATCTGCTTCTGCTCCTCTGCGCGGCGGCCTTCTTTGCCGGTTTCGTCGACGCCATTGCCGGTGGCGGCGGCCTGATCACCGTTCCCGCCATGCTGATCGCCGGCATTCCACCGCTGCAGACGCTCGGCACCAACAAGGTGCAGTCGATCTTCGGCGCCGCCTCGGCAACGCTCGCCTATGCCCGCAAGGGCCACGTGCAGCTTCAGGAACAGCTGCCGATGGCGCTGATGGCCGTCATGGGCGGAGCGCTCGGCGCAGCACTCGCCACGATCGTGCCAGGAGCCGTGCTGCAGGCGATCATGCCGGTGCTGCTGCTCGCAATCGCGATCTTCTTCGCCGTCAAGCCGAACCTGGACGATCTCGACAAGCACCGGCTCATCACGCCTTTCGCCTTCGGTCTGACGCTGGTCCCGGCTATCGGCTTCTATGACGGCGTCTTCGGCCCCGGCACCGGCTCCTTCTTCATGCTCGGCTTCGTCACCCTCGCCGGCTTCGGCGTGCTGAAGGCTACCGCGCACACCAAGCTGCTCAATTTCGGCTCGAACCTCGGGGCGCTCATCGTCTTCGCGAGCTTCGGCGCGATCCTCTGGAAGATCGGCCTGTTGATGGGGATCTGCCAGTTCCTCGGCGCACAGCTGGGTTCACGGCTCGCGATGCGCATCGGCGCCAAGCTCATCAAGCCGCTGCTCGTCATCGTCTGTGTCGCCCTTGCGGTCAAGCTGCTCGCCGATCCGGCAAATCCGCTGCGTGTCTGGCTCGGCATCTGAGCGAGCGCGCGGCCGCCTTCATTACCTCAGGCGTAATTGATAGGGTGCACCACCTTCCCGCATGATCGCGCTGCCTGGAACTGACGGGCGATCAAAAGGAGATGACCCGATGAATGACGCAAACAGCAACGCAGAACGCTACCTCGTCATCTGGAACGAGACGGATGCCGCCCGCCGCCGCGCTCTCATCGCCCAGAGCTGGTCGGAAGCGGCAACCTATATCGATCCGCTGATGCGCGGAGAAGGTCACGAACAGATCAATTCGCTGGTCGAAGCCGTGCAAAGCCGCTTCCCCGGCTTCCGCTTCGAGCTGATCGGCGTGGCCGACGGCTATGGCGACAATCTGCGCTTTTCCTGGGGGCTCGGCCCTGAAAATGGCGAAGCGCTGATCAAGGGCACGGATTTCGCCGAACTCGAGGGCGGCAAGCTGAAATCCGTCCGCGGCTTCATCGACCAATTGCCGGAAGCCGCCTGATGACGCCGACCGCCCGCTCTCTCGGCGATCATCTGCGTGAATGGCGCCAGCGCCGCCGCATGAGCCAGCTGGATCTGGCGCTGGAGGCCGAGATCTCGCAGCGGCATCTGAGCTTCATCGAGAGCGGGCGCTCGACACCGAGCCGCGACATGCTGCTGCATCTTGCAGAACGCCTCGGCGTGCCCCTCCGCGACCGCAACCCGCTGCTGCTGGCGGCGGGTTTCGCCCCTGTCTTTGCCGAACGCAAGCTTGATGACCCTGCCCTTCAGGCGGCGCGGCGCGCCGTCGATATGGTGCTCAAGGGCCATGAGCCCTTTCCGGCGCTGGCCATCGACCGCCACTGGACCCTGGTCGCCGCCAACGCTGCGATCGCCCCCTTGCTCTCAGGCGTTGGCGATCAGTCGCTGCTTGCGCCGCCCGTCAACGTGCTCCGCCTCAGCCTGCATCCGCAGGGATTGGCGTCCCACATTGCCAACCACGCTGAATGGCGCGCCCACCTCCTCGACAGGCTGCGCCAACAGATATCGGCCTCGGGCGATCCTGTCCTGGAAAAGCTGTTGAAGGAGTTGCGGTCCTATCCAGCGCCGGAACGGGCCGGCGAAGTCCATGCCGACCACGCCGGCATCGCAGTTCCCTTCCGGCTTGCGACCAAGGCCGGCTTGCTTTCCCTGATCTCGACAACGACGGTCTTCGGCACGCCCGTCGATATCACCCTGTCGGAACTCGCAGTCGAATCCTTCTTCCCGGCGGACGAAGAAACGGCCGCCATCCTGCGCAGCCTCGCACTCAACTGAGTGGTTCAGAACTCCACGCCCGGCTGGCCCTTGATGCCGGAGCGGAAGGGATGTTTGATGAGTTCCATCTCGGTGACCAGATCGGCGATCTCGATGAGTTCTTCCTTGGCGTTGCGGCCGGTCAGCACGACATGCGTCATGGGAGGCTTCTCGCTCTTCAGGAAGGCGACGACCTCATTGATGTCGAGATAGTCGTAGCGCAGGGCGATGTTGATCTCATCGAGCAGCACCATGGAATTGCGCTCGTCACGGATCAGCTCCTTGGCCTTTTCCCAGGCGGCCGAAGCTGCGGCGACGTCGCGGGCGCGGTCCTGCGTTTCCCAGGTGAAACCCTCGCCCATGGTATGGAACTGGCAGAGATCGGAGAAATGCTTCTCGATCAGGTCGCGTTCGCCAGTCCACATCGCGCCCTTGATGAATTGCACGACGGCGGACGGTTTGCCGTGGGCGATATGACGGAAGATCATGCCGAAGGCCGAAGACGACTTGCCCTTGCCTTTGCCGGTATGGACGATGATCAGGCCCTTGCCGTCGGTCTTGGTCGCCATGATCTTGTCGCGCGCGGCCTTCTTCTTCGCCATCTTCTCGGCGTGGCGTGCATCGTCCTTGCCGCCCGTTTCGTTGTCCGGGGTCTCGTCGCTCATCAGTTCACCTCATTGCGTTGCATGGCTGGAGCATGATGCCGAAAAGTGTAAGCGGTTTTCGGAAGACATCATGCTCTCGTTCTTTGATTGAGCTCGAACCGGGCCGAATTGCTGCGCGGCGTCCAGAGGCTGCGGTCGATCGCTTCGCTGAGCCGCTCCCTCATCTCGTCGAATGCCGCCGGGTTCTTCTCCATCATGAAGGCGGCGACTGCCGGATCGGCGACAAAGGCCTGGTACACCGCCTCGAAATGATGGGCGCCGACCGCCCCTGTCGTCGCCGCGAAAGCGAAGAGATAATCGACGGTGGCGGCGATCTCGGCCGCACCTTTATAGCCGTGGCGCATGACGCCCGCGATCCATTTCGGATTGACGACGCGCCCGCGCACGACGCGGCCGATCTCTTCTTCCAGCGAACGGATAACCGGTTTTTCCGGCCTGGAATGGTCGTTGTGATAGATGGAGGGACGCGCACCGGCCAGTTGCTCGGCCGCCGCCGCCATGCCGCCCTCGAACTGATAGTAGTCGTCGCTGTCGAGCAGGTCGTGCTCGCGATTATCCTGGTTCTGAATAACGGCCTGCAGCGAGCGCAGCCGCTCCTCGAACAGGCCACGCTCGGCCTTGCCCTCCTCGCCGGCGCCATAGGCATAAGAGCCCCAGACGAGATAGGCTTCGGCGAGATCGGCACGCCGCTCCCAGCCCTTCTCGTCGATCAGCGCCTGCAGGCCGGCGCCGTAGGCGCCGGGCTTCGAGCCGAAGACCCGATAGCCCGCCCGCCGTTTTGCCGAGCCCTCATCCAGACCGGCGGCGGCAAACCTTGCCGCCTCGCCGCGCATGCGCGCTGCAATCGGATTGTCGGCCTCGTCCTCCTCAAGCGCGCCGACGGCGCGGATGGCCTTGTCGAACAGCGCGATCTGCTCGGGAAAGGCGTCGCGGAAGAAGCCGGAAATCCGCAGCGTCACGTCGACGCGCGGCCGCCCGAGCACTGCTTGCGGGATGATCTCGTAGCCGGTGACGCGGCGCGAGCTCATATCCCAGAGCGGCTTGACGCCGATCAGTGCCAGCGCCTGGGCGATATCGTCGCCGCCGGTGCGCATGTTCGACGTGCCCCAGGCGGTCAGCCCGAAGGAGACCGGCCACTCGCCGTGATCCTGCACATAGCGGCGCACCAAAAGCTCGGCGGATTTCTTGCCGAGCTCGTAGGCCGCCGGCGTCGGCACGGCGCGGCTGTCGACGGAGTAAAAATTGCGGCCCGTCGGCAGCACGTCCGGCCGCCCGCGCGTCGGCGCGCCGGAGGGACCAGGAGCGACGAAGCGGCCGTCGAGGCCGGCAAGCAGTGCTGATATTTCAGCCCGGCCGCAGTCAAGGATCGAGGGCTTGAGCCGCGTCCCGATCTCGGAGAGCACAGCCCGCGTCGCCGTCCAGTCTGCAGGGCAATCGATCTCACCGGAAACGAGCTTGGCGGCGAGCAGCTCGATCCGCTCGACCGTGTCGCCGTTGCTGCGCCAGGGAGCGTCGAGGATATCGGCGAGGATCGGGGGCTTGGGGCCGGTCCAGGCGGCGGCCATGTCACTCTCGAGAGGGTCGAAAGAAGACCTCTCCCCAACCCCTCCCCACAGGTGGGAGGGGCTTGCTGGGCGCGCCACCTCCACATCATCCTTCAGCGCAGAGGTTGCCGCAAGCGCAGCGGTCAGTCCCTCCCCCTTGTGGGGAGGGGTTGGGGAGGGGTTTTCGCTGAAGTGAGTTAGGGAGGGATTTCCCAGCCCCGCATCCCCGGCAATCGCCCGCTGCAGGCTCGCATCGCCGCCCTCGCCGAGCCCACGCGGCACCCGCGCCAGCGCCACCGTCAAATCCGTCAGCAGCCGCCCTTGCGGCGACACGCCGAATACGTGCAGCCCGTCACGGATCTGCATCTCCTTGAGGTCACAGAGATAGGCGTCGAGCTTCTTCAACGCGTCGCCCTCGCTTTCGCCACTCACCATGCCGGCATCCCGATCCAGGCCGATATCGGTCACGAGGTCGAGGATCTGCCGGCTGAGCAGCCGGATACGGCGGGGATCGCCGCCGGAGGCCTCGTAATATTCATCGACCAGCGCTTCCAGATCCTTGAGCGGGCCGTAACTCTCGGCCCGTGTCAAAGGCGGCGTCAGGTGGTCGATGATGACGGCGGCCGTCCGGCGTTTGGCCTGCGTACCCTCGCCCGGATCATTGACGATGAAGGGATAGAGATGCGGCAGCGGCCCAAGGATCGCCTCGGGATAACATGTCTCCGACAGCGCCAGCGCCTTGCCCGGCAACCATTCGAGATTGCCGTGTTTGCCCATGTGAATGACGGCATCGGCGCCGAACTCGTGGCGCAGAAAAGCATAGAAGGCGAGATAACCGTGCGGCGGCACGAGATCCGGTGAATGATAACTTTCCTTCGGGTCGATATTGTAGCCGCGCGCCGGCTGAATGCCGACGAGGACCCCGCCGAAGCGGGCGAAAGGCAGAGCGAAGACGCCCGCGCGAAAATACGGATCGTTCTCGGGATCCCCCCAGCGGGCCCTCACTTCATCCTGAATCTGATTGGGAAGAGAATTGAAGAAGCTGTTGTAGCGACTCAGGGAAAGCGTCTCGCGGATGACTTTGCCGTCATGCCCCGAATTGGTCGGCCCCTCCATCAGATGCCGGATCAGCGCGTCGCCATCGGCTGGAATATCGGCGGCCGGATAAGCCGCGGCTTCCATCGCGCGAAGCACCTCGACAGTGCCGGCCGGCGTATCCAGGCCGACCCCGTTGCCGAGCCGGCCGTCGCGGTTCGGGTAATTCGCCATCACCAGCGCAATACGCCGGTTCCGTGCCGGCGTCCCGCGCAGCCGCGCCCAATTGGCGGCAAGGGTTGCCGCATACCGCACCCGACCGGCATCGGCCTGGCTGGAAACGATGTTGGTCTCGACAGCTGCATCGTAGCGCGCCGCCGTCTTGAAGGAGACCGCGCGCGACAGCACGCGGCCATCCACCTCCGGCAACGCCACATTCATGCCGAGATCGCGAGCAGAAAGCCCCTGCGACGAGGCGGCCCATGCCTCTCGCGACGAGGCGGAAAAGACCGCCTGCAGCACGATGGCATCGTTGGCTTCCAGCACGGTCGGCTCTCGATCGGCGCCGGGGGCGGAAACGGCAAAGCCTGTGGTGTTGATGACGACCTGGGGCTTGAGATCGGCGAAGATGGCTTCAATGATGCCCCTTGAGACGGGATCCTTGAGGCTGTAGGCAAAGACCGGCAGCGGACGCATGCCTTGCGCCTGCAGGGCCTCGATCAGGGCTTCGACGGGGCGAGTTTCGCCGCTCTGCACCAGGGCGCGGTAGAAGGCGATGGCGACTGTGGGGGAAACCGTAGGTTCGAATCCCACCTTCTCCGTCGAGCTTGAGGCACCCCCCTCTGTCCTGCCGGACATCTCCCCCACAAGGAGGGAGATCGGCAAGGTGTTAGAGCTCAATTCCACATCAGTTGTTTGGGGAAACCGCCGCGCCGATCCAATCTCCCCCCTTGTGGGGGAGATGTCCGGCAGGACAGAGGGGGGTATCGCAGGCGCGACGGACGACGTTGGCGCTAGGTGAGAACCGGCAACCCGCCGCCACTCCTCAACCCCGACAAGCCCCCGCCCCGGCCACCAGATCCCCGCCTTCATCAACGGCGCGGCCGGCGCCGGCTTGTCCGCCCCGGCCAGGATCGCCGACGCATAGGCAAGAAAATTCCGCGCATTGGCATCCCCGCCCTCGATCAGGTAGGCCCAAAGCGCGTTGATATCCTCGACGTCAATATTGGAGAAAGGAACCAGCCCGGCATCCGGCCTGGCATCGCCCGGCAGCACGGCAATCAACGCACCATTGCGTGCAGCCGCCGCATGCAGCGCCTCCAGCGCATAGTGGAAATAGCTCGCCCCGCCGAGCGCCCGCACGATGATCAGCTTGGCGTGGCGCGCCGTGCGCTCGACATAGGTATCGACAGACATCGGATGCTTCAGGCTCATCAGGCTGGCGAGCCTTAACGTATGGCCGATCGCCCCGCCGGCATGAGCCGCGGCGATCGCCGCGAGCTCGCTGTCGGCAGCCGAGAGGAACAGGATATCGCCCGGCGTCTGCCCGAGGTCGATCGCCTCCTCGCCGTCGCTGATCGTTCCCTGTTGGGCCAGAAGCAGATGCATGGGTTTACGCCAGCGCCTCGATCGCCGCCCTCACGGCACCCTCATCCATTTCGTGCAGGCCGATGACGACGAGGCGCGTGGCGCGCGTTTCGCCCGGGCCCCAGGCGCGGTCGAAATAATGGTCGATGCGGCTGCCGACCGCCTGGAGCTGCAGGCGCATCGGCTTGCCCGAAACATCGACGAAGCCCTTGAGGCGCAGCACGTCATGGGTTGAGATGATCGTCTTCAGCGCCTCGACGAAAGCGGCTGGGTCAGCAACGGCGCCGAGCTCGACGACGAAGCTGTCGAATTCATCGTGATCGTGCGGCGCGCCGTCCTCATGCTCCAGCTCGTGATGCGACTTGCGGTTGGCGATATCATCCTCCGTGCCGATGCCGAGGCCGAGCAGGATGCCGGCCGGCACTTCGCCGTTTTTCGCCTCGATCATCACCGGCTTGCGCGCGGTGCGAGAAGCGACTTCGTCACGCACGCGGCCAAGACCGGCAACATCGATCAGGTCTGTTTTGTTGAGCACGATGAGATCGGCGCAAGTGAGCTGATCCTCGAACAGTTCCTCGATCGGGCTTTCGTGATCGAGCGATTCATCCTCGGCGCGCCGCGCATCGACGGCATCATGGTCGTCGGCGAAGCGGCCGGCGGCAACAGCCGCGCTGTCCACCACCGTGACGACGCCGTCGACGGTCACCTGGGTGCGAATGTCGGGCCAGTTGAAGGCGGCCACCAGCGGCTGCGGCAAGGCAAGCCCCGAGGTTTCGATGACGATATGGTCGGGCCGCTGCTCCCGTTCCAGAAGCTTCGTCATCGTCGGAATGAAATCGTCGGCAACGGTGCAGCAGATGCAGCCATTGGTGAGCTCGATGATATCGTCCTCGGTGCAGTTCTCGGCGCCGCAGCCTTTCAGCACCTCGCCATCGACGCCGAGATCGCCGAACTCGTTGATGATGAGCGCAATCTTCTTGCCCCCGGCATTGGTGAGCAGGTTGCGGATCATCGTCGTCTTGCCGGCGCCGAGGAAGCCGGTGATGACGGTTGCGGGAATCTTCTGCTGGTTCATGGATTTAACCCTTCATTTTCAGCGGCAGGCCTGCCGCGATAAAATAGACTTCGGCGGCCTTCGCCGCGATCGATTGGTGCAGCCGGCCGGCATGATCGCGAAAATCCCGCGCCATGCGGTTCTCAGGCACGATGCCGAGGCCGACCTCGTTGGAAACGAAAACGAGCCGCGCCTTCGCGCCAGGCAGGAAATCGGCGAGCGCCGTAAACTCCGCTGTCATATCCCGCTCCTCCATCATCAGATTGGTGACCCAGAGCGTCAGGCAGTCGATCAGCACGATACGCCCCTCGCCGTCGATGGCAGTAAGCTTGCCGATGAGATCGAGCGGCTCCTCATGCGTGGTCCAGGAGGGGCCGCGGTCGGCTCTGTGCTGGGCAATGCGCGCCTGCATCTCGTCGTCCCATGCCCGCCCGGTCGCGATGTAGTGGCGCTCGAGGCCGGTTGCCGTGACGAGGTTTTCGGCGAAACGGGATTTGCCGGAGCGTGCGCCGCCGAGGATGAAGGTGGCGGTCATGCCGAAACGACCCTCGGAGAGAGGGCAAAGCGGCGCCACATCCCTCTTCTCCCCAGCGGGGAGAAGGTGCCGGCAGGCGGTTGAGGGGGTGAGCGGCGAAGCCGCGAGTGCACTGAGCGCAAGTGAAAGGCAAAAGGACGGAGATGCCGCGCGGCCCCCTCATCCGACCCTTCGGGCCACCTTCTCCCCGCTGGGGAGAAGGGGAAATTCCATCGCGCCGCACCAGGCCGCGCCGAATTCAATCGTTCAGCCAAAACAACCTCCGTGCTGGCAGCGGGACTCTTGCCCAAGGGTGGGCTTCTCGCCCGGCACGAATGGCAGGTCTCCTGGCTCGCGGGTTTCGGCCTCGATCGGGGCGGACCGGAAACCGGTCGCCCCTGATCGTGCCAGCGGATCTGCCTCGCCTTCCCGGCTGCATTGGCGAAGAGGTGGACGATTCGTAGAAATAGAGACGTCCGACCCCGGTTGATCACCATGCATGTCCAGTGGCTTTTCCGGCATGTCGCCCATCCGGCCCGCCTGCACCATTGCAAGGGTCGGCCGGAAGCGCTCGATGCCGGATGGAAGACCCTGACCGCTCTACAGTCGCGGGGTCGGCTGTGATGAAGGCGCCCGGCTTGGGTCCGCCCCGTCACATTCCCTTTTCATCCGGAAGGGCGCTACACCGATCCGGAACCATCCGTTATGTCCGAGGATGGTCAGATGACCATCCGCGTGGGATGGTCAGGAGACCATCCGTTGACGGATGGTTAGGCAAGCCCGGGGGGGAAGTCAACCAGCCTTGGCGGCCGGCAAACCACCGGTAAGGTGGCATGCCCACCCTAACACGACTTACTCCACCAGAAATATCGTCTTTTATCAGAGGCTTACGTCATAAATATTTGACCCTCGCGCCGGCTTTTCGCCGCAATTGCACGGCAAGCGGACTGCGCCACCGCCCTTGACCGGGCTTCCCCCCGCCTAGTTGTCTAGCCATGCTTATGAAATTGGATCGGCGCCGTCTGCGCGCGCTGCGTGTTTTCTTTGATCTGGAGCGGCTGCGTGCGCTGACCCGCCGCAGCGAGGTCGGCCTGTCGCTCGCGGGCGCCATCGTCGGCATCGCCTCGGGGCTTGCCGTTACCGGGATGAGCTTCGTCTCCAGTGAATTGCACCAGCTGATCTTCGGCATATCAGACGATGAAAGGCTGAGCTCGTCTGCCATCGACGACAAGCTGCTTCTGCTCGCTGCCCCCGTCGCCGGCGGCATCCTGCTCGGGCTGCTGCTTTTCGTCTTGGCGAAGCGACGCAAGAAGCCGATGGTCGATCCGATCGAGGCCAATGCGCTGCACGGCGGCCGCCTGTCCTTGACCGACAGCATCATCGTTGCCGTGCAGAACCTGATCTCCAACGGTTTCGGCGCCTCCGTCGGGCTGGAGGCCGGCTATACCCAGCTTGCCGCCGGCCTCGCCTCGAAATTCGGTCTGAAGCTGCAGCTTCGTCGCTCGGACCTGCGCGTGCTCGTCGGCTGTGGCGCGGCGGGCGCCATCGCCGCCGCCTTCAACGCGCCGCTGACCGGCGCCTTCTATGCCTTCGAGCTGATCATCGGCACGTATACGATCGTGTCGCTGACGCCGGTCGTCACCTCCGCCCTCGTGTCCACGCTCGTCGCAAGACTGCTTGCCGAGGGCGATTTCACCATCGATATCGGCAGCTTCGGTTCGGTCGTGCCGGCCGACTACGTCCCGGCGCTGCTGCTCGGCGTCTTCTGCGCCGGCGTCGGCATCCTCATCATGCAGGGCGTCGCCTTCATCGAGGAACTGGCGCGCAAGAGCTCCATCGCTCCGCCCTTCCGCCCGGCGCTCGGCGGCATCATCGTCGGCCTTCTGGCGATGATCTCACCGCAGGTGCTCTCGGCCGGCCACGGCGCCCTGCATCTCAATCTCTCCCGCGAGGTGGCGATCCCGGCGCTGATCGGCCTCTTTCTGTTGAAATCGCTGGCCTCTGCTATCTCGATCGGCTCCGGTTTCAGGGGCGGCCTGTTCTTCGCCTCGCTGTTCATGGGCGCCCTGCTCGGCAAGCTCTTTGCCTATTGCGGCCCCTATTTCGCCGATGCGACGTTGACGCCTGCGATCTATGCCGTGGTCGGCATGAGTTCGCTTGCCGTCGCCGTCATCGGCGGGCCGCTGACGATGACCTTCCTGGCGCTCGAAATCACCGGCGATTTCCCGATCACGGCGCTGGTGCTCGCCGCCGTCATCACCTCTTCGCTCGTCGTGCGCTCGACCTTCGGCTACTCCTTCGCCACATGGCGCTTCCACCTGCGCGGCGAAAGCATCCGCAGCGCCCATGACGTCGGCTGGATCCGCAACCTGACTGTGAACAAGCTGATGCGCGCCGACGTCAAGACGGCAAGGGCCGACATCTCGCTGGAGGAATTCAAGAGGGCCTTCCCGATCGGTTCGACCCAGCGCGTCATCCTCGTCGAAGAGAGCGACAAATATGCCGGCCTCGTGCTGGTACCGGAGATCTACGCCAATCCGACCGACGCCCAGGACGAGGCTGCGACGCTTGCCGATTTCATCCGCTACCGCAACGATTTCCTGCAGCCGCAGATGAACGCGCGGCAGGCGGCGGCGATCTTCGACAAGAGCGAAAGCGAAGCGCTCGCCGTCGTCAACAACCTTATCGAACGCAAGGTCATCGGCCAACTCAGCGAAAGCCACACGCTGCGCCGCTACAGCGAAGAACTCGACCGCCGCCGCCGTGAGGTTTCCGGCGAGATTTGAGCAAGTCTACGAGGCAGCGTCGGCGAGCCGGAAGACGTCGGCCTTCTTCGAAACGCCGCGCAATTCGAACGAGCCGAGATAGTCGCAGGGAACGGCGCAGGTTGCCGCGAAGCTCTCCGAGAGCAGCAGGTCTTGTTCCAGCGTTCCGCAAAGCTTTTCCAGCCGAGAGGCTTCGTTGACCGCCCTGCCGATCACCGTGAAATCGAGCCTGCCGTGAGCGCCGACATTTCCGTAGAAAACCTCACCGAGATGCAGCACGACATCGATGCCGATATCGGGGCCACCGTTCAGCGTCCGCTCGCGATTGAGCGCTTCGTTTGCCCTCAGTAGATTCTGCGCAGAAGCCAACGCCGCCTTGCAGGCCTTTTGCGGATCCTCGGCGTTCGTGGGAAAGATCGCCAATACGCTATCGCCCATGAACTTGAGAATCTCGCCGGAATTTTCCTCGACATGCCGGTCGATCAGCTCGAAATGCTCGTTGAGAAACTCGACGATCTCGCCCGGCTGATAGACCTCGGTCAGGGCGGTAAAATTGCGCAGGTCGGCAAGCAGGATGGCGGCATCGATGGAACCACCCATGCCCCTGCGGGTTTCGCCGGCAAGAATGCGCGCGCTGGTCCTGGCGCCGGTATAGACAGCGAGAATATCGGTCGCGGTCTTCGATACCGCCACCCGGTAGGCCGCCAGTCCCAGCGCCGGCAACAGCTCGTCGACGATTGCCAGCTGATCATCGGAAAATCCGCCGGGCGCGTCGCTGGTCAGAGAAAAACCGAGCCCGCGCAGCGCCACCTCCTTCGGGAATTCGCAAAGATTGATGACGTGGTACGTGCCGCCGGCCAGCGCCAATTCGCCAAGCTCGGCATAGTGGAGACCCTCGCCATTCGCCAGGTTCCATCGCCCCGTTTTCTCACCGCGGTTCAAAAGGTAAAATATCGGCGTCTTCTCGAAATTGCGCTCCGTCTCAATACCATGTCCGGCGGTTTCGATGGTCGTGACCCCGCCCCGGACGAAATTGGCCGCGACGCCGCGATACATCGGATGGATGGACGGCATTCGGATGCTCGCCCGCCAGATCGGAAAACCCTCCGCAATCAGGCGGTCGCACAGGCCGGCGACGAGGTCACCAATATGCTCGCTGGTGATTCCCTGCTCTATAAGCCACTGAATATGATTGTTAATGTTGGAACCTCCACATGATCAGGCGCGATGTTATGATGGGAAATCGGGCAAATGGGCGGCGATGCCGACCCGCTCGCCGCCAAATCAATGGATAGCCGCACCGGGCCGATATTGCCAGCCATTGGCGATGAGAAGCCTGCTCAGCAGGCCTCCCTGGACTGCGGGCTCGACGCAACGGAGAATGCCTGAGAAATGCGGGCCGCGCCCCCGCCTGCGGTATCCGCATTCACATCCTGACGGTCATGCCGCCATCGACGGTCAATACGTGGCCGTTGACGAAAGAGGCGGCAGCGCTGGCAAGAAACAGCGCCGCGCCGGCAATCTCGTCCGGACGTCCCCAGCGCTGGACGGGGATGCGCTGGCGCACGAACGGCATCAGCTCGTCGTTCGCAGCCATTGCCGCGTTCGTCTCGGTGGCAAACCAGCCGGGCGCAATCGCGTTGCTGGTGATGCCATGCGGGCCGAATTCCACCGCCATGCCGCGCATCAGACCGGTCAGGCCCTGCTTGGCTGCCGGATAAACGCAGTCACCGGGCATGACGACATGGCCGCTGATCGAGGTCACGGCAATCAGGCGGCCGTAACTGCGCCGCTTCATCAGCACGGCGGCATCGCGCGAAAGCGTCATTGCCGCAGCCAGATCGGTACGCAGCAACTCGATAATGGCCTCATCATCGAATTCGGCCAGCGGCCGCCTGTCGCGGGCGCCGACATTGTTGATCAGAATATCGAGCCGGCCGTGGATCTTGTCGATATCGGCCATCACAGCACGCTGGGCCTCGCGATCGGTGACGTCGAATACGGCGGCCTCCGCCGAGCCACCCGCAGACCGGATGCTCCTGACCGCGCCTTCCAAAGTCGCCGCCGTTCGCCCGGTGATAATGACATGCGCGCCTGCCTCGGCCAGGATGCGCGCCATCTCGAAGCCCAGACCACGGCCGCCGCCGGTCACCAGCGCCACCTGACCCGCCAGTGAAAATCGATCCAATATGCTCATGGTTTCATGGCTCTGAATTGGTTTCGTCGCGAGAATTAATGGACTCAGTCAACTAATTTGGCAAGAGCAGAAAAACGGCTGATGATCGCAGGTCCCTGCCCGCGTCATCGACCCAGCCTCCGCCCTCCCAACGAGAGGCAGAAGGAGCAAGCCGCGCCCCTTGCATGACGCAAACGTCCTAGCCAATCAGGCTGGCGAGCCAGCGGGGATCGAGGTGACGTTCCAATTCCCCGGCGACCTCGTCGAGCGCCTGCTCGACGAAGTCGCGGTAATTCCTCCGCTCACCCGAGAGCCCAAAGCTTTGAAGCAGCCGGGCGCGATAGGCATCGCTGCCGAAGAGCCCGTGCAGATAGGTGCCCATGATCCGGCCGTCGGCCGACAGCGCCCCGTCGGGCGCGCCATCGACGATCGCCGAGGGCCTGTCGCAATCCGGGCCGCGGGTGATGCCGAGATGGATCTGGTAGCCGGCAAGCGGCGCGTCATATTCGGTCGACCGTGCATTGCTGTTGCGCACGGTTTTCTCAGGCGCCATCTCGGTCTCGACGTCAAGAAGCGCCAGCCCCGGCGTCTCGAGTGTCCCGCCCTCTATGCCGAGCGGATCGTGGACCATGCGACCGAGCATCTGGTAGCCACCGCAGATGCCGATTACCCGGCCGCCGCGCCTGACATGCGCCTGGAGATCGCGGTCCCAGCCTTCAGCCCTGAAATCCGCGAGATCGGAGATCGTCGATTTCGAGCCGGGAAGAACGACGAGGCCGGCATCGGTGGGCAGTCGCTCGCCCGATCGCACGAAGACCAACTCGACATCCGGCTCCGTTCGCAGCGGGTCGAGATCGTCGAAATTGGCGATGCGCGGCAGCACCGGCACGGCGATCTTCAGCGCGCCCGCTCCGCCCCTCGCCAGTCGTTCGAGCACGACCGAATCTTCGGCCGGCAGACGCGCAGCGCCCTGCAGCCAAGGCACGACGCCGAAGCAGGGCCAGCCGGTAAAACCTTCGATGGCGTGGATGCCGTCGTCAAACAGCGAGACGTCGCCGCGGAACTTGTTGATGATGTAGCCCGCAATCATCGCCCGGTCCTCGTCGGCGAGAATCGCGTGCGTGCCCACCAGCGAGGCGATGACGCCGCCGCGGTCGATATCGCCGACGAGCACGACAGGCACGCCGGCCCGCGTCGCAAAACCCATATTGGCAATATCGCCGGGCCGGAGATTGATTTCGGCCGGCGATCCCGCACCCTCGACGATGACGAGATCGGCACCGGCGGCCACCGTCTCGAAGCTTTCGAGCACGGCGCCGAGCAGTTGCGGCTTCAACCGCTGATAGTCGCGCCCCTTGGCCTGGCCGAACACCCTGCCCTGCACGATGATCTGGCTGCCGTTTTCCGATTGCGGCTTGAGCAGCACCGGGTTCATGTGCACCGAAGAGGGCGTGCGCGCAGCCAGCGACTGCAGCCACTGCGCCCGGCCGATCTCGCCGCCATCGTCGGCAACAGCGGCATTGTTCGACATGTTCTGCGGCTTGAAGGGTCGGACGGTGAGCCCGCGATTGGCCGCCAGCCGGCAGAGGCCCGCGACCAGCACCGTCTTGCCGACATCCGAGCCGGTTCCCTGCAGCATGATCGCTCTTGCCATGGTGGCCGCCTTTCGCTGAGGCGAGGCCTACAATGAGCTGTTATACCGGGTCAAGGCTTGGTCCGGGTCTGGCGCCGCACAGAAACGCGAAAACCGCGCATTGCCTTGGCTCTGCGCGGTTTGCCGAAACTCAGGCGTCTTCGCCCCTACACGGCAAAGCTCGCTTTCTCCAGTACGCACTACCTGAACCGAAGAAGCAGCGGTCATTGCCGCCACGACCCAACTGATAACGGCACATTCTTACCGGAGAGTTATTGAAGACTTACGCAAATGTTAATTTCGACTTTTTTTGACATTCTTGCCGAAATTTCTGTCGAATATCCACTGACGATCGCCAAGGGCGTACGTTTGACCCGCGGGCGCCATTTTTGGGATATTGATATAAATTCTTCGAATTCAATTATTTAGATACGCAACCATGAGCAGAAGACGGTTGATTTCTGCGAGCGAACGCGTAGGCTTCGCCAAAATGCGCCATTGTTGACCATCGCCTGCGACGACCCGCCGGAGAGCTTTGTCGGTGGATTTCAAATCCGGCCGCGCGTCCGCCTAAGAATTCGGGGAATGACGATGAAGACGTATCTGATGATGGCCGTCTTTGCCGCGGCTCTTTCTACCATCGCGCCGGCCGAAGCCGCAGAGTGCGGCAAGGTTTCGATCGCCGAGATGAAATGGGCCTCGGCAGGGATCGCGGCAAATTTCGACAAGATCATCCTGGAAAAGGGCTACGGCTGCTCCGTTACCATCGTCGACGGCGACACCCTGCCGACCTTCGCTTCGATGAACGAGAAAGGCACACCCGACGTCGCCTCGGAATATTGGATCAATTCCGTCCGGTCCCTGCTCGATCAGGCCGTCAACAGCGGCCGGCTGGTGCAGGGGGCCGAAATCCTGGCCGACGGCGCGGTCGAAGGTTGGTGGATCCCGAAATTCATCGCCGACGCCCACCCCGACATCCGTTCGGTCGAGGATGCGCTGAGACATCCCGAACTCTTCCCGGCCGAGGACGATGCGTCGAAGGGCGCGGTCTACAATTGCCCCGCCGATTGGAGCTGCCAGATATCGACCACCAATCTGTTCAAGGCGCTTGCCGCGGACAAGAAGAGCTTCGAGCTGGTCGAGACAGGCAGCCCCGAGCAACTCGACGCCTCGATTGCCCGCGCCTTCGACAACAAGGTCGGCTGGCTCGGTTATTACTGGGCGCCGACCGCCATCCTCGGCAAATACGACATGACGCGGCTGAGCTTCGGCGTCGGTCACGACAAGACCGAATGGGACCGCTGTACGGCGGTTGCCGGCTGCAGCAGGCCGCAGCTCAATTCCTACCCGGTCTCGCGCGCCTTCACATTGATGACGAGGTCCTTCGCCAGCCGTGCCGGGCCTGTCACCACCTATCTCAAAACCCGCAAATGGGACAATGGGACGATCAATCAGGTGCTCGCCTGGCAGGACGAAAACCGCGAGAGCAACGAGGATGCCGCGATCTATTTCCTTCGCAATTACGAGGGTCTGTGGATGAAATGGGTGCCGGCCGATATAGCCGAGAAGGTCAAGGCGAGCTTATAACGTCAGGAGACGATCAACGACCGGACGATTCGACATGACTGGCAATGTTCCCTTTCCCGACCGCGATACCGTTGCGGAAAAGCTTGCTACGCTGTCGGAGGCCGACAAGTCATACTTGGCGCTGCTCATGGAAAACGCCGCTCAGGACGACAATCTGTTGGAAGGCCTGCGCCGCCATCTCGATCTGGCCGCCGGGTCGCGATTGCTGAACTCGCTGAAACTCGAAAATCTCGGACTGTGGCTGGGGACCGTAGCGCCCGACCGTTTGCAGATCAGGCTGATGGAAACTGCCCGTTCCAGCCAGCATCCCGCCTATCAAGCCGTCCGGACCGGCCTCAGCCGATCCGGTGGCCTCGAAAAAGCTTATCCCCCGGCCACCCGGTAGGGTGGTCCGGACCCGGCCAAGATGACCTGGATCAGCCGACAAACTTTTCAGCCGATCACTTCTTCGCAGCCCGGTCGACCGAGCGGCCGGCGTCCTGAGTCGCGTTGACGGCGTTCGCCGTATCTTTTCCCATGCCGCGGATCGTGTTGCCGCAGGAGGAAAGAGCAAGAAGAACCATAAAGGCTGCGGCAATTTTGGCCGTTGTCGTCATTTCGAATATCCTTGTTTGAAATCAACCCCGAATAGCACTCATGCCATCCGCGCCGATAACGCACAAGGGAGCAAAAGGTTCAACGGCTGAAAGACATGCTCAGGCGGCGACCGCCTTCGCTCTTTCGGCAAAAGCGCCGCGAATGCTGTCGGCCACCGTCTCGATCGGCCCCGACATCTGCGAGGCTGTGAGCAGGCGGATATCGAAGGAGCCGAGCTCCGGCAGCCCTTCCTGCAGGCCGAGGATCGTCATGTCCTCGCTGACATAGGAGAGCGGCAGCGGCGCAATAGCGAGATCGGAGAGCACGGCGGCGCGCTGCGCCATCGTATGGCCGCTGAGATAGGCGACCCGATAAGGCCGCTTGTTGCGTTCGAGTTGGGAGAGCGCCTCCTGCCGCCAGATGCAGCCGTCTTCCCAGATCGAGATCGGCAAGGGATCGCGCCGATGCGCCGAGCCGCAGCGGGCGCCGGCCCAGACCAGCCGCTCGCGGAATACCACCTCGCCGCCGGTCGGGAAGGGCCGCGTCGCGCAGTTGATCAGCGCCAGGTCGAGCCGCTGTTCCTCCATGCGCTTCTTCAACCCGACGCTCATGTCGATCGTCACGTCGACCATGATGCCGGGATAGCTTTCGGCAAAGCTCTTCAGAATTCTCGGCAGCAGCCGTTCGCCGATATCCTCCGGCGCGCCGAGCCTGACGACACCTGTTAGTTCCGGCATGATAAAGCGTGACACCGCCTCGTTCGAAAGCGCCAGGATGTTGCGGGCGTAAGAGAGCAGCATCTCGCCATGCCGCGTCAGCGATACCGAGCGGGCGTCACGCAAAAACAGCGTGGCGCCGAGCTGTTCCTCGAGCTTCTTGATCTGCATGGAAACCGCCGACGGCGTGCGGAAGACCGCTTCAGCGGCGGTGGAAAAATTGCCGGTTTCGGCGATGGCGACGAAGGTGCGCAGCACATCGTTGTCAAGCAAAGGAATGGGACGGCGAAAGGGAAGGCTCATCGTCGCATCTTTCAATTTTTCTGATTTATAACCGCATATCATTTTGTTTGATTGAATGTCAATCGCCTCGCATAGTCTGGCTATCGGAAACCGATGCAGCAAAGGAGGCTCGACATGGCGCAAACAAGCACCTGGAATATCCTACAAGCCCTCTCCGCATTCAAGTCGCGCTGGCGCAGAGACGTGAACCGCGAACATGCACTGCGGGAATTGAAGCGATTTCCATCGCACCTGCTGGCCGATTGCCAGCGTGAAATGGAGCTGCCCCTTCTGAGCAGCGCCGCCGGCCCGAAGAGGGTTCTGAGGATCGTGGAATCATCGGGCCGCGCATAATGTGCGGCCCGGCGGTTGTCAGGATTTCAGCTCATAGGCGATCACATCCCGCCCAGCAGCTTGAACGCGATGACCCACATGGTGAAAGCGACGAGCGTTTCCAGCATCCGCCAGAACGAAGGTTTCGAGAAGATCGGCCGCAGCCATGCCGCGCCATATCCGAGCGAAAAGAAAAACAGGAAAGAGCCCGTCACCGCGCCGGCGGCAAACGATGCCTGCTGCCCCGGATAACGCGTCGAGATCGTGCCGAGCAGCACGACCGTATCGAGATAGACATGCGGATTGAGCCAGGTAAGCGCGAGGCAGGTCGCGAGCGTCTGCCGGAAACTCGCCGTTTTGGTCTCCGTCGCCGTGAGAGCAGCGGATGACCGCAAGGCGGAGTAAAGGCTCTTGGCGCCGTACCAGGCAAGAAAGGCGGCTCCGCCATAACGCATGAGCGGATCGAGCCAGGGCAGCAGCCTGGCGATCTGCTGCAGGCTGGTGACGCCGAGCACGATCAGCGCGGCATCCGACAAGGCGCATGCGAGGCAGATGGCGAAGACATGTTCGTTGCGCAGGCCCTGGCGAAGAATGAAGGCGTTTTGTGCGCCGATGGCGACAATCAGGCTGAGGCCCATCATCAGGCCCGTGACATAAATCGAAAAACTCATCGTTTCGGCGAGCGTCCCTCACTTCGGTGGAGGTTGAGGTATTGCCATTCGCCGAATTAGGCTAGTTAATCTGAATTATCCCAATTAAGCGAAACTAATCCATGCTCGACTATTCCGCTCTCCGCGCCGTCGCAACCATTGTCCAAACGGGCAGCTTCGAAAGAGCTGCAACCGCGCTGAACGTAACACCTTCGGCCATTTCGCAGCGGGTGAAGCAGCTCGAAGAGCGTCTCGGCACCGTCCTGATCGTCAGAGGCACCCCGTGCACGGCGACTGAAAAAGGAGAATGGCTCTGCCGCCACATGGAGAATGTCGGCATGCTGGAGGCAGAACTCTTCGGGCAACTGCCGGCTCTCGTCGACCCCGACGAACCACGCCAAAGGGTGACGCTTCAGATCGCGACTAATGCCGACAGTCTCGGGACATGGTTTGTGGAGGCCATGTCGAGTTTCGCCAAGAACTCTTCCTATCTGCTGAATATCGCCGTCGACGACCAGGACCATACCGCCGAGTGGCTGCAGCGCGGGCGGGTGATCGCCGCCGTCACCAGCCTGGAAAAGCCGATCCGGGGGTGCAGGCGTTTTGCGCTTGGGGTTCTGCGTTATCACGCCACCGCCACGCCAGACTTCGTCGCCCGCCACTTTCCCCAAGGGGTGACCGCCGAGGCGATTGGCAACGCTCCCGCCCTCACCTTCAATCAGAAGGACAGGCTGCAGAGCAACTGGATACGCAGAACGTTCGGGCGGGATGTCGATTACCCCACCCACTGGCTGCCCTCACCGCAAAGTTTCGTCGAGGCAAGCCTTTCCGGCATGTGCTGGGGAATGAATCCGATCCAGTTGACCCGCGAACATCTGGCATCGGGACGCTTGGTGGAACTGGTTCCCGACACGCCGCTCGATGTTCCGCTCTATTGGCAGATAAACCGTCTCGCCGCCGATCGCCTGGCAGAGCTGACGCGCGAAATCGTCACGGTGGCACAGCGCCGTCTCTGAATGTTATGCAGACGCCCTCTCAGGCGGGTACGGCTCGATCGAGGGCCTTCGCGTCGTCCGAAGCGATCAAACGTAAGCGGTGCGGCTACCGAATTCGCTGCTTTCGTCGAAATTCTTCGTGCCGATACGCTCGCTCTCGCCGGAGAGTTCCTTTGGAGCCGCCGCCGGCTTCGAAGCCGACGCCTCGGCTTGGCTGCTCTCGGATGCTTCGAGCTTGGCAATCTTGGCTTCCAGCGTCTCGATGGATTTCTCGATCGTGGCCTTCTCTTTCTCGTCCTGCGTTTGCGACAGAGCTGCCTGCTTTTCGGCAAGCTGGGCCTCGAGAGAAGCGAGCTGGTCCGACGAACTGGAGGACGAGGTTGAAGCGGCTGAACTTAAAATGGCGGATGCAGAACTGGAAATTGCGCTGACCATGACAAGGACTTTCGATGATGGAATGTCATCTCCTAGGCCACGAATGGTAAATGCCCGATAAATAAAGTACTACTTAGTACCGTTTTATAACAATCATGGCGCGGCGCCGACCTCGACGCCGCTTTGAGTATCGCGTCCTACGCGATAGCGATGATCTCCAGCTCCTGGCCACCCGTTTCCGCCATATCGCCGACCGCTTTGCCCATCAGCAATCGCGCCACCGGGGAGACATAGGAAATCGATCCGGCCTTGGGATCGGCTTCGTCCTCGCCGACGATCCGATAGGTCTGCACCCGCCCGTCGTCGCGGCGGAAGGTCACCGTGCTGCCGAAGGCGACAGTGTCGGTTGATGATGCATCAGCCATGAGCTGGGCAGTGCGCAGCCTTGCCTTGAGGTAGCGCAGGTCGCGCAAGGGGCCTGCCGCCTGCCGCCGCCGTTCGTTCACATCGTCGATCGTATTCGCCGCATCATAGGCCTCGCGGGCCTGCTGGAACTGCAATTCCAGAGCCCTCAACCCCGCTTCCGTGACAAGGTTCAGATGCGGCGAAACCGGACGGTCGGGCAACAGGGTTTCCGAAGCGGTTTCGAAACTCTCTTCCTTGGTGAAGGCGACGGCCAATTCCATACTCCGTTCTGGGCGCAACGCGCCTATCGCTGACGGGCAAACCGCCGCTATTTGAAATCAACCATACACCGGCTGCGGCCGAACCGCCAATCTCGGCCTGTCGGCGCTGATGCCGGCAACGGGAACGTCCGGCGCTGCGTGGCGTTTTAGACCCGGGACACATCGAGGCTGAGGAGGATCGAATGCCTGGCACGCAGCAGAAAGGCCGAAATAAAGTCTGGAGCCAGACATGCCTTCGCTCCTGACCGACGCCATGCCGCTGACGCCGAGCTGGTGGGAGATCGGCGCACGCATCATGCTCACCGTGATTGCTGGCGGTCTCATCGGCCTCGATCGCGAGCGCGGCGGCCACGCCGCCGGCTTCAGGACCACGATCCTGGTGGCGCTTGCCGCCTGCATTGCGATGGTCCAGGCGAACCTCCTTCTATCGACCTATGGAAAAACGCTGAGTTTTTTCACACAGATGGACGTGCTGCGCTTTCCCCTCGGCGTCCTGACCGGCGTCGGCTTCATCGGCGGCGGAGCGATCCTCAGGCGCGGCGACATGATGACCGGCGTTACGACGGCGGCAACCCTATGGTTCATGACCGTCGTCGGCCTCTGCTTCGGCGGCGGCCAGATCGTCACCGGGACGGTGGCGACCGTGGTTGCCTTCATCGTGCTGTCGCCGCTGAAACGCCTGGACACCTGGCTGCGCTGCGAACGCAAGGCGACGCTCGTCATCTACGGCTCGACTGCCGATATTCCCGACCTGTCGGATGTGCTGGGATCTCTTGAATGCAGCGCATTGTTCGTTTCGCTGGGACAGACCGGGGATGGCCGCATCGGGGTGACGTTCGAATTGCGCTGGCTGGCAAAAGATCCCGACGCGTCCGCACGCGCGATCCTCGTCGCCGTCTCCGACCTGCACGAAGTCGCGAATTTCTCGATGCATTCCACAACGACATGAACCGGACGGCGGCCGTCACTGCCCCTATTCTCCGGCCTATTTGGAGACGTGCTCCGGTTTACCTCTTCTTTTGGTCGAAGCGAATTCCTCGAGCTGCTTCTCGCTCATGGATTTCTCCATCTGCTTCGAAGCGCCCTTGAGTTCCGTCTTGGGCGTCTCTCCGCGTTTGGCCGAAAGTGCGGCACCGGCCGCCTTCTGCTGTGCCTTGGATTTGGCTGGCATATCGATCTCCTGTTGCTAGAGCCGATCGTCGCTTCAAAGCTTGCTGAGTTCGTCGGGCCTGTGTGCAGCGCGCTTTCCCGATTTGTCGCTCTCGACGATATATTGCGGCTCAGACGCCGACGCCTTCACCTTATGACCCTTGATCTTCGTCGGGCTGCTCTGCTTGCTGATCACCCTGCCCGCGGTCTTTCCCTGGCTGGTATCCCAGCTCACCGCGTCGCCCTTCTTCAATTGCTTGGACATAGGGTCTCCTATGCGAGGAGGCTGCGGCAAAGGCCGCAGCCGACCGCTCGTCAATTGATGGTGGCCCACTGGCTGCGGACATCCCTGGCGTTCTTCGACAGGTGAACGTGTGCGTCGACATGATCCACCCAGTCGAGCGGGATCAGGTGGTGCTTGCCGTCCTCCGAGTCGGTCTTCGTCAGCTTGATGCGGGTGGGACCGTCGAGATGATCCACCGTTCCGACATGGGTGCCGTCGGCCGTCAGAACTTCCATATGTTCACGGATCTGATCTGAGGAAATCATCGTTTGCTCCTTTGCGTTGTCTGTACAAGACGGCAACGACGTGGAGCGGACATGGTTCCCCGGTCCGACGGCCTCGTTTGTTTCCTATTCGGTCATCTTGATCGACATCATCATGTCGGTAATTTCACCATCGTGCTTGTCCTCGTCGCCTTTCGTTCCCCAGTAGGTAACGACAAGCGCTTTCTCGCCGGTGCTCGATACGAACGCCATGCCAACGCTCACCGGCCCGTCCGCATCCTTGCCGTCCCAATCCAGCGTCGTCATTTGGAGGCCGTTCACTTCGGTCACCGGCGTCTCCTTCTGAGTTTTGACGTCGACCGTCACGCCACTTTTCGCGAGAAAGTCGATGGCATCGGAGGTGACCTTATCCATCGACTTGGAGTCCGCCACATCAACGGAGAAGTAGATCGCCGAGTCCGACGATGTTGCCTGGACACCGGTTTCCGTCTCTTCGGGTTGCCAGCTATCCGGGATGCTGATGCTCGCGACCGGAGCATCGCTTGGAAACTTCATCGTGGCAGCGTCTGCGAAGGCCGGGATGGAAGCTGCGATGAGGGCGTAGGCGAAGGTTTTGTACATGAAAAACTCGAGGTTTGAGTGCAATGACGTGACTTTAGCGAACAGTCGTTAAGATCGCTCACGCACGATTGTTAAAGAGCGATGGAAAATGTCGGAAGATTCGGACAGGAACGACTGCTCAAACCGAAAATCCTATTTCGCGTTGCTTGAATCCGCTTCGCTGCAAATGGATCGGCTTCGCTGCCAGGCCAGTGTTTGCTCCGCTTAATGTGACGCCGGGGCGGGGCGGAGACGCCGTGATCATTCAATCTCGTTGATGTTATCCATAAACTCTATTCGTTTGAATGATGAGTTCCCGAGGCCCATATTACGATCATGGACATGGAACGAACCTCCCATCGTGGCCATGTCCCGGCTCAGGAAAGGAACCGAAAAATGACCACGCTCACCTATCGGGGTCACGGTAAGACCCTTACATCAGGCGAAGGCCGCTTTGTTCTGGCAGATTATGCCCGCAGGCTCGTGCTTGCCTGGACACGCTGGCAGACCGCCCGTGAAATCGAAGCCATGCCCTTCGATATCCGCAAGGACATCGGCTGGCCGAGCACGGACGACAACAAACACCGGACCGTATAACGAATGCGACATTGCTTCCCAAGATGAGGGCGGCGTCTGCATCAGCAGCGCCGCCTTTTTCGTGGCTCGACAGTCCCATTCCAAACGGTTTTCAAACCTGAATTTCGGTCGTCCATCAGCCTGCGCTCTGTTCCGTCCGCGACCATTCCGGCAGTTTGACAGGGCCAAATCGTGGCCGATGTCGCATATTTGCTCTTCACGGCCGCATTTTTCCATGCCAGTGTCGCTTTCAGGACATCGGCGCGACGCATTCCGCGCAACCAATATGCATCGCCCCTCGAGCATGGATTTCGCTATGAACAGGATGCAGATCAAGAAGCGTTCACTGGTCTTCTTTATGGTACCGCAATTCACCATGCTGCCCTTTTCGGCGGCCGTGGACACTTTGCGCATCGCCAATCGCATGCTCGGCTACCAGGCCTATACCTGGCGGCTTGCCTCCCTCGACGGGGAGAAGGTCTATTCCTCCTGCGGCATCGGCGTCGAGGCCAATTCCTCACTCGCCGAGGAGCGCCGCCATCTCGGCGGTGAAAACCGGCCGGGCATGGTGCTCGTCTGTTCTGGCATCGATGTCGAGCAGTTCAACAACAAGTCGGCCAATGCCTGGCTGCGCGAGTGCTACAATCGCGGCGTTGCCGTCGGCAGCCTCTGTACGGGCGCGCATGTGCTTGCCCAGGCCGGCCTCCTGAACGGCAAGCGCTGCGCCATCCACTGGGAAAACCTGCCGGGCTTTTCGGAAGCTTTCCCACAGGCCGAGGTCTATGCCGACCTCTACGAGATCGACGGCAATCTCTACACCTGTGCCGGCGGCACCGCCTCGCTCGACATGATGCTGAACCTTGTCGGTGAAGATTTCGGCGAAAGCCTTGTCAACCGCATCTGCGAGCAGCACCTGACCGACCGCGTGCGCAACCCGCACGACCGCCAGCGCCTGCCGCTGCGCGCCCGCCTCGGCGTGCAGAACGCCAAGGTGCTGTCGATCATCGAGCTGATGGAAGGCAATCTCGCCGAGCCGCTGTCGCTGATCGAGATCGCCGACGGCGCCGGCCTCTCCCGCCGCCAGATCGAACGGCTGTTCCGCCAGGAGATGGGCCGCTCGCCGGCCCGTTATTATCTGGAAATCCGCCTCGATCGTGCGCGCCACCTGCTGGTGCAATCCTCGATGCCCGTCGTCGAAGTCGCCGTCGCCTGCGGCTTCGTCTCGGCCTCGCATTTCTCCAAGTGTTATCGCGAACTCTACCACCGCTCACCGCAGCAGGAACGCGCCGAGCGCAAGATGACCATGGCGACCGCGCGTCAACAGGCGGTCGCGGCCTGAGAGTTTGAAGAAAGAGACCGCCGCCTGAAAATGGCGGCGGCTCGCCCGAACGGCTCTACTGCGCCGCCTCTTCCGACATTCGGGCATCGGAATAGACCTGGTTTCGGCCGCGGTGCTTGGCCATGTAGAGAAACTGGTCGGCGGCGTTGAGGTAGTTTTCGAAGGTTTCGTAACCCTCGATCTCGGCGATGCCGATCGAAATCGTCACGCCGAGGTCCTCGTCGTCGGCGGTGACCTTCAGCCGTGAAATGTCCGAGCGGATCTCGTCGCAGAGTTTGGTCGCCGCAGCCGAATCCATCTGCGGGAAGAGGATGGCGAATTCTTCGCCGCCGAGGCGCGAGAGAAGGTTGTCGCTGCCGTCGAAGATCGTGAACAGCCTGTTTGCAACAGCCTTCAGCACTTTGTCGCCGATCTCATGGCCGTAGGTGTCGTTCAGCCGCTTGAAATGATCGATATCGAGAATGGCGAC
The DNA here is from genome assembly GCF_014197615.1 of Rhizobium esperanzae. GTDB lineage: Bacteria > Pseudomonadota > Alphaproteobacteria > Rhizobiales > Rhizobiaceae > Rhizobium > Rhizobium esperanzae_A. The sequence goes on from NZ_JACIFY010000002.1 coordinate 120,476, forward strand.
GGAACTCGGCACTTTCAGCCGCAGGCACTCGTTCACCAGCTTCGGGCCGTTGTCGTAGAAGTAGCGGCGGTTATAGAGACCTGTGAGATAGTCGCAGGCCGCCGCCGCCCTTAGCTGACGCATCTGCGCCAGCGTTTCGGCATTGTTGGCGATGCGACATTGCAACTCCTCGGCAACAAAGGGCCGGTAGATGAAATCGCTGGCGCCAGCCTTGAGGAAGCTCGCAGAAAGCATGCGGTCGTTGGAGGAGGAAACGCCGATGACGCGCAGCCTGTCCGAACCGAAACGATGGCGGATGCGCCGCGTCAGCTCGTAACCGCTCATATCCGGCATATGGTGGTCGGTGACGACGAGCTCGATATCGCTGTAGGCTTCGAGTGCTGCCAGCGCCTCAAGCCCGGAATTTGCCTCGATGACGAGATATTGCTGCGCCTTCAGCAGATCGACGAGCACCTGGCGGACCGAGACGACATCATCGACCACAAGCACCCGCGTCTTGCGGTTGGAAATCGCGCGGCGAACGGTGGCGACCAGATTGTCGAGCGCGAATTCATTATCCTTCAGCACGTAATCGATGACATTGCGCTCCATGATCCTGTTGCGCGTGTTGAGATCGAATGTCGCGGTGAAGACGATCGCCGGGATATCGTGCTCGATCGTGCAGTCGAGCGCCTCGCCATAAGGCGAGTCCGGCAGGTTGAGATCGACGACGGCCATAGTGTAGCCGTGACCGTCCTCGGCCAGTTCCTCGCGAAGAGCCTTCAGCGATGAGCAGGATTTGACCGCAAGCCCGAGCTCCGTCTGGAACCGATGGCAGAGTACGGCGGAAAACATGCGAGAATCTTCAACCAGAAGTATTTTGAGCCCGCCGGAACGCAGCCCAATGCCATCTCGCTGAAAATCCGCTTGAAAAGCCACAGCCGCTATTCCCCCATGCGTCCGGTGGCCTCGACTCGGCCCTCCCCCCGGCGCGGCGGACGATAACCGAGAGGCCTGCGCGCGTGAAGGGGGCAAATGTCGGCGTTACTTGCAATTGCAGAAATCCGACAACGGCCTGCGACCGTTATCGCCGCCCTGGTGATCCCGATACTGAAAGGATCGTCAGGCAACCGCCCGCTCCTTGCGCATCGACTGGATTTGCAAGAGCGTATCGAGGTTCTGGTTGACGCGGCAGTAGAACTCCTCGTCGATGAAGGGACGCAGCATGAAATCATTGCCGCCGGCCTTCAGGAACCGCGCCGAAAGCAGCCGGTTGGAGGAAGAGGAAACGCCGATGATGCGCAGTTCGTGCGAGCCGATATTGGAGCGGATTCGCCGTGTCAGCTCGAAGCCGTCGATGTCGGGCATATTGTAGTCGGTGATCATCAGGCCGATATCGCGGTTGGCCTTCAGGATCTCCAGCGCCTTGGCGCCGTTCTCGGCGGTGCTGACACGGAAATTATAACGTTTCAGCCGGCTCGACAGCAGCGCGCGCGCCGTCGCGCTGTCGTCGACGATCAGCACGTGGTGGCGGTGATTGGTCAGGAACCGGCAGATCGATTCCGCCAGAAGGTCGACAGCGAAGATATTGTCCTTGAGAATATAATCGACGATGTCCTTGGCCATCAGCTTGTCGCGCATGCCCTCATGGAAGGTGCCGGTAAAGACGATAGTCGGGATGGAGAGATCGACCAGATATTCCAGCGCCTCGCCGTTTTCGGCGCCGGGCAGGTTGATGTTCGAAATCGCCAGCGTGATCGGATCGGAAGACTTGTCGTAGGAAAACTGCAGGTCCTCGAAGGTGCGGCAGATCTCGACATCAATGTCGAACAGCTCCTTCAGGCGTTTGCTGATCATCGAGGTGAAAACATTGGAATCTTCCGCGACAATAATGCGCGCGCCGGCAAACATTTCCCCGGAATATTGCATCCCCGAAATACCTAGAAACGCCATAGCAAACCTTTGATGTAAAATCTGTCCCCGGGTCAAATTGGTACATCAATTGATTTGAGTAATTATTAATCGGCGCGGCCGGATATGAAACGAAGAAGCGGCCTGATGGGTCACCTTCGGTTTCTTTGCAGATATGATTAAGAAATAAGACGTGAAGCAAGAGATGCCGCTGGCTGCCCTCGTCCCTCTACTCTGCGGGGCACCTCACGACGAGGTCGGGGAGAAGGCGCGGCTTAGCCCACGGCAGGTAAACCCAGCGAGCGCAGGAAATGCGCCTCGATCGCGCGCAGCAATTCGGCGCGATCGGACGATGTCTCGGCGACGCCGGGCTGATGGACCACGCCGTGCAGGGCGTTGAACAGAAACACCGCCGTAAAGCCGGGATCGTCGACCTCCCAGGCATTCGCGCCTGTGCCGGCAGTGATGAGTTCGCTCAGATGGTCGATTAGGATGTTCCGGGAAAGCCCCTCTCGCGTTGCAGGCGGCGCCGCCACGAAGGCGAGATGATGCAACCCGGCCGCATCGAGATAACCGGCAGCGCACGCCCTCGACCAGGCCGCCAGCCTGCCGCGCCAGTCTTCCTGCCTCCGTCCGTCGACCGCCGCAACGACACCGTCAAGGACGCCCTGCACGAAACGGGCGCGCAACGCTTCCAGTACGTCGGCCTTCGAGGAAAAGTGCAGGTAGAAGGTACCCTTGGCGACCCCTGCCCCCGATGTGATCTCTTCGATGGTGGTCTGCTCCAGGCCCTTCTTCAAAAACAGCCGTTCGGCCGAGACCATGAGCTCGTTACGCCGCTCCTCGGCAGGCTTGGTTCTCGGCTTTGAAACGGAATTGGCCATCGTCAGCGAAATCGATCCATCCTTACTGGCGTCGCGCGGGGTCTGTCCTGTGGAGATAGCCCGCAAACACGTCGCGCATAGCGGTGCTCTCTATATCAGGCAGAAGGCGAGCGACCTCACCACGATGATAACCGGCATGCGTCGCCACATGGGCCAGCATTTCCTCACGCGACATGCGCCCGCGCCCACCGTCGGTAAAGGTGAAATCGACGACCTCCTCCAATTCCTCGGGCGTTAGGCGTGCGGTGTAATCCATATACCAACGGTCCGTTTCACGGATGTCGGAGGCCAGTTGCGCCAGGGACGGCGCCTCGCTGCTCCAGCTCGCTGCGTAGGAGTGTCCCTGCCGCTGAAGATTGGCGGCGAAGATGCGGTCGACGAGGTGGGCATGGTTGAGCACGCGAAGGGCCGAGGAAAACGCCTCGGTCGGCGCCCCCTCGCCAGGCCCGTTCAGCGCGTCGAGAAGTTCGTCGTCGATGCTGGCTTTGTATCGGAACAGCTGGTTCAACAGGGTCTGCGCGCTCATGACGATCTCCGGACGGTGAAACGGGTGGCTGCCGGGATCGGACCGGCAGTCCTTACATAAATGACTGACCGTCGGTCAGTCAACCGCGCCGGCTTTCAGGCTTTTCTCCTCCATGCAGCTGCGGTAATCCGCTAAGGCAGGCAACTACCGGAGGCAAAACATGGACGTCAGGATCTACCATCATCCCGCCTGCGGCACATCGCGCAACACGCTCGCGATGATCCGCAATGCGGGCATCGAACCCACGATCGTCGAATATGCGAAAAATCCGCCATCACGGACGGAGCTGATCGGAATGATCTCCGATGCCGGTTTGACTGTACGCCAGGCCCTCCGCGAGAAGGATACGCCCTATGCTGAACTCGGCCTCGGCAATCCCGACCTGACCGATGACCAGTTGCTCGACGCCATGCTCGCGCATCCGATCCTGATCAACCGGCCATTCGTCGTCACACCGCTCGGCACGCGCCTGTCACGGCCCTCCGAGTTGGTTCTGGAAATCCTGCCGGAGACGCACAAGGGCGCCTTCACCAAGGAAGACGGCGAGAAGGTGCTCGACGCCGAAGGCAAGCGGATCCTCCGATCGCCTACTTGACGACGGCCGAACCCTTGACGATGTCGATCGTCTCGCCGCCGTCGAGCCCGATGCGGTCGCCGTCGGGCGTCGTCATGAAGCAGCCGGAAGCGCAAAGGCTTTCCGAAGCGCCGGCATCGACCACGACTTCGACGCGCTGGCCGCTCTCGGTGATGACGAGCACCACGGCGGCGGGATCGGTATTGGTGACGGATGCCGCATGAGCCGCCGGCGCGGCAAGCAGCGGGACAAGCAGAACGGCGGCAAACCTTGCCATCATGTGCGGCGGCGCGGACGCGCCCTCCCCTCGAACGATCGGTGCTGCCCTCGGCAGCAATCCCGATGGTGGAGATGATGCACAGAGATCTGTGAACGATGGCTGAATGAGCCGTTCAGCTCTTCAGGCTGCCGTCCGCCGTCCGCCCGCGCAGCTGCCGCACCAGCCGTTCTTCTTCCTCCCGTGGAGCCTCCTGGCCGCCCCTCTGCTCTTTGACGGCAGTGGGAAGGACAGGCGCAGCATCGCGATGAATGGTCAGATCGCTCTGCGGCAGCGGGATCTCGATGCCCTCCGCCCTGAAGCGCCTGAGGATTTCGATCCGGAGATTGTTGCGCACCGTCATGCCGTCGCCCATGTCGGCGAGGAAGAAACGCAGCTCGAAATCCAGCGAATAGGGGCCGAAACGCAGGAATTCGACATGCGGCTCGGGATTGCGCATGACGAGCGGAATCTTCGAAGTCAGTTCCAGCAGGATATCCATCACCTTCTGCGGATCGGCGTCGTAGCTGACGGAAACCGGTATTTCCGAACGGCCGATCCTGTTGCGGTGCGTCCAGTTGCCGACAAGGCCGTTGATCAGCTCCGAATTCGGCACGATGATCGATTGCTTGCGGAAGGTCTCGATCTCGGTGGCGCGCACCGAGATGCGCTTGACGATGCCTTCGGCCGTGCCTGAGACGACATGATCGCCGACCTTGAACGGCCGCTCGACGAGCAGGATCAGGCCGGAGACGAAGTTGGAGACGATGTTCTGCAGGCCGAAACCGATGCCGACCGAGAGCGCCGAGGCGACGAGCGCGAAGCTCGACAGATCGATACCGGCGGACGAAACGCCGATGATCGCCGCCACGCCGACGCCGAGATAACCGATGCCCGTCTTGACCGAATTGCGCACGCCGAGATCGACATGGCTTCGCGCCATCACATTGCCGTCGAGCCAGCGCTGCAGCCAGCGCGTCAGCAGATAGACGCCGGCAAACAGCAGGATGCCGGTGCAGATACCGAGCAGCGAGATGCTGATGCCGCCGAGCTTGACCTCGGTAAACAGCCGGAAGGCGATCAGCTGCAGGTCCTGCACATGGAAGCCCCAGAGCAGCAGGATCAGCGGCACGCCGACGAGCAGCGCCACCGCATAGATGGCAAGGCCGACGAGCAGGCCGACCTGGTCGATCGCCACCGGCCCGAGATTGAAGCGGCGCGTCAGGAACCGCGCGAAGAAGGTATCGCCGAAGCTTTCCTGCCGCGATATCGCCTTGCCGGAGAGCAGGCCGACATACATGGTGGCAACCACTGCGCCGGTGATGATGAGCTGCGTGGCGACGAAACGCGCGAGCCCCACATAACCCGCAAGCGCCGAAACGATCAGGGCAGTGCCGACGACACGCAGGATGATTGCCATGCCGCGCGGCCAATGCCGCCCCGGCGCATCCGGATCGCCGCTTCTTGCCAGCATCGGCTTACCGAAGGAGACCGCGATCAGGATCAGGCCGATGATGAGCGCGGCGATCAGGCTTCTCACAACGGTCAGCACCAGCGGCGAGCCCATCGCCTCGCCAATGCTGCTGAAGAGATAGTCGAGCCCGTTGATGACGGCCATCGCCAGCAGACAATAGCCGATCGAGCGCGCGCCGAGATTGGAAAGCCGCACCAGCCGCCAGTGCGGTTCGTGCGGCGCGAAAATCGCGTTGACGAAGCGGCCGACGAAATAGACGAGCCCGATCGTGCCGAACAGCGCGCCGATGACGGGCGCGATGTCGGGTCTCAGCACGTTGAAACTGTTGAGGAAGAAGAAGGATGTGACGAGCAGCACCGAGAGCGCCAGCGTGCGGATCAGCGTCGACCAGAAGGCAATCGACAGCCGGCCGATATAGGACGGATTCTCGACCGCCTCGTCGCGGCGCAGATACGAACCGAACAGCCTGTAGCTGCCGGAGAGCAGGATCAGTGCCGAAGCAAGCGACAGGAAGATCGCGGCAAACAGCGGGAAACGCTTGAACTTCCAGACGAAGCTAGCCCAGCCCGACAGCGCCTGTGCGAATTCGCCGGTCTCCCGCACGAAGGCGCTGGCCGCGTCGTCGAGGACGGAGACCGATATCTCTGTGCGCTTGAAAAGTGTTGCGGCAAAAAGCTGCCGCCGCATCTGGATGATCTCGTTGAGGAGCTTCGTCACCGCGATCGACAGGTTTTCGGCATCGCCCGTCACCGCGTTGATCTGCGCCCGCTCGGCGGCGAGCGCATTACGCTCCTGGGTGACGATTTCGGCCTCCGGCGGCTGCCCGTCCTTCGGCGGATCGCCGATCTCGGCAAGCCGGTTCTTGATCTGGTCGAAACGCGGCCGCAGATTGACCGATATGGTGATGACGGCGCGGCTGAGTTCATCGGCCTTGGTCGCCAGCCCCACCAGCGCATCGTCGTTGTCAGCATTCTGCTTGACGCTGTCCTGAAATGCGGCGAGCTGAGTCTTCGCCTTCTCGATGTCCTTCGCCGCCTGGTCGAACGGCGTATCGACAGCCGGCTGCGCAGCCGCCTGCGTCTGCTGTTCCTGCGCGACGGCCGCGGCACTCTCGAAATGCGCGCCGGCGAGCGCCAGCGTCACGAGAAGAATGGTGCGAAGCAGGATGGACCTCAGCCGCAAAAGCGCCTCCGGAAAGTTGTCGTCGGGACAGAATGCCTGCTTTTCATAGCAAAGAAAGGCGACAGAAAGGCGGAAGATGCCGAAAGCGCCTTGCCTCGAACTTGTCCCATAGGATGCAGCCGGGCCTTCGTCTCGTCCTTGTCGCCCTCTTGAAACCGCAGCACCCTACGGCAATAGCCATGGGAACGCTCAGAAACCGGCGCCGGGCTTGGAGAGATAGTCGCGCTCCCCAGCCGTCGACTCCCGTCCGAGCATGGCGTTGCGGTGCGGAAAACGCCCATAGGCGGCGATCACGTCGCGGTGGCGGATCGCATAATCGAGGTACTCCTCGTCACCGAGCGCAGTGAACAATTCCACCGAGCGTTCCTGCTCGCCGAGATCCTCGGCATGTTCGAACGGCAAATAGAAGAAGGTGCGGCAGGCGGGCTCCACCGCCTGGTCGGCGCCCGACGCGAGCGCAAGCTTGGCCTCCCGAAGCGCCAGCCCGTCGGTGGCAACGGCAAGCGCCGTTCCGCGATAGATGTTGCGCGGAAACTGGTCGAGCACGATGACAGCCGCCAGCCGGCATATGGGATCGCTCCGCCACTCATCGCCGACGCCGGCGGCGAGCGCCAGATGCGTATCGCGGAAGCCTTCGCGGATCTCGACATCGAGCTCCGGCGGCGGACGGAACCACAGCTCCCGGCCGCATCGGACGAACCAAAAATCATAGACTTCGCGAGGTGTGCGGATCGTCGTCATGTTTCCATTCCCTAGCGTTAGGCTTAATGATGTCATGCTGGTAAGTTGTTATAAGAAAATAGATAACGGCGTGCCGCGCAGCCCCCATCGTTTCCCCCTTCCCCCAATGGGGAGAAGGTGCCCGTAGGGCGGATGAGGGGGCCGCAGGCACACCCTTCACTCCCAATTTATTTCCCCTCGCCCAACGAAAACACCAGCGTCGCCTTCGTCCCATCATGCCCGGGGTCATAAGCGAAATCCGATTTCAAGCTCGCTGTCATGGCCGTCAGGATGCGCGTGCCGAGGCCGGTTCCCCTGGCAGGGTTCGACGGGTCGAAACCGGCGCCATCGTCCTCGACGACGACCCGCAGCGCCTCGTCTGTCTGATCCACGAAGACGCGGATTTCGCCCGGCACGCTGTCCGGATAGGCATATTTGAAGGCGTTGGTGACGAGCTCACTGACGATCAGGCCGAGGGTAATCACCTTGTCGGTCGCCAGGTTGACCGGCGCGGCGGTCAACACGATGCGGTGCGGCCGCTTGTCGTCACGCATCGAGGCTTCGAGTTCGGTGAGCAGGCTGTTCAGATATTCGTCGACCTGCACCGAGCCAACCTGCCGGTTGGTATAGAGCCGGCGGTGCACGCTGGCGATGGCGTTGATGCGCATCTGCGTCTCGTGCAGCGCATCGATCGCCACCTGGTCCTTGGTCATCGAGGATTGCATGCGGATCAGCGCGCCGACGAGGCCTAAGCTGTTGGCAATGCGGTGATTGACTTCGGCAAGCAGCATCTCGGCGAGGTCGCGCTGCTGGCGGATCACCTCCTGCGCCTGCGCCGTCTCGCGGCGAAACCGCGCCCGCTCCAGCGCCTGCTCGAGGGCGGCGGCAAGCAGGTCGAAATAATCGGCCGAGATTCCCTTGAGCATGTAATCGTCGGCGCCGGCCTTTAGCGCCGCCACCGCAATGCCGGTATCGTCCGAACCGGTGGCATAGATGACCGGCGGATGATCCGGCGTCGCCGTGATGCAGGGCAGGATGTCGAGGCCGGTCTCATCGGCCAGGAGATGATCGAGCACGACGGCATCGATGCCGCCTTCGCCAAGTCTCGCAAGGCCGGCAGCACCATTCCGCGCCCACTCGACCGAAAAGCCGCGCCGGCCGAGATTCTTCTGCATCAGCAGCGACAGCCCCTCGTCGTCGTCGATATAGAGGATGTGGATCAGGCCGTCCGCATCGACGTTAGAATTGCTCATTCCGTCTCCCGGCGTTCTCTCTGAGCGACGACCGCCCGCAAGCGTCCGAGTCGTCCGCATGGCAATGTCGTATTGCATTGGCCGCCTGAGGTAAACAGCCGCGGTCCCTCACTCTCGTCGCGGGCGGGGCGGAAGGGAGTTGTGGGAAAGCCGGCATTTTCAGCCGCCCGATTGGTTCCGTCGGCAGGTTAGTTTTTCTGGAATTTCCTGTGGCCTGATACTTCCGCCCCCGCCCCTGCCGGCAATTGCAGAAAGCGCAGCGACGAGGCGACGCCGATGGCGCCGACCACCACGAAGGCCCAGCGAAAGTCGGCAAGAACGGGATTGCCGACGCCCCTGAAAGCCGAGGAGATGTTGAGCACAGCCGCAGCCACCGCGACGCCGAGCAGCATCGACACCTGCTGCAGCATGCTCGACAGCGTCGAGGCCGAGCTTCGCTGCGCCGGGCCGATATCGGCAAAGGCGAGCGTGTTCAGCGCGGTGAATTCCATCGACCGCGACAGGCCGGCGAGAAAAAGCAGCGCATGGACGACAAACTGCGGTGTATCAGGCGACAGAAAACCGCAGGCGACGATCGAAAATGCCGCAATCAGCCCATTAAGCACCAGCACCGTGCGGAAGCCGAAGAACCGCAGCAGCGGCGTCGTCACCGTCTTCATGCCGAGATTGCCGAGAAAATAGACGAGCAGATAGGCGCCGGCGACAATCGAACTCAGCCCGAAGCCGAGCTGGAACAACAGCGGCAGCAGGAATGGTGTTGCATTGATCGCCACCCGGCAGGCCGTGCCGGCAGACAGCGTCGACATCGAGAAGGTCTGGGCGCGGAAGGCCGAGAGATCGAGCAGCGGATTGTCGACGGCAAGGAAATGGCGCGTCGCCAGGACGGAGAGCACGATACCAGCCGCCAGCATCGTCACGATAGGCAGGAGTCCGCCATCCCACTTGACCGAAAGCTCCAGCGCCGCAAGCAGGAAAGTCAGCCCCGCCGCACTCAGGATGAAGCCCAAAAAATCCAGCCGGCCGGGATCCGTCTCCCGCTGCTCCGGCACGAAGCGCAGCACCAGCCCCATGCCGAGAATGCCGATCGGAATATTGATGAGGAAGTTCCAATGCCAGCTGGCATAGGTGGTGATGAAGCCGCCGAGCACCGGCCCGATCACCGGCGCCGTCAGCGCCGGCCAGGTGATCAGCGCGATCGCCTGCACCAGCTCCGACTTGCGGGCATTCTTCAGCACGATAATGCGCCCGACCGGCGTCATCAGCGCGCTGCCCGCCCCCTGCAGCGCGCGCCACAGCACGAATTCCATCAGGCTGCCGGACAGCCCGCAGAACAGCGAGGCGCCGGTGAAGACGGCGATCGACATCAGGAAGATACGGCGTGCGCCGAACCGGTCGCCGAGCCAGCCCGACAGCGGAATGAAGGCGGCCATCGTCAGCATGTAGACGGTAATGCCGATGCTCATCGACACCGGCTGAACGCCGAAGCTCGTCGCCATCTGCGGCAGCGACGTCGCGACGATCGTGCCGTCGAGGATCTGCATGAAGAAGGAGACGGCGACAACAAGCGCCACGATTTTCGCCTGGCGGCCGCTTGCCGCCTCTTGCCCGTTTTCGCTCGTTTCTGCCGTGGTCATGGGTCTGCCAATGAAAATTCCGGATGGCGCGGCGGGAAGCAGGGAGGAAGCCGATCGAAGATCTGCCGCGTGGGGAACGTGGATTTGAAAAGCCGCGCACTGGCTGAATACGCCCGTTGCATCAGGCCGGAAAGGCTAAATCTCGCACTGTGCGAGAATATTCCCGGACGCGTACGGGGTCCGGCGCCCGCTAAAGAAAAAGCCCCGCCGGAGCGAGGCCAAGTTTGCACCGCTCCGGGAAAACAGGAACGGCGTGGAGGTCCATACCTTGCGAGCTACCCCGCAGCGAGGCCAGATTTCGCCGGATCGGTACGCCCATCGACGAAATTTTGCGATTCGTCAAAGATTACACCGCTCCTGATGGCCGTCAGATGTAGAGCGGCGCCATCCTCCGCCAGGCGCCGGCGCGGTGGGCGCGGCCGTCCCAGACATGCAATTGATGGCGGATGTTCTTCTCGCCGAGCAGCCGGCTGAGATAGCGGTTGTTGTCGAGGAAGGGATCGGCATCGCCGATCGTCAGAACGATGTCGATCTCGCGCAGCCTGTCGAGCCGCCAGTCCGAACCAAGACCGGGCAGGAAATGCGTCGGCGTGTGGAAATAGACGCTGTCGTCGTAATAGCCGTCGAACAGGTCGCCGAAAGATTCCACCTTCATCGTCAGGTCGTAGCGCCCGGAAAAAGCGACGAGCTTGCGGAAGAGATGCGGGTGACGGAAGACAAGGCTCGCTGCCTGGAAAGCGCCGAGACTGCATCCATACACGATGGTGCAGTCATGCGGGTTCTTCGCCGCCATCAGCGGCAGCACCTCGTTGAGGATGTAGTCCTCCAGCGCCGCATGCCGGCGGATGCGCTCGGCCGGTTGGCGGTGGAAGCCGTAGAGGCTGTCTGCCGCCAGGCCCTCGATGCAATAGAGCTGGAGGTGGCCGGCCTGCAGCTTCTCCGTGAGGCTTTCGACCAGGCCGAGCTGCTCATATTCGAAAAAGCGCCCTTCCCGCGTCGGAAACACCAGCACCTTGGCGCCGGCATGGCCGAACACCAGCATCTCCATGTCTCGATGCAGACGCTGACTGTACCAGCGGAGATATTCGCGGTTCATGGCACCCTGAAGAACTGTCCGATCTTGTCGCGGAGAACCGCCTCTTGCTGAGCACTTCCAGGGTAATCGAAATGCCCGGCGTCCAGGATGAAGATTTCATTATATTTCGGTATCGAATTGGCGACAGCGAACTGACAGGGCGGCGCAACGGCAGGATCGAAAAGGGCGACTGCCGTCAGCATCGGCACGCTGATCCCAGATGCCGCGGTCGCCGCATCGTAGAAGCGCAGCGTCTCCAGCACGTTTCCATGCTCGGCCTGATATTCCTGTACCGATTGGGCGCTGCCGACGCTCGGCAGCTTGAGGCGCAGGGGCTGGTGGCCGAAGCTCGGCAGCGCCAGATGCCCGCGGTCGATGCGCCCGTCATAGGCGATCGCCATTGCCCCGACCCCACCGCCGAAGCTGATGCCGCTATAGCCGATATGCCCTGAAAGCCAGGGATAGAGCGCCACAAGCGCCGACACGGCTAGCCAGATATCCTCGACGCAGCCGCCGATGATATAGGAATCCCGCTTGTCGATATTATGCAGCACATGCCAGGACGGGTTCTCGGAAATCTCCGGACGGCTGCTCAGCGACAGCCCCCGGCAGCAGGGAAAGACGAGCGCCGTTTCCCTGACCGGCAGGTCGAAATCCGGACGGTCACGCCCGCCATAGCCATGCCCGACGACAAGCCCGCGCCGCACCTGCCCTTGCCGCGGCAGCAACAGCCAGCCGCCGATCCTGAAATCACCGGTCGAGTGATAGACGAGGTCGAGGACGTGCCAGTCGGGATGGGTAAGCTCACTTCGAGACAGCACCGGCCGCGGATCGACATCAAGTGCCTTCAGATACCGCGCCTCCCAGAATGCGTCGAAACCATCCGGCTCATCCGGCGGCTGGACAGCGAGAAGCTCTTGAAGCCGCATGCCGTAGGTCGGATCGAAGGCGAAGGGATGTGTCTTCGGAATGCTCATGTGGGATTTGTCGTGTGAAAGCGCCGGCTACGCAAGACTTGCCGCTCTATTTGACCGTGACCTCGCTCAGTCATTTCATCGAAGCCGACAAGCAGACGAAAGCTTCAAGCTCTATGGCGCTGGGCAGCGGTATTTGTAGTGAATTAGCGTCATCATCAGCTCGTCGCCGGTGGCATCTCGTATGCCGGGATTTTCCTCCAGGAATGTACACAGCGTATCCCCTATCCCTTCCACCGTGGTTCCGGCTGGAACACAGGCGTTTACGCCAACGGAATTGGCAAAATACGCCGACTTCACCATCGCTTTCGGCTCGGGAACGACGTGGTTGAAAATACGGCGGGCGACATATTCATCGCTGTTCCATTTGTCCAACCAACCGGCAACGTAGCCGACGACAAACTGCCGGGAACCGCTGCAATCGGAATAAAGGAAATCGCCGCTGGAAAATCCAGCGGGAGTTTTTGCTGAAACCGTTGCCAACAAGGTGGCGATAAGAATGCCCGACATAACATCTCCCCAATCCCCGATGGAGCGGAGCTTTGATCGGGAAGATGTCGGAAATTAGCTTAAAACGTGTCTTCTTTTTTGCTGCAACCCAAAACATCTAGAGCATGTCGCGCAAAAGTGTGCTGCGGTTTTACGACCATGACTTGCGAAAAATCAAACTTTTCGCGCCTTCACCCTCGATCGAGCCGGCTAACCTCAAGCCCGCTGCCCACAGGCAGCAACACGCTCGATATGCCCGGCTTCGCCCGCACCGCTTCGCCGTAGCGCCTCACATCGTCACCTCCCGGGCGCAGCATATTGTCTGCGACGATGATCGCGCCCGGATTGAGCCTGGGATAGAAGGCCTCGAGGCAAGGAACGTAGAGATCCTTCCAGAGATCCACCAGTACGAAATCGATACCCGCAGAAAGCGCGCCGATCATCTCGACAGCGTCCCCGACCTTGAATTCGATATGATCGGCGAGGCCTGCCTTGACGGCCATGTCGCGCGCATAAGCCGACTTGTAATCATGCATTTCCATGGTGATCAGCCGGCCGCCGCTGGCGCGCGCGGCTGCCGCCAGCCAGATCCCGGAATAACCGAAGGAGGTGCCGAGTTCGAGAATGGTCGGTGCCTTCAGGCTTCCGGCAAGGATATTGATGAACTGCCCCGTCTCCGGCCCGACCGCGCGCAGCCGCTGATCCTGTCCGCCGTCGCGGCCGCCGGGAGGCAGCTTGCGCGGGCTGTTGCGCTCCGTCGCGATCATCGTGTGATAGGTGTCGAGCACGTCCTGGATTCTGCCGTCCACTATCTTCTCCATGGCCCGCCTGCGCGAAATTCTGCCGTCGATCGGCCGATCATTGCCCGATCGAAACAGCACCGAAAAGTTAAACTTTGGCAATCATCGCCATTGCCGGCTCCCCTTCGGTTGCGCATGCCGCCATCCTCGGCTACATCAAACCGCAATGGCCGGGTCACCCGGCCACGTAAGCGTTAACGTCACTCAACGCGTATGATCGAACGGCTTTGCGGCTTCGATCTGCGCGACTGTGTCCTGCGGATCGAGCTTCCAAGCCCCGGAAGGACACATGGATAACAATCAACTCAAAGAACTCGCTTCAACGGCCCCCGGCATCGAACGGGTTCGCCACGACACCCGGCGGCGCATACTGACGGTCGAGAGCGTCGTCGATATCACCCCCGGCATGCGCCGCATTATATTTCGCAGCGACGAGCTTGCCGATTTCATCAGCCTGGCGCCCGACGACCACATCAAGATCTTCGCTCCCGCAGCCGATGGCAGCGAAGAACGCCGTGACTACACCCCTCGCCGCTATGACAATACCGAGCGCAGATTGACCATCGACTTCGCCCTGCACGAGGCAGGCCCGGTGACGCGATGGGCGATCGAGGCGCGCCCCGGCGACAAGCTCGAAATCGGCGGGCCAAGAGGCTCCGCCGTGGTGTCGGCGAGCGTCAAACGCTGGCTGCTGATCGGCGATGAAACGGCGCTGCCGGCGATCGGCCGCCGGATCGAGGAAAGCCAGACGGGGACCGTCATCACCGCCCTTGCCGCCGTCACCGGCCCGCTGGAAGAACAGACCTTCGAAACCCGAGCCGAACTCGATCTCCGCTGGGCGCACCGGCCACTTTCCGAGGCAATCGGGGCCGCAGCGCTGCTCGAGCTCCTGCACAAGGTCGATATAGAACCGCAGACTTTCATCTGGATCGCGGCGGAAGCCTCGGTAACGCGCGATATCCGCGCCTATCTGCTGACCGAACGAGGTTATCCGCTGAGCTGGATGAAGGCATCAGGTTACTGGGTTTTCGGCAAGGCCGACGCGACGGAGAAGTTCGGTTAGACGGCTGGAGCGCCACTGGCCGCCGCCCCGAAACCGGGCGACGGTCGGTTCTTCCGAAACGGCATCAACAATATTGCGATTTAATCGGATACGATATATGTAATTCCTGTTCAATCACCTCGAACAGGATTGCCCTATGCCCACGTCCAAGACCGCAAAACAAACCGACGCGGCTGCACCTGTCTCGCCGCAGGCAGGCACTGGCAACAGGAAGCTCTCGAACTTCCTGTGCTTTGCAGTCTATTCGGCCAACCTCGCCTTCGGCCGCGCCTATAAGCCGATCCTGGATGAGCTCGGCCTGACTTACACGCAATATATCACTCTGGTCGCCCTCTCCGAGGAAGACGACCAGACGGTCAGTATGCTGGGGGAAAAACTGTTCCTCGAATCCAACACGCTGACCCCCATCCTCAAGAAGCTGGAGTCGGTCGGCTATCTCACGCGCCATCGCGATCCCGCCGATGAACGGCAGGTCCGCGTGAGCCTGACACCGGCCGGGCGCAATCTTCTCCTCGACGTCGACCCCAGCGGTACACTGGTTGCCGCCACCGGCCTTGGTGACGATTTCCCCGTCGTGCAGAAATCGGTGACACGGCTGCGCGACAACCTGTTGCAGGCGCAAGCCGAACCGGGAAAATCATGATCGCGGCACATGTCGGCACTTGGTGACATGGCCGAGATCGCAATCGGCGCCTTGATCGGGAATGGCGGCGTTCTTCTCGCCAGGCGAAATTCTGAGCGCAGGACGCATCCGGATCGGTGGAGCCTGCCGGGCGGCCATGTTGAGAGCGGCGAAGACGCCGAGACGGCGATGCGCCGGGAGTTGCAGGAAGAAATCGCCGTGACGCCGCAGCGCTGGCGGTTTGCCGGAAAATTCATTTCAGAAAGCCCGCCCGGGGCATCCGCCATCTTTCATGTCTATCACGTCGACCGATGGCACGGTGTTCCCAAGCTCGTCGATGACGAGCACACCGCGCTGAGATGGTTTACCGCTGCGGAGATAGAATGCGAGACCGAGCTGGCGCCGTCTCAGCTCGTTGAAATGCTCTTAAGCCTGCTGAGGTCGGAAACGAGCCAATAGTAGGCTCGGCTGAGACGACACGTCACCCCAGCCTACAATGCCAACGGCCGGGCCACCCCCGCAAGCGCGCCCTCCTCCATCATCGCGGCCGCCCTGGCATAACCGCCGCCCATTCCGTCGAGGAAATGCAGATGCGAATCCGGCCGGCCTGACGGCACGAGGCAGGTCATCAGCGCATGCGATTGCCGGTGCAGACCGAAATCGATCTCACCGCGCGCCCGCGCCGCAACGAGGATGGCTTCGACGCTGTCGATCTCATCCGCTGTGCCGTCCAGCGTCAGGCGCAGGCCGTCATCGAATTTGCGGAAATCCGAATGGGAGGCGACCTCCAGCCAGCGTTGCGCATCGACCTGCTTCGCATTGCCCCTCGCTATGCCAGGGCCTCCGGAAAGCGGATGGGACCGGCGCGGCGCGGCATCGAAGACGGCAAGCACGCGCTTCGCCAGCGCGGCAAAAACCTCCGAATGCGTGTTGTCGCGCGGCTCGACCAACAACGACAGAATCTCGCCGCGTTGGCTCGGGAACGGCGCCCAGTCGCAGCTCAAGCCCGTCAGGTCGGGCCTCATCGCGTATCGGCCGGGCTTGACCAGAAAGCGGCCGTTCTTGATCTGCTGCTCCGCCCATTTGAGCCCGCCGCCGGCAAACATCGCATAGGTGGCGCGCTCGGAAGCGGCATAGCGCGCGATCCTGACATCGCGCCCGTTCTTGCGGATTTCGCCGACGGTAACGAGCCCGACGCGCAGGTCGAGATGAAGATCGGATTTGGCGAAGCCCGCAACATCCCGCAAGGCCGATGTCGCGGCCATGATGCCGCTCGCCGGCAAGGCGAAGGCCGCTCCGTCTCCACGAAACACGAAGGGAAAATCGAACGAACCCCAAGCATTGCCGAGCGCGGCGATGATCGATGCGCCGGCATAGTTGACGTCCTCATAGCGCCCCGATCGGATCGCCGCGGTCGAGCTGACAACGTCGGTGATGCCGATCAGCCAATCGTCAGGCAACGGCTCATAGACATCGGGATCGAGCATAAGCGAAAACTCGTCATAGGCCCGGCGCGGCTCGGCTTGGCTGTTGATCACGGCACGTTCTCCTGATCGGCTGGTTTGACTGCTGGCTCAGAAACGGGTCTGCCGCCGATCGGCAGACCCCCGCTTGAAGATGACGGCACGAGGCCGGCCCTTCCCGTTCAGACAAGCCTGGTTTCGACGTCGATATTGCCATGGACGGCCTTGGAATAAGGGCAGATGCTATGGGCCGCCTCGATCAGTTCCTCTGCGATCTCGCGATCGATGCCTGCAAGGCTGACATTGAGCCGTGCGCGCAGGAAGTATGAGCCGTTATCGCCGTTGAGCGTAATCTCGGCATCGACCTCGGGACCGGCTGGCAACGTGATCTTCCGCTGCGCGGCGGCGAGCTCGATGGCGCCGATATAGCAGGCCGACCAGGCCGCGCCGAACAGGTTTTCGGCCGCCGGATGCGGCTGCGGCAGCTTGATGTCGAGCGTGCCGTCGCTGCTGCGTGCAGAGCCGTTGCGGCCGCCTGTGATGTGGGTCTTGCCGGTGAAAAGAAGCTTCTCGGTCATCGTGATATCCTTTCGCTGGGTTTTTAACGTATCCAATTAAATCGGATGCGCTTTAATATGCCTCACCAAAACGGATGTCAACAACATTCCGATTTAATCGGATGCGATTTATATTCGCGACCGAGCAGCGTGTGTGGGAGCGGCCTTATTTCTCAGCATGAAGACGGACTGATCTGAAGCGTTACGACCGCGGCCGGCCATCGTCGAACAGCATGGCAAGCCACTGATAGTATCGCGGCTGCTTCTCTCTGAGCTGGCTGCGCGTATAAGGCGGCCGTTCGATATCGCCATAGAGATAGACGCTGGCCGTGACCGCGAAGAATTCCCGATCATTGCTCATCATGTAGGAATCATCAGGCCAGAGCCCGCGGCCGTTGTTGAAGAATTGCCTGATGTCGCTATTGCCGAAACCGCCGGGCACCATCCGGTCGTTATAGGCATGCAGAAGCTCGTGCAGGATGATCGGCTTGTCGGGATCGAGGCTCCTGAGGCGCAGGTCAATGCCGGTCTTGCTGCTGTAATGGCCGGGGCCGAAACCTGCGGCGGCAGGGTTGGCCCAGATCGGAATAGTCCGCATGAAGGTGAGGACGTCAGGCTTCAGATTGACACGCTCGACGATGTCGAGTTGCCGCTTGACGGCTGCAACCATCTCCTTGTCCGGTTCGGCGCCCCTGGCATTGGTGAGATCGACCTGCCATCCGTGATAGGCGAAAACGAGTGGATCGGCCGCCGCCGCTCCCGTTGCCGCCAGCATGATGGCGATCGCGACCCAAAGCGGCGCCATCATTTTCGAGATCGGTTGCATGTCCCCTCCCGCATGTCGCGCACGGACTGTCGCACAGGCAAAGGGAGGGTACAATCGCGTCAGTGAAGTCCTGATGTCGCGTCCGCGATATCGGAAAAAAGGCCTGGTTCCGCCGGATCGCGCTCAGACCTTTTCCTTCTTCTTGATCTTTTCCTTCGGCTCCACCGGCGCATCGGGCGTCGGGGCCAGAAGCTTGCGCAGCGATGCGATCTTGTCCTTCACCAGCGGCCGGAAGCGCGTCGCGCGATAGGGCATGTCGGCCGCACCGTAACCTTCCGGCCCGTCATCATTGCCGCGATGGATCTCCGCAAGCTTTACCCCGATGAAGGTGCCGTCGACATAGTGGGTATATTCGCCGACCCAGCGGATCGTATAGATCTCGCCCTTGCGGATGAGCTGGTCGATGCTGACATGCTTGAAGGTATCGTTGATGCAGACGACCTTCTGGCCGACATGGAAATCATAGCTCATGGATCAAACTCTCGAAGGCAACCGCCTGAACGATCTATAGCGCGCCAGACGGCAGGGATGAACCTTTTTCTGCCGCGCCCTACGGTTCAAGACGATATGGATCAGTCGCAATAGACCTTGCCGCTCTTGCGGGAACGCAGGTCGAAGTGGAAGTGGTTCCAGTGTTCCGGGTTGCTGCCAGGGCCGAGCACGGTGTTGAAATAACGGCAGCTGTCGGTGCGCACCGCCTTCAGGAGCCGGCCTTCACGCAGCGAGAACAGGCCCTTCTTGCGCACGTCGATCTCATGGCCGTTCTTCAGCACGAACTTGCCGACGTCGATCGCATTGCCGCGGGCATGTTCCGACATCGGATTGTATTTCTGCCGGCTGTTGTTCATGCGCCGGCAGGAATAGCCGCCGAGCGGCTGGATCGTCCTGATGCCGCTCCAGTAACGATAACGGGCGGACGGTGCTAGCTCGTTCTTCACCCATTTGGCGAAGGCGAGCGTCACCTGGCAGTTCAGCGTCACGGCCGGCTGCACGCCGATATTGCCGGAAAGCCCCTTCAGCGACACCGGATAGGGCACCTGGCAGGCCGGACCTTGCGAGATCGGCGGCTTGTCGTCGAAGAGCACACCCATGCGCTTCAGTTCACGCCGGCAGGCAAGCTCGGAGGCCGGCATGACGCTGGGGTCGACGGGGGCTGCCGGTTCACTCATCATCGGATTGTTCGGCCGCAGCATCGCGACCTCTTCGCTTTCATCCTCTTCGGGAACGCGGGTGGGCGCCACCACCGGGCTGCCGTCGCTCCAGGCGGGCGCCCGGCTCATCTGCGCTTGTGCCGCCGGCTGCGGCATCGCTCGCGGTACGGGCTGACGCACGGGTTGGTTCAGTTGCATCGGGGTGTCGGTGCCGATACCGTCGACGACGGGTTCGGTGGCGTTGCCCTCGGCGATCTGCTGCTGTTGCTCCTGCGCCAATCCGACGACCGGCTCGGCTCCAAGCTCGTCATCCATGTTGACGCCGCCGGACGGGATCGCAAGGTTCTTCGTGCCGCCCCAGTTGCCGCTCGGCTGGCCTGCCGCCAATGCTTCGTCGCTGTCGATCATCGGCAGCTTGCGCGTACCACCTGCGCCCGCCGCGGGTGCCAAATGACCGGTGCCGGCAAGATTCGGCGTATCGAGATAATCGACGGAACCTTGATTATTGCCGACAGGCGCATTGGAAACGGGATAGGCGGCCTGGCTTTCCGCCGGCGCAAGGCGCTCCGCACGCGCCATCCCGACGGAAGGCGCCATGCGCGCAGCCCCCCGTCCCGGCGAGATCGAGCTCACCCTGGTACCGTTGTCGACATTCGCCGGCGGCACCAGCCCGTCGCTGATCGAACAGGTCGTCAGCGCCGCCGAGAGCAGCACAGGCAGGAGGACTCGCCGAGGAAAGGAAACAAACGCCATACTCTTACCGCTTCCACAGGCCGGCAGTGACCAGAAAAACTCGGTCCAATTTTAATTAAAAACGGTGAACGAAAACTTACCCGCACAATCTGAACGCGACAGAATCGAAAAGGCCGGTCGCCCGGCCTTTGATCTGTCGTTTAACTCACGCTGCCCGTGTGTGTCGGGCTTGAGGCGATTGCTCCGCCCCACGCAGGCGGAAATTCGAAAGCAGCGCCTTCAACTGGGTGCTCTCGTCGGCAAGCGTGCGGCTTGCCGCCGTCGTCTCCTCGACCATCGCGGCATTCTGCTGCGTCATCTGATCCATATGGTTGACCGAACCGTTGATCTCGTTCAGCCCGGTCGACTGCTCGCGTGCTGCCGTCGCGATCGACACGACGTGATCGTTGACCTGGTTGACCAGCGCCTCGATCTCCAGCAGCGCATCACCCGTCGAGCGTACCAGCGCGACCCCGCCGTCGACTTCTGTCGCCGACCGGCTGATCAGTTCCTTGATCTCCTTGGCGGCATTGGCCGAACGCTGGGCAAGTTCGCGTACTTCCTGGGCGACGACGGCAAAGCCGCGGCCCGCCTCGCCTGCCCGCGCGGCCTCGACGCCGGCATTCAGCGCCAGAAGGTTCGTCTGGAAGGCGATTTCGTCGATGACGGAGATGATCTGGTTGATACGGCTTGAGGATTCCTCGATGCGGCCCATCGCCGTCACCGCATTGCGGACGATGTCGCCGGAGCGCCCGGCGCTCGCCTTGGTTTCGGCCACCATTTCGCGCGCTTCGTTCGCCCGCTCGGATGCCGTCTTGACCGTCGCGGTGATCTCGTCGAGCGCTGCCGCCGTCTCTTCGAGCGCGGCTGCCTGCTGTTCGGTGCGCTTCGACAGGTTGCCGGTCGCCTCGCTGATGTCGGAGGCGCTGTCGTTGACGACGCGGCTGGATTCGGCGATCGCATGGATGACCCCGTTCAGCGCATCGACGGCGGCGTTGAAGTCACCCCGCAGCTTGGCATAATCGTCGCCGATATCGCCGATCGCAACCGTCAGGTCGCCGCCCGCGAGCTTTTCCAGGCCGACGCCAAGCGCCTGCATCGCGCGGGTCTGACGCTCGGAGGCCGAACGCAGGCTCGCCTCGTTGCCGCGGCGCTCGTCTTCGATCTGCCGCTGCCTCTCGTCTTCCCGCCCGCGCAACGCGCTGCGCTCGTCGACGGAATCGCGCAGCACCAGCAACGCCTTGGCCATCTGGCCGATCTCGTCGCGACGATCGCTGCCGGCAATCTCCACCGATGCCTCTTCGGAGGCGATCGCGTTCATCGCCGTCTTCAGACGAGCGATCGGCGCCGTCACGCTGCGGACGATCGCATAGGCGATGGCCATCGTGGCAGCCGCGCCGAGCAGGCAGAGCACCGCCGCCCAGATCGCGTTCTGACGATAGAGCGCGGCAATGTCATCGGCATAAACGCCGGTGCCGACGATCCAGCCCCAAGGCTCGAAACCGGCGACATAGGAATATTTCAGCACCGGCTCGTCGGCGCCCGGTTTCGGCCAGTAGTAATCGACGAAGCCCTTGCCGTCCTTCTTCACCTTGTTGACAAACTCGACGAACAGGAACTTGCCGGTTGGATCCTTCATCTGCGAGATGTCGGTTCCATTAAGCGCCGGCTTGATCGGGTGCATCACCATGGTGGGATGCATGTCGTTGATCCAGAAATAACCGTCGGCGCCATAGCGCATCGCGCCGATCACGTCCTTGGCGGCTGCCTGCGCCTGCTCGCGGGTCATGGTGCCCGCCTGCTCCATCTTGTAATATTTGTCGAAGATGCCAAGCGCCGTCGCCTCCATCTTCTCCAGCCCCGCCTTCCGCTCCGCTTGCAGCTCGGAGTAGGAATAGTTCAGAAAGAAGACCATCGTCGCCGCAAGCACGGCAAGCGTGAAGCCGACGAGGCAGTAAAGGCGGGTGGAAATCTTGACGTTGCGCATGAGGTTCCCGGCGATTCTAAACATTTGCAATTCGTCACATACTGGAACAGCTGAATTACCGGACGGTAAAGTTGGATTAGCGGATCCTCACATAACGTAAGGTGAAGCAGCGGTTGCAAAATTCAACCGGCTGAAATCCAACGGAATTTAAATCGTCGCGACCTGCCGTATTTGTTGTGCAGCCAACCCTCTCACCGAAAAGGATTGGTGCGGACACACGAGTTCGCCTAACCTTCGCTACAGAATCGTATCCGAATATCAAGGGAACTTTCCATGACCGATGCCGCCAAGCCGAGAGGCGAACTCACGCTGCGCACGCTCGCCATGCCAGGCGATGCCAATCCGGCCGGCGATATCTTCGGCGGCTGGGTCATGGCGCAGATGGACCTTGCGTCCGGCATTCGCGCCGCCGAGCGCGCCAAGGGCCGCGTCGTCACCGCCGCCGTCAAGGAAATGGCCTTCGAGCTGCCGGTCAAGATCGGCGATACGCTGTCGGTCTATACCGATGTCGAGCGTGTCGGCCGCACCTCGATCACGCTGATCGTCGAAGCCTGGGCGCATCGCTCACGCTACGCCAAGATGGAAAAGGTCACCGCCGCCACCTTCATCATGGTCGCGCTCGACGAAGAGGGCAAGCCCAAGCAAGTCCCCGAGGAGTGACAGGCCGGGATCGACACCATGGAAACGGTCAGTTCGCCGGAGGTCTTCCTTCACATCAAGGTGGTGATGGGCATGGTCATCAGCCTGTCGCTGGCGAGACTCTTGACCGGTGTCGCCGGCATCGTCCAGCATCCCGGCAAGGCCAAGGTCTATGCCGTCCATCTCGGCTGGGCGCTGTCCCTTTTCCTCTTCATCATTCACATCTGGTGGTGGGAATATCGCCTGCAGGCCGTGCCGGCGATCGGCTTCGGCATCTATCTCTTCCTCGTCTGCTTCTGCAGCCTGTTCTTCCTGCTCTGCGCCCTGCTCTTCCCGGCGAGCCTCGACGAATATGGCGGCTACGAGGAGTATTTCATTTCGCGGCGAAAATGGTTCTTCGGCATTCTCGGCCTGATCTATGCCGTCGATATCCTCGACACGGCGATCAAGGGGCCGGAGCGCATCCTCTCGCTCGGCTGGGAATATCCCGCCCGCAATATCGTCTACATCCTGCTCTGCGCCCTCGCCGCCTGGACCCCCAACCGCCGCTTCCACACCACCTTCGTCATCGCCAATCTGTTCTACCAGGTGAGCTTCATCTTCCGGCTCTATGATGTTTTGGGGTGAGTTGCGGTCCCGCAAAGCGGGAGCAATCGATCCAGTGAATCGATTGCAGCAACGAACGCCCTGAGCTTAAAGCGAAGGGCCGGGAGACGGTGCGGCAGGTTATCGCAGGCGGCACGCACAACGACCAGCCCTCATCCTTGTTCGTTTACGTTGCGTGCGTTCGCCCAGCCCTCAAACCTTCAAAAACTGCGACCCCTTATCAAACCCCAAGCCCGGAAAAATCTTCCCCGTCAGATCATCCACACCGACATCGAACTGCCGATAGAGCATCGCTGCCGCCACCTCGCGCACATCTGCGGTCGGCATCAGGTCACGGTCGTCGAGCAACTGCCCGTCACCGACACCCGGCCAGCGGCCGAGGATGCGGCCGCCGTTGATGGCGCCGCCCGATAGTACCGTGCAGCCACCGGTGCCGTGGTCGGTGCCGCCGGAGCCGTTCTGGCGGACGGTGCGGCCGAATTCGGTCATGGCGAGCACCACCGTCTTTGACCAGATCTCCGGCCCGAGCGTCGTCTTCAGCGTGTTGATCGCCTGCGCGAGATCCTGTGCCGGCCGCTTGAACTGGCCGGCCTGGCCGATATGCGTGTCCCAGCCTGATATCGAGAAACTGGCAATCCGATAGTCACCCTTCAGCATATTGGCCGCGAGCGCTGCCACATCTGCAACCTTCTCGCCGCGCTGTCCGTCCGGCTCGACCATCGTCGAGGCAGCGTCGGCGCGCGTCGCCTCGGCAAGGGCTGCCGCAAAGGGCGGATCGCCGGCATAGAGCCGCGACAGGAACTGCATCTCGTCACGCGCCGGCGCCAGATTGGAATCCGAGGCCCAGACATCGACATCGTTCGGCCCGGAAAGGATCAACTCCGTCGAGGTGTTGAGGTCGATCGCTTTGCGCGCATCCGAGCGCGGAATGACGGCGAGCGCCCGGTTCAGCCAACCGGTCTTTTCCTCGGCGACATGCTCGCCGCCTGACTCCAGCATGTCCTGCCCGTCGAAATGGCTGCGCTGGTCGCGATAGGGCGTCGAAACCGCATGCACGAAGGCAAGCTCCCGGCTCTTCCAGAGCGGCATGAGATCGGCGGCGGCGGGATTGAGGCCGAAATGCCCGTCGAGATCGAGAAGTCCGGTATCGGGCGTCAGCGCCAAGGTCGGCCGGAGCGCGGCAAAGCCGGCATCGCCATAGGGCTGCACGAGATCCAGCCCGTCCATCGCGCCGCGCAGCACGATGGTGACGAAACGGTTGTCGCCCGGCATCGCCGCGAAGGTGACGGGCGTGAAAACGGGAGCGGCGGCAAGACAGCAGGCAGAGGTGAGAAATCCGCGACGCGACAGCGAGATCCGGTTCATCGACAATGTCATGGCGAAAGCCTCCTATCGGCGATTGAATTCAGGCGATGCCAGCACCAGGGTCAGCCCGCTGATCTTGTTCGGCGCCTGCGACACGATGCGGATCGTCTCGTCGCGCGCCGCATCGGCAAGCGTCGATATGAGGAACTCGCGCGGATCCTCGTCGCGGCCGAACTGCGCTGCCGCCCGCCTTGCCCAGGCCAGCCGCTCAGCGAGCTGGCTGCCGGTGATCCAGGCGGAAAAACCTTCTTCGAAGCCGGCGGGGCTCGGCGGCAGCCAGATCGGCTGGCCCATGCGCTTCAGCGCCCCCTGCCCCAGCGCCCGCGCCGTCCGGAAGGCCTTGAGCCGCTTGTCCCTCGCCTCGCCGGCGGGATCGGTCGTCACCGGCGCCCCTGCCATGCCAGGCGTATTCGCCGCCATGTCGCCCTCATCGGTGCCTTGCTGGTTGGCCACCAGGAAGCTGCCGACGACGCCGTTGACCGGCCCCGCATTCAGCGCCCTCAATCCGGCGACGACATAGTCGAAAGGCTGGCGTGCCTTGGCGCCTTCGTCACGCCAGGCGGCGGGATGGTCGAGCATGGCGGTGTAGACGGCGGTGAGATCGCCATCCGTCTTCTTCCAGGCCGCAGCCATATCGGACACCATGCCTTCGTCGGGCCGGTCGGAGACGAAATGCACCGCAAGTTTGCGGCTGATATGGGCGGCGGTCTTCGGATGGACGGCGAGATCGTCGAGCATGTCGAGATAATCGTCTCGCGAGCGCCTGCGCCCGCCATAACTGACGCCGAGCACAGCATGCGTGCCGGGCTCGGAAATATTCGGCCGGAACACGATATCCATCTCTTTGCGATCGACGGTGAGCCCCGTCAGCACCATGGCAGCCGCCGTCACATCCGCCTGGGTATAGCCGCTGCCGGCGCCGAGCGTGTGCAGTTCCAGCAGCTCGCGGCCGAGATTTTCGTTCAGCCCCTTGTTGCGTTTGATGCCGCCTGATGAATCCGGGCCGAGCGAATCCGCCTGATCGAGATAGATCAGCATGGCCGGATGGGCCGTGGCGCTGCGCAGCAGATCGCCGAACCTGCCTGATATGAACGGCCGGATCGCCTCTGCCTCGTAGAGCGGCACGATCAGGCGCATCGGCAGGCTTTTATTGGCGCTGGTGGAGAAATGATCGGTCCAGAAGGTCGCCAGCCGCTCGTAGAAGCCATAGGGCGACAGCACCGCCTGCATCAGCCGCAGGTTCGTATCGTGCTGGAACTGCTGCTGCGCTTGGCGCTGCACGCCCTTGCGCATGTCGCGCCGCACCGGATCATCGGTCACCGTCTTGGCGTCCTCGCGGATCTGCCTCAGCTGCGCCTGCAGGCTGAGGATCGCCCGGTGGCGCATGTCAGGACCACCGAGCGGAAAGTCCGGCGTCGCCGCCAGGCCCTCGGCGATCTGGCCGATCAGCTCATCCTTGTTCTGCGGCGGCGCCTCGCCCGGCCGCAAGCCATAACCGAAGCGGATTGCCGCCATCGTCGGGAAAGAGAGGCTCATGGCCGATCACCTCCTGATCACTGCTGAAGCAATTCCAGCAAAAGTGTGCCGCGGTTTTGCGCCCGGAATTGCGCAAAACGATATTGCGAAGCATTTCCGTGACACGGAAATGCTGAGGTGAGAAGCTGACAGCAGATTGCGACGGCAATCTGTAGGAAATGCGGCCTTATCGAGACATGGACAATTTGTAATCTCTTGAAAAGCCTCGCATTTACGCCCTGAAAATGAAGGAGGCTCCGATTGCGATGAGCGCAAAACCGATCGCGTGGTTCCAGGTCAGGTTTTCGCCGAGCCAGAAAATCGAGAAACCGGCAAAGACAATCAGCGTGATCACTTCCTGCATCGTCTTCAGCTGCGCCGTCGTATAGACCGCCGAGCCGATACGGTTGGCCGGCACCGCCAGGCAATATTCGAAGAAGGCGATACCCCAACTGACCACGATGGCCAGGAAGATGGCGCTGCCCTTGTGTTTGAGATGCCCGTACCATGCGAAGGTCATGAAGATGTTGGAGGCAAACAACATGATGACGGGCCAGACGGCGGCGGGAGAAAATGGCATGGGCTCACTCGGGGCTGTGGATGGAATGGTTGACCCGGCGGGATACCGGCCAGCTTTACCTAGCACGTCGTCGTTGGACGGCAAGTCTCGGAGCGCGGACCGATCGTCTCACGCCATCGAAACCAAAATTGCCGGCGCCCGAGGCGCTCGGATAGAGGAGGATGCTAAAGTCCCCGTATCAATCGCCACGAAATTTACTACTTCATATTGAAAGGATTACATGCGCCGCACGTGGCGGCATCGATCTATCGGGGAGCATATGGATCATACAGCCGAGATGCCGCAATCCATTGCTTTGCTTCCCCGCTATTTCTGGCGACGCCTTGCCGCCTTTGCAGTCGACGTCATTATCTTTCAGGCCGCTATCCTCATAGCAGTCCATTACATTTCAACGACCGTTCCCGAGGGTTCCCACTTCGCCGACAAGGTCTCCATGGAATGTGCGGAGGGAGTGCCCGATCAGCTCGCAAAGCGTATTGACGCAGGTTGGCCGTTGAAGACAAACGAATTGCGCACCAACGAGATCTGCGAATCGCGCCAATTTGGCTTGGGAAAGCAAAGATACCTGCAGATAACCGTTGAGATGGAGCCATGGGACTACGTGACACCAACTCAAGTGCTGACAATCCCTCTGGACGCAGACGATAATCCGGTCAACAAAACAATACCGGCGTACTCCGACTTCATGTCAGGCATTGCCAATACTGCACTGATCGCGCTGGCGTTCGCCTGTTTTTCTGCGAACGGCCGCCGCACAATCGGAAAGGCAGTCTTCTTTCTACGGGTCCAATGGATCGATGGTGAAGGTCCCAACTTCGGTATCGCGTTGAAACGCGAAATCCTCAAATTCAGCCCGACCCTGCTTTTCAGTGCCGCTACTTTTGTAATCTCGCTGTTGCCGGCCTATCCGACGCAGGACTTCGACGCACTGCTCGGCATTTTCCACGGCGGATATGCACCTTCATACGATGGGACAATCGGGTTTTACGTCCTATGGACGGGAGCGGCCCTGGCTTGGTGGCTCGTCCCATTCATGCTGTGGCAGGGACGGACGTTTTACGATCGCATCTGCGCCTGCGAGGTGGTGAGCGCCTGAGGGCATCCGTGTTCAGGCAGGCGCCTGGCAGTGAAATAACAGTAACCGGAAGCAAACCACGGGACGCCACGCCCCCTATTGCGGCGCGGCACCCACCAACGTCCCTTATCCCGCGGCGCGTAGCCCGTAGGACGAAGCCTCGAAGGACACGCCGCAACATTGCGTCTTGCATTCATCCAGCGCAGTACGCCCGCCTCGTCCTTCGAGGCCCTGCGGGGTAACTCAGGATGAGGCTCTCTCAAGCATCGGCGCTCCACAAGCCACCGGTCACACCACCCTGCCCCGGCACGCCCACGCCACCGACGCAAACGACCGCGGTCCATCGGGCTCGCCCGCCTCATAGGCGGCCCGTAAGGCGGCATCGACGGCCTTTCGCCTCGTTGGGTCCAGCCCGGCGACATATTTGCCGAGCGGCCCCTCGCCGGCGGCGATCGGGTCCCAGTAGTCCGCAAAGGAGGTGTATTCCATCCGGATCAGCAGCGACGTCTCCTCGACGTCGGCAAGGCCGGCAGCGATGAAGCTTTGCTTCATTTCCCCCGGCCGCATCATCGGCTGAAAACAGTATCTGCGGCGCTGCGGCAGCGCGTTCTCGTCGAGCATGACCACCGTATCCCACATCATCCGCATGCCCGACATGCCGCCATAATGGTCCCAGACCGTGGCCGCGACGACGCCATCGGGTCGCACCACCCGGCACATTTCGGACACCGCCTTTCCTGCCTCAGGCACGAAATGCAGTACGAGGAGCGACATTGCCCGGTCGAAGCGTTTGTCTTCGAAAGGAAGCGCGCAGGCATCGGCCTGCTGGATCGTGATCCGCGGGTCGGTATTGCGCCGTTTCGCCGCCTCGACGAACACAGGCGAATAGTCGATGGCGGCGATTTCCCGCAGGCTTGGTCTTTCCGCCAGCGTGAACGCCAGGCTGCCGGTGCCGCAGCCGACATCGAGCACGCGATCGCCATCCGCAAGCCCGGCGAAATCGATCAGCTTCGGCGCCAGCCGCTTGCTCCATCGCCCCATCAGCCGCTCATAACCATCGGCACTTTCGACATGAAAACTCGACGGCATGGAAACCTCCCTCTTCAAGAACGATGGTCTATCGCCGTAGAGCCGAGCGATCCGTCGCCTGCGCAAGGCGCCTCGGGCTCTCCTCGGGCTCTCCGTCGTCCCCGGTCCAGGCCGGAGACGGCGGAGAGTGTATCAGGCGGACGCCTTGCCGAGAACGCTCCAGTCGAAGCCGCGCGCCCAATCGGCATAGCTGTGCCAGCCGACATCGGGGAAGTCGCGGCGCAGGGCAGCGATGTCGACATCGTAGCCCGTGCGGTCGAACCATTCGAACATCCGCGCCGCATCCTCGCTCTGCTGTCGCATCGCGGCGATTGGCAGTTCCTGGTAGCGTATCGGACGATCGAGCACCTCGGACAGGATCTCCGCCTGCTGCTCGCCAGACAAGTCGTCGCCGGCAATATCGAAACGCTTGCCGAACACCTGTTCGCGCCGCTCGGCCAGTGCTGCGACGAAAGCGCCGATGTCCTTGATGGTGATCTGCTGTAGCGGGCGGGTTGGCGGCAGGGCCGAGGCATAGACGCCCTGGCGCAGCCCGTCGACCGCCCAGGGCGCTACCGTGTTTTCCATGAAGGCGACGGGCGCGCTGATCGTGTAGGGAATACCGAGGCCAGCAATATGCTTTTCGACGAGATATTTGCTGTCGAAATGCGGAATGCCGGTCTTCTTGTCGGCATTGCCAACGGAGGAATAGATCAGGTGCCCGATGCCGGCGGCCTTCGCCGCATCAGCAACGAGGATGCCCTGGAGCGTTTCCGCTTCCGTTCCCGCCTCATAGCTGTTGCCCATCAGGAACATCGTGTCGACGCCCTCAGCCGCCCTCGCCACGGAAGCGCCATCGTTGAGATCGCCGGCGACGACCTCGACCCCGGCCGTGGCCAGCCGCTTTGCGCCATCGCTATCCGGCTTGCGCGAGATCGCCTTGACGCGGTGTCCCCGCGCGGTCAGGGCGCGAACGACCGCGCCACCCTGCTGGCCGGTGGCACCAGTGACCAAAACGCTTCTCATATCGCTCATCTGTCTGCTCCTTGTTTGTGACCGATGGAGCAAAGTTAAGGCCTATCGCATTGACCCGTTATAGCCTATAATTGGGAAACATCGTACCATCATAGGATACAATGCTGGACCTCAACGATATCATGATCTTCGCCCGCGTCATTGAAGCCGGCAGCTTCACCGCCGCGGCGCGCCTGCTCGGCATGCCGAAGACAACGGTCAGCCGGCGCATTGCCGCTCTCGAGCGCGAACTCGGCGTGCGCCTGCTGCAGCGCACGACACGCAGCCTCAGCCCGACGGATGCCGGCCGCCTCTATTACGAGGAAAGCAGTCAGGCGCTCCGCACGATCGAAGGCGCCAACCTGCGTCTTGCCGAAGCAAGAACGGAGCCCGCCGGCACGATCCGCATATCGGCGCCGGTCGGCTTCGGTGGCCATTTCCTGCAGGATGCGATCTTCGATCTTCTGGCCACCTATCCGAAGTCGAGGGTCGAGTTGCGGCTGACCGACGACAGGCTGAATCTCGTCGAAAACGGCATAGACCTCGCCTTCCGTACCGGCATTCTGGAGGATTCGACGCTGATCGCCCGCAAGCTCGGCTCTACCCATCGCTTGCTCTGTGCGAGCCCCGACTATCTCGCCCGCCACGGCGTGCCCGATCGCCCGGCAGATCTCGTCCGCCACGACTGCGTTGTCGCCGGCCAATCCACCCATGCGCAATGGCTGCTTGAAGGCCCGCACGGACAGGAAACGGTCTCGGTCTCGGGCCGCTTCGCCGCCAATGAAATGCAGGCGGTCATGGCCGCATCGATCGCCGGTTATGGCATCGCCCGACTGCCCCATGGGGTCGCCAATGCCTTCATCAGGGATGGGCGGCTATGCCGCGTTCTCGACGGTTACACGACCCCGGTCGGCGGCCTGCACGTCGTCTATCCAAGCAGCCGGCACCTGCCGCCTCTGGTCAAGACCTTTATTGAACTCGCGGCTAGACGGTTGAACGCGGGCGCCGATGGCAGCGACGACTTCGCCATCATATAGCGGTATGTGCCTTGAAGCGCCGCACCTCCTCGTCGGGCTCGGCGGTTGCGCATTCCAGGAGACGCATGCGCTCACTGCCACAAAAAATCCGGCCCCGTAGTCTGCATCGTCAGCTTCAGTGTACGGTCCGGCTGGACGACATAGGTCTCGAACACGCGGTAGCCGAAATCGCCGAGGAAGGTGTTTTTCACCACCGTTCCCGGCCGATAGGGAGAATGGACGACCTTGCCGCCATAGGTGAGGCTGCCCGGAAGAGGCGCGGGATCACCGGCGCTGGCGCAGCCTGCGAGTATGAAGGGAATGGCGATGAGCGCGTGCTTCATCTGGGCGAGCGTCCTTCCGATAGGCGCCAGCGGCCCGCTGCCGCCAATCCCCTTTTATCATAAAATCGCCGCGACATCACAAAACGGCGTTGCGGCCTTCGAAATCCCGGCGCAGGGCCTGCGCCCGCGAGAGCGCGCCGGCGATCCTTTCGTCGGTGAAGGGCTTGCCGATCACGTCGAGGGCGCCTTCGATGCCGTGACCGACATTCTCGGGACTGCCGGTCACGAAGATGACGTCGACCCTGTGGCGGTCGATCAGCCGGCGCGCAAGCTGGGCGCCGCTCATTCCGTCGGAGAGACCGAGATCGACGAGGGCGACATCGCTTCTCTGCGCATGGGCGAGAGCCTGCTCCACCGTCGAGACCGGTCCGATCGTCTGGTGCCCGGCTTCTTGTGCAATGCGCTCGAGTTCCAGCGCGATAATATTCTCATCTTCAACGATCAGGACCTTCATGGATCATCCTCCTGCCACGAGCAACCGGGCCGCCGGGCACACCGCCGGCACCCCATACAACGCAACTTCCCCTCGAATGTTTCCAATATAAAAGACATGCGTGCTGAAATGGTAACCGAGTTCTTGCATCGTCGGCGCTGCCATTCGATGCAGCGCCCAAACACCGTTCAGACGCTAAAGTTCCAGCCGCGACCATACAGCGGACTGCTTTTCTGCTTGCACGTCAGGGATATGAGATTGGCGCCCGGCAAGCCGCCCGATCACTGATCCTTTTCGAGGAATCAGCGGATGGCGGCATCGCTCCGGCATCGGGAAAGCGGCAATTGCCGCACGGAATGAATGCGGCTGATCCCTCCCTCGCCGTCCATGTCCACGTCCATGCAGGCGCAGGCATAGCCGTGCGTGGCATTGGTGTAGACGTATTCGCCGGTCGTGAGGTCGGGGATCTTGTCCATTCCTTCGGCCTTGTAGCCGCTGCCATTCTCCATGATGATCCAGCCGCCGCCGGCGTCCATCAGCGACCAGTTTGCCGTCGAGGGATTGTCCAGCCAGCCGCAACGCCTTTCGGCATGCGCTGCCGCCGGTGCGAGAAGCATCATCAAAACAAACGCATGCAATCTGGTCATTGCCCCTCCGCTTCACCAGCCACTATGCATCGTCACTTGCCGGCAAGACAACCGAGGTAATTTAGGACTCCGCGACCTTTCTCCCATATCGCGCCAAATCTGCCCAGCCACTCGCCCTCTTGAGCTGGATATAATTTCGTCTACCTTTACGGGTGTGCCAAACACGGCACGCTCATCCTGAAACGCGCATCCTCGCCACAGAACCGCATTATACAGCCGCTCACGATTTGCCCTTGGCGCTTTCCTCCCGAAACGCCGCTTCGCCGGCATCGGAAACCTCGACCCATTTCTTGTCGGGCTCGGCGTCGGCGACATAGGCATCGTTCCAGTTCCACCACTTGTAAGTCGGGGTCTGGGGATAGCCCTCCGGCGAATCCTCCCAGACTTCCTGGCGTCCGAGCGGCGTGATGTCGAGATAGTTCCAGGTGCCGCCCATCTGTTCGTCGCCGCGGTTGTTGACGAGATAGGTGCGGAAGATGCGTTCCCCGTCGCGGTAGAACACGTTGGTGCCGTGCCATTCGTCGACGCCGAAGTCCTTGTCGAAGCTGTCGGTGATCGTCACCCATGGATGCGTCCAGCCCATCCGTGCTTTCAGCCGCACAATATCGGCCTGCGGCGCGCGCGAGGCGAAGACCAGGGTGGTGTCGCGGGCGTTGAGATGGGCGACATGGGCGACCTGGTCGGCCACCATCGAGCAGCCACGGCAGGCATGCTCCGGCCAGCCGAAGACGCCTGGCTCGTAGAAGGCGCGATAGAGGATGAGCTGGTGTCGCCCTTCAAACAGGTCGCGCAGGCTGACCCTACCCTGCGGCCCATCGAATGCGTAATCCTTTTCGACTGCCATCCACGGCATCCGCCGGCGCTCGGCGGCAAGCGCATCCCGGGCGCGGCTCTGGGCCTTTTCCTTGACGAGCATCTGCTTCCAGGCAGCCTCCCAGGCTGCCTCCGACACGACCGCAGGCTTGTGCATGGCCGGCTGGCCGCCGTTCTGGGCTGTTGTGGTCATTTTGAAATCTCCTGATTGTGGCGAATTCCCGCGCCTCGCCAGGCAAAACGCGCTTCCGTCCGCTACTTGTCACTGTTGCGGGAGATAGTTTGGCAGCGGATCTCGGCCAGTGGGAGTAACAAGTGTGGCGCTATTCATATCCCGACTTGGAGAGTTGCCAAAAGCAGCCGAGTATCGGAAGCTTGTTCTTTGGCTATCAGGCGACGGATTGTTCGATATGACGACAGCCTCTTCCAGTGAGCCGGCCAGGCACGGCAGCGCCAGGATCTGCCGCGGCTGCTGGGACCAGATGCACATGCCAATCCCGATCGGCGGCCCGCTCGCGCTTCCCTTCCGCGCCTTCGGCATCACCCGCAGCAAGATGAATCCCGATATCTGCACGATCTGCGAACGCTCCTTTCAGTACGTCAAGAAGCAGCGCCAGATCACCGTCGACGCCACCATCCTGTTTGCCGATATCAGAGGCTTCACGGATCTGTCCGAACGCATCGAGGCGGTGCAACTGAGCGAGATCGTCAGTCTGTTCCAGGATCGCTGCGCCCAGGCGATCTGGGCGCATGACGGCATCGTCAACAAGCAGATGGGCGACGGCCTGATGGCGATCTTCAACTTCCCGATCGTCAGCAAGGATCACGCCGCCGCCGCAATCCTGGCCGCCCAGGAAATCCAGCGTAACTGCGCCGCGACGCTGAGTGGCCTGGTGCTCGAGGCCCTGCCCGGCCGCACCCTCGGCGTCGGCGTCGGCATCCATTCCGGCGAGGTCCAGATCGGCGAATTTTCAAGCTTCCGCAGCGATTTCACAGCAATCGGCGGCGTCGTCAACCAGGCCGCCAGGCTGGAATCCCACGCGGCAGCGGGCGAGATCCTGGTCTCGGCGGATACGGCGGCGAAGGCTCCCGACCTGGCCGCAGGCGCCGAAACCCGCATGCTGGCGCTGAAGGGCATCGAGCAGCCGGTGCAGGCACGTGTGCTGGTCAAGCACTGAGCGACGGCGATTGCGGCCTGCTCGAAGCATCATCCCGCCGCCAACGTGACAGCCGCAATTTCTCAAGCTGTGATTGCGAGTACATCGGATCACAAGCAAGTTAATCCTCCGGAAACAAACATCGCTTATCTCTAAGCCGTTTTAACAACTGGGGTTTCTCATGGGCAGTTTTTCTCTGTTTCACTGGTTGATCGTCTTGATCCCGATCGGCGTGGCACTGTTCTTCGTCTTACGAAAGCCGCTGGTTGGGCCGAACCGCTTCGGCGGCCGGCCGCAGGCCATGGGTTTCGGCCAGGCGATTGGAAGCTTTTTCAAGAACTATGTGAACTTCAGCGGCAGAGCGAGCCGATCGGAATTCTGGTATTCGGTACTCTTCCTCTTTCTCGTCGCCGTCGCTTTGTATATCGTGGATCGGAGCGAAACCTTGAGCCGGATCTGGTCGCTGGCCACGTTTCTTCCGTGGATCGCCGTGGCCGCCCGACGCCTTCACGACATCAACCGAAGCGGATGGTGGCAGCTTCTTGGACTAATACCTCTCATTGGATCGGTGATCGTGCTCGTATGGTACTGCAGGGCGTCGATGGTGGATGATTCCAGGGAAGCCGTGTTCGCGTGAGCAAGGTGTGAGGATGGTCCTCGCGGCTTGAGCCGGTCCGAGGCACGGTCATCGTCGTTACGCGGACTGCGGGGTGCGCGGTCCGCTTCTGGCGGCATCCGGAAGGGACCGGCGAGGTTGGCAAAAGGCCGCCTCTGTCTCAGTACTTCATGTTTCGCAATTCAGGAAAATCATAGTAACGCAGCCGCTTGTCGTGGCAGCGATAGTCGTCCTTTTTCAGGTACAGTATCATGTTGTGTTGCAAGCCAAGGCCGATATAGGACCAGTCTGGGTAAGCACGTTCCGTCGTACGCGTGCAATAAGCATAGATCTGCTTTTCCGGATTCAGCAGAACCACGCTGGAAATCTCTGCCTTCACGAAGTTCCCCGCCTTAATGGTTCCCCGCAGAGCATCGACGTATTCGCGTCGAACCGCATTCGAGGGCGGCCGCTGAGAGTCTGCAACGGATTGCGGCGCCGGAGTTTGGCAACCGGCCAGTGCCAGCGCGGCAGCGCAAGCAAGGAATTTGATCTTCATTCAGTTGAATCTCCCGTATCGAGGTCGATAGATCGGCCGTTTCCAAAAGGCCATGGCTGCAAAAAGGAACGCACAACCCGTACGTCGAGGCTCCGTCCTGCGGGCCGCGCATCTCTGCATGAGAACGGTTGGAGGAGGCCGCACCGCCGCTCAGCAAAATCTCGAACGGCGACGCGACCGGAGCCTTCGCGCTGCTTCAGGTCTTCATGCCGTTCATCTCAGAAAACGGGTAGTAGCGCAGCCGCTTGTCGTGGCAGCGATCGTCATTCGCCTTCGCCCCCAGTATTTTTCCATCCGTGAAGGAGACGCCGAGATAGGCCCAGTCTCCCCAGCCGCGCTTGGGCACCACCCGCACGCAATAAGCATAGATCTTTTTTTCAGGATCGAGCAGAACCACGCTGGAAATCCGCGCCCAGACGACTTCCCCCGCTTCGTGTTTATAAACTTTCCTGAATATAAAGTTGATGAAGTTCTGCCGGACGTCGCTCGAGGGCGGACGCTGGGAATCTGCAACGGATTGCGACACGGGGGCGTTGCAGCCGGCCAGCGTCAGCAGGGCAGCGCAGGCAAGAAGTTTTATTCTCATTCAGGTGAATCTCCAAAGAATCGGAGCGTGATAAACGCTGTGCATTCCTACAAACACAGCGGGAATAATATTTGCAATACATGAAATCAAACAATGCTGACGCTACGCGTGTTACCGCGTGACATGTAGATATGGCTGAGGCGCTCCGTATATACCCGAAGGTTTGAACTGGAACTTGGGGGATGACCGTCATCCGCAGCAGCGTTCGAGATCTTCGAAGCCGGCTTGTAAAATTCCATTGCAAGTAGATAATCTTTCTCGGGGAAATCTTCTTGATACGAAAATCACTCGCTTGCGATCTCGGATCAGCGCGGTGCCATGAATGCCTTTTTAGTGAGAATTTTGAATG
The DNA here is from genome assembly GCF_014197615.1 of Rhizobium esperanzae. Classification (GTDB taxonomy): domain Bacteria; phylum Pseudomonadota; class Alphaproteobacteria; order Rhizobiales; family Rhizobiaceae; genus Rhizobium; species Rhizobium esperanzae_A. The sequence goes on from NZ_JACIFY010000002.1 coordinate 156,969, forward strand.
AAGCCGGAAGAATTGCGCAGATCGGAATACGCCTACAACAAAGGCAAATTGCTGCTCATCATCCTGATTTTGATCGCCATCGCGGCCGGGGCCATCCTGTTGGGCTTCCATCCGCCGAAGGACAAGGACCCTCATGCCGTCTGGTTCTTCTCGCTGCTGGGCGCAGTGTTCTTTGGCCTCCTCGCACTCCTGCTCGTGCCAAAGCTCTTTTCCAGGGGGCCAGGATTGGTCGTATCGACGGCCGGCGTCCGGCTGCCGAATTTCCCCGACCAGATCATACGCTGGTCGGACATCCGGAGCTTCGAAAGATTCCAGAGCAAAGGCGCGGATTCCATAGTCCTCCACCTCGATCCTGGCGCCGCCAAGGCGCTGATCAGACGGGGGCTGGCCGCCAGGCTGCCGGAGTGGTTCGTTGGTTCGCGCCTCAAGGTCGGCATCCCTCTGCATATGTTGCGGGGCCGTTCGAACTCGATATTTGATGAATTCGCGGAAGTGGCGATCGAAGCGTTCGAAGCCAAATGGCAAGCCTTGCAGGAAGCCGGTTCGATCCCCGAGGAGGACGAAGACGAAGTGCCGGAACCCGCTTTCGATGGCGCCCGTTATCCCGTCTTCACCTATGCTCTTCTTGCCGTTCTCGTCGCCGTCTATGCCGGCGAACTCGCCTTCGGCGTCGAAGCATCGAGGGTCGGCTCTCCCAGTATTCGCACATTGCTGGTGCTCGGCGGCACGTTTCGCCCGAGCATCGTCGAGGGCGGCGAGTGGTGGCGGCTGTTCACCGCACCCTTCATGCATGGAGGCATCGTCCATCTCGCCTCCAATTGCTTCTGCTTGTGGATGGCGGGAATGCTGTTCGAACGGCTGATCGGCTGGCGCTGGTTTGCGGCAATCTTCTTCGCCAGCGCCCTTGGCGGCTCCCTTGCGTCGGTCTGGATCAATGACGTCAATACGGTTGGTGTCGGCGCTTCCGGCGGCATCGTCGGGCTTTTCGCAGCCGTGATCGCCGGCAGCATTCGTTTCCGGTCGACGCCGATCGCATCTTCACTGCAGGTGGGCGCCATCCAGATTCTGGTTCCCTCGCTGCTGCCGTTCCTGTCTGCGGCGAAGGAGGGGCAGACCATCGACTATGCCGGCCATTTCGGCGGCGCGGTGACCGGCGCGGCGCTCTCGCTCCTGCTGTTGACCCTTTGGCCGCGGGAACGCCCGACGCCGCGTTTCGGCGCAGCCGCGATCGCCTTCAGCGCTGCATTCGTCCTCATCGCGGCGGGGTCGCTGTGGCCCATCACCAATGCGCGCCGATTCTATGTCAACGACCCGATGACCAACTATTTCGGGGGAAGGTACGAGCAGGCCGCGGCGGGATTTTCCGCCTTGGCAAGCGAGGATCCGCGCACCGCCCCCTATTATCGTCTCTGGCGTTATATCGCTCAAAGGCGGGGCGGCGATCCCAAAGCGCTCGATGAGCTCAGGGCTGCAGCCGGCGAGATCGACAAGGCTGTGTGGCCTTATCCCGTCTACGGTCTTTTCCTCCGCGAATTGACGCCGGACGAACTGACGTCGAAGGCAACTGACAGCAACCAGATCTGCGAGTCGATCTTTTATATTGGCGAATGGTATCTGCTTGCCGGGGCCAAGGAAGAGGCCCGCCGCAGATTCCAGACCGCTCGGATGTCCTGCCCGACCACATTCATCGAATATGATGGAGCAGGGGGCGAATTGAGCAATCTCAACGCGAAGTAATCACCGTGAAGGCGCAGTGATGCCATAGGCTAAGCAGGCGCCCAACTATTCCATCTTTCGAACAAACAGTTCGTTTCCCTTTTGTACTCTTTTCCTCTTCCCTTTCGCGCTGACTCTCTCCATATTCCCGCCATGGCCAAATCTCCGAAGAAATCCCCCGCCCCGAATGGCTTCGAGGAAGCCCCGCAGTCGTCCTTTGAAGGCGCGCCGCTCTCCGGCTCCGTCGCCGATTGGGTGAAGCAGCTGGAGGCGGATGCCGAGGCGGCGGGCGTCGAAAGCCAGCGCGAAATTGCCTCCAAAGCCGGCAAGCACCGCAAGAAGGTGGAGAACGAGGCGCGCAAGCACGCCGAAGCCGTTGCCGCGCGATCGGCCGAAGGCCGCAAGCCCGAACGGGCGTCCGAGCCGATGCGAGGCCCCCGCGGAGCGAAGGCGCAGAGCGCCGGCAGCGTGAGCGCTTCAAAGACAGCGCGCGGCGTCTCGATCGGCGGCTCATCCGACCCGAAGACACGCGCCGCCGCCGGCCTCAATCCCGTTGCCGGTCTCGACATTTCACTCGAAGATGCCGGCAACCTCGCACCGGGTGGCGTCACCGCCACGGTGGAGGCGCTGTCGAAGCTGATCGAAAGCGGCAATCCGCTGCACAAGAACGGCAAGATCTGGACGCCGCACCGCCCTGCCCGCCCGGATAAATCCGAAGGCGGCATCACCATTCGCATGGACTCCGAATACAAGCCGGCAGGCGACCAGCCGACGGCGATCCGCGATCTCGTCGAGGGCCTGGAGAATGGCGACCGCAGCCAGGTGTTGCTCGGCGTCACCGGCTCGGGCAAGACCTTCACCATGGCCAAGGTGATCGAGGCGACGCAGCGCCCGGCTGTGATCCTGGCGCCGAACAAGACGCTGGCGGCCCAGCTCTATTCCGAATTCAAGAATTTTTTCCCCGACAATGCGGTGGAATATTTCGTTTCCTACTACGATTATTATCAGCCGGAAGCCTATGTGCCGCGCTCCGACACCTATATCGAGAAGGAAAGCTCGATCAACGAGCAGATCGACCGCATGCGCCACTCGGCGACGCGCTCGCTGCTCGAACGCGACGACTGCATCATCGTCGCCTCGGTCTCCTGCATCTACGGTATCGGCTCGGTCGAGACCTATACGGCGATGACCTTCCAGATGTCGGTCGGCGACCGGCTCGACCAGCGTCAGCTGCTGGCCGATCTCGTCGCCCAGCAATACAAGCGCCGCGACATGGATTTCACGCGCGGCTCCTTCCGTGTGCGCGGCGACACGATCGAACTCTTCCCCGCCCACCTTGAGGATGCCGCCTGGCGCATCTCGATGTTCGGCGACGAGATCGATTCCATCACCGAATTCGACCCGCTCACCGGCCAGAAGGTCGGCGATCTGAAATCGGTGAAGATCTACGCCAATTCGCACTATGTCACCCCGCGCCCGACGCTGAACGGCGCCATCAAGTCGATCAAGGAGGAGCTCAGGCTTCGCCTCGCCGAGCTCGAAAAGGCCGGCCGCCTGCTGGAGGCCCAGCGCCTGGAGCAGCGCACCCGCTACGATATCGAAATGCTCGAAGCCACAGGCTCCTGCCAGGGCATCGAGAACTATTCGCGTTATCTCACCGGCCGCGACCCCGGCGATCCGCCGCCGACTTTGTTCGAATACATCCCCGACAACGCCCTCGTCTTCATCGACGAAAGCCATGTCACCGTGCCGCAGATCGGCGGCATGTACCGGGGCGACTTCCGCCGCAAGGCGACGCTGGCCGAATACGGCTTCCGCCTGCCCTCCTGCATGGACAACCGGCCGCTGCGCTTCGAGGAATGGGACGCCATGCGCCCCGACACCATCGCCGTTTCGGCCACGCCGGGCGGCTGGGAGATGGAACAGTCCGGCGGCGTCTTCGCCGAACAGGTCATCCGCCCCACAGGCCTGATCGACCCGCCGGTCGAGGTCCGCTCGGCCCGCACCCAGGTCGACGACGTGCTCGGCGAGATCCGCGAGACCGCGGCCAAGGGCTACCGCACGCTGTGCACCGTGCTGACCAAGCGCATGGCCGAGGACCTCACGGAATATCTGCATGAACAGGGCGTGCGCGTGCGCTACATGCACTCCGATATCGACACGCTGGAGCGCATCGAGATCATCCGCGATCTGCGCCTCGGCGCTTTCGACGTGCTCGTCGGCATCAACCTCTTGCGCGAAGGCCTCGACATTCCCGAATGCGGCTTCGTCGCCATCCTCGACGCCGACAAGGAAGGCTTCCTGCGCTCCGAGACATCGCTGATCCAGACGATCGGCCGCGCCGCCCGTAACGTCGACGGCAAGGTCATCCTCTATGCCGACAACATCACCGGCTCGATGAAGCGTGCCATGGAGGAAACCGGCCGCCGCCGCGAAAAGCAGATGGCCTACAACCTCGAAAACGGCATCACACCGGAATCCGTCAAGGCCAAGATCTCCGACATCCTCGACAGCGTCTACGAGCGCGACCACGTCCGCGCCGACATCTCGGGCGCCGCAGGCAAAGGCTTCGCCGACGGCGGCAACCTCGTGGGCAACAACCTGCAGGCCCATCTCAACGCGCTCGAAAAGAGCATGCGCGACGCCGCCGCCGACCTCGACTTCGAAAAAGCCGCCCGCCTCCGCGACGAAATCAAACGCCTCAAGGCCGTGGAACTCGCCGCGATGGACGACCCGATGGCGAGAGAAGAAGCCCGCAACCAGGAAGGCGGCAAAAGGAACGGAAAAGCCAACCGCGAGTCGATCTCCCCCCTTGTGGGGGAGATGTCCGGCAGGACAGAGGGGGGTGCCACACCCTCCTACTTCGCCAAACCAACCCTAGACGACATGGGCCCCGGCACCGACACCACCACACCCCTCTTCCGCAAACCGGACCTCGACGAAATGGGCCGCCACGTCGCCACCCCCGCCGACAACAAGAGCCTCTTCCGCCGCAACACCCTCGACGAAATGACCGTCGGCCGCACGGAAAAGCCCGTGACCGGCCACGTGCCTGACAAGCCGGACGCCGCCAAGGGCACGAAACGGTTCTCGCCGTTGCTGGAAGGTCAGCCGGAACGCGATGACGTACGGTCGGTGGTCAGGGGAAAGACGGGCGTTGGGAGCTATGAGGACCCAGGCGAGCAGAAGCGCAAGGGGCGGACGAAAGGGAAAACCGGGCGGCCGGGGCGGTGAACGCCGTGCGGCGATGCCGGCATCTCTCATCTAAGCAGAGAATTTGAAACGGTCATGGCAGAACTCCGCATCGACCCCTTCCCCTCCGCCACCGAACTCAACGCCCTCTGGTCCGCCGCCTGGAACACCCCAGCGCCGCGCGCCTTCACCCCTGTCTTCTCCCGCAGCCTCACCCATATCGGCGCCTATCACGACAACAGGCTCGTCGGCTTCGTCAACGTCGCATGGGACGGCGGCATTCACGCCTTCATTCTCGACACTTCAGTTCATCCCGGGATGCGCAGGCAAGGGATCGCAACGCGGCTGGTCAGGGAAGCGACGAGAATGGCCCGCGAACGCGGCGCAGAATGGCTGCATGTCGATTTCGAGCCGCATCTGACCGGCTTTTACCGCGCCTGCGGATTTACCCCCACAGAGGCAGGTCTCATCAAGCTCGCATGAGAACCCTGACAGAAGCGCCCCTCAAAGCGGATGCGCCAAGACTCATCGGGAATGAGACAGCGCCGCCGATGGCCACGCCCGACGGCAATGCTGAAGCACAGGCGAATGCAGTTTTCCCACGCTTATAATCCGAGCTCATAAACGCATATGAGAGAGCATAAATTAAAAGACTAAACCACGACTTTTGGTTCGCAAATTCGAAGTCCTTCCCGAGTATTGCAGCCTTACTTTTTCGTTAAAAAGCCAGGAAAAAATCGCAATTTCTCATTGAAAACTTCATTAATGGTGGGCATAGATCCCCGAGGGGTTGTCGTCCGCCGAGACAATAAACAGTTCTTTCGCGGATTTCTCATTTTCCGAGTACAACGCATCTTTTGGGGAAAGATAAATATGGCCTTGAATATTTTAGACACGAACGGCGCCACAATTACCAAGACCGGCGTAGAGTTCGAAGCCTACGACATCATCCGCGACTCCGCCAATAACGCTTCCGCGCCTGTCACCCTGGTGGTCTCGGATTCCGGTGTAGCGAACCTCGCCGACGAACTGGGCGCGGTCTCTGCAAACGTGACAGGCTCAAGCGGCGACAATACGATCACGACAGGCGCAGGCCACGACAACATCAATGGCGGTGATGGTGCAGACACACTGAACGGCGGCGCCGGAAACGATCTGATCCAGGGCGGAGTTGGTAATGACACGCTGAATGGTGGGGATGGCAATGACATGCTTTGGGGCGACGTCGGAAATGACGTCATCAGAGGCGGCGCAGGCAACGATACGATCTCCGATGATGACCGCTTCAGCTTTACCCCTGCGGTCTATAACATCGATGCGGGCGACGGCGACGATGCCATAACTGTGGATACATTTGTTTCACTGTCCGGAACGATCGATGGCGGCGCCGGGATCGATACGCTGCGTGCCCCGTCGCTCCAGGGCCTGACGATTAAGAACATCGAAATTCTTGAAACGGCGGGCGTTTGGGTTGCCGGTTCAAGCGCGCAGTTCGAAAGCTTTGATAAGATCGTCTGGTCGACCGATTCTTTCCACAATTTTAATCCTTCATTGGCGCTGACGGACAATGCCCACCTCGATCTTTCCGACGAGTTGGGAGATCGCGGATCTTTCATCCACGGCTATGCCTCCGGCATTGACGTCAAGACGGGCGGCGGCGACGACGAGTTTTTTGGCACCGACGGCAACGACATTTTCGACGGCAATGGCGGCAACGACATCCTCAACGGCAATGCCGGCAATGACAAATTGACTGGCAGCGCCGGCAACGACGCCATCAATGGCGGCGCAGGCATCGATACCGCGATCTTCTCAGGTAATTTCGCCAATTATTCCTTCGCCATGAACAACGGCGATCACATCCTGACGAGCGCCGCGGAAGGAACGGATACGCTGACTGACGTCGAATTCGCCCGCTTTGCAGACGGCGTTTACGATTTCGCCCAGGGAACCTTCAAGCCCAATAGCAGCAATAGCGCGCCGACCAATATCCAGCTCTCGAAGACCGCACTGTCCGAGGACACCCCGATCTGGACCACGGTCGGCCTGCTCAGCGCCAAGGATGCCGACGGCGACGTCCTTACCTACAAGCTACTCGACGGGGCGAACGACCATTTCCGGATCAACGGCAATCGCATCGTCACGTCAAAGGCTCTGGATTACGAGACGGCCAAGTCGTACACGATCAAGGTGGCCGTTTCGGATGGCAAGGTCACGGTCGAAAAGGACATTACGATCAACGTCCTCGACGTCAACGAGGCCCCTGTCAACAAGGCGCCGATCAACCTCGCCTTCTCGCGCAGCTCGATCTCCGAGAATGTCGCGATCGGCACCTCGGTCGGTCTTCTCTCGGCCGTGGATCCGGAAGGCGGAGCGGTGAAGTGGCGGCTGACGGATGATGCAGACGGCGTCTTCAAGCTCGTCGGCAACAAGATCCAGACAAAAGCTGGAATCGACTACGAAAGCACCCACAGCCTGACCTTCACCGCTGAAGCCTATGACGCGGCCGGAAACACCACCAGCCACAGCTTCACACTCGCCGTGAAGGACGTCTTCGAGCCGTCGTTTTCGGCAATGTCGCATGAAGCACTGATCTAACTGCCATCCGATCGCGGTTGCGCGCAGAGATACGCCACCGACGACATCGACAACAGGTGGGACTTCCCTTCCGGCAGTCCCACCGGCCGAACTTTGCTGATGGTCGCCCGCCGGCATCAACCGGAGACGGCAAGACCCAGCGCCGCTCCCGGGCAACCCTTTTCCAAAATGCAGCTCCACCTCGACGCCCGTTTCGGATATGATTCTCTGCTTATCGGAGGAGAGCCCGCATGCGCCTGCCCACATTCATCCTCGCCTTTGCCGTGTCGGCGCTCGCAGCCTTGCCCGCATCGGCTGAAACCTACAAGACACCGAAGGCGCTGCTCAAGGCGCTCTACAGTTACAACACCGACAACAGCGACGCTGAGGCACCCTCGCCTTATTCGATCTTCTTCTCCGACCATCTGAACGAGCTCCTCCAGGCCGATCTCGACAACACGCCGGAGGGCGATGTCGGCGCGGTCGACTTCGATCCGGTCATATCAGGCCAGGACGGCACGGCGAGCGACGTCAGGATCGGCCAGCCGATCCTGCTCGACGACAAGGCCGAGGTGGAGGTGGAGTTCGAAAACGGCGAAGAGGTGACGCTCTTCTACACCCTGGTCAAGGAACATGGCGGCTGGAAGGTCGACGACATCGCCAACCAGAAGGCGGAAAATCCTTGGAGCCTAAGCGCGTTGCTGGGGGATGGGCAGTAGGCGGGGGGCTCGCCCGCGACGAGGATAGGGCGGATACTTGCGCTAGCCGTAGAATAAATGCCGCTGGCGCCAAAGAGAGCCTCATGGTGAGGAGGCCCAAGGGGCCGTCTCGAACCACGAGGGCGGGCGCGCAAACTCCATACCCGGCCACCGAATCCGCCCCTCATCCCGTTTCGGCACGGAATCCCGCTATGGCACAGCTATGCAAGGAAACGCTAACTTTTCCTCAAGTATCTGAATCTTCGGCATTTCCTGACATAGATGCAGACATGCCAAAATAATCCCGCTTGCTTTTTGCCCGAAAAGCTGGCACCAATTCGCCTACTCGGGCATTTGCATGCCGGTGACTGGACTGATGTGGTAATCCCTTCCGTTTGGAAGGCGGCGCGGGACTACCCGCCTACGTAGACGTTCTTTCCCCGTACGTGACTTCTCCGACTGACCCTTCGTCCCAATCGATCGGGGCGAAAGCTAAAGCCGTCCGCTTCCTCTCGGGGGCGCGGATACTACACAGACTAAGGGAAAAGGACGATCCCAATGGCCACCAAGGGCACCGTAAAATTCTTCAACCAGGACAAGGGTTTTGGTTTCATCACGCCGGACGGCGGCGCAAAGGACGTTTTCGTCCATATCTCTGCGCTGCAGGCTTCTGGCATCCAGTCGCTGCGCGAAGGCCAGCAGGTTACCTTCGACACCGAGCCGGACCGCATGGGCAAGGGCCCGAAGGCCGTCAACATCTCGGCTTCGTAAGTCAGATTTCCGCTTCGGCGGTATGGACGGCGCTCCGCAAGGGGCGCCGTTTCTGTTTGCGGCGGGAGTGTCATTTGTCGATCGCACCGCCGGATGTTATATGCGCGCTTGATGAATGATCCCGCCCCGCGGCGGTGGGCTCCGCATTGCAGAGCCCCTTTGCGGCGCCCCGGGAATAACGAATAATGGAACGTCGATGACGCAGAAGAGCCCGATTTTTGCGGTCGCCCCGATGATCGACTGGACGGATCGGCATTGCCGCTATTTCCACCGCCAGATCAGCCGGCAGGCGCTGCTCTATACAGAGATGGTGGTGGCCGATGCGATCATCCACGGTCCGCGCGACCGGCTGCTCGGCCATGACGCCGCGGAGCATCCGCTGGCGCTGCAGCTCGGCGGCTCGGACCCGGCAAAGCTTGCCGAGGCGGTGAAGATCGCCGAGCCCTACGGCTACGACGAGATCAACCTCAATGTCGGCTGCCCCTCCGACCGCGTGCAATCCGGCACTTTCGGCGCCTGCCTGATGCTGACGCCGAAGACGGTGGCGGAATGCATCGCGGCGATGAAGGTGGTCGCCACCGTGCCGGTGACGGTGAAATGCCGGATCGGCGTCGACGAGCAGGAACCGGAGCAGGCGCTGCCGGAGCTGATCACCCACGTTCTCGATGCCGGCGCCGACGCGATCTGGATCCATGCGCGCAAGGCCTGGCTGAAGGGCCTGAGCCCGAAGGAGAATCGCGAGATCCCGCCGCTCGATTATGAGATCGTCTACCGGATGAAACAGCGCTGGCCCGATGTCTTCATCGGCATCAACGGCGGCGTCCGCACGCTTGACGAAGCCGCAGCCCATCTCGAACAGGTCGACGGCGTCATGCTGGGCCGCGCCGCCTATCAGAATGCCGCGATCCTTGCCGAGGTCGACCAGCGCTTCTTCGGCGCGCCGGCGGCCGAACCGAACTGGGAAGCGCTGCGCGATCGGATGATGGCCTATGCCGAACGCCACATCGCGGCCGGCGGCCGGCTGCAGCATGTGGCCCGCCACATGGTCGGCCTCTTCACCGGCCTGCCCGGCGCCAGGCGCTATCGCCAGATCCTCTCGACCGACGCGGCCAAAAGCGGCGCCGGGCCGGAGGTGCTGGCGGCGGCCTTTGCGGCTGTGGATTTTTCAGGGACGGAGCAGGAGGCGGTCAGCGCCTGACGTTGGGTGATGTCTTTGCCGTGCGCCCGACGTGACGTAGGCGCAGCCGTGGATGATCATATTACGCACCGCCAACTCGATACAAAGCAGTGCCAGCCCGACCGATCTGCAAGTGGAAATAGCGGCAATGCCGATCCGTCCAGTCGATCATCGGGCCTACAGCGACGAGCGGACACGCCGCATGCGCTTACTGTTTCTTGCGTAGTCTGCAGCGGCTCATGTTCGCGCCATCGGCAACAAGCTCTTCTTCTCGATCCGGCCCGCCACCGAAAACACCAGGATCTCAGTCTCTCTGCCGATCCGGCTGCCATCCATCAATCGAACGATATCATCGACGCCGCCGACCGGGCTGCCGTCGATGGCGAGGATATAATCGCCCTCCTGCAGCTCTCCTTTTGCCGCCGGCCCTTCCGGCTCGACCCCGCGGATGCGAACGGAGGTCGTCTGCACCGTGCCCGCCGCCAGCGCCACCCGGCGCGGCAGCACGATGGTGTCGCCTGCAATACCGATAAAGGCACGCCTCACCTGCCCGTAGCGGAGAATCTCCGAAACCACGAAATTGGCGGTATTCGACGCCACGGCGAAGGCGATGCTCTGTGCGCCCTGGATGACGGCGGTATTGACGCCGATAACCTCCCCGCCTGACGACACCAGCGGCCCGCCTGAATTGCCGGGATTGAGTGCGGCGTCGGTCTGGATGACATCCTCCATCAGCCGGCCGCTGGCTGCCCGCATCGACCGGCCGAGCGCCGAGACGATGCCGGCGGTGACAGTCCATTCGAAGCCGAGCGGGTTTCCGATCGCGATGGCGATATGGCCTCTGCGCAGGCGCTGGGAATCTCCGAGCTTCGCCCAGGCGCTGGTCCCGGTATTGGCGCGAATGAGAGCGATATCGGTATCGACATCGCGGCCGAGCACCCGGCCCTCGGTGACGAAGCCATCGGGCGTGGTGATGCGAACGGCCTTGGCATCGTCGACGACATGGCTGTTGGTGATGATCAGGCCGTCAGGCGAAATGGCGAAGCCCGACCCGTGCCCCTGCCGGCCACCCACCCTCTCGATCCGGCTGACCGCCGGCCCGACGATGTCGACTGCTGCTGCGATCGATTGCGAATAGGCATCGATCGGCGCCCCGTCGGTCTGAGGCACGATCTCCTTGTCCATATAACCCATGATCTGGTCCTCAGGCGGCAAAACGGCCGTCCCGCCGCCGGCGAAGCGGCCGCGGTTGCGACGGTTCGCCATGGTGATGATGTGTAGTGGATTAGATGGTTGGGCGATGAACCGCGTTCAAGGGCGCCCCGGCGGCGGCGCCTGCCGAGGCTTCCTGTAACGCATCGACCCGAATTGTCCGGCTGTGGTCTGGCCTCATGATAAAATTCTGTTATGTCAATTGAATATAAAGATCAGCTTGATGACGACATCTGCATATTCCAACCTGGCCGCGCGCTGCGGTGCCTATCGCCTTGCCAATTTTGCCGGCAACGGCGCAAATTTCTAACCACATCAGCCAACCCCATCGAGGAGCCCAGACATGAGCACAGTCACCACCAAGGACGGCGTCGAGATCTTCTACAAGGATTGGGGGCCGAAGACCGCCCAGCCGATCATGTTCCATCACGGCTGGCCGCTATGCTCCGATGACTGGGATGCCCAGATGCTGTTCTTTCTCGAGAAGGGCTACCGGGTCGTCGCCCATGACCGGCGCGGCCATGGCCGCTCCACCCAGGTCGGCGACGGTCACGACATGGATCATTACGCCGCCGATGCCGCAGCCGTCGTCGAGCATCTCGATCTCAGGAACACCGTCCATATCGGCCACTCCACCGGCGGCGGCGAAGCAACCCACTATGTCGCCCGCCATGGCCAGCCGCAGGGCCGCGTCGCCAAGCTCGTCATCATCGGCGCCGTGCCGCCCATCATGGTGAAAACCGATGCCAATCCCGGCGGCCTGCCGATCGAGGTCTTCGACGGCCTGCGCGCGCAGCTCGCCGCCAACCGCGCGCAGTTCTATTACGATCTGCCGGCCGGCCCGTTTTACAGTTTCAATCGGCCCGGCGCGAAGGTGATGCAGCCGGTCATCAACAATTGGTGGCGCCAGGGCATGATCGGCGGTGCCAAGGCGCATTACGACGGCATCAAGGCCTTCTCGGAAACCGATTTCACCGAAGACCTGAAAATCATCACCGTGCCGACCTTCGTCATGCATGGCGACGACGACCAGATCGTGCCGATCGCCGACTCTGCCCTGCTCTCGTCCAAGCTGCTGCAGAACGCGACGCTGAAGGTCTACGAAAAATTTCCGCACGGCATGTGCACCACCCATGCCGACATCATCAATCCCGACATCCTCGCCTTCATCAAGGGCTGATCCGCCAGGCCGCCGGGCGCCACAGCGCGCGTCCGGCGCCCGGCACGACCTGCCCGACACGGCAAGATTATCAGCCGCGGGTTGCAGCAAACGGGCTGCGCCCCGACCGCCGCGGCCGTTTGATGGCCGGTTGCGCGTTTTCCGATGAAACCGTTTTCGCCGCTTTGCGTTTAGCGGCCATGACCAGAGAACGTGAACCCTCATCAAAGGCTTACCGGCAGGATCGGTTCGAAAACACCGAGCGGGCCGCCAAGGAAACCATCGAGGCGGAGCAGCGGGCTCGCCGGGAGAAGACCAAACGGCTGAAGGAACTGCGCCTGTCGCAGCAAAGCGGCAAGCACCCTGCCACCGAATAGGTCGCCACGCGCGCGCCGCCTGTCGGGCCGATGCGCCCGCCTGTCTCATCCCCGAGCCGCGCAAGCCCCTGTCCGTATTTCCACGTCACCAATTGTTTGTATTTCGGACCTTCGCCCATCTTGTAGAGCCAGGATCGTGAAATTATCTTTTTCACAATAGCGATTCACGGCATCGAAAAAGGGCAGATTGCGATGTCAGACAAGCTGGTCAACACGCGTGACGAACCGCTCGCATCCGAAGACCTCGATGTGTGCAGGCGCGTCCACGAAGCCCTCTGCAGCGGGCTCGATATCGACAGATCGAGCGCAGAAGCCAACCGGCTTGGCGCTCTGATCATCGAGCTTTACCGGCAAGGCGTGCATGACGAGAGCCAGCTTCGATTGCTGGCCGGCGGAAAATGACGGCGGTAACGCGCCATCCGCGTACGCTCGAATTCAGCATTTGCTTGGGTTTCCGTCAGGCACGCGCCACTGCGCCAACCGCCGGCGGCCGAGCTCCGTCTTGCCCTATACGTTAGTCGAGACGCACATACATCACCCTCTCCCATCCCCAAAATGAACTTAATCCCTTCCGCTGCGTTACGCCTTCGATACATCCGTTTACCCAAGGTGAGTGAAATGAACAGAATCGCCATCATTGCCCTGTCTATAGCGACGGCCTTCTCCGGAATGCCGGCCTCGGCAGGTCCGGCCTTCGTGCCGAGCCCGATGCAGACAGCGGCGCAACCGGCGCCCGGAAATCCCGACATAACGACCGTTGGCTGCAACAACTTCACCAATTGCCCGGGTCAGTTCGGCAGGAATGATGACGATTGGTATCGCAAACGCCATCATTATCGTGATCGCAACTACTACGGGGACCGCGACTACCGCCGAAACGATCGTTATGGCTGGGATCGCCGCTACGACCGCCGGTATCACCACCATGACAATACCGGCGCCATCATTGGCGGCCTGGCCGCCGGCGCCCTCCTCGGCGGCATCATCGCCTCGCAGCCGCGCGCCTATTCTTCACGTGGCTACGGCTCGCACGAAGATTATTGCTACAGCCGCTACCGGTCCTATCGCGCCTACGACAACACCTACCAGCCGAGCTACGGCCCGCGCCGCCAGTGCCGCTGAACCGGTCCACCCGTCAGCATAAGCCTCGCATCAAGATGCGGGGCTTTTTTGATGCCGCGGGGACAACGTCTGCGGCGGGGCTGCGTGCTGTCGCGGCGGCCGTCGGCGCCGCCGCGGATCTTCTCAGTAGCTTGCGGCCGGTTTCGGCTTCTTCTCGGTCCATTGCGGCGGCGCCCCATATTTGGCGGCCACAGCGCCCATCAGTCCGGGCGACCTGCCGAAGGCGTCGCAGGCGGCGTATTTCGGTTTGCCGCCGAGCCAGGATTTCATCCGCTGGCCGGATGGCAGCGAGATGTCCAATCCCTTCGCTTCCCTGCCTTTGATCAGAATGCGGGAAAACTCGCCGCTGAATTTCGAAGCCAGATCATAGGCGTCGCCGACTTCGGAAACGCGTGGATTGTTCTGCAGCGAGTTTGCCCCGCGCGACCAGACTATCGCCGCCCGTTGCACACCACCGCTGTCGACGGCTTCCGCCTCGACCGCCAGCCCGCCAAGGCCGACCGGCAGCCGCGGCACGCCGACGGGCAGCACGAAACCGGTGCCGACGGTCACGATCGTCGAAACGCCCGCCATGGTCTTATTGGTCGGTACGATGTCGGTGACGACGGAGCGGATCGTCAGGTCCGCCGGCTGGCCTGAAGAGACCAGCTGATATTTGTCACTGAGCGAAACGCAGAGCGCCCGGTCCAGCGCATTCGCCACCATCACCCGGTCGGCGTCCGATTTGACGCGGGTCGCAGCACTGAAAGCAAAAGTCGTCGGCACGATGTTCACCGTCTTTGCCGTGATCAGACGCCTCCCGTCGACATAGACGCGCGATTTCTGCAGCTTGCCCTTCGGCGCGCCGAGATTGCCGTAGGAGGAAAGCGTGCCGACCTCCTTGAGGGGTACGGAACTGCACCCTGCAGCAGCCATGGCGAGCGTCAGCGGCAAGGCGAGAGACAAGCCCCTCAACGCCGGTGGAAAGGAAAATAAAAATGGATTGCTGCGCACGCTGCCTGGCCTCCGTCGCCGATCGCGCATAATCCGAAATCCATTTTCGGGATTATGCGCAGGTTTAAAGCGCTAAAAGTCCCTGCGTCTTGTCAGACGCGCGGCCCTCTAGTGCAGGCGAAAGTGGCGGTCGAGAATTGCCGCAACATTACAACTTCGCTCCCGACCGGCGGATGCCGCTTGAGCCTAGCCTGACCTGTCAGAGTTCGATCGTCACCCGCGTCCCGGCGGCACTGCTCTCGATGCCGACCTCGCCGCCATGGTTTGCGGCGACCTGTTTGACGAGGCTGAGGCCGAGACCGGCCCCCTTGCTTCTTGGAGTGACACGATAGAAGGGCTCGAACACCAGTTCGCGATGTTCGGCCGGAATGCCCGGCCCCTCGTCGGCAACGCTGATCCTGCCGCCGCCGGAAGCCGAGCGCGATACCGATACGGTGATCATGCCCCTGTTGCCGCCGTGGTCGATGGCGTTGCGCACCAGGTTGCTGATCGCCCGCGGCAGGGCGGAAGCGCTGCCGCGGCGTTCGAGGCTTTCCGTCTCGCTTTGAAAGCAGATCTGGTAGCCGCCTGCGATTGCCAGCGGCGCGAGGTCGGCGACCACGCTGCGGGCGATGCCGACCAGATCGACCGTTTCGTCAAGATCGGCGGCCTGATCGTTTCGCTCGAAATCGAGCAGCTGTTCGGCGGCCTCCGCCAGCCGCGCCACGTCGCCGAGCAGCCGCTGCCGCTCGTGGCCATCGGGCATACCGTCGATGCGCGTCTGCATGATGGCGATCGGCGTCCGCAGCTCATGCGCAGCATCGATCAGGAAGCGCTGGCGTTTGCGGAATTCATTCTCCAATCGCTCCAGCGTGTCGTTGAAGGCGGTCACCAGCGGCGACACTTCCCGGGGAATGCCGCTTACGGGAAGACGTGCGCCCTGCCGCAGCGGCTCGATTGCCGCCGCCTCACGCGCCACGTCGCTGATCCCCGCCAGGCCCCGACCGACGATCCTGGGCACGGTGAAGAAGACTGCCGGCAGGGCGATCGCCAACAGCGGCACATAGATCGGGTAGGTCTCTGCAAGCATGGTCAGGAAGGTGGCGCTCCGGCTCGGATTGCCGCCATACATCACCCGGAAAGGCCCGATCCGCGCCTCGGCGCTGTCGATCGTGGCACTCTCGCCGGTAGAAGCGGCACCGCGTATGTCAGCCTCCTTGATCAGGTGCACATAGGGGCCAAGCGCCTGATAGGCTTCCGGCACCGCGCCGTAGGAAACCGTCTGCCCATCCGGCGTCGCCGCGACGAACCAAAGCCGCTCGCTCTCCGCCTTGAAAGCGCTGAGGCGCCGGCTGTCGGCGATGACAAGCCTGCCTTGCGCATCGCGGTTCAGCGCCTCCCCAAGCGCTGCTATCAGCCGGTCCTTCGTGCCGACATTCGGCGAAAGGATCATCGCCCCGTAAACGCAAAGGCCGACGATGACGGCCGCCACCACGGCAACGAAGACGAGGCTGAGCTGCCAGCTGAGCCGCCACCGCAGCGACGGATTGACGTTGCCGGTTACGGCCATCATTCTTCCTTCATGAGATAACCGACGCCGCGAATATTGTGGATCGCGACGCCGGCGCCGGCATCGATCAGCCGCTTGCGCAACCGGGAAATATGCGCGTCGAGCGCATTGGACTGAATTTCCTCCTCGTAATTGTAGACAGCCGCCTCCAGCGTCGAGCGCAGCACGGTCTTCTCCTTGCGCCTCGCAAGGGCTGCCAGCACCAGAAGTTCACGTCGCGGCAGGTCGAGCGGCACCGAACCGACGGTGACGCTGAGATGCAGCGGATCGATCTCCATCCGCCCGACAGCAATCTTGAGTTCGGAAAGTTCAGGCGACCGCCGCAGCACGGCTCTCAGCCGCGCCATCAGCTCCTCGACCAGAAACGGCTTGCCGAGATAATCGTCGGCACCGAGGTCGAGGCCCTCGATCCGCTCCTTCGGCTCGTTGCGCGCCGTCAGCACGATGATCGGCGTATCCTTGCCCGTTCGCCGCAGCGCCGGAATGAAGCTCAGCCCTTCGCCATCGGGCAGGCGCCGGTCGAGCAGGATCGCGTCGTAGAGGTTTTGCCGCGTCAGTTCGATGGCATCGGCCAGATGCATCGTGTGGTCGGTGACGATCCCATGCTTGCCGAGCGCTGCCGAGAGCGCCTCGGCCAGATCCCTCTCGTCTTCTATCAGCAATATCCGCATCGCCCGCCCGTTCTTTTCGCTTCCCCTCTCTCCGCCACAAGGATTGCGGCAGCATTGCGGAGGCTGAAAGGAAGCCGGTCATGCTGCCGCAATTGTTGAGGTCCAGCACGAAGACTATCCGCAGCAGTTGGAGATCAAGATGATCCGGCCTATCCTCTGTCTCCTGACGAGACACTTCCTCTCCGCCCTCATTCTCGCGGCGCTGCTCGCAGCCCCGCTCGTCATTCTGCACACGCTTCACCAAAAGGCTGCGTTCGAGAGCGGCCTCCTGATGCAGGTGCAATGATGGGCGCTTCAGACGGTCTCGCTGTCTTCAGTGCAATAGGCCGAGAAGGCCTGCAGATAGGCCCGCACTTGGGAACGGTTCTCTGCCATCTCGACGGCCTGAAACACCTCGGCCGGCTCCAGTTTCATCAGCGGAAGCCGGAGGAAGATATCGTCCGCGAACCGGTCGGTGACGGTTGCAAGGACGGTACGAAGACCAGCCAGCATGTCGTCGCCCCGATGCGATGCGTGCAGCAGAGCGATCGGCTTGTGGACGATCTCATCTCCCGATACGAGCCAGTCGATCGCATTCTTGAGGCCGCCGGGAATGGATCGTACATATTCCGGACTGGCAATGATCACCCCGTCGCTCTGAGAGATCAGAGCGATGAAATCCCGCACCGCCTCCGGCAGAGATTCCCCCTCGAGATCAGGCGAGAACACCGGCAAACATCCCACGCCATCGAAGATCGCAATCTCGATGTCATCTGACGCAATGGCGCTGACGGCCCGCAGCATTGATGTATTGGTGGAATTGCGCCGGGCGCTGCCGGATATTGCGAGAATCTTCATGGCCCTAACAGCGACCGATTGGCTATGGCTGTCAACGCCAAAGGCTGCGGCGCATCTTTCGGATGCGAAAAGCACGCTGCCGCAGTTTGAATTGCACGATTGAGTGATGACCAAAAGCGACTTTTGCTTGCACCGGCCGAGCTCGGCGTTAGCCTGCGTTCCCACTCACAACTGCCGAATCGGCGGGAATACATATGACGGCTTTGATCGAGGCACGGGGCGTCAGCAAACGCTTCCGGCAGCACAAGAGATTTCCGGGTTTTCTGGGCGCCCTGAAGACGCTGGTGACGAGCGAATACACCGAAGTTCAGGCGGTTTCCGACATCGATTTCGACGTCGCGGCCGGCGAAGCCGTCGGTTATCTCGGCCCCAATGGCGCCGGCAAATCCACCATGATCAAGATGATGACCGGCATCCTGGTGCCGAGCGCCGGCGCGCTGACGGTGCTCGGCCGGACGCCGCATCTCAAGCGGATGGACAATGCGCGCGAGATCGGCGTTGTGTTCGGCCAGCGCAGCCAGCTCTGGTGGGACCTGCCGCTGGTCGACAGTTTCACCTTGCACCAGCGCATCTATGAGATTCCCGTTGCCCGCTATGCGGACAATCTCCGGCGCTTCAGCGAGCTGCTCGATCTCACGCCCTTTCTCGACCGCGCGGTGCGCCAGCTCAGCCTCGGCCAGCGCATGCGCGCCGAGATCGTCATGTCGCTGCTGCACGACCCGAAGATCCTGTTTCTCGACGAACCCACGATCGGGCTCGACGTGGTCGCCAAGGATGCCGTGCGGCGATTTCTTGCCGAAATCAACCGCGAACGCGGCGTCACCATCATCCTTACCACCCACGACCTGCAGGACATCGAAACCATCTGCCCGCGGCTGATCATGGTCGATCACTCGAGGCTGATCTTCGATGGCGAATTGAGGAGCCTGCGGGCGGCATTGGGCTCGGCCCGGCGGTTGACGCTGGAGTTTGCCAGCGACCCCGGGCCTTTGCCGCTCAGCACGGCCTCGCTCGTCAGCGACGAGGGCTTGCGCAAGAACTATCTGATCGAGCGCGAAGACGTATCGCTGGTCAAAATCCTGTCGGAGGTCGGTAGCGGGCGCGATCTCAAGGACGTGGCACTGCACGAGCCCGACATCGAAGAGGTCATCCGCACCTTCTACCAGCGCCGCAATGCCGAGGCCCGAGCGTCATGAGCGCTTACTTCGCCTTTGCGCGCAGTTCCTTCCATTCGCAGCTCGCCTACCGCAACGAAGTCTGGGCCAACATCTTCGGCAAGCTCGTGCAGGTCTTTGCGCGTGTCGCCATCTGGCAGGCGGCCTATGCCGGTGTCGGCGCGATGGTGGTCGATGGGGTCTCGCTGCAGCAGATGGTGACCTATGCTCTGCTCGGCGGCGCGGTGATGGGCGCGACCCGCCCTGAAAGGATCATCGGCGAGATCGGCCGGTCGCTGAAAACGGGCGATGTTGCGATCTGGCTGCTCAAGCCCCTGTCCTATCCGCTCTATCTTTTTGCCAACGAATGCGGCAGCTTTTTCTATCGCCTGGCAAGCCAGGTCATTCCGACCGTCGCCTTCACCGCCTTGTTTTACGGCATGCTGCCGCCGGCGAGCCTGTTTCATGGCCTGATGTTCATCGCCTTCTGGGCATTGTCCTTCACGCTGCTGTTCCTGATGTCGGCGCTCCTCGGCCTGATGGCCTTCTGGTTGATGACCAGCTTCTCGCTGGACTGGATCCTGGGCGCCCTGCTGCAATTATTCTCTGGCCTTTTGGTGCCCTTCTGGTTCTTCCCCGAACCCCTGGCGACGATTGCCCGCCATCTGCCCTTTGCCTGGGTGGTCTATTATCCCAATGCCGTCTATCTCGGCAGGCTCTCGGCCCCCGATGTCTGGCTCCATTTCGGCCTCGGCCTCTGCTGGGCCGCCCTGTTCCTGGCCGGCGTCCTTTTTCTGTGGCGCGCAGCTTCCGGCCGCATCACCGTGCAGGGAGGTTGATCGTGCTCATTCATCACCTGCGGGTCCTGCCGCTGCTGGTGCGGATGCATGTCCGCTCGCAGATGGAATATCGCGGCGCTTTCTGGCTCGATCGTTTTGCGCAGATCCTCTCCTATGGCAGCGTCTTCGCCACCATCGGCATCCTGCTTGCCCGCTTCGACACACTCGGCGGCTGGAGCTGGCCGGAACTCGCTCTGTTGTTCAGCTTCCAGCTGCTGGCCTATTCGCTCGGCGCGGCGATGAGCTTCGTGCAACTGCGCGATCTGGAAGAACTGGTGCGGCTCGGCACCTTCGATACGCTGCTGGTCAAACCGTTCAGCCCCTGGGCCTATCTGATTTTTTCCGGCCTCAATATCGGCTATACCGGCCACGTCATCCTGGCCGTGGCGCTGATGGGCTGGGCCATCCTGTCCGTCGACTTCGCCTGGTCGCTCTGGTCCGTGTCGTTCTTCATGGCGGCGCTCATCAGCGCGACGCTGGTGACGGGGGCGCTGATCACCATGATCGGCGCCACGGCGTTGATCTGGGTGCGTTCCAACCACTTGTTCTCGATCTTCTTCGGCTGTTGGGAATTGAACCGCTACCCCCTCAATATCTTCCCCGGCGGCATTCAGATCACTCTCATCACCGCGGTTCCGCTGGCGCTGACCAGTTCGGTCCCGGTCGGCGCCCTGCTCGGCAAACCCATCCCGATCCTCGGGGACTGGGCCGGGCCCGTGGCTCTCGCTGCCGGCCCGATCTGGGTGCTGATCGCCATGTCTTATTGGCGGTACGCCACCGGCAAATATCAGGGCGCCGGCGGCTGATCGGACAAGCCGGGTCAGGATAGCTGCGACGACGATCTGGCGCGAACCTCGAGGAACGCCGCCGTCAGCTTCGCGAGCACCGCCGACGTGCACGTCCCGTTGGCTCCGCCGATCGGATCGACGATATGGATCTGCCGAAGATCCTCCATGAATTCGCCCCAGAGCGGCGGCCCGCCCTCTTCGAGAAGTTCGGCGCGGATGCTGAGATCTTCGCTGACAGGCAGATGGCGCCGGCCCCAGGCGCCGATCATGGCGAAGACGGGAACGAGCTGGATCGCCGGTTCCGTCAGGCTGTAAATGGCTTTCTGGCTGTGGCTCGGATCATCGCGTTTGCTGATGAATCCAAGCGAGAGCAGGCGCTTCAGCCTGGCGGCCAGAATATTGGAGGCGATCCCCTCCTGCGAATGGGTCAGAAGCTCGCGGAAATGGCGGCGGTTGCCAAACATGATGTCGCGGATGATGATGAGGCTCCACCTGTCGCCCAGCACCTCCATCGTCAGGTTGATCGGGCAGCCCGACCGCAGTTCGATATCCACAAAACATCTCCTTCAAAAACTGGTTGCAATATAGGATCACACATGCGACAAAGCAACCAGTTTCAAAACGCAATCAGATGGAGGAAAGCATGTCCAAGGTGCGTGTTGCAGCATTTTCCCTTTCCGTGGACGGCTTCGGCGCCGGGCCGGAGCAGAGCTTGAACGATCCGCTCGGAAAGCGGGGGCCGGAAATGTTCCAATGGTTCTTCCACACCCGCACCTTCCGGGCGATGCAGGGAAAGGACGACGGTTCGTCAGGTGTCGACGAGGATTACGCCGCCCGCGGCATGGCCAATTTCGGCGCCTTCATCCTCGGACGGAACATGTTCGGTCCTGTCCGAGGCGACTGGCCCGACGAGGCCTGGAAGGGCTGGTGGGGACCGAACCCACCCTACCACGCGCCGACTTTCATTCTGACGCACTACCCGCGCGAGCCGCTCGTCATGGAAGGCGGCACGACCTTCCACTTCGTCACCGGCGGCATTCATGAGGCACTCGACAAGGCGAAAGCGGCCGCAGGCGACAAGGACGTCAAGATCGGCGGCGGCGTCAGCACCGTCCGCCAATATCTGCAGGCCGGCTTGATCGACGAATTGCATTTCGCCATCGCGCCCGTCGTGCTCGGCAAGGGCGAAGCGATGTTTGCAGGCATCGACTTGCCGGCCCTCGGCTTCCGCGTCGTCGAACATGTCGCCACCGAACACGCCACGCATATCGTCCTGGCGAAATAACCAGCCGCAGTCGAATGCCATCTGATGGCCGGCGACTGCGATTTCATCCTCAGGGTGGTGGCCCCCGATCTGGACGGCTACGGGCGTTTCCAGATTGAACATCTCGGCCGCATCGAAAGCGGCCGCAACATCAAAACCGAAATCCCGATGCAGAAGATCAAGCAGTCATCGCAGATGCCGGTCTGACAACCTCAGGAAAACGGGGCGCCGGCATTCTTCAATTCACACGCATTCCCATCGGGATCGACGAACGCTCCGATGACGCCCCAGCTGAAGCGCCTGATATCGACAGCGACGCCCCGGGACTGGAGCGCGGCCGCCGCAGCCCCGACATCCACGACGTTGAGCCGCAGGATGGTCGGATTCTCGTGGCCGAGCTTTCGGCTGTCCCGCGCCATTCCTCCGGTTTCGATCATGAGATAGCCGTCGCCGAACCGCAGGCATGTGAGGTCGTCCTGTTCGAACCAGACGGGCAGTTCCAGAATGTCGCGGTAGAAGCGGACGCATTCCTCGAAACGTTCTGTTTTGAGTATGATGCCATGGGCTGTCACCTGAAGCGCCCGACCATTTCTGCCGGTGTCATCGCTCATCCGTTGCTCCTCCCGTTCGGGTAGCCTTGACATTATGTTGGCTCGCGGCCGATCGGCAAGCGCGGACCGCCAAGGACATGGCGCCTGAAGGCCGGCCATCCCCTGGACATCGGGCTGCGCCAAACCATGTCAAAATAGCTGTGGCGTTGGTGGGGAATGAGCGTAGAGTGAACCCATCGGCCCATCGGTATCGGCACGACCGCTTGAGAGATCATAGGTGCTCTTGCCGCTTCACGGGGGGACGCCATGCTCTTATCGCTCATCTCACTCACCGATGATGAAATCGCAATCGTCACCAATGCCGTTCGGCAATGGTGCTGCGAGAAGAAGCTCGACATCGACAGCGTCGAAGGGCGCCGCGCCATCACCATTGCCGTCGACCTCGTCCAGTTGAACACTGACCACGACAAGCTTTTTGCCGAGCTATCGAGGCAGTTGGACCACCAGTAAAACGCCGCCCGCGACCTGTTTCCCCATGAACGACGAGCGCCGCCTGATGCGACGCTGCTCACCTTCCCCAAAATGCTTCGGTGCCATAGCCAGGCGCACAGACCACCTTGCGCATCCCCGCTCCCTCACCTATGGCAATGCAACTTCCCCACGCAAGGCCGCCCGGTGCTCCGCTTTATCCTCCACGCCCTGATCGCCGTCATCCTGACGCTGCTCACCCAGATCGGCGGCCTCGCCTATCTCATCGCGCTGGCGGCGTCGCGCGCCTGGGGGATCCGGCGCTTTCTGGCGAAGCTCGCGATCTTCCTGCTTTGTTATGTCAGCGCGTCGTTCGCAGCAGGCCTCGCCGCCCCGATGTTCGGGCGGGTTCCCCTCTCCTGCCTGTCGAGCGCGACAGACAGGCTCGTGGTCCGCTCCCCGATCTATTGCCTGTTGAACCGCAATTACGTTAGGCCCGAGGTGCGCGACCTGGCAAAGGCGCTTGCCGCTCACATGGACGAGGAGTTTCCCGGAACCGTCACCACCGCGCTGGACGCGAATTTCCCCTTCGTAAACGGCTTTCCGCTGCTGCCGCATCTGTCGCATGCCGATGGCAAGAAGCTCGACTTCGCCTATTATTACAAGGATGCGGACGGCGCCTTCCTGAATGGCGTCACCCGCTCCCCGATCGGCTATTTCGCCTTCGAAGAGCCAGCGCCCGGCGATGAATTGCCATGCGAAGGGCGTAACGACTGGCTTACCACCCGCTGGGATTTCGACGCCCTGCAGCCCCTGTTCCCCGCCTATCGGATCGAAGAGCAGCGGACGTCGGCCGCGGTTCGCTGGCTGACCAGCGAAGGCGTCGCGCGCTTCGGCCTGGAGAAGATCTTCATCGAACCGCATCTGAAGAATGCGCTTGGCATCACCGACAGCCATGTCCGCTTCCAAGGCTGCCGAGCCGCCCGCCACGACGACCATCTTCATATCCAGGTCGAGTAGGACGGCCCATCCGAAACGACGCGGCGGGGGCCGATAGAGATGCGTTGCGCCGCGAGAAAATATTTGCGATCTCCTGAGAGTTTATAGCCTTCGAGAGAATCTTCGAATGGAAACAGGCATGGTCTGGCTTACGCTTTTGCCGTTTGCAGCGATCTTCATCGCCACTCTGATTATGGGGCAAGGCAGGCGGCTATGGATATCGATTGCGATCACCAGCTCCGCATTGGTCGTTGGAGCACTGTGCCTATACGAAATTGCCGTAAGAGCCTCTTGTGAAATTGACGAGAGCGAATGTCTGGGCGCGACCGCCACGGCTTGGCTCATCGTCTTCGTATGGAGCGCTCCAACCGTTGGATTTATCCTCAAACTTGCGACGCACATTCGTTCTCACGGCAGAGGCAAGATTATCGAATGACATGGGTTAAGTTCGACGGATACCAAACGAGGAATTGCGCCGGTCGAGCGCCCCTTACGGCTAGCATGGCAACCGCCCTCAGACTGAATGCGCCTCATCATAGGCGCGCTGCGCCGTAAAAATCGCATCCATATTCTTCTCCGCCCAGTGGGCAAGGGCCGAAACGGTATCCGTCAGGGTGCGTCCCAGCGGCAGCAGCGCATATTCAACGGTCACCGGCACAGTCGGGAAAATCGTGCGCGAGATCAACCCGTCGCGCTCCAGCTTCCGCAGCGTCTGAGCAAGAACTTTCTGTGATATGCCCTTGATGTCGCGACGGATATGATTGAAACGCACCGGCCCGCCTTCCAGCCGGTCGAGAATGAGCAGCGCCCATTTATCTGCCAGCCGATCCAGCACCAGGCGCGTCGGGCAGCGGTCCTCGTAGACGTTGTAGGCCTGTTGCATCACGGTCATCTGTTTCCCCTTGCCGGTTTCCTTGACGAAACCATGTTACGAAAAAGTGCTCTCTTTTATAATCCTGATTTGCCTGTATCTATCTTGTGGCTAGATAGTTTCCAATAGATACCAAGGAGAGCGATATGAGCAACAAGATTCTGGTCCTCGGCGCGACGGGCACCGTCGGCAGGCATGTGGTGGACGGGCTGCTGGCGAAGGGCGAGACCGTCAGGGCCGCCTCCCGCTCTGGCAAGCCCGTGGCGGGCGCCGAAGGCGTCGTCTTCGACCATGGCAAACCGGATACCCATGGCCCGGCCTTTGACGGCGTCGACCGCGCCCATGTGCTGCTGCCTTCCGGCTATGTCGATGCCAAGGGCCTGCTGCTGCCGGTCGTCGAGGCAGCCGCAGCCCGCAAGGTGAAGGTCGTATTCCAGAGCGTCCTCGGCGTCGACGCCGACGACTCCATTCCCTATCGCCAGGTCGAGATTGCGCTGGAAAAATCAGGCACACCTTACGTCATCCTGCGTCCGAACTGGTTCGCCGACAATTTTCACACCTTCTGGAAAACAGGCATCGATCATGGCCAGATCGCGCTCCCGGCGGCCGAAGGCAAGACGAGCTTCATCGACGCCCGCGATATCGCGGCCAGCGCCGTGGCGGCCCTCACCTCCTCGGCTTTCGACGGCAAGGCCTTCAATCTGACCGGGCCGGAAGCGCTGTCCTATACGCAAGCCGCGGCGATCCTTTCCGAGGTCATCGGCAAGCCGATCGCCTATAACGCCATTACCGACGAGGCCTTCATCGGCATTCTCACCGGCGCCGGCGTGCCTGCCGATTATGCTGGCTTTCTCGCCTCGATCTTCTATCCGGTTCGCCAAGGTTGGACCGCTGTCGTCACCGGCGACGTCGAGACGCTGACCGGCAAGGCGCCACGCTCGCTGAAGACCTATGCGGCCGATCATGCCGCGGCGCTGAAGGCGTAGTCGCGAAAAAAACCGCTGGCGGCGGACATCCGCCGTCTGTTCTACTCTTTCCCAGCCCGTCCTGAGACGAAGGACGGGCTGGCCAGGAAAGCCCGATAAAAAGCGGCGCCTATCGCAACGGCAGTTCATAACTCCGCTTCAGCGTTTCCATCGGCACGTCGGTCTTGACGCTAAGGACACTCGGAATGCGCGTCAGGTGGTCGGCCTGAAAACGCCAGTAGCTGTGCAGATCGGCGGTGGCGATCCGAAGCACCGCGTCGCATTCCCCCGTCGTCAGGTAACATTCCATCACCTCGGGAAACCGCCTGACGGCTTCGGCGAACCGCAGCGTGACCTCGGCATCCTGGGTCTTGAACCACACGCGGGCGAAAACCGTCAGCCCCGCGCCGACCTTTGCCGGATCCAGCACGGCGACGTAGCGATCGATGATCCCGGCCTCTTCCAAAAGGCGCACGCGGCGCAGGCAGGGCGAAGGCGACAGCCCCACCTCTTTTGCCAGTTCGACATTCGAAATACGCCCGTCACGCTGAAGCACCCGCAGGATATGCCGATCGATCGGGTCCAAAGTGATTGGCATTTCATAGCTCCATTTTATTTGGAAGCGGCACAATATGCCAAATCTTCGCAATTCCGAGGAAGCTTCGCAAGCTCATTGCGTATGGGCTGGCCTATTATTCCCAAGTCAAATTGGAGACGGACTGATGGCGAAAAAGATAGAGAAAATTGTCCTCGCCTATTCGGGCGGACTGGATACCTCGATCATCCTCAAATGGTTGCAGGAGACTTACGGGTGTGAGGTCGTGACCTTCACCGCCGATCTCGGCCAGGGCGAGGAGCTCGAGCCGGCGCGGGCGAAGGCGGCAATATCAGGGGTCAAGGACATCCGCATCGTCGACCTGCGGGAGGAATTCGTCCGCGACTTCGTCTTTCCGATGCTGCGGGCCAACACGCTTTATGAGGGGCAGTATCTCCTCGGCAGTTCGATTGCCCGGCCGCTGATTGCCAAACATCTTGTCGCGATCGCCCGGCAGGTCGGCGCGGATGCCGTTGCCCATGGCGCGACAGGCAAGGGCAACGACCAGGTCCGTTTCGAGCTGGCCGTCAATGCGCTCGACCCGTCGATCGAGGTTATTGCCCCCTGGCGCCAATGGAACATCCGCTCCCGCAGCCAGCTTCTGGAATATGCCGAAAAGCATCGGATCCCGGTGCCGAGCGACAAGCGCGGCGAGGCGCCGTTCTCGACCGACGCAAACCTGTTGCACACCTCGACCGAAGGCAAGATCCTCGAAGATCCGGCGGCGATCGCCCCCGCTCATGTCTACCAGCGCACGGTCGATCCCCTCGACGCCCCTGAAACCCCTGAGACCATCACCATCGGCTTCGAAAGCGGCGACCCGGTTTCCCTGAACGGCCAGGCGATGACGCCGGCAACACTGCTCGCCGAACTCAATGGCCTCGGCGGCCGGCATGGCGTCGGGCGGCTCGATCTGGTCGAAAACCGTGTCGTCGGCATGAAGTCGAGGGGCGTCTACGAGACGCCGGGAGGAACGATCCTGCTTGCGGCGCATCGCGGGATTGAATCGATCACGCTCGATCGTGCTGCCGCACATCTGAAGGATGAGATCATGCCGCGCTACGCCGAGCTGATCTATAACGGCTTCTGGTTCGCGCCCGAGCGGGATATGCTGCAGGCGCTGATCGACCGAAGCCAGGCCTTCGTCAACGGCGAAGTCACGGTCAGGCTCTACAAGGGAAGCGCCTCGGTCATTTCCCGCACCTCGCCCTGCTCACTCTATTGCGCCGACCTCGTCACCTTCGAGGAAAGTTCCATCGCCCATGATCATCATGATGCCGAAGGCTTCATCAGGCTCAATGGACTGCGGCTCAGGAATTGGGCAGCCCGCAACGGGAGAGAGACGCCAGCACCGGCTTGATGCTCACACCCGCCAATCGCCTTCCCCGGCAGTTGCGGTCTCTTCATCAATGCTATCTTCCAGCACTTCGGCTCTGCTTCCGGCGGAGCCGTACCCGGATTTTCCCGCGCCCCCAAAAGGCGCCAAAGTCCCCTTGGAAAAGGCTAAGCCAATTTCAAACGATCTTAAAAATCTCCGCCTCATAGTTAATCGATTTTAATTTTATTATTAAAATTTTCTTGTTGCAGCGCAAAAGAATTTAGACATTACTTTTACAAATGCTGTTGGAGGAACTCGCATGACGATGACATTTCCACTAACCGAAACACGCGACGCCGAGGCGTTGCTGAAGCACCTGACGCTGTACAAACTGAGCTGTCCCGGTAACTGCGTCGTGTCGCTCAAGGAGTACGTCGCCCACGTCTCGTCCTCTCACACGACGGCACTCGGCACCGCCCGCACCGCCTGGTAGGGATCCAGGGCATTCTCCGGCCCCTTGCAGGTACGAGCCATAGAATCGCACCTATCCCGATGTCAGAGAAAATATGAACATTCCCCGAGCATCGGAGAGCGGCAATCGAGCTGACCTCAGCCGTCGTAAACGACAGCAATCTTGTTCCCGGCCGGGTCGCGCATGTAAGCGGAATACCAGTTCGGCCCGTAATGCGGACGTAGACCAGGTGCGCCCTCATCGGTTCCCCCGTTGGTCATCGCAGCTTCGTAGAAAGCCTCCACCTCAGCGTGGGATTTGGCCATGAAACCGACCATCGAGCCATTTCCGGCACTTGCCGGCTCGCCATCGAAAGGCTTGCAGATCCATAGAATGAAACCTTCGCCTTTCCCGCTTTCGGAATAGGATCGCCATCCGGGAAACTCCTTATGTTTGCTCCATCCGATCGTAGCCAGAACGGCATCGTAAAAGGCGTTCGATTTGGCGAAATCGATTGCCCCGAGGGCTGCGTAAACACTAATGACCTTCCCTTCCCTGCTGCAGGATCACGCAGAATTCATATCGCGCACATGAGAACACAACAAGAACAATTGCTGGCAATTTCGCAAAAAATCATCGCGACAGACAGTCATTGCCGTGCCTGCAAAAATTCCTATTCTGAGCGCCGCCGACGGCGATGAAAAGCTGAGGCATCCCGTCTATTGCGATAGGAATTTCATGACAGCTCTCAGCCGCCCCGATCTCAGCGACATCCACCATGGCGACTGGGTGGATCGCCGGTTGCCGGCCGCATGGCGGCCATACACGCGGCTGGCGCGGCTGGATCGCCCTGTCGGAATATGGCTGACGCTTTTCCCATGCTGGGCCGCCCTCATCCAGGCGTCGCACGGCCTGCCGGAGGTCAGTCGACTGGCGATCTTCTCTCTCGGCGCCCTGCTGATGAGAAGCGCCGGCTCGACGGTCAACGACATGGCGGATCGGAAGTTTGACGGTCACGTGGAGCGGACTCGTTTCCGGCCGCTGGCAAGCGGACAGCTCGGCACGCTGCACGCCTTTGTCTTTCTGGCCGTTGAACTCATGGCTGCCGCCTCGCTTCTGCTCTTCCTGACACCCTACACACGCTTGATCGCGATATCGGTTCTGCCGCTCGTCTTCCTCTATCCCTTCTGCAAGCGCTTCACCCACTGGCCCCAGGCCGTGCTGGGAGCGGCTTTCAATTGGGGGATGCTGATGGCATGGGCCGAGGTTGGTGGTCATATTCCCACCGGCGCCGTGCTGATGTGGGCCGGGGCCATCGCCTGGCAGATCGGCTATGATACGGTCTATGCCTATGTCGATCTGCGGGATGACGCCCGCCTCGGACTGAAGTCGACGGCAATCCTGTTCGGCAGGCGCGGCAAAATGTGGATCGGCCTGTTCTATGCTCTGGCGGTCTGGGCGTGGTCGCTCGGAGGCTGGCTGCTGGAGATGTCGCCGCCATATGCGATCGGCATGCTGGTCATCGCCGCGCACCTTGCCTGGCAGACCCGGCGGATCGACCTTGCCCGTCCGGATCTGAATTACCGCCTGTTCCTCGCCAATATCCTGACCGGCGTGCTGCTCGCCGGCGCGGCTTTGTCGGGCACATGGTGAGCCGCTCGAGGACGAAATACCAATGATCTCTCTCAAACAAGGCGTGCTCGCCGCGGCCATGATGCTGGCAGCAACAATGGCGTCCGAGCATCAAGCCCATGCCGAGCCATGCGAACCGGAAACGTTCGAAGAGGCGAAATACGTCGTCTGCACGCTGGAAGCGGGAAAAGCCGATCTGCGCCTGTTCTGGAAGGGCACCGACGGCCAGCCGTACCGCGCTTTTTCAAACCTTGCCGAAGCCGTTCGCGCCGAGGGGAAAACGCTGGCCTTGGCCGTCAATGCCGGAATGTACCGGGCCGATTTTTCGCCGATGGGACTTTATGTCGAAAACGCCAGGGAATTGAAACCCGCGAATACCGCAGGGGGCGGAGGCGCCCCCGGCCAAGTCCCGAATTTCTACAGGAAGCCGAACGGCGTGTTCTTTCTCGGCGAAGCCGGCGCCGGCATACTTCCGACCGATGAATTTCTGAAGCGTGCCCCCAAGGCGCGGTTCGCCACCCAGTCCGGCCCGATGCTCGTCATCGCCGGCAAGCTGAACCCGATCTTCATTCCCGGCTCGACGGACCGAACCCGCCGAAGCGGGGTCGGCGTCTGCGCGGACGGCGCGGTTCGCTTCGCCATCAGCGAAGACGGCGTCAATTTCCACGATTTCGCACGGCTCTTTCGCGACCGGCTGCAATGCCCGGACGCCTTGTTTCTCGATGGCGGACGAGGTGTCGGGCTTTACTATCCGACATTGGGCCACAACGACTGGTCCTGGCACGGCGGCTATGGCCCGATCTTCGGGCTTGTGGAATAGGCACGAGGCATCGCCTTTGATCGAGGCGCATCGTGCCGGCAGCAAACGCCGCCGGAAAGAGGCCTCGAATAGCCATTGCAGACCGACGATCGATGCCTGGCGCCTCATCCGGACCCGCCGCAATTTGGTCGCCCGCTGAAGAACATTGCCGTGGCCGTGATCAGCTTTTCTAACGTCTCGACGTTCTTCGAAGTGTTGAAAATGTGATCCATCGGAGCCACCCAAATTTGGTTTGCACCATTGTGTGCCTTAGCGAATTTTGACGCCGTTCCCACCGGAATGGCCACATCCAAGCTGCCTTCCGCAATAAAAACTGGCCCCTGATACGGAGCGATCTCGTCCAACGGGTCTAAATTTTCGACGTCTGCAAAGAATGCGGGGCCGAGAGTTAGAGACGCGCCCCACGGCATTTGAAACTCGGTAGGCGCTCCACTTCTGAGCGCCCGCTCATACACGTCGCGCCCGATGAAGGCCGGAAAGGATACTTTTGGCTCCCCGACGGGAGCCCAGAGTGCCACCGCCGCTGGTCGATTGGTTCGGCCCGCTGCGACAGCAGCAACCAATCCACCCTGGCTCCATCCCAGCAGAAAAATCGCGCTGGGTCTTCCCGAAGGGAGATCGCTTACGAAGTCCATTGCAGCGATGCAATCCTCGATCTGGCGGTTGTATGTCGTGTCTTGAAAGCGTCCGCCGCTTTCGCCAACACCCCGAAAGTCTATTCTGAGGCTGGAAAAACCAAAAGATGCGAGCCGCTGCGCCGTATGCGCAAAGATACCTGTCCCAGTATCGGAAATCATAAGCTCGTGCCGACTTCCTCCGAACCCATGAAGAAGTACAACGATTGGTGAGTTTACCGGGTCCGCCAGACACAATGTTCCCACAACACGATGCCCACCAACCTCAAAACTTACAGTCTCCTCTGACGCCATTCGCTTCCTCTGAAATCCTCGACCAAAGTCTATTCCTTCCCCGCACGCGCCATTTCGGCGCGCATCCAGCTGGAGTCTCCCCAGGTGGAGAGCCAGATCATCAGATCTGTCAGGGCGCCAACAATGGGCAGGAGCAAGGCGTGGCTCAGGCCCCGCTTCTTCTGACTTTCTTCGGCTTTCCTGAGATGCGCCAGTTCCTGTTCCTGAATCGTCGCGATGAGGACGTGAAGCTTGGGATCGCGCTCTTTAAGGAAAGCCAGTTGGTCTTCAAGATGGCGGTGGACCGTACTTTCGACCGCCTCTGTGCAGATCCAGATCATGTCGCGCCCGCCGAGCGCCGTCAGGATGCCGAGCACGAAACCGCCGAGACTCCAGAATGCCATGACGCGGCAGGGCTTGGCCCTCCTCGCGGGCATCGCCTCGCGAAACAAGCGGCAGTGGTCGATCTCGTCCTCACGCATCTCTTCAAGCGCCGGGACAATGTCGGGAAACAGCCGCCGAGCCATCAGGATCTGGGCGCCATAGATCCTGATGGCGCCGAATTCGCCCGCATGATTGACCTTCAAAATACGACGGATCGTGACATCGGGGTCGCGCATACCCGAACTGCCCGACGGATTGACCATGACCACCTTGCCCCAATTGCCTTGGAGCAATAGGCAGGAACGCCGCCGCTTTCGTCAATGCTCAATCTGCTGCGACAAAATAGCGATCTGCTCTGGCCCTTTCAAAAACCACCTGCCTCGCATAGGCTCCGGGGCAGCAACCTTGGGAAAGCCGGATGGAATATATCGATTCACTCGCATTGCTCGTCAGCGTCTACGTCGCTTCCCTCGTCAGCCCCGGGCCGAATTTCATCATCGTCACCAGCACGAGCATGACGGCATCCCGCGCGGCCGGGCTCTTTGCAGGCCTCGGACTTGCGATTGCATCCCTGACCTGGGCGGTCATGGCAATGGCGGGGCTCGGCTTTCTCCTGACGCATTTCGAATGGCTGCATATAACATTGCAGGTGGCCGGCGCGCTGTATCTGATCTGGCTTGGCCTGAAGATGATCCGCGGCGCAGCCAAACCCTTGAAAGCGACGGGGCCGACCGACGTCGCATGGCGCTCGGCCATGCGCCGCGCCTACGTCGTCAGCATGACCAATCCGAAATCGGTGGCCTTCTTCGGCAGTATCTTTGCGCTTGTCATCCCCACCCATGCGCCCATCTGGCTCTATTGCGTCATCGCCCTGACCTGCTTCCTTCTTTCGGCACTCTGGTATTGCGGCCTGGCCTTTTTCTTCTCCAACCCCCGCGTCTCCGCCGGTTTCCTGCGGTTCAAAGCCAGCATCGAGCGCGTGATGGGCGCCACCCTGATCCTGATCGGCGGCCGCCTGCTCTGGGCTCGCTGACGCCATCCCGGCACGCGGGACCTCATCTCCTCCTCATTCCCGTGCTCGTCACAGGAATGAGAGTGGTAGCAACAAAGGTGCATGTGAGCTCCGGCGCCGCGCCATCCGGATGCGACCACTTCGACCTACAAGGCAGCGGTCGCCCAGGGAGAGGCCGCGCATTGCCCTCATCGACCATTCGGTCAGGTCGCTGGCGAGCCCGGCAAGAGGTCGTCGATATCCTCGGGAATGAAGCCGCCGGTTTGGCGTTTCCACAGACGCGCAAACAGGCCGTCCTGTTCGACCAGTTCGTCCGGCCTGCCCTCCTCCACGATCCGCCCGCGATCGAGCACGATGATCCGGTCCATTCTGGCAATGGTCGAGAGGCGGTGTGCAATGGCGATCACTGTCTTTCCCTCCATGACGAGGTTGAGCCTTTCCTGGATGGCGGCTTCGGATTCGCTGTCGAGGGCGGATGTCGCTTCATCCAGCACCAGGATTGGCGCGTCCTTCAGGAGAACGCGGGCGATGGCGACTCGCTGGCGCTGGCCGCCGGAGAGTTTGATGCCGCGATCGCCGACAAAGGCATCATAGCCCCTGCGGCCCTCGCTATCGGAAAGATCGGCAATGAAGCCATCCGCACTTGCCATCCTCGCCACGTCTTCGATTTCGCGCGGCGTCGCCTCCGGCCGGCCGTAACGGATATTGTCGCCGACCGAGCGGTGCAGCAGCGCGACGTCCTGGGCGATGACCCCGATGGCGCGGCGAAGGCTCGACTGTGTGACCGCGCGGATATCCTGCCCATCGATCAGGATTGCACCGTCGTCTATATCGTAGAAACGCAGCAGCAGGCTCACCAGTGTCGTCTTGCCGGCGCCAGAGAGACCGACGAGCCCTACCTTCTCGCCGGGCCGAACCGTCAGCAACAGGTCATCGATGACGGGCTTGCCTGATTTGTAGGCGAAACGGACGTTCTCGAAACGGATCTCCCCGCGACTGACCGCCAGTTCGGCCGCATCCGGCCGGTCGGTGATGGTGGGCGGTGTCGTCATGACGGGCATGGCATCCTTGATCGTGCCAAGCGCGCGGAAGATCTGCTGACCCATTTGCAGGAAGGTGAAGGACCCTGCCGAGAGGCGTTGAAGGATATAAACAGTTGCAGCGAAATCGCCGACAGTCAGGAACTGATCAAACAGCCCCCAGAAACCAATGCCGAGCATAACGAGCCAGAGCACCATATTGAGGCTGATGACGACAAGCTCCGTGGTCCGGTAGATGCGCTGTTCGTGATGAAGCGTATCGACCCCCTTGGACATGATCTTTCTCAGCGCGCCCGCCTCGCTATCTTCCGCTGCGAACTGCTTGACCATCTGGATGTTGCCGTAGATGTCCGTGAGCGCACCGGAGATGAGGCTGTTCTGCTTTGCCGAGCGGCGCGCGCGCTCCGTAAAATCCGGAACGACCTTGATCGCAAACAGCACATTGAAAGCAACCCAGACGACGACAGGCAGCGCAAGCTGCCAGGAGAGCGCGAGCAGAAGAAGAACGGAACCGATGATCTGAAGCAGAAAGCGGGGTGCCGTCTGGAACGCGATCAGTATCTGCTGCTGAACGGCATTGGCAACCTGACCGAGCCGGGACGCGACCTGGCCGGCGAAAAGATCATGGAAGAAGGCGAGATCCTGCCGCTCGACGGCCTTATGCCCCTGCCATTGGATCGCAACGGGCAGGCTGATGCCGATCGTGTGCGAATTGAGAATATTGGTGATGTAAAAAAGAACGGGCATCACGGGAAAAAGCAGAAAGGCGAGAAGTGCCAGCAGTTGGAACTTGCTGTCGACGAAGAGTTCCACGCCCTGGGTCGTCACGCCGTCGACGATGACCGAAAGACCCCAGATGATCGTAAGGTTGATTGCCTCGATGGCCATCGAGGTCAGCGCCATGGCAATGATGACACCCCGAAACATCGCGATGAAATGCATGAGGACTGCCACAGGTCCCTTGGTGGGCAGCGGCCGATAGGGAATCTCGAGCGGCCGGATCAAGGTTTCGAAAGGACGATAGATCGCATCGGAAATCGACATGGGCCGCTCGGATCAAAATCGGGAGGAGGCGTGGACTCGGCTACGCAGGGTCGTATGGGATCATTTTCCGGCTGCGCTCTCAACTAGAAATTCAAAAAATCGACCAGGTGAAGCGATCGTCGAAGCGAGGCGCCGGAAAGCGCCGATTGCCGCCACGCCACGGTTGGGGCAAGATGCAGCCCTTGAACAGGGAGCAGGATTGAACGACGCTCATGCTGACGGGCTCATGTCATTGCGGCAAGGCGAGTTGGACGCTTGAAGGCGATCCCGGTTCGATCACCGCCTGCAACTGTACGCTCTGCCGGCGCTACGGCACATTATGGGCCTATGATTACGAAGGAGAGCGGATCGCGCTCACCGGGGAGACCGCCTCCTACACCCGCTCCGGCCGGGAAACCTCATCCCTCGAAATATTGTTCTGCCCGTCCTGCGCCTGCGTCTTGAGCTGGCGCGGGCTGAAGCTTCAAAAGGATGGCCGCCGGCGCATGGCGGTCAACATGCGCCTTGCGCCGCCGGATCTCGTCGCCGATCTGCCCATCGATCATTTCGACGGCCTTGATACGTTCGAAGACCTGCCCTCCAAAGGGCGCTGCGTGCGTGATCTCTGGTTCTGACGCCTCTCTGCTTCAGCGGGCGACGGCCCCTCAACCGCGCCGAGCCGCCTCGATCGCCGCGATATCGATCTTCCTCATCGTCATCATCGCATCGAACGCGCGCTTTGCCTGACCGCCACCCGCCGAAAGCGCTTCGGAGAGGACGCGCGGCGTAATCTGCCATGACACCCCCCACTTGTCCTTGCACCAGCCGCACTCGCTTTCCTGGCCGCCATTGCCGACGATGGCGTTCCAGTAACGGTCGGTTTCCTCCTGCGTGTCGGTTGCGATCTGAAACGAGAAGGCTTCGCTGTGTTTGAACGCGGGACCGCCGTTCAAGCCGATGCAGGCAACACCCGCGACGGTAAATTCGACCACCAGCACGTCTCCCTGCTTGCCATCCGGATAATCTCCCGGTGCACGAATGACGGCGCCCACGGCGCTGTCGGGAAAGGTCGCGGCATAGAACCGGGCGGCAGCCTCGGCGTCCTTGTCGTACCATACGCAGATCGTGTTCTTTGCCATTGCGCGTTCCTTTCGCTCCTTGTTTCGCATTCCCGTTCTGAAACTAAGAGGCAAATCGTCTTTCTCCAGCCCATGGAAGCAATTTCACGGTGGCGATTGCCGAGCGCCGCCAAGTGGTCGCAACGATCGGCCTCGCGAGGATCGCGCCGATTGCGATTATCATCGATCTGTAGCATGCCTGGGCTAAACCGCCCCTTCGGTTCAGTAGACCTTCCCATTGTCGCATTGGCTTGGAACAACGCTGATGATTTACCTGCTTCGCCATGGCGAGACCGTTTGGAACAGCTTGGGCCGCTTCCAAGGCCAGAAAGATTCATCGCTGACGGAGCGCGGCATCGAACAGGCCGACCAGGCCGCCAAGCTTCTGAAAAAGGAAATCGCAGGCAGCGAGCGATCTTTCCAACTCTACGTCAGCCCGCTCGGCCGAACACAGGAGACTGCGGCACGCGTGAAACGGATATTGCCACTGGCAACCCAGTTGGACCCGCGGCTGATGGAGGTGACCACCGGCTCTTGGGATGGCATGACGACGTTCGAGATCGACAACGAGTTTCCAGGAATGCTGGACGGGTCCGACGCTTTCGATTGGTATTTCAAATCTCCGGACGGGGAAAGCTTTGATGCTGCCTGTGCGCGCGCGAAGGACTGGATCTCGGGAATAGATGGGCCGGCAGTCGCGATTTCTCACGGGCTGTTTGGCAGATTGGTCCGCGGTGTCTATTCCGGCCTTTCAAAACGGGAAATGTTGGAACTGCCCGTTCCCCAAGACGGATTCTATCGGCTCTGCGATCGTGAATTCAGTCTGGTAAGCGCTTCGTCCGATCCGATCGGCCTGAGCGCATGATAAAGCGTTCATCTGCGCTAACCATCCGGACCGCGACCGTCGCATGAATCAAATTCTCGGCAACGCGCTTTTTGTGTCCTCGACACAAAACTCGTGTCAGACTGAGCAAGCTGCACACACGCCCGCGCGACGATCGAGAAGGCCCGAAGCCATGCACAAGTTCACCGTCACCATCACCCGGGAAATCGAGGCCGACACCGCCGAGGAGGCCGCCCTGCTCCTGTATCAGGAACTATCAAGGGGACCGGTCCCCGACCGCTACTCTGTCACCGACGAGACGAAGGTGACCATCGAGGTGAGGCTGGATCGAGGAAAGGCGGATGAATTCGCCACCATCGATCATACCGCCGACCCCGGCAATTGGTAATGTCAGTCAGCCTCCGAAACTGGCCGATGTCCGCCGATAGCAACCTCTGAGCCGCCTGATGGATTACGATCCGCATTACCCGACAATCCTGCCCAAATTCTTTGCACTTTCGCTTGTCTTTGTTTTGAACATCCTAATCCCCGTGTCGGCGATCGTCATCGCGCGAATGCTCACGCGACATCGATGGCTGCCACACACAACCGCATTTTTATGGGTGTTTTTCTCGCCAATCACGCTTGCCATATTGGCGACACCGACGATGGCGCCGGGAGAAGAGGCCGGGCCTGGCGAGGGGATGATCCTGCTTCCGATCCTGCAGGAAATACCGGTCGTACTTGTTGTTTACGCGGTCGCCCTGCTTTATTTCCGTCTAACACGACAAATCTCCTCTGCTTCGCACCCGCCCCCTGAGTTAGGAAAGACCGTGACACCCCCAATCAAAATAGCCGTCGCCGGCGCGAACGGCCGCATGGGCCGTACCATCGTGCCGCTGCTGGCCGCCGATCCGGCTTTTGTCTTCGTCGGCGGCGTCGGCCGTGAGGGCTCTGCAGGCGCCGGGCTGATTGATCGATCGGCTGCGATCGCCGAAGCCGATGTGATCCTGGATTTCACGACGGGACGTGCCGCCGCCGAACTTGCCGGCTTGTGCGCTTCGGCCGGCGGGCCAGCCCTGGTGATCGGGGCGACCGGTTTCGAGCCGGACGAGATCGAACGGATCGCAGAGGCCGCCCGGACAATTCCAATCCTGCGCTCCGGCAATTTCTCCATCGGCGTCAACATGCTGGTCGGCCTCGTCGCCCAGGCCGCGCGCGCCCTTCCGGCTGAAAGCTGGGATATCGAAATCCTCGAAGCCCATCACAACAGGAAGATCGATGCGCCGTCCGGCACGGCGCTGATGCTCGGCGAAGCGGCTGCCGAGGGCCGCGGCGTTTCCCTGGCATCCGTCGAGCGGCGCGGGCGCGACGGCATCACCGGCGAGCGGCCGCCCGGTGAGATCGGCTTTGCCGTCTTGCGCGCCGGTGGGCTTGTCGGAGAACACAGCGTGCTCTTTGCCGCCGCCGAGGAAGTCGTGACGCTCTCGCATTCGGCTCTCGATCGCAGCATGTTTGCCCGCGGCGCACTTGCCGCCGCCCGCTGGATCGCAGGACGCGCACCCGGCGAATACGGCATGCGGGATGTCTTGGGGCTGGCGTGAGAAGAGCGAACAGGCAGAGTGAACAGAGGCTTGAAGCGCGTCCTTGAATCAAATTCCAAGCGCGTCTGTGAATGCCTCCAAGAGAGCCTCATCCTTGTACGCCCCGCAGGGGCCTCGAAGGACGAGGCGGGTGCGCCGACATTAGATGAATGCAAGCAGCAGCGTTGAGGCGTGTCCTTCGAGGCTCCGCCCGATTGGCTGCGCGCCTCAGCAAGGATGAGGGACGTTGGCGGATGCTGCGCCTTCTGATGCGATGTCTTAGATCTCCCTCGCCTCAAAACCGCAAAATCAAACCTTCAGCGACAACACGCGTGATAACAATGACTTAAGCAAACAATTTGAATCAAACCCCACACCGGCACACCCACCATATCGAGGATAGCCGAGGCGACGGCGACTTCGGTTCCGGCGAGGCCTACGGAGCAGAACAGCGTTATCTCCTCGGACGATCCCCGCCCGGCCGCTTTCCGCGCAATGATGTCGGCGAGGTCGGCCATACGATGCTCGCTGCCGGAGCCGGCCAGAAAAAACGGCGACGCGTAGGCGCGCGTCTGTTCGGGCGAATCCGTCGCGATCACGGCTGCGGCAGCGGCTATATCCAACCCCAGTTCATGTCCGTCACGCGTTTTCGGCCCGACGGTGTTGATATGCACGCCGGGCCTCAAATCCCGCGCATGGATAACCGGCGTTTGGCTCGTCGTCGCGCAGATGACGATGTCGGCCTCGGCAACCGCTTCCCGAGCGCTGCCGACAGGCTGGATATCAAACCCCAAGGCATCCTGCATCTCGCTTGCGAAGGCAACTCGATTTTTCGCGTCGCGGCTATAGACGCGGGCGCGATCCAGTTTTCGAACGGCGGCGGCCGCAGCAAGCTGGGTTCGCGCTTGCGCTCCACTGCCGAGGATTCCGATGGTCCTGGCATCGGGCGCGCTGAGGTGCCTGATGGCGAGGCCTCCAATCGCACCGGTTCTGAGGTTGCCGAGGCGCTCTCCGAGAACGATGCCCTTCAGCCTGGCGTCGTCGGCCGACCACACCGCGACGATCTGCGAATGCTCCGCCCCCTCGAATGTTTCATAAACCCGGAAGCCCGCGAGCGGCTTCTCGCCAAGAATGCCGCCGACGGTGAAGACGAGATCGCCGAGATCGGGAAACGAGACATGATGCCGGGGCGGAGAGATGAGCCGATTGCCGGCTCTCGCTCGAAAAGCCGTCTCGAGCGCATCGATCGCGACCGCCATCAAGTGGCTGCCGACAAGATCCTCGTCTTTCAGGATTTTCGTCACGAACAAACCTCCAGCCCATTCCGGCATCCTGCAACCCCAACCCCGCTTGAGGTCAAGAGGCCTGGAAACCGATACGCTGAAATGTCCGCGCAGGAAATTAGCCGACCAGACGCCGTGCCATCAGGACGTCATCGATCTCCCTGCCCTCCTCCAGAACACCGCCCGGGATTCGGCCGATCTCAGCAAAACCCTGCCGCTGATAGAACCGTATCGCCGCCGGGTTCTCCGCGCTGACAAAGAGTTCCAGCTGCCGGATGCCAATATCGCGCGCATGATCGGAAACCGCCTCCAGCAGCTTCCCGGCAAGACCCGATCCACGCAGGTGGGCACTGACATAGACCATGACGATCGTGGCGCGATGGGCCATTTTGCTCGGCCGCTGCCGAAACAGTCCCATGATGCCGACCGGGGTTCTGTCCTGGAAGGCAATGAAAACCGGCTCGTTCAGACGATTGACCCACTCCTCGTCGGGCAAAACCTCCCAATCTTCATAGCGGCTCGCAAAAGAGGATGGTTCGGCGCGCAGCGCTTCCAGACGGATCCGCCGGAAAGCCTCCACCTCGTCCGCCCGGATAAGCCTGATCGTCACGCCGCCTGCATCCATCGGACACCTCCTGGGATATCTCAGGCTTTGTCATGACAGCAGGCTCCTGCCAATGCAATTGGAGACGATGACGTCGACGGCACTTCTACTGCGCCGCCCCACGCAAGCGCACAAGAGAGCCTCATCCTTGCTGAGGTGCCCCGTAGGGGCCTTGAAGGACGAGGCGGGGGCTCCGCTTGCAACTACTGTGCCGGAGTCCCCACTCGGCCACCCTTCCGGACGCCCGATTGATCTGGCGGCTGGGCCGTCGGTTGGTTTGTTGGCCGGAGGTCCCATTGATCGGGCG
The DNA here is from genome assembly GCF_014197615.1 of Rhizobium esperanzae. Classification (GTDB taxonomy): domain Bacteria; phylum Pseudomonadota; class Alphaproteobacteria; order Rhizobiales; family Rhizobiaceae; genus Rhizobium; species Rhizobium esperanzae_A. The sequence goes on from NZ_JACIFY010000002.1 coordinate 197,820, forward strand.
GCTGGACACCCGGCTGCTTGCTCACCGGTTCGCGCGTTGACCGAACGACCACGTTATCCGGCTGATCGGTTGACCCGGTCGCCGTTTGATCGGCTGATCCGGCCGTCGGTTCATCTGCAGACTGATCGGTCGTTTGATCGCTCGGCCTGTCCATTCTGAAGGGTGCAACCTGATGGATGACGACGATAAGAACTATCCCGACAACAGAGCACACCAACGCGTAGAGAACGAAATACTTCAGTGCATATCCCTCGCTGATTGGCAGAGCGGCCCCAACGGCGATGCGAATGATATTTCAGAAATATTGAATGATACTTAGAAAAAACGCAATAGTTTTTAAGTGGATGTTAAGGATTTTGGAAATTACGCCGAATGAAAAAGGACGTTATTTAAGGGAATAAAGCAAACAACTCCCGCACTGATCGATTTATCTTGGATATCCCGGTAAAGGCGAACCGCACCAACGCCCCTTGGCGAGGCTCGTCCAAGACAGCGCCGGCGATATCGGCTAGATTGCAGTGCGCCGACAGCCAGCTTCGAGAGGGCGGGCTCTGCAGGATCGGCGGCAGCAAGGGGGATCCGGATGTCAGCAATTGCATCTCTGTTCCAGGAGACTGCCCGGCTTGCGGCGGGGTTTCGGCAGGCCGCACCTCCCCGCCACGTGCCCACTCACGACTACGCTACCTCGCTTGGCTGTTTCGATGAGCCGCTGCCGGCGGCCGGTTCCGATATGCTTGACGTTATCAGGCAGTTGGCGAAAGACGCCGAACCTGGATTGCATGCAACCACAGGCCCGCGCTTTTTCGGCTGGGTCATCGGCGGCTCTCATCCGGTCGGCGTCGCGGCCGATTTTCTCACCAGCGCCTGGGGGCAGAATGCCGGAAACCATGTCGCGGCTCCGGCCGCGGCCGCCGTCGAGACCGTTGCTGCGAGATGGCTTCTGGATCTCCTGAAGCTGCCGACCGAAAGCTCGGTCGGCTTCGTGACGGGCGCGACGGTCGCAAATTTCACCTGCCTTGCCGCCGCACGCGGCGAGGTGCTGCGCCAGGTGGGCTGGGATGCCGATGCCAACGGCCTGTTCGGCGCGCCCGAGATCACCGTGCTGATCGGCGACGACGCTCACACAACGGTGTTCTCCGCGCTGCAATTCCTGGGCCTCGGGCACGATCGCGTGCAGCGCCTGCGCACTGATCCGATGGGGCGGATAGACCCGGTAGCGCTGGCGGATACTCTCGATACGGTCTCCGGTCCCCTCATCGCCATTCTCCAGGCCGGGCAGATCAATACCGGCGCCTTCGACGATTTCGCCGCCATCATTCCGCTCTTGAAGGCGAAGCGTGCCTGGGTGCATGTCGACAGCGCCTTCGGCCTCTGGGCGCAGGCATCGGCAAAGACCAGCCATCTCAGCCGCGGCATCGAAGCCGCAGACAGCTGGGCGACCGATGGCCATAAATGGCTGCAGACGCCGTATGATTGCGGCTATGCGATCGTCCGCAACGAGCTCGCCCATCGCCGCGCCATGACGATCGCCGCAAGCTATCTGCCGCTCGCCGGCGAAGGCGAACGCGACCCCTCCCACTATGTGCCGGAGCTTTCGAGAAGGGCCCGCGGCTTTGCCACCTGGGCGATGCTGAAACATCTCGGCCGCGAGGGCATCGCCGCCCTCATCGACCAGTGCTGCGCCTCGGCGCGTGAGGTGGCCCATCTGCTCGCCCGTGAGCCGGGCATCGCCATTCTGAACGAGGTGACGCTGAACCAGTTGGTCATCCGCTTCGGAACCGGCCTGCCCGCCGAAGATGGCGACGCCCTGACCCGAAAGACCATCGAAAGGATCCAGGCGGACGGCACGATCTTTGCCGGCGGCGCCAAATGGCGCGGCCGCGACGTCCTACGCCTCTCCGTCACCAATTTCCAAACGACATCGGATGAGGCGCAACTGGCGGCGGAGAGCATCATCACTGCGTTCAGGAGCATCAGCGCCCTCACCCGCCCGCGCTAATATTCAAGGCGCCTCGAAGGACGATGCCGGCCACGGTCTTCGCGGCAGAGCGCCAACCGGCATCATCGTCGCACTGCGACGACCGAACTGGCGCGATACCTCGACAATTGCACCCGGTTGGATTGATTGCCGCCGAACAGGTAGACGTACTGCCGGCGCTGGTCGATGTGATCGAAAAGGCTCACATGAAAGCGCCTTCCGGTGCGGATCACCACAACATCTCCTCGCCTGGCGGCGCCGAAGAACACCGGCTTGCCGAACTTCTTCCAGGACACCGCCATGTTGGGATTGGGCGGCGGCTCCCGCGAAGATCGCTTGGCGACGAAAGCCAGGAACGCCCCGCACCACGATACCCTGCGGGGATTGATACTGAGGAAGGAGATGGAGCGTTCGTGCATACTCTTATACCTGGATGCCGTGCCCAGCATGTCTGCCTCACAGGGCAAGGCGAGCGCCATGAGGACGATGACGAGAATAACCTTCATAGTTACCCACCATTGCTTGGTATAATGTAGAATTACAGAAATGTGGCGAAGAATAAAACAGGCGCCGCAACGTAAATGCCAATTATGGCGTGATTTAGAAACAACTGATACTGGCATTTTGGTGGCGGGAATTTGGCTAAAAGGAGGCGCGGACAGCATCAGGCCGAGCCTCTCTTGTGGCCGGAAACGACCTATCGCGAACCCCGCAAAAGACAGGCTTTGCAGGCACGAAAGGCGGGAACTTCATAATCCGCACCAGGTTCGCTGAGAGGAGATGGGCCGCACCCGCAAGTGCTTGAACGGCAAGACCATTCGCCAGGCGTCGACGACAATGCGCAATCCCAGGCCATCACCTGTACGAGCTATATTTCGCAAGACCAAAAATAATACTTAGGCTCAGCAGGAAATACATAACAATCACCCCATTCGCCAGCGACGAAGACGGGTATCGCCCGGTGTGGCTTGCGAACGTAACCGCAGGCAACACCCGGAGCAGCATCGCAACCGCAGGGTTGTGCCGGTTCGGTTGGCTTGTGATCGATCATGATCGGCGGCACACCCCTTGCGACCGGAAGTGCTGCGGCAAAAACAGGAACCGTTAAGCGGCTCGCAACGCCATCCTCACCCTGGCCGCCTATGTCTTCCCCTCTCACAAAAAATTCGCGCCTCCATCAATTTACTTGCCGTTCTGCAATGCGGCATATGTTTGTGTTCATGGCCAAGTGGCATGAGCGGGGAACCATGACGTCAAAACATGCAGACAACAGGGGTGAAGGTGCCGGCCGAAAGGGCTTTATCGGACTGGTTGTCGGCGCGATCGGCGTCGTCTACGGCGATATCGGCACCAGCCCGCTTTATGCCTTTCGCGAGGCGCTGAGGCCCTTTGCCGCCGATGGCGTCCACGAGGCCGAAGTCATCGGTCTCATTGCGCTGATGGTCTGGACGCTGACGATCATCGTGACCTTCAAATATGTGCTGTTCCTGCTGCGGGCAGACAATGACGGCGAAGGCGGCGCTCTTTCGCTCCTCGCCCTGCTAATGAAGAAGATGGGGCGAAATGTGCCGGTGCTGTTCTTCGCCGGCCTGATCGGCGCAGCCCTCTTCATCGGCGATGCGATGATCACGCCTGCCCTGTCCGTCATGTCGGCGCTCGAAGGTCTGAAATTGGTCACGCCCGCCTTTGCCGAATATGTCCCGCTTGCGTCGGCGGCGATCATGATCGTTCTCTTTGCGGTCCAGTCGAGGGGAACTGCCGCCGTCTCGATGTTTTTCGGTCCGATCACGGTTTTGTGGTTTCTGGCCATGGCGGCGGGGGGCCTGATCCATATCGGCGACGACTGGAGAATTCTGGCCGCTCTCAATCCGATCAATGCATTCCTGTTCCTGACCCATGCCGGCAGCGTCGGCCTCATTGTCCTCGGCGCCGTCTTTCTGACTGTCACCGGCTGCGAAGCGCTCTATGCCGATCTCGGGCATTTCGGCCGCCGCCCGATCCAGACGGCATGGTTCGTGCTCGTCTTTCCGGCGCTGCTGTTGAACTACCTCGGGCAAGGGGCGCTCGTTCTCGCCCATCCCGAAACGGCCGGCAACCCGTTCTTCCTGATGTATCCCGACTGGGCCTTGCTGCCGGTGGTTCTCCTGGCGACGATGGCAACGATCATCGCCAGCCAGGCAGTGATAACGGGCGCATTTTCGCTATCCCGTTCGGCAGTTCACCTCGGCTTCCTGCCGCGGCTGAGGATCAAGTTCACCTCGGAGACCAACACCGGCCAGATCTACGTGCCGGCCGTCAATCTTCTCCTGCTGGTCGGCGTCTTGATGCTGATCTTTTCCTTCGGCGACTCCGAGTCGCTGGCGACGGCCTACGGCATCTCGGTGACCGGGACCATGGTCATCTCGACGATGCTGGTCTTCCAGTTCCTTCGGGTCGTCTGGGGTTACTCCCTGGTGCTCGCCGCCGCCTGGCTATTGCCGCTCTTCGCCATCGAAGTCATGTTCCTGGCGGCCAATCTGCTGAAGATCTACGATGGCGGCTGGGTTCCGGTCGCCCTTGCGCTGACGATCATGATGCTGATGTGGACGTGGACCCGAGGGCAGGCCTATCTGAAGAGGGTGCGGGCCAACAACGAGATCCCGCTCGATTCCTTCATCAGGTCGATCGAACGAAAATCGGACCATTCACCGGTCACCGTTCCGGGAACGGCAGTCTTCCTGACGAGCGTCCCGGATCGGACGCCGAGTGTTCTGCTTCACAATCTCAAGCACAACCACGTGCTCCACGAACAGAACATCATTCTGACTGTCTGGACCGAAGACGAACCTTACGTCCCCGACAGCCGCCGCATCAGGATCAGCCAGCTTTCGCCGCGCTTCGTGCGCCTCGATATCAGCTTCGGCTTCATGGACGACCCTGATGTCACCAGGGCGCTGGCTCTGTGCAGAGAGGGAGGCTTCAAGTTCGAGATTATGAGGACCTCCTTCTATCTCGGCCGCAGGAACCTCGTCAGGACGCCGAATACCGGCCTGCCCGGCTGGCAGGAGCGCATCTTCATGGGGTTGGAGGGCCTTGCCATCGATCCTTCCGATTACTTCAACCTGCCGTCAAACCGCGTCGTCGAACTCGGCGAACAGATTGCCATCTAACGATTTGATGGAGAGCCTGCGGCCGAAGACGGGATAGGAGAAGTGGAAGCCGGAAAAGAGGCGTCAGGCCTTGGCCGAGATTGCGCTCAGTTCCTCGAGATCGAGATCCCGTTCCAGTTCGTCCAAGGTCTCGTCGTCGATGTCGCCGGCGCGGTGGAGACGAATGAGTTCCCGGCGCCCTGATGCGACCGCTTCGAGAACGACGTCGAAATGCGCATGCAGCATAGGCATGTAGTGCTCGGTTCTCTCGGCATAGTCGACGATCGCTGTCGCTCTGCGCTGGTAGCGTTCCAGCAATTGCGGGTGGATAAGCTTTCCCTCTGCGTCATAGGCCAGGTTTTGGACAATCCCGAACTGCACCTGTGCCATGGCGGCTTCGGCCTGGCTCATGGTGAGGCGCGCTTTTTCCGTCTCGGGCGCGAGCCGCGCCCAGGCGATCACCCTCCCCAATGTCGTGCCCTGCACGAGCACCGTTCCAAGAATGACGGCAAAGGAGGTGGCGAGGATGAAGTCACGGCCCGGAAATCCTTCGGGCAGGCTGAGCGCCAGCGCCAGCGTGACCACGCCGCGCACGCCAGCCCAGCTGAGCACGGTCGCACCGCCGGCGCCGAGCGGCTGGGCGCGGGTGACCCCCAGGGCTGCACAGAAGCGGATAACGAGATCGGAGGCGAAGACCCAGGCAAAACGCGCGAGCACCAGCGTGATCAGGATCGCCAGCATCGGCAGTCCCATGGTCGCGATCACGGTGGTAAGGCCGCCGCCGCGTTCGACGACATCGCGGAGCGACAGCCCGATCAATGTGAAGACCGCAGCTTCCATCAGGAAGATCATCACCGTCCAGAACGACGTGCCTCGCATGCGTGTCGCGGCTGAAAATACGGTGTGCTGGTGCCAGGAGGCGATCAGGCCCGTGGTCACGGTGGCGATGACGCCGGAAACATGCAGCAGTTCGCCGAGCAGATAGGAAATCCAGCCGAGCAGCACGGTGGCTGCGATGATGAGATAGTCGTCGCCGAGATGCCGGACGAGTTTGACCCATGCCGCTCCGACCACGACGCCGACGACGGCGCCGCCCAGCGCCAGCACGAAGAAGTTGCCGACCGCTTCCCCCGCGCTGAAGGCGCCCGTTACGGCGGCGGCAACGGCGAAACGGAAGAGAACCAGGCCGCTCGCATCATTGAGCAGGCTTTCGCCTTCCAGCAGAATCTGAAGCCGCCGTGGCAGCCTGACGCGCTCCAGCACGGCGCGCGCCGAAACCGCGTCCGGCGGCGCAACGATCGCGCCCAGTGCCGCACAGGCGGCCCAGGGGAGTGACGGAAAGATAAGATGAGCGACAAAGGCCACGACGGCGCAGGTGAACAACACCGCGCCGACGGCAAGCGAGGCGATGCCGATCATGTGGCGCCTCAGCCGCGCCAGCGCGATGGACCAGGCGCCATCCATCAACAGCGGCGGCAGGAAGATGACCAGCACCAGCTCTGGATCGACTGATATTGCCGGCAGCCCCGGCACAAACGCCAGCAAAACGCCACCGGTCAGCAGCGCGACGGACGGCGGCAGTCCGAGCCTGTGAGCTGCATAGTGCAGCGCGATGATCGCGAGAAACATTGCAATGACAAGCTCGAATAAATGGGTTGGTTCCATGTGCCCCTGCCCCGGCTCAGCAATGAAGATCGGATGCCTGTTGCAAAGAATTACAGCGAGCTTGCGCATCTGAAAAGACACGCCGCGCTTTGGAGTTCGCGCCGGGGTCGAAACCTCGGCTCTCGCGTCCACTGGTCATTGCCTGGATTTAATTGGCGTTTCCTGCGCATCCTCCTTACATCAGACGTCTTGAGGCAAAGGAAGACCCATGAAAAGGCGGACGCTGGTGCTTGGAGGTGCGACCATCGTCGCGTCAACCGCAACTGCGGTAGCGATCTGGCCGCGGCGGCATATCACGGTCGCCGCGAGAACATTCGACTGGAAGGGAACGGATTTCCTCAGCGGCGGCACAAAGTCGGTCGCCTTGGAAAAGCTGCCCGCACCGCTCTTTCGCAGCCGTTCGAATTGCGTCGTGACATCAGCCCAGACCCTTGGTCCCTGCCATGTCAACGATATTCCGGTCCGTCAGGACGTCTCGGAAGGAAAAGCCGGGCTGCCCTTGCGGCTGGCCGTTCGCATTGTCCATGCGGCCGATTGCCGGCCGGTCGAACATGCCGACATTGAAATCTGGCATACCGATCACCGCGGCATCTATTCCGGCCGTGAGGCGGCGAACATGTGTACGTTCGGCGATGCCGAAGCAATCAGCGGGCTCGCCTTTCGCGGACGCCAGCTGACGGATGCTGAGGGGCAAGCAAGCTTCCTGACGGCCTATCCTGGATGGTATAAGGGCCGCACGCCGCATGTTCACTGCCGCATCCTCGCCGACGGCAAGGAGCTTCTCGTCAGCCAGATCTATTTCGACGATGCGCTGAGCGACATCATCTATGGCGAGCATCCGGACTATCTTGGACGCCCCGCCCGCGATACGCGCAATGACGCGGACGGCATCATCCCGGAGGATGCCGCCGATCACATCTTCGATTTCGAGAAGCTCGACGGCGGCGTGCTTTCCGCCACCATCACGATCGGCCTCTCTTCCTGAGCGGCAGCGGCTGAAAAGGCCGACAATCGCCGGCAGCGCGTGCCAATCCTGCATCCGGCATGAAACCAGATGCCGCATTCCTGCGTATTAAAGCATGTCGCGCAAAACTGTGCAGCGGTTTTGCGGCAACGACATGCGTAAGAACAATGAGCGAAAGCGCAAATAGCGAATCTGAAAGATCGCGATGCGCTTTAGCTCTCGGCGACAGACCACAGACAGCGAGGACGGTATGGTCAGGAAAGAAGGCGTAGCACACATCCCCCGGCCGGCCGCCGAACAGGGAATGGCCCGGCTGATGATGAGGCTGCCTGCGACGAGGGCGACGATCCGGGCGACCGCGGTCAGCCGGCCCCATCTTTACGAACTGTGCGAAGCCTATGGCGAGGCCTGCGCCGCCCTTGATCGCATGCGCAAGGATGTGTCGGCCGATCCCGCGATCATCACCGAATATGAGATCATCTGCGCCGAAATCGAAATCGACGTCATCAGAATCCTGTTCGACGAATAGTGAGACATCCGCCCTCGCCCGCCACTGCCGCGCCCCGAACGCGGCGCGGCGCGGCTTAATGCCGGAATCCCGCTCAGATCAGCACGTCATCCACGTGGATGGAGATGCTCAGCGTATCCGTGTCGAAATGATGCGCAGCCCCGTCCGAGATCTTGTACTGGAAGATCTCGCTCACATCGCCGCTAAGCCCGGCGAGCTTCGCTGCGTCGACCGTGTAGCTATAGTCGCCGTGATCGTCGACATGGATGGTGCCGTATTGGCCGGTCAGGGTTAGGCCGTTCTTGCCGACCACCTCGTCTCCAAAGCGGCGAAGCAGCAGGATTCCATTGGCCGAACTGTCATTGTCGAGGAGATTGCCATGATGGGCCTCATCCATGTCGCCGGAGATCTTCAGGCTGTCATGGACTGCGACGATCGTCGGGCCTGCATCCACATGGGTATCTCCCGCAACGTGACTATCGAGGATCGCAAGCTGCGCTTCGTCAAGCGTCGTGTTGTTGCTGACGGGAAAGGTGTTCGCGGCGATGATTGCCGGGGATATGCTGTAGGGCGTGACATCGCTGGCGATGATATTGTCGTGAAAAGCCCCGGATGCAGCCCTGTCGACCTTCAGTGCGGCCTGCGACAGGTCGTCGAAGACATTTTCGTGGATATCGATGTTTTCGCGAACGTAACTCGGGGTGCCGACAGCGCTGATCACGACGCCCCAGACGCCATCATGAATGTAATTGCCTGATATATCGTAGTTGCGCGTATCGCCCTGGTCGCCGAGACCGATGGCATAGGACCAGCTGTAGCCGCCATAGCCTGAAATATCGTTGTCATGGATCGCGACGTTGGTGCCGGCTTGTGCGCCGATCCCGAAGCCGCCGCCGATAATCGTGTTGTCATCGATCATGGCATCGACCGGCCGGACGAGCGCGATGACGCCCTTCGGCGTCGCGGCGCCCGTCTGATCGAGGTAATTGCCGCTGATCACGATATTGCTGCTGTCGTTCATCTGCACGGCATCTGCCGCCGTGCCGTGGGCGTTGGTGACGCTGTTGTTGAGAAAATTGACGCCGTTGACTTTTTCGATCCAGACACCGTCGCCGTTCACGTCGTTGATCGTGCTGTTTTCGATGGTGATGTTCGAGCCGGTCCGGAAGGTGACCGACCCCGCCTTGCCCGCCAAGCCGGTGTGATCGACTTCGACATTGCGCACGGTCCAGTTCGATACACTGCCGGCATAGATGGCCGCCCCGCCTGTGTCGGAAATTTTGATATTCTCGATGACGATGTTCGATGCATAGAGGCTGTGAATGCCGTCGCCCGGGCTATGGATGACAGGCGCATCGCCGACGCCGTAACTGCCGATGGTGATCGGTGCAGCGACGGTGCCGGAATATTTCAGATCGAGCTGATCGTTGTAGACACTTCCGGCGGCCAGCAGCACGCTGTCGCCCGGCTGCAGCTTCACGTTCTCCACCGCCCAGAAGGACGCAAAAGGCGCGCCCTCGCTGGTCCCGGCATTGCTGTTGGAGCCCGTCGCCGAATTCACATAATAGACTGTCATATCGCCTGTTCTCGCATGGTCGCTGAGCCGTCTGGAACGGCTGCAACGCGTGGATCGGATGCGGTCGGGAGGTGAAGGCCATGCTCAAAATGGCGTTCAATGCCGTGACGGCGGTCAGGCAGGCCTATCGGCCTGCCGTGCTCCCGAGAAGCCTGGCGGTGGCTGCATCTTCAACAATACAACTTATGGGAAAATAATCCAGAGAACGGCGACCGAAAGGTGAATAAACGGTAACCTATCGTGCTGTCGGGAATGGTCGGGCCTCATGGAGTGGCCGACTCTTTCCCTTACGGGCGTGCCAAGTGGCACCCCCCTCTGGCCTGCCGGCCATCTCCCCCACAAGGAGAGAGATCGGCTGGGCGATATGGCTTCCCCAAACAATTGAGCATAGTTATTGTCGCAGCCGTTCATGAGGGAGTGATGGTCAAGCCCCTTGCCAATCTCCACCCTTGTGGGGGAGATGTCCGGCAGGACAGAGGGGGGTGCCACACGGCATACCCAACCGCACCATACGGCAGCGTAGAAGAACGAGGGCGGGCGGCTGATCAGGCCACCCCGCCCGCACTCTCAGCTCACCAAACCATCCATATGGATGTACACCGTCAGCGTATCCGCATCGCTATGATGCGCGTTTCCGTCGTTGACCCCGTAGCTGAAGGACTCGCTCACATGGCCGTCATGGCCGGGGAGCTTGGTTTCATCGAGCGTATAGGCATAGTTGCCTTCCCGGTCGACGTGGATGGAACCATAGTCGCCGGTCAGCGTCAGGCCGTGCTTGCCTACACTTTCGTCGCCGAAGCGGCGCAGCACCAGGGTGTCGTTGTCGGAGCTGTCGTTTTCGAGAAGATTGCCGCGATGGGCCTCGCCGTTATCGGTGAAGATCTTCAGATTGTCGTGGACGGCGACGACGGCCGCGTCCGCGGCAGCCTCCGTCGTCGTCGTTGCGGCGGCGACCTTGGTGTCGGCGCTCGCAAGCGTCGTTTCCACATTGGCGACCGTCTGGTTGCCGCTGACGGTAAACGTGTGCGCGTCGGCGATGGCGGGCGAGATGCTGGTGGCCGTTGTGCCGCTCTCGATCGTGTTGTTGGTGAAGGAACCGGAGGCCGGCCTGTCGACCTTCAGCGCCGCCTGCGAGAGGTCGTCGAAGGTGTTGTCGTGCACCTTGATATTGGTGCGGGTATAGCTGGTGCCGACAGGGCCGCTGACGGCCACGCCCCATGCGCCGTCATGGATATGGTTGCCCGAGATGTCATAGTCCCGGGCATTGCCCTGATCGCCGAGGCCGACGGCGAAGGACCAGCTGTAGCCGTGAAATCCGGATATGTCGTTGTCGCGGATGGCGATGGTCTTGCCCGCCTGCGCGCTGATTCCGAAGCCACCGCCGGTCAGCACATTGTCCTCGACCACGGCATTCGTCGGCCTGACAAGCGCGATCACGCCCTTCGGGCTGCTGGCATCGGTCTGATCGAGATGATTGCCCTTGATCAGAATATTGCTGCTGTCGTTCATCTGCACGGCATCGGCCGTCGAGCCGTTCGCGCCGGTGACGGTGTTGTTGAGAAGCTTGACGCCGGCGACCTTCTCGATCCAGAAGCCGTCGCCCTTGACATCGGTTACCTTACTGCTTTCGACGGTGACGTTCTTGCTGCTGCGGAAGGTGACGGCGCCCGCGCTTTCCGACAATCCCGTCTTGGAGATGTCGACATTGCGCACCGTCCAGTTCGTGACGCTGCCGCCATAAATGCCGGCGCCGCCGATGTTCGAGATCTTCAGGTTCTCGATGACGATGTTGGAGGCATAGAGGCTGTGAATGCCGTCGCCGTTGCTGTGGATGACCGGGGCTGAGCCCGTCCCATAACTGCCGATCTTGATCGGCGCGCTTTCGGTGCCGGAATATTTGATATCGAACTGCTCGTTGAACACGCTCCCCTTGGCCAGCAGCACGCTGTCGCCCGGTTTCAGTTTGAGGGATTCCACTTTGGACAAAGTCGCAAAAGCCGATGTCTGGTTCGTTCCGTTGTTGCCGTCGGAGCCAGTCGTTGAGTTCACATAGTAGATTGTCATATCGCCAATGTTGCCCTGTTCGTCGGATCGCTACATCGCCACTGGAATCGACCGGGACCGGCCGTCCGAATGCGGCGGGGGCAAACGTAAGTGGCAAAGAGGCGACAAGATGTTGTCAATGCGGCAGCCGGCCGGTTTGCCGCTCTATTCCACAGACAAGGGCGCGGGTGTCGCCAAGCATCCGGAAAGTTGCAACTTGGCCCGAGAAAACAGCGACTTGAAAGTGAATAAATCGAAGAATCCGGGAGGAACGCACCTCACCTTCAGGGTGTACGGCAGGTGATTCGCTCTTGGCTCGCGCTCGTCCCGCAGCGGCATGCTACACCGATCAGCCCTCATGGTGAGGAGGCTCGAGGGGCCGTCTCGAACCACGAGGGCGGGTGATAATCACGAGCGCACTCCTACCCCCTCGCCCGCAAGGCCGAGCTCAGCGGCAGCCGCGCCGCCGCCAGCGCCGGAAGCGCCCCACCGATCACGCCGACCGCCAGCCCCAGCAGCCCTGCGGTCAAAATCACATCCGCCGTCACATCGAGCTGAAAGGCCATCTTCGTATTGTTGGCTCCCATCGTGCTCGCCTGCCAGCCATTGAAAGCAAGCCGAGAGCCGATCACGCCGACGACCGCCCCCGCCGCCGAGAGCAGCACCGCCTCGACCCAGGTGGCAGCAAAGGCCGGCAGGCGGGAAAAGCCGAGCAGGCGCAGCGTGGCGATCTCGATCGCGCGGTCGGAAACCGAGCTCATCATCGTGTTCAAGGCACCCGCCGTCGCACCGATCGCCATCAGCAGCGCAATCGGCCAGCCGAACAGGTGGATCAGGCTTTCGGTGCGTTCGGCCTGCGCGGCATAGAGATCGGCCTCTGAGACGGCGGTGAGCGGCGTCCCCGATATATCGGACAGACGCTGGCGCAGCACCGCCAGCGCTGTTGCGGGGTCGCCGCCGGCAAGCCGCACGCGCAGGCTCTGCACCTGCCCCTGGCGGTCGAAGGCCGATTGCACCGCGTCCAGATCCGCCCAGATCTCGGATTCGAAGGCGCTGCCGCCCGCCGTGAAATGACCGGCGACGGTCCAGTCGACTGCGCCGAACCGCACCGTCTGGCCGACGGCAAAGCCGGGGAAAGCCTCCGCGATGCGGGCGCCGACGACGATCTCGCGGGCGCCTGATGCAAACATCCGCCCCTGCGAAAGCCGGGCGCGGCTGCGCAGATCGAGCCCGGCCGGGTCCATGCCCCTCAGCGACAGCGTCTGCTCGGCACCGTCGCTCCCCCTGACATCGATCGGCACGATGGTCTCGCGCGACAGCACCGGCTCGCCCACCCCATCGCCCACAATTCCGCTATCGCCGCGGACTGCGGCAAGGCTGCGGATCGCATCGGCAGGCACGTCCGAGCCGGTTTCCTGGTTGGTGCCGCCGCCGAGAATGACGGCGATATCGGGCGAGCCAGCCCCGGCAAGAGTGGCCCCGAAGCCGCGCGCCATCGCCAGAAAGCCCGTGAGCACCGCCACCACGAGGGCAACCGACAGCACCATCGACAGCGAGATCGCGAGCCGCCTGGGCAGGCTGCCGAGGTTGACTCTGATCATGAGAAAGATCTGCTTGAGCGCTGATGACATTGGATTATCTCGTTCTGAAGGCGTTGACGATGGGCAGGCGCATGGCGTTTGCGGCCGGCAGCAGCCCGGTCAGCAGGCCGAGCCCCGCGATGATCGCGGCGGATTTCAGCAGCACCTCACCGCCGAAGACGAGGCCGAATTCCGGCCCGATCATGAACGTCGCGAGCTTGGCCAGAATGAGCCCGCCCGCGCCGCCGACGGCGAAGATGAACAGCGTCTCGCCGAGAATGAGCGCCACGATCCGCCCGCGGGAAAAACCGAGCACCTTCATCACGCCGATCTCGAAGCGGCGCTCCCTGATGGCGAAGAGCATGGTGTTGACCGATATCATCAGGATCGTCACGAAGGCGGCGCCGACGACGAGGCCGACGATCAGCCCGACATCGGCAAACTGCCGGAGAAAGGCTTCGAGGAACTGTTTTTCCGATTGCGTCCTGGTCTGTGCCGCCGAATTGGCAAAGAGCGCATCGATGCGCCCCGCCAGCACGCCTGAGGCGACGCCGTCGCGCGGGCGCACCACGAAAGCATCGACCGTATCCCTGTCTCTTGCGCGGGCTGAATTGACCATGTCGTAGCGGGCGAGCATGAAATAGGTGTCGGTGCTGACATCGGCGCCATCGAAGATGCCCGACACGGTGAAACTCCAGTTCCGGCTGCCGTCGACCTTCATCATCTGGCTGGTGATGCTGATGTGCTGGCCGATCGACCAGCCCTGCGCCTCGGCCAGCGCCCTGCCGACGAGCACCCGGTCGCCACCCTCTTCCAGCGCCGCGATCAGTTGAGGCGTCAGTCCGAGTTCGGCGCCGTTGGCAGCGGCAATCGCCCGCGGATCGACCGCGCTGACGGCCACGACATTCTTCTCGACTTCGACGAAGCCCCGCATGCGCGCGGTATAGGCGACGGCCGCGACATCGCCTTCCCCAGCGATCCGGTTAAGATAGGCAAGCGGCAGCGGCAGCCCCCGGCCCGATTTGTTGAAGACGCCGAGCAGGTCGTCGCTGGCGCCGGCCGCCCCCTGGCTGCCGCTGACGAAACTCGCCGTCAGCCCATAGATCAGGAAGGCGATGCCGACCGAACACATCAGCAAGATGGCCCGCAGCCGCTTGCGCCAGGCATTGCGCCGCATGAGCTTGAAAAAGGTCATCGGCTTTCCCCCTCGACGAATGCGCCCTTGTTGAGATGCAGCGTGCGCCGGGCAAAGGCAGCGGCCTCGGGGTCATGCGTGACCATGATGATGGTTTTCCGAAGCTCGCGATTGAGGAAGGCCAGCATCTCCAGGACGTCATTGGCCGATTTCCGGTCGAGATCGCCGGTCGGCTCGTCGCAAAGAATGAGGTCGGGATCGGAGACGATGGCGCGGGCAATGCCGACGCGCTGCTGCTGCCCGCCCGACATGCTCGACGGAAACTGCCGCTGCCGCCCGGCGAGCCCCACCAGATCCATCACCGTATCGACGCGCGCCCGCCGCTCCTTGCGGCCGAGCGGCTTCAAGAGCAACGGCAGTTCGATATTCTCCGCCGCATTCAGCATCGGCAGCAGATTGTAGAACTGGAAGACGATGCCCATGCTGTGCGCCCGCCAGGCAGCCCTCGCGCCTTCACCCATCTGCTCGAGATGGCTGCGCCCGATGCGGATCTCGCCGGCATCCGGGCTGTCGATGCCGCCGAGCATATTCAGCAGCGTCGATTTCCCCGAACCCGACGGCCCCATGACCGCGACGAAATCGCCGCGCGGAATGGAAAGGTCGAGCCCTGAAAAGATCGGTATGGTCTCCGCCCCGATCCTGAACGCCTTCCGGACGCCGGCGAGCGCGATATAAGGGTCTTGAGTGTCGTTCATTGCTCTGCTCCTTGGTGGTTTATTGATCGGATGAAATCCCGCCGCCGGAGGCCGCCCTCGTCCTCCGGGGCGCATCAGGATGAGGTCGGAGAGAAGTCGCAGCTTGTCGCACCGAAGCCGCGGCCGCACAGCACCTCAACAGTCCTCACAACACGGCACACCGGTCAGCCCTCATCCTGACGTGTGCAGGCCAACGGCCGGAGCCTCGAAGGACGGGGGCGGTTGATGGCCACCGACGGCCTGCGGAGTGGAGGCAGCCTCCCCAACCACCAGCCGGATGCGCGCCGCCATGGCGGGCCGCATGCCGGAAGGCGGCTGGGAGATCGACAGACGAAGCGTCACCGTCCCCTTTTCCCGCGAAATGACCGGCGCGATCTTCGACACCTCGACCGGAAAAGGCTGGCCTGGAAAGCCGTCAAGCACCGCCTCGCCGGACAGGCCCGGCCGCATCAACGCGATATTGGACTCAGCGACATCGGCATCGATGACCAGGCTTGCGGTATCGGCGATGACGAGCAGGCTTTCATTCTCCCGCACGCTGTCCTCGCGCGACAGCACCGTATCGCCGATATGCGCGGTCAACCGCGTGACGGTGCCGGAGATCGGCGCACGCACGGTCAGCGCCTCCACCTGCTCGCGCGCCTTGTCGATCTCGAGTTCGGCTTTTTCGACATCCTGCCTTGCCTGCAGGGCGGCATTCTCGGCGCCGTCGGCAGCCGTTTTCGCCTCCTCCAGGGCCTGCGCCGACATGGCATCGCGCCCGGCCAGCCGCTCGGTGCGCGCAAGCGATGACCGTGCCTGCGCAAGCTCGATGGTCTTTGCCGCCAACGCCAGCTCCGCCGATTGCCGGGCGATCTCCGCGCCCCGAAGCGCAAAACGCGCGCCGGCATCGTCGAGCCGCGCCAGCACCTGTCCCGCCGCCACCCTATCGCCCGCCTCCACCTCGACCGCGACGATCCGGCCCTCATATTTGGAAAAGACGGTGGCGATATCGGGTGCGACGACGTAGCCGGAGCCGGTGATCTCCCTGGGCGCAGCCGTGCTCTTCACCCCGCCGTCGGCCGGCGCCTGCATTCCCTCGACGGCAGCACCGCCCTTGGCCGGCGCCTCCACTCGATGATCCGATATAGCCGGATCACTGCCCGAAAACCCCACAAGCGCCGCCTCGATGCGCTCAAGCGCCTCAAGCCGGTAGAAAAGTACTCCCGCCAGCGAGGCCGCCGCCAGGGCGAGCATTGCGCCAGGAATCATGCGCCGCCGGCCACGAGGCTCCGGCGGCTCTGTCTTCAAGGCCGCGGGCTCGATCGAAAGCGATCTCAGCTTGGCGGCAAGGGCTCGGTCATGTTCTGATGTCGTGTTCATGCCGGCAGCATGGCCGCCGGTGACAAAACCGCGACCTCGAACAGGTTTCAGGCGGTGCTCGATCGCGATTGAGGACGTGGTGGTCGGGCTCTTGGGGGCCGTGACTGGGCATACGCGCCTCGACCAACAACTGTATTGCCGTGTGGCACCCTCTTTTTTCTCCTCACGCTTCTGCGCGAGGGAGCGACAGGAATCCAGTGCACCCGACAACAATCGATAGCGACGTCCCAAGCATCGGAACGATGCGCTTGCCTCACCCCTTCCGCTGCCGCCAGGCGACTGGCGTCATATCCGTCACCCGGCGGAACTCGCGATTGAAATTTGACTTGGTCTGAAAGCCGACTTCGAACATCACTTCGGTGACCGGCTTCTCGGTATCGGCAAGCAGGCGGCATGCCTCGCCGATCCTGTAATCATTGACATATTGCGAGACGTTCTTGTCCATCGCCCGGTTGATCGCCGCCGAGATCTGGCGTGCGGGAATGCCGGCCTTGCGGGCCAGCCGGTCGAGATTGAGATTGGCGTCGCGATAGAGCTTCCTTGCTTCCATCAGCGCATCGACGGCGGCGATCGTCTCCTTGTCCTCGGTCGTCTCAGGCTTCGGGACCGGCTCCGCCGTTTCGGCCGGCGCCCGGCTGCGGCTCGCCGCCGCCGCCGCGATGCCGAGGATGACGAGGGCGGCGAGGTTGCCGACGCTGATCAGCGTCAGCGCGCGTTCGCCATGTGCCGAGGTGAAATCGAGAAAGACGAAGGTATCGACCGCGGCCGACAGGCAGAGCGCCGCCGCCGCGAAGATGATCGCCCGATAGGCCGGCACCGCTCCCTCGAAGGGCGCAAGCCGAAGCGCATCCGCGCCGGGGCGCATCAGAAGCAGGATCGCCAGTGCATAACCGACGAAGACAAGCACCAACGCGGTGTCGATCGCATCCCGCCAGAACGCCATCAACAGCAGAAGGACGGCGGCAGGCACGGAATGCAGCGCAATCCGCGCCGGCAACGGCCGCCGGCTCGTCTTCACCAGCCCGGAAACACCTGCATAGGCAAGCGGCGGCACCAGCGCCGCAATGATAGGGACGATCATGCCGACGGCCTGCACCCCATAACCCCAGCGCAGGCCCGAGAGGAAGGATTGCAGTGCGCTCAGCAGAAGGAGCGTCAGAAACGGCCGGTTGGGCTGCCCCTCTTCGTCGCGTCTGAGCACGATGACGAAGAGGATGAGCAGCAGCAGGGCAACGACGAAGGGAAGCGGAATGAAGATCATGGGCCGTAGGATCGAAATGGCGAATGGAAGACCATCATTGCCGAGATCCTCGCCCGGCGCGACCTTCATCATGTTTTAGGACGCGTTTTAGGTTCGGATTTTCGATCTGGCGCCCCCGGAAATCAGCCGGGGGACGCCGTCGCGATCAGCCAAAGCCGAGCCGAGGTTCAGCCGGTCAGACGCCGTTCAACCGCTGCGATGGCCGGCACTGATCAAACGCGATCCAGGAAGGCAAGCACGCGGGCAGTCAGCAGCGCGGTCGCATCCGCGTCATAGGACGGCAGCGAGCTGTCGGCGAAGTAGTGCTGATCGCCGGGATAGAGGAAAAGTTCCGCATCCTCGACCGCCTCGACGATCTCGCGGGCGGCATCGATATCGCCCTCGCCTGCGAAAATCGGATCCTTGTCCATACCGTGGATCTGGACCGGCACGCCATCCGGCCAGGGTCCGAAGGCCCACTCGCCACGGATCGGCAGGCAGGAGTAAAAGAGCAGAGCCCCACGGGCTCCGGGCCGTGTCTGTGCCAGCTTCTGCGCCGGCAGCACGCCGAACGAAAAGCCGGCATAGACGATCTCCGCAGGCAGGTCGTCGGCGAGGCGAACGCCGCGCTCCCTCATTTCGTCGAATCCGATCCCGTCGATATAGGCGAGCCCTTCTTCGATGCTTTGAAACACCTGCCCCTCGAAGAGATCCGGCGTGTGCACGATGTGGCCTTTTGCCCGCACGACGTCGGCGAAGGCGCACACACCCGGGGTCAGCCCCTGAGCATGGTGGAACAACAAGACCTCAGCCATACGAAACCTTCTCCCGATGATCGCTGTCTACGGCGTAGCACCAAAGAAGGCGAGCCGGGTGAAGATCGTATAGTCCGCTTCCGATACCATCAGCGCCACGAAGACCAGCACCAGCACCGGCGGCAGCAGGATGGCATAGACGAGCGCCAGCCTCTCCCAGGCCATATGCATGAAGACGGCGACGATCAGCCCGGCCTTCAGCATCATGAACAGCAGGATCAGAGTCCACCTCAGATAGCTCTGGAGGCCGAGATAGTCGACCATGTAGGACGCCGCGCTGAGGACGAAGAGCAGCCCCCAGACAAGGAGATAGAGCCGGATCGGATGCTGCTGTCCGGTGTGCGCCTGTGCGTGCACCGCTTGGCTTTGGGCATGCGCCGTTGTCTCGCTCATGACGACCTCACCACAGATAGAAGAACGCGAAGATGAAGACCCACACCAGGTCGACGAAGTGCCAGTAGAGGCCCATGATCTCGACGGCCTCGTAGCGGCCTTTCCGACTGGTGAAGAAGCCGCGCCGTTCCACGTCGAAATCGCCCCGCCAGACCTTGCGGGCGACGATGAGGAGGAAGATGACGCCGATCGTCACATGGGTGCCGTGGAAGCCGGTGATCATGAAGAAGGTCGATCCGAACTGGGCTGCACCCCATGGGTTCTCCCAGGGGCGCACGCCTTCGGTGATCAGCTTCGTCCATTCGAAAGCCTGCATGCTGACGAAGGTTGCGCCGAGAAGTGCCGTCAGCAGCATCAGTATCGCGGTCACGCGGCGGTCACGGCGATAGCCGAAATTGACCGCCATCGCCATGGTGCCGCTGCTCGAGATCAGCACGAAAGTCATGATCGCGATCAGGATCAGCGGCACATCCTGGCCGCCGATATGCAGCGCGAAGACCTCACTCGGATTGGGCCAGGGGACGGGCGTCGACATGCGGGCGGTCATATAGGCGATCAGGAAACAGCCGAAGACGAAGGTGTCGCTGAGCAGAAAGATCCACATCATCGCCTTGCCCCAGGAGGCGGTCTTGAAGGCGCGCTGATCCGAGCTGAAATCGGCCGCGACTCCGCGAAGCCCCGCGGGTCTGAGATCTGCCTCGCCATGTTTCTGGACAGAATGTGTCTGGACAGAATGTGCCATCTGCAAATCCTTTAGCTTATCAACGTGCGGCAAAGATCGACGAAATCATTCGCCCAGCCGGCAAAAAGCGCGAAGAGCAAAAGCCAGACGGCGAGCATGAAATGCGAATAGATGGCCGAAAGGTCGACGCTGAGCCGCAGTCTCTCCGGTGCGACATCGGCTGCGAACGCCTTGACCGTCGTATGCGCCAGCACGGCAAGCCCGCCCAAAATATGCAGCCCATGCAGGCCGGTGAGCATATAGAAGAAGCTGTTGGCGGGATTGTCGGCCAGGACGTAGCCGGCCGCCGTCAGTTCCCGCCATGCCTGGATCTGCCCGGCGAGAAAGAAGACGGCAAGTGCCAGTCCTGTCGCAAGCGCCGGCCGCAGGCTTTCCATCCGGCCGTGCTGTGCTTCACGTTTGGCCCATTGCAGTGCGGCGCTGCTCAAGGCCAGTGCCGCGGTGTTTACCCAGAGCAGCCGCGGAACCGGCATCCCCCACCAGTCCGCCGATGCCGCGCGCATGAAATAGGCGCTGACGGCAAGGCTGAAGACGGCGCCGACGACGCCGAGAAACACGAACAGGCCGATCTTCACTGCCGGCACAAGCGCCCGCTCGGTGCCATGATGATCCGGCAGTTGCACCGAGCCGGTTTCCAGCCAGGGTTTCGAGGTCAGCCGCTGCCCGGCCAGCCACCAGATCATGATGGCGGCGATGGCGGCGAGGAAGATCAGCACGACGCTCATGCCGGGACCTCTCGCGTCACGCCGTCGCTTGCCGGCACATTCTGCGGAATGAAATCCTCGGCCGCACCCGGCACGCTGTAATCATAGGCCCAGCGGTAGACGACAGGCAGATCCCTGCCCCAGTTGCCGTGTGCGGGCGGCGTCTGCGGCGTCTGCCATTCGAGCGTCGTCGCCCGCCAGGGATTGCCGCCGGCCTCCCTGCCCCGGAAAAGGCTCCAGACCAGGTTGAACAGAAAGACCATCTGCCCGGCCCCGACCACAAGCGCCATGACGGTGATGAAGATATTCAGCGTATGGGCCGAAGGCGGAACGAAGGCCGTTTCTCCCATCTCGAAGTAACGGCGCGGCACACCAAGCAGGCCGAGATAATGCATCGGAAAGAAGATCGCATAGGTGCCGAGAAAGGTGATCCAGAAGTGGATATGGCCGAGTGTCTCGTCCAGCATGCGTCCCGTCACCTTCGGATACCAGTGATAGATCGCCCCGAAGATGACGAGGATCGGTGCGACCCCCATGACCATGTGGAAATGCGCAACGACGAACATCGTATCCGACAGCGGCACGTCGACGACGACATTACCGAGGAAAAGGCCGGTCAGGCCGCCATTGACGAAGGTGACGATGAAGGCGAGCGCAAAGAGCATCGGCAGCGTCAGGTGGATGTCGCCGCGCCAGAGCGTCAGCACCCAGTTGTAGACCTTGATCGCCGTCGGAATGGCGATGATCAGCGTCGTGGTGGCGAAGAAAAAGCCGAAGGCCGGGTGCATGCCGCTGACATACATGTGGTGCGCCCAGACGACGAAGCTCAAGCCGCCGATGATGACGATCGCCCAGACCATCATCCGGTAGCCGAAGATGTTCTTGCGCGCATGCGTGCTGATCAGGTCGGAAACGATGCCGAAAGCCGGCAGCGCGACGATATAGACCTCCGGATGCCCGAAGAACCAGAACAGATGCTGGAACAGGATCGGGCTGCCGCCGCCATGCTGCAGCTGCGTGCCCATCTCGACGATCGCGGGCATGAAGAAGCTGGTGCCGAGCACGCGGTCGAACAGCATCATCACGCAAGCGACGAAGAGCGCGGGAAAGGCGAGCAGCGCCATCACGGTCGCCGTGAAGATGCCCCAGACGGTGAGCGGCATCCGCATCAGCGTCATCCCGCGCGCCCGCCCCTGCAGCACGGTTACCACATAGTTCAGGCCGCCCATGGTGAAGCCGATGATGAAGACGATCAGCGAGGTGAGCATCAGCAGGATGCCCCAGTCCTTGCCGCCGGGCGTGCCTGACAGAACGGATTGCGGCGGATAGAGCGTCCAGCCGGCCCCTGTCGGGCCGCCGGGTGCGAAAAAGCCGGCGACGAGGATCAGCACCGCAAGCAGATAGATCCAGTAGCTCAGCATGTTCGCGTAAGGAAACACCATGTCGCGGGCGCCGACCATCAGCGGAATGAGGTAATTGCCGAAGCCGCCGAGGAAGAGCGCGGTGAGGAGATAGATCACCATGATCATGCCGTGCATGGTGATGAACTGGTAATAGTGATCGGCATCGATGAAGGCGAGAGCGCCGGGAAAGGCAAGCTGAATCCGCATCAGCCAGGAAAGCACCAGCGCCACCAGGCCGATCGAGATCGCGGTCACCGAATATTGCACGGCAATGATCTTGGCATCCTGGCTGAACACATATTTCGTCCACCAGCTGTGCGGATGATAGAGCTCGACATCCTCGACTTCGGCGGAGGGGATGCTGCCGGATGGAATCTCGACCATGATCTCTCTTCCCTTCCCGCCGGTTTCTTGAGCCGGCATGCGGTCTGTGACCGCTGGGGTTCCCTGAACCGGCAAACGGCTTTTCGGCCGCTGCATCGCGTCAATTTGCCGGCGGCGGCTCTCCCGATGACGCCGTCAGCTGGGTGAATGTCTGCTGCTGCCCGAGCCAGGTCTGGTAGTCCGCATCGTTATCGACCACGACGCTGCCGCGCATTTGCGGATGGCCGACGCCGCAGAGTTCGGCGCAGAGAATCTCGAAATTGCCCGTCCGCGTCGGCGTGAACCAGAAATAGGTGACCATGCCGGGGATCATGTCCATCTTGGCCCGGAATTCCGGCACGTAGAAATCGTGCAGCACATCGATAGAGCGCAGCAATATATGCACCGGCTTGCCGATCGGCAGATGCAGTTCGCCGCCCTCGATGATGACGTCGTCGAGGCCGTTTGCGTCGTTCTTGTCAAGCCCGAGCGGGTTTTCGGCAGTGACGTCGCGCGTCTGCGCACGGCCGAGCTTTCCGTCCGCCCCAGGCAGGCGAAAACTCCACAGCCATTGCTGGCTGACGACTTCGACCGATGCGGCATCGGCAGGCACCGTGATGAACTGGTTCCAGACGATGAGGCCGGGCGCCAGCATCGCCGCGACGCCGACCGCCGTTCCCCCTGCCAGCATCAATTCCAGCCGGCGGTTTTCGGGCTCATAATGCGCCCGGTTGCCCGGCCTGTGCCGGAAGCGGAAGACGCAGTAGGCCATGAACGAAACCACCGCGACGAAGACGATGCCGGTGATCCAGAAGGTGATGACGAGGGTGCTGTCGATATAGGTCCAGTTGGACGCGATCGGCGTCCACCACCACGGGCTCAGCACATGAAACAGCACGGAGCCGACGACAATCAGGACGAGGATCAGCACGACAGCCATATCCGCTCCTCCTCGAGCAGGTTGACCCGTGAAACCGCATTCCGCAAAAAGCCCGTCTATATTATCGAACAGATTGTTTATTATCGCACAGATAGAAAATATCGGCAATTACGGCAATTTAGCCATGGACCAGCCGCCGCGACCCGTCATTTGGAGTATTGCCCGCCACCGGCAATATTGCCCATGACCGGGGATATTGCCTCACTGCGAATACTGCTTGAGATAGGCGATGAGATCGGTGATCTCCTGATCGTCCTTCAAGCCGACGAATGCCATCTTCGTGCCCTTCACCTTTGCTTTCGGATTGTGCAGATAGTCGCGCAGCACCGTCTCGTCCCAGACGAGACCGCCTTCGCCAGCCGCCTTCATAGCGGCCGAGTAGGCGAAATCAGGATGCGTTCCGGCCTTTCGGCCGAACAGCTTGTTCAGCGACGGACCGACCTTGTTCGTATCGGATTCGACGACATGACAGACCGCGCATTTTTTAAAAACGACGGCGCCCGCGGTCGCGTCGCCCTCCTGCGCCCCTGACGCAGCAGGAAACAGGGCAATGACGGATGTGGCGATCAGCAGAACAATACGGTAATCCACGGCAAACCTCATCCTCCTGAAGGTCGCCAGCCACTCGCACCCTTCGCGATCTTTCGCGTATGGGTAGTGGTTGTTATTACTAAAGCTTAGTCCTTCGCGGCAGCAAGTCAATCAGTTCCGCATTTGGAGCTACCGGAACGCGATCCGATCTCCGGCGGACCCGACGCGGATCTCATCTTAGAGATCGAGGCTCCAGCCAACGTAAGCGCTGTTTTCCTAGCACAGGGACCAAGAGCGCTGGCCGTATCAGACGCTACGGCTGTGATAGAGATGGCAAGAACGCGCCAGGAGCGGTCGTTGGTGAGGCAACGGTGAAGTGGTATTGCTAAAATCCAAACGAAGATCGGAAAGCAATCGCAAGAAAATTCTGCTTCTGTTTGCGCAGCTCTTACCCGTGAGGGATCGATCTATGGAGTTGGCATGATTATCGACTGCAGGTCCGCGTTGGAAACGTTCGGGCATCTCCTGCTACGCGTCTTTATGATTCTCCTGGGCTATCTTGCGGGAGTAATCTCATTCGGATTGGCGCAAGCGATAATCACAGTACTCTTACGTGAAGACGAGGCTTCTCGATTCATCCAACTTCCCGGATCGACTGTGCCTTTTATCTTGTTGGGTTTGTATTATTTCTTTGGACCAGTTCTGTTGATTGTAAGTGTTGCCGAAACCTTGGGCTATCGGCGCGTTGCCTACTATGCAGGAACTTGGGCGCTTATGGGATACGTTATAAGCTCCAACGCGGAACCGTTCCTGCCACCGCTTCGTTACGATGTGCTTTTCGCCTACCAAGACACCATTTGGGCCTCGTGCGGGATTCTGGGAGGTATCGCTTACTGGGCAGTAGCGGGCCGGGTAGCGCGACCATTGTTCCCGACAGCAAAGGACAACGCTCGAAGCAACCCCCTCAGGGAAAAGCGTCAATACCTATACCGAAGACCGTAATGGCAGCAGATGGCCGCTTCGGGCCGACTGCAGACTTCACCGTGTGTTCGCTCCGAGAAATTCCACGGCATTGGCTCGTGAACCGGCTCTGCTGATGGCCATTGACGATGGGTTGAGCGTGGCAGTTAGCTGTCGCCATTTGGCCTAGCCGCCGAGCGCCTCCCGCACTGCCAGCTCGGCCATGGCAAGTGCCGCCTCGCGGGTTCTGGCGGCGGCGATGAAGCGGCCGTTGTGGCAGAAGCTCGCGCCCTCTATGCCGCAAACGGCCTCCAGCTCTCCATTGGTAAGACCGGCCCAGGCTGCCGGCAGATCGGCCCGGAGCTCGAACCCTTCTTCGGCGCGGCGGATGCCGGTCACGCACCAGTCTTTTTCACGCGGGTGGACGACGAACAGCAGGTGATCGGCGCCCGCCTTGACGATGGCCGGACGGAACGGCATTCCCCTCGGTAATTCCAGAACATGCCCCTGCCCCGCAGCCTGGATCGCCTGATGCACGATCGTCTCCGCCCGCAATTTTGCAGCACTTTGGCCGATCCTGGCCTCGACGAAACTGCGGGCAACGGCAAGCGCCGCATGGAAAGCGCGATCGTCGGCCTCGGGCTCCACTTCGTCGAAAACCGGTTTCAGGGTCTCTAGCAGCACCGGCAGCGTCAAGCTGGCCAGCGGCCCCGAAGGGCTGAGCGCGCCGTTGTCGGTCAGATCGATCGGCAGCACGAAGCCGGCGTCGAAGGAACCATGAACCGCCTCGACATGTGCCTCGGGAAGGCCGGAGGCTGCGAGATAATCGCGGCCGTAATGTTTCCAGATCAGGCCGAACGAGCTGTAAGGCTGGCCATCTTCGCGTAGCGGCGCACCACGCTGGTGGTGATCGAATATCCGGGCAACAGGGTCATAGGTTCCACCGACATCGTAGATGATGCGGTCTTCGCCCGGCGTGATCCATTCCGGCGCGCGGCTGCGGACGATCCGCGCCTGCGGGAAAAGCCGCGTCAGGATGACGCTCGACAGCAATTCGTCGGCATGGAAGCCACCGGAATGGGTGACGAGGAAATCAGGGATCATGAGAGCTATACGCCTTGTCGTTCGCGGAAGGTCCGCTTGCGGGTTGGCACCAGATAGCCGTTGCCGGCCGCTATCTCAACCCGCCCGTCGCGCATTTCACTCAGGGTCTTGTCGATCGCCGCCCATTCGTCGTGCTCAAGCTTTGCGAGCGACAGACGCCCGGTGGCCGCGCCTCGTCACACGAATGTCAACGGCTGCGAAGGCGAGAGCGAGCCTTGGTCGATCTTCTGGATCGACATTGCAGCCATTGCAAACCTGCCTATTCTGCTGCCATCAGAAGTGATAGCGACATTTGCGGGAACGGAGAGAGGCAGCACTTGGAAATTCCTCCGCACTTTCATGTTGCCGAGACGGCCGGATGGCTGGTGAACCACCGTATGAACTCCGCCCTTCCCGGCTATCTCATGATCGGCTCCAAGACCGACACGACCGATCTGTCGGATTTATCCGTAGACGCCTTGGCCGAGTTCGGCCCCTTGCTCGCAAGAGCTCAGAGCGCATTAAAGCGGGAATTGAGCGCTCAGCGCGTCTATATCGGCCGATACGGGCACACGCCCGGTTATCCGATCCATTTCCATGTGATCCCGATCTATGACTGGGTGGAGGAATTGTTCTGGAAGGACGCCCGCTATCGCCAGCTGGCGAATTTCGCGGAGGGACCGGGGGAAACGACAACGGATGGCGCGGAACTGACGCTGTTTGTCTGGCGCGAGTTCTGCGAACGCACAGTGCCGCCGTCGGTCACGCGGCCATCGGTCTCTAAGGCCATCCAGTTGTTACGGGCCGCGATGGTATTTCCGGCGTCTTAGGTCTTTGCGCTCAGACATGACATGCACTGAGGTAACAAGCCTAAGGCAGCGCCGGTCCCGGCTGTCCTGCGACAAACGCACGCCCGGCTGCCGCAATGGCATGCAGGCAGATGAGCCCGATCGCGGCCAGAGAATTGATCAGCAGGACATCAGCCACGACGGACGCCGAAAAGGCGCCCTCGCCTGAAGGAAGCACCGCCTTTGCGGCAAAAAGCACGCCTTCATAGGCAACGAAGCCGGCGATGAAGGCGCCGGCCATGGTGACGGCAAGGTCGGCAGCGAGACGAAGCACCCCAAGCGCTGCAGCCAGCGATGCGAATGCCGCAACACCGATCGCCAGACCCCAGGCATAACTGTCCCAAGTCTGGGGATAGCGGAGCACGAGATACCCGACCATCTGGTTGGCGAGCCAGGCCAGCAGTACCGCCGTCACCGCCATCCGCCGGGGAAGAATGACCGCCGACACCGCCGCCAGCGCCACGAAGGGCGTGACGCAGGCAAAAAGCAGGCTGAGCGCAACGCTCGCACCTGAAATGACGACAACCCAGGCAACAGCGAAGCCGGGGACGACAGGGCGCAAGGGAAACTGATTTCGTTCGAGCATCTCGAACCTCCGTTCGACCGGGCGCTCGCGCGCCTCGCAAAATCATACGCCAGTCCAGGAAAAAGGCCAGTGAGGTCACACCACCCCTTGAGGGCGAAATTACCGGCCATTCTTCAATCGATGACGTATTGGATATGATGGCGGCCATGCACGGCCGATTTCTGGACATGGGCGCGAACGCCGAAGACCCGGCCGATCATATCCTCCGTCAGCACATCCTCCGGCGCGCCGGAGGCGACGACCTCGCCCTTCTCGAGCACCGCCAGGCTGTCGCAGAACATCGCCGCCAGATTGAGATCATGCAGCGCGACGACAGAGGTGATGCCGAGTTTCGAGATCAGCGAGAGAATGTCGAGCTGATGCTGGATATCGAGATGGTTGGTCGGCTCGTCGAGCAGCAATTCGCTCGGCGCCTGCGCCAGGGATCGCGCGATATGGACGCGCTGGCGCTCGCCGCCCGACAGCGTCTGCCAGAGTTGGCCCGCCTTCTCCCGCATGCCCACCCGCAACAGGGCCTCTTCGACGGCGGCATCATCCGCGGCGCCCCAGGACGACAGCAGCCCGCGATGCGGCGTGCGGCCGAGCCGCACCACGTCTCGTGCCGTCAATTGCGTATCGGTCGCCGACTGCTGCTCGACGAAGGCGACGCGGCGCGCAAGGGCTGCGCGCGACAGCGAGGCAATGTCGTCTTCCCCGAGCTTGATGACGCCGCTGCGAACCTTGCGCAGCCGGCAGATCAATCTGAGCAGGCTCGATTTTCCCGAGCCGTTCGGCCCGAGCAGGCCGAGCACCTTGCCCTTTTCCACAGCCAGACTGACGCCGTTGACGATGACGGTGTCGCCGGCGGCAAAGCTCACCTTGTCGATGCGGATGCTCATGCGCTTCTCCGAGCGCGATAGAGAATGACGGCGAAGGCCGGTGCCCCGAACAGCGCGGTGACGACGCCGATCGGCAAGATCTGCTGCGGTATGATGATGCGCGAAACGATATCGGCGCCGACCATGAAGATCGCGCCGCCGAGCGCCGTTGCCGGCAGCAGCCGCCCATGTGCCGGCCCGACGAGGAAGCGGGCAGCATGCGGAATGACGAGGCCGACAAAACCGATCGAGCCGACCATGCTGACGACGCTCGCCGTCATCGCCGCGGTCGTCCCGAAGAGCGTGATCTGGACGCGGCGTACGGAAATGCCGAGCGAGGCTGCGGCATCGGTGCCGAAGGCGAAGGCGTCGAGCGCCCTGACATGAGCAATGCAGATGATGAAGCCGACCAGCGCGACCGGCGCCGAAAGGTAGACATCGGGCCAGCGCACGCCGCTGAGTGAACCGAGAAGCCAGAACAGAATGCCGCGCGCCTGCTCGGCATTCGCCGACGTCGTCACTACGTAGGAGGTGAGCGCATTGAAGAGCTGCGACCCGGCGACGCCGCAGAGAATGATGCGCTCGCCGGTTCCCCCGACCCCCGTCGCCAGGAAGCCGACCAGCAGGAAGGCGATGACCGCGCCGATGAAGGCGCCGCTCGAGAGGCCAAGAACGCCGTAACCGAAGCCGAGGATCATCACGCAGACGGCGCCGGTCGAGGCGCCGGCGGAGATGCCGAGCACATAGGGTTCGGCCAGCGGATTGCGCAGCAGCGCCTGGAGGATCGCCCCGCAAAGCGACAGCGACGCGCCGGCGCTGGCGGCAACCAGCGCCCGGCTCAGGCGATAATCCCAGACGATGCCCTGGTGGATGCGGCTGAGTTCGAAATCCGTTCCGAACAGCCGGTTCGAGACGGCCTCTGCCGTCGTCGCAAGCGGGATGGCGATCTCGCCGATGGAAACGGCAAGGCTGACCATCAGCCCGAGAAGCAGCAACGCTGTTGTGGTGAGCGCTGCCAGCGCCCACCATCCTGGTTTCCTGGCCGGCGTTGCGCTCACTGCGAAAGGCCGAAAGACTTGATGCCGTTCGCCAATGTCTCGATGCCGTCGATCGTCCGGATCGTCGGATTCATCGATTGCGCGTCCATCATCACGAAGTGCTTGTTCCTGACGGCATCCAGTTCCCTGGTGACCGGGTCGTTTTCGAGAAAACCGACCTTGACCTTGGGATCGTCGGCCGCGTAACGGCGGCGATCCATCGTCGCGATGACGATGACTTGAGGGTTTGCCTGGGCGATGGTTTCCCAGCCGACCAGCGGCCATTCCTCTTCCGTCGTCACGACGTTCCTCGCACCGATCGTCTTCAGGATATAGGCCGGCGCGCTGTTCTTGCCGGCGATAAAGGCGTCGCCATTGACGTCCTTGCTGGAGAACCAGAAGACCACCGGCAGGTTCTTGCCCGCTGCGCCTGAAATCGACGCCACGGCATCGGCCTCGCGCTTCTTCAGCTGCGCGATCAATGCATCGCCGCGCTCCTTGACGTCGAAGATCTCGGAGAGTTCGGCGATTTCCTGGTAGATCAGGTCCATCGTGAACAATTCCCTACGCACGCCGTCGCCGCCGTCGGTATTGACCTTGGCGACGCAATCGGCCGGCGCGAGATAGGTATTGATCCCGAGGTCGGCGAACTGCTCGCGTTTGCCGACCGAGCCCTGCGCACCGACATGCCATTCGAACTCGGCCGCCACCAGATCGGGCTCCTGCCCGACGACGGATTCGAAGCTCGGATCGTTGTCGGCAAGCCGCTTGATCTTGCTGTTGGCCTCGGCATATTGCGGCAGGACGGGACCGACCCAGACGGCCGTACCCGTGATCTTGTCGGCAAGGCCAAGCGAAAAGAGGACTTCGGTCGTGCCCTGGCCGATCGAGACGATCTTTGCCGGCGCTTTCTGGAAGGTCACCGCCTGGCCGCAATTGGTGATGGTCAGCGGATATCGGGTCGCGGCAAGGCTTGGTGCCGCAAGGCCTGCGAGCCCGAAGGCAAATGTCATGGTGGCGAGAATTTGGCGCATGGAAAACCTCGATGAAGTGAAAAACGCCCGGGCTGTGCCGCGCGCCGATATGCGGGCTGTAATCACGCTTGCGCGTGGATTAGCCGCAGGAAACCCAATCGAGAGGGATGCATGCCGATATCAGGCGAAGGTTCAGAAGGTCAATCATGTCTGCTCCTTGTCCGGGCATCCCCGCCCGGTTGATTGGATCGTGATTGACGGCAGGTCTCCTGGCTTGCGGATATGCGTCGTCTCAACCGCCTTCCCGCGCTATAGCGCAGTGGCTGGGCCAGAGGCCCCTGGGGATGAACGCTGACGCGCTCACCCTGGGATGATCGACAATCCGCTTACAGTTGCGGGGGCAGCCACGGTCTCGGTCCCTACTGGGTCGTCCTCACCGTGTTCCCTATTAATCCCCTTGGAGTCATCTTCAGGGAACCGTCGCCCCCAGTTACGTCGCTTGCCCCGACGGCGTCAATGACTATTGCGGAGGATTTGAGAAATGGAGACGGAACGTGGGAGCACTGGCTGTGGTGGGTCCGCGGCATCCGCCAACGTTCCTCATGCTGAGGTGCGCAGCCCGCGAAGGCGAAGCCTCGAAGCCCGCGCCGCAACGCTGCTCCTTGCTACAACGCATCCAGCGGGATCTTCAGATAGCGCCGGCCGTTATCCTCCGGCTCCGGCAATCTGCCTCCCCGAATATTCACCTGTAGCGCGTGAAGCATCAGCTTCGGTTTCGGCAGCGTGCGGTCGCGTGCCTGGCGCAGCGACACGAAACCGGCCTCGTCGATGCCTGATATATGCGGATTGGCGCGCTTCTGCGCGGCGACCGTGCTTTCCCAGCGCGGGTGACGGCCACCGGGCTGATAGTCGTGACCGGAAAACAGCCTGGTCTCCTCGGGCAGCGACAGGATCGCCTGGATCGAGTGCCAGAGGGCGCCGGCACTGCCGCCGGGGAAATCCGTGCGGGCGGTGCCGGAATCCGGCGTGAACACCGTATCGTGCACGAAAGCGGCGTCGCCGATCACATAGGTCACCGAGGCGAGCGTATGGCCGGGCGAGAACATCACCCGCGCCTCAAGCGCGCCGATCTCGAACGTGTCGCCATCGGCAAACAGCCGGTCCCATTGCGAGCCGTCGGTTTCGAAGTCCGGCCAGTTGTAGATTTCTTTCCAGAGAGCCTGGACGTCGGTGACATGGGCGCCGATTGCCGTCGGCGCACCGGTCCTCTCATGCAGATAATGGGCGGCGGAGAAATGATCGGCATGCGGATGCGTGTCGAGAATCCACTCGACCGTCAGCCCCTCGCTTTCGATATAAGCGAGGATGGCATCGGCATTGGCCATTCCCGTCGCACCCGACATCTCGTCGAAATCGAGCACCGGGTCGATGATGGCGCAGCGTTTCGCCGCGGGATCGGAAACGACATATTGCACGCTGCATGTGTGAGGTTCGAAGAAGGCCTTCACCACGGGCGCCTGCCCTGCCCGCTTCTCCAGCCAGCGGCGTGCGCCGGCAAGATCGAAGCCGAGATTTTGACCGAAGGTCTCGACATCCCCGACCTTCATCCGCCCGTCCAGCACCTCGCCCAGCGCATAGAGCGTCAGGGCCCGTGTGCCGCTCTTGCAATGGGCGACGACCGGTCCCTTCGCTTGCGTCATCGCCGCCTGGAAGGCGCGGATATCGGCCTCGGTGATTTCGGTCCCCTTCACCGGCACGAAGCTGTAGGCGAGCCCGGCAGCGGCGGCGGAAGCCTTCTCGGCTGCATTGCCGGGTTGCCCCGGCTCCTCGCCATCCGGCCGGTCATTGATGACGGCGGTAAAGCCGTCTGCCGCGAAAGCGGCAAAACCGGCGGCATCGGGCTGCCCCGCCACCGATATCAGCTCATTGACCCTCACGGATGTCATCGAAGCCCCCGCGCCGCCCTCGTCAGGCATTGTCGCATGTATATCGCCACAATCTCACAAGTATATTGCCGAGCGCAAGAATAGAACGCTGGGCATGCCCGCGCTTACTGACGCTGGGAAAGCCCGATCATGCCGGCGAGAGACGCTTCCCAAACTCCCGGCAGGCCTGGCTCCCCGATCAAAACGACAGCGTCGCGGCACGCCCCCGTCCTTCGAGGTTTCGACCTTTGAGTCTGGTCGTTGGCACACCGCAGAACCTTCCGGTGACACAAGCCGCGCCCTCTCTCCGCCCTCATCCTGAGGTGCCCCGCAGGGGCCTCGAAGGACGAGGGTGGCCCCGATTGCGGATTCGGTTTCGCACCCTGATTGACTCCTCAGAAAAATCCAATATTCATTCAAGCAAAAGTTGAGGATTTATAGTGAAAAGCATTTTTTCATACTTGATACTGGCAATCGCAGCAATTTCACTTTCGAGCTGCACCACAACCTCCGACAGCTTCAGGCAAAAGTCCAAATCGATAACAGCGCTCAGTGGTGAAAAAACGAAGATAGGCCAGACCTGGCATATCAATGACGATTGCAGCCACGCCGATTATCCGGCCACGCATATCGTGGAACAGCCCAAGCATGGCCGTCTCCAGATTGTCCACGAACCGGTATTTCCCGGCGCAACCGGAAAGCTGGCGAAATGCCGGACGGTTAAGGTTGGAGGCGTGGTTGGATATTATACACCGGAGCCAGGCTACATCGGCAGTGACAGGTTCGTTCTGAGATCGCCCTACGGGTACGGTAAGATCCAGGAGACCGTGATGAACGTAAGCGTCATCAAATAGCCGGCCCGAGCGCTGAAAACCTCTCCCTAAAGCCGGAGGCCTGATGGCTCGATGTCAGTCGCAGAATCCACTGCTGCGACTGACATTTCAAACCGTGTTCCAAAGTCGCTAGACGCGACTCTCTCCGCCAACATCGGCTGACGCGGCAAACAGCGCGTCGCCAACCTCGCCGGGCAGCAACATATTATGATACGCCCTGCCCGCCCCGGTCGTCGGCAGGCGCGGCGAATTCGGCGACGCGGCAGTCGAACAGAACAGGCATGTTCACCTCGATCATCTCCATGATCGCATCGTCGAGTTCGGCGGGCCTCTCGCAGCGAATGCCGTGTCCGCCATAGGCTTCGGCAAGCTTCACGAAATCCGGGTTTCCGTGCTGCCGCTGCCGAGCCGTTCCCTGATCGCCGCCGTTGAGAATGAAGATCTTGATCGGCGCGTTGTGCTGCACGGCGGCCGACATTTCCTTCATCGTCACCTGTACGGAGGCATCGCCGGCTATGTCGATGACGAGGCTGTTGGGATTGGCGATCTGCGCGCCGAGAGCGGCGGGCAACCCGTATCCCATGGTCCCGAGGCCCCCCGATGTCATCCAGCGATTCGGCTGCTCGAAGTCGTAATATTGCGCCGCCCAGATCCGATGCCGGCCGACCTCGGTCGTGATGTAAGTATCGCGATCCTTGGTCAGTTCATAAAGCCGCTCGATGGCATATTGCGGCATGATGACGTCGTCGCGCATTGCGTAGGAAAACGATCGCCGTGCCCGCCAGCCCGCAATCGTGCTCCGCCACTCGGTCAGTCTCGCCCGGTCCGGCGCCTGCGGCAGCGCCCGCCACAGACGAACAAGGTCGGCAAGTACATTGGCGGCGTCGCCCCGGATGGCGATATCGGCGCGCACGGTCTTATTCAGCGAGCAAGCATCGATATCGATATGAATCTTTAGGGAATTCGGTGAGAAACCATCGAAGCTGGAGGTAAGCCCGCCGTCGAAGCGCGCCCCGATGCACAGCATGAGGTCGCAGTCGTGCATCGCCATATTGGCCTCATAGGAGCCGTGAAGCCCGGTCATCTTCAGCCAGTTCGGGCTGGAAGCCGGATAGGCGCCGAGCCCCATCAGCGTTGACGTGACGGGAAAGCCTGTGAGATCGACCAGTTCGCGCAACAGCTTTACCGCTTCAGGGCCGGAATTGATGACGCCGCCGCCGACGCAAATGACCGGCCGGCGCGCCGGCGCCATCAGAGCGACGGCAGCCTCGATCTCCCCGATGTCACCGCGACGGTCCGGCCGGTCGCTCGTTCTTAAAGCGACGGCCTCCGGCGGCGTGTAGGCGCCGCTCGCAAACAGCACGTCCTTGGGCATGTCGACCAGAACGGGGCCGGGTCGTCCGGATCTGGCGATGCGAAAGGCCTCGTGGATGGTGACGGCAAGGTCATTGACGTCGCCGACCAGCCGATTGTGTTTCGTGCAGCCTCGGGTGATGCCGACGGTATCGCATTCCTGAAAGGCATCGGAGCCGATCAGCGCCGTCGGCACCTGGCCGGATAGGCAGACCAGCGGGATGGAATCCATCAAGGCATCCTGAAGCGGCGTGATCGCGTTGGTTACGCCGGGACCCGATGTGACCAGCATGACGCCGACCTTGCCCGTCGAGCGGGCATAACCCTCGGCGGCATGGCCGGCGCCCTGCTCATGGCGAACCAGAATGTGCCTGATGTCTTCCTGCTGGAAAAGCTCGTCGTAAATCGGCAGAACGGCAGCGCCGGGATAGCCGAAAATATGCTGGACGCCGTTGTCTCTCAGCGCCTGAAGAACGATTTCCGCGCCGGTCATCTGCGCGCGCGGGGTGTCGATGGAATGACGGGATCTCATGGTTCCGTTCCTTGATCAGTGTGACGATGTGTGGAAAGTCCGACGAGGCGCCCACCCCGGATTCGGGGCATAAAAAAAGGCCCCGTCAGGAGCCTGCTTACCGCGCATGGGAGCTTTCGCCGGATGGTTACAACATCCTGCCCACGCGCCCGATCACCACTGCCAGAACCATTGCGATTTTCATGGCAGCATAGCTAAATGCAAATTGGAACATCGTCAATGCTCCCGGAGAATTGCACTTCGGGAGGTCCCTAGCCTCTGGGGAAGCGTGAGACCCCGCCTCGCAGATGGCTGCATCCCGCTTCCCTGCAATAAGCAAGGTTAGTCCTGGCCTTGCAGACGGTCCATCACCTGCAACAGGAGATCGGCGCAGGCCTTCATCGGTTCGTCCTCGGCGCATTTGAGATTGATCCGGGTGTTGCCGTCCTCGATCTGGAAATGGGCTGCCTTGGACGGCGGCGGTGGCGGGCGATGACCACGGAAGCCACGAAAGCCCCTGTCGTCACGGAACCCCATGTCGCCTCGCGATCCATGCCAGCGGTCATCGGGACGTTCTCTCGGCGGCGCATCCGGCCCGCCCCGCATCGCCCCCTCATCGCTGGGTGCAGGCGTAGGTGGTGCGCCTGGCTCGGCGGCTACGGGCGGTGTCCCGGCGGATGGCGGGGCTGGAGACTGCTGGGCGAAGGCGTTGCCGGCAAGCGCCGCAAGGGCGAGGCCCGATAGAAGAAGTCTTTGCATGGGAACCGTTCCTTTCGCAGAGAGGTGGCATATCTCTAAACACCCTAGCGCGGCTTTGGTTCACGCGTCGTCGGGGCTTTTGTCGAATCCGCAACTCATCTGTGCAACGTGCCCTTCGGCAACGATGCCGAGATTTCTTTCGCCTCGCCTCTGCCTTGTTGGGCGGCTATCCTAGGCGACGATTCGCTGGCCACGACGAGGGCGTGGCGTGAACGAAGCTTCAAAGGAGAGCGCGATGACGGACGCCAAGAGCGGCATTTCGGGACTGCGGCCGCATATTACTGTGATCGGCGTCGGCGGTGGTGGTGGCAATGCGATCAACAATATGATCGCAGAAAAATTGGCAGGCGTTGAATTCATCGCCGCAAATACGGACGCCCAGGTCCTCGCCACATCAAAGGCGACCAGGCGCATTCAACTCGGCGCGAATGTGACCGAGGGTCTCGGCGCCGGTTCGCTGCCTGAGATCGGCCATGCGGCTGCCGAGGAATCGATCGATGAAATCATGGATCACCTGGCAGGATCGCACATGTGCTTCGTCACCGCCGGCATGGGCGGCGGGACGGGCACGGGTGCTGCCCCTGTCATCGCGCGCGCCGCGCGTGCCGCCGGCATCCTGACGGTCGGCGTCGTCACCAAGCCGTTCACCTTCGAGGGCAATCGCCGCATGCGGACGGCGGAAGTCGGCATTGAGGCGCTTCGCCAGGCAGCCGATACCGTCATCGTCATTCCCAATCAGAACCTCTTCCGCATCGCCGATGCGAAAACCACGTTCGCCGATGCGTTCATGACCGCCGACCGCGTGCTTTATGCCGGCGTCGGCTGCATTACCGATCTCATCGTCAAGGAAGGCCTGATCAACCTCGATTTTGCCGACGTGAAGTCGGTGATGCAGGGCATGGGCCGCGCCATGATGGGGACTGGCGAAGCCTCCGGCGAGAGCCGAGCGATGAAGGCGGCGGAAGCGGCAATCGCCAACCCGCTTCTCGACGATATCTCGATGAGAGGCGCCAAAGGCGTGCTGATCTCGATCTCGGGCGGCTCGGATATGACGCTATTCGAAGTCGACGAAGCGGCAAGCCGCATCCGCGACGAGGTGCAGGATGACGCCGATATCGTCGTCGGCGCCATCTTCGACCGCAGCCTCGACGGCAAGTTCCGCGTCTCCGTCGTGGCGACCGGCCTGGAAGGCAGCTCCTTGCCCGCATCCGCTTCGCACGCCCCCGCCGAGCAGATCCAGACGCGTACGTTGCAGTAAGCGGCAAGCCGCGTTGCATGAACAAATTCCATGCAACGCGATCAGCGCGTCCGGCCCTCGTTCATATCGGCGGGATCGTAATTGATGTCCCGGTCCTTGCCCGGCTTCTTCCTGCCGGGCGGGTTCTTATGCACCGTGGCATCTTCCGAACCGGTGATGACGGTCGGCTTGGCGCTAGCAACGCCGCTGCTTTTCCGGTCGGCGCGGGATTTTGCGAACTGGCCGGCTGCGTCTTTTTCGGGATCGGCCATCTCAATCGCCCTTCTGCTTCAACGCGTCGCCGAGGTTTTTGGTCTCGGGATCGCGGTTGTTTTCGCCCTTCGCGTCGCGATTGCGGTCCGGATCGTCCTTGGCTTTCAGATAGCCGCGCGGGGTATTTCCTTTCGGGCCTTCCCAGCGTGGGGACTGATCGGTGGTGCCGGGGGCGCCGTCTTTCGGTGTCTTCATGCCCATCATCGTTTCTCCTTGGCTGCGTAGGAAAAACCGGAAAAGGCGGCGAGTGTTCCCGCGGAAAAATATGGAACAGTGCCGTCTCCCATCGGTTGTCCCGAAGTCGCAACCTCAAAAGGGAGCCGAAAATGAGCAAGACCAACGTCCGTGAAATTCAGAAACGCGCCGAACAGCAGGTCAAGAACACCAGCGCCGGCGGCCATCTCGGCGGCACCTATTTCGGCCAGCAGCCCGACGGCAAAACCGCCTCGGAAAGCAGCAATGACAGCGCCAAGGCCAGGCCGAACGATGGGAGTAATTAAGTAGCGCAGCCGCTGTTATCCGCGCGGCATCGTCCAACATTCCTCACCCTGCGGCCCCTTTGCGAGGCGCTTCAGGGTGAGGTTCACTTGAGCATCGGCGGCAGTCTGCAGGAATGACCGGCCGCCTGAACCAACTATTCTTTGATATCGGGCTCAACCACCCTGGCGAGGTTTTTCAGCGATTCCTGCCAGCCGAGATAACAAGCCTCGGGCGGGATGACATCAGGCACGCCAGCCTGTGTGATATCCACTTCGGTGCCGACCGAAACTTTCTTCAGCGTCACGGTGACTTCCATTTCGCCCGGCAGGTTGGGGTCGTCGAACTTGTCGGTGTAGCGAACGCGTTCACCAGGGACGAGTTCGAGAAATTCGCCGCCGAAGGCGTGGCTATTGCCCGTGGTGAAGTTGCGGAACGACATTTTGAAGGTGCCGCCGACGACCGGCTCCAGATGGTGCACAGTGCAGAGGAAGCCGTTCGGCGGAAGCCATTTGGCAAGCGCGTCGGCCTCGATGAAGGCGCGATAGACCTTGTCCGGGCTGGTCGCGAAAACACGATGCAGGCGTATGGTGTTCGGCATGGTCATAATCCTTTTGAATGGACGGAATGGACGAACCTAGGACGGGTGTGGTTTGGCCGATCCGACACCGGATCGAACTTTTCTTCAAGAAAAATTCCGCATAGACCAACAAGGGCGCGTCAGCCCATTCGAGGGACCTGGAAAGTGAGCAAACCGAATTATCGGGACATCGCCCGCCATGCCGGCGTGGGAACTGCGACGGTCGAACGGGTCTTGAACGGGCGTGGGGGTGTTCGCCCCGAACTGGTCGAGAAAGTCGTCTCCGCCGCACGTCGCCTGGATTACCCGCGCAAGCTTCCCGAGACCCATCGCGGCCTCCTCAGGATAGAAGTGCTGATGGTTCGGCCGGAGACGAGCTTCTACCGTCGCCTTTCGCATGCTTTCGAAAGAATCGCCGCCACCCTCGATCCCTTGGTCGTCGTGCATCGCAGCTTTACCGACGAACTGAATCCGGAAGCGATTGCGCGGCGCATCCTGTCGACCGACCTGTCACGCGCCGGCCTGATCCTTGCAGTGCCGAGCAGCCAGCTGATCAGCGCCGCGGTGGAAAAGGTAAATGCGCAAGGTCTGCCGGTCGTGCACGTCGTGACCCGCGCCTCCGAGCGCGCCGGCGAATTTATCGGCATCGACAACAATGCCGCGGGCCGCACGGCCGCGCTCTACATCAGTCGAATGGCTGCCCGGACCGGGCCCGTGATTGCCATCTGCCACCCAATCTATCAGGTGCATCGCGATCGGATCCGCGGCTTCTCAGCCTATTTTCAAGACCATCCCGGCGCCTCCAGCTTCGAATGGCTGGGATTTGGCGGCGATGAGGAGCGTGCCAGCGCTGATCGCCTGTGGTCGGCCCTGGAGATGTATCCCGACCTTGCCGGTCTCTATAATGCCGGCGGCGCCAACTCCGCCCTGATCGACGTGCTGCGCCGGCATCCGCGCGGCCGTGATGTCTTTTTCGTCGGGCACGAGTTGACCGAATATACGCGCGCGGCCTTGCAGGACGGCATTATGGATGTGGTGCTGGATCAGGCGCCGGAGGCGCAGGCGCGCCGCGCGCTTGATCTCGTTCTGAACAGAATCGGCTTGACCGATATCAAACCGGACCAGGCACCGATCCGTTTCATTACCATCACCAAGGAAGGGCTTTGACCCGCCCCCTCGCCCGAATTCCGGCAACCGCTCCCGATGGCCGCAATCCATCTGAGGTTTGGGATTGTTAATCAGAAATGCCTAATGTAAATCTTGACGTGCACAAGTTGTGAGGCAGTTGATTTGCTACAATAACTGATTAGGATTCGACCAGGAGAGCTTCGGACATGCGGAAAATTCGTGCGGCCCGCGCGGCCCGCGGAAAAACGGAGGCAAAGGCTTTGAGCTCGATCGACCGGCTTTTGTTCTTCGACCGCGATTTCAATCCAGTCGAGAATTTGCTGGGCAATGAGCTGCCTGCATCCGTCAAACCAGCCGCGTCGTTTTGGGAGCATTTTGCCGGATTGGACAAATCGGCGCTGACGCTGGCTTTCTCTTCCATGGGCGAGAGTGCCCAGCCTTTGCGGGTATTTGCCGATCCCGGCAGGCCCGGGTCGCGCGGACTGACGATTTATCGGATCGGAGATCTGTATGCGGTGGTTCGCTCCGAAGAACCCATCGACGATGAGCGGGCAACCCTCCTGCATCTCGCCACCCACGATCCACTGACCGGACTGCCGAACCGACGCCAGTTCAGCGACGACCTCACCGACTTTTTGCGGGAGACCGCGGGCACGAACGAGACCCTGTCTCTGATGCAGCTCGACCTTGACGATTTCAAACCGGTGAACGACACGCTCGGGCATGCGGCTGGGGACAAGCTTCTTCAATTCGCGGCGGGGCGTATTCAGGACTGCCTTGCCGCTGACGACAGAGCCTACCGACTGGCGGGTGACGAATTCACCGTCATTTCCATGGGTTCGGGGCATCCGGCCAAAGCCCACCGTTTGGCAGAAGCCTTGGTTGCCGCATTCAAAAAGCCCTTCACCATCGATGGCATCACGGTCTTTGTCGGCACCAGCATCGGCATATCGACCGCTCCCCCGGACGGGACAAGCCCGGAGCAGCTCATGAAAGCCTCCGACCTCGCGCTCTACGCCGCCAAGAAAGAGGGGCGCGGCCGGGCAAGTGCCTTTGATGCCTCCATGCTTGAATTGCTGGAGCAGCGCGAGCTGCTGCGCCGCAGCCTTCGCATGGCCCTGGCCCAGCAGGAATTCTTCGTCGAGTACCAGCCCTTCGCCGAGGACGGCTGCATCGTCGGCTTCGAGGCATTGCTGCGGTGGCACCACCCACTGCTCGGAAATATCCCTCCCGTGACCTTCATTCCGATGGCCGAGGCCGATGGAATGATGCCTGAGATAGGTGCGTGGGTTCTGGAGCAGGCATGCCGCGAGGCAATGAAGTGGCCGCAGAATTACATCGTCGCGGTCAATGTCTCGGCGGCCGAATTCCTGACGAGCGGCCTCACGGATCGGATATCCCAGACGCTGGACCTGGTCGGCTTGCCGCCCGATCGTCTGGAACTGGAGATCACCGAAAGCGTGCTGCTGGAGCGGACCGTCAATAACATCGATACGCTGAATACGCTCAACGTGCTGGGGATACGCATCTCGCTCGATGATTTCGGGACCGAATATTCTTCCCTGAGCTATCTGAAGACATTCCCTTTCGACACGATCAAAATCGACAAATACTTCATCACCGATCTCGAAACCGATCCGAAAAGCCAGACGATCGTCCGCTGCATCGTCAACCTCGCCCATGGCCTCGACATGCAGGTGACGGCCGAAGGCGTTGAAACGACGGCTCAAGCGGAATGGCTGCGCAATGTCGGCTGCGACAGGCTTCAAGGTTATCTGGTGAGCAGGCCGCTTCCGGTCGAGGCAATCGGCGAGTTCATCTCCCGCGCGGAAACATCTGTGCGGCACGCTCTGCCATAGCGAACAAGCGATTTTCGCCGTGCCTTGGCGATCGCAAGCATCAGCCTGAGGCCCGGGAGCAACGATGGAGGGTTGATTGGAAGAGAAAGCTTCTGGCTTCGACGACCATGCATTCGTGCCGATGGTCTCGCTCGAAATGAACCTTGCAACGTTCAAATCCCGGTGGCAGCTTTGCGACGGGATTACGGAATATCTCTCGGAAATCCTGGGCCAAAGCCACAGCGATCCGGCTCGATATACCAATTTTCTTTCGGTCGCGGCAAACGAGCTCGTCGAACTCGCGTTCCGTTCGACCAGAGCGCCCGGAAAGATACATTTCGGCCTCTATCGGAGTGAGACATTCAATCGGCTGAGAATTGCCTTCCCGTGCGAGGACGCATTCGACCGCCGGCCCGTGGCCGTCGCCCGGTCTGGAGACCCGGTCATGAAGCCCGAAGAAACAGTCCGGCTCCGAGACTTGGCGACCATATTCCGCGCCGCGATCCGAATTGAAGAGGACGAGGCGCACGGAATGCAGATCATCGCGGATTTCCCCGCCAGGGAGGATTTCCAATGAACATGTTTTCCCTGCCCTTTTCCGCGCATTTCGATCCGACCAATCAGGAACTTTTGCTGTCCGGCAAGATGCGGCCCGAAAGCGCCGGCGAGATTGCCGATGTCCTGAAGCTGGTGCGGCAAAGTCTGGAAAAATACAGCGGCGTCGTCTATCTCAATGTCAAACGCCTGACGCACATCAACATGACCGCCTTCGCCGCCCTGTCCGAGGTCCTGGCGGCAAGCTGCCGGGCCAGGCCGGAGCGCAGGATCGTCATCATCACCTCGAGCGTGGTGGCATGGTCGACCTCGCTGTTCGAGACGCTCGTCGCCTCACAGCCGAACCTGTCGGTCGAAGTCTACGATTCGGCATTTTATCCGGGCCAGAGCTTCGTCGAGGATGAGAGTTTCATTCCCATCCTGCGCACCCAGACGAAAATGACATGGCGGCACGAACGCGAACTGCTGCCTCTCCACGGCCTACGCAGCGGCCTTGCCATCGCCGACATCTGCTGCGGAATTGGCGATTTCGCCGCCCTCGTCCAGCGGGAATTCAAACCGTCGCGCCTCGTCGCGCTGGATCATTCCGTGCGCAGCCTCGACTATGCACGCAAGGTCGCTGCCGATTTCGATCTGCAGGGGATCGAATACACCTATGGCGACGCCTCGCAAATGCTGCTTCGGGACAACCAGTTCGACTTTGTCACCTGCCGGCATTCGCTGCAGATTTTCAACCGTCCCGAAATGCTGCTCAGGGAGCTTTACCGCATCTGCAAACCAGGCGGCCGTGTCTACATCACCAACGAGAAAAATTCGCATTGCCTGGGCGAGCCGCACGCCGAAACGATAAAATGGACTTACGAGGAGGTCGCCAAGCTGTTCAGGCACTTCCACATGGATGTCGAGATGGGGCCGAAAAGCCGCCATCTGCTGGCCGATGCCGGCTTCGACTCCATCAAGGTCGACTGCTTCATGGTGACCAACCTGGATGGCGATCCGCAGGACTTCGCAGACGTCATCGAAGCCTGGGAGAATGTCTATGCCGGTGAGATGGCCGTCCGGCGGGGCGATTCCGTGGAATTCATTCGCAGGTTCCGGCAGGGCTTCAGGGATCACATCTTTGCTGCTCTTCACCCCAAGGGTTACGCAGGCTGGCCGATCTGGGCCGCCTCCGGACGAAAGCCGCTGTGATGGATGCGCGATCATCGAGAAGACCGGCAAGACTGGGCTCGTTTCGGGCAAAGTTCATCCTGGTCGTCGGTGGAGCCGTGCTCTTCGACTTGCTGGTCAGCGGTGGTCTCGCGCTTTGGAACGTTCAGCGGCTGTCGCGCGACGCAACGCTCGAGGTCGGCCAGGGTCTTGAAGCGGCAAGCCAGGAATATATCCGCACCTATGCAGATTCCACCGCGGCACAGGTGGGCTTGCTGCTGCGGCAGGTTCATAACGACGTCGACACGCTGGCCGGTGTGCTGCAGGCGCAGATCGACGATCCCGAACGCAACGCCGACGTCGGCGCCGCGATCGCCCGCACATCTCCCGGCAGCGTCAGCCTTTCCTACGATCAGAATGGCAGATGGTCGCAGAACGCTCCGGGCTCCGCCTCGGTCGTCAGCGTCTGGGGATATCTGCTCGGACCGGACGATAAGCCGAAAGCCGACGTCGAGAGCGATATCCGGACGAGCGCGGTTCTGGATCTCGTTGCGCCGAGCCTGATGCAGCACGGCGCTTCAAAGCTGCAGATGTATTATATCGGTTCGAAAGAACGACCGATCTTCAGGACGACGCCCTACACCGACCAGGCCCAGACCTTCGACCGGCTTTATCCCGGCCACAACGACGCCAATTTCTGGGACTTCTTCTTTCCCGGCCTTTATGAGTCCTGGCAGGGCTGGGCCAAAGACATGAAAACGCGGCCGGTCGCCGACGACATCACCCAGACCGCGCCCTATACCGATGCCATTACCGGCAAGCTGATCGTCAGTTTCTTTCATCCATTGTGGACCGCCGACAGGCAGGATGTCGCCGGGACGGCCGGCGCCGATATTACGCTCGACCAGCTCGCGCAGACGGTTGAAAATGTCAAAGTGGCCCAGTCCGGTTTCGGATTTCTGGCAATGTCCGACGGCAATGTCGTGGCGATCAACAGCACCGGCGAAAAGACCCTCGGTCTGCGATCGGCAAGCGATGCGAGCGGAACCGGAGTGACCGGCCTCGAGCGTTCCCTCAAGGGAAGCTCTCAGCCGGCGATCGCGAAACTGGCCCTCGACCGCGAACAGGGCATTCAACATTTGCTGCTGCAGCAGGACGGCAGCGAGGTCCCCTATATCGCGATCGTGAAGAAACTGCCTGCGACCAATCTCTGGTCCAGCGGCCCGGTCCGCCAGGAAGCGATGTCGCTTGGCGTGGTCGTGCCTGAACGGGAGATCGAAGCCTCGCTCTATGCGGCCCA
Source organism: Rhizobium esperanzae (assembly GCF_014197615.1). GTDB lineage: Bacteria > Pseudomonadota > Alphaproteobacteria > Rhizobiales > Rhizobiaceae > Rhizobium > Rhizobium esperanzae_A. The sequence goes on from NZ_JACIFY010000002.1 coordinate 241,908, forward strand.
GGCCAAGATTTCCGAGGCGACGAACAGGATCGTGCTCTACCAGATCCTGGCGATCCTCATGTCATTGCTGATCGTGACCATCGCGGTATTTGCCGCCTCGAAACGAATAACCAGCGGAATCAGCGCATTGGCAGGTGCGGCCAAACGCATTCAGGCGAAGGACTATTCGGTCAGGGTCGCCATCACAAGCAAGGACGAGGTCGGCGAGGCTGGCGAAGCCTTCAACCGGATGGCCGAAGAGATCAGCTATCACACGGAAAATCTCGAGCAGTTGGTCGAGGAGCGAACCGCGCAGATTGAAGATGCCAAGGAAGAGATTTCGACGCTGAACGCCCAGCTCCAGCGGGAAAACCGGCGTCTTGGAACGGAGCTCGCCGTCGCCGAGAGAATCCAGCTGATGGTCCTGCCGCTGGACCAGGAGCTCGAGGCGTTCCAGGCACTCGAAATAGCGGCCTATATGAGACCCGCCGAAGAGGTCGGCGGCGATTATTACGACGTGTTGAAGAACGGTAGCCGGCTGAAGATCGGCATCGGCGACGTCACCGGGCACGGGTTGGAAAGCGGCGTGTTGATGCTGATGGTTCAGTCCGTCGCCCGCGCCCTGCAGGAGGCCGGCAATACCGATGCGGTGAAATTCCTCACAGATCTGAACAGCGCCCTGTTTAAGAATATCGTCAGGACGAAAATCGACAAACACCTCACTCTGGCGTTTCTTGACTACGACGGAAAAGAGATGATCCTGTCGGGACAACACGAGGAAGTTGTCATCGTGCGGGCAAACGGTGGGGTCGAGCGCATCAACACCATGGATCTGGGCATTCCGATCGGGCTGGAAGCCGATATCTCAGCCTTCATCAAAACCCGTGAAATCGCATTCGAAAAAGGGGACCTCATACTTCTGCATACGGATGGCGTCACGGAAGCCGAAAACGACGCCGGAGAATTGTTCGGCATGGAGCGGCTGTGCCGCGAGGCCGTTCGCTTGAAGGATCTGAGCGCTGAGAAAGTCGTTTCCGAAATTGTCGCGACGCTCATGCTCTTTATCGGATCGCAGAAAATCTACGACGACATTACGCTTCTGGCAGTACGGCATAGGTGAGACATGACGCCAACGGTCTACGGCATCGAATCTCTGACTGACATAAGCCTGGATTCCGGCACGCGCCTGACCTTGACGGACGGCCCGCTTCAACTGGGATGGAAGCACTCGGGAATGACGGCTGACTTCATAGCGCAGGTCATGGCGCTGCAATATTCGCGTTCGAAGAAAGACTACGTGCAGGCGCATCATGACATCGGATACCTCAGCAACGAGCTGATCGAAAACGCCGTGAAGTTTCGACAGCCTGGCGAGATCCTCATTGAAGCCGGCATATTCCAGGGAAGCTTTTTGATCCGGGTGAAAAACACCATCGATGGCGTGACATCCTCTCGCTTTCAGCAGTTGCTGCATCGCTTTCAATCGAGAGACCCCGGCGAACTTCTTCTTGAGCAAATCGAAACCAACGCCATATCGCCGGCAAGCGGTTCGGGCTTGGGATTGCTGACACTTCTCAGCGACTACGACGCAAAAATGGCCTGGGCATTCGAAGGGAGTGACGACCAGCCTGTCATACTGACGACGACTGCAGCCGTGGCGATGCCGCCCTCCTCCAATCTGTGAGCGACGAATGGAAATCAGCGACGAAAATTTCCGCGTATGGGCGGAGCAAAACGAAGTCTATTTCGACGGCGTCTTCCGGCTGGCCGGACCGGACGCCTATGCACCCATTTATTCATTGATAACAGCCCTGCTCCATGAGGGGCACAAACAGGTGACGTTCAATCTCACCGGCCTCGAGTTCCTCAATTCCTCGGGCATCAATCTGCTTGCCAAGTTGACGATCGAAGCCAGAAAGATGGGCGACCTGCTGCTTGTCGTTAAAGGCACCAATCAATATCCCTGGCAAGCCAAGTCGCTGCCGAATTTAAAGAAGCTGCACCCGCTTCTCGATTTGCGTTTGGCGTGAGTCGAGAAGGTAGATGATGGGTTGGCCCCACGACGCCGGTGGGCGCCGTGGGGATGCTCGGCTCAAGGCCATTGCTGTCCGGTTCGGACCGCCGTGTGGGGCACCTTCTCCACCCTCATTCCTATGTTCGTCACAAGGGAGACGTAAGCGATATCGCCTCGCCGCGGCCCGGCTGATGATATGGATTTGTTCAGTATTTCAAGTTGTTTAGGACCATAGTCCGACCGGCATCGGACCTCGGGCCGATGTGGAAGACGCAAACAAGGTCTAACCTCCGACATCTCCACACGCGATGCACCCACATCGCGCTTGATGATCCGATCCGGAGGAAGATGATGCGGATAGTAACCTTAGCGTCCTTGGCCGCGCTCTCGCTGGCCCTTGCAGCAAGCCCGGCAACCATTGCAGGCTTCGACATGTCAGCACTGGCGAAAGACGGTGGTAACGGTGGTGGCAATGGCGGCGGCAACGGTGGTGGAAATGGTGGCGGCAACGGCGGCGGCAATGGCAACAGCGGCCATGACAGCGGCAACCACGGCAGCAGCAACCAGGGGCACGGCTCAACCCATGGCAACTCCTCAGGTGTGAAAGGCAAATCCGCCGAGGCAGGCGGCAAGTCCAAGTCTGCCAGGGATGACGACACCAAAACCGTCACGAAAGAGAAGAACCTCTCGGCGCAGATGGCCGGCCTGAACTCTCTGAAGCGGAATTACAAGGCGTTGATGCATACGTCGGACCGACGCATGACCGCCATTTCGGCCTATGCAATGGCCTATGCCCAGTACGAAATCGACAATGGAACCGAGCCTGCATCCGATGATCCTCTGTTGGGGGACGCGGCACTGGAGCAGGCATTGGCTTCCGCAACGAAAACCGGTCAGGTCAGCCCGGCTGTTCTGGATGAAGCCAAGACCATTCTTGGAGTTGGCGACGCGAATGGAAAGATTGATCAAATCCGCACCTCGCTGGAAAACGTCCCCCGGCAAACGTCAGACGAATAGCCGCGAGTGAGGTGCAGGCGGTGCGAAGCGCCCCAGAATGGCTCCGCACTAAATTAAGAGAGCATTTCCGTCTTTGTTAGTGTGACGGAAATGCTCTTTTTTTTGCAATTTCGAGCGCGAACCTGCTGTCGGAGAGTAAACGCGAATTTCTACGCACCCTTTGCTGTTGAGTGTCCGCGATGTTGCGAGGCCACACGCCATGTCAAACTGGCGGTTTTTGATTGATGCCTGAGTGTAGCGCATCTCTAATTTCTATTGCAGCTTCGACGAACTTCTCGAACTCGTTTGTATCGAAGGGGTAGTATTGATGGTTGCCTGCGGCGTTGGAGGCAAGGACAACAAAGACACCGTCACGGTCGCGCTTGATGCGGAAGGACATTACGCACTTTCCGTTCATGAGAGGAACGTCAGATCGCCGTATTATCTGCCCGGTCATTACCCTTTTTATGGACTTAAATAATCCTGCCATATTAACCTTTCGATTCCCGAGACGCCCTGCACAGAGCAAACTTTATCGCTCTATGTATCACCGTGTTGACGGGATCAAAAGTAAGCGCGATTCCTCCGCACGTTGACGCCGCCTTTCGGCGCGTGGTTTCGGAAGGTGTCGCGCTGGATCAGGCGGCAGTGGCGGCTTTGGCGAAGTTGAAGGGCAGCACGTCGTCGATATCGGCGTCAACAGCGCGCTGAGGTAGTTCGGTGAGGACGTGGCGCAACCAGGCTACGGCTCGACCCGTGAGGCGCGGCAGGTCAGCATTAGGCTGTAGACGATGGCACTGGCCTTGGCTCCGTCGACGGTATCGCTGAACAACCAACTCTTTCTGCCAGTTGCAAAAATCCTGATGTCACACTCCAGAAGATTGTTGTCGATCGGCATACTGCCGTCCTCGGTGTAGCGCGTCAGATAGTCCCATTGGTTCAGAGTGTAGGACACAGCGTCGCCGAGCTTGCGGTCAGGCAAGACCTTCGAGGCAATGTCGTCGAGCCATGCCTTGAGGACACTCAGGATGGGAACACTATGTTGCTGGCGGAAGCGGCGAATGCAGTGATCTCGCGTTTCGCCATCATCGAGGATTTCGTTCCGCGCCTGCCTTTCAACCCGGTAGAGCAGTTCGAAGAACCGGAACGCCTGTTCCGACGGGCCGCCGCCTTTCTTCCTTGCTTTGAGGGCATCGACGAAGCACCGCCTGGAATGGGCCATGCATCCAAGATGCGTTGCCTCTTCCAGCGTACGCCAGGCGGAGTAGCCGTCGCTCATCACGGCGTCGCCCGTTCCGGCCAACAAGCCTCACCCGCAGTTTCTGCTCATCTTCTTCCATCACTTGGTGTCCACCTAATTTGGTGGACACCTCATGCATCAGAGCACTCAACGGCAAAAGGTGCGGGAAAATTCGCGCTTACGTCGGAGACCGATGCCGGCAGCCCCTTCATCGTTTTGACCGGGAGAAGGGGATATGCCGCACCCTCTCCGTCTCTCGCCAAGGTCTCGCAGGGCAAGCCCCTCGCCCCGGTTGCCGGGATAGCGGTGTCTCGGCCACCTCTTGACCAAGATGCTCCAGGGCGTTCCGAAGATTGCCGTCATTGACGGGACGGCTGCGCCTATTGGCCAAGGAGACAATCGGCTCGGCAAATCGATATAGTTGATCCCGGCACGCCCCTGAATCGCCCTCACGGCACTCGGGAAGCGCTCACCATTGGCAGACGTGCAGTCAACGAGGGAGAGCCCGATGTACATTCTTTTTGGTGGTGACTTCACCCGTGCAACGCTCGTTCAATGGGTTCTCGAAGAAGGCAAGATCGAATACGAGCTTAGAAAAATCGACATTATCAGCGGCGAGCACCGTTCCGCGGAATTCCTCGCCATAAACCCGGCCGGTTTGGTGCCGGTGCTGATTACCCCGGAAGGCGACGCGCTCTATGAGGTCGCAGCACTGATGTTGTATCTGGCTGAGCGGCACCAGCTCACGGAACTGGCTCCGACATCGACCGACCCGGACAGGGGGCATTTTCTCTCCGCGATATTCCATATCGCCGGGGACATACAATCCGAGATGAAGCGTTTCCATTTTCCGCACCGCTTTTCCCTGAGAAGCGAAGACAACGGCGGAATTCAGGATTTGGCAAAGTCGCTCGTCATGAGCCGATTGAACGTGATGAACACCAGACTGGCGCAACGAGGTCCCTACGTCCTGGGAACTCGATTTTCCCTTGCGGATTTCTATCTGTGTTTTTGGATCGCATACCTCGACCGCAAAGCCGTATGCACGCAGCTTCCCTCGATTGCCCAGCTTTACGATTTGGTTCGCGCTCGCCCGACTGCAACTCCGTATCTCGAAGAGACCGAGAGCATGGCAGACGCCTATGCGGAGATGATGAGACAGAATCCGAGCGGCGTTATTTCCTGACCGAATCTTGCGCCGTTGTCCTGCTGGAATGGCAGAGTTCTCGGGGCCTGCCTGTTTCCGGAATGGGCCGACAAGAGCTTTAGACAGGCATTGCCCTGAGGGCTATTTCCGCGGGAGGGCGCCCTCAATCCGGCTGCTGCCGCCGATCAAGTTCGGCCCCACTCAAGACCCCTCCCCAACCCCTCCCCACAAGGGGGAGGGACTAACCTGCCGGGCTCTTTTCGCTCTCGCCGCAACGTCTCGTCCGAACGAACGCTCGCTTTGGCATGAGGCGATGCCCCAAGCTAAGTCCCTCCCCCTTGTGGGGAGGGGTTGGGGAGGGGTTTTCACCGCATATGAAACCAGAGCCGATGTAGGTGGTCCTGTCTCTTCCGAAGACGCCTCAAGCCGCCTTCTCAACCCCCGGCGCGCGCATCGCCTGCGGCTTCCCAAGCAGATAACCTTGCGCCTCGTCGCACTGTTCTTCGAGAAGCGTGTCCAGCTGTGCCTGGGTTTCCACGCCTTCCGCCAGCACCGGCACCTCCAGGCTGCGGCCGAGGGCCAGGATGGCGCGGACGATTGCCTTGGATTGGGCGTTGCTTTCGACCTCGGCCATGAAGCTCTTGTCGAGCTTGATCTTGTCGAAGGGGAAGGAGCGCAGGGTTTCCAGCGAGGAATAGCCGGTGCCGAAATCGTCGATGGCGATCGAGACGCCGAGCGCCTTCATCTCGCGCATGGTGCCGAGCGCCTTGTCCTTGTCGATGATGATGGAGCTTTCGGTGATCTCGATTTCGAGGCGGCGTGGGTCGAGGCCGGTTTCGGCAAGGATGCCAGCGATAACGGCCGCCATGTCGGCATGGCCGAGCTGGACGGGCGAGAGGTTGACGGCGATCTTGTGGCCGTTGCTCCAGCTCGCCGCCTCCCGGCAGGCTTCGCGCAGCACCCATTCGCCGATCGGCAGGATGGCGCCGCATTCCTCGGCAAGGCCGATAAAATCCATCGGCGGGATATTGCCGCGTTCGTGATGCTTCCAGCGCAGCAGAACCTCGTATCCGGTGATCTCACCCGTGCTCACCGATTTCTGCACCTGATAATGCAGATGCAGCTCGTTGCGATCGATGCAGGCCCAGAGATCGTTGGCGAGCGCGCGGCGGCGGCGCGCGGTCTCGTCCATGGCAGCCTCGTAGAAGCAGACCTTCTGTAGCAGGGATTGCTTGGCGCGGTACATGGCAAGGTCGGCATTGGCGAGAAGCCCGTCGACGCTCTCGGCATCGCTCGGATAGATCGCCACACCAAGGCTGGCGCCGGTCTTGATCTCGAAGCCGTCGACGGAAATCATGCCGACCAGAGCGCCTTCCAGGCGCGCGATGAAATCATGCAGGGCGCTGAGATCGTCGAAGCGCCTGGTCGCGGCGAACTCGTCGCCGCCGAAGCGGGCGATGAATTCGCCCTCCTGCAGCGCCTCGCCGAGACGGCGCGTCAGCTCGACCAGCACCAAGTCGCCGGTGCCGTGGCCGTGCTGGTCGTTGACCTCCTTGAACTTGTCGAGATCGATGCCGATGACCGCGACCTTGCCCCTCACCCGGTCCGCGACCATCATCTCCTCGGCGACGCGCTCGCCGAACTGCAGCCGGTTCGGCAGGCCCGTCAGCGCATCGTGCATGGCGAGGAAGGCGACCTGCTCCTCGGATTTCACGCGATCGGAAATATCCTCGAAAGTGACGACCCAGCCGCCATTCGGCAGGATATTGACATGCTGCTGGATGGAGATGCCGCTCGGATATTTGTGCACCGCGCTGCCGGCGCCGCCCCTGATCAGCGCCATGTTCCTGATATAATGGGCCTCGGCCCGCGCCGCCGCTTCCGCCGCATCCTCGGTGTTGGCGGCATAGCCGATTTCGACGATCTGCCGGTAGGCCATGCCCTGATGCACCGACCCTTCGGGAAATTTGAAGATTTCGAGATAGCGCTTGTTGCACAGCACCAGGCGCTCGTCTCCATCGAACATGCAGATGCCCTGCCCGATGTTTTCGAGCGCGATATCGAGATTGCGGGTGACCTCCTCGATCCGGTCGGCATCCGCCTTCTGCTTGCTGTTATCCTTGGTGATCTTCGCATAACCGATCAGCACGCCGGTTTCGTCATGGATCGCATCGATGACGACATAGGCCCAGAAGGAGGAGCCGTCCTTGCGATAACGCCAGCCCTGGGCTTCGAACTTGCCTTCCCGGCGGGCAGTTTCCAGCGCCCGCTGCGGCAGACCGTTCCTGCGGTCTTCCTGCGAATAGAACAGCGAGAAATCCTTGCCGACGATCTCATCGGCGCTGTAGCCCTTGGTGCGCTCGGCCCCGGCATTCCAGTTGCTGACCTTGCCATCCGGATCGAGCATGTAGATGGCGTAATCGGTCACGCCCTGGACGAGCAGCTTGAAATTGCGCTCCGCCTTGGCGCTCTTGGCCTCCGAGCGCACGGCGAAGCTGGCGGCGGCAAAACCCGCCGCCAGCAGCGAAAAGGTGACGGCGGCGATCGTCACCACCATGATAGCGGGCGAAATCAGCGTCGCGGGATCGAGCGCCACCACGCCCGGCGTGACCGTCACGCCCGCCATCGCGGTGAAATGCAGCGCGACGACGCCTGACGTCAACAGAAGTGTGGGCGCAAGCCCGCGCAAGATCGGCCGCTCGCCCCTGCCCGCAAACCGAAAGGCGGCGATCGAAAAGACGATGCCGAGAACGATCGACGCCGTCACGAACTGCTTGTCCCAGGAAATCTCTCCCGGAAATTCGATGGCCAGCATGCCGGTAAAATGCATCGACGCGATGCCGGCGCCGAAGAGCACGCCCGCCAGAATATTCGCCACCCACCTGTCATAACCGATCTTGGCCGCAACAGCGCCGGTCGTCGCCACGATCGCGACCAGCAGCGAAACCAGCGTCAGCCCGGCATGATAGCCGACGACCACACCGGGATCATAAGCCAGCATGGCAACGAAATGCGTTGCCCAGATCCCGAATCCACCCGCCGCCCCCGCCGTCAGCAGCCACACCCACCGCGCAGCACCCGCGGACGATGTCGCCCGATCGAGCAGAACCATCGCGCAATGGCTGGCGAGAAAGCAGATCAAACCCGCAAGCCCGACCAGCGCGAGATTATGCTGCTCGGTGATGCATGTCAGCACGGTGAACATGGAACGAGACCCTCGATGTGCGGGTGACGCTATGGGGCGGGCGCTTAAGGAAGGTTGAAACGAAGCGGGCGGCGAGTGCGGAAATGCCGGTGTTTGGGAGGGTTGGGCGTGGGGTTGTGAGATTAGGGTTTATCGCGCGTGTCTTAGTATGGTGAATGGATTCTCGACTGACGCGGAGGGCGAGGCCCCGCGAAATAGGGCTTGCCCTGCCCCACCGCGACAGGTGCAGGTAGATCCGATACTCGTGCGCAAGACGACCCGATAGCCGATCAACCCAGGGAAGAGCCGCATTGACGCCGACGGCGTCACGATGGACTGATAGATCTTTGAGGACGTGCAAATTGGGGACGGGTTTGGATGAAAAATTTCTTATCGTTATGTGCGGGGGTTGGGTTTCTCGCAACAGCAGCGATCGCACAGGATGCGGCGCCGGGATCGATCGAGGAGTTAATGAATTACCTTGCGAGCACCAACCCGTTTGCCCACGCGATTTTCACGGATCATATGGATGAAGCAAGGGAGATACACGCGAAGTTCCAGGCAGGAGACGAGGAGGCCGCATCGAAGGCGACGTTCGATATGGTTCGAAAATACGGCCAAGTGGCATTCTCGGCTGCCAGCGACGCTTCTGCAATCGAGGTGCTGAAGAAGACCGGCGATGTCTTTGATGCTCTGGGCGATCACTATCCGCGAGGGTGCATGGAGTTTGCTCGGAATGACATCTCTTCCCAAGCGCTGAGCATTCCCAGCGTGAATGAGGCCTATTGGCAGTATCAAGAGGCTGCGCGTGTTGCATATGAGGATGGAAAGCTCCGCAAGCCGATTCCACGGATGGAGATCGGAGATATGTTTCAGGTAGTTACCGAGGATCTAAACGTGAGCAGAGCCGAGTTGCACACCTTGCTAAATCCAGAAAACGCTCCGGCCATCGAACTGTGCGCAATCCTAAGAAAGCAGGTCAACATATCAGCCGTGCGGGAGCCATTGCGCGGCCAATACGCGAGGGCCAACTTAACTTCCAAAAAGAAATAAGCAGCTCCGCATTGCGGCAGAGAAATGATGACCCGCTTCGTTCGCCTGTTTCTGGTGGCCTCCGTCCTCGGCGGCTGCGCCTATCATTTTTGCCCCGCACCGCCCATAAAGCACGCAGTGATTGAGTATGATTCCTGCTGCGGGGATCGCACCAAAGAACTGCGGCCGGGACAGACACCGTGACCGCCATTGACACCGCAACCCTCCTCAAGGACGCCGCCGCCGGATCCAGGAGATTTCCACCGATGGGGAAGTTTGATTGAGTGAAGATCAATTTCAACTGTGGCTGCCCTTCTGCGTCGTGGGCGGCATTTGCGCTTATTGCTGGTATTGGTGCATCACATCGATCATTTTTTACCGCAACAACGGCTTCGATTTCAGCAAAGAATTCGGGCCCAAAATCTATTGGGGACGTTATGCACATGATCGCTTCTTGGTGAAGCCGAAAGCGAAGTTCTTTATCGCTCTGCCTTTTGCGGTCGCGATAAGCTCTTTTTTGACGATATTTTTTGCTTTGGATCTGATGGGAATTATCAAACATTGCGTCGGTTGAGGACGGTAGCAGCCGGCGGATTGTTTGAGAAGAATACGTATCTGCCGGTTCATGATCTGGATGAAGACGGCGGAATGGATGGGACGGCTTGACCAAAAATGGGACAATTTCATCCAAGCATAGTAGCGGACTTGGATGAGGGAATCTGGGATGTCGATCTTGCTAAGAAGCTTGTCGCTACTGGTTGGAATAACATTGGCGGTACCAGCCTTTGGCAATTGCTTAACCGCCAATGAGACCAAACAGGGCGTGCTGCTGACCAGAGAAGCGCCTTTCTATTCCGTCTTCTACAAGCCGGACGGCCCGGGTCTCACCGAACAACGGCTGATGGAGCGCGACGGTTCGCTGCAGCCGGTGTCGGCTGTATATCTGCACCCTCTGCTCGTCGAAAAGAGAGTGAGTGCCAGCGGGACGCATGAGCTGAAATACGCGAATGCGATTGCGTTAGACGATCTACCAGAGAAGAAGAACTGGCAATCCGACACCACGCTTTTCATCAATGGCAAAAAATCCGATTCAGGCACGACTTTTATGAGGTTCGACGGCTTGGGAGAGGAAACGATTGCATCTTGTTCCTACAAAGTCTGGGTCATCAACAGCCGTCTGAAACTGGCGGAATTGCCTCCGATTATCTTCGAACAATACTATTCCCCCGAGCTTCATCTCGTTCTTCGTTCGGTGAGACTGAGCGCCTCCGACCGGCCGTTGAGCGAGGTTCGATTTGATCGGTTCCAAATTGGCTGGGGCAACTAGGGGAGACATTGAGTCTCCTCGATCAACGCAGACAGCCCGCTCTCTAAGGCTTGTAAGCGATGATGGGCGCTCCCTGCCTGCCACTCTGTCGTCGCGACACTGGCATTGGGTGTTTACCGCGAGACATTTGGGCTTTTCACCCAGGGATCGCGGCGCGACCAGTTGTTGGCGGCTTCGCGCCAATAGCGGTCATCAGCAACGACAAATACCTATCTCCACTACGGAGGAAACAATGGTGTTCATAAGAATTCCATGCGGGGGGGTCGCGTATGGGTATGCCGTGCGTCAGGCCCTGCGCCCAACTTCGCGAAGCGAGGTCTGTTCAGTTCAGGCTCAAGTCATGCGCGTACACCCCGAGACGCGTTCCCCAGCCGCGTACGAAGACGCCGATGCCTGGTGACAGGCGTGATCTAATGTCATCAGGGACGTTGCACACTTGGCCGACAAGAAAAGGCGTGTCCTCCAACTTCACTGCAGAGTAGCAGTTCTTTCCCAGGCGATCGGCTAGTCCATGTACCTTGAACGGAAGCGCAACTACATCGCCTGCGATCACTGGGAGCAGCAACGGCCAAATGAACAGGATACTGCCTCCCATAAAATAACCCAAAAACGGGCCGACTATGACACCGAGGACGCGCTTCAGTTTGCTCATTCCTGCGCCACCTTTCCAAACAATCCAGACAAAAAGCGCGGCGGATAGGGAGCCCACAATGACACGCAGAGGATTTGTCCGTGCCAACCACTCGGCAGACGGAATGAAATTGGAACCGATCACCACAACCGACGAAACAAAGCCAAGCAAAAACCAGGAGCAAACAAAAATCGCGAAGAAAACCCGCAATTTTTTTTGCTTAGTCGAACCTTTCATGAATGCCTCGTGAAATAATGTTCTTGTTTTTTGGGAGCGCAGATAATTCACTCTTATAGCCTTCTTGCGAAGGCAGATGCAGGCGCGGCTGCGATGTGATGGCTTAGCGCTCAGAAGCGTCATAGGCAATAATCAACGACCGCAATTGACCGACAGCGGTCCACCCAACCCCTCCATCGTCAATGGAATGAAGAGCGTAAAAGCGCATTTGAGTCCCGAACAGACAAGCTTCTTTAATCGGTCGGAAGATGATGCCCGCCAGTCAGAAGGACTGATCGTCGTCCTGCACTTCGTCGCTAACGGTCTCTACGATACAGCGAGCGCGGTGATACAACTCGTCAAAAGTTAGGATCTCGGGCGAACGGATGTTCCGCCTAAATAGCTCGAAACAAGTAATTTTGTCATCGTTACCTGCGAGCTCATTCAGATGACCCACGACGAGGTAGCTGCGCGGCTCGATCGAATACACCACCTCCCCTGTGTCGTTCCCCCACTCGTCTTTTAGATGCTCACGAAAACGGTCGCGAGCAAACTCATATGCAGTCTTCTGAACCTGCGTGACTGCGTTCGATACCTCTTGGGAAATCCCCCAGCAACCCGAACGATACAAATCAGGCTGGAGCAAATCGGTGCTGCTCTTTTTCAGTTCGACCAAGACGAATTGACTGATTTCAGCGCGGGTCCGCATAAGCGCGTCGGCACGCTTGCCGCTTCGGTCAAAGGTGTTGCCGGTCGTTGTTTTCTCGAGTTTACCACCCAGGCCGTCGAGAAAAATGTAATTAAGTCCGTGCCCAAATATCCAAGGATTAGCTTCGAAAAAAGTCTGCCAACTGCGCTCGTTTCCGGATTCAGAAAGACGTTGTTCAAACTCAGCGAGCGCCTGCCGCTTCGACGCCACCGCATACACGTCAGTATGGAGTTCAGGCGCCTCGGCCAGCTTCGCCAGTAACTCCGGTCCCTTTGTGCTCTTAAGGATCGTTCCAAGCGCACCGAGGTTAAGGTCATCAAGCGACAGCCGCATGCCCTGTTCGTCGCTCAGATCAATTCGCGAGATCACAGCCAGAAACTGATTGATCTGCGAAAGCTGAAATTGGTTGACCTTCACCTCACCGTCGGCGCTCCAACCAAACCTCGCGTGGTGTTTCATCTTGGTAATCTTGAAAGTGCCGAAATCGCCGCGATCCCGCACCCAAAACGCGCTTATAGCCAATTTGCATTTGGGGGTGACATTAACCTCGCCAATGAAGTCCTCGCTCTCGCCAACGATCGTCGCGTATGCGCCTTGGCGGGTGGGGTGTTTGTAAAGCTGGTTGGGCTTGTAATTTTTGAGATATTCGGTGTCGTCGCTCATGTAAAAACGATACCATCAGTTGCAATGCTTTCAAAGCTGAGAGGAATGCGCTCAGCTTGATGAATCCGCCCAACATCGCGCGTCTTCACCGCGGCGCGATCCAGCGAATCCGGACTGCCGGGTGAGCCGTGGGCGAACTCATCACCGCGGCCGTCGCGGATGCCCGCGCCATGAGCGCCAGCGGACATCCTTTGTCATCACCCTTCAGCACGCCGTCCCCTCACCCCTCCAACTCCACAATCGCACACCCATACCCCTCAAGCTCCAGCGCCCCCTTCACCATCTTCTCCCCATCCAGCAAATCCCGCCCGGCCGGCACGCCACCCACCGTCACAGCCTGATCCATATAATTCTGCACGAACAGCAGCCGCCTCTCCTCATTCATCCGCATCGTCACCTCCACGCCCTCCGGCAGCCCACCCACCAGCGGCTCCACGCCGGCCGGCGCAAACAGCCGTTCCGTCAGCGCTTCCGTCAGTTCCGGCGTGAGATACGTCCCGAGATAGACCACCTGCCCCTTGCCGACCTTGCGGGAGGTCGCCATCGGCTGGCCTTCGGCGTAGCGGTTGGACCAGGCGGCGATGACCTCGACGTCGGGGGCGATGGTGAGGTTTTCGTAGAAGTGGCCGGCGGCCATTTCGCGGTTGCCGATCTTGAAGCGGCGGACGCGGCGGTGACTTTCGGCCGGTTTGTTCGGCGGGATGACGAGGCCGCCGGAGCGCTCCATCACATCGAAGAGGCCGTTGGCGCCGGGGGCGGCGAGACGGCCGAAATCTTCGACGCGCACGCCCGTCAGCCTGGAAAGCGCAGTACCGGGTGCGGTTTCGCGGATGACGTGGTTATCCCCAGTGCGCGTGCCGGTGCGTGCGCCGATGACGACGGTGCCGCCGGATGCGGCGAAGGCTTCGAGCTTGGCCGTCCATTCGTCCTTCCACATCACCCAATGGGGGACATAGAAGAGCTTCAGCCTGGAAAGATCGTCCTCCGGATGGATGAAACCGCAGGCGATGCCCCTGTCATAGCAGTGCTGATGCAGCAGGATCGCGTCGTCCTGCGGGCTCGGCAGGCCGATCGGATAGGTCTTGTGGGCTTCCTGATTGTCGAAATCGGAGCCGGCGATCCCGACATCCATGCGGACATAGGTGCCGAGGATCTTGTCTTTGAGCGCCGTCATCTCGGTCGCGAAGCGCGTGGCCTCCTCATAGCGGTGGCGGCCGATATCGTCATGGTCGATGATGCCCATCCAATAGATCTCGGCGCCGAAATGGGCGGGCCGCCAGCGGAAGAACATCAACCCGTCAGCACCGTGCGCGACCGAGGACAGCGCCATGCGGCGCAGTTCGCCCGGCTCCGGCGTCAGCGTGCAGAAGCCCGGCTGGCTGCCGAAGCCCGATTGCTGCTCGGGCACGATGTAATTGCCGGAAAAGCCGCGGCAGATATCGAGATGCAGCGCCTGCACCTTGGCGTGGTTGCCGAGCCGCATGAACTCATCATAGAGCATGGGATAGATGTCGTAGCCGACGAAATCGAGATCCTTGCTGAACTGGCCGCGGAAATCGATGTCCCTCAAGCCACCGAGATTGTGGAAGACGAACCAGGAGGATTTCACATCTCTCAGGATCTCCACCTGATCGTGCTGGAAGCGCGCGGTGGAGAAGGCGAGGAAGCGGTGGTAATCCTGCAGATGGCCGGGGCTCGGGAAGGTCGGGCCGAATTCGATCGGCAGCACCACCTGATCGAAGCCGTCATAGGCCGTCGCCCAGAAATCGCCGCCCCAGGCGGCGTTGAGCTTTGATATCTCGCGGTATTTATCGGCAAGGAACAGCTGGAATTCGCTGAGCGTCGCCTGGGAAAAGCTCTCCGGCATGCTGGTGTTCAGCTCATTGTCGGTCTGCCAGCCGACAACATGGGGATTACCGCGATAATGCTCGGCCATCGCCCGGGTGATGCGCTTGCTGTGCTCGCGGAAGACGGGGCTTGCCGTATCGCAGTGCTGGCGCGAGCCGTGGCTCATCGGCCGGCCCTTGCCGTCGACCCTTAAAATTTCAGGGTGCGCCGCCGTCAGCCAGCGCGGCGGGGTCGCCGTCGGCGTGCACATGATCGTATCGATGCCGTGGCGCCCGAGGATCGAGATGGCGCGGTCGAAGAGATCGAAATCATAGGTGCCGAGCTTCGGTTCCAGAATATGCCAGGCGAATTCGGCCATGCGCACGACATTGAAGCCGGCTTTCGCCATGCGCTCGGCATCGCGCTCCCAGTAGCTTTCATCGACATGCTCGGGATAATGCGGCACGCCGACCAGGAAGCGGTCAGTCTTGACGGGGTTCCATGCGGAGAGGGTCTTGTCGGACACGGGCGTGGTCTTTCCTGATTATCTGTCGAGGATGGTTTTGCGGGCACTGATCGTGCGTCCGCCGTCGGATGAAAAGAGATAGAGTTCCCGGGCGTCGAGCTTCAGCGCGACATTCTGCTCGGCGGCAAAGGGCGCGACATAGCTGAGCTGCACGGTGATATTGCCGGTGCCGCTCTCCGAGGCGATGGTCCTGAGATTGCCGGCATCGACATAGAGGATGGTTTCGCGGCCGAGATGCTCGACGAGCCTGATCTGGCCATGGATCGCCCCGCCCTCGCCGCCATCGGCGACCATCGATATGTTCTCCGGCCGGACGCCGAGCGTCAGGCTGGCGCCTTTTTCAAGCGCTGTCGCCTCCGCCAGTTCCACCGTCACCGGCGTGAGGCCCGGGGCGGAGACGGTGACATTGCGGCCGGAGACGCCGTCGACGGTGACGCCGAGGAAATTCATCCTGGGCGCGCCGAGGAAGCCGGCGACGAAGAGATTGTCGGGATTGCGGTAGAGCTCCAGCGGCGAGCCGACCTGCTCGATGATGCCCTTGTTCAACACGACGATGCGGCTTGCCATGGTCATCGCCTCCACCTGGTCGTGGGTGACGTAGACCATGGTGGCGCCGAGCTCGGCATGCAGGCTGCTGAGTTCGACGCGCATCTGGGTTCTGAGCGCCGCATCGAGGTTCGACAACGGCTCGTCGAACAGGAAAACCTCGGGCGAGCGGGTGATCGCCCGGCCGATCGCCACGCGCTGGCGCTGGCCGCCGGAAAGCTGCTTCGGCCGCTTGTCGAGCTGGTCGGTGATCCTGAGGATTTTCGCCGCCCGCGCCACCGCCGCCTCGATCTCGGCCTTCGGGCGCTTGGCCATCCTGAGCCCGAAGCCCATATTCTCCGCCACCGTCATGTGCGGATAGAGCGCGTAGGACTGGAAGACCATGGCAATGCCGCGATCACCCGGCTCCTGTTTGCTGACATCGCGGCCGTTGATCAGGATCTGGCCGGAGGAAATCTGCTCCAGGCCGGCGATCGACTTCAGCAGCGTGGACTTGCCGCAGCCTGATGGACCGACCATGACGATGAACTCGCCTTGCGCGACCGAAAGGTCGATACCGCGCAGCGCATGATAGGCGCCGTAGTTCTTGTTGATCTCACGGAGTTCGAGACTGGTCATGTCTGGCTCTCTTCTGTTGAAACTGAAAACTGCCGGTTGCTCATCCCTTCACCGCCCCCATGGTCAGGCCGGCGATGAAGTGCCGCTGCATCAGGAAGAACATCACGACGGGCGGCACGGCGACGACGATGGTGCCTGCGGAAATCAGGTTCCAGGCCGAGACCCATTCGCCGCGTAGATTGGCAAGGCCTGCCGTGACCGGCTTGACGCTGTCGCTGACGGTGAGCACCACCGCCCAGAAATAGTCATTCCAGATGAAGGTGAAGATCAGGATGGCGAGCGCAGCGAGCGCCGGCCGCACCAGTGGGATCGCCACATGGATGAGCGTCTGGAAGGGCGAGGCACCTTCGGCGCGGGCCGCCTGGAACAATTCATCCGGCAGTGCGGCGATGAAATTGCGCATGAACAGTGTGGCAAAACCGGTCTGGAAGGCGACATGGAAGATGATCAGCGCCGCTGTCGTATCGATCAGATCGAGCTGCACCATCAGGTCGCGCACCGGGATCATCATGATCTGATGCGGCAGGAAATTGCCGCCGACGAACAGCGCGAAGATCAGCATGTTGCCGCGAAAGCGGTAGCGCGACAGCACGTAGCCGGCGAGTGTGCTCATCGTCAGCACACCGATCACCGAGGGAATGGTGATGATCAGGCTGTTGAGGAAGTAGCGGGCCATCGGCGTCTGCGTGAAGACGTCGGTATAATTTTCGATCACGCCGATGCCGGTCGGCCATCCCCACAGGTTGCCGCCCATGACATCCTCGGTCGTGCGGAAGGAGGTGAGAACGATGGCAAACAGCGGGCAGAGCCAGAGCAGCAGCACGATGACGACGGCAAACAGATAGATGCGACGCTGCCAGACGGCGGTCTCGGGAATGGGACTGGGATACATCAGCCTCCCCTCTCTTCGGTGCGAATGATGCGGCTGAGATACCAGACGATGAAAACGGCCATGATCACGAACAGGACCGAGGCGATCGCCGCGCCGTAGCCGAAGCGATAGGAGAAGATCGACTGTTCATACATCTGGTAGGCGAGAACCGAGGAGGAGCCGAACGGACCGCCCGATGTCATCACCGACACCATGTCGAAGGAGCGCAGCGCGCCAACGACGGTGACGGCAATGGCGATGAAGGTCACCTGGGTCAGCTGCGGCAGCACGATGTGCCAGAGCATGTTCCAGCCGCGCGCGCCATCGACGCGGCCCGCACCGATCAGCTCTTCGCTGAGATTGTTGAGGCCGGCGAGATAGAGCACCATGCAGAAGGTGATCTGCGGCCAGAGCGCTGCGATGACGATGGCGAAGGTGACGAAATGCTCGTCGGAGAGCACTGCCGGCGCCACCGCCCCGAAGGCCTTGAAGATCAGCGCCAGCAGCCCGAATTCCGGCGTATAGACCCAGGTGAAGACGACGCCGACCGTGACCGAGGCGAGCACCAGCGGAATGAAGAACAGCGACTTGAGGAAGCGCATGCCTGCGATCTTCTGATTGACCAGCAGCGCGATGGCGAGCCCGATCGGCGGGGCTGCCATGAACATGATCAGCCAGATCAGGTTGTTCTTCAGCGACACGTAGAATTGCGGATCGTTATAGAGCTCGACGTAATTGCCGAGCCCGATCCACACCATCGAGCCGAAGCCATCCCACTCGTGCAGGCTGATCCAGACGCTGCGCACCGCCGACAGCAGGATGACGGTGGAAAACAGCAGGATTGCCGGCGCGATGAGCAAAACCGGGGTCAGCCACCACCGCTGGCGGCGCCATAATGTCTGCATGTCAGGAGCCTCATGTTATTCGTATGAGCTTTTCTGCCCTCAGATCGCTGTCAAAGCCCGCCACCCCCTCCTTTCGTCATGCTCGGGCTTGTGCCCCAAGCATCTAACCCCGAACCGATAGGGCAGCAGATCCTCGGCACAAGGCCGAGGATGACGTCGAGTGGGGGGGGCGGGCGTCGCCGGGAGTAAAGCGACGCCCTCGGCTTGCTGGCAAAGCCCGCCACCCCTCCTTCGTCATGCTCGGGCTTGTGCCCCAAGCATCTAACCCCGAACCGATAGGGCAGCAGATCCTCGGCACAAGGCCGAGGATGACGTCGAGTGGAGGACCGCTTGCCAACAGACAGGGCTGCGGCAGCAAGCTCAGATCTTATAAATCCGCTTCCGCGTGCCCTCGAGCCGCGTCAGGATGGCCTTACGCCGGTCGGGCTTGGCCATGAACTCCTGGAAGCCGACGAGGCCGGCCTGGGCCATATCAGGATCGCTGTCGCGGTCGTAATATTGCGAGGTGCCCTGCACCGTCTTCATCGTCTCGACGGCGATATTGACGAGCGGGTCCTTACTCGCAGGCAGGTCGTTGCGCGGCGGCACGTTGCCGCCCGGCTCCAGATAGGTGGCCAGGTTTTCCGGACGATAGAAATAGGCGAGGAATTCGCGGGCGCCCTGCTTGTTCTTGGCCTTGGCGGGAATGTGGATCGAATTGACCGAGAATTCCTCGAAGTGGCCGACCTTGGCGTCCAGCACCGGGAAGGTGGCGTAGGCAAGCTGCGGCAGATCAGCTTCGGTGAAGGCCGAGCGCAGGAAGGCGCCGAGGTTCATCATGCCGGCCTTCTTCTGCGCCAGAAGGGCCGCGGCCTCCTGCCAGCCAAACGACGTATGGTTCGGCGTGAAGAAGCCCTTTGAAATCATCGCTTCCCACTGGTCGAAAACGGGCGTGAGCGCCGGATCGAGGTAGCTCATCTCGCCGTTCATCAGCGCCATATGCTTGTCGAGGCCATTGATGCGCAGGTTCATCTGGTCGAACCAGCCGGCCGCCGGCCACAATTCCTTGGTGCCCATCGCTACCGGGGTAATGCCGGCCGTCTTGCACTTGTCACCATAGGCCATGAATTCTTCGGCGGTCTTCGGCACGGTCAGGCCATACTGCTCGAACACATCCTTGCGGTAGAACATGCCCCAGAGCGTGCCGCCGGTGGGCAGGCCGTATTGCTTGCCGTCTTCGGTGACGGCGCCGATGGTCGCGCCGAGCACATCCTTGTATTTCTCCTTCTCGACGAGATCGGAGATATCATCGAACAGGCCGCGCTTGACGAACGCGCGCATGCGGTTGCCCGAAAACCAGGAGCAGACATCGGGAGCGCCGGCGACGAGATAATTGCGGATCGCCGTCTTATGGGCCTCGTGATCCATATTGTTGATGACGACTTTGACGCCGGCTTCCTTGCCGAAGCCCGCGGCAATCGCCCTCAGCGCATCGAGCGCGGCGCCATTGTTTTCGTCGGAGATCATCGTGACCTCCTGCGCCTGCGCGATCGCCGGGATCGGGAAGCTGCCCACCGCTGCATTCGTGACGGCGGCTGCGGAAACCAGGCCCGCGCCCTTCAGGAAGCGTCTGCGGGTGGTCGACGGAAATTGCTTCAAAAATGCCATTGAATTCCTCCCAGTGGATCGATCGACATCTCCCGACCGCCGCCTCCTCCATGAAACGACCGACCAGGTTTTCAACGCGGCGATCACCCCGCAATTCCCGGCGATAATCCGCCTGGCTGAGTTGATCCGCGGCCGGACTTATGCATAAATCTAGGCAGCCCGCAATAATTAATTTACAAAATTAAGGAATGCATCGTGAAGTTAAAAGGCGACCAGACCACGGCGAGAGCCATGAACCGACGCCTCATCCTCAACCTGCTCCGGCGCGAGGGACCGAGAAGCCGCGCCGACATCGCGACGGTGATCGGCCTCAGCCCGGCCGCCGTCACCTTCGTTATTTCAGACCTGCTGGAGGAAGGCATCGTCATCGAAGGACAGTCGGTGCCCGGCCTTGCCGGCCGCCGGCCGATCCCGGTCGAGATCAATTACGAGCATGCGCTCGCCATCGGCTTCAAGCTGATGGTGGATTCGGTGGAGTGCGTGGCAACCGACCTTGCCACCAACCCGGTCGCCGCCATGCGCGTCAGCCTCGGCGGGCACGACCCGGATTATGTTGCCGACCTCCTGGCTAGCACCGTGCCCGAACTGCTGAAACTCGCCGGCCGGCCGAAGGCGAGGCTCGCCGGCATCGGCATCTCCATGCCCGGCGTCATCAACCACGAGCAGACGGCCTGCGTGCGCAGCCACCGCTTCCAATGGGACAATGTCCCCCTCGCCGCGCTGGTGGCTGCCCGCGTCCACGTGCCGGTCTGGCTGGAAGACGATACCAACGCCTATGCCATCGCCCAGCAGCTCTTCGGCCTCGGCCGCCAGCACCGCAACATGGCCGTGCTCGCCGTCGGCGTCGGCATCAGCTGCGCGCTTGTGATCGACGGCAAGCTCTATCGCGGCGCCAATGGTGCGGCCGGCAAGTTCGGCCACACGCTGTTCGAGGAGAACGGCCGGCTCTGCGAATGCGGCAAGCGCGGCTGCCTGATGGCCTATCACTCGGAACTGTCGATGCTGCGCCGCTGGCGTGAAGCGACCGGCAGCAGTGAGGAACTCGGCCTGCCCGAACTCTGCGAAGCCCTCGCCGCAGGCGACGCCACCGCCACCGCCCTCGTCGCCCAATCCGGCCGCGGCATCGGCACCGCGCTCGCCAACCTCGTCAACATCACCGACCCCGAAGTCATCGTCGCCGGCGGCGAAGCCGTCTCGCTCGGCGATCACTTCCTGACGCCGCTGCGCGAAGCGCTCGCCGCCCGAACCTTCCGCACCGCCCCGCCGCTCTTGCCCGACTGGGAGGACAATTCCTGGGCCCGGGGGGCGGCGGCGCTGGTGACGCAGAAGATATTTGATTTCGAGTCATCGGGCGGGGTGACGGATATTGCGACATTGGGTGTGAGAGGTTCGACGTCGGCGGCTTGAGGTGAAGGCGGCGGAGTATCCTGCCGAAGAGCGTGTGGCACCCCCCTCTGCCCTGCCGGGCATCTCCCCCACAAGGAGGGAGATCGGCTGGGCGAGATAACTTCCCCAAACAACCACCGTATAGCTGCTGCGCTACCGCAGCGAGGGAACGATGGTCCAACCTCTTGCCGATCTCCACCCTTGTGGGGGTCCGAAGGACGGGTCGAGACACGTGGCTCGACCCCGGGGCCGGCAGGACAGAGGGGGGTGCCACACGGCGCGACGAAACAGGCCCCCGTCGCCGCCCCTCTCCCGGCCATCTCGCACGCCTCGTTGCAATTCGCGCTCACGCGACTACCTTCATGCGAGGCCACTTTCCCTGTGGCAAAGAGAACATCACGCGAGCAAGCCATGTGCCGAAACATAAAACCTCTGTTCAATTTCGATCCGCCGGCGACGGACGAGGAAATTCATGATGCTGCGCTGCAGTTCGTGCGCAAGCTCAGCGGAACGACCAAGCCGTCGAAGCGCAACGAGGCTGCGTTCGAACAGGCGGTCAGTTCGATCGCTGCCTGCGCCCGCGACCTGCTCGCTTCCCTGGAGACGTCTCAACCGCCTCGCGATCGCGAGGAAGTCGCGGCGAAGGCGCGTGCGAAATCGGCGATGCGGTTCGCGTAATCACCTAAGAACAAAATTTTAGAGCAGCTCTGCCTTTCCGTGAGAGGCTGAACCGCTCCAAACTTTAGCCCACCTTCGTTCCGATTGAGAGACGATGCAGGAACGGCAGCCTATTGCTGCGGCTGCGCCGGCGGCGGAGTGCCGATCTTTTCCAGAACCTTCTTGGCGAGCGCCGGGTCGCTCTGCGCGGCCGTCAGGATCGAGGAGTATTCCTCGACCGAGATGTCGTTGGAGGCCTGGACGGTGTCGACCATCTGCTGCTTGGCTTCTTCCTGCAGCTTCTGCTTGGCAGCCTGGTCCTTGGTCGCGTCGATCTTGGCCGAATATTGCTGCCGGACCTTGTCGACCTGCAGATAGGCAACGGCAAAGGCTTCCAGCTTCTGATCGCTTACAGGGGCGGCCGCAGCGGCGCCCCCACCCTGCCCCTGCATCGGCGCCTGGCCCTGTGCCGGCGGCTGCTGTTGCGCCTGGGCAAGCTCGGTCGCGGATGCCGGGCTGAAGGCAAGCAGGCTGAACACCGCGGCGGTCATCGTTGCGAGGGATGTGTAACGAGTGATCATTTTCATTCCTTTTCCGGTGATTTCGGTCGATCGCTCAACGCTCAAAAAGGCTGGCGAGGTCGCGACGATGAAGCCGGAAAAGGGCTCGGTGCGGCGGTAACGGGGCCATTTTCTGACCATTGAGCGGCGGCTTTGTGACCCGGACTCAACCGCTACCGCGCAAACCGGCGCGCCCCGGCGACGCAGAGAATGACGGCGACCGTAACGGCGAGCATGATCCATGTGACCGGTTCGTGCAGCAGGGTTGCGGCGAGCGCCAGGCCGAAAAACGGCTGCAGCAGCTGCAGCTGGCCGACCGCGGCGATGCCGCCTTGCGACAGGCCGCGATACCAGAAGATGAAGCCGATCAGCATCGAAAACAGCGAGACATAGGCAAGACCGATGAGTGCGGGCGTTTCGATGCCGGCAAAACTCGCCGGCCGATGCAGGAAGGCGACCGTGACCATCACCGGCAGCGACAGCACCAGCGCCCAGGAAATCACCTGCCAGCCGCCGAGCCTGCGCGACAGCCTGCCGCCTTCTGCATAACCGAGGCCGCAGGCGACGATCGCCGCCAGCATCAAGAGATCGCCGACCGGTGATGCCGTCAGCCCCTGCGTCAAGGCAAAACCCGCCACCAGCGTGCTGCCGAGAACGGAGAACAGCCAGAATGCCGGCTTCGGCCGTTCTCCGCCGCGGATCACCCCGAAGATTGCCGTCGACAGCGGCAGCAGGCCGATGAAGACGATGGAATGGGCCGATGTGACATGCTGCAGCGCCAGCGCCGTCAGCAGCGGGAAGCCGACCACGACGCCGAGTGCGACGACGACAAGGGAGACGAGATCGCGCCGGCTCGGCCGCTTTTCGCGGAAGGCGACCAGCAGGCCAAGCGCCAGAATGCCGGCGATCGCCGCCCGCGCGACGGTCAGGAAGACCGGATCGAACTGCATCACCGCCACGCGCGTCGCCGGCAGCGATCCGCTGAAGATCAGCACGCCGATAAAACCATTGATCCATCCCGATGCCATGCGGTCCAAGATGCGCTGCACTCCTTGTCCTGCTGCCCCCTTATCGGCCGATATGGCTGGTTATGACAGAGACAATCTGATACGGTTTTGCAAAACTGTTATGGTGCAGGAAGCAGTACGGATGGATGAAGGCACAGGGGCGCGCACCCGCATCGACATGGTCGTCGCGACGATCCGCCAGCGCATCGCCGGGCGCAGCCTGACGCCGGGCGCCAAGCTGCCTTCGGTGCGGGGACTGGCGGCGGCGCTGAAGCTGTCGACATCGACCGTCGTCGACGCCTATGAGCGCCTCGTCGCCGAAGGCGCGATCCTGGCAAGGCCGGGTTCGGGATTCTACGTCGCCAACCAGGCAGCGCCTTTTGCCCTTGCCGAGGCCGGGCCGAAGCTCGATCGCGCTGTCGATCCCTTCTGGATATCGCGCCAATCCCTGGAGGCCGATGAAACCGACCTGAAGCCCGGCTGCGGCTGGCTGCCGCCTGCCTGGCTGCCCGGGGAAGGCATGCGCCGCGGGCTGAGAACGCTTGCCCGCGCCGAAGGGGCCGCCCTTGCCGATTACGGCTCGCCGCTCGGCCTGCCGCCACTGCGCCAGCTGATTTCGCGGCGAATGGGCGAGCGCGGCATCGAAGCCTCCCCGGATCAGATCATGCTGGCCGATTCCGGCACGCAGGCAATCGATCTGCTCTGTCGCTTCCTGCTGGAGCCCGGCGACACCGTGCTGGTCGACGATCCCTGCTATTTCAATTTCCACGCTTTGCTGCGCGCCCACCGGGCAAAAATCGTCGGCGTGCCCTACACGCCCTCCGGCCCCGATATCGAGCGGTTTGCCGAGGTCGTCGCCGCGGAGCGACCGCGGCTCTACATCACCAATTCCGGCATCCACAATCCGACAGGCGCAACGCTGTCCCCCGTGACCGCCCACCGGCTTCTGAAAATCGCCGAGCAGTTCGACCTCACCATCATCGAGGACGATATATTCGCCGATTTCGAATATACGCCGGCGCCTCGCCTTGCCGCCTTCGACGGGCTGGAACGGGTCATCCATATCGGCAGCTTTTCGAAGACGCTCTCGGCTTCCGCCCGCTGCGGCTTCGTCGCCGCCAGGCCCGAATGGATCGACGGCCTGACCGACCTGAAGATCGCCACCTCCTTCGGCGGCGGCCGGCTGACGGCGGAGCTGGTGCTGAACGTCTTGAGCGACGGCGGCTACCGCAAACACATGGAGACGCTGAGGCACCGGCTTTCCCGGGCAATGGGCGAGGTCTCGGCCAGGCTGAAGGGTCTGGGGATAAGACCCTGGCTGGAACCGCAGGCCGGCATGTTCCTCTGGTGCCGCCTGCCCGACGGCATCGATGCCGCCGACGTGGCGCGGGCCGCGCTGGAAAAGCGGATCGTGCTGGCGCCCGGAAATGCCTTCAGCCTGTCGCAATCGGCGACGAATTTCATGCGGTTCAATGTGTCGCAGACGCTGGATGCGCGGGTGTTTGCGGTGCTGGGGGATGTGTTGAAAGTCGCACGATAAGGCTTACAGCACGAGCGAAAGGTCATGCCGTATGGCACCCCCCTCTGCCCTGCCGGGCATCTCCCCCACAAGGGGGGAGATCGGATGCGGCTAAACCTTCGCACCCGTCTGTCGTTGCGTCGGGATGTGACGTTGGTTGTTTGGGGAGACCGTCACGCCCAGCCGATCTCCCTCCTTGTGGGGGAGATGGCCGGCAGGCCAGAGGGGGGTGCCACACGGCACGCCGGTACAGGAAACCGCCTACGCCGCTTCTTGCATCACCGGGCACGAGGCTCTCTCAGCCGCCGGCACCGCCGCCACACCAATCAAAACGACCGATTGACCGCCTTGTCGTTCTCCAGCCGTGTCACGCAGCCTTCGAGCTTGGCCAGCAGCAGGTCGAAATCGAGCGGCTTGGTCAGATAGTCCGCCGCTCCGCCGCGCAGGCCGGCGAGCGTGTTTTCCCGGTCGGTCAGCGCCGTCAGCAGGATGAAGGGGATGTTGGAAAGCTCGGGATGATTGATCTGAATTTCCGCCAGCAGCTGATGCCCGTCCATGACAGGCATGGAAATATCGGAGATGACGATGTCGGGCCATTTCGACAGGATCATTTCCAGCCCTTCGGCGCCGTTCGAGGCCTCGAGCGTCTTGTAACCGGCTTCGTTCAACTCTTCGACGAGGAGGTTCCGGATCTCGACTTCATCCTCAATACACAGGACTGTAACCATGAAATTCTTCCTTAAGCTGCAACGTGTTGATCCGGCAATAGAAGCTCTATTGGCAGTAAAATGGTAAATGTTGTGCCCTTGCCGAGCTCGCTCGTCACCTCGACGGTGCCGCCATGCAGCTCGACGACCTGCTTGACGACATTCAGGCCGATGCCGGTGCCGGCAATGCCCGTCGCGCTGCGGGCGCGATAATAGGGCTGGAACAGTTTCGGCAGATCCTCCGCATCCATGCCGATGCCGCTGTCGGAGATCGCAATCTCCACGGTCGTCTCATCGGCTCGGGCGCGGACATGAATATCGGGCGCCTTGGGCGAATATTTGACGGCGTTCGATATCAGGTTGGTGAAGACCTGTTCCATCGCGCTGCGATCGAACGTCAATTGATCGGGGATGGGCGCGAGATCGAGATGGAAGACATGCGAGCGGCTGAGCTGGCGCAGCCGCTCGCAGCACGTGACGAGCACGGCTTTCAGATCGCCTTCGCTGCGCTTCAGGGTGATCTGCCCGGTTTCGAGCCGACCGCTGGCAAGGATGCTCTCCATCAGATCGACCATGCGCACCACCGCGCTGCGGATCACGCCGGCTTTTTCGCGAACGTAATCGCCGCTGATATTGGCGGTCGAACGGCAGAGCCGCTGGGCAGCGGCATCGATGATGGCGAGCGGCGTGCGAAACTCGTGCGAGGCCATGGCGACGAATTGGCGCTGGAGCGCGTTCACCTGGCGTTCGTGCACCAGCAGCCGGTCCAGCTCCTCTCTCTGCCTTTCGATCTCGGCCGTACGATCGGCCACCATTTCTTCCAGATGGTTGCGGTGGTGGGTGATCTCGGCCTGGCTGTCGAGCAGGGTCAGCGACGTGCGATGCAGACCGCGCCCGAGCCAGAACACGACGGTGATCAAAAGCGCCAGACAGCCAAGCCCTGCCGGCGCGATCTGTTGAAGCAGCATGAATCCGGGCCGGATCGGCGGCCAGACGAGATAGCCGATCGTGCCGCCGTCATGGGACGGCACCGCGACCTGCACCCGCTCATCCGCACTTTTCGAAGGCGTGAAATGCAAGCCTTCGAGCCGCGCATAATGGGCAATGTTTTCGGCAACTTTTCCATCGATGAATTTGACCGAGACGGCGATGAACTCCTGGCCCGCCTCGATCTGCATCCTGGCCGAGCTCGGCAGAATGGGACGCGCGCTGATGATCGCCGGCCTGTTGCCGATCATGAGAGTGCGAACCTCGGCCAATTGACCGAGCGGCCGGCTGCCGGGCTTTGCAGCCAGCTCGACGAGAGCGACACGCATCGCCTCGGCAAGAGCGGTCATGTCAGGGCTGTCGTCACTGCCGAGCCGCGGCGGCATGACGTCGGCGCCGTCGCGGAACGCAAACATCAGGCGATTGGTATCGTCGAAAATATAGGTCCTGTCGTGCCCGAAATACCGGCTCGTCCACTGGCCGACATTGTCGAGCAGCCAGTCATGGTTCCGCTGTTTGGCGTAAAGGAAGGCGTCGTCCCATTTGGCGACGCTTTCCTGCTCGCGAGGGAGTGCGGCGATCTGCTCTTCCAATCCTTGAGCAACGAAATCCGCCTGCCGGCGCAGCGAGAGGTCATCGACCTTGACGGCGGCGAGCCACGCAAATCCGCACAAGAGCACAGCCGCCGCGCAGGTAAGCGTCACCAGGACGAACGTAATGTGGGATGTTAGCCTGACCTTCAATACCCGCGACCTTTTGATGGCGCCCGCCGCCGAGAAATTGACACGCAAAAGTTGACGGATTGTGAATTGCTCTTGGAGAGAAATCCGGTATCCGGCGTGCCGAGGTGGCTGAGAGGAATGCAAGAGGCAGCGTTGCGGCACGTGCTTCGAGGCTCCGTCCTATGGGCTGCGCAGCTCAGCATGACGGGCGTTGGAGGATGGTGCTTCCCCGCGGCGGACCGAGTTCACCCCGGCCGGCGCACCGCGCGGATCTTGCCGCTGCCGCCGCCTCCGCAGAAGAAGCAGTCGCCGCCGTCGGATTCGAGGCCGGAGACGCCGGTGCCTTCGGGCATGTCGAGCCGCTCCAGCACTTCCCCCGTTTCGGGGTCGATGCGCCTGACATCGCTGTCGTCACCCTCCCAGGTGCCGTGCCAGAGCTGGCCGTCGACCCAGGTGACGCCTGTCACCACGCGGTTGGATTCGATGGTGCGCAGGATCTTGCCCGTCTCCGGGTCGATCTGATGGATCCTGCGGCCGCGGTGCTGGCCGACCCAGAGCGTGCCCTCGGCCCAGGCAAGGCCGGAATCGCCGCCATTGCCGGGGGCGGGAATGGTGGAAAGGATGCGGCCGGTCTTCGGGTCGACCTTGTGGATGACGTCCTCGGCGATCTGATAGAGGAATTCGCCGTCGAAGGCCGTTCCGGCATGCGAGGCAACCTCAATGGAACGCACCACCTCGCCGCTGTCGGGATCGAGCGCGTTGAGCTTGTCGCCCGAGGCGAACCAGACGTGGCTGCCGTCGAAGGTAACACCGTTGACGCGGTCGGCACCGGGAAAGGGTCCATATTCGCGCAGGATCGTCGCAGCCGATTTCTTCATCTCTTCCTCCTTCATGGATTTGCCCCATCCTAATCACTTGGCAGCGGACCCGGGAGTAACAAGAGCGGCGGGAAACCCGGCAGCGGCGGGCTCATCCAGCGGCGCGCCCGCCCGCGCCCGAGCGATTGCACCTTGCCTTGCCCCGCCAGGGAATCCAGCGCCCGCTGCACCGTGCGCGGGCTGGCGCCAAGCGCAATCGAAAGCGCCGAACTCGCCCACGCCTCGCCATCGGCGAGCAAGGCGAGTACCGCGCCATGAGCCCCTTCGACGAGCGGGGCGAGCACAGCGATCTCGCCACCGCCACACGGCGAAAGCGCAAAGCCGCGCTTCGTTGCCGAAACCTCCGCCAGCCCCCGCAATTCAGCGCGCAGCCGGCCGATCTCGACCCGCAGCCGGGCGCGATGCGATTCATCGGCGTGTTTGCCGCGGAAGGCGCGCGCAATCAGCGTGCCCCTGGCCACATCCCCCGGCCAGGCTTCGGCGAGCGTGCGGGCAAGCGCAAACAGCACCGGCCGCGTCGCCAGAGAGACGGCCGTGCCCGCCCTCCACACCACATGGCGGCAGGCATCGATGACGAGCGTGCCCGAGCCCAGCAGCGCTTCCACCTCGCCAAGCAGCAGCGAGCGCTCCCGCCCCGGTGACAGCAGCCGCGCCGCCGGGGTGTCGAGCACGAGAGCCGCAGTTTCGACCTCCGCCGTCAAGGCCGGAATATTGACTTCCCGCGCCGCCAGTCTAGCCCGCTCAAGCGCAGCGCCTGCTGCTTCGGTCTGCAACCGCCGGACGGCGATGCCAGCCGCCGCCAGCTCGTGGGCAGCCCGCAGCGCCGGCGGCAGCGGCGTCGGATCAAGGGCTGCGAGCCCGCGTTCGGCCTCGTCGAGGCGGCCGATCAGCACCAGCCTGCGAATGGCGACATTGCCGGCATGGGCGGCGTTGACCCTGTCGCCATGCGCTTCCAGCACCTTGCGGGCCGCTTCCAGCGCCTTCGGCGGCCAGATCAGATCGCGCGAGACGAGCGCGATCTCGGCTTCGGCGACCACGCAACGCGCCCGCGCCACCGCCTCCCGCGGGCCAAAGGCGCGCGCCGCACTTTTCAAAAGCGCCTTGGCGCGGATGAGATCGCCGAGCTGTGCCATGGCGATGCCGCGCAGCGCCAGTGCCGGCGCATCCTCGCGCAGTGCCACCCGCTTCAGCGCGCCGAGCGCGTCACCCGTTGCCAGCGCCCTTGCGGCGGCTGTGATCAGCGAGTCCATTCAAATCCCGTCACACTTGTCACTCCCGCCATTCCCCTGCCCGGCCGTAATCTTCGTTCAGCGGCCGCAACCGAGCCGGATGCTACGACGAGAGACATGCAAAGGAGAAGACCCATGACGGCACAGCTGAACGCAACACGCCAGCAATGGCTGGCGGCAAGGCTCGATCTGCTCGAGGAAGAAAAGGAGCTGACGCGGCAAAGCGATGCGCTGGCGATCAAGCGCCAGCAATTGCCCCGCGTCAGGATCGACAAGGAATACCGTTTCGACACCGAAGGCGGCAATGCCTCGCTGAAGGATCTCTTCGGCGGGCGCTCGCAGCTTCTGGTCTATCACTTCATGTTCGGGCCGGATTATAGCGCCGGATGCCCCTCCTGCTCCTCGATCGCCGACGGCTTCAACGGCGTCTTCGTCCATCTGGAAAACCACGACGTCGCCTTCTGGGCGGTCTCGCGCGCCCCACTTGCAAAGCTCGAGGCCTTCAAGCGGCGCATGGATTGGAGCTTTCCCTGGGCCTCCTCGGACACCAGCGATTTCAACACCGATTTCAGCGTCTGGTTCAGCCCCGAGCAGCAGCAGCGCGGCGAAATCGAATACAACTACCGCCGCGAGCCGCCCGCCCCTCAACCTCTTTCCGGTAAGACAGTGCCGGAATGGCAGGCGCGCGGCAGTGAAGAACCCATCGTCCAGATCGCCTCCATGACCGGCACCGACGTTCCCACCTACACCCGCGACCGCCCGGGCGTCAGCGCCTTC
This sequence comes from Rhizobium esperanzae, assembly GCF_014197615.1. Taxonomy (GTDB): domain Bacteria; phylum Pseudomonadota; class Alphaproteobacteria; order Rhizobiales; family Rhizobiaceae; genus Rhizobium; species Rhizobium esperanzae_A. The sequence continues at coordinate 272,415 of NZ_JACIFY010000002.1, forward strand.
GAACTTATCGATGGGGCCGTCTACCACAGCTATTCTAGCTATGCCCGTGGGCTCGACGGGCTCTGGGGCATGTATCAATGGCTGGACCGCGCCCCGAAGGGCCGCAACGAAACCGGCATCTGGTGGCGCCATCACGACCGCTACGGCAAGGAGTGACGCCGATGCTGCTCTCCGCCCACACTCCAAAGAGAGCCGACGGAAACGCCGCTCTCAACGCCACCGAATGGCTCTCGCTGGCCGCCTCAGCAGACGGATCGGCGGCTAAGCCGAGCAGTGGCATGGCGAGCCCAGGCGGCCGGGTCGCCGGCCACGCCGCCAATTGGCTGTCGCTGGCCGCCGCCCCGACATTTGTGATCATGGCGCTGCTGACGGCCACGACCGGCAGCGCCGACATGATCTGCACGACGACGCCGGATACCTTTCCGATCGGCGGAATGGTCCCCATGTACCTGCTGATGAGCGGCTTCCACCTGGCCCCCTGGTTGCGGTTCGCCGCCGGCTGGCGGGCCTGAGCCTTCGGTAATGGTGCCAAGCGTCGGCACTGTGGCGCCCTCGCCACGCCATCTCCGGCTGTGTATTCTCTTGCCGACGCAACCAAGTTCACGCCTTCACCTCGATAAAATCGATCGGCCCGCCGGCAAGCTCGTCGTCGAAGACCGCGCATGACAGCTTGCCGCCGAAGACGCAGGCGCTGTCGATGTTGGTGCGGTTTCCTGTCGTCACCGGGTTGGACAGTGACGGTGTATGGCCATGGACGAGGTGCTTGCCCCAATAGTCGCCGGACTCGCCGGGAGGGAACCGCAACCAGAGAAGATCGCGCTTGGTCTGCCGTTCCAGCGGAAACTCCGGAACGACGCCGGCATGGACAAAGATGCGATATCGATCGACATGCATGAGGGGACGATCGGCGGCCCATTGCAGATGCTGAGACGAAACCCTGCCGTCATAGGATATTTCGGTTTCCAGCCCGCCATTGCTGATCCACACGTCCCTGTCGTCGCTGTCGGCGTAGGCAGCGACCATCATGTCCTCATGATTGCCTTTCAGGCAGACCCACGACCACTGGCCCGATGGACCGGCAATGATCCGGTCGAGAACACTTTTGCTGTCGGGCCCGCGATCGACATAGTCGCCAAGGAAGACGACGGTGCCTTCAGACGCATAAGCCTCGATCCGATCGATCATCCTGTTCAGCGGATCGATACAGCCGTGAATATCGCCTATGGCGAATGTGTAGCGCATGTTCAAGCTTCTCGGTTGCATTGCGACCACCCGCCGCCAAGGACGATAAGACGCGCAGGGACTTTTGCGGAAGCTCACACCGCTCGTCGTCTACCCCATCATAGCAAACGAAAGCCGGCCGCCATCGCGAAAACCGACTCGTTCTCCAGCATTTATGGCCATTGGCTCTCCTTCCGCTTGAATTCGGATATGATCATCGCACCAACCACCGAAGATGCCGATCCGCAGAGGGGTGCGACCTTGCATTGTGCGGTCGCCAGCGGCTATGCCTTCATCACTATGAAGAAATACGGACGAACCTATCACCTACCGATCTCGCCCGGAGCAACAAGCGACGATAAGGTCATGGCGAAGCTTGACGGGCTGATGATTGGCGATCTTGTCATCACCGAGAAAATGGATGGTGAGAACACGACCATTCATCGGGGCGGGTCTCATGCCCGCAGTCCCGATAGCCGTTACCATTCATCGCGAGATTGGCTTAAGGCTTTTGCTGCCGGAATCAGCCAGCAACTGGCAGATGGTGAACGCATCGTGGGCGAGAACCTCTATGCCCGGCACTCGATCGGTTATGATGACCTGCCGTCGTACTTCCTCGGCTTTGCATGGATCATCGACGAGGAGGTCCAATCCTGGGACCTGACTCAGGCCCGGTTCGAAGAACTGGGCATCGTTCCGGTGTCGACACTATATCGGGGACCATACAGAGCCGGTCTGTTCGAGGATATTGCGGCCTCGCTGATTAGGACCAAGCAGGAGGGGTTTGTTGTTCGGATCGCTGATGCGTTCCTGGAAGCGGAAATGCCAGTTCGGATGGGCAAATATGTCCGGGACAACCACGTTCAGAGTGAAACGCATTGGATGCAGTCGGAACTCGTCCCCAATCGCTTGGCAAATTCCTGACGAACGAGAGCTGTGAGGCGGAACATTCGAAGGCAACTCGGTCTGTCATGCCGACTGATCCGATCCCTTGCAGATCCGCCGTACCTTTCCGCTTCCGATTGTCTTCCTGCCTAAAACTATGCCATGACCCATCCACCATCAGATGCAACGGAAAAGGCGCGGCATGAAGAAGATCGGTTTTCTCTCATTCGGGCACTGGACGCCCTCGCCTCAGTCGCAGACGCGCTCGGCGGCCGATGCGCTGCTGCAGTCGATCGATCTTGCCGTCGCGGCCGAAGAACTCGGAGCCGACGGAGCGTATTTCCGCGTGCACCATTTTGCCCGCCAGCTCGCCGCACCCTTCCCGCTGCTGTCGGCCGTCGGCGCCAGAACCAGCCGGATCGAGATCGGCACCGCGGTCATCGACATGCGCTACGAGAACCCGCTCTATATGGCCGAGGATGCCGGCGCCGCCGACCTTATCGCCGGCGGCCGGTTGCAGCTCGGCATCAGCCGCGGTTCGCCCGAGCAGGTGATCGATGGCTGGCGCCATTTCGGCTATGCTCCGCCCGAGGGGCAGAGCGAGGCCGACATGGCCCGCCGTCACGCTGAAGTCTTCCTCGAAGTCCTGCGCGGCGAAGGTTTTGCCAAACCGAACCCGCGGCCGATGTTTCCGAACCCGCCCGGCCTCCTGCGTCTCGAGCCGCATTCGGAGGGCCTGCGCGAACGGATCTGGTGGGGCGCCAGCTCCAACGCCACTGCCGTCTGGGCAGCCAAACTCGGCATGAACCTGCAGAGTTCGACACTGAAGGACGACGAGACGGGAGAGCCGTTCCACGTCCAGCAGGCAGATCAGATTCGCGCTTACCGGCAGGCCTGGAAAGACGCCGGCCACACGCGCCAGCCGCGCGTCTCGGTCAGCCGCAGCATCTTTGCGCTGGTCGACGATCGCGATCGCGCCTATTTCGGCTACGGCAACGACGAAGACGACAAGATCGGCTTCATCGACGAGAAGACCCGGGCGATCTTCGGCCGCAGCTACGCCGCCGAACCTGATGCCCTGATCAAGCAGCTCGCCGAAGACGAGGCGATCGCCGAGGCCGACACGCTGCTGCTGACCGTGCCCAACCAGCTCGGCGTCGCCTACAACGCCCATGTCATCGAAGCGATCCTGACCCATGTGGCGCCGGCGCTCGGCTGGCGCTGACGCGGCTGCCGGCCCCTCAAACCCGCCAATATCGCGCACGGAATTCGCGCGGACTGCAGCCTTCCCGTTCGTGAAAGATCCGCGAGAAATAAAACGGGTCATCCAGCCCGACCAAGGCGGCGACCGTTTCGATCTTTTCGTCGGTGGTTGCCAGTAGCTGCTTGGCATGGTCCATGCGCGCCCGAAGCTGGAATGCCTTGGGCGGCATTCCGGTTTCGAGCATGAACCGCCTGCGCAACGTCGCTGGCGACATGCCATGTTCGGCGGCGAAGGCAGCGAGGTCGAGCGGCTGCATCGCCCGCCGCCGCAGCGCTTCCACGATGTCGGCCGTGTCGAGCCTTTCCCGGCGTCGATCGGTCGCGCCGCTCGCCTGTCTGGCAGCTGATATGACGATGCGATGCAGCGTCAATGCCGCCGCCGCCTGCCGGAGGTTGGTATCGTCAAGCAGATCGGCATGAAGCTGGGAAAAGAGCCGTGACAGCTCATCGAGATAATGCAGGGCGACGATCGGATGTCGCTCGGCAATGATCCTCAGCCTGACGAAGTCCCGCGTGAGGGATCCTTCGAAAAGCGCCCAGCGTTCGTCCCAGCCGCCTTCGTCGGGGCCATAGGAATGCGCGCGGTTGGGAAACAGCCAGAAGAGGGCTGGTCCCGCAAGACTGAGGCGGCCGCTGGCGGCGGTTTCCAGCGCGCCCCGCCCGCGCTCCACCAGCACTACGGCAAAATTCGGAAGTTTTCGGTCGACCACCGCATGGCGGGCATGCTGCCTGCCGCTTCCCGTGACGGCCAGTCCGCCGGCCGCGGCGAGTGGCGTTCTGTAGATGGCCTCGGCGTCTTTCATGATGAGCGAAAAGTCCAGCTAGCGATTTCCTCTATGTCGGTTATCCCGACAGATCAGCTAATTATTGGCAAATCAATTCAAGCGATGGAAGGCTGAAATGTCGATTGCTGCCGAAACCACACGGGCCGGAACGCCGGAATTTCCCCTGACCGCCCACGGCAAGACCTTGCCAGCGGAACGGGTGGGCTGGCTGACACCGACCGATTCCGCCATCGGCCTCGACGCTATCCGCCGCCGCTACCTGGACGATGGCTATGTCTGGCTGAAAGGCCTTCTGCCGCGCGCCAATGTCATCGATTTCCGTCGCTGGGTGCTCGAACACCTCGCCATGACCGGGCTGGTCGAGCCCGGCAGCGACCTATCGCTGGGGATCGCCTCGACCACCGCCTTCGACCGAAGCCTGGCGGATCGGCGCCTGATGTCGCTCGTCCGCTCCGCCGCCTATGAAGGCTTTTGCGCACAACCGTCGCTCACCTGCTTCATGGACGATTTCCTGCAGGGCATCTCCTATCTGCACAAGCGCAAGATCATGCGTTTCGTCCAGCCGGATACCCCGACGGCCACACCCGCCCACTACGATCTCGTCTATCTCCGCGGCGGCACCAGCCGCCTGGTGACGGCCTGGATTCCGATCGGCGACATCCCGACCGAAATGGGAGGCCTCGTCTATCTCGAAGGCTCGCACACGCTGGGCATCCGGATGGAAGCCGAGTTCCAGGCCGCAAGTGGCGATCTTTCTCCGCAAGAGCGGATCAGTGCCTATAACCGCCACATGGCGGAAGGCGGCTGGATCTCGAAGGATCTTCCCGATATGGCGGAGCGCTTCGATACCCGCTGGCTCGCCGCCGACTACGAGGCCGGCGACGTGGTGCTCCACTCACCCTATATGATCCACGCCTCGACCGCCAACCAGGACCGCAGCCGCCGGCTGCGTCTCTCCACCGACATCAGATATCAGAATGTCGACGACGAGATCGATATCCGATGGAGCAACCACTGGAGTCTCGGCGACATGCTGTAGCCCGGCTTTTCCGTATCCCTTCGACAGCGCCTAGACCATCGTCAGCCGGTGTAGGCAACGGATTTCGACGAGTTGATGCGCAAAGGCCGGGCCCCAACGCGACTTGGAAGCACCGCGTACGGACCTTTCGCCTTGGGTGAGCGTTGATGGTCCGGGCTTGAACCATCGCATGGCCGACCGAGTTATGGCTGTACCGAACCGCTCGAGTTGCCTTATGCCGCGCACGAACCTGAACGATATCCTGATTTTCATGGCCGTCGTCGATGCCGGAAGCTTTATCGCCGGCGGCCAGGCCATGGGCCTGTCGCGTTCGGCGGCGGGAAAGGCCGTCATCCGCCTGGAAGAGCGGCTCGGCGCGCGCCTGCTCAACCGCACGACGAGAACACTGAATCTCACCGATGAAGGACGGGTGTTCTACGAGCGCGGTTTGCAGATTCTCGCATCGGTCGACGCGGCCGAAGCGAGCGTGGCTGGCAGCGGCACGCCACAGGGCGTTCTCAGGCTCAGCGTTCCCGATACCTTCGGACGGCTCGCCGTGCTGCCGCTGCTTGAAGAATATCTTCGCGCCTGGCCCGACATCCAGGTGGAGATCAGCTTCACCGATGGGTTCGCCGACGTCGTCGAGGAAGGCTTCGATCTGGCAATCCGGATCGGCCCGACGGCGTCGGACAGCCGGCTGGCCTCGCACGTGATCGCCACCTACAGGACGCGGCTCTGCGCCTCGCCGTCCTATCTCGCCGAGCACGGCGAGCCGCGTGCTATCGACGATCTCGTGGCCCATGACTGCCTGATTTTCACCAGCCGCAATCAAAGGCACGCCTGGCGTTTTCGCGGCAAAGGCAATTCCCTGATCACGGCGCAGGGACGCAGCCGGCTGAGGCTCGACAGCGCAGAGGCGATCCGCGACGCCGCCCTGGCGGGACTGGGCATTGCTCTCCTGCCCGACTTTCTCGTCGCCGACGATCTTGCGGCCGGCCGTCTCCGGCAGGTTCTGCCCGACCTCGAAACCGATGACACCAAGATCGTCACGCTCTATCCCGACAGGCGCCCGCTGGAACCGCGCGTCCGCCGCTTCATCGACCTGATGGTCGAGGAGCTTGAGCGCCGGGGCGAGGCACGCCGCCGCGACGCTAGCTCTCTGTGACCGCCTTGTCGAAGCCACGAAAACTTTTCGGGGCAAGAGGAGAAAGGGTTGCCGCGAGATAGACGACGCCGGTCAGGAACAGCGCCGCGGCAAGGCCGATGGTGCTGATCAGCGCGCCGCCGACGAGGCCGCCGAAGGGGATGAGCGCAAAGCAGAGGGCGGTGTTCATCGCCGTGACGCGGCCGGTCAGCGGTCTCGGGATGCGCTCGAAGATCACCGCCGACAGGATGGGGTTGAGAAAACCCGAGGCAAATCCGGCGATAGCGAGCATCGCAAAGACGGAGCCGAGGGGCGCATCCACCGCGAGCACCAGAAAGCGCGGAAATCCGGTCAGCAAAAAAGCCACGGTATAGACGATCAGACGCGGCATGCGCTCGCCGATGACAGCGGCAATCGCCGCGCCGGCGATCGAGGCGCCGGAGAAAGCGGCAAACATCGCTCCGAGCAGCTCCGGCCCGTGACCGGCATCCCGCGTCCAGACGGGCAGCAGCACGGCATGATAGGCCTGATCGAGCAGATTGGTGGTCGCCACCATGGCGACGATGCTGACGAGCACGGCATCGCCGCTGAGAAAGCGCCAGCCTTCATGGAGATCATCGAGGTAGGAAGAGACCTTGCTCGGCGGAGCGGCGGGCGCGGCGGCTCGCCGAGGCGTGCGTGGCATGCCGGTTATGCCCAGGCTGACGACCAGCGCTGCGGCGGCGAAGGTGGCGGCGTTGACGAGGAGCGCCTGGCCGGGGCCGATGAACCCGATCAGCGCGCCGGCGCCGGCCGCGCCCGCCGTGGAGGCCAGCCGCTCGATGGCGCTGGAAACGCCGGTCACCCGTTCCAGCGGCACGTCGGCGAGTGCGGCGATATCGGGAACCATCGCCTGCTTGGCGGCATCCGACGGACCGCGCAGCACGCCCATGGCAAAGACGAGAGGCAGCAGCACCGGGACGGTCAACATGCCGAAAAAGTCGAGAAGCGGCACCAGTCCCACCACGACAACGGAAGCGGTGTCGCAGATGATGGCGATGCGTTTGGCGCCGACGCGGTCGATCAGCGGCCCGCCGAGCGCCTTGGCGAGCACATAAGGCAACATCTCCATCATCGCCGTCAGCCCGGTCAGCATCGGACTGCCGGTGGCGCTCAGCACCCACCAGGGAATGGCGATGGTCGAAAGCCGCGTGCCGGACAGCGAAAGCATCTCGGCTACTGCAAGCGCCAGGAAGGGTCCACCCCTTCTCACGGTTCCTCCTCCCCCTCGCGATGCGGAAGGCGGCCCGGATAGGGAAAGGCGTGCAGCATGACATAGAAGGGAACCATGCCGGGATTTCGAGACGCCGCCTCCCCCAGCGGCGGCGCTGCCCGCATCGCTTCGAGGATGATGTCGCGCAGCCGTTTTGTCAGCGCCTCGGCCTGGTCAGCCGTCATCGGGATGATGATGTCGTCGGCGGCCGTCGCCTTGCGCCATTCGGCCGGCAGTTCGGCAAATTCCTCCAGCGACTGCTGCATCTGGCCGACCTGCAGCGAAAGCGCCGCCTGGTTGAAGGCGAGATCGAGATCGAGCGCCTCCCCCGCCGCTTCGCTGGCGGGCACCGAGGTCAGCTCGTGGCTCGCGCGCCACCAGCGGTCACGCCGCGAGGCATGCGGCGCCTCCTCGATGAAACCGTATTGGGCGAGTTGACGCAGGTGATAGCTGGTCGCGCCGCTGTTCAGGCCGAGTCGGGCGGCGAGCTGCGTCGCCGTGGCCGGGCCGTCGATCCTGAGCATGCCGAGCATGCGCAGCCGGACGGGGTGGGCCAGCGCCTTCAGCGCGATCGGTTCGGGCACGACCCGGCTGACGGTGCGGGAGGCGGCGGCAGACGGGGGGCTTGGTGTTTTCATGCCCCAAGCTTAATGTTACAAAGATATCTTTGCAAATATTTCTTTGCATAAATGAGGACGCTTCTGGCGCGGCCCTGCCCACGCTCAGGCCTCAGGCAAGGTGAACACCGCGCAAGGGTCGGCGATGCCGCGCAAGCTGTGCTCTCCGAGCGGCATCAGCATCGTCGTCGTATTTGCGGCGACAGCACCCGAAATCAGCACGCTTCGGCCGAGCGGCTTGCAGAGCCCTTCCAGGCGGCTGACCAGATTGACCGCGGGGCCGATGGCGGTGAAATCAAGCCGGTCGGCCGCGCCGATATTGCCCCACAGAATCTCGCCGAAATGCAGCGCCGCGCCGAAGGGCAGCGGCGCCAGCCCCTGCGCCTGGCGCACCTGATCGAGATGGACCATGCCGGCGCGGCTGGCGGCGACCGCCCGGAGCGCCGCCTCGCAGGCATTGCGGTCTTCTTGCATTTGGCCGGAAGCGCCGGTGACGGGAAAGATCGCCAATACGCCGTCACCGATGAATTTCAGCACCTCGCCGCCGAATGCATGCACGGCGCCGGCGACGCGGTCGAACCAGGCGTCGAGCGTCGCAATCATCGCATGCGGCTCCGTCACTTGGGAAAGTGCGGTGAAATCGCGCAGATCGGCGCAGAGAAGAGCGGCGCGAATAGTCTCGCCAGTGCCGCGGGCAAGCGCCCCGGCCTGCACCCGCGCCGCACTGCGCCGGCCGAGATAGGCTTCGAGCAATGCCGCCCGCGCCTCGCGCGCTGCAAGGGCTGCGAGCGGTGCGGCGGCAAAACGCGCGACGTCCCGCAGCCGGGCGGCGTCATCGGCAGCGAAAGCGCCGGTGCCATTGCCCGCCCAGCTGAGCATCGGCGCATCCTGAGAAGGCCCGATCCTCTCTTCCCACACCGGCCCGAGCCCGGCCAGCCAGTCGCGCCCGGCGTCGACGGGCGGTGCGGCTGCAAAAGCCAGCGCCTCGATGACAGCCCTGGTCTCGGCCCGCCACAGCCAGGTGCGCCGCGCAATGATCGGATGCGGCACCGCTAGCGTCAGCGCCCCGCCGGCAAGCGGCAGGCCATCGGAAAGCAGCCGGCGCCCGAGTTCGGCCAGAAACGGTTCGGGACCGGGCGAAGCAGCCGCCTCATCGACCAGCCAGGCAAGGGAGGAAGGCAGATCCATGCCCTAGCATCGCATCAAGCCCCGGGTGCGGGCAACCCCGGAGCATCCGCGCGCGGATGCTCCGGGCCTGCTCGGCTCTTGCATCCCTAGCCTCCACACAACCCTGTCAACCCCACCACCGAACAAGCCTGTGGAAAACCATTCACCACAGTGGAAAACAACGAAAAAAACACTTTAAACTTGCGCATCTTTGATTCCATTATGCGCCAGCTTGTCATCTGCGATTGAGGGGTTGCGATGGGCACGACATTTTGGCCGAAAGATCCGCTTGACGGGAATGACATGACGCTGCTGACGTCGATCCTTCGGCGATGGTGCGCGCGCTATGAGATCGACTTCACCGCGGAAGAGAGCAAGCGCAAGGCGAAAGAGCTCGTCGAATGGTTCGAGTTCGGCGTCAAGGATCCGATCGAGCTCGAAGAGCTGATCGACGGCAAGCACTGGCTCGTCAGCACGATCTGACTTCGGGAAAACTGCGAACTCTTATGAGAAAGGCCGGCGAAACATGGCGCCGGCCTCATCGATTCATATCCGGCCGAGACCTCAATCGTCCCAGCGACGGTCGTCATTCCAGCGGCGGTCGCGGTCCCAGCGCCGCTCATGGCGCCAGCGCGGGCCGTCCCAATCCCCATGGCGCCGCTCCCAGCCCCAGCGGGGCGGACCACCGTAAAAAGCCACCGGCGGCGGGCGTCGCCAATTGCGCCGGCATTCGCCCCAGCGCGTCAGATGCCAGCCGCGGCCGCAGGCGTAGTCGACCTTGGTGATATTGCTCTCGACTTTGATCGTCGCGCTCGGCATCGCCTGCGCCGTACCGATCGAAAGGCTGCCAGCAAGCAAGGCAGCCGCGATAGAAAGTGCCTTCATAACGAACTCCAATTCAATCCAGCCGTGACCACCCTAGGGCTGCCAAATTGAACTGGGGATGAACTGCGCGTTCATGTTTGAGGACGAAAAACAGCGTTTCCGGACGAGCGCTGCAACGCCGCTCGGCCGCCTTTTTCCGTGGGCGGCAGGTGGTTGCGGGCATGGCGGCACCTTCGGACAAACCGTTCATTTCCTGCCGGAAAAAACATCCGGACCCGGGTCGCGCCCGGCTGCGACCGCGGTGAGCCGCCCGAGGTAATGCGTCCAGCCTTCCTCATGGCCGGCACATTGCTCCGCACTCGGCAGGCCGCTATGGGTGAGCTTCAGCAGCGTTCCATCGGGCTGCTCGATCAAGTCGATCTCGACCAGGCTCGAGCCCGGCGGCACCACGTCGCTGCCATCCCAGCCGAAGCTGTAGGCAAGGCGATGGACCGGAACCACCTCGCGAAACGAGCCGCGCGCAAAGCGGGCGCCGGTGACATTGACGAGATAGAGCCCGCCGGGCTGCGGCTCGACCTGAGCCTCGGTTCCCATCCAGCGCAGGATCTTTTCCGGGTCGGTCATGAGCGCAAACACGGCCGCCGGCGGTGCTGCGATATGCGCTTCGCGGTGAACGACGAAAGCTTCTGGCATCACGATCTCCCATGGTTGCTGCCCTACCCCTCAATGAGGCGCAGCCGCATGCTTTTTCGACATGGATGTCCTCAGCAGGAGCATGTAGGCGGATGCGCGCGCTCAGCAAGGGCGATGGGGCACGCATCCATCCGTCGCCAGCGCACCCGCCTCGTCTTCGAGGCCGCTCAGGATGAAGCTCTTTTGAGGTTGCGACCCGCACCCAATCCAAAACCATCTTCCCCTATTGCCAGCCCGCCGCCTTGCCCCTATTGTCGCGCCGTTCTCAGGGCGGGGTGAAAGTCCCTACCGGCGGTATGCAGTTTCGATTGCGAGCCCGCGAGCGCCTTCTTCGGAAGGGTCAGCAGATCAGGTGCGATGCCTGAGCCGACGGTCATAGTCCGGATGAAAGAGAACGTGCGTTGCTGCTGCGCTTCCGGGCCGGCGGCGGATGCTCGTGATCGCCTTGGGTGACGTGTCTGTACGCCAAAGGAGATGACTATGACACCCACCCGTTATGCCTTCGTCAAAGCCGGCTGGCACGCCGATATCGTCGACCGTGCGCTCGAAGGTTTCCAACAGCTTGTTCCCGCCGAGCAGATCGACGTGTTCGATGTTCCAGGCGCCTTCGAAATGCCGCTCTTGTCGCGCGATCTTGCCGCCACCGGCCGTTATGCGGCCGTCATCGCCGCCGCCTTCGTCGTCGATGGCGGGATCTACCGCCACGAATTCGTCGCCCAGGCCGTGGTCGACGGCCTGATGCGGGCCGGCATGGATACCGGTGTGCCGGTGCTGTCGGTCTCGCTGACGCCGCATCATTACCAGGAAACCGAGCATCACACGCAGATCTACCGCGCCCATTTCGTCGAGAAGGGCCGCGAGGCGGCGCGCGCCGCTCTGATGATCGGCAAGACACGCGCCGCTCTTGCGGCATAGAGTCTGCGCAATTGACGGCGGGATCGGCCCGCCGTCTTCCCAACAGAAGAATTGATTCGACGCCCCACCTGCGCTGTGGTCCACTCGACCCCGACATGTATCGCCATTCTTAATGCGTCCAAACCTCAAGGAGCTGAAGATGAGCAATGCAATGCGCAGTGAACCCACCACCGAATCCATGAGAACGCGACCGGTCGACACCAAGCTCGAAGTGGTCGTCATCCCCGTTTCCGACGTCGACCGCGCCAAACGTTTCTACGAGAGCCTGGGCTGGAGGCTCGATGCCGACTTTGCCAACGACGCCGATTTCCGGGTGATCCAGTTTACTCCGCCCGGCTCCGGCTGCGCGATCATCTTCGGCAAGAACGTCACCGCCGCCGCTCCCGGCTCCGCACAAGGGCTCTACCTCATCGTCTCCGACATCGAGGCCGCCAGGCGCGATCTTATCGCCCGCGGCGTCGAGGTGAGCGAGGTGTTCCACGACGCTTCGGGCGTCTATGCCGGCAAGGACGAGCCCTATCTCTTCGGGCGCCTGCGCATTGCCGGCCGCGACCCCGACCACCGCAGCTATCGCTCCTTCGCCTCGTTCAAGGATCCCGACGGCAATGGCTGGCTGTTCCAGGAAGTCACCACGCGCCTGCCCGGCCGCATCGACGCCGATGAGACCGCCTTCTCGACCTCGAACGACCTCGCCGCAGCGCTACGCCGCGCGGCGACCGCTCACGGCGAACACGAGAAACGAAATGGCGGCAAGCATGACGAGGGCTGGCCGGACTGGTACGCCGAATACATGGTCAGCGAACAAGCCGGCAGGCAGTTGCCGTTGTAGGTGGCGGCAGCCGGGAGCACCCGCCTCGCCCTTCGAGGCCCCTGCGGGGCGAGGCTTCTTTCCTTTATCGGCGTGCCGTGTAGCACCCCCCTCTGGCCTGCCGGCCATCTCCCCCACAAGGGTGGAGATCGGCAAGAGGTTGGATCGTCCGTCCCACTCTGCTCTATCGAATAACGATGCGTTAGTTGTTTGGGGAAGCCGTCACGCCCAGCCGATCCCCTCCTTGTGGGGGAGATGTCCGGCAGGACAGAGGGAGGTGCCACACTGCACGCCTCTCCTCTCATCCCAAGACGCCCCTCGGCTCGCATCTCACCGGTAGAACATATCCCGCCACTGCTTCTCGCCGATCAGGCAATCCGTCAGCGGCCCGGCGCCGGCGACCCTCTCTATCGTTGGTGGCGGGGACAGGCCGCTGATCTCCAGCACCAGCTTGCGGCGCACGGCGATGGCGAAATCTTCGATCTTGTGGACCGGCAGCACGAAGGCGCCGGGGCCGCCGATGACGCAATCGGCGTAATATTTGTCGAGCCCGCCGGGCGCATCGGAAGGGCGCAGCATGATGGCCAGGCCATTGATGATCATGCCTGACGCCACCGCCTTGTCACGGACCGGCGCGACGGCATCGCCCGAGTTGTTCGGGCCGTCGCCGGAAACATCGATCACCTCGCGCCTGCCCTGGAAGGGACCGGTGGCGATCATGCTGGCGCCCTGGTCGATGGCGGTCGAGATCGAGGTTCGCCGCTGCGTGCCGATCGGCCGGGCGTCGAGTTTGTCGGCAAAGGCGATCGCATCCGCTTGCGTCTCGATCACCTGCCAGTCGATCACCGATTCCTGGACGACATAGCCTGCCCATTCGAAATAGCTGATGGCGATGCGGCCGGTGAGCCCGTTCTTCACCGCATCGATGAATTCCTTGTGCTTGAGTGCTTCGACATAACCCTCGCGCTGAATGCCGATCTCCTCGACATCCATCGAGCGCGAGGTGTCGACGGCAAGCACCAGCGTGACGTCGACTTCGTTGCCGCCGGCACCTGCGGCCGGTACGAGGCTGGAAAGACCCATGAGCACCGCAAGCGTCGTCAGCATCGGCAAATCCCCGCGCCATCAAGCGAGAAAACTGTAACACAGCTTGGCCCGCGCGGGACGCCCACCCGCGCGAGGGGCTTCAATTTTCGGTGATGAGTTGACGCAGGTATATACGCTCGCCGTGATTGCCCTTCGCTTACGCTTCGTGCACTCGCTCCTGTCGTCGCTCACCCAAGATGGTGCCTCCCCTCACCCCGCCACCAAAAGCAGCACATAAGCAATCACGCTGATCATCAGCCCACGAAACGCAAAGGTGACGCAGCGGTATTTGTTGCGGGCGATGGCGGAGAGGATGTTGGCGTTTTCGAAATACTGGTCGAAGAGGTAGCGCTCGTCGCGGCGAAGCGCGGCGTCGAAGAACATGTCGCGGTGCTTGTGCCAGGCGCCCCAGAACAGCGAGGTGGAGGCGCCTGGACTGCGCGGCAGCACGACGAGAATCGCCGACAGGATGGAGAAGACCGAGGCTGCGGCCAGCAGGCCGGAGAACAGCATGCTGCCCGGCGAACTGCCGGTGTAACGCGCCAGGCTGAAGACGGCCCTCACCTCACTGGAGCTTACCAGAAAGGCGAGCATGAAAGTAAAGATATAAGCAGCCTTTTGATCGGATATCTTGATCTGATCGTAAAATATGTCATTGATTTTCTTGATATGATCGAAATATTCGGTGCTGACGTCCCCGCTTGAGGGATTGCTCAGCATAACCTCAGTGGCACTTTCGAATTCGCTCACGTCAATACTCCACCCCAAAAGTGTTTCCCTGATAATACACTTTGGAACGAAAGCAAGAACACGTGTGCAACATGCTTGACTTTTTCCCTCTACACGGACAAAGGGGAAGCGCGGGTATGGGGTTGAGGTCATGCGGGGGCATTCCAAACACATCTTTCGCGCAGGGGTGGCGCTGGCGCTTGCACTGCCTGCTTTCGGGCGGCCGGTCATGGCCGATCCCGTGCAGCGGGCAACGCCGGTCGCCGGTTCCGTCATCGCCCGCAAGACGGGCGAAGAGGTCCGCTTCATCGACGTATCGGACTGGCGGATCGTCGACATCAACCAGGATCTTTTGACCGGCGACGTGCTGCGCACCAATGCCAACGGCCAGCTCGCCATCGTCTTTTCCGATCACACCCAGGTCCGCCTCGGCCGCAATTCCTCGCTGCAGGTCAAGAAGATGGCAGCCACCGGCGATACGGTGCTCAATCTCCAATCCGGCACCATCTGGGCACGCGCCGAGCGCGGCGGCCAGGGCCTGACTGTGGAAACCCCGGCCGCCGCCGCCGCTATTCGCGGCACGGACTGGACGATGACCGTCGACGGCGCCAAGACCTCGATGATCGTGCTTGAAGGCCGCGTGGCGCTCTCCAACCCGCAGGGCAGCGTCGAGGTCAGCGAGGGTGAAGGGGCGGTCGCCACCATCGGCCAGGCGCCGCACAAGATCATCAGCGTCAATCCTGACGACCGCGAGCAGATGCTCTTTTATCTCGATCTGCGCGACGGCTTCGATCTGATGCCGACCTCGCCCCTGCGGGCCGATCGCATGGCGACGGAGCGCCGCCGCCTGCTGGCACTGCCGCCGGAGCGCCGCACCACCGAAGACTGGCTGGAACTCGCCGAAGTGCAGAGCGCCTTCGACGGACGCCAGGCCGCGACCGCAACGCTGCAGAACATTCGCGGCCGCAAGCTGACGGCAGCCCAGCAGGCGCGCGTCGACCTGATCGAGGCCACCATCGCCGGCTCCGAAAAGCGCTATGCCGATGCCGCCAGGCTCTTCCAGAAAGCCCTGCCGCATCTCGATGCGACACGCCGCAACATGGCGCAATATGGCGGCTATTTCGCCCGTTCGCTGGCCGATCCCAAGCATGCCGAGCCGCCGCCGGCCAATAGCGCCGGCCCCTACGGCGCGATCATGCAGGCCTATACGACAGGCTTCCTGCAAAACCCGCGCGCAGCGCTCGAGATCATCAAGAAAGCCGAACAGCGCTATCCCGACGATCCGACCCTGCCGGCGGTCCGCGCCCAGCTGGCGCAGCTCACCGACGACCGCGAACAGATGAAGGAAGCGATCGAACGCTCGCTGGCGCTCGACCCTGACCATCCGATGGCGCTCTCCGCTCGCGCGAGCTACAAGGCGGTCTATCAGAGCGACATCAACGGCGCGCTTGCCGATCTGAACCGTGCCATCGAACTCGCCCCCGGCGCATCGGGCACGCTGAATTCGCTCGGCCTGCTGCAGAGTTCGCGCGACGCCAATGGCGAAGCGGAAGAGGCCTTCAAGAAGGCGATCGAACTCGATCCGCAGGACCCGCTGCTGCACGCGAACCTGGCAATACTCTATCTCGACCAGGGGCGGATGAAGGAGGCCAAGCGCGAGATCGATACGGCAATAGCCCTCGATCCATCCTTCGATCTCGTCCTGCTCGCCCGCGGCCGCTATTACCTGCAGACCGGCGAGCGCGATAAGGCGCTGCAAGATCTGCTCGCCGCCAGCACGGCCAATCCGGCGCATTCGCAGTCGCAGTTGATGCTCGCCGCCGCCCATTACGAAAAGGGCGACCGTATCCCCTCACAGCAGGCGCTCGACAATGCCGATCGGCTCGACAAGAACGACCCGGTTATCTCGGCATTCCGGACTGCCGTCGATATCGACGATTACAACGCGGACGGCGCGATCCGCAACGCGCAGGAGTTCCTGCGCCGCTCGCGCGCCCGCGGCGGCGATTACAGCGGCCTCGGCGCCAATGCGAGCGCCGGCTCGACGCTGAACGACGCCTTCCGGCTGCAGGGGCTGGATGCCTGGGGCCGCTATTACGGCGATGCGGTTTTCGATCCCTTCGAAGGCAGCGGCTATATCGACCAGTCGATCAAGGGCAGCATCTTTCCTTTCGTCAACGCGACGAACTTCAGCGACGACAATATCATCCAGAACCGCGACAATGCGTCGAGCTATTCATCCTTCATCCAGGGCCTGCTGCTCTCTCCGCACATGCTGTCCGGCCGCTCGCGCTCGGCAACCCTATTCGACGTGCCCTTCATCGAAGGCTCGCTCGGCGGCGGCATCAACAGTGTCGACGGCCATACAAGACGCATCGGCGAAGCCGATATCCAAGGCTATTCCAACGAGATCATCCCGATCAGCTTCTATGGCAACTTGACCTGGGAAGAGCTGGCGCTCGACCGCGACTACCGGGGTTTAGGCGGCGTCCAGACGGACAACAAGCTGCTGGGCGCCAACGGTTATCTGACCGCAACCGTCACGCCTGACGATCGCGTGGTCGCCTTCGTCAACCATGGCAAGAATGACGGAACGCTGGACGCGTTATCGTCAAACACCGGGTTCATGGAACTCCTGTTCCGTGTCCCTATCCCGCTGCCTCTCTACACAACGGAGGACACTGCACGAGAAACCACATATGCCGGCATCGGCTGGAGCCACACGTTTGCCTATGAAAACGTGTTGAATGGAGCGTTGCTTTATTCAGGAAGCAAATCGACCACGAACAGCGCGCTTGATGTCGACGTGGACCCAGTGTTTATCGGCGCAGGGGTTCCCTTCATCATACCCTTTACCAACGTCACTCAGGAGATCGAATCTCATGCCTATATCGGCGCTTTGAGCCATTCCATAGGCGCCGGACCTTTGACATTTCGCTACGGCATCGAAGGCGGCTGGATGGATACCAGCAGCAGCGTCGATACGACGCTCCTGGGCTTGACAGCTCCTCCCGATCGCACCGAGAACACCATCGATATCGGCCGCGCCTATGTCGATGTGCTGCATGAGATCACGCCCGATCTCAAGGGCGAATATGCGCTGTTCGCCACGCGCCTGGAGGGCGACGGCATTGATATCAGCCGGCTGGAGCCGCGCTTCGGTCTCGCCTGGGCGCCGATTCAAAACCACTGGCTGCGGGCCGCCTTCATGCGCCAAAGCTTTGATACCACCGTGCCGACCCTTGCCCCGATCGGCATACTCGGGCTGCAGGCCAACCAGTTTTCCGCCAATCCGCAAGGCTATACGGATACGGTCGCCCTGCAATGGGATGCCGAATGGACCGACCGCTTCTTCACTTCGGTCGAGTACCAGCATCAGGAACTGCATGATTTCTCGATCGATTTGCCGCTGATCTCGCTGCCGTCCGATACCAGCCTGCCGATCTCGCGCGGCAGCATCGATCGCGCTGCCGTCACCGCCAACGTCGCGCTCGGCAACGGTTTCGGCCTTTCGGCCACCTATGCCTATATGGATTCGGAAAACAGGGATCCGCTCGAACCGATCTATGGCGGCCCTCTTCCCTTCATACCGCAGAATTCAGGGCAGATTGCGCTGACCTGGGTCAACGAAGCCAAGGTCAAGACGACAATTGCCGCCAACTATATCGGCGAGCGCGACGGCGATCGCTTCGGCACCAAGCTCGATGATTACTGGAGCCTCGACGCCCACCTGGTCTGGGAACCGTTCGACAAGCGCATCGAGCTGGAGGCAGCCGCCTATAACCTGCTCGACGAGGACTTCGAAATAACGCCCGGCGTGCCCGGCTGGGGCCGCGCCTTCAAGGGCACGCTCAAAGTCCGCTTCTGATGCGGGACAAACCTCGGCAGGCCAGGCAGATCACCAGCCGCCATCTCCGGCTGCTCGTGCTGTCGCTGACCACGCTGGTCGCGATCTCGCTGTTGTCGCGCCTGCCCGCCTGGTCGCTGCTGGAGCTCAGAAGCTTCGATTATCTTTCGACTTTCGACGATCCGCGTCCGCCGCAGGACGGGCCTGTGATCGTGGCGATCGACGAGCCTTCACTCGCCGATATCAACGCGCAATGGCCCTGGCCGCGCAGCCTGCATGCCGAGTTGGTGAGGCAGTTGCGCGCAGCCGGCGCCCGGGCCATCGGCCTCGATATCATCATGGCCGAACCCTCCAATCCCGACAATGACGCGGCAATCACCGAGGCCGTCGGCGCCGACGTCGTGCTGGCCGGCGACGAAACGCTGATCGAGACGCCGCAGGCCTCGCAGCTGATCCGTGCCACACCGCTGCCGCAGCTGATCGAAGCGGGCGCGGTGACCGGCATCGCCTCGATCGATCTCAGCGGCGACGGCATCTTCCGGCGCATTCCAGGTTACAAGGACGGCTTTGCCGCCATGCTGGCGAAAACGTCGGGAGCGACACACGCATCCGTGCCGGCCGGTCAGCTCATCCAATCCTTGGGCCCCGCCCGCAGCTATCCCACCGTCTCCTATTACCAGGCGCTCGACCCTGAAAATCTGCTGCCGCCGGATTATTTCAAGGACCGCGTCGTGCTGGTCGGCCTCAGCCTGCAGAACGCGCCCGAGATCGACAAGCGCGGCGTCGATGCCTTTGCGACACCATACACCGTTCACACCGGCAAGCTCGTCTCCGGCGTCGAGATTCAGGCGACGATCTACGACAATATCCGCCGCGGCCTGTCGATCGCCGAAGCCCGGCTGCCGACGGTCGCCGCCTGCATACTGATCTCGGTGCTGCTGGCCGCCACGACCGTCTGGCGCTCGACCGGATGGCTGACGATCGTCACCAGTGCGGCCGCTCTGCTGGCTTTTGCGGCCGTCAGCTTTGCCGGCATCCGGCTGGCCCATGTCTTCGTCTCGCCGCTTGGCCCCACAATCGCCTATATCTCGGTCGTCTTCGGCCAGGCGGCCTTCGATTTTGCCGAGGAGCGCCGCAACAAGCGGCAGATCACCCGCGCCTTCGCCCAGTATATCTCTCCCGATCTCGTCCGGCGCCTGTCGAACGACCCCTCGCAGCTGAAGCTCGGCGGCGAACGGCGCACGCTCTCCGTGCTGTTTTCGGATGTGCGCGGCTTCACCACAATCGCCGAGACGCTGAAGGACGATCCGGAGCAACTAACCGGCCTGATCAACCGCCTGCTGACGCCGCTTTCCGACGTGGTGATGGATCACGGCGGCACGATCGACAAATATATGGGCGATTGCATCATGGCCTTCTGGAATGCGCCGCTCGACGATCCCGATCATGCGCTTCACGCCGTGCGCGCCTCGCTCGCCATGCAGGCGGCAATTTCGAGGCTGAATACTCAGCTGGAGCGGGAGGCGGCCACACTTGGCCGTAAACCGCACGTCTTGAAGATGGGCGTCGGCATCAACACCGGCGAATGCATCGTCGGCAACATGGGCTCGACCCGCCGCTTCGACTATTCCTGCCTCGGCGATAGCGTCAACCTCGCCTCCCGCCTCGAAGGCGCCTCGAAGAATTACGGCGTAGCGCTGCTGCTCGGCGAAGAGACGGCCAGACTGGTTACCGAGACCTACACCGTCGTCGAACTCGACCGCATCATCGTCAAAGGCCGCACCGTCCCCTCGCCCATCTTCACCGTCGTGCACAAGGCCGACGCCGAAGCACTCGCCGCCCACCAGGCCTTCATCGACGCCAAATATGCCGCCACGTTGACGCCGTCCGATCCCGTATTTGATCGGCTGAGTGCTGAGATACCAGAGCTTGCCGCCTATTATGCGATCGTGCGGGATGCACTGACAGAAGGCGGGGAATGACGGATCGATAGGGCGGGCTAACGCAACCGGTAGCGTCTCGTGACACCTGCAATCTACTGATTCTCGATGTCAAATCCATAGGCCCGCTGAACGAGCGCAACGCGAATTTCGTATCGGGAATACCAGTCTTGGCGTCCTCGACGTTGTGCCTCGAGGTGATCGACGACGGACTTCCAGCTGCGAATGCTTGCTTCGTCCTTCCAGTAGGAGATCAATATTCCGAAGCCATCTGCTCCGCGAGCACTTTCGAAACCAAGATAGCCGGGCTGCCGGCTCGCCAGTTCGGTCATTGCATATCCCATCTCGCCATAACCATCGTCTATCTCGGTTCGCTGAGACGTAAAGCTCACCATGTAGTACGGAGGTTCCGGTAGAGAAGAAATGCGCATCCAGCATCTCGCTTGTAGCCGATAGACAGGCAGTTCGACCACACTCTCAGAGATTGCAGATGGTTTCAAGCGCGACCAACTGCGCCGTCAGCAGATGGTGCGAAACAACCATTCCAAAGCTTTCGATGCGAGCAGCTGCTATCTGGTCAGACGTTTATCGATCGTATGGAGATTGGTCGGCGCGCCGTGCAGCATTACCTCGCGTTCGAAACGGAAGCCGCATTTCTCAAGAATCCGTTTTGACGCGGCATTGGCCGAGCGGACCAACCCGATCACACGGTCCGCATCCAGGTCGTCAAAGGCAAAGGCCAAGGTTTCTCTAACCAGTTCCGTGGCATACCCCCGCCCCCAGCTTTCGGGCTGCAGATGATAGGAAAGATTGAGGCCACCGAAATCTCTGGAAATGGTCACGCCGCCGAAACCGATCAACGCATCCTCCGTCTCGACCGCCCAGCGCCCGAAGCCGTGCTCTTTCCAATGCTTGATATCGCGCGCAAGCCGCGCCGCACTTTCTTCCGGCGAATCCGGCCGGGGCACGGGCCGATGCGCGACCAATTCCGGCCGTGAAAAAAGTTTGGTCAGGAAATGAATATCCGCCGGCTCAGGAATTCTGAGCCTCAACCTCGTCGTCTGCCTCATTGCCGGCGACGCAGCGCCATTGAATTCTCTTTCGCGCATCTCTGATCCAGTTTTGAAAACTGACGCGTACCTATCAGGCGGTCACATCTCGACGAGCATCTGCTTATCGTTATCCAACACCCTAACGATCCGCTGCCCGCAGCCTCGCAATTTCGGGCCCCACGACCGCAATGAACAGCCCGGGATCGCCGAGTGCCCTCGCCGAGAGCATCGCCCCATGAACCGAGGCCATCAGCATCTGGGCCTGCTCTTCCGGCCGCTTGTCCAGCCGGAACAGGCCCTGCTCGATTCCGGAGTGCAGCACCGAGGTCAGCCATGCCGCCAGCCCCTGGAAATGGGCGCGGACGCGTGAGGCGACCTCGTCGGGCAGCATCTGCATTTCGCTCGCCAGCATCGCGCAGACGCAGAAGGGCTGGGAGGCGTCGCGAATGCAGGTGTTCCAATAGTTGATGTAGAGATGCAGCTGATCGGCGGGGCTTGCAGCCTGCTCGACCAGCGACTGCAAACCCGCCTCCGCCTGCTTGACGTAACGATCCACAAGGACCGAGACCAGCTCCGCCTTTGTCGGAAAGTGGTGGTGGATGCTGGCTTTCCGGATGCCGATCGCAGCCGAGATATCGGCATAGCTGAAGCCGTTGTAGCCACCCGCCACGATGAGCGACTGGGCAATGTCGAGAATCTTGTCGGACGTCGAAGCCATTGATTTCATAGCGTCGCCTACCTTCTGGTAGGCAATCTGTCAAGTCTTTCACCGCCCTGCCGGCATCACAAGAAGGTGTGCGGCCGCGGCGTTGACTCCCATTTTTAATCTACCTACTAGTAGGCAGGCAATCACGAAGGAACCTGCCGATGCAAACTCAATCTTCCCTCCAGTCGAACTGGCTGAGATCCTATTATTTCACCCGCGCCGCCTTCTCGGTGATCTGGATTGCCGCCGCCATTCTCCTTGCCGGGCAGCCAAGCGCCGCGGCCTTTCTGCTGGTGATCTATCCCCTGTGGGATGCGCTGGCCAATCTGGTCGACGCCCGGGTCAATGGCGGCCTGCAGGCCAACCCGTCTCAGACGTTGAACGTCGTGGTCAGCACCGTCACGGCGCTCGCCGTCGCCATCGCGCTCGGCCACGGCACCTACGCGGTGCTGGCCGTGTTCGGGGCCTGGGCGATCCTCTCCGGCCTGTTGCAGCTCTATACCGGCGTCAGGCGCTGGCGCATCTACGGCGCCCAATGGGTCATGATCCTGAGCGGCGCGCAATCGGCCCTTGCCGGCGGCTATATGATCAGCCAATCCTTTGCCGACGCCGCGCCGACGATCCTCGATATCGTGCCCTATGCCGGGTTCGGCGCCTTCTACTTCCTGCTGTCCTCGATCTGGCTCGTCGTCGCAGCCCGTCGCAAGGCACATGGATAGGCGCTGCCGATCGGCGCGGCGGCGATCTGGAGTATTGCCGCCGCCGCTCATTCCCACGCCCTCGGCGGAGATTTGCGGGAGACGTCTACCATCTTTCGCGCTATGAAGAGTGGTCAGAATTCCCGCCCGTAGACCCCGAGGTCACTCCCATGGCTTTGAACGTTCTCTTCATTGGCGGCACCGGCCAAATCTCCCATCCATGCGTCGAACGCGCCGTTGCCGAGGGCCACCATGTCAGCGTCTTCAATCGCGGCCTGAGAAGCGCCGCCTTGCCCGCCGGGGTGACCTCGATCGTCGGGGAGCTCGGATCGGATGCCTATGCCGATCTCGCCAGGGCCGATTATGATGTGGTCTGCCAGTTCATCGCCTTCACCAGGGATGAGGTGGCACGCGATATCGAAGTCTTCTCGGGCAACTGCGGCCAATACATCTTCATTTCCTCGGCCTCTGTCTATGAAAAGCCGCCGCGTCATTACGTGATTACCGAGGAGACGCCGGCGATCAATCCCTACTGGCCCTACAGCCAGGCCAAGATCGCTTGCGAGGAATTGCTCCAGAAATCCGGAAATCTCGCCTGGACGATCGTCCGCCCCAGCCACACCGTCCGCACCAGCCTGCCGATCATGATGGGCGACAGCGACATCATGGCGAGACGCATGCTGGATGGCGACCCCGTCATCGTGGCGGGCGACGGCCATACGCCCTGGACGCTCACCCGCTCGGTGGATTTCGCCGTGCCTTTCGTCGGCCTTTTCGGCAAACAGGCGGCGCTGAAGGAGATTTTCCACATTACCTCAGACCGCGCCCATATCTGGGACAACATCCAGAAGACGATCGCTAGATTGCTCGGCGTGGAAGCCAAGATCGTCCACGTGCCGACGGATACACTGATCAGATACAATCCGGAATGGATCGGCCCGCTCCTCGGCGACAAGGCCTGGACTGCCATTTTCGACAATTCGAAAGTCAAACGCGTGGCCGGCGATTTCACCTGCGCCGAAAACCTGGATGAAATCCTCGCCGACTCGATCCTGCATCTCAAGCAGCGCCTGGCGAAGAGCCGGCCGCCAAAGGGGGGGTCTGGATGCGCTAATCGACAGGATTTGCGCGGAGCAAGGTGCGCTTGGTTAGGGGTTGTCTTTAGGGCTGAGAGGCGCGCCATTCTCCAACGCTCCTTATCCTGAGGCGCGCAGGCCAAAGGCCGAAGCCTCGAAGGACACGCCGCAACATTGCTCCTTGCATTCATCGACCGCCAGCGCACCCGCCCCGCCCTTCGAGGCCCCTGCGGGGCACTCAGGGTGAGGTTCTCGTGGGCACTGGCGCCTGTTCCAGACGCCGCGCCTCCAACGGAGCCTCCTGCCTGAAGCCATCGAAACAGCGCCCACCATTCCGTGCTAGCTCCCTGTCGGCCAGGGCGAGGAAGCGAGCGCCGTCGCCCCCTGCTGCGAGGCGGAACGCAGCGTCGAATTCTGCCGCCAATTGCGCATCGAGCGTCCGCATGACGCGGGGCGCCCATTTCCCCCGACCGGCCCATGCGCCGCGCCCGAGCAGAATGAGATCGGCGAGCTTCTGATAAAGATGCGCGGCGATGGCGGCGACCTCTTCCGGCGGGCGAGCGCCGCGCAGATCGTCGGCCAGGTCGGTGACCTGATAGCGCAGCATGTCGTAGCTCGGGCCATCGAGAGGCTTCGGCCCTGCGGCAATAACGCTCGCCGCCTGCGCCTGGATGAGGCGCGCGCGCTCGATATCCGGGCCCAATATGCTGCCCGTCGCGACCATGTTGACCATGATGGGATAGCCGCTGTCGGCATCCTGATGGAGATAGTGCGCCAGCGTCTGCGGATCATGGATGAAGGCCTCGACGGGAAAACCGTCCTCAGTAAACGATTCCCGCCAGGCTCTTTCCAGCGCCGGGAATACGACGACCAGATCGATATCCGAAAAGGCGGTTCCCTCGCCGCGTATGATGGAACCGGTCACAAAAACGAAAGCGGCGCCGGCAAAGCGGCTGGCGACACAGCGACGGGCAGCAGCCAGCGCCCGCTCGGCGAGAATATGTTTGGGGATATCGTCCACGATCTGGTCCTCGAATGCGGGACACGGGCGGCAACAAAAAACCCGCTCGTCTCCGGCGGGTTGGTCTTAACAGCGATGAACGGAATTCAGTTCACGCGTCTACCACCCACCGCGGCGCGGTGGTCGTAGACGTCGTCGAAACTGCAAAAATCCTGTTCATGGCCGCAACGATAGCGCTCGACCGCGATAGCGTCAATCCGCCGGGCGGGACGCCAAGACCGCTTCCCCGCCGTACTGTTTTCCGTCTAAGATCAGCAAAAGACTCGTTGAACCAGGAAGCGCCGCCCATGCCCCATCCCGTCACCGTCATTCCGCGTCCCGCACCGGTTCTGCTGCCGGTGGACGGCAGCGATGAGCGATTTCCGGTGCGCCGCGTCTATTGCGTCGGGCGCAACTATGCCGACCATGCGATCGAGATGGGCCATGATCCCTCCCGCGAGCCGCCCTTCTTCTTTCAGAAGAATGCCGATAACCTGCTGCCGGCAGGCAATGCTTTTCCCTATCCGCCGCTCTCGAACGATGTGCACTACGAGGTCGAATGCGTTCTGGCGCTGAAATCCGGCGGCGCTGACATTCAGGCCGCAGACGCGCTCGACTGCATTTACGGCTATGCCGTCGGCATCGATTTCACCCGTCGTGACCTGCAGGGCGAGGCAAAGAAGCTCGGCCGCCCCTGGGAGGTCGGCAAGGCCTTCGAACATTCCGCTCCTGTCTCGCCGATCGTTCCGGCAAGCCGCATCGGCCACCCCTCGCAGGCAAGGATCTGGCTGGAACAGAACGGCAGCCGAGTCCAGGACGGCGATCTCAACCAGATGATCTGGAAGGTGCCGGAGATCATCGCCGAACTGTCGAAGCTCTTCACCCTCGCACCGGGTGATATCATCATGACCGGCACGCCCGCCGGCGTCGGTGCGGTCGCCAGAGGCGATCGCATCAATTGCGGCATCGACGGCATCACCATCCTGTCGGTCGAGATCGTCTGAGGAGAAAGCCATGCCCGTCTACGCACTTGGCGGATCGGCGCCGAAACTACCCGCTGCCGGACTCTATTGGATTGCACCGGATGCCCATGTCATCGGTCAGATCGAACTCGGCGAGAGTGTCGGCATCTGGTTCGGCGCCGTGCTGCGCGGCGACAATGAGAAGATCACTGTCGGCGAAGGCACCAATATCCAGGAAGGCGTGATGGCCCATACAGACATGGGCTTTCCGCTGACGACAGGCAAAGGCTGCACCATCGGCCACCATGCCATCCTTCACGGCTGCATCTTGGGCGACAACGTGCTGATCGGCATGGGCGCCACCATCCTGAACGGCGCCAAGATCGGCAACAACTGCCTGGTTGGAGCCAATGCGCTGGTGACCGAAGGCAAGGAATTCCCCGATAATTCCCTGATCGTCGGAGCGCCTGCCCGTGTCGTGCGCGTGCTCGACGAGGCGGCGATCGAAGCCATTCGCCGCTCGGCCGAAAACTACGTCGCCAACTGGCAGCGCTTCGCTCGCGATCTCAAGCAGATCGGATGAGATAGGCAAATCAGAACCGGTGGCCAGCCTGACGCGCTTGAGCCGCACGCCGCCGCAATAGCAGCCGAGTGCTGCTTTCGTTGAAAAACCGCCCTACTCGGCAGCTTCCAGAAATTGGCTGTTTCGTGAGGAAGCGGCAAGCGCCTGGACCCTGGCTTCTGCCTTGGCGATCAGCTGATAGAATTCGTCCTGCGCTTCGACATCCAGCTGGATGACGGCGTTGACGTCGTCAGGCGTATCGCAAACGCAGGCGACCGCCGAAATGGGACAGATGCCGCCGGGATAACGCTTGCCGGTGCCGGTATAGGCTCGACGGCTCCAACGCTCGGAATAAACCGTCTCTTCCCGCTCGAGATGCAGGATCGTTCCCTTGCAAGCGGTCACGATAGCCGCCTTGCCGTAGGCAAACCAATGATAGTTCAGCCTCCGGAGAATATATTTGCCGGTGATATCCTCGCCAGCCAGTTCGGCAGGGTTTTCTATCATTCTGATCATGACGGCTTCCTCAACGTTTAAGCAATATCCGTCATGTCGTCGCGCGCAGCAAGCCGAAAAACGCAGCTTTTGGAGACACTTAGTCACAAAGTGTTTCCGATTCTTACACCAGATACGCCCCGAACGGTTCGCCGGCCACACAATTCTTCGTCGAATTTGCCGCCACCTGCTACCAATTTCACCGCTGGATGCGGTGGCGACGTCAGCATTCCCTATGGCTTCTAGCGCCCACCTAAACGGGATTTACCTCAACCTTAAGCCGAATAACGCAATCGCAGCAGCGCTTCACGTGCCAGCTCGTCAACCCCTTCCAAAAGGTCGGTCATGCTCGGTTGATCTGCCAGCTTGATGAGATCGTCCCCAAGCGCTTCAAGAACATCGATCGACAGGTTTTCGACGATCAGTTCAAAGCAAAAATATTTTCGAGAGGCGTCATCTCCCCGCAGGACGCGCGACACTGAATCAACGATTGGTATCCCAAGCGTGACGAGAAAACGGGCCAGATGTGGAGCAATGGGCCAGTTGCCGTCCGCAGTCCACGCCAGCAAGTCATCAAGGATCGGAGCGATCGCAGGATAACCGGCGCTCTCAAGGCCCGAAAGAGCTGCAATATCGTGCTTGTCACGAGGGACAAGGCTCCTGGGATCGAACACGGCCAATCATCCCATCGCGTCGCTGTGCGCCTGGCAGCGGCCCGCGTGCCGACTCGGGTTCCGGGTCAGGAGAACTCTCCGGCGCGAGGCCCGGCAAGCGTCACGCGCCAACCCGTTCGCGATTGGAAATCCTGGGTGGCCAGAAACGTATAGCCCGTGGCGCGCCATGGCTTCACTGCGCCGGTCAGATTGTCGAGCACATAATCGCCGGCGTCCGTCCGGGCGACGAGAACCACATGGTTTTGATCATGCGGTCCGATAACAACGGAAAGCGCCAACCTGTTCGATGGATAACCAGCCTCGATCAGGTCCTTCATCTTCTGGAGAGCGTAGTCCTCGCAATCGCCTCGGCCGGCAACCGGCAGAGACCAGACGTCCCCGTTTCCGGAAGACGAGCGATCTTCCGCCGAAACGATACGTCCGTTTACGGCACGATTGACCTTTTGAAGAAGCGCAATGGCCGTCTGTTCGTCCAACTGTTGTGCCGCCATCCTGCCGCACAGCCACTTGTACCTGGCGCAGGCCCCGGCGAATCCCACGGGGGCGCCGATGCTTCGCGTCACAGGCAGCGACGATCCGGCAACTGCCTGAAAATGCGGAATAATTACCAAAAGGGCAGCAAGAGAAAGGAGACGCTTCATGGCCGATTCGCTCTGTTCGTAGCCGAAGGATAACACAGTCAGTATAAAAATTTATTAAAATTTTATACTTGCGAATTTAACTGTATTAGATGATTGAAGCAGATTAACCATTCTTTATTCTTCGCATTAATTCATTGTTAGTATAAATGAACTCCCCATTAACGCTCAGTTAACCTTGGGAGACGATTGAAATGATCAGCAGAGCAGCGAAATTCAGCGTCGCTGTTGCTTCCCTTCTGGCAAGCAGCAGTCTGGCAACGGCCGCCCCGGCGGTCGTCAATTGCAACACCGCAGTTCGCGGCAGCCTCGAATACAGGCTGTGCATGCCGACCAAAGCAATTCAGGCCGATAACAAATTCAGTCCCAACGACAGCGATCACGGCAGCCAAAATGTTGGCGGCGGCAAGAAGACTTCCAACACCGGCTCGGTCGCCAGCAATGGCAATGATGGCGATAACGGTGATGGCAATACCGATAACGGCGGCAACGGCGACGGTGTTGATCAAGGCGACGACACCGGCGGAAACGATCAAGACCCCGGTGGGGATGGCCACCACGGAAAAGACCACCACCACGGCAAGGATGGCAAAGGCCACCACGGAAAGGACGATCACCACGGCAAGGACCGCGATGATCATGGCGGCGGCAAAGGCGAAAAAGGCCGCGACCACGGCAAGGACGGCAAGGGCCACCACGGAAAAGACGATCACCACGGCAAGGACCGCGATGATCATGGCGGCGGCAAAGGCGAGAAAGACCGCGACCACGGCAAGGATGGCAAGGGCAAGGGTGACAACGGCGGTTCCGGCAAGGGCGACAATGGCGGCTCCGGCAAGAGCGACAATGGCGGCTCCGGCAAGAGCGACAATGGCGGCTCCGGCAAGAGCGACAATGGCGGCTCCGGCAAGAGCGACAATGGCGGCTCCGGCAAGAGCGACAATGGCGGCTCCGGCAAGAGCGACAATGGCGGCTCCGGCAAGAGG
>NZ_JACIFY010000002.1:301553-478913 GCF_014197615.1 Rhizobium esperanzae
AGAGCGACAATGGCGGCTCCGGCAAGGACGATAACGGCGGCTCCGGCAAGAGCGACAATGGCGGCCAGGGCAAAGGCTGACCTAACGCTGGCCGGGAGATTAAACTCGACCGGCGAAAGAACGCAAAAGATGAGGCCGGTTTTCCGGCCTCATCTTTTGTCGCGTTGGGTTTCCGTCGGCTCCACCACTTTCACGAAGATAGCGGGAAGACCCTTTCCATAGATCGGAGCCATTCATCGCGCGGACGCGCGGTGGTTAGTTTGCTGCGACAAGCGCAGCAATGAGGGAGGTGACGCGACTGATCCGGCCAGCGCGCCTTACGCCGCACAGGCCTCGCACAGACCGCGGATCTCGATCGTCGTCTTCTCGGGCTTGAACTTCTGCCCGCGCACCCACCCCATCAGCCGGTGGTCGACCTCGTGGTCGTGGAACTCCATCACCTGACCGCAGCTTTCGCAGATGGCGAAGGCGACGATGCCATGGCTGTGGCAATCGTCGCCCGGATGGGCGCAGGCGACGAAGGAATTGATGCTTTCCAGCCGGTGCACGACGCCATATTCGAGCAGCTTCTCAAGTGCCCGGTAGACCTGCAGCGGCGCGCGAAACCCGTGGTCACGCAGCTTGTCGAGGATGGTGTAGGCGCTGAGCGGCCCTTCGGCCTTTTCGAGCACGTCGAAAACAAGCGACTGGTTCTTGGTGAGTTGCGGTGTCGTCATGAGCCTTGTCCTTGCATGACCGGGCGGTGGCGCCGGGGAAGCAGGCTGAGAATGAACAGGATCAGCGCCGCAACCACGATCGAGGGACCGGAGGGCGTGTCGTAAGTGAGCGAGCCGAACAGCCCGCCGACGACGGCCACCGCCCCGATCAGCGAGGCGAACACCGCCATGATCTCCGGCGTCGACGAAAAACGGCGTGCCGCTGCGGCCGGGATGATCAGCAGCGAGGTGATCAGCATGATGCCGACGATCTTCATGGCGATGGCGATGACGACCGCCATCAGAAGCATGAAGAACAGCCGCGCCCGCTCCGGTCTAAGCCCCTCGGCCTCGGCCAGCTCGGCATTGACGGTGGCCGCGAGCAGCGGCCGCCACAGCCAGGCCATTGCGGCGAGCACGAAGAGCCCTCCGCCCCAGATCAGCGCGATGTCGGTCGTTGAAACGGCAAGAATATCGCCGAACAGGAAGGCGATGAGATCGATCCGCACCCAGCTCATGAAGGCAACCATGACCAGGCCGATCGCCAGTGTCGCGTGCGAGAGGATGCCGAGCAGCGCATCGGCCGACAGCGCCTGGCGCTTCTGCAGGAAAAGCAGCAGCACCGATACGAGAGCGGCGACGGCAAAGACCGCAAGCGTCAGGTTAAGCTCCAGGAGCAGCGACAGCGCCACGCCGAGCAGCGCCGAATGGGCGATCGTATCGCCGAAATAGGCCATGCGCCGCCAGATGATGAAGCAGCCGAGCGGCCCTGTCGTCAGCGCCAGCCCGACACCGGCAAGGATGGCGCGCACGAAGAAATCGTCAAGCATGGCGGCCCTCCCCATTATGGGAATGCGCATGATCGTGCCCGTGATGGTCGCCATGAGCGTGGTCATGCCCGTGCCCATGGTCATGGTCATGGGAACCGTGAGCATGCTCATGCGAGGCATGAGCGTGATGCCCGTCCTCAGGGAAGCAATGATCCGTCACCGTGCCGTCGGCATGGCGCACGCGCCCATCCGGCAGATGCGTATGGTCGTGATGATGGCTGTAGACGGCGAGCGTCTGGGCCGCGCGGCTGCCGAACAGCCGCACATATTCCGGGCTGCGGCTGACGGCCTCGGGCGTGCCGCGGCAGCAGACATGGCCGTTCAGGCAGATGACCGTGTCGGTCTCGGCCATGACGACGTGGAGATCGTGCGAGATCAGCAGGATGCCGCAACCGCTGGCATTGCGGATCGACTTGATAAGATCGTACAGCGCGATCTCGCCGGAAAAATCCACCCCTTGCACCGGCTCGTCGAGCACCAGCAGATCGGGTTTGCGGGCAATCGCGCGGGCCATCAGCGCCCGCTGGAATTCCCCGCCGGAGAGGTGCTGCACCTCGGCGTCGAGCATATGGTCGATGCCGGCGGCCTCGAGTGCGGCGCGCATGTCGCTCTCCGGCAGCGGTCCTGTCAGCGCCATTAGCCGGCGCACCGTCAGCGGCAGCGTCCAGTCGATCGACAGCTTCTGCGGGACATAGCCGACCTTGAGGCCGGCCAGACGCTCCACCCTGCCCTCATCGGGCTTCAGCACGCCGATGGCAGCCTTGGCGCTCGTCGACTTGCCGGAGCCGTTCGGCCCGATCAGCGTGACGATTTCGCCGCGTGAGACGGAAAATTCGACGCCGCGCACCAGCCAGCGGCCGCCGCGCAGGACGCCGACATTATCGAGCGAAACCAGCCGTTCGCCCTTCGTATTTGCGGGAAAGAGCATCAAATTTTCCGAAAGTGCTGTTGCGTCCTGCTATCGCACACGTTATAGCATAACGCAATTGATGTAATAACATAACAATTGTAATTCAAGCGGAGCCTGTAATGAAACGCGCCCTGGGGCCTGCCCTGAAAACCCTGGCCCTTAGAATTCCGGCCCTTGCCATCCCCGCTTTGGCGATCCCCGCCCTTTTCTTTGCCGGCAGCATGCGAGCTGCCGATGCGCCCCTCGTCGTCACCTCGATCAAGCCGGTTCATTCGCTGGTCTCAGCGATCATGCAGGGTGTCGGCGAACCGCAGCTGATCGTCGATGGCGCCGCCTCGCCGCACACCTACAATCTCAAGCCCTCGAACGCCCGCGCGCTACAGGACGCCAAGGTCATCTTCTGGGTCGGCCCCGGTCTCGAAGCCTTCCTCGAAAAGCCATTGCAGGCGCTGGGCTCGGATGCCAGCGTCGTCGAGCTCGACAACGCCCCCGGCCTGACCAAACTGCCGTTCCGCGAGGGCGGCGCTTTCGAGCCGCATGACGATGGAGATGCCGCGGAGCACGAAGCTGCTTCCGCCGATGGTCACGATCATGCCGCCGATGACCATGACCACGGCGCCTTCGACACGCATCTCTGGCTCGACCCCATGAATGCCAAGGCCATGGCCACGATGATCACCACGACGCTGGTCGCAGCCGATCCCGCCAATGCGCTGACCTATCAGGCCAATGCCAAGGCACTGGACGACAAGCTGACCGCGCTCGACAAGGAGCTTGCCGCCACCGTCGCTCCGGTCAAGGCCAAGCCCTTCATAGTCTTCCACGACGCCTACCAGTATTTCGAGCACCGCTACGGCATTCGCGTCGCCGGCTCGATCACCGTCAGCCCGGAAACCATTCCCGGCGCCGAGCGCGTTTCGGAAATCCACCGCAAGGTCGGCGAACTCGGCGCAACCTGCGTCTTCGCCGAACCCCAGTTCGAGCCGCGCCTGATCGATGTCGTCATCGAAGGCACCCGGGCCAAATCCGGCGTGCTCGATCCCGAGGCCGCGACGCTCAAGGCAGGCCCCGATCTCTACTTCACCCTCATGCGCGGCATCGCCGACAGCATGAAGGCTTGTCTCTCCAGCGCATGAAACGATGTGCCGCTCCGCGCGTCTTGTCGGACACGCGGCGCTCTGGGGAGAGCCGAGGCGGAAAGAGGCGGATGCCCCCGTTCCGCCTTTTTTCGGCTCACCATATGTAATGATATAACGTAATATCCATTCGATGAGGTTTCCATGGACAGACTTCCGGTCACGGTGCTTTCAGGCTTTCTCGGCGCCGGCAAGACGACGTTGCTCAACCACGTGCTCGCCAATCGCGAGGGTCTGCGCGTCGCCGTCATCGTCAACGACATGAGCGAGGTAAATATCGACGCCAGCCTGGTGCGCGACGGTGGCGCCAATCTCTCGCGCACCGAGGAGCAGCTGGTCGAGATGACCAACGGCTGCATCTGCTGCACGCTGCGCGACGACCTTTTGAAGGAGGTCCGTGATCTCGCCACCCAAGGCAGGTTCGATTATCTGCTGATCGAATCCACCGGCATCGCCGAGCCCCTGCCCGTCGCCACGACTTTCGAATTCCGCGACGAGAACGGCCAGAGCCTTTCCGACCTCGCAAGGCTCGATACGATGGTGACGGTCGTCGATGCCGCCAATCTGCTCGCCGATTATGCCTCCGCCGATTTCCTCGCCGACCGCGGCGAGACGGCAGGCGACGGCGACAACAGAACCATCGTCGACCTGCTGGTCGAGCAGATCGAATTCGCCGACGTCGTCGTGCTGAACAAGGTCGGCACGGCGAGCGAGGCGGAACGCGACGCCGCGCGCAAGATCATCACCGGCCTCAACCCGGATGCGAGGCTGATCGAAGCAAATTTCGGCAAGGTGGCGCTCGCCGACGTGCTCGGCACCGGCCGCTTCGATATCGACAAGGCCGAGACTCATCCGCTCTGGTACAAGGAATTGCACGGCTTCCGCGACCACGTGCCGGAGACCGAGGAATACGGCATCCGCTCCTTCGTCTATCGCGAAAAGCGGCCCTTCCATCCGGCAAAATTGCAGGCCTTTCTCGACAGGACATGGCCGGGCGTGGTGCGCGCCAAGGGCTTCTTCTGGCTGGCGACGCGGCCGCATCACGTCGGCGAGATCAGCCAGGCGGGCGCGATCGTGCGCACCGGCAAGATGGGTCTCTGGTGGGCTTCCGTGCCGCGCGAACAATGGCCAGAGGAAGCAGGCTTCCTCAGCGCCATCGGCCCTTATCTCGACCCCGTCTGGGGCGACCGCCGCCAGGAAATCGTCTTCATCGGCGCCGACCCGATGGATGAGATCTGGATCAGGAAGGAACTCGACGCCTGTCTGGTAGAAAGCGACACCTTCACGCCGGAGCGCTGGCGCAATTTGCCCGATCCCTTCGCCAGCTGGAGCCGCCAGGCGGCATGAAGGCGACGGCAGTCAGACACTACCGCTGCATCTGCGAGGAATGCGATCCATTGCCGCCGATCGAGGGGCTGCATCCGCTGACGCATGAGATTGCGGAGGAAACGGTGCGCAAGACCTGGGGATTGCTCGGCATCATCGCGGAGCGGGTGATGCCACGTCGGCAGGGGTGACGGGAATGGCGCATTGCTGGCAAACACCATGCCGTCTTTCCGCCGGTGTCGGTGGGCTTGGCACCCCCCTCTGGCCTGCCGGCCATCTCCCCCACAAAGGTGGAGATCGGCAAGAGGCTTGGCCATAGCTCCTCCCTCAACCGGTATCGACACGCGCAATGCTTTCGTTGTTTGGGGAAGCCGTCACGCCCAGCCGATCTCCACCCTTGTGGGGGAGATGCCCGGCAGGGCAAGGGGGGGGGCCACACGGCACGGCCTCTCCTACCTGCGTCTCAAAACCGGAAAGGGCGGCCTCAGCCGCCCTCATCCATCCGCCACTCAACGCCCGACGATGACGCTGGAGATGACGCCGCTGGTGACGGCGATCAGGAGGAAGTCTTTGTCGGCACGGACCCAGCGATAGCCGTGCGGCGGAGGCGTCAGACGGTAGCGGTGGTAGTCGTTGACGTCGTGGAGCCGGCGACGCTCGCTGGCGTTGATGCGGTGTCCCTTTTTCCAATGCGGCCGGATGACCGTCTTTTCGACGATCACCTTCTTCTCGACGACCGGCGGACGATGAAGATCATCGGCGCTGGCCTGGGAAACCACGAAGGGCGAGAGAAGGAAGGAAGCAGAAAGGAGAGCTGCAAAAACCTGTTTCATTTTGTGTTCCTCATGTTGGGCACGGGAGAAAATTAGGCCCGAAAAGATGAACCGAAACTGAAAGTTAAATTACACTTTCGTAATGAAATCCGAGGTCTGCGGGCCTGATTTTATATTTTAGATTAAACTTACACACCCTGACGGATCACCGTTTTGCGTGGCCGCAGACATCAATATTCCCCCGCCAAGAGCCGAGCTGAGCGTTCGGCGCATGATCCCGAAGATCGGATTCGATTTTCGGCCGGATCAGGCGCAGATTCAAAAACGCTCTTCCCGCATCCCTTCTGGCCTCGTCGGCCATCGCGCGGGGAAAACAATGGAGGAAACCATGCCCGGTATCAGCATGCGTTATATCGTCGACGACGTCGACGCTGCGCTGGAATTCTACACGAGACATCTCGGCTTCACGGTCGCGCTTCACCCCGCCCCCAGCTTTGCGATCCTGACCAAGGACGGTTTTCGCCTGCTCGTCAGCGGCATGGTGGGACCGGGCGGCGCGTCCCAGGCAATGCCCGACGGGCGAACGCCGGAGCCGGGCGGATGGAATCGCATCCAGATCGAGGTCGCAGACCTGGAGGCTGAGGTTGCCACGCTGCGCCAGGCGGGCGCGCGGTTTCGCAACGAAATCGTCCAGGGCATCGGCGGCAAGCAGATCCTGCTCGAAGACCCGGCCGGAAACCCGATCGAACTCTTCGAAGCACCGAAAGGATGAAGCCGCGGCAGCGGTCATGCTCCCGCGTCGACTGAATTGCGCGCGGGATCCTGATGACGGCAGGCCGGCATCGACGTTGCGCACGCAAGAATGGCGGCTGCGCCTTGCTACCTGTGTGCGAGCGTGTAGTTTCGGACCAGCATCAATGCAGAGGTAGGAAAAACATGTCCGAATCAGCGGGCGGGCTCTTCGACTATGTCGGGATACTAGCCGTGTTGCTTCTCGTGGCTGCCAATGGCTTCTTCGTCGCCGCCGAATTCGCGCTGGTGTCGGTGAGACGCAGCCGTGTCACCGAACTTGCCGCGGCAGGCCGCATGAATGCCTCCGCCCTGCAGCGCGCCGTCGACAATCTCGACGCCAACCTCGCGGCCACCCAGCTCGGCATCACCATCTCCTCGCTCGCCCTCGGCTGGGTCGGCGAACCGGCGCTTGCCCACCTGATCGAGCCGCTGCTGTCGTGGCTGCCCGGACAGTGGGCGGCAACAGGCGCCCATACCGTCGCCATCGTCATTGCCTTCGTTATCATCACCGCATTGCACATCGTGCTCGGCGAGCTCGCGCCGAAAAGCCTGGCGCTTCAGCGCAGCGAAGCCACCTCGCTTGCCGTGGTGCGTCCACTCGGGCTTTTCCTGGTGCTGTTCAAGCCGGCGATCTTCACCCTGAACGGCATGGGCAACCTCGTACTCCGGGCCGTCGGACTTCGCGCCGGGACGGGCGAATCATCGTTCCACTCACCGCAGGAATTGAAGCTTCTGGTCGCCGAGAGCCAGGAGGCCGGTCTCTTGAACCAGGTGCAGCAGCAGCTTGTCGAACGGGTCTTCAACATCGGCGACAGGCCGATCTCCGACATCATGACCCCGCGCCTCGATATCGAATGGTTCGATGCCGACGACAGCGAGGCCGAGATCCTGAAGACGATCCGCGAATGTGCCCACGAACAATTGCTGGTCGCCCGCGGCTCGATCGACGAACCGATCGGCATGGTGCTGAAGAAGGATCTTCTCGATCAGGTTCTCGACGGCGGCAAGGTCAGGCCGATGGCAGTGATCAAGCAGCCGCTGGTGCTGCACGAGGGCACCTCGGTTGTGCGCGTGCTCGACAGTTTCAAGGCCTCCCCTGTCCGGCTCGCCATTATCATCGACGAATATGGCAGCCTGGAAGGCATCGTCACCCAGACCGATCTGCTCGAAGCCATCGCTGGCGACCTGCCTGGATCAAACGAAGAGCCCGACATCATTGTGCGCGAAGACGGATCGCTGCTGATCGATGCGATGATGCCGGCCTTCGACGCCTTCGAGCGGCTGGGCCTGCGCGATCGTCCGGATGCCGATTTCCACACACTTGCGGGCTTCGCGCTGCACCAGCTCCAGCACATCCCCGAAGCCGGCGAAACCTTCGTTTTCGATAGCTGGCGCTTCGAAGTGCTCGATATGGACGGCATGCGCATCGACAAGATGCTGGCAACGCGCATCCAGGCGGACGGAGTGGAAGCCTGATCGCATCGCATCAAGCTTGTTTCATGCCACGCTCTTCAATTTCGTTGTTTATGCTTGTCGCCCGGAACCGCTGCACATGTCCGGGACAAGCATTAGCCGACAGCGAGCGTCCAGAGCATTCCTGAAATCGCGCAGACAAGCAGCGTCGTGATGACCGACGTCTTGAACCGGAAGATCGCGACGGCGGCGGCGGCCGACAGCGCCATTGCCGGCGGCACGGCCGATTGCAGCAGGGGGATATCGAGCCGCAAACCGCCAAGGTGCACGGTCGCGACCTCGGCAAACAGCGTGTGCAGGCCGAACCAGATGGCGAGATTGAGGATGACGCCCACCACCGCCGCCGTGATGGCCGACATCGCTCCGGCGAGCGCGACATTGCCGCGCAATTTTTCGATGAACGGCGCGCCGAGAAAGATCCAGAGGAAACAGGGGACGAAGGTCACCCAAGTCGTCAGGATTGCCGCAAGCGTGGCGGCGAGCATCGGATCGAGCGATCCGGGATTGCGGTAGGCGCCCATGAAGCCGACGAACTGGAGCACCATGATCAGCGGCCCCGGCGTCGTCTCGGCCATGCCGAGACCATCGAGCATCTCGCCCGGTCTCAGCCAGCCGAAACGCTGCACCGCCTCCTGCGCGACATAGGCAAGCGCGGCATAGGCCCCGCCGAAGGTGACGACCGCCATCTTGCTGAAGAACAGACCGATCTGGCTGAAGACGTCGCCCGGCCCGAAGGCCGCGTAAAGCGCTGCGACGGGCACGAGCCAGAGGGCAAGCAGCGCCGCCGAGATCCGCAGCGACCAGGCGAGATTGGGGCGCGCATGATCAGGTATGCCCTCGCCGAGCGCCGAGTCGGCATCCGACAGCACCGCGCCGCTTGTGGCCTTGTGGCCGCCGCCGGGGCTGAAGGCTTCGAGCCCGAAGCGGCCGCCGAGAAAACCGGCGATGGCGGCAGCCAGCACGATCAGCGGGAACGGCACGTGGAAGAAGAAGATGGCAACGAAGGCGGCGGCCGCAATCGCCAGCATGACGCGATTCCTCAGCGCCCGGCCGCCGATGCGGATGACAGCCTGCACGACGACGGCAAGCACGGCCGCCTTCAGCCCGAAGAACAGCCCGGCGACGATGCCGACGCTGCCATAGGCCGCATAGATATAGCTGAGGGCGAGGATCGACAGGAAGCCCGGCAGAACGAACAAGATGCCGGCGACGAGGCCGCCCAATGTGCGATGCATCAGCCAGCCGATATAGACGGCGAGCTGCTGCGCCTCGGGGCCGGGAAGCAGCATGCAATAATTCAGCGCATGCAGGAAACGGTGCTCGCCGATCCATCGTTTCTCGTCGACGATGATCCGATGCATAACGGCGATCTGGCCGGCCGGGCCGCCGAAGCTCAAGGCGGCGACGCGCAGCCACACCCGGAAGGCCTCCCCGAACGAGACGCCGTGATGATGCCCCTCGCCCGCGTCCTTCCGCCCCGCCTGCCCGGCGGGCACATTCTCCGTCATCTCGACCATCTCACGCCCTCTTTTTCGGCGCGGGCCAGTTGTGGGTTTCCTCAGTCGCATCGCGGCACCAGCGGAAGAAGGCATCGTAGAGAAGCATGCCGGCCTCGAGCTGCTCCAGATCGTCGGAATACATCCTGGAAAGGCCGAGCGAGGCGGCAAGCAGGCCGGACGCCTCGGGCGCGAGATCGAGCCTTGCGGTATCCGCCGCCCTGACGATCTTCGCGAGGTGCAGGAGCGGTTCGGACGCCAGCCCGAACTCCTCGACCATCACGTCGA
Organism: Rhizobium esperanzae; assembly: GCF_014197615.1. Taxonomy (GTDB): domain Bacteria; phylum Pseudomonadota; class Alphaproteobacteria; order Rhizobiales; family Rhizobiaceae; genus Rhizobium; species Rhizobium esperanzae_A. Next base: position 311,273 of record NZ_JACIFY010000002.1, read on the forward strand.
AGGTGCAAAGCTCGCCGCGATGGCTCCAGAACACGTCCTCGATATCGAAGGGCACGGCCCCGAAGCGCTCGCCGACGGCGATGACGTCAGGCGCCGGCACGAACAGGAAGACGGCGTGGGGATCGACGAAGCGCCGGATCAGCCAGGGACAGGCGATGCGGTCGATCTTCGGCCGTGCCCTGGTCACCCAGACGGTGCGCCCCTGCCCGTCGCGGCGCGGCAGCTTCGCCTCGGGCACGACGGCGCCTGCCGCAACCCAGGCTTCGAAGCCGCCTTCGAGGCTTTCAGCCTCGATCCCGGCATGCCTGAGATAGGCGGCGACACCGTGGCTGAGCTTGGCGCCCCTCTGGCAGACCACCACGGCGGCATCGGCATCGATGCTATCGGCCCAGGATGCAATGTCAGTATGGTCGCGCCGGATCGAGCCCGGAATCAGGCGCGGATCGAGCCCGAAATCCTCCTCCGTACGCACATCGATGATGGTAGGCGCACCGGGAGTTCCGATGAGGCGATTGAGCTTGTCGGGAGAAATTTCGAGAAATGACGGCATGACGCGTCCTCCGTTGATCGGGTTTACCGGACGCGATTCTTCAGCATGACGCCTCGTGGGGTGATCGCAACCCCAGACCCAAAGCATTGGCAAAGAGACGCCATCCTGTCAAGGACGACGCTTCCGCTGCGGTTATGTCTGTCTACACTGCGGCTGTGCCGTGCGTATGACAATGTCCTATCTCGTCCGGCGTCATCCTCAGCAATGCCATTCGTGTGCTGCCCAAGGAGCCGTTCACATCCCAAAAACCCCGCCAACACAAACACTTCGGCCCCAGAATGGAACAAAAAGCCCACTCGGCCATTTCTCTCTCACCGAAAGAGGAGAAAGTACCATGACGTACGACCCCAATAATGCCAACGACCCGAACCGCCCGCTGAACCCGAATCTGGATCTGCGCACCACGCCGAGCGCGCGCAGCAGCAATACATGGGTTGTCTGGGTCGCTGCATTGGCCGTGATCGCTGTCGCTGCATTCGCCTATTCGCAGTGGAGCACCCCCGGCACATCCCCGGACACGACAGCTTCCACGACCCAATCCGAGCCGGCGCCGGCCAAGCCGATCGCTCCGACCGACAACAGCGCAACACCCGCACCGGCTCCCGCAACGCCGGCCACGCCGCCGGCTGCCCCTGCCCAGCAGTAACCCTGCTCGGCGCATAGAAGCTGGAAGCATCCCTGGCGCGCCGTGTCCGACACGCCAGGGATGGTTCATGGTTTTGATTGGCTCATGAACGAGAAACCAGTTCTGTGCCGGCACGGGGCATCTTTTCACCGCCAGCCCTTGAACCTCTTGGAACAAGCCTTATATTTCAATCATTGAGCTTGTCTCCGACGGCTGACCACGGATGTACTGGCAGCCGTCGTCGAGACAAATCGAGGAAGGTCGGTGCGAGTTTCGCCCGGCCTTTTTTCTTGTCCTCATCATCGCCGCCAAACCCGCTCGGCCGTCGCAATCTCGACGAATTACTTGGGAATCCTGTTGTAGAAGGATTGCGGATCGTACACGCACTCATAGTCGAGAAGGCAGAGCTTGCCGTCGCCGTCCTTGATCCTCGCGGTGTTGTATTTATCGCCCAGACTGCATCTCGCCGGCGGATAGCGGAAACTGCGCCCACCGAAACCCATGCGCACGAAGACCTTCTTGTCCTGGCGGATGATCTGCGCAAGCTGCCCGCAGCTGTGATCCCTGGCATTGACCTCCACCGCCTCGGCGGCAAAGCCTGCGGAGGGAAGCAACAGCGCGACGGCCAGAACGAGGCTTTTCATGGAGACTCCTGAACATGAAAGGGCAGAGCTAGGCCACATGCATCCATGCCGCCAGCCTTCAACGCCTTATGATAGCCTGCAAACGGCTCGGACGGAATTGTCCGCACGATCGATCATGCCGAGTACATCCCGATCCGTTAAGATGTATCACCTATCCTGCCGGCCATGAAACCGACCTTTGGACGCAGGCGCCCCGCATTACCCGAGCGCCCAGCATTACTCGAACGAAAGCGGATCGAGACCGCTCCGGCGCCTGGGAATGATGCGGCCTATGACTGGCGCAGGATCGGTCGATACGGCAGAAACGGCGCCCTTGCCCTTCTGATCGCCGCAAAGCTTGCCGTTGCGGCCATTCACTTCTCCGCGCTCGACAAGTCCTACTCTTTCTCGGAATACGCACCGCCCATGGCGGCGATGGCGGCCCTGGTGATTTTCATCCTCGGAGCCCTCTGGCTCCTCGGCATGAAGCCGACCGACCGCGACTGAGGCGCCTGCAGATCCCGACCTTCGAATATCAGGGGAAATTATAGGACGAGGCGGGATCGAGGACGCAGGCATAGTCGAGAACGCACTGCTTGCCCGCCGCATCGCGAAAGCTGGTCGTGGTGCGCTTGTCGCCCAGGCTGCATTGGGCCGGCGGATAGCGGAAGCTGCGGCCGCCGAAACCGACACGCACAAACACCTTCTTATTTTCTCGGATGATCTGCGCAATCTCCCCGCAGTTGTGATCCCCCGCCTTGACCTGCATCACGCCGGCGGCAAAAGCCGGCAGCGGCAAAGACAAGGCGACAGCGAAAATGACGCTTCTCATGGCCCCCTCCAGTCTATCAGAGGAAGATAGGGCGAGCCGATCGATGCGGCCAGTGGCTCTGAGAAGGCGAACCACGGCGCCGCGTTCCGGAACGATTTCCAGCAGGCCGGAAAATCCGGCCTGGTTTGAAATCCATCAATCTTTTCAAGAGATTTGGTGGGTGATGTAGGGCTCGAACCTACGACCCGCTGATTAAGAGTCAGCTGCTCTACCAACTGAGCTAATCACCCGTTCGCGCTTGGCTGCGCGGTGTGACCGGGCGTATAAACAGGATCGGCAGGCTTGTCCAGCACATCGACGAAATTTCTTTGGTTAATTGCAAAGATTTTTCTGCACGGCTGAAATGTGGCACCCAGCCCCGAAAATCGGAACCGGTTTTCGCAAAGGATTATCCGCAGATTCAAACGCATAGAACGCCGTGGCGCGGCCTCTCGGCCGCGCGGCACTCTGACGAAATCAAAGGTCGAGCGTGCCGCTCGCCAGCCTTACCGCCTGGCCGCCGATCCGCGCATTGGAAATCGCGCCGCCGTCGACATCGATATGCAGGTGGATGAAGGAGGGCCGGCCCATCTCGACGCCCTGCTCGATCATGATCGGGTGATGCCCGTCCGTCAGCCGGTCGAAATGGTGGATCGCGCCGGAGAGTGCCGCCGCCGCCGAACCGGTGGCCGGATCTTCGACGATGCCCATGCCGCTTGCGAACATGCGCGCATGGAACTTCGCCACGTGGTTGATGCCGCCGCGGCAATAGACATAGGCCGAGGCAAGCGCGCCATCGACGAAGGGCACGATCTTTTCCCAGAGCTGCGGATCGAATTCCACCCGCTGCGCGGCGCCGACATCGTGCACCGGAATGAGCAGGAAGGGAACGCCGGCGCTCCAGATCGAGGGCACATGATTTTCGAAGCCGATCTCGGTGACCTTCAGCGACAGCGCGTCGGCCATGCCAAGCTTGTCGAGCGGCATGACGGCCTGTTGCGATTTGCGCGGCAGGTCGAATTCGGCAAAGCTCGCCTCGCCCTCCCTCAGCCGCACGGCGCAGCGCACCGGCCCGACATTTTCCTCGATGACGGTGACGAGATCGCGGTTTACGGCGCCATGCGTCCGTTCGGCGAGCGCAATCGCCGTGCCGACCGTCGGATGACCGGCAAACGGCAATTCGCGCCCCGGGGTAAATATCCTGATCCTGGCCGCATAGGCGGGATTGCTCGAAGGCTGCACGAAAACCGTCTCCGAGAGATTGATCTCCCGAGTAATCGCCTGCATCGCCTCGTCGCTGAGATCGTCTCCGTCGAAGATCACCGCCAGCGGATTGCCGGCAAGCTTTCGATCGGTGAACACGTCATAGACGCTGTAGCTTCGCGCCACATCGGCCTCCTTGAATCGATCATCGCGCCGCCAACCTGCCCGACCGGGCGAGCGAGCGCAAGGCGGTAAGTCCGGTAACAACAACGCATGTCCGGCGGGAGGCGTCAGTAGTCTTGAATTTGCGCGTGATGCTTAATGAAAATCGATTTTTGTTTTTTGGGAGCGTTCGACGAGCGTGTCAGCGAACGGAAAAAAGGGCGTGCCGTGGGACACCCTACACGCCCTTATTCCCGAAATACCAATCAATCACCGGCAGCATCGCCCGGTTATACGGATAGGCGGCATGATCGGCCGAGCGGATTGCCACAGCACCCGCAATCTCCTTGTCTTCGGCGACCAGCATGTGGGCCTCGATCCGCTCGACCATTTCGTCGGCCGTCAGGTCGAAGCGGAAGAGGCGCATGAGCGTCACCGTCCGGTTGGCGTGGCTGGCATAGAGCTCCTGCCCCGCCACGGCATCGGAGAGGTTGAAGCCGGTCTCCTCATGGACTTCGCGGCGCATATTGGCCTCGATGTCGCAGCGCCCGTCGACGATATCCTCCGCCTCCAGCGAACCGGCGGCGAAATAGACCTGGCCGGGATTGGCGGTATGGGCGCCCATGCGGATCGCCACCAGCGCACCATCGGCGCTTTCGAGTACGGGATAGGCGAAGATGTGCAGGCCGCCCTGGCGCTGCGGCTGGCGGCGCCACCACATGAAAGCGGAAAAGGGAGTGACGTAGCCCTCGCCCGAAATCCCGTCTTCACCAAGCGACAGCTGCTGCTGGAACACCAGGCGCCCGTCGAACAGCGCCGGATTGGCGGCCGTTTCCCTGGCCCAGTTCTCGCGGATGTCAGTCTCCTCGGCGACAACAAGTGGATGGGTTCCGGGCAGGACGCGCAGATCGACGCCGGCGATCGGGAAGACGGTGGCCTCCGGCGGCCAGCCGGCGAAATCATCGGAAAAATCGCTGTGCGGGAAATTCATGTTCAAATTGGTTTTCATGTGCGCTTTCAGGGGAGATCCAGTGTCATGACGACGGGGCAGTGATCGGACGCCTTCGGCCGGTCCCAGCCGGTGCGCGGGTAACGCTCCACCTCCTGCCCCGGCGGGAAGATGGTGCGATAGGGCTGGCCGCTGCGGATGATTTCAGGCAGGCGGCCGGCATTATGGGCGGCAAGTGCCGGCGAAAGCCAGAGATAATCGAGTTGGCAGAGCCACTGCTCCTGCGGCCCGCGGGAGTGATAGAGCGTCCAGCGGTCGAGAGGCTCGCGGCGGCGCACGACGTTTTCGGCAAAGCCGTCGCGGCTGAAGACGTCGAGGGCGCTTTCGGCCTCTTGCCTATGCTCGAAGCGGTAATCGGTGCCGCGGCGGCCGATGACATCGACGCGCTCCTGATAATCGTTCATGTCGCCGCAAATGGCGAAGCTCTCCGAGGCTGCGTGGTCCACCCCGAAGCGGTCCTCGATGATGCGGCGCACAGCGCGCGCCTCGGCCCGGCGGATCGGCATGGTCGACTGGCGCCCGTCCAGCCCGTCGCGCGGATTGCCCATCGATTTGAAATGCACGACATAGAGCGAAAGCGGCCGGCCGCCGATCAGAAGGTCGAGTTCCAGGCAATCGCGCTTGAAGATCTTGTCGTCGATGCGGTTGGTGGGTGCCAGTTCCTCGTCGAAGAGATCGAGATCGCGATAGGTCGTCATCGCATGGCTTCTGATATCCCTGACCTCGATCTTCTGTCCGTCGCGCGTTTCCTCGCGCATCAGGACCGCGACATCGATGCCGCGGCTGTCATTACCTTCCACCAGGAATTTCTGCCGATAGCCGTTTCCGACCATTCGGAAGAGATAGCCGTATTCGAAGGCATGAAGTGCGGCCATATTGTCGATTTCCTGCAGGCAGAGGATATCGGCATCCGCATCAGCAATCGCCAGCGCCGTCATCTGCCTGGTGTCGTCGGTCGCCGCGATCACGCGCGCCTGCTCGAGCTGCTGATAGACGCCCTCGCTATTGACCTCGAAAAGCTTGATGACGCGGTCCTGGCGCAGCTGGTTGCGGAAGCCGGTGAAATCAAAACGGGTCAGCAGATTTTCGACGTTGAAGGTGGCGAGACGAAGCGACATGGCAATGGTCCGGTTGCGGACAGTACCTTAACCGGCAATCACCGCAGGGAAAGATGGCGGGCCAAGAAATATGCGGACAACCGCCCCTGTTACAGCCCAGACGCGGCTCTTGCCTCGCCTCAAAGCCGCCAGCCCGCGCGGATGACGACGCGCAAGGCTTCACCGGCCTCGACGACGACGCGGCTATAGGCGCGCAGCGTCTGGCCGTTGCCGAGCGTCAGCTTGACGGCGTAGCGCTCGCCCTCGAACAGCACGGATTCGACGGTCGCGCGGGCGCCCTCGCCGCCGATGATCACATCCTCCGGCCGCACCAAAATATCGGCGCCATCGGTATTGGCCGCCTGCAGCGCATCCTGCAGTTCGTCCCACTCCACATGGCGTTCGCCGCCCATGACAGGCAGCGTCACGATCGCGCCGCGCCCGATCAGCCCGCCGACGATGCGCCCTTCCGGCCGGGCGTAGATTTCGGCCGGCGGCGCCACCTGCAGCAGCCGGCCCTCCGACATGACGGCGACGTCGGTCGCGAGCGCCATCGCCTCGCTCTGGTCGTGGGTGACGTAGATCATCGTGGCACCCGAGCGCTGGTGGAATTCGCGAAAAGTCTCCTCCATCTCCTGCTTCAGGTGCCGGTCGAGATTGGCGAGCGGCTCGTCGAGCAGCACGACATCGGGCGATGTCACCAGGCAGCGGGCGAGCGCCACGCGCTGGCGCTGGCCGCCGGAGAGATCGGCCGGCCGCCGGCCGGCATAGCAGGCAAGCCGGACGGTGGAGAGCGCCTCGCCGACCTTCGCCCGGTAGGCCTCGCCCGAGATGCCGCGCACCTTGAGGGGATAACCGACATTGTCGGCGACACTCATATGCGGCCAGAGCGCATAGGACTGGAAGACCATCGCCATATTGCGCCTTTCCGGCGGCAGCGATTGCGCCGCGTCGGCAAGCAGCCGCTCGCCGAGATGGATCGAGCCGTCGGAGGGCGTCTCGAAACCGGCGATCATGCGCAGCACCGTCGTCTTGCCGCAGCCGGAAGGCCCGAGCAGCGCCAGGAAACCGCCCTCGCGCACATCGAGCGAGAAGTCACTGACGGCGGCGCGCCCGGCGCCGAAGTCCTTGGTCACCCGGTTGAGGATCAGCTTCGCCATGGGACGACCCCTTTCGGCAGGCGTTTGGCCAGAAGCTCCAGAAGCAGCATCATGACGACGACCATGAGCACGACGAGCACTGAGAGCGCCGAGGCAAGGTCGGAACTGCCGCTGTCGTCGAGATTGTAGATGGCGACGCCGAGCGTCTGGGTGCCGGCCGACCAGAGCAGCGCCGAGATCGTCAGCTCGTTGCAGGCGATCAGGAAGACGAGGATGACGGAGGCGCCGGCGGCGGGCGCAATCAGCGGCACGATGATATCGAAAAGCCGGCGGAAAAAGCCGGCGCCGGAAAGCCGCGCGGCCTCCTCCAGAGCCGGATCGAGCTGGTGGAAGGCGCTGACCACCGGTTTCAGGCTGACGGCGAAGAAGGAGGAGAAATAGGCGATCAGGATGATCCAGATCATGCCGTAGAGCGAGACATGCAGGAAGGGGATCGGTGCTGCGAAGACCAGGATGAAGGAGACCGCCATGACGATGCCGGGCAGCGAATAGGGTATCTCGATCAGGCTGGAAACGATGCGGGAGACGGCATCTCTCCGCCGCGTCAGCGCATACGCCGCAAGCACCGTCACGACGAGGAGGCCGAGTGCGGTGGCGCTCGCGAGCGACAGTGAATTGATAAAGGCCGTGCGCGTCACCGCCTGCCGGAACAGGATCTCCTGGAAGGCATGCAGCGACATGGTCTTGAAAGTGAGCGGCACGCCATAGGCCGGCACCAGCGCGCCGGCGACGAGCGCGAAGAAGGGGGCCGCCAGCATGAAGAACAGGATCGCCCAGAGGAGCGGCATGGCAAGGAAGCGCCACGCGCCGAGCTCGAAGGCGGCGCTCGCGCCCGACAAGCCGATGACGCGGTAGTCGCGGCCTCTGAGCGCCCGGTCCTGGATCATCAAGCCTGCGACCGAGATCATCGCGATGATGGCTGAAAGCACGGCGACATCGCCGAAGGTGCGGCTGGTGAAGGCTGAGAATTTGGTGAAGATCAAGGTCGGCAGCGTGTAGATCGAGGCGGGAATGCCGAGAATGGCGGGAATGCCGAAATTGCCGGTGCAGGAGACGAAGGAGATCGCCGCCCCGGCGATGATGCCGGGCAGCGACAAGGGCAAAATGATGTCGCGAAACACCCGCAGGCTGGAGGCGCCGGAAAGCCGCGCCGCTTCGACGCCGTCGCGCGGCAGCGTCATCAGCCCGGCCCGCAGCGCGAGATAGACGAGCGGCGCATGCTGCACGCCATAGAGCAGCGCGATGCCAGCAACCGAATAAAGCGGCTGCGGCGAGCCCAGCGGCGGCGCGATATGCAGCGCCTTCAACAGCGGGCTCGACGGCCCCGACATCTGCACCCAGGCGAGCGCGGTCACCTGCGGCGGGATCATCATCGGCAGCACGAAGAAGAAGCTGAGCGGGCCTTTACCCGGAAGATCGGTCAGCGTCAGCAGGAAGGCGAAGAGGCAGCCGATGGCAAGCGAGATGATCGTGCCCAAAACCGCGGTGACGATGGTGTAATAGGTGGCCTGCCAGAGCGACGGTTCGCTCAGCACATCGATGACGCCGCCGCTTGCGAAAGCCGTGATCCCGACCATGGCGAGGCGGGCGAGCGGCAGCACGCTGAGGATAAGAACCACGATGACGATAAAGGGAAACAGCCAGGCGGGCTGGCTGTTTCCCGGTCTCACATATCCTTGCATGAAAGGATCAGTTCGAGCCGTAAATGCCCGAGAAGGTCTTCAGATCCTGATCGGTATTCTTCAAAGCTTCGGCCGCCTTGATCGGCAGCACCTTGATGGTGTCGCGCGCAGGAAAACCTTCCGGCAGCTTCATGCCGTTGCGGGCCGGGATATAGCCGAGCTTGAGGAAACCTTCCTGGCCCTTTTCCGAGAGCACATAATCGACGAACTTCTTGGCGGCCTCGGCATTCCTAGTGCTGGCGAGGATGCCGACCGGCTCGGTGACGGCCGAGACGCCTTCGCTCGGGAAGACGAATTCGACGGGGGCACCCTTGGCCTTCTCGCGGATCGGCAGGTAATCGACGACCATGCCATAGGCTTTCTCGCCCGAAGCGACCGACTTCAGCACGGCGCCGTTGCCGCCGGCGGCGATCGCGCCGTTTTCGGCGAGCGCCTTGTAGAAATCCCAGCCGAGGCCGGGAACGGCGGCTAGCGTCTGGGCGTGGATGAGCGCGGCACCCGAAGCGAGCGGGCTCGGCATGGTGACGAGGCCCTTGGCCTCCGGCTTGGTCAGGTCGTTCCAGCTCGTCGGCTTCATCGCCGCCGAGGTATTGTACATGATGCCTGTCGTGATCAGCTTGGTCGAGTAATAGTAACCGTCGGCGTCATAGAGGCTGGCATCGTATTGCGCAGCTTCCGGCGACTTGTAGGCGAGCAGCTTGCCGTCTTCCTTCAAGCGCTCCAGAGTCACCATGTCGGCGATCAGGAGAACATCGGCGACCGGGTTGCCGGCCTGGATCTCCGCCTGCAGCTTCGCGATGATCTTCGGCGTGCCGTCGCGCACCCAGTCGACCTTGATATCGGGATTGGCGGCCATGAAGCCATCGACCGTCGCCTGCGCATCTTCATTCGGCTGGCTGGTGTAGAGAACGAGGTTTGCGGCTGAAGCCGGAACGGCAAGGAGGCTCGCGGCGAGAAGGGCTGCAGCGGAAACGATCGTTTTCATGAGTGTGACCCTCGGGAATTGCGTCACCCCTCCCTTATTGGGGGCCGTTGACAGGGATGTGACAAGGCGCAGCGACTGCCGGGGCGAGGTCTTTAACCGAACAGCGGCAGGCATGGGCCAAACAGGCTCTTGCCATTCGCCCGCTTTGCGATACGTCATTCCCGTTTCGATGAAGGAGGAGTTTCAATGGAATATCGTCTGCTCGGCCGTTCCGGCCTGAAGGTTTCGACTTTGACCATGGGCACGATGACCTTCGGCGGCGTCGGCTGGGCGAAGATGGTCGGCGATCTCGGCGTCTCCGAGGCGAAGAAGATGATCGACATCTGCATCGATGCCGGCATCAACCTGATCGACACCGCCAACGTCTATTCCTCAGGCGAATGCGAAAACATCATCGGCGAGGCGCTCGGCGGCAAGCGGCCGCAGGGCGTGCTTCTCGCCACCAAGGCCCGCTTCGGCATGGGCGAAGGCCCGAACGATCGCGGCCTGTCGCGCTACCATCTGATCCGCGAATGCGAGGCGAGCCTGAAGCGCCTGAGGACCGATGTCATCGACCTCTACCAGGTGCACGAATGGGATGGCCAGACGCCGCTCGAAGAGACGATGGAAGCGCTCGATACGCTGATCCGCCAGGGCAAGGTGCGTTATGTCGGCTGCTCGAATTATTCCGGCTGGCACATCATGAAGGCGCTTGGGCTCGCCAACGAGCATCGCTACCAGCGCTTCATCAGCCAGCAGATCCACTATACGCTGGAAGCGCGCGAGGCCGAATACGAGCTGCTGCCGATCTCGATCGACCAGGGCCTCGGCGTGCTGGTCTGGAGCCCGCTCGCCGGCGGCCTGCTTTCCGGCAAGCACCGCCGCAACCAGGCCGCGCCCGAAGGCACGCGCCAGTTCGCCGGCTGGACGGAGCCGCCGATCCGCGACGAGAACCGCCTCTGGAACATCGTCGAGACGCTGGTCGCGATCGGCGAGGAGCGCGGCGTTTCGGCGGCTCGGGTGGCGCTCGCCTGGCTGATCGGCCGCAAGGCGGTGACCTCCGTCATCATCGGCGGGCGCACCGAAGCCCAGTTCCGCGACAATATCGCCGCCGCCGAACTGAAGCTCACGGATGAGGAACGCAACCGCCTCGACGCCGTCAGCCTGCCGCCGGTGATCTATCCCTACTGGCACCAGCTGAACACCGCGAGCGACAGGCTCGGCGAAGCCGATCTCGAACTTTTCGGCCCGCATCTCAAGCAATAGAGCAGCAGTTACGGCATTGCACGGTGAAAGTGATCCGTCACAAAAGATGCACTCTCACCGTGCTATCGTGAGATCCCGCCATCGCCAGGGAGGCTCTCCATGCTGAAGAATTACAAGGTGCTGAAGGGTACGGCGAGCGCGCTCGCCCTCGATGACGACAACGATCCGCATATCGAGATCCGCATCGAGGCGAATGGCGTCAGCTACCGCATCGCGCTCAACGTCCGCTCCAAGGAATCGCCGCACGACCTGCTCTATGCCAACATCGTCGATTTCAAGCACGGGACGCTGACCGAAGCGCTCGAAGCCCTGCCGATGGGCCTGACCGACATCCGCAAAGACCGTCCGGAGCTGGCGATCGATTTCGTCCGCGGCGGGCTGATCGAGCGCGAGGACATGAATGTCGCGCCCTTCCAGCTGTCCGGCCCGAAAAACGATCTGCGCGATTTCATCGAGCCGATCGTCCAGGAAGGCATCGCCGATTCCGACGTGCATTTCTACGCCTTCGGCGAGGCCTGGGGTCCTGAGAACAACAAGCCGGACGAATATTTCCACTTCGAACCCGGCAACGGCATCCACGACATCCATATGAACCAGGGCGACAATGGCGGCTTCAAGGCCACCAACGGCCCGAACCAGGATGGTGCGCTGCTCGTCCATTTCACCGACACCGGCGAATGGGCGGCGATCTTCCTCTGCTTCCAGTCGCAGAACTGGAACACCGATGCGGTAACCGGTCATCCCGTCGCCGAGGATCGCGGCGGCCAAGGCCGCGGTGAAGGCACGCGCCGGCCGCAGCCGGTCGTGGCTTCATCGCTGCGCATCATCGCCGCGCTGATCAACCCGGTAAACGGCGAAGGCGGCATCGAGAACGAGACGGTGACGATCATCAACCGCTCCGACGTATCGGCATCGCTCGACGGCTGGAAACTGGAGGACGACAACGGCCGCATCCAGACCCTGTCGGGAACGCTTGCCGCAGGTGAATTGCGCACCATCGCGCTCGACGCCGCAGCCGGCGGCCCACAACTCGCCAACAAAGGCGGCGACATCATCCTGCGCAACGGCGACGGAGCGGTGGCCGACCGTGTCGGTTATGGCAAGAGCGAGACGGCGAACGAGGGGTGGACGACGATTTTTTGAGGGGCGTTCCGGCTGTGCATGTGACAGGAATGAAGAATGAGAGGGCGTGCCGTGCAGGGCTGCACTTCAACGGTTATCGTTGCACCCACTCCCAATACTCACCCGCCAATCTCCTCAGCAATCAACTTCCCCAACCGACCAATCCCATCCTCGATCATCTTCTCATTGGCGCAAGAGAAGCTGACGCGGAAGGTGTTGGCGCCGGAGCCGTCGGCGAAGAAGGCCTTGCCGGGGACGAAAGCGACCTTGACGGTTTCGAGCGATTTGGCCAGCAGCTTGGCGCCATCCATGCCCTCGGGCAAGGTGATCCAGATGAACATGCCGCCTTCCGGCTTCGTCCAGCTCGTGCCTTTCGGCATATATTTCTCGAGCGCAGCCAGCATGCAGTCGCGGCGATGGCTGTAGGCTGCCTTGATCTTGGCGACCTGCTTGTCGAAACCGCGGATGGCGACATCCGATATCGCTATCTGGTTGATCGTCGACGAATGCAGGTCGGCCGCCTGCTTCATCAGCACCAGCTTGCGGATGACGGGCGCGTTGGCGACGATGAAGCCGACGCGAAGGCCGGGGGCCAGCGTCTTGGAAAAGCTGCCGCAATAGATCGTGCGCGTATTGTTGATATGGCCCTTCTCGGCGATTTCGAGCGCCAGGATCGGCGGGATGGGATCGCCGTCGTAACGCAGCGACTGGTAGGCCGCATCCTCGATGACGGCGATTTCGAGTTCTTCGGCGAGCGCCAGCACCTTCTTGCGGCCGGCGAGATCGACGGTTTCGCCGGTGGGATTGGAGAAATCGGGGGAGAGATAGGCGAACTTCACTTTGCCGCCGGCAGCGGCCGCGGCAACGCGATAGGACTCCGGCGTCCGATTGCCGCTCGGGGTCAACTGGTCGTAGGCCGGCTCATAGGCGTTAAAGGCCTGCAGCGCGCCGAGATAGGTCGGCCAGGTCACGAGCGCGGTATCAGTGGGCGACAGGAAGAGTTTGCCGAGATAATCGAGCCCCTGCTGCGAGCCGGAGACGATGAAGACGTTATCGAGATCGCAGGGAATGCCGAGCGCACCCATCTGCCCGGCCAGCCATTCGCGCAACGGCTTGTAACCTTCGCTGAGCGAATATTGCAGCGCCGAATTGACCGCCGCGCCCGAGAAGATATCGGCATAGGCCTGCTGGAATTCCTCGGCCGGAAACAGCGCCGGATCCGGAATGCCGCCGGCAAAGGAAATAATGTCGGGCTGGTCGAGAAGCTTCAGGAGCTCTCGGATTTCGGATGCGCGCATGCGCGACGAGCGCGACGCAAACATGGTGTCCCAGTTCAGCATGGAGGTTTCCTCGTATTTTCTATACCGCCGACAAACCATGCGGCGGAAATTATGTCAACAATACTGACCTATTTTCTTGTCACTAAGACAAAGTTTGACGATCCGGAATTCGAGAGCCCGGGCCAATTGGGCGCATGTTGGAGGTTTCACGCAAATGACCTGCCCGCCGCATGAAAATTTGCCGCTTCGGGCGACTATTCCTCTGATCAAAAGCCGAAACCGGCCGATTCAGACCTTTCCAAAACCGGCCTGGGGGCAGTAGTGTGCCGCCCATTATTCAATGGACTATCAAGGTGCCAGCATGACCGCGACGTCGACCTCTCCCGAAATCACAATTGAATTCCACAAATCTCCCGTCCCCGACGCCGATCGCATCAAGGCACTGGAAACACCCGGCTTCGGCAAGATCTTCACCGATCATATGGTGCTGGCGCGCTGGACGGCCGACAAGGGCTGGCACGATGCGAAGGTAACGCCGCGCCGCCCCCTGGAGCTCGATCCGGCGAGCGCCGTGCTGCACTACGCCCAGGAAATCTTCGAAGGCATGAAGGCCTACAAGGCCGACGACGGCCGCATCCTGCTCTTCCGGCCGGAAGAAAACGCCCGCCGCTTCGCTCAGTCGGCAGCCCGCATGGCGATGCCTGAGGTCCCGGAAGAACTCTTCCTGAAGGCCGTCGAAGAGCTGGTCCGAGTCGATAAGAACTGGATACCGTCCGGCGACGCCAGCCTTTACCTCCGCCCCTTCATGTTCGCCAACGAGGCGTTTCTCGGCGTTCGTCCAGCTCAGGAATATATCTTCTGCATCATCGCCTCTCCGGTCGGCGCCTACTTCAAAGGCGGCGCGAAGGCCGTCTCCCTTTGGGTCGAGACCGAATACACCCGTGCCGCCAACGGTGGCACCGGCGCTGCAAAATGCGGCGGAAACTACGCAGCCAGCCTCGTGGCGCAAGCCGAGGCCTCGAAGAAGGGTTGCGATCAGGTCGTCTTCCTGGATGCCGCGGAGCATCGCTGGGTGGAAGAACTCGGCGGCATGAACGTCTTCTTCGTGATGAACGATGGATCGATCGTGACCCCGCCCCTCGGCGGCACGATCCTGCCGGGCATTACCCGCGCCTCCGTCATCGTGCTGGCCGAGGAAAAGGGCTTGCGCGTGCAGCAGCGTCCCTACTCCTTCGCGGAATGGCAGGAGGATGCCGCCAGCGGCAGGCTCGTCGAAGCCTTTGCTTGCGGAACTGCCGCGGTGCTGGCAGGCATCGGCCTGGTTCGGCATGCCGGCGGCGAGTTTCTGGTCGGTGACGGACAGACCGGCAAGCTGACCGGTGAACTGCGCCAGCAGCTCGTCGGCCTGCAGAAGGGCGTGACCAACGATGAGCACGGCTGGACGCGCCTCATCCCAGCCTGAACGCCAGACCACGCGAGTGGCGGCGCCGACACCGGCATGGTGGGCGCCGCTCTCGGCCTCGCCCAAAGCCATCGGGCTGGTGAATACCCTGACTTGCGACGCCCGTTTCAAGGATCTCGAGCGCGTCATCGACATCGATAAAAAAGACCGGCCCTGATGTGACCCGGGTGCTCGACGGCGGCGCGCAACGCTTCTATCACAGTGTGGGGGAATGGCAGTTCGGCCCTCGGGATGGCCGAAAACCGGCACGTGCGGGCGGTATTGAATCAATGGCGAAAATGACGATCTCGCTTCCGGATAATCTGGCAGATTACGTCGCGCGCCGTGTCGCAAGCGGCAGATACAGCAGCGTCAGCACATATCTGACGGAACTCATCCTGAAGGACCAGGACCATCGCAAGCTGGATGATGACGAAATATGTGAGATTCTGAGGCTGGCTGAGGAGAGCGGCATCAGTGACCGGCGCATTGCCGACATCCTGTTGGAAACGAAGGCGAAACTGCGTGACATCAACCTATAGGCTGACCCGAACCGCAGACGCCGTGCTGTCAGGCATCGACGAATATGCCAGCCTGCACTTCGGCGAGGCACAGGCGGATGCCTATCTTCTCGACTGGGACAGAATTTTCGTGCTGCTTTCACGCGTACCTTCCATGGGAGACAAGTGCGACGAGCTCGGCGCCGGGCTGCGCCGCCTCCTCCACATGCGCCATGTCGCCTTCTACCGCGAAATACCGGACGGCATCCTCGTCATCGACATCATCGGCGCCGACCGGCTTTCCGACAGACACCTTCAATCCAACCGACGATCAGCCGGCCCGCATGCCCAGTGACACGACCGCCGCCTTCTATGACGAAAACGCCGAGATATACGCCAATCGGGCACGCAGTCTGCCGAAGCAACAGCTCGATGCCTTCCTCGCCGCGATTGCCCCGGGCGGCGCAATCCTCGAACTCGGCTGCGGTGGCGGGCAAGACAGCGCCTATATGCTGTCGCAGGGTTTCGACGTGACGCCGACCGACGGTTCGCCCGAGCTTGCAAGACAGGCGGAAGTGCTGATCGGCAGGCCGGTCAGGGTCATGCTGTTCCAACAGCTCGACGCCGACAGCGCCTTCGACGGCGTCTGGGCGCATGCGAGCCTTCTCCATGTCCCGAGGCCTGAGCTGCCTGAAGTCTTCGCCCGCATCCGGCGCGCCCTGAAAATCGGCGGCATCGTCCATGCAAGTTTCAAGGCCGGAATTGCGGAAGGCTATGACGGCCTCGGGCGTTACTACAACTATCCCTCCGCGCAATGGCTGTGGGAGCTTTTGACCAAAGGCGGCTGGTGCAGCATCGCCATCGCGGAACATGACGGCAGCGGTTATGACGGCAAACCGACCCGCTGGTTAACCGCCAGCGCAGAACGATAAAGGCCGGAGCTTTCACTCCGGCCTTCCGCTTTATTTTATCGGAACCGCTTAGTTCACGCTCTTGTCGACCAGCTTGTTCTTGCCGATCCAGGGCATCATGGCGCGGAGCTTGGTGCCGACTTCCTCGATCTGGTGGCTGTCGTTCAGACGGCGGATGCCCTTGAAGCGGGCGCCGCCGGCGCGGTATTCCTGCATCCAGTCGGAGGTGAACTTGCCGGTCTGGATGTCCTTGAGGACGCGCTTCATCTCCGCCTTCGTCTCGGCGGTAATGATGCGCGGACCGGAGACATATTCGCCCCACTCAGCCGTGTTGGAGATCGAGTAGTTCATGTTGGCGATGCCGCCTTCATAGATCAGGTCGACGATCAGCTTCACTTCGTGCAGGCACTCGAAATAGGCCATTTCCGGAGCGTAACCGGCTTCGGTGAGCGTTTCGAAACCAGCGCGGATGAGTTCGACCAGACCGCCGCAGAGAACGACCTGTTCGCCGAAGAGGTCGGTTTCGCACTCTTCGCGGAAGTTGGTTTCGATGATGCCCGAACGGCCGCCGCCGACGCCGCAGGCGTAGGAGAGAGCGAGTTCAAGCGCATTGCCGGAAGCGTTCTGATGAACGGCAACGAGGCAGGGAACGCCGCCGCCCTTCTGGTATTCGCCACGAACCGTGTGGCCCGGACCCTTCGGCGCGATCATGACGACGTCGACCGAAGCCTTCGGCTCGATCAGGCCGAAATGTACGTTGAGGCCGTGAGCGAAGGCGATGGCTGCACCGTCGCGGATGTTCGCAGCGATATCGGCCTTGTAGATGTCGGCCTGCAGCTCGTCCGGGGTCGCCATCATCATCAGGTCGGCCCAGCCGGCGGCTTCGGCAACCGTCATGACCTTGAAGCCGTCGGCTTCGGCCTTCTTGACTGTGGGCGAACCAGCCTTGAGCGCGATGACGACGTTGCCGGCGCCGCTGTCCTTGAGGTTCAGCGCATGGGCACGGCCCTGCGAGCCGTAGCCGATGATAGCGACCTTCTTGGCCTTGATGAGGTTGAGATCGGCATCACGATCGTAATAGACGCGCATTTGAAGTTCCTTCCCTTTGCTTGTCGTGTTGACTGTTATGAAAGCGGATCAGCCGAGAACCGGCATCTCCGCCAGAACCTTGTCCGTGCCGTAGAGCCGGAGGAAGGCGGTCACCGCCCTCTCCGCCTGGCGCGCGGTATCCTTGAGGCCGGGTTCGCCGAGCAGCATGCGCACATGCAGGTCGGAAACGACAAGGCCGTAAAGCGTATGATAGGCTTCGTCCGCGTCGGCAAAGCGCAGCAGCCCTGCCCTCTTTCCGGCGTCGATCAGCGCCATGGCGCGCCGGTCGATCTGGCGGCGGCCGCGTTCGAGCAAGAGCTTGCCGAGCTTCGAGCCGTCGCGGTTCGCCTCCGTCTTGTTGATTTGGCCGATCGCCAGGCGGTTCAGCGCCAGCGAGACGTCGCCGGCGAGTACTTCGAGAAGATCGCGTGCGAAGATGACGACATGGTCGTGCAGGCTCGCCGCCGTCAGCCGCTCACCGTTGCGCTCGAAGGTGCGCACCTTGCTCGCCTGATAGGCGATCATCGCCGACAAGAGCCCGTCGCGGTCGCCGAACCACTTATAGAGGCTTTCCTTCGAGCAGTTGGCGGCGCGCGCCACCCCCGAGGTCGTCAGCGCCTTCTCGCCGCCGTCGACGAGCAACCGCAGCGCCTGCTCCAGAACGGCGTTCTGGCGCGGCGAGAATTCGCTCGGCTCTGCGGTATCGACGGACACGGTCATGGCTCCCAGGTAAGTACCGTACGGTACGGTTCGTGAGGTTTATGCGATAAACCGGTCGGGCCGTCAAGAAGGCCGCGACAGATTTTTTATACGGGAAACCTCGATGAGACACCAGAATTGGATAGGCGCGCTCCGGACGATTGCATAATGTCACGCCACGCCATTTGCCGGGAGCCTTTGATGTCGCGCCTGCCTGCCCTTCTCCTGCTCGGAGCAACGCTCCTCGTCGCCTCCGGCGCCTTCGCGCAGCCGGAAAACGAGGTCTACAACAAGATCGAGGAGTTGCATGGCGATGCCGCGAGTTTCGACCGGCTGCTGCGCCAACTCGTCCAGGCGATGCGCACGGGCGATGCCGAGACCATCGCAGGGCTTGCCGAATATCCGCTGACCGTCAAGGCCAACGGCGAGACCTATGATGTGGAGAATGCGGAAGATTTCGTCGACAATTTCGACGATCTGGTGACACCGGAGACCCGCCGCGCCGTCGGACGCCAGCAATATGGCGATCTCTTTGTCAACAGCGACGGCGTCATGCTGGCGAACGGCGCCGTCTGGATGGGCGCGGTCTGCGAGGACGACGCCTGCGAGACAAGCCATTGGGCGATCACCGCGATCAACAACTGACATCTACAGCTGGGGGAAGCCAATGAAAGACAAGATCGCCGTCGCGGCGATGACCGCAGCCCTTGCCGTCGCGGCGAATGCGCAGGCCGCCGAGACCCGCTGCGGCTGGATCGAGAACCCGACGCCCGCCAACTGGTGGCTGGAGGATGCGGAAAACACCTGGACGATCATGACCCAGGGCGAGGACGCCGACGCGGTGGACGGCATGGAACTGATCCCCGACATCTCCGAACACGATTACGTGAAAACCAACGGCAATTACGGCTATGCCTGCGCCTGCATGCGTGTGGAGACGGATGGGAAAGAGCGCATCACCAAAATCCTTTCCTTCCGCCAGCTTGCCCTTGCCAAATGCCGCAATGACAAGGCGCTGAAATTTCCCGGCTGATCAGCGGATAACCCGAACCGGATGGCGGCCGCCATCATGCCCGATTCACAGGCAATCTATGACGCCGCAGCGCAAGCGGCGGGGGGCACGAGAGGCTCTGCCGGCGTTGCCTTGTCGATCGCATAGAGCTTCGCGAAACCGGCATCTTCGACCAGCCTCAGGCCCGCCGGCATGAAGGTGCCGACGATGCGGTCGGGGAGATCGGCATTGGCGACAAGGATGAAATCGAAACGGCTGCGCCAGTCCGACAGATAGGGCGTGAAGCCCTTATATTCCTGCATCATTGCCGGGCATGAAAGCACTGCGATGGACAGCAGATTGCCCTCGGGAACGGCGATTTCAGACCACGGTGGCAGAACCGATAGCGGCTGCTTGCCTTTTGCAGTGAAGATCGTCGGCACGAAAGCATGCGAGAAGGGCACCGCAAGCGTCGGCAGGTGCCGGAAGGTATCCAGTCCCCAGGCAAAATGCCGATTGGGGTGAGCAAGGTCGCTCGCTATTTCAGGCTCATGCCCAAGAGGCAGCACGGCGGCACCAGCCGGCACCTTTTCCAGTACAGTCTCGACAGCAGCGACGTCATTTTGTGCCAGCCACCAGTTCCAGCCGATCCAGCCGGTACGGCCGAAGACGGCGAGATTGATGACGAGCGAAAGCAATACCGCTTGCCGGCGCGTGAGATTGACGAAGGGACACACCATCGCCATGGCGACGAGCGCCGTCATGATCGGAAAGCGCCAACTGATCCAGCCGGTGCCGAGCATGTGGCGGGGCGAAACACAAGAGAGCAGCAGCAGGCCGCAGGCGGCGACCGCAAGCCCGGCATGAATGCGGATATCGCCGGCACGTGCGGCACGCGTGCAGATGAGGATCAATGGCAGAACCAGCACGACATCCACGAACGGGATATAGGTCACGATGGCGGAGAGCAAATTCATGACGATCAGGACGACGCCGTCGTTCCAGGCAAGGGCGAGGCCGTCGCCACCGCCGCCGGGCAAAGCCGGCGTCCGCAGATAAAGTACGAGTGGCGGCAGCACGCAGGCGCCAAGTGCGAGTGCCAACCGGCCGGCAAGCCTGAACAGACCCGCCTTTGATCGCACGATATCGAAGCGCCAGGAAAATTCGAGGCCGCAGACGATCGCCACATAGAAGCCGAGCGAGAAGATGTGCATCACCGTCAGCAGCAGCGCGGCGGCAAGACGCCAGGCAAAAAGCATGGCGGGATTTCCGCCCTGCAGTCGGAGGTCGACGCAGGCGAAGGCGAGCGCCATGCCGAGGCCGATCTGGAAATTGATGAAGCCGCCAATCATGGTGGCGCACCAGCCGAACGACAGTATGGCGGTCTGCCAGTGGTGCCGGCCTCCGAAAAGCGCGCGGTGCAATCCGACCGCGCCGAGCGGCGGCAGCACGATCGCCAGGAAAAGCAACGTCCGCGCCAGTCTGTCAGGGCCGACAAGCGGCCCCAGCCAAGTGGCGAGAATGTCGATCCCGACATTGGTGAAGGTGCGGTTCCAGTCGATCGCATAGATTTGCGGAAACGGCTGCTCGCCGATCCCGCCCGAAAGGAGCCAGATCCGGGCGTAGTGATTGGCGTAATCGAGAACCGGCGGAAGCGGAAACAGTATCACCAGGGCCGCGGCAAGCCCGACGAAAGCGACGATCGCAACGGTGGAATCCTGTCTGGCGATCGATTCCTTGGGCTCGGCTGCGACCGCGGCAGGCGTCACGATATGATCCATTATCCTATCCGGCTGCTCTTTTGCGACCGCGGCGGCTCACCGGATGCAAAGGCCGCATCCAGCGCAGTGCGCTTGTCGCTGGCGCTCATCTCCGGAAAAACTGTCGACAGCTCGGCGTGTTCGCTGCCGCGCAGGATCGTCTCAATCATGAACATCGGCCGCTTCTTGCTCTCTTGCACGAGACGACCAAGATACTCGCCGATGATGCCGATGCAGATCAGCTGGATGGCGCTGAAGGCGCTGACCGCGGCCATGATCGACGACCAGCCGGTGACCGTTTCGCCTTCCAGCCAGCGAACGAAGGTATAGACGAGCAGCGCCATCGCGACACCGGCGCTGATCATGCCAAGCCATGTGGCCATACGCAGCGGCGTCGTCGAAAAGCTGGTGATTGCGTCGAGCGCAAAATTGATCATCTTGCGCAGCGGATATTTCGTCGTGCCGGCAAAACGGGCGTCACGCTCGTAGGGGAGAGCCACCTGCCTGCCGCCAATCCAGCTGACCATGCCGCGGATAAAGCGATCGCGCTCCGGCATTGCCAGCAGGATATCGACGACGCGCCGGCGCATCAGCCGGAAATCACCGGTATCGCGGGGAATGGTCACGGAGGCGAGCTTGGACAGCGCGCGATAGAAAAGCGAAGCGGAGGCGAGCTTGAACCAGGTTTCGCCGTCGCGGCGCGTACGCTGACCGTAAACGACGTCGGCACCACGCTCGAGGATCGGCATCATCATCAAAAGCAGCTCCGGCGGATCCTGAAGATCGGCGTCGATCAGGAGCACGCGCTCGCCCCGCGACACGGAAAGACCCGCGGTCGATGCCAACTGGTGACCGTGATTGCGCAGGAGACGAACACCGAGCACCTCAGGCACTTTTGCCGCCAGATCCGAAATGATCTCCCAGGTGCGGTCGGACGAGCCGTCATCGACGAGAATGAGCTCGAAGGCATCGCCGGCGACGCTCTGCGCGGCAGCGGCGGCCCGCCGGCAGAATTCACGCAGGCCTTCTTCCTCGTTGTGACAAGGCGCGACGATGGAAAGTAACGGTGCTTGCGTCATGCGGACGGCGGTGCCTGCTTGATTGTTAGCGCCAGCCTAGCCGGGAAACGTCAAACATCCTTTAATGGCTGGCCGGCAACCGCCGACGTCCTCAATGCTATTCCGCCGCGATGATCTCACGTACACCATCGACATCGCGAGCCGGCGACGCGCCGTAGAGGCGGCTATATTCGCGGCTGAATTGCGACGGGCTCTGATAACCGACGCGGTGGCCGGCCGTGCCGGCATCGAGCCGCTCCACCAGCATCAGCCGGCGCGCCTCATGCAGGCGAAGCTGCTTCTGATACTGCACCGGCGTCATTGCCGTCACCGACTTGAAATGGTGATGGAAGGACGACACGCTCATATTGACGCGCTCGGCAAGGTCTTCGATGCGCAGCGGCCGCGCGAAATTCTCCTTCAGCCAGGCGACGGCGCGGGCGATCCTGTTGCTGTGGCTGTCTGCCGTGGCGATGTTGATCAGCCGCGCGCCGTGCGGCCCGGTCAGCACCCGGTAAAGGATTTCCTGCTCGATCAGCGGCGCCATGGCGGGAATATCGCCTGGACGATCGAGCAAACGCAGCAGGCGGACGGCGGCATCCATCAGCTCCGGCGGCGCGACGTTCACCACCATCCCGCGCTGCCCGTCGGTATGGGCGGCCGGGCGCGGAACGTCGATGCGGCTGAGCAACTCCAGGAGCTTCTCGGAATCGATTGCCAGCCCGAGACAGAGATGCGGCACCTCGGGGCTCGCTTCCGTGACCCGCCAGGCGACCGGCAGGTCGAGCGAGGTCAGGAGATAATCGCCGGTGCCGTAGCTGATCTGCTCCGTACCGAGCTGCAGGCTCTTCGCCCCCTGCAGCACGAAGGCGAAACAGGGCCGGTAGCTGCTGTGCAGGGGATCACTCGGCTTGGACCGGCGGCTGACGTGAAGATTGCCGATGGCAGTCGAGAACTCACCGTCGCCGGGCGCAAAGCGCATCGCGATGTCGACGATTTCCTGATAGGGGCTGAAGGGCAAGGTCATGCGGCAACTCTTTCTGTCGATTGTCCGACGCCGTCGATACCGCTCTTATCTAGAGTGCCTCGGCCGTTTCGCAAACAGATAGGCGCCTCACTTTTGCAGGATCGTGCAAAAAGCTGAGAGGATCGCTCTAACCCTCTCCCGCCGTTCCGGGCAATAGTCCGCCATCCCGCTCAACCCCTCCCAGAACGAAAAGGAAGGTTCCCATGCCTATTGCAAGAGGCTACGCCGCCACCGACGCTTCCAAGCCGCTGACCCCTTTCACCTTCGAGCGCCGCAACCCGAACCCCGATGACGTCGTCATCGACATCAAGTTTGCCGGTATCTGCCATTCGGACATCCACACCGTCCGCAACGAATGGAAGAACGCCGTCTATCCGATCGTGCCCGGTCATGAGATCGCCGGCATCGTTTCCGCCGTCGGTTCGGCCGTCACCAAGTTCAAGGTCGGCGACCGCGTCGGCGTCGGCTGCTTCGTCGATTCCTGCATCGGCTGCGTCGAGCGCGACCTCGACCGCGAACAGTACATGCCGGGTCTCAGCGGCACCTATAATGACTTCGAAGCCGACGGCAAGACGAGGACGCAGGGCGGCTATTCCGACTCGATCGTCGTCAAGGAGGGCTATGTCATGTCCATCCCGGACAACCTGCCGCTCGATGCCTCCGCGCCGCTGCTCTGCGCCGGCATCACGCTTTATTCGCCGCTGCGCCACTGGAATGCCGGTCCCGGCAAGAAGGTCGCGATCGTCGGCATGGGCGGCCTCGGCCATATGGGCGTCAAGCTGGGTTCGGCCATGGGCGCCGATATCACCGTTCTCTCCCAGAGCCTTTCCAAGAAGGAAGACGGTCTGAAGCTCGGCGCCAAGGAATATTACGCCACCAACGACCCGGAAACCTTCACCAAGCTCGCCGGCACCTTCGATCTCATCATCTGCACCGTCAGCGCCGAGATCGACTGGAACGCCTATCTCGGTCTGCTGAAGGTGGATGGTTCCTTCGTGGTCGTCGGCGTGCCTGAGAACCCGATCCCTGTGCATGCCTTCGCGATCGTTCCCGGCCGCAAGAGCATCTCCGGCTCGATGATAGGCTCGATCAAGGAAACCCAGGAAATGCTGGATTTCTGCGGCAAGCACAACATCGTCTCGGAGATCGAGAAGATCAACATCGATCAGGTCAACGAAGCCTATGAACGCGTCCTGAAAAGCGACGTCCGCTACCGCTTCGTCATCGACATCGCCTCGCTGGCGGCTTGAGGAAATGGAAGGCGGCTCGAAAGGGCCGCCTTTTTTATAGCGGCAAACTCCCCCTCCCTCATGCTCAGGTGCGATCCCAAGGATCGCCTCGAAGCATCGCCCGTAAGCGCTGCTCCGGAGTACCCGCCTCATAGCTGGAATCGGGCCGGCATGCCGTGGGACACCCGTCACACACTCCCCCGCAAACGCAGCAGATATTCTGCCCCGTTAAACGGATCTGGCCCCGAACGCCGGCGCAAGCGCGGCGGGCCGGCCATCGGGGCATAATGATCGAAAACGGTTTCCATCGTCCCCGCTCCGCTCGTCAGGCCTGGCAATTGCTGCTGGAC
Organism: Rhizobium esperanzae; assembly: GCF_014197615.1. GTDB lineage: Bacteria > Pseudomonadota > Alphaproteobacteria > Rhizobiales > Rhizobiaceae > Rhizobium > Rhizobium esperanzae_A. Next base: position 335,882 of record NZ_JACIFY010000002.1, read on the forward strand.
ATTCCGCACAATCTGAGAGGCCATGGTGCCTTCCAGCCGGGCGACGCCATCGGCGATCACGGAATCCGTCGTCATCGCGGCCGCTTTCGCAAGCAAGATGAGCACACCGCTCAAACTTTCCGCCGGCGCTTCGAGATGAAAACGGTCGACCGGTTCGCAAAGCACGGTTTGCGCCGCCGATAGCGCCGCGGCCAGCACCCAGGGGGTCAGCTGGCGGAAATCGGCGGCGGTGCTTGCCGGCGAACTATGCCGGGCTGCCGTCATCGCCACGTGGCAATCGATGACCTGCCAGCCCGAAATGCCCTGCTTCAGCGTGTCGAACACGGTTTCCTCGACCGCCCGATAGAAGGCGGCCGGCATCTGGCCGACATCCACTTCAAGCGCAAAGCTGTTGCCCGCCCCGGGCGGTCGCGGCTCGACGCGCAGGCCGATGGTGGCGAGAAACGGATTGGGCTCCTTGAAGAGGAGCTGCAGGTCTGCTCCGGTGCCGACGGGCCTCTCGACCAAAATAACCGTGCTTTCCTCCAAGTTTGCCTCGACGCCGAAATCCGTGAGCAGGGTCGATTGGATCACCTCCTTCTGCACCTCGCCATAGAGCGAGATGAAGACCTCGTCCGTCTCCTCGTTGCGGCGCAGATTGATCAGCGGGTCCTGTTCGGCCATCTGGTTCAGCGCCAGCCAGAGCGCAGCCTTCTCGGAAGGGCGGCGGGCAAGAACGCGGGTTTCGAGGGTCGGCGGCGCGAAATGCACCCGCCCGCCTGCGAGCGGACCGCCGCCCACCGTATCGCCGATGCGAGCGCCGGGCAGGCCGCTGACACGCGCAATCTTTCCCGCGTGGAGGCTCTCGGCGCCATCAACTCGGCCGTCTTCGAACACCTGGATCGCGGTTACCCGTTCCGGGCCTTTCGGCAGATCCAGATATTGCCGTAGCCGGACCGTGCCTGAGGTCAGGTAGATGTAGCAGAGCTTTTCCCCGCCCCAGCCGCGCTCGATCTTGAAGATCTTGCCGGCAACCGGACCGTCCGGATCGGGGCGCCGCTCGGGCAAGATCGTCGCGATCGCCGACGTCAGCGCAGGCACGCCGACGCCGGTCATCGCAGCACCTGCAAAGACCGGATGCACCAGCCCCCTCGCCACCTGATCGGCCAGAGAACGCCCGAGCCTTTCCCTAGTCAGCCGATCGGGGGCGAGCACATAATCGTCGAGCAGCGCCTCGTCATTTTCCCCAAGCGTCTCGCAGAGCGCCGAAAAAAGCGGCTCGTCTCTCGGAGCGAGCGCCTCGACCCGGGCAGATTTTCTCCCGGCATCGATGACCGAGGACATGGCGACCGGGCGGACCGAAAGCTGCGCGGCAAGCGCCTCCAGTACCTCCTGATAGCGAGCGCCGGGGCGATCGACCTTGTTGACAAAGAAGACGAAGGGAACGCCGAGCCGCCGCAGCGCCCGCACCAGCACGCGCGTCTGCGCCTGCACGCCCTCGACCGCCGAAACGACGACGACCGCCGCATCCAGCAATCCCAACACCCGCTCGACCTCGGCGATGAAATCCGGATGGCCGGGCGTGTCGATCAGATTGACGATCCTGTCGCCGATCGCAAACGACACGACCGCGGCCCTGATCGTAATGCCGCGCTGCCGCTCGAGTTCGAGATTGTCCGTCTGTGTATTGCCGGTATCGACGCTGCCAAGCTTGTCGATGACGCCGGCGTTGAAAAGCAGTCTTTCGGTAAGGCTAGTCTTGCCTGCATCCACATGGGCGAGGATGCCCAGATTCAAAGTGCGCATGAACCACCAACTTCTCAGAAATTCGGATGTGATTTTCGTGAGAAGTGACTCGGCGCATTGGAACCTCTGTCCGTTGTTACGGCTGGATGCGGCCCCGGTGGTGGGGAGACGCGGGCGGGATGCTAAGGGCGTGTGGGGAGATGTGTCAAGCTTGGGTGTGTCGCTTTCGCGGCGTGGCGCCGGGTTGGTTTCCGGTGACGACGTGCCGTGAGGCACTCCCCTCTCCCACTATCTGCGATCTGCCCCAAGACGCACCCTACCCCTCCTCCCGCATCGTCTCCCGCTGGGTGATCAGCCGCGCGCTGTGCTGGCCGCTCAAGTAGATCCACAGCCAGCTCCAGGCGACGGAGAAGCGCGAGCGGGTGCCGATCAGGAAGTAGATGTGGGCAATGCCCCAGATCCACCAGGCGATCCAGCCCTTGAGCTTGATCCGGCCGAAATCGATGATCGCCGCACTCTGGCCGATCGTCGCCAGGCTCCCCTGGTGCCAATATTTGAAGGGCGCGGGGGCCGGTTTGCCCGAGAGGCGCGCGCGGATGACCTTGGCGACGTAGCCGCCCTGCTGCTTGGCGGCGGGTGCGATGCCCGGCACCGGCTTGCCGTCCTCGCGCAGGACCGAGGCGGTGTCGCCGATGACGAAGACGCCGGGCAGGCCGCGCGCACTCAGATCCTTTTCGACGACGACGCGCCCTGCCCGGTCGGCCGGCACGCCGAGCCAGCGGGCGGCCGGCGAAGCTGTGACGCCGGCCGCCCAGACGATGGTGCGGCTCGGGATAAAGCTCTCGCCGATCCTGACGCCGTCAGCGCCGCACTCCGTCACCGGCTTGCCGAGAAGCACCTCGACGCCGAGTTTCTCCAGCGCCTGTTGCGCATAGGCCGAAAGCTCCTCGGCGAAGGTCGGCAGCACGCGCGGGCCGGCCTCGACCAGCACGACGCGGGTCTTGCGCGTGTCGATATTGCGGAATTCCTTCGGCAGGGTGAAATGCGCGAGCTCGGCGATGATGCCGGCAAGCTCGACCCCGGTCGGCCCGGCGCCGACGATGGTGAAGGTGAGCAGCGCATCGCGCACGGCCGGATCGGCCTCCATCTCCGCCTTCTCGAAGGCGAGCAGCACGCGCCGGCGGATCGTCGTCGCGTCCTCCAGCGTCTTCAGACCGGGCGCCACCGGCTCCCATTCGTCATGGCCGAAATAAGCATGCGTCGCCCCGGTCGCCAGCACCAGCGTGTCGTACCCCAGAGTCATGCCGCTGCGTAACGAAACCGTCTTCGCGCCGCTGTCGACATCGGAGACCTCGCCGAGCAGCACGGTCACGTCGGGTCGGTCGGCATAGAGGCGGCGGATCGGCCAGGCGATTTCCGAGGTGGAGAGAATGGTCGTCGCCACCTGATAGAGCAGCGGCTGGAAGAGATGATGGTTGCGCCGGTCGACAAGCGTGATCCGTACCCCTGCGCCCTTCAACCCGTTGACGAGCTGCAGCCCGCCGAAACCGCCGCCGACAACGACGACATGATGATCGCTCATGACCTGCCCCTTCTGCGCCATTTCGCTGAAAGCCAATGTGGCCTTCGCCGCGAAGGTTGCAACCGCCGTTTTGGCATGTCTCCCCTGCGCCGATCGCAGCCGAAAAGGCCGCTTAACGGCCTGCAAGACGTTGGGCGGCTTGGAACCAAGTCATAACACAGATGCGTCAGTGCCTATCAATAGGGACCGACGCACTGACGACGGGGCCCATGATAGGGCTGGAAGGTGTTGTCGTACGCCCTGTACGAACGATAACGGGCATAGCACCAGCTCTCGTGACCGCCGCCCCCTCCATAATAGGCGGACGACGCATAGGCCCGGTAGGGCCTGCCATAGTAGCCGCCGTAATAACCGTAAGGCCTGCGGTAGTAGCCGTAGGGCGAGCCGTAATAGCCGTAGGGCGACCCGTAATACGAACCGTAATAGGGCTGCGCCAGTGCGCCGCCGATGATGGTGCCGACGGCCAGACCGCCGAGCGCCCAGCCCCAGCCTGATCCATTGTGATGATGGCCGTAATACCCGCCTCCATGATAACCACCACCCCAATGACCGCCATGGCCACGCCATTGCACTTGCTCTACCTGCTGCTGTGCTTCGATCCTGGGTGGGTTGATAGCCGGAAACGCCTGAACCGGCGCGACACCGGGGGCACCCATGATCAAGCCTAACGTGACGATTGCCAGCTTTCTCATGACTGTTCTCCTCTTCCTCCAAGAGGAGGAATATCCTCCCTTCCTCCTGAACCAAAGGTGAACATAATATATCGAAAAACGTTCCACATCGAGTTAAATTAATCGTTATCGATGGCGCTGAGGATTATCGGCTCCGGCATTCCGATCTTGCTTTTTCCAGGAGGCTGTAAACCTGTCGCGCATTGTCGATCCCCAGAAGCTGGGGCTCGTCGGCGAGGCCGGGTGTCCAGCCGCTCTTCCTCCTGTTGGATGGCACACCGAACTTGATCGTGCCCCTGCCGCGGCCGCCTTCTTCAAGACTGATCGACGGTAGAAGTTCGAGCTGATTGGTGGACAAATGTCGAAAGAGCCCACTTCTGCGAATGATCACGCGTCTGTCGGTCAACACGTATTCCGTCCGGGCCCGCACCGCCGCATCGACGAAAAAGCGTCCTGCCGTGATGTACAGGCCCATAAGCACGAATGGAATACCCCATAATTTTGTGAAAACGGGCGCTTCCGTGCTGATGGCAGTGATTTCCCAGAAGATCGCAAAACCACCCCAGAGAAGCGAAAACGGAACAAGGAGGAAATCCCGCGATGTCAAAAGAAAACCTTGGGCGGGACGCCCTGACCAAAGAAGCTTTTCCCCTGGCATGAAAAAGCTCCGAATATCGCTATCGCTCATACTACCCACGCCCCTTTCAAATGACATTTACCGGGCGTAGCCCACGGGTATCGCCATTCCATGTTTCAATTCTTCCATCGAGATCGACGCCGAGACGTCGAAGAGTTCAAGCTTGCGCACGATCTGCTTGTAGATCACATCGTAATGTTCGACGCGCGGCAGGACGATCTTCAGGATGTAATCGTGATTGCCGGTCAACCGGTGCGCCTCGACGATCTCGGGAATGTCGCTGATGATCCTGCGGAAGCTTTCCGTCCATTCGTCGGAATGGTGCGCCGTCTTCACCAGTGCGAAGACCGTCGTCGGCACACCCATTTTCTCCCGATCGAGCACGATGATGCGCCGGGCGATATGGCCGCTTTCCTCCAGCCGCTGGATGCGCCGCGAGCAGGCCGACACCGAAAGCGCCACGCGCTCGGCAAGGTCGGTCACGGAGATGCCTGCATCCTTCTGCAGCATATCGAGAATGCGTCTGTCGCGATCATCCAGCATGTGTGAGAAATAAACCTTCCGCCCCAGTTTTGCGCAATTACTCAAAATCACGCAAAATAATAGCACATATTGGAGGCGCAGGACAAACAACGCAAACACGTCGCGCCGGCATTGCGGCATCATTCTCGAAACTCGAAGCATGGGAGCATGAAGAGATGGAAACGATCGGCCTGATCGGCGGCATGAGTTTCGAAAGTTCGGCGGTCTATTATCGTCTCGTCAACGAGATGGTGCGCGCCCGCAAGGGTGGCCTCGCCTCGGCCGAACTCATTCTGCATTCGGTCAATTTCGAGGAGATCGTCGCCCTTCAGAAGGCCGGCAACTGGGATGGCGCCGCCCGCCGCCTCGGCGATGTTGCCGAACGCCTGCAGAGCGCCGGCGCCGGCTGCGTCCTCATCTGCACCAACACCATGCACCTGATCGCCGATGAGGTCGCAGCCCGGATCTCCGTGCCGCTGATCCACATCATCGACGAGACGGCAAAATCGTTGCGCGCCGACGGACGTAAGCGCCCGCTGCTGCTTGCCACCCGCTACACCATGGAGCACGGCTTCTACGCCGAGCGCATGAAGGGTCACGGCATCGACATCATGGTGCCCGACGCCGCCGACCGCACCACCGTGCACGACATCATCTTCAATGAACTCTGCGCCGGCAGGGTGCACGACAGCTCGCGCGAAAAGCTGATCGATATCATCGACCGCGCTGTCGACGACGGCGCCGACAGCATCATCCTCGGCTGCACCGAGATCTGCCTGATCCTCGACCCCACCCGCCTGCCGCTGCCGGGCTTCGACACCACGACGATCCATGCCCGCGCGGCGGTCGAATTCGCCCTTGGCGCAGAGGAAGAAGTGGAAGAGGAAGCCGCCTGAGGCAGGCTGATTTTGTTGACTCAGTCAACTAAATGCATGACAAGAGTCTTCATCGGAGACTTTTGTCAGTTTGTAGACACGCATCGTCTTTACTCGACGTCATCCTCGGCCTTGTGCCGAGGATCTGCTGCCCCATCGACCGGCATAGATGCTTAAGGCACAAGCCCGAGCATGGCGGAGATGTGGGTGGCGGGCCTTGTCAGCAACCTGACGAGATCTCCCTTTGGAGATCTCCATGTCCGACATTGCCCTCATCGAAACCGCCCGCGATTTCAACCGCTTCTACACCAATTTCCTTGGCCTCCTGAACAAGGCCTATCTCGACTCGCCCTATACGCTGACGGATGCCCGTATCCTCTTCGAGATCGGCTCGCATGACGGCGTCAGCGCCACGGCACTTGCCGGCGACCTGCATCTCGATCCGGCCTATCTCAGCCGCATCCTCAAGCGTTTCCGCACCGAGGGGCTGATCAGGACCGATCCCGATCCGGCCGATCTGCGCAGTCAAATCATCAATGTCACCGACCGGGGACGGGAGGAGTTCGAGGAACTCGGCCGCCGCGCCAATGCCCAGATCGCCGCCCGTTTCGACACTCTGGCGAGCGGCGAACCGGAAGCGGCGGTTTCCGCCATGCACACGATCCGCGCCTTGCTGGACCCCACGGCAAAACCGGCGCCCGCCATCATCCGCGCCCACCGCGCCGGCGATATCGGCTGGATCATCCAGAGCCAGAGCCGCTTCTATACCGAAGAATATGGCTGGGATCTGCGCTTCGAGGCGCTGGTCGCCGAGGTCGCCGGAAAGTTCCTCGCCAATTTCGATCCGGCGCTCGAATATTGCTGGATTGCCGAACGCGGCGGTATCAATGTCGGCTCCGTCCTCGTCACCAATGGCGGCGACGGCATCGCCAAGCTGCGGCTGCTTTATGTCGACAAATCAGCCCGCGGCCTTGGACTCGGCAAGCTGCTGGTCGACGAGTGCATCCGCTTTTGCAGGCAGAAGGGCTACAGCGAGCTCCAGCTCTGGACTAACGACATGCTGGAAACCGCCCGCGCCATCTATGTCAAAACAGGCTTTCGCCTTGTCTCCGAGGAGAGACATCGGATGTTCGGTCCGGAGGCCAACGGCCAAAACTGGGTTCTTGCCTTATGACGTCACCCGCCGGCTTGCTGCGTCGCAAAATTTCGCTTGATTTGGAAATGATCATTTCCTAATTAGGCGGACATGACAGCAACGACCCTCGACCATCAAGATAAGCCCCGGGGCCGCGGCCGTCCGCGGGAATTCGACGCGGACGCCGCCCTCGACGCGGCCCTCCGCGTCTTTTCCGAGCGCGGCTACAACGCCGCCTCGATCAGCGAACTCACAGAAGCCATGGGGCTTGCGTCAGGCAGCGTCTACAAGGCCTTCGGCGACAAGCGCGGCATCTTCCTGGCCGCCTTCGATCGCTACCGCGCCGTACGCCGCGGCCTGCTCTACGCGAAACTTGCCGGCGTCGAGACCGGCCGCGACAAGCTTCATGCACTGATCACCTTCTTTGCCTCCTCCTCGCACGGGCAGATCGGCAGGCAGGGCTGCCTCGTCGTCGGCAGCGCCGGCGATCTCGCGCTCTTCGACGAAGAGGCCGCCGAGCGGGTCGCCACCGCCTTTGCGACCGACGAGACACTTCTCGCCGACCTCATCCGCCTCGGCCAGTCCGACGGCTCGATTTCGGCTGATCTCGATGTATCGGGAGTAGCACTTGCCCTGCTCTGCCTCACCAAGGGCATGCGCGTCATCGGCAAGACGGGACGCAGCGGTGAGCAAATGGCGGCGGCGGCCGAAGCCGCGATAAAGCTGGTGACCTGATACTCCCCCGAGTGCCCTGCACTTCCCCGGCGGGAAACGGGTGGCGGCAGGACGATTTGCCACTAAATTTTTCAATCATACCGGAGTTTCTGATGAGCGTTTCAGCCACCACGCCGGATAAGGCCATTCCACGGGCGCTATCTCCCTGGCTCACCTTCCTTTTCGCCGCCGCCTGCGGGCTGGTGGCCGCCAATCTCTATTACGGCCAGCCGCTTGCCGGCCCGATCAGCACCGAACTCGGCTTCACGCCGGCCGCAACCGGCCTGATCGTGACGCTGACGCAGATCGGCTATGGCCTCGGTCTGCTGCTCATCGTGCCGCTCGGCGACCTCACCGAAAACCGCCGTCTGGTACTGATGCTGATCGCCGTCTCTGCCGTTGCATTGATCGGCGCGGCACTGTCGTCGACGCCCACGGCCTTCCTCACCGCCTCGCTCTGTATCGGCCTCTCCTCGGTCGCCGTTCAGGTTCTGGTTCCCTTTGCCGCAAACATGGCACCCGATGCGACGCGCGGCCAGGTCGTCGGCAATGTCATGAGCGGCCTGCTCTGCGGCATCATGCTGGCGCGGCCCTTCGCAAGCTTCGTCGCCGAGGCGTCCTCCTGGCACATGGTCTATTACGTCACGGCGGCGCTGATGCTCGTGCTCGCCGCCGTCCTGCGCGCCAACCTGCCGGTCCGCCTGCCGAAGACGAAGCTCGGTTATGGTGAGTTGCTCGCCTCCATGGCGCATCTGGCGCTGACCTCGCGCGTGCTGCAGCGCCGCGCCCTCTATCAGGCCGGCATGTTCGGCGCCTTCAGCCTGTTCTGGACGACGACGCCGCTGCTGCTCGCAAGCCCGGCCTTCGGCCTGACGCAGAACGGCATCGCCCTCTTTGCGCTCGCCGGTGCCGCCGGCGCCATCGCCTCTCCGATCGCCGGCCGGCTCGCCGACCGCGGCATGACGAAGATCGCCTCGACCATCGCCATGCTGCTCGGCATGACGTCCTTCCTGATCGGCCATTTCGCAAGCGACGGCTCGCTCACCGCCCTGATCCTTCTGACAGTGGCCGCGATCACGCTCGATTTCGGCGTCACGACCAATCTCGTCTGCGGCCAGCGCGCCATTTATGGCTTGAACCCGGAACACCGCAGCCGGCTGAACGGCCTCTTCATGGCCACCTTCTTTGCCGGCGGCGCGCTCGGCTCGGCGCTCGGCGGCTGGGCCTATGCGACCGGCGGCTGGACGATGACGGCCTGGATCGGCTTCGCCTTCCCGGCGCTCGCCTTCCTGCTGTTCTTGACGGAAGGTCGCGGCAGTAAGCCGCTCTAACTGTTGTCGGAATCGAAACGCAGGCGGGCGTCACGCACCGCTTCGTGGTTCATCTCCGCCCAGTTCAGAAGCTGCGACAGCGGCTGGTAGAGCGAGCGGCCGAGATCGGTCATCGAATATTCGACGCTCGGCGGCTTGGTCGGGAACACTTCGCGATTGACATAACCGTCCCTCTGCAGGTCGCGCAGCGTCTGCGTCAGCATGCGCTGCGAGATATCGGGGAGCAGGCGCCGCAACTCGCCGAAGCGGCGGGGTTCGGCCGCCAGCACTTCCAGCAGCAGCGTCGACCATTTGCCGCCGATGTGCTGCATCATGTCCCGGACCGGGCAATTGGAAAAATCGAGACCGGCGAGATCGATCTCGCGCCGCATGCCCGGCATCCTGTTCTTGAGGCTGAGGACCTCGCCGCTCATCTGGTGGTTCCCTTTTGGTAACTTGCAGCCGAAAAACTGCCTCCTTTACACCGGCAAGTCAATTCCTATTCTAGTGTTAGTCTCTTTTTGAGACCACCATCAAACGCAGAAGGAAATGACGTATGAGCGAAACCATCCTGGTCACCGGCGCTGCCGGACAGCTCGGCCAGCGTGTCATCCATCACCTCATCGAGACCTATAAGGTCGCCCCGGGCAGGATCGTCGCGGCAACGCGCAGCCCCGAGAAGCTCTCCGCTCTCGCAGACAAGGGCGTCGTCACCCGCAAGGCCGATTTCGATGATGCGGCCGGCCTGGAGAAGGCTTTCGCCGGCGTCGACCGGCTGCTGATCATCAGCACCGACGCGCTTGATACCCCCGGCAAACGGCTCGTCCAGCACAAGGCTGCCGTCGCTGCCGCCGCCAAGGCGGGCGTCAAGCACATCGCCTATACCTCGATGCCGGCGCCGGATGATTCGCTCGTCGTCTTCGCACCCGATCACCTCGGCAGCGAGAACGCCGTCAAGGCAAGCGGCGTCGCCTATACGATTTTCCGCAACGCCTGGTATCACGACAATTACCTGCACGCGATGCCGCACAACCTGCAGGGCGGCAAATGGTACACCGCCACGGGCGACGGCAAGATCGCGACCATCGCGCGTGACGACTGCGCCATGGCGATCGCCGCAGCCCTTGCCTCCGGCGCCTCCGAAAGCACCACCTATACGCTGACCGGCACCGAGCTGCTGACCAACCGGCAGGTCGCCGCCGCCGTCTCCGAAGCATCAGGCAAGCCGCTCGACGTGGTCGACGTCACGGACGAGCAGCTCGGCCAGGGCATCCGCGGCGCCGGCCTGCCCGGCTTCATCGCCGACATGCTGGTCTCCGCCGACGCCAACACCCGCGCCGGCAAATTTGCAATCGTCACCGGAGACTTCGCCAAGCTGACGGGCAGGCAGCCGCAGCCGCTGAAGGATTTCTTCGTGGCGCATAAGGCTGCGCTGACGGCGGCTGGCAGCGCTGCCCATTGAACATTCCGCTCATCCCTGCGCTTGTCGCAGGGATGAGCGGTCTGATTTTGAATGAGAAAACCTCGTTACCTCAGATGAGTCACTCACGGATGACGCGTCACGAAGGAAGCTACCCCTCAATCAAACCTTCTGACCACAAGCCCTGCAGAACCGCCGAACCGTTTCCGCCATGCCATATTCCAGTGCATCCGCAGTCAGCCCGTGGCCGATCGAGACTTCGGCGAGATCGGGAATACGCTTCACCAGATCAGGCAGGTTTGCCACCGTCAGATCATGCCCGGCATTGACGCCAAGGCCGGTCGCCAGCGCCGCATCCGCCGTCTTCCCCAGTGCTTCGAGGATCGGCGCAGCGCGTTCCGGAGCGTCGTAACAGCCGCCATAGGGGCCGGTGTAGAGTTCGATCCGGTCGGCGCCGACCGTCTTGGCGATCTTGACCGCTTCCACATCGCCATCGCCGTCGGCAAAAAGCGAGACACGGCATCCCATCGTCTTCAGCCGTGCGACGACATCGGTGAGGAATGCCTGGTGCTTGCGGAAATCCCAGCCATGATCGGAGGTCGCCTGCGAAGGGTCGTCCGGCACCAGCGTCACCTGCTCGGGCGCGGCACCCGCGCAGAGATCGAGGAATTCCTCTGTGGGATAACCCTCGATGTTGAATTCGGCCTTCGGGAATTCGTCGTCGATCAGGTTGCGGATGACGGGCAGGTCGGAAAATCTGATATGGCGCTGGTCGGGGCGCGGATGCACCGTCAGGCCGCTGGCGCCTGCTGCAAGGGCGATCCGCCCGAGCGCTTCGACACTCGGCCAGGGCAGATCGCGCCGGTTGCGCAGCATGGCGATGGCGTTGAGGTTCACGGAAAGCTTGGCGGGCATGGCGGGCATCCATCGGTCACGGAAATAACAGGCCTGCTTTTAAGCCAAGTGCCGTGCGATGGCCAACGAGATTCGCAGATGGATGCGATGAAGATCGCTGATGGGCGCACCCGCGCGTACCGCAAATAGTAATTCCCATCGCCTTTGAAGACGACCAGCAGATGCCGCAGTGCAGCAGATATTTTGCTGCAGCACACCCGACAACCGGCGTAAAATATGCCGTCACGTTGCTATCCCATTTAAAAGAGATTATTTTTAGCACTTATAAAAAAGATCGTTCACGCATAACGTGGACATTGTATCGCGTAAACGTACGCCGCGTACTGCTTCTTTCCCACGATAGAATGCCTAGAGGAAAACCCCACTCGCCGCGCCTGGGAAGCAACTGGCAAATCAGCATGAGGTGCAACACGATGCCCTAGGAGGGTTCATGCCAGACGGTTCCAAACGCCTGTTTGCTACCGCCGGTATTGCGTCGGAGGCCCGGTCGAAATACCGGTTTCTGCCTTCGGCCGCGCTGCCGCCGGATCTGCCAGACGGTCCCGTGCCCATTGCCGATATGGCTAACGCATTCGGCGTTACGCACAGGACACTGCATTTTTACGAAGAAAAAGGGTTGATTTCGGCCAATCGCATCGGCCTGATGCGGGTCTACGGACAAGACGATGTGATGCGTATGGCGGTCATTACCGTCTGTCGCGAGACGGGCATGCCGATTGCCGTCATCCAGGAACTGATGGACGAACTTCGCAAAGCCGATTCGCAGGAAAGGGCCGAAGCGATGTTCCGCGAGGCCCTGCAGGCGCGCAAGCGCGAACTGACGGCCGAGATGTCGACGCTGCACCGCCAGCTCCAGCAGGTCGGCGATCTCCTCGATTTCGACGACAGCATCGAGACTCAGCCGCTCAACGACAATCAGGACAGTTCCAGCCTCACCCCGCGGGAACTTCGCTGTCTGGAACTGATGGCAGAAGGCTATTCCACCCAGCGCATCGCCCGGGCGCTCGACCTGAAGCATGACGAGACCAGGGATCTCGAAGCCGGAATCATCCTGAAATTCCGCGCCAACAACCGCTTCCAGGCGATCGCCAAGGCCGTTCTGCTCGGCATCGTGCAAGCCTGAAGCACGAACCACGCCCCGACGGCCGCCACCGTCGCTTCCCCGCCAATCCGCTCAGCGAACGATCGTCAGCGTCTCCGCCGCGCGCGTGATCGCGGTATAGAGCCAGCGTTCCCGCGTATCACGAAAGGCCCAGCTCTCGTCGAACAGCACGACGTCGTCCCACTGCGAACCCTGCGCCTTGTGAACGGTGAGCGCATAGCCGTAGTCGAACTCGTCGTAGCGTTTGCGGGTATTCCACGGGATCTCGCCTTCGACATCCTCGAAGGCCTGCTTCAACAGCTTGATCTTCGCCGCCCCGCGATCCATGTCGTCGTCCTCGGGACGCACCAGCAGATTGATGCCGGGCTTGGTCGTTTCCTTGGACGAGGTCATCACCTGCCAGAGCGAGCCGTTGAGCAAGCCCTTGGCCGGATCGTTGCGGAGGCAGACGAGCTTGTCGCCGGTCTGCGGATAATCGGCATTGAAGCCTTTCAGCTCGCGCAGGCGCTGATTGTAGCGGCGCCGCGTCCGGTTGGTGCCGACGAGCACCTGATCGGCTTTCATCACGAGATCCTGCGTCACCTCGTTCTTCGAGATCACCTTGGCCGTGCCGTAGTCGCCATACATGATCTCATTGCCTTCGCGCACCTGCATGGCGAGCTTGATGATCGGATTGTCGCGCGCTTGGCGGTGAATGTCGGTGAGCAGGTAATCCGGATCCTGATTGGTGAAGTAGCCGCCGCCCGAAACCGGCGGCAGTTGGCCGGGATCGCCGAGCACCAGGATCGGCGTGCCGAAGCTCATCAGATCCTTGCCGAGTGCCTCGTCCACCATCGAGCATTCGTCGACGATGATCAGCGCCGCTTTCGCGACCGGACTCTGCCGGTTGATCGCAAACATCGGCGCGATCGAGGTTTTGCCGGTTTCCTCGTCTTCGACCGCCTCCTCGCCGCGCGGGCGATAGATCAACGAATGGATGGTCTTGGCGTTGGAAGCGCCGCGTGAGCGCAGCACCTGCGCGGCCTTGCCGGTGAAGGCGGCAAACAGCACGTCGCCATCGACATTCTCGGCAAAATGCCGGGCAAGCGTTGTCTTGCCGGTTCCGGCATAGCCGAACAGGCGAAAAAGCGGCGAGCGCCCTTCGTTCAGCCATTTCGAAACAGCCTTGAGGGCTTCGTCTTGTTGCGGCGCAAATTGCATGATTGCATGACTTGGCAGGATTCGCCTGACTTAGGCAAGGCGGAAACTGATGCGCCAGGGCCGTGGCGGCAGATCCCTGCTCTCATCCGTTCCAGCCCCGGTCCGCGCCGCTTGCGCACATGAATGGATCCTGCGCCATCGCATTCATCAGAAAATCCAGAACAGTCTTGACGCGCAGCGGCATGTTGCGTCGCGAGGGATAGACGACGGTGACCGGCAGCCGGCTCGGCTGGAAATCCTTCATCACCGGGATGAGCCGGCCGGCGGCGATGTCGGGCATGGCGATGATGTGGGAGAGCACCGCGAGGCCCGCGCCGGCAAGGGCGGCCCTGTGAATGGCGACTGCGTTGCAGGCGGTCAGCCGCGGCGAGATCCGGACGGTCATGTCCTCCGAGCCGTTCGAGAAGGACCATATGTTGGCCTCGCCTGCCCTGCCGTAGCACAGGCATTCATGGTCCTTGATATCCTTCGGAGCGCGCGGCGCCACCCTGCGTGCGAGATAGGCGGGAGAGGCGACGAGGAAGGCCGTCGTCCAGCCGATCCGCCGGCAGACGAGGCTGCTGTCGGCGACCGGCCCAAGGCGCACTTCGAGGTCCAGGCGCTCCTCGATCATGTGAGAACTCTGCTCCCTGAAGAGCAGCTCGACCGAGAGCTTCGGGTGGGCAGCTAGAAGATCGCCCAGCCTCTCGCTTAGATAGAGGCCGAGCGGTGCCGGAACGCTGAGCCTGACCTTGCCCGAAGCGACCGCTCCATCCGATCCGGTGGCATCGCCAAGCTCCTCCACCGCTTCCAGAATCCTGAGCGCCATCGGCAGCATTCGTTCCCCCTCCGCCGTCAGCGACAGGCCGCTCGTCGTGCGATGCAGAAGGCGCGTGTTGAAATGGCCTTCGAGTGCAGCGACCTGCCGCGAGACCGCCGGCTGGGTCACGTCGAGATCATGCGCGGCGGCTGAAAACGAGCCCGTCTCCACGACGCGCTGAAAGGTCCGCAATGCCGAAACGATATCCATGACAGCCCCCTCATACTTTTGCGCATAGGCTTTATGCCGCCAGACTAGGTGAGAATGGCTTTACAGTCCAGCAATTACGGATATATTTTATCCATAAGGATATTAAATATCCTTAATCAGAGGAGAAAGACATGACCCAGCGATTGAACTACGCCCAGCAGTCCCCCGAGCTTTTCAAGAAATTCATGGAATTCAGCATGGCACTGAAGAGCAGCGTGATCGACGAGAAGCTGCAGGCGCTCGTCGAAATCCGGGCTTCGCAGATCAACGGATGCGGCTTCTGCCTCGACATGCATGTGAAGCAGGCAAAGATCCATGGCGAGAGCGAGCTGCGGATCTATCACGTCGCCATCTGGCGGGAATCGAACCTGTTCATTCCCCGCGAGCGCGCAGCCCTTGCCTGGACCGAAGCCCTGACGAAACTTCCCGAGGGCGGTGTTCCCGACGAGATCTACGAACAGGTTCGCGGCCAGCTTTCGGAGAAGGAAATCTCCGACCTGACCTTCGTCGTCATGGCCATCAATGCCTGGAACCGCGTCAATGTCGGCTTCAAGACCGTGCCCGGCACGGCCGACAAGGCCTACGGCCTCGATAAGGCCGGTCTGAACTAACCCTCGCAATTCATTGAGAAGATTCAGTTTTGACGCTGCCGCAGCCCGGCAGCGAAGGGAGATCCATTATGAAAATCGTCGTCATCGGCGGAACCGGCCTCATCGGTTCGAAGACTGTCGAACGCCTGCGCAAGCGCGGCCATGAGGTGATCGCCGCCTCGCCGAACTCCGGCGTCAACACGATCACCGGAGAAGGGTTGGCGGAAGCGCTTGCCGGCGCCGAAGTCGTGCTCGACCTTGCCAATTCGCCCTCTTTCGAGGACAAGGCCGTGCTCGAATTCTTCGAGACCTCGGGACGCAATCTTCTCGCCGCCGAAAAGGCCGCAGGCGTCAAGCACCATATCGCCCTTTCGGTCGTCGGCACCGAGCGCCTGCAGGAAAGCGGCTATTTCCGCGGCAAGCTCGCCCAAGAAAAGCTGATCAAACAGTCCGGCATTCCCTATACCATCGTGCATTCGACGCAGTTCATGGAATTCCTGAACGGCATCGCCCAATCCGGCACTGTCGGCCAGACGGTCCGCCTGTCGCCGGCCTATGTCCAGCCGATCGCTTCCGACGACGTGGCCGACGCCATGGCCGACGTGGCGCTCTCAGCTCCTGCCAACACCACGGTCGAGATAGCAGGTCCGGAACGGGCCCGCCTCAGCGAACTCGTCGCCCGCTACCTGAAGGCGACAAAAGACTCGAGAACCGTCGAGGCCGATGCCGAGGCGCGATATTTCGGCGCGAGACTGAACGATCAGTCGCTCGTCTCAGATGACAATCCGCGGCTCGGTTCGATCACCTTCGAAGAGTGGTTCGCCAAATCAGCCCAGTCGAAGTGATTTGCTTGTCTCAGGACGCTCCGCCCGAGCACATCCTCTTCACCCCAGCAACAAAGGAGATCCCCATGATCAGAGCATCGATCATCGCCGCCGCCCTCGCCTTTCTCACAGCCACCGGCGCCGCCGCCAACGACAGCAGCAAGTCCGCGAAGGTGACGCTTGTCTATGAGCACGAACTGCCGAACGTGCCGGGCAAGAGCATCAAGGGCGTGCTGGTCGAATACGGCCCGGGTGGCTTCTCCGAAGGCCATACCCACCCGGACACGGCCTTCATCTACGCCACCGTGCTCGAAGGATCGATCCGCAGCCAGGTCAATGACGGGCCGGTCAAGGTCTATCAGGCCGGAGAGAGTTTCTCGGAAATGCCGGGCGACCGTCATGGCGCCAGCGCCAACGGCAGCGAGACCAAGCCCGCCCGCCTGCTCGCCGTCTTCGTCGTCGACACCAATCAGAAGGAACTGACCTTCCCGCTGCAGAACTGACGCTCCGCAAATAGTTGCCCGCGCAGAGCCCGCCGCTTGCGCGGGTGGCCGACATGCTCAATCATGTGCCGCCCGCCCTCCCGGAGACAGAGAGAGATGATCTACGACGCGCTCTTCGGCAAGCCTCTGATATCGCTCATAATAGTCGGCTTCGCCGGCATCGTTGTCTGGCATCTGCTCTCCCGCCAGCGGCCGACGACGCGGCTGGTGGTGCAGATCCTGTTCTTTGGCCTGATGACGCTGATCATCGTCGGCAGCGGCATCGAGCCTCACCGGTTTCAGGGATATGACTCGGAAGATCCGCAGGCCCTGCTCGTCGTTCTCGCGAAATCGCTCTGGTGGGTTCACCTGGCATGGGCCGTCATCGGCTTCATCAGGCTGTATCTGGTGCTGGAGGGCAGCCCTCGGGAGGCCCGCCTGCTCCAGGATCTCGTCATCGGCGTCGTCTATATCGGCATGGCGCTCTCGATCCTCGCCTTCGTTTTCGGCGTGCCGATCGGAACCCTCGTCGCGACATCGGGCGTGGTCGCCATCATTCTCGGTCTGGCGCTCCAGAACACGCTCGCCGACGTCTTTTCCGGCATCGCGCTGACGCTCGGCCGGCCCTATGTCATCGGCGACTGGATCCTGTTGAGCGACGGCACGGAAGGGCGCGTCGTCGAAAGCAACTGGCGCGCGACACACATCCTGACCAGCGCAAACAATATCGTCGTCCTGCCGAACAGCTTTCTGGCGAAACTCGGCCTGACCAATGTCAGCCGGCCGGATGAGACGCATCTGCTGATCCTTACCATCCGGATCGCCCCGACGCGGATGCCAGCATCGATCCGCCAGATCATGCTCTCTGCTCTCACGAGCTGCAATTCGATCGTGCGCGAGCCGCCGCCCGTCGTGGCGCTGAAGGGGCTGGATGCCACCGCGCTCGAAGTCGAGCTGCAGTTCCGGGTGACGAGCCCCAGCCAGCGCGTGCCGGCGCGAAACGAGGTGCTCGATCTCGTCTATCGCCATTGCAAATCCGCCGGCCTGCTTCTGGCCGTTCCACCCGCGGCCAATGTCCTGACCACCGATCTGCCGACGGAAGAAAACGCCAGGCCGCCGAGCGTTACGCCGCTTGCGCTGATCGAAGCCATTCCGGTCTTTGCGACACTGAAGGCGGATGAGAAGCAGAAGCTCGCCGAGACCACCACGGTCCGGCAGTTCCGCAAAGGCGATGTGATCGTGCGGGAGGGCGAGATGCTGCCCTCGCTGATGATGGTGCGCGCCGGCATCATCGTGGCGCGGCGCGAAGGCGAAGAGCGCGGGCGGTTTGCGCCAGGCGATTTTTTCGGCGAGACCGGCCTTCTTGCCGGCATGCAGGAGGTCTGCGCCCTGGAGGCCCTGACCCCGGTGACGGTCTATGAAATCGACCAGGAGGCCTTCGCGCCGCTGCTCACCGAACGCCCCGCTTTGGCCGAAGAGATCGCCGAAGCCCTCGCCGGCCGCGCCGAACGCTTCCGCGACGGCACAGCCCGGCCTGCGGAACAAGCTCACAACGCGCACGCCATCCTGAAGACCATCAGGACCATTTTCAGGGCGTGATCAGCCGGCACGCTGGAGCACCCATTGGAACGTGCTTTGCCAGATATCGGCCGGCACCTCCTCGGACAAGGTGCCGACGAGATCGGAGAGCCGCACGCGCCTCAGCGTATCGCGCCAGGCCTCGTCAGCTTCCCACATGACGCGTGCAACCGCGCAAGGCTTGCTGTCGCAATAGCCTGCTGGCCGGCACGGATTGTTCTCCCGGATATTCGTGCAGGTGAAGCTGCGCGCCT
The DNA here is from genome assembly GCF_014197615.1 of Rhizobium esperanzae. Lineage (GTDB taxonomy): Bacteria > Pseudomonadota > Alphaproteobacteria > Rhizobiales > Rhizobiaceae > Rhizobium > Rhizobium esperanzae_A. The sequence continues at coordinate 354,427 of NZ_JACIFY010000002.1, forward strand.
TTCCCTCGACCGCCTCGACAATGTCGAGGAAATTGATCTCGGAGGAGGATCTTGCAAGCCTGTAGCCGCCGCTCGGGCCGAGCGTGGTATCGACGAGCGAGGCTTGCGAAAGGCTTTGCAGCGCCTTGGAGAGATATTCCTTCGGCAGACCATGAAGCTCGGCGAGCGCCTTGGTGGAGAGATACCTGCCCTCGGGCAGGCCCGCGAGAACGGCGCAACAATGCAGCGCCCACTCGACCTGGCTTTTCAGGATCATTCAGCAACTCGTAATGGCTGGTTCGGCGAACCAAATTAAGGATATAGAATATCCGCAAATCAGCATGATGTAAATAACCGGCGGCGACAGCGAAGACGTCCACCTTCGTCGAGCAGATCGCATCCCGGTGTGCCTCGCCGCAACCCGCCATTTTCCGCGAAAAACTTTCGCTCAGCCGGGAATAAAATCGCCTCGTCCCGTGTCTCATCTCCGGTATCGCAGTATTGCGTGCCCAACCCAAGGAGAGACATCATGACATCCGTGAAATTCCTGTCCGTCGTGGCTGCCGCCGCCCTTGCCGCGACCGCTGCTTTTGCAGCCGCTCCCGTCAAGGAAGTCGAATCCGCCAAGGGCAAGGTGCTGGCCGGCGAAAACGGCATGACCCTCTACACCTTCAAAAAGGACGCCAAGGGCGTTTCCAACTGCAACGACGACTGCGCCAAGAACTGGCCACCGCTGATGGCCGCTTCCGATGCCAAGGCCGATGGTGCATATTCGATCATCGACCGTAAGGATGGTAAGAAGCAATGGGCCAAGGACGGCATGCCGCTCTACTACTGGGTCAAGGACAAGAAGGCCGGCGACATCACCGGCGACGGCGTCGGCGGCAACTGGGAACTCGCCAAACCTTGATCACGGGGGCCTTGATGGCACAGGCCTCGATCAAAAGAGAACGGCTGGCGTGAAAACACCCGCACCCGACAGTTTCGAGGGCCAGATCCTGGCCCTCCTGCCCTCGCTCAGGCGCTATTCGCGCAGCCTGACGCGCTCGGATGCCGATGGCGAGGACCTGCTCCAGGATTGCGTCGAGAAGATTCTGACGCGCCGCGGCCAGTGGCGCGGCCTCAACCTGCGCGGCTGGGTCCTGACCATCATGACCAATCTCTATCGCAACGGCCGGCGCGGCAAGGCGCGCGACGGCCTCGTCGAGTTCGACGCCGCGGCCGATATCGCCGCACCCGAACCGCCGGTCGATCCGCTGGAACGCGCGCGGCTCGACAACGCACTGAACAGCCTTTCGGAGGAGCACCGCGCCGTGCTGATGCTCGTGGTCATCGAGGGATATACCTATGGCGAGGTCGCCACCGCCCTCGATATCCCGATTGGCACCGTCATGTCCCGCCTGTCGCGCGCCCGCCAGCGCGTCGCCGAGCGGCTGAAGGCCGACAACGTCATTACGCTTCGGAGACCGAAATGAACGAAGCCGACCCGATCGTCACCGAAGCCGATCTCCACGCCTATGCCGACGGCCAACTGCCGGAAACGGCCCGCGCGCGCATCGAAGCCTACCTCGCCGACAATCCCGACGAGGCGACGATGGTCGCCGAATGGCAGGCGCAGAACACGGGCATCCGGTCGCTGTTTTCAGGTTATGAAAAGGCAAAAGACATCGATCCCTTGCTCGTCATTCCCCCGCACAGCGTGTCGTCAAAGCGCAAAGGCTGGGCGATCGCCGCCTCGGCCCTTCTCGTCTTCGCGCTCGGCGCCGTCAGCGGCCATTATGGCCCCTCCCTTCTGGAAAAGCCGGAACTGCAGCTTGCCAGCTCCGAAACCTTGCCGAAACAGGCTGAGACGGCGTTTGCCGTCTATGCCGCCGAAGTTCGCCATCCCGTCGAGGTCTTTGCCGACGAGGAGGCCCACCTCGCCACCTGGCTCGGCAAGCGCCTGGCAATCGAAAACCTCAAAATCCCGAGCCTGCAGCCGCTCGGCTTCAAGCTGGTCGGCGGCCGCCTGCTGCCGGTCGACGGTCGACCGGGCGCCATGTTCATGTACGAGAACCAGACCGGCGAACGCCTGACCGTCCTGGTCGGCCGCAACGCCGAAAACCGCACGACCAGCTTCCGCTTCGCCTCCTCGGGCAATGTCGAGACCTTCTACTGGATCGACGGCGAACTCGGCTACGCCGTCACCGGCGAAATCTCCCGCGAAACGCTGCGCGCGGTGGCCGAGGAGTGCTACCGGCAGTTCCCGTCATGATTTTCGCAACGGATCATTGGCAAGCTCGATCGGCTTGCCATGCGGCGTCGCCTCGGCCGCCCGCTGCCAGCTCTTCTGCAGATCTGAGATGACGGAGGCATCCGCCACGCCGCGACTGACCAGGAGTGCGGAAAGGGCCACCACCCAGCGGTCGAAATAATCGCTGCCGTCTTCCGCTCGACCTGGCTGATGCAATTCCTTCGAGAGAGAGGCAGCCCATTCGCTCCAGGTGAAAAGGCCTTTTTCGTGCAGCTGCACAGTCATGGCGAAGGCTTCCGCCGCCCAGGGCTCAGGGAAAACAGGATCGCCCTCCGGCGACTTCGGCAGATCAGGCGATTGCGAGAGCTGAGAGGGGTTTTCACACACGCTCAAGATAGCTCTCCCATGCATCGATCGAGACCGTCAGTGACGGTGACGGGTCCGTGCCCTCGCCCCACACCTCCGTGCCGTCGAAGACGACGGTATAAAGCCATTGCGCGTTTTCGCCTTTGCCATGGGCATTGTCGTCAGGAAAGACGAAGGAACCCTGCACAGCTTCGACGATGCCGGTCTTGGCCCTGGCATAACGCGGCAGACGCGTATGGGTGGCCGGATTGAAATTCTTCGTCCGAACCGTCTCACCGACCACGAAGAGCGGAGCGGCCTCGACAGGACGATCACAAGGCCCGCCTTTGGCCAGAGCCGCCGGCACCATCTCCGCCTTCAGCACCCGCTTCGGCGTGGAGCCCGCCTGCAGCTTCTGCCCGCTGGAAAGCTCTTCGCGCGTCGCAAAGCCGTGCCGTTCGAGCAGCGTTTCGACGCCACGGATCCAGATCTCGTAATAGCTCGCCGCGAGATAATCGGCGGGCGGAATATTTTCGCGCGCATGCCGGCTTTCATCGATCGTCCAGGCCCCGAAAGCGCCGCAGGAAAGCGTGATGCCGAGCGCCCGCTTTTCCCATTCGGCATGGAAATAGGGCTCGTCCTTCTCGGGCGCGACAGGCCCGAAACCCATCTGCCCGCCGAGATCATGCGGTCCGTTCATGACAGAGCCTCCGGGCTGCCTGCAACAGCCGTCCCGATCATCGCATCGCGGCTGACGAGACCGGCCAATGCGGCTTCGTCCATGCCTTCCGTACCCTTGGGCCGCTCGGGGATGACGAGATAACGCAACTCCGCCGTCGAATCCCAGACGCGGATCTTCTTCTCCTCAGTCAGCACCAGCCCGAATTCGGCAAGCACGCCGCGCGGGTCGATGACGGCGCGCGAGCGATAGGCCGGCGCCTTGTACCAGACTGGCGGCAGGCCGAGCACCGACCAGGGATAACAGGAGCAGAGCGTGCAGACGATGAGGTTATGGGTGTCGGGCGTATTGAAGACGGCGCGCATATGCTCGCCCTGCCGGCCGGTGTAACCGAGACTGGCAATCGCCGCGGTCGCATCGCGTTTCAGCCAGTCCGCGAAGTTGGCATCGCTCCAGGCTTTGGCGACAACATGCGCGCCGTTACGCGGCCCCACCTTCGTCTCGTAAGTCTCGACAATCGCATCGATCGCCGCCGGATCGATCAACCCCTTCTCCGTCAGCAGCGTTTCCAGCGCTTTGACGCGGGCTTGCATGTCGGAATAGTGATTGTCGTGATGGTGGCGGTGGTGGTCATGATCCGCATGATCTTCTCTGTGCCGCATAACGCCCTCCCGAATAGGTTGCCTGATCTTAGGCGCTGGCCGGACGGCCGCCAAGTGCGTTTCCCGTCAAGAGGAGGCCTGGCGAATAGGGATTGGTTAAGCAAACCATCTTTCGCTCCGCCGACATAACCAAACGTTAATGGCTTCATCATCAGATTGCACCGCATGAAAACTCCGACATTCGGCCGAAGAACCACTCCGCACGCCTCTTCCGCCTCCCCTCAGCCGGAGGAAATGGACACCCATGCGCAAAGCGCTGTGCGGGACGATCCACGTCGGCACGAAGCCACCAATCCTTTGCATGGCCCGAGGCTCGTGGCCCGCTCGCTCCTCGACCGGATCCATCAGCAAATGGCCCAAGACGGCCGTTTTCGGAAGATCGATCTACTGGCGGCGCTCGGATCAATCGGCGGATTCTCCTGTGTTCTTGCCGCCCTCAATGTGGCTGAAGCAGGACAATGCCGCGACGGCGCCGATCTCATCATCATTGAAACAAGGGATGGATCTCGCTTTTACTCGGGCAATCTGACGAATGCCTTCCTGCTTGAAAGCCATGATTCACTGCTGGCGCTCACCTATAGCGCCGCCGGAAACCAGGGCGCGGTTCTGTCGCAGGAGACGGTCCTCGATACGTTTCGCCATGTCGCGGCCACCATCGGCGATCCGCAGTTCGGTAAGCCACGGCTGACCGATGGCGACCAGCCCGGCGCCCTGCCCATCAGCTACGTCAGGCGCCTCTGGCCGATCGCTCTGCATGTATTGGATATGAACCATGTCCCGGTCCGACGGCGGCCGTTGGCGATCGGCATGGCGATCGAGCTTGCTTTCGCAATCGACGAGCAAGCAATAGAGCCGCTGCTGGCGGCGCAGATCGTCACCGAATGCGCCGTTCCCATGGCAAAAATCGATCCGCGTAAAATTGCTTGAGGCATCAGGGTCAACATCTATTGTCCTTGCCGAGCATGACGACGGCTCCTGACCCCAAAAAGACCATTTCCGATTTTTCGGTAACCTCCTTATGAATATCCTCATTCTCGGTGCTACAGGCTTTATCGGTTCGGCGGTCGCGGCAAGATTGCTAGAGGATGGTCACGTCATCACCGGGCTTGGCCGTAATCCCGACCGAGCGCGCCTCCGTCAACCCGACATCCGCTGGATCAGCGCAAATCTGGCTAAGATGACTGTTGCGGCCGACTGGACGTCGGTGCTTGAAGGCCAGCAGATTGTCGTCAACAGCGCTGGCGCCTTGCAGGACGGCCTCTTTGACGACCTTGCCGCCACGCAGAAAAGCGCGATGATCGCGCTGCAGGCAGCAGCGCGCATGGCCGGCGTGAAGTTGATCGTCCAGATATCGGCGCGCACTGACGGCGCCGGTCGTGACCAGCCCTTTTTAGCAACCAAGCGCGCCGCCGACTTGGCGCTTGCCGCAAGCGGCATCCCCTACGTGATACTGCGCCCAGCGCTAGTGCTCGGCCGAAACGCCCACGGCGGCACGGCACTGCTGCGTTCCCTTGCTACTTTCCCCCTCTTCCTGCCACTCATCCATGCCGACAGCCCGGTCGAAACCGTGGCCGTCGAAGATGTCGCCGCCGCAGTCTCAGTCGCAATCTCTGGTACACTCCCCTCCGGCAGCGATATCGAACTGGCGACCGAAGAACGGCACACGCTCGCGAGTCTCGTCAAACTCCACCGCGCCTGGCTCGGCCTGCCGGATGCACCAGTCATTTCCATTCCGCCCGATCTTGCAAGGCCGGTCACATGGCTTGCGGATATGGCCGGTCATGTCGGTTGGCGCTCGCCGCTACGCTCCACCGCCATGACCGTCATGTCCGAAGGTATCAGCATCGATCGCGCGCCACCGTCAGGCCTGACGACTCTCTCCGCGGCCGCAACGCTCTCGGCCAATCCCTCCGGCGTGCAGGATCTCTGGTTTGCCCGCCTCTATCTCCTGAAGCCGCTCGTCATAGCAGGCCTCTCCGCCTTCTGGCTGCTCTCCGGCCTGATCCCGCTGCTGGCGCTGGGGAAGACATCGGCTCACTTCCTGCCGTTCATGCCCGAGGCGGCGGCAACGACGTTGACGCTTGCGACCTGCCTGATCGACGCGGCACTCGGCACCGCCGTGCTTGTCCGTCCGCTCGCCAAACGCGCCCTCCTCGGCATGCTGGCCGTGTCTGTCGCCTATCTCACCGGCGCCAGTCTGCTCGAACCGGCGCTCTGGCTCGATCCGCTCGGCGTCCTCGTCAAGGTGCTGCCGTCGATCCTGCTGACGCTGACGGCCCTTGCCACCCTGGATGAACGCTGATGCTCGAGGAATTGCTGCTGCTTGCCCATGTCGTCGGTGCGACCGTGCTCTTCGGCACCGGCGCCGGCATCGCCTTCTTCATGGTGATGGCACACCGGACGCGTGATCCCGTGCTGATCGCCCATGTCGCCGCAACCGTCGTCATCGCCGACACCGTCTTCACGGCGACCGCTGCCCTTCTCCAGCCGGTGACCGGTTATCTTCTCGCCCGCATTATCGGCTGGGAGCTGTCGGAAGGCTGGATCGCCTTGTCGCTGCTGCTTTATGTCCTGACCGGCCTGTTCTGGCTGCCGGTCGTCTGGATCCAGATCCGGCTGCGCGATCTCGCCCGCGCCGCTGTGGCCTCGTCAAGCCCCTTGCCGCGGGCCTATTTCAGCCTCTACCGCATCTGGTTCGCCTGCGGCTTCCCGGCCTTTTCGGCCGTCGTCGGCATTCTCTGGCTGATGCTGACGAAACCGTCGATCAGCCTATTTTAACATCGGCCAGAGGCTCGCCACCAGCAGCACCGCCATGCTGATATTGAACCATTTCAGCCGTATGGGATCGGAAAGCCATTCCCGGAGCGCCGAGCCGAAACCCGCCCATGTCGAAACGCTGGGAACATTGACCGCCGCAAAAGCCAGACCGACGATCAGCACGCTGACGAGATAAAGCTGCGGATTGGTATAGGTCGCCATCGCCGTCACCGCCATCACCCAGGCTTTCGGATTGACCCATTGAAAGGCCGCCGCCGACACAAAGGACATCGGCTCTGTGCCGCTCCTGCCTTCGCTGAGCGACCGCGAAGAGGCGATCTTCCAGGCAATCCAGACGAGATAGGCGCCGCCGGCAAATTTCAGCGCCGTATAGACCGCCGGCATCGTATGCAGCAGCGCGCCGAGCCCGAGGCCGACCCCGAGGAGCAGCGAGAAAAACCCGGCACCGATGCCGAACATATGCGGGATCGTCCTGCGGAAACCGAAATTCACGCCCGAGGCGAAGAGCATCATATTGTTCGGCCCCGGCGTGATCGACGTCGTGAAGGCGAACAGAACGAGGGCGAGAAACGTATCCAGCGGCATGCGACCTCCCGAAGCCGGCTTTTCCAGCAGCCCGCTTTATTTAGGTCAGCATAATTGCCCTAAATCGCCGATGCCATTGCATCATTGTCATGGTGACAGGATTACTTGAAAGTTAGCGGCACAGCCCAATCTCCTGTCGAGAACAGGATGATTTTAGGCCCGTTGGCCTAAAATCTGAATCCTGTTCTCAATTAAAGAGTTAGAGCATGATGTCGTCCGAAAACCGCGCACACTTTTCGGCATCATGCTCTAGGATCAAGACCATGCAGGACGACCCTATCCCATCGATCACATTCCCGAACGGCGCGGAAGTGCCCGCACTCGGCCAGGGAAGCTGGGCCATGGGCGAGGATGCCGGCCATGCGAGCGCCGAAATCCAAAGCCTCAGAGCCGGCATCGATCTCGGTATGACGCTGATCGACACCGCCGAAATGTATGGCGACGGCGGCGCCGAGGAGATCGTCGGCGAGGCGATCAAGGGACGGCGCGACGAGGTCTTCATCGCCAGCAAGGTCTATCCCTGGAATGCCAGCCTGAAAGGCACGGTCGAGGCCTGCGAGCGCAGCCTCGAACGGCTCCGTACCGATCGTATCGATCTCTATCTCCTGCACTGGCGCGGCAACTATCCGCTCGCCGAGACGGTCGCCGCCTTCGAAATGCTCAAAGCATCCGGCAAGATCGGCTCCTGGGGCGTCTCCAACTTCGACACCGATGACATGGAGGAACTGCTCGGCGTGCCCGACGGCAGCAATGTCGCCGCCAACCAGGTGCTCTACAATCTCTCCCGCCGCGGCATCGAATTCGATCTTTTGCCCTGGTGCCAGAGCCGCGACATTCCCGTCATGGCCTATTCCCCGATCGAGCAGGGACATATCCTCCACAATGCGGAACTGATCCGCATCGCCAAGGCCTATCAGGCAACGCCCGCCCAGCTGGCGCTTGCCTTCCTGCTCGCACGCGACGGCGTCATCGTCATCCCGAAGACCTCCAATGCCGAACGCGTTCGCGAAAACCGCGACTGCATCTCGCTTGATATCACCGATGAGGACTGGGAGGCGCTGGACATTGCCTTCCCGCCGCCGGCAGGGAAAAGGCCGCTGGAGATGCTGTGAGCGCCAGCGGCTCGCGATTTCCTCTTCTCCCCGCTGGGGAGAAGAGGATATGCCGTGCCGTTTCCGTTCCTAATGCGGACTCACATCCCCTGCGCGCCGCGGTTCATAGCGGCAATACCGGTGCGGCAGACCTCGATCAGGCCGAGCGGTTTCATGATCGCCACGAACTGATCGATCTTCGACGACTTGCCGGTGATTTCAAGAATGAAATGACCGACCGTCGCATCCACCACCTTGGCGTGGAAGGCGTCGGCGAGGCGCAGCGTCTCGGCACGCATCTCGCCCTCGCCGACCACCTTCACCAGCGCCACCTCGCGCTCGATCGGCCGGTCCTGGCCGAGTTCGCGAGCGCGCACCGTCAGGTCGACGACGCGATGCACCGGCACGATGCGTTCGAGCTGCGCCTTGATCTGCTCCAGCACGTGAGGCGTGCCGCGCGTGACGATAGTGATGCGCGACAGATGCGCCTGATGCTCGGTCTCGGAGACCGTCAGGCTTTCGATATTGTAGCCGCGGCCGGAGAACAGGCCGATGACACGGGCAAGGACGCCGGGCTCGTTGTCGACGAGAACCGAGAGCGTATGGCTCTCGATCGCCGTCGTTTCCGGTGAGATGAAATAGGCAGAGCCCGTGGGCTGAAGGTGTGCGTTCATGGTCCTAGGTTTCCTCTCGCCGCATAACCCCGAAAATCGGCCACGATTTTCGGAAAGGAATTATGCGCAATTATTAAGTCTTAGACGAGCTGACGGCCCTTGGCGTCGATCGCGTTGGCGACCGCTTCGTCGGTGGCTTCGTCGGGCAGCAGCATTTCGTTATGCGCCTTCCCCGAGGGAATCATCGGGAAGCAGTTGGCGAGATTGGCAACGCGGCAATCGAAGATGACCGGCTTCTTGACCTCGATCATCTCGATAATGGCGTCGTCGAGCTCATCCGGCTTTTCGCAGCGCAGGCCGACCGCGCCATAGGCTTCCGCCAGCTTGACGAAATCGGGCATCGCCTCGGTATAGGAGTGCGACAGGCGGTTGCCGTGCAGCAGTTGCTGCCACTGGCGCACCATGCCCATGTACTGGTTGTTCATGATGAAGATCTTGATCGGCGCATCGTATTGGATCGCCGTCGACATTTCCTGGATGCACATCTGGATCGAGGCGTCGCCGGCAATGTCGATGACCAGGCTTTCGGGATGGGCGATCTGCACGCCGAGGGCTGCCGGCAGGCCGTAGCCCATCGTGCCGAGGCCACCCGAAGTCATCCAGCGGTTCGGTTGTTCGAAGCCGAAGAACTGTGCTGCCCACATCTGATGCTGGCCGACTTCGGTCGTGATGTAGGTATCGCGGTCCTTGGTATGCGCAAACAGCCGCTCCAGCGCATATTGCGGCATGATGACATCGTTGTTCTTCGTATAGGCGAAGGAATTGCGCGCCCGCCAGCGGGCGATATCGCTCCACCAGCCTTCCAGGCGGTTTTTCTCCGGCTTCTTCGGCAGCGCCCGCCACAGGCGGACCATATCTTCGAGGACATGGCCGACATCGCCGCGAATGCCGATATCGACGCGGACGTTCTTGTTGATCGAGGAAGGATCGATATCGATGTGGATCTTCTTCGAGTTCGGCGAGAAGGCATTGAGACGGCCGGTGATGCGGTCGTCGAAGCGGGCGCCGATGCAGACCATGACGTCGCAATCGTGCATCGCCATGTTCGCCTCGTAGGAGCCGTGCATGCCGAGCATCTTCAGCCAGTTCTTGCCGGAAGCCGGATAGGCGCCGAGGCCCATCAGCGTCGAGGTGATCGGGAAATCGGTGAGATCGACCAGCTCGCGCAGCAGCTTGGAAGCTTCGGGGCCGGAATTGACGACGCCGCCGCCGGAATAGATGATCGGACGGCGCGCATTCGCCATCATCTCGATCGCCGCATGAATCTGGTTGAGGTCGCCCTGGATCTTCGGCTGATAGCTCTTCTGGATCGCGTAATCGGCGGGCGGCGTGTAGGTGCCGGTCGCAAACTGCACGTCTTTCGGAATATCGACGACGACGGGGCCCGGACGGCCGGACTGGGCGATGCGGAAGGCCTCGTGAATGATGGCGGCGAGCTGGTTGACGTCCTTGACCAGCCAGTTGTGCTTGGTACAGGGCCGGGTGATGCCGACCGTATCGCATTCCTGGAAGGCGTCGGAGCCGATCAGCGGGGTCGGAACCTGACCGGTCAGGCAGACGAGCGGGATCGAATCCATCAGCGCATCCTGCAGCGGCGTGACGGCATTGGTGGCGCCCGGACCCGAGGTGACCAGCATGACGCCGACCTTGCCGGTGGAGCGGGCATAACCTTCGGCCGCGTGGCCTGCGCCCTGCTCATGGCGGACGAGGATGTGCTTGATCTCGTCCTGCTGGAAGATCTCGTCATAGATCGGCAGGACCGCGCCACCGGGATAGCCGAAGATATGTTCGACGCCATTGTCCTTCAGCGCCTTGAGAACGATCTCCGCTCCCGTCATCCGATTGCCTGCCGCCTGATTGTCCGTGGTCATCTGTCTTTTCCGTTTGATGCTGGGATTGCGTTTGTGGCCGGAAGCCCGAATTTCGGGCATAAAAAAAGGCCCCGGAGGAGCCTGTCATCTAGCGCATGGGTGGCTACCGCCGGATGGTTACACCATCCTGCCCATGCGCTTTCCCACCACGATAAGAGCCGTTGCGATTTTCATGGTCGGAAGTGATAGACAGAAAATTTCGCAGCGTCAACGCATGCCGCAATAAAAAACTGCCTGCGCGCACGAGCCTCCCGAAATCTCCCAAGCCCCGAAAATCCATAGGCTGAAGGATTTGTTAAAGGATGGACTTTATCCTTGTCCCCTATTGCAGGGAGTAGCCCGTTGCTCAACAACGACTTGCGCGTGTCTGGCAAGGCAGGCGAGCACGATAGACGCGATGGCCATGCGCCAGGAAATCGCTTTCTCGGCCGCGTCGTCGCATGCAGCGGATCGCGGGCGACGATCGCTGCCGTCGCCGAACAGGGCGGCACCGATCTCACCGAACTCTGGTCCGTCGGCCGGCTGATTTCGATCAGCGTCGGCCGCAACCGCGTCGTCGCCCTCGTCTACTCCATGAATACCGGCAGCCATGCCTGGGGCGAAGGCGAGGACAATTATTTCAAGATCGAGACGGAGCTTCTCGGCGAAGTCCGCGTCGACGAGGACGGGAGCGAGGAATTCTCGACCGGCATCTCGCGTTATCCCTATCTCGGCGCCATCGCCCACCGCATCCGCTCCGCCGACCTGATGCGCATCTATGATGCCGGAGAGGGCACGACCGCCGTCATCGGCAAGCTGACGCAGGACGAAAGCATCGACGCGGCGATCCACATCCCCTCGATGCTCTCCAAGCACTTCGCCGTCGTCGGATCCACCGGCGTCGGCAAGTCGACGGCCGTGTCGCTGCTGTTGCACAAAGCGATCGCGGCAGATCCAAAACTGCGGGTGCTGATCCTCGATCCGCACAACGAATTCGCCGCCGCCTTTCCCAACCACGCCGTCACCATCGACACCGATACACTCGACCTACCCTTCTGGCTGATGCGGCTGGAAGAATTTGCCGAGGTCGTCTTTCGCGGCCGCCCGCCGGTGCCGGACGAACTCGACATGCTGCGCGACATCATGCCGGAGGCCAAACGCGCCTTCCGCGGCAGCGACAATTCGCTGGTGCGCCGCACGACGGAAAAGAGCTCGATCACCGCCGATACACCGGTTCCCTACCGCATGGCCGATCTGCTGGCGCTGATCGACGAACGCATCGGCCGCCTGGAAGGCCGCGCGGAAAAGCCTTTCCTGCGCTCGCTGAAGATGCGCCTCATCGCCGCGATCAACGATCCGCGCTATCACTTCATGTTCTCCAACAACACGATCAGCGACACGATCACCGAGACCATCGCGCAGATCTTCCGGGTCCCCGGCGAGAACCGGCCGATCTGCACCTTCCAACTGGCCGGCATTCCCTCCGAGGTCGTCAATTCGGTTGCCTCGGTGCTCTGCCGCATGGCTTTCGAGGTGGCGCTGTGGAGCGAGGGCGCCATCCACATGCTGGTCGTTTGCGAAGAGGCCCACCGCTACATCCCCTCCGACCCCAGCCTCGGCTTCGTGCCGACGCGCCAGGCGATCGCCCGCATCGCCAAGGAGGGCCGCAAATACGGCGTCTCGCTCGGCATCATCACCCAGCGGCCGGGCGAACTCGACCAGACGATCCTGTCACAGTGCTCGACGCTCTTTGCCATGCGCCTTGCCAATGACCGCGACCAGGAAATCATCCGCTCGGCCATCCCGAACTCGTCGATCTCGACGACGAGTTTCATCTCCTCGATCGGCAACGGCGAGGCGATTGCCTTCGGCGAGGCGATCAGCGTGCCGATGCGCATGCGCTTTTCCCGCGTCGACGAGACCCTCCTGCCGAAGGCGAGCAACGCCAACAACAAGCACAGCGAGGAAGATCCGGATAGCGTCGATCTGCGCAAGATCGTCACCCGCATGCGGGCGGTAACCGTCGGACCCGACATTTCGAATTTCCAGCAGAGCCTGGCCGCATCCGTGGTGGGCTTCGAAGGGGCCGATGATGCCGAAGAAGATCTCCGCGACAAGCCCTATGCCCCGCCTGCGCCATCTGCTGCACCGCTCGAATCCTACCGGCGCGAACTGCTGCCGCAGGCGCCGCGCCTCGACCCGGCCGCGCCGCCCGCCATAGATCCCCGGCTGGATGCGCTGCGTCGCGAGATGCGCCGCGAAGAACCGGTCTTTCCCCGGCCCGCTCCGCCGACCGACCAGCCGGCAATCACCCGCCGCGAGCCCGGGACGTCGCTGCGCGAAAGCATCCTGAAAAAACCGCTGAGCAGCCTTTACAACAAGGATTGATGCTCCTGCGCGATCAGCGGCCGGGCGGCTTCGAGCACGCGCTGCCGCTCCGCCGGCCCAAGCGACAGCAGCGGCCGCGGAAGCTCTGCCGGGACGTCCAGGAGATGTTCGGCCAGCGTATAGACCACGCGGATGCTTCCAAATTCCTTGAACATCGCCCAAAGCGGCTGGAGCAGATCGTCGAGCCGGCGCGCTTCGCCGGCCTCGCCCGCCATCGCGGCCTTGGTCAAGGCTAGGGCTGTACGCGGCAGCAGGCCGCCGATGACGCTGTACCAGGCGCTAGCGCCTGAAGACAGCGCTTCGGCTGCGCCCCAGTCGCCGCTATATCCGACCGCGAGATCGGTCTTTTCCCGCAATGCCGCGAGCTCGCCGGCAAAATCGCCGTCCACCGGCAGAGGCATCTTCACTGCCCTGATCGTCTCGATCTCCGACAGGCGCTGCAGGAGGTCACGGCTGAAGGTGAAATGCGTCGTGCCGGGATTGTTGTAGATGCAAAGCGGCAGCTTCGCCGCCTTGGTGACCGCCAGGAAATGCTCGTAGGCTTCGCCCTGGGTCAGCGGCGTATAGGACACGGGCGCCAGCAGAAGCGCATCCGCACCGGCGGCTTCGGCATCCCTCGCAAGATCCTCGGCATGGTCGGTCCGCAGAGCGCCGACGCCGACGAGGATCGGAACCCGCCCTCGCACGCATTCGACCGCCGCCCTGACCGCCCGCAGCCGCTCCTCGCGCGTGAGATAGGCATAGATCCCGGTGCTGCCGAGAAGGCCGATGGAAGCGACATCAGCGTCGCACAGGCGTTCCAGCAGACGGCCGAGGGCCTCGGTATCGACCCGTCCATTCCGATCGGCAGGCGTTGGCGGAAAGGCCGAGAGGCCATGAAACGGAGACGTGGCAGACATGATGCGATCCTGAAAAACGATCAGTGGGAAAACAAGAGACGCGATCCCGCGCCGGCGAAGAACAATGCGAGACTTCCCTCGATCCAGCGGCGTGCACGCGCATAACCGCGCACCATCGGCGCCGTCGAGAAGAGTACGGCATACCCCGTGAAGATCGAAATCCCGAGCAGCACGCAGCCACCGAAAGCCATGACAGCCGTTTCAGGCGAAGCGCCGGGCTTGAGGCCGAGCGACATGATCGCGACCCAGGCGAGCACCGCCTTCGGATTTCCGAGATGCATCAGAATCCCACGACGATAGAGCGCGCCAAACTCAGCGGCAGGCCGGACGAACTCGCTTGCCGGCGCATCCCGAACTGCCGAGCGGGCGGCTTTCCAGGCGAGCCAGAGAAGATAGAGGCCGCCTGCGATCTTGAGGAATAGCAGCGCATGGGCATAGCGCACGAGCAGCGTCGAGATGCCGGTGACCGCGATCAGACCCCAGCACGTCGACATGGTAACGACCCCGGCGGCAAGGACGAGCGCAGGTCGGCGCCCCCGGCTCATCGCCACGTTCATGATCGCCATATTGCTTGGTCCGGGGCTGCCGGCAGCGATCACATAGGCGATGTAGACGACGATAAGATCCTGCATCTGCTTTTTCCCGAAGTTCAACCGGTGGCGCATGGGCACGGCCCCGATTGGGGGCCCCCGTCAATCCGCTTTCTTCTCCTTTAAAATTGGTTCATCATGAAGCGCCATTTTCCGAGAATTCCTATAGACCATTTAGTTATGTCCAAACGGCGCAGCACTATCGAAATCCCGTCGCTCAATGCGATCGATCGAACCGCCCATGTCGGCCGCCAGCTGGCGCAGGCGCTCCGAAGCGCAATCGCCGGCGGCGAACTGAGACCGGGCGAACGCCTTCCCTCGACGCGCAGCCTCGCGGCCTCCCTGAAGATCGCCCGCGGCACTGTCGTCGAAGTGTTCGATCAGTTGACCGCCGAAGGTTATCTCGAAGCGCGGGTCGGGGCAGGAACCCGCGTTGCCGCGGCACTGCTGGACACAACGCCCGCGCCTGCGCCGGCAGCGCCGCCGACCGCTGATACCATTGACCTGCCTGCGCCGGCCGCCCGGCTGATGGCGATAGCCCGTGCGCTTGCCCCTCACCCACCCGTTCCCTTCGCCATCGCTGTCCCGGCTTCCGGCATCGCGCCGGACGACAACTGGCGCCGCCTCGGCAATCGTGTGCGCGCGTCGAGACAGGCCGCACCCTCCGGTTACCACGACCCTATGGGTGTGCTCGAACTCAGGATCGCCATTGCCGACCACGTCCGCCGCGCGCGGGCCGTCCGCTGCGAGCCGGAACAGGTCATCGTCACGTCAGGCACGCAGCAAGGCCTCTATATGGCGGGCCGGGTCCTTCTGTCCCGCGACGATCAGGTATGGGCCGAAGACCCGGCCTATTCCGGCCTGACGGCGGTGCTCGACGATCTCGGCGTAAAGACGCACCGTCTGCCGGTCGATGCGCAGGGGATGAACGTGGAACACGGCCTCGAGCTCTACCCCCAGGCGCGCGCCGCATTCGTCACCCCTTCACATCAATATCCGATCGGCATGCCGCTCAGTATGGCCCGTCGCAATGCCCTGATCGCCTGGGCCGATCAAAACCGCGCCTGGATCGTCGAGGACGATTACGACAGCGAACTGCGTTATGCCGGGCACCCGTTTCCTTCGATGCAGGGGTTGCGTCCGTCACGTGTCATCTATCTCGGCACCTTCAGCAAGGTGCTTTTTCCCGCGCTGCGCCTCGGCTATGTCATCGCCCCTTCCCCGCTCGCAGAAGCCTTCGCCGGCGCCCGCGCCATTCTCGACCGGCATTCGCCGACATCGGAACAGCATGTTCTGGCGGCCTATATGAGGGAGGGTTACTTCGAAGCACACATCCGGCGCATCCGCGGACTCTATGCCGAACGGCGCGCCGTCCTGCTGGCAGCACTCGAGCAGGCCTTGCCTGAGGGATGCCGCGTTCAACCGAGCGACCAGGGCATGCATATTCTCCTATGGCTGCCGGAAGGAGCCGACGATGTCAAAATCGCAGCCAGCGCCCTGTCGGCCGGCCTCGCGGTCCGCGCAATCTCACGGATGTATGCCGCGCAGCCGGCGCGCCCCGGCCTTATGCTCGGATTCGGCGGATTTCCGCCGGAGCAGTTGCAGGCGGCAGTCGGCGAACTCGTCAAGCTGCTGATCTAATCCCCGCCTGAACGAAAGCTTGCTGCGCCGAAATCGTGAAAATCGTAACCGATCCGCAATGACGATATCGGAGACTGCCGACCTTCAGGGAGAGCCGTCATGAGATCCATCTTGCACATCATCGTCGTCTGCGGCGCCGGCATGCTTTTCACCACAGCCGCAGAAGCTGCCGGCTTCGACTGTTCCAAGGCGAGCAGCGCCGACGAAAAGATCGTCTGCGGCGACAACACGCTTTCTCGCCTCGATGAACTTTTCAACGAACGTTATGCCGCAACGAAAAAGGCATCGCCCGATGAGGACATCGTCCATACGGCCCGCAATTTCCTGGCTGATCGGCACGATTGCGGCGGCGACAAATCCTGCATTCTAAGCGCCTATCTCGCCGTCCTCTGGGAAATCTCGCCCGACAAAAGCGATTTCATGGGAGGAATTTCGGCCCGATCCCTGACAGGCAGCCGATTGCCCGAGACCTCTGCGATCCCTGAAAAAGTCGGGCAATGCGCGGCCACGACGGTCCTCGAGGTTCATCCCCGTGTCGACAATGGCGGTGCGCCGGCTACGGATGCGGACTTCGACAGCGGCACGGGTATCGACTATGCCAATGATGGCTACCAGGTCTCTTATAACAGAGAGGAAGCGCTGATCGGTTCGAAATCAGGCGATCCCGTCACCATGTGCCTGGTCGAGATCGATCGAGATTGCAGCCCCGATGAGAGCGGGCGGTTGTTCCTGGTCACCAACGACCGCACGCGCGAAAGCTGGATCCTGCCCGACGCCCAGCACAAGTGCGGCGGCTGACGAATTGCGGCCTGCTAGATGGCCAGCCGCTCCCAGCTCTCGTCCATCTGATTGCGGAACCAGGTCATTTGCCGCTTGGCATATTGCCGCGTCGCCGCAGCTCCCTTTTCGATCACCTCGTCGCGGGTCATCTCGCCCTTCAGCATCGCCGCGACCTGCGAAACGCCGATCGCCTTCATCACAGGCGCCTCAGTGGGCATCTTAAGCGCCAGCAGCGCCCTCACCTCATCCTCCGCGCCTTCGCGCAGCATCTTTTCGAAACGGCCGTTGATGCGGGCATGCAGCACGACCCGCTCCGGCAGCACGACGATCTTGCGGGCCTCGGCGGCATCGATCACGACAGGTCCTGACCGCCCCTGGAAATCGGCGATCGACCGCCCCGTCGCTTTGACCACCTCCAGCGCCCGGACGATGCGCTGTCCGTCCTGGCGGTTGAGGCTTGCCGCCATGGCGGGATCGGCCTCGGCGAGCTCCGCATGGAGCCCGTCCGGCCCCTCCTCCGCGAGCCGCGTTCGCAACTCTTCCCGCAGTGCCCCGGGAATCTCGGGCATGTCGGAGAGACCACCGGTCAGCGCCTTGAAATAAAGCCCGGTGCCGCCGACGAAGATCGGCAGCTGTCCGGCGGCCCTGAGCTTCGGCAAGAGCGCCGAGACATCGCGCAGCCAGGCCCCGGTCGAATAGGCCGCACCCGCCGGCACATGTCCGTAGAGATGATGTGGCACGCCCTGCATCTCCTCTTCCGACGGGCGTGCGGTCAGTACCCGCAGCGTGTCGTAGACCTGCATGCTGTCGGCATTGACGACCGCGCCTCCGTGACGCCTGGCCAATTCGACGGCGAGCGCGGACTTGCCGCTGGCGGTCGGCCCGGTTATCAGGATCGCGTTCACTGTGCTCAGAAGGTTTTCCATCATGGCCCTCGTTGCCACGCTTGTTGCCAATCCGTCAAATCCCGTGCTGACACCCAAGATCGCCGAACAGGCGGCCGAGGCGGTCAATGCTTCCGGCCTCTACTGGCTGGCCGACGGCATCGCCTGCGATATCGCCCTGCGTGACGGCACCGATGCGCAAGCGGCCGAAGCCAATATTCTTGCCGTCATAGCGAGCGTACCGATCGACCTCGTCATCCAGGAGCAGGAGACCCGTCGCAAGAAGCTGCTGATCGCCGACATGGATTCGACCATGATCGGCCAGGAATGCATCGACGAATTGGCCG
Organism: Rhizobium esperanzae; assembly: GCF_014197615.1. Lineage (GTDB taxonomy): Bacteria > Pseudomonadota > Alphaproteobacteria > Rhizobiales > Rhizobiaceae > Rhizobium > Rhizobium esperanzae_A. Next base: position 372,832 of record NZ_JACIFY010000002.1, read on the forward strand.
CCGAAGTCGGCCTGAAGGAGAAGGTTGCGACCATTACGGCCCGCGCCATGAACGGCGAAATCGCCTTCGAACCTGCCTTGCGGGAGCGCGTCGCCCTGCTGAAGGGCCTGCCGATATCCGTCGTCGATGAGGTGATCGCCAAGCGCATCACGCTGACATCAGGCGGCCCGGAACTGATCGCCACCATGAAGTCGAAAGGTCACTACACCGCGCTGGTCTCCGGCGGCTTCACCGTCTTCACCAGCCGAATTGCCGCCACTCTCGGCTTTGACGAGAACCGCGCCAACACGCTGCTCGAAGACGGCGGCATCCTCTCCGGCTTCGTCGCCGAGCCGATCCTCGGGAAGCAGGCGAAGGTCGATGCGCTGAACGAAATTTCGGCGCGCCTCGGCATTTCGCCGAACGATGCGATCGCCGTCGGCGACGGCGCCAACGATCTCGGCATGCTGCACCTCGCTGGCTCAGGCGTCGCTCTCCACGCCAAGCCGGCAGTCGCTGCCGAAGCGCAGATGCGCATCAACCACGGCGACCTGACCGCGCTGCTCTATATCCAGGGCTATCGGAAGACGGATTTTGTTTATCGACAAGCCACTTGAAACTTACATATTTGTACGTACAATTTTGTAGGATATGGCGTGCCGCGCTTTGAATGGAACGACGAAAAGAACCGCGTCAACAAGGCCAAGCACGGTGTGTCCTTCGACAGCGTGTCTGATTTGAAATGACCCCCAGTATCTCCTCATTCCGGACGCGGTTTATGATGGCGAACAAAGATGGATGGCGATCGGAGTCATAGGTTTAGTGACTGCACTGGTCGCCGTCCATGTCATCCATGATGCTGAGGATGAAGAGACGATGCGAGTGATCAGCGCTCGAAAGGCAACGCCGCATGAAAGAAAACGATATGAGCAAGCGACCGTTGACTAACGAGCAACTGGCCGAACTCCGGACACTGGAGAACCTTCGCGACGAGGATATCGACACCAGCGATATTCCTGAGATCCGCGACGAACAATGGCGCCTCGCTCGCAAGGGCAATTTGTACCGGCCGCTAAAACAATCAGTCACCATCCGCCTGGATGCTGATATTCTGGACTGGTTCAAGGACCATGCGGGCGGTCGCGGCTACCAGACGGATATCAATGCCGCTCTACGCACGCACGTCGCCAAGTATCAAAAAAGGAGCGGCTAACCGCTCCTTTTGCTTACTCCATCGGCACAGCCACGAACCGTAGGTCGCCATTCGCCGATGCGATCATCAGTTGGGCGTTGCGGCGGCCCTCCTGCTTCAGCGCCTGCACCTTGGCGGCGACCGCATCCGGTGACTTCATGAACTCCTGCGCCACCTCGACGATCACGTCGCCGGGCTTCAGCCCTTTTTCGGCCGAGGCGGAGCCCGGCGTCACTTCGGTGACGACGACGCCGTCGACGCTCTCGGCAATTCCGAAAGCCTTGCGCGTCTCGGCACTTAGAAGCGAGAGCGACAGCCCGAGCACGTTCCTCGGCGTGGCCGCATCCGGCGCCACCTGGCCCTTGTGCTGGTCGGGTGTATCAGGCGCCGGCTGCGCCTGGTCGCCGCCGTCGGGCTGGTCCATATCGTTGTTCTCGCCGGGATCCGGCGTAATCACGCCATCGTCCTGCGAACCATCACCATCGCCGGGTGCCGCCGCCTGATCGCTGTCTTCCAGCCGGCCAAGCTTCACCTTGACGGTCTGTTCCTTGCCGTCGCGCAGCACCACCACGTCGACTTCCTTGCCGACCGTGCTTTCCGCCACGACGCGCGGCAGGTCGCGCATTTCGCTGACGGTCTTGCCGTCGAATTTGAGGATGACGTCGCCCGCCTTGATCGAGCCGTCGTCGACCGGTCCGCCCTTGATGACGCCGGCGACCAGCGCGCCCTTGGCGCTGTCGAGCCCGAGGCTGTCGGCGATATCGTCGGTCACCGGCTGGATGCGCACACCGAGCCAGCCGCGCCGCGTCTCGCCATATTCGCGCAATTGCTCAACGACGCCGGAGGCAAGTTCCGAAGGCACCGAGAAGCCGATGCCGATCGAGCCGCCGCTCGGCGAAATGATCGCCGTGTTGATGCCGATCACCTCACCCTTCATGTTGAAAAGCGGACCACCGGAATTGCCCTTGTTGATCGCCGCATCCGTCTGAATGAAGTTGTCGTAGGGGCCGGCATTGATGTTGCGGCCGCGCCCGGAGATGATACCCACCGTCACCGAACCGCCGAAGCCGAACGGGTTGCCGATCGCCATCACCCAGTCGCCGATGCGCATCGTGCTGGAATCGCCGAATTTGACCGATTTCAGCGGCGCCTTCGGCTCGACCTTCAGCACCGAAAGATCCGTTTTCGTATCCGTGCCGATCAGCTTGGCCTTGAGTTTCGAACCATTGGCGAAATTAATCTCGATGTCGTCGGCGCCTTCGATCACATGGTTGTTGGTGACGATATAGCCTGTCGGATCAATGACGAAACCGGAGCCGAGCGAGCTGACATTGTGGTTGCCGCCCTTGTTGCCCTGCTGTTTGTTGAAGAAATCGTTGAAGAATTCCTGGAACGGCGAGCCGTCGGGCGCACGCGGCGCCGGGCCGGCGCCCTCGTCGTCCTTCACATTCTGCGAGGTCGAGATGTTGACCACGGCATCGAGCAGCCCCTCGGCAAGATCGGCAACCGAAGCCGGACCGTTGCCGGGCACTCCGGCTTGCATCGGCGCGGTCTGCTGCGGTGCGGCGGGTGCAGGCGGCGCCAGCACGGGAGCAGCCGGAGCCGGTGCAGCAACCCCGGGCACCGTCGTCTCAGGCGCGGCCTGCGCATAGGCGACCCCATTCATGCCGGCATGCGCAAGAATTGCAGCGCTGGCCATAAGCGCGAGCGTTCGTCTGAAGGGCGAGCGATTCGTGGGGGCCATCAAGCTTCCTCATAGGGGGTAAATGCGCACATTGAGCACCAGCATAAGGCGGAATGATGGAGGGTGAAATCACCTTTTCGCGAAATCCCCGTGCAATGTGATGTGGCCTCGCAAATGCCGGATCATCTCAATCATCCCACGAAAAAAGGGCCGGCACGCGGGCCGGCCCTTTCAGGATTGTCAGGATGCGCATGGCATCCTTGGCGTCAGTTCGCCGGCTGAGCGGGTGCTGCCGGAGCAGCCGCGCCAGGAACTGCCGACGCCGGATTTGCCGGCGCCCGAAGGGCCCCCGCGGCATTGTCGAAATAGCGGAAGAATTCCGTATTCGGCGACAATACCAGCGTCGTGTCCTGCGATGAAAGCGCCGAGGAGTAGGCGGCCATCGAGCGATAGAACTCGAAGAAAGCCGGATCCTTGTTAAAGGCGTCGGCGAAGACGCGGTTGCGTTCCGCATCGCCCTGACCGCGCAGGATTTCCGCGTCGCGCTGGGCGCCCGCGGTCAGTTCCACGACCTGGCGGTCGGCGACGGCCCGGCGCCGCTGACCTTCTTCATTGCCCTCTGCGCGGATGCGCTCGGCTTCGGCCAGGCGTTCAGAGCGCATGGCGTTGTAGGTGTTGGGCGCAACCTCGGGAGAAAGGTCGGTGCGGCGGATACGAACGTCATCGATATGCAGGCCGAGATTTTCGGCATCCGTGCGCAGGTCGTCGCGAATCTCCAGCATCATCGCGACACGCTCTTCCGAAAGCGCGGCATTGTAGTCACGCAGACCGTAGACGCGGCGAAGCGATGAATCGAGCTGCGCCCTCAGCCGCGCTTCGGCGGCCTCGCGGTCACCCGAGACCGTTTCGCGGAAGCGGCGAACATCCGAGATATTGTAGATCACGAAGGCATCGACGTCGAAGGTCTGGCCGTCCTGAACCTGAACGCGGATATTGTCGAGATCGAGCCTCAGCGCCTGCTTTTCGACCAGTTGGACGCGATCGGCATCCATGAAGCCGAAGGGCAGCTTGAAATAGATGCCGGGTTCGGTCTTGACCGATTGAATCTGGCCGAAACGGACGACGATCGCCTGCTCGCGTGCATTCACCACGAAGATCGACGAATAGAGCCCGATCAGCACGATGGCGAGGATGAGGAGAATGATGGGAAGTCTGTTCGATGTCATGGTTCAACCTCCCTGCTGCGCCGGCTTGCCAAGCTCATTGAGCGGCAGATAGGGCAACACGCCCTGCTTCTCATCGATGATGACCTTCTTCGAGCTCTTCAGCACCTGCTCCATCGTTTCGATGAACAGCCGCTTGCGGGTCACTTCGGGAGCCTTCGAATATTCGTCGTTGATCGCGGTAAAGCGCTGGGCTTCACCTTCCGCCTCCTTCACGACACGGTCCTTGTAGGCGGCGGCATCTTCACGGATTCGCGCCGCATCGCCTCGCGCCTGGCCGAGCTTCTGGTTCGTGTAGCGGTTGGCGTCTTCGATCGTGCTGTCACGGTCCCGGCCGGCACGCTGCACTTCTTCGAAGGCATCGGCGACTTCGCGCGGCGGCGCCACGTTCTGGATCGTCACGCCGGTCACGGTCACGCCCGCGCCATAGCGATTCATCGTATCCTGCACGATATTGAGCACATCCACTTCGATCGGCTGGCGATTGCTGCGGAAGGCATCCTGCGCCGGACGGCGGCCGACGATTTCGCGCATCGCGCTGTCGGAAACCTGCTGCAGGGTCTCGGCCGGATTTTCGACGTTGAAGAGATAGGCCTTCGGATCGCTGACCGTATAGAACACGGCGAACTGCACGTTGATGACGCTCTTGTCGCTGGACAGCATCAGGCCGTTCGAAGACGACGCCGAGGTCGCCCCGATATTCAGCTGTTGCACGGTCACCTTGACCGTCTCGACGCTTTCCATCGGCCAGAAATGGAAATGCAGGCCGGGCATCGAGATCTCTTCCTTCGGCTTACCGAACCGCAGTTCGACGCCCCGCTCGTCCGGCTGCACCACGTAGACGCACTGGATCAGCCAGAAGATGGCGACGATCGCCACGACAATCACCGCCACGCCGCCGTTGAAACCGCCGGGCACGATGTTGCGCAGCTGGTCCTGTCCACGCCGGATAATGTCTTCCAGGTCGGGCGGTCCGCCCTTGCCGCCGCCGCGCGGGCGGTTCGGCCCCTGGCCCCATGGTCCCTGATTATTATTACCGCCGCCGCCGCCCCAAGGGCCGCCGCCGCCATTCTGATTGCTCCAGGGCATCAAAACCTCGTTGTTCGTTAAGTCTTCCACGCATCCGGAACCGTGGGGGCTGAGCGGTGGATGCGTTGGTGACCGTTATAGGTATCGCCGCATCGGCTTTCAACGCAACGTGAGAAACTTGGTCAATTTAATTGGAAAATAGTTCATTTTCAGGCGTGTCGACGGTCATAGACGACGAAGCGCGTGGGATAGGTATCCTTCTCGCCGGCCGGGACCGCGATGGTCTCCCCTGCCCGCCAGAAATCGGGATCGATCGCCGGGAACGAAGCATCCCCATCGAGATCGGCCTCGACATGCGTGATGTACATCCGGTCAGCAAGGCCGATCGCCTGCGTATAGACCTGCCCGCCGCCGATAATGCAGATCTCGTCGACGCCGGTTTCCCGCGCCAGCCTTTCAGCCGCCGTCATCGCCTCGGGCAGCGAATGGGCCATCTGCACAGCCGGGTGGTCTATCGTCGCCTGTCTTGATATAACGACATTCGGCCGCCCCGGCAGCGGCTTGCCGATCGAATCGTAGGTCTTGCGGCCCATCACGACGGGCTTGCCCAATGTCAGCGCCTTGAAGCGCTTGAGGTCGCTCGAAAGCCGCCAAGGCATGTCGCCGTCGCGGCCGATGATGCCGTTGCGGGCAACGGCGGCGATGATAGTCCTGCGGATGTCGGACATGAAATATCCCGGTCAGACGGCGATCGGCGCCTTGATGCTGGCATCGGCCTCGTAACCGATCAGCTCGAAATCGTCGAAGGTGAAGCCGAAAATGTCCTTCACATCGGGGTTGATGCGCATGAATGGCAGCGGCTTCGGCCGGCGCTCCAGTTGCAGCTTCGCCTGGTCGAAATGGTTGTGGTAGAGGTGGGCGTCGCCCAGCGTGTGGACGAAATCGCCAGGCTTCAGCCCGGTGACTTCAGCCACCATCATCGTCAAAAGCGCATAGGAGGCGATGTTGAACGGCACGCCGAGGAAGATGTCGGCCGAGCGCTGATAGAGCTGGCAGGAGAGCTTGCCGTCGGCAACATAGAACTGGAACAGGCAATGGCAGGGCGGCAGCGCCATCTCGTCCACCTCGGCCGGGTTCCAGGCCGAGACGATGTGGCGGCGCGAATTCGGGTTGTTGACGATACCTTTGACGAGATTGGCGATCTGGTCGATATGGCCGCCGCCCGGCGCCGGCCAGGAGCGCCACTGGGCGCCGTAGACCGGCCCGAGATCACCGTTTTCATCGGCCCATTCATCCCAGATCGAAACGCCGTTTTCCTTGAGATAGCGGATATTCGTCTCACCCTCGAGGAACCATAAAAGCTCGTGAATGATCGACCGCAGATGCAGCTTCTTCGTGGTCAGCACGGGGAAGCCTTCCTGGAGGTCGAAGCGCATCTGGTAGCCGAAGACCGAGCGCGTGCCAGTGCCGGTGCGGTCGCCCCGGTCGGAGCCCTTTTCCATCACATGGGCGAGGAGATCGAGATATTGCTTCATGTCGCGCTGATTCCGTTTCGGTTAATTTAAGCCTCCCTCGGCAGGAAACCAATCACCGGCCGGCATTTTCCCAATGTTTCTGATGGAGAGCATAACGCTTTTATGACGTTTGCCCTTTCCTTGGGCGGAGGAAACCACTATATCAGCCTTGCCGGCTTTCGGGCCGGCTATGGCGATAAATGAGCGGTGTAATAAGCCTATTGGACCCGGGGGCGGTACCCGGCGCCTCCACCAAAAACCGGCGGCCTTGAAGGCCGGCTTTTGATGGGGGCGAAACAGGATCGACAAGGGTGTAAAGATCGTCTTTTTGCTCGGCATTGTACCGCCGTTATCGGGCTAAAATTGTAGTTGCAAACGACAACTATGCGGAAGCTCGTCTCGCTGCTTAATCGCAGTGTGACACTTCAAATCAAGCCCTAGTGGTTCGCACCTCTAGGCGGGGTCCGAAGGCACCTGGCAACAGAAGCCTTCACCTTCTCCCTGCCGCCGAAATCATGTATGCTGCTGAAAAACGTGACTCGGCTCCGGTCTTTCCCAAGGCGCCCGGACGTGGCATATAACCGTGTGAAAAGACTTCCGAACCGACGAAAGACAGGAAAAGCATGGGGCAGGATCATATCCGCTACGACATTCTGGCACAGGATGCACTTCGCGGCGTCATCCGCAAGGTTTTGGCGGAAGTCGGAGCAACGGGCCGTTTGCCCGGCGACCATCACTTCTTCATCACCTTCCTCACAGGTGCTGCCGGCGTTCGCATCTCCCAGCACCTGAAGTCGAAATATCCCGAGCAGATGACCATCGTCATCCAGCATCAGTTCTGGGATCTAAAAATCACCGAGACGCATTTCGAGATCGGCCTTTCCTTCTCCGACGTTCCGGAAAAGCTGGTCATCCCGTTCAATGCGATCCGCGGTTTCTACGATCCCTCCGTCAATTTCGAACTCGAATTCGACGTGCCGCTTGCCGATGGCGAGGAGCTGCCGTCAGGCGAGATCACCGCCTATCCTGTCGACGCGGCAGGAAAGCCCGATGAGGCCGCGGCCGCAAAACCCGCCGACGGCGAGGAAAAGAAGCCAGGCTCCGTCGTCTCGCTCGACTCTTTCCGCAAAAAGCAGTGATCTCAGGGAGGCAGCCAAGCCTCCCTTTTTCATCAGGAATTCAGGCAACCGCATGAGCGCCGAAATCGTCAATCTGCGCCAGTTCCGCAAGAAGCAGGCCCGCTCCGAAAAGGAGAAGCAGGCCGAGCAGAACCGTATATCCTTCGGCCGCACCAAGGCCGAAAAGCAACTGACCCGCAGCCTGAACGAAAAGGCCGACAGGGCTCATCGCGATGGCCGGATCGAGACGGATGACGACGGCGCGTGACGGCTTCCTCGACGGCATAATTCAAAGCCGGAATGATTCTGCGATCAGTCACTTGAGCGGGTTTCTTGAATCGATCTGCCAACCCATACCCGGCCCATACCCGGGATGTGACGCCGCTTCATGATCCGCAAGCATTCGGCGACACTGCACGGCCATCGCACCAGTTTTTCGCTGGAAGACGAGTTCTGGGACGAGTTGAAGACGATCGCCGCAAGCCGTTCGATACCGCTTGCCGCCTTGATTTCCGAAATCGACGATCACCGTCCTGCCGACAGCAATCTGTCCTCGGCGCTGCGGCTCCATGTTCTCGCCTGGATAAAGGCCGGCGGCCAGTCATGACGGCCGCGATTTATTGCGCCTGAACGCCCGGCAATTGGTCGAAGTTGAGTTGGCCTGGCGGTCCCTGCTCGCCGCGCCGTGCCGCCTCTGCCTCCGCGGCGGCTCTGGCTTGCGCTTCCGCCTTCACCTTGGCTTCCGCCTCGGCCGCTGCCTTTTGTTCGGCCGCTGCCTGCGCCAATGCACGCAGCCGCTCTTCCTCCGCCTGCCGCTGCTTTTCGATTTCGGCCGCCTTGACACGCTCGGCGTCGTTGAAGCGATAGAGCGCCGCCTCGCGGCGCAGCCGCTGCTTTTCGAGCACGATCGCCTGCAGCCGTTCGACACGCCGGCGCTCGCGCTCGAAGGCGCGCAGCGACAGATAGCTGGTGATATCGGTCACATCCATCGTCTTGCCGGGCGACGGCAGCATTCCGGAAAAATTCAGCTTGAGCGCCGGTTCGGCGCCGGAAAGCACTTCCGCGCCCGGATTGAGCCCGACGCCCAGCGTGGCGCTGATGCGTTCCTCCGGCAGCGCGATCTGCGCATCGGCGGTGATGCGGGCGAGATCGTTGGCGACCGTGACATTCTGCACGCGCAATGTCCCGTCGGTGATATTGAAGGGGATGCCGAGTGGCGGCAGCTTCGCCTCGCCGTTGCTGAGCAGCGTCTCGACGATCGGATGCACCTTGCCGGCATTGATCTGCTCCTGCATCGTATCGGTCGCGGCAAGCAGCGGCGGAAGGATGGCAAGGTTCAGCCCGCGTATGCTGGTATCGCCGAGCCTCAGCTCACCCGAACCGTTGAGCGAGCTGGCGATTTCGCCGACCGTCTTGCCCGAAGCCTCCATCGACAACGACAGGCCGAACTTGCCGTTGGCGATCGGCGCGCCGTCGCGCAGCCAGACGACACCGGAGAGATCGGAATCGGCAAGCGCAAGCTTCGTCTGCACGAAACCGGTGCCGTCGGCATTGGTGAACAGCAGATTGCCGGAGAGCTTTCCACCGTCCCAATTGCCGGCCATGTCGTTGAGCTGAAGCTCATCGCCCTTGTAGGCAACGTTGCTGGTGAAGTCGGACACCGCCGTTTCCGGCAGGCCGGGCCAAAACTGCTTGGCCGTCAGTTTCACGTTGACGTCGAGATCCTTGAACACGGGCAGTCCGAGCGGCGCCGTCGTCAACGCGCCATTGGCAGGATCGACGATCTGGCCGAACACCGCCTCGCCAAGCCAGCCGGCATCCGCCTTGGAGAGCGTCAGCTCACCGCTGGCGGTCGTCTTCGCAGCCTTCCGGTCGAAGCTCAGCGCGCCTGAAAACTCGTTGTCGGCCGCATGGCCCTTGAGATCGGAAAAGACGATCTTGTCGCTATCGATGCCGGCATTGACCTGCAGGCCGAACGGCAGCCCAGCTCCCGTCTGCGGCAGGGCGATCCCGTTCATGATGAGATAGGGGTCGATATCGGCGCTGTCGAGCGAAAGCGCGATCTGGCCGTTCATGAAAGTCTCCGGCCGGACATCGACCTTGCCATTGGCGGTGAACGAGGTCCGGTCGGTCGCAAAGGTCAGCGCGGCATCGGCGGGATCGTTGTCCGATGCCTTTACCTTCAGCGTCAGGCGGCCGTTGGCGCCGACATCGACCGGCAGCGGGTCGAGCCCGGCCTGCCCGAACAATATGGATGGCACAGCATTTTCGAGCGTCGCCTCGAGGCTCGTGGTGCCGTTGCCGGTCAGCGCCAGCAGGTCGGACATGCGGTAGTCGAGATTGACGCGGCTGCCGTTCGACACACCGGCCAGCGTCACCGTCAAGGCGTTGCCCTCGTCGCCGCCGAGCGTCAACGCGCCGCGCAGTGCCGTATTGCCGTACCAGCCGGCATTGCGCACCAGCCGGTCAAGCACCGGATGATGCGGCAAGTGCTCGCGCAGCATGGTAAAGAAGCCGCCGGGATCGGCCGATTTGAAAGTGATCTCGCCCGCGCCCTTATAGTCGAGCAGCGAGCCTTCCGCCCTGCCCGTTGCCGTCAGTTCGGCGCCCGCGATATTCTTGATCGACAGCCGGTCGACGGCCAGCGCCCCGTCGGCGATGGTGAAGGTGGTCTCGACATTCTCGGCATCGACGCCGAAAGCCGTGAACTTGTCTGCCTTGAGCTGGGCGGCGATTTTGTGGTCGAGCACGTTGTCGCCGGCATCCTGGCCGGTCATGAGCCCGCTCAGCGCCTGCAGCGCATCGAGATCGAGCGTGTCGCCGTTCAGCGCCACAGACAGGGTCGGCGTCTGGCCGGAGATTGCCTGCCGCTCCAGGCGGCCCTTCAGCGTCGCCGGTCCGATGGCGATCTCGAGATTTTCGAAACGCTGCAATTCGTGTGTAAGGCTGACATTGGCGGAAAAGCCTGCCTGCCGCAATTGCCGGATGGCCGGATCGACCGAGCCGGCAAGCCAGGAGGCAAGTCCCGTCGGCTGGCTGGAGGCGACCACGATCTGGCCATTGAACGAGGGGTCGCCCTGGAGCAGCAGCTTGCCCTTGCCTTCCACCTGCGTACGCCCCGGCAGCGTCCCGGTAGCGCTGTCGATCATCCAGCCGGTACCGGCCGGCTCCAGCTCCAGCTGCACGTCGCGCAGCGTCGTATCGCCGGCGACGATCGCCGGCAGCTTGACGCTCGCTTTGCCCGGCACCTGTGGGATCGGCACCTGCCCGATGACATCGATCAGCGAACTCAGCCGCTGGCGTGCCGAAACCGCCGCATCGCGCGTCGTCTTGCCGGATGCGCCCTGATTGCCGATGCGGTTGACGTCGATCTGCTGCCCGTCGGCGGTCAACAGGAATTCCGGCGCATTGCCGGTATCGAGCGTCGCCTCGCCCGTGATCACGTAGGGATCGTCCGTCGGGCCGATCTCCATTCGGTATTCGGGAATGCGGATGCGTTCATTGGTGAGCTCGAAACGGCCCTTGACGCGCGGCGGCTGCTCGTTCTTGTTGGCGGACTTGGCCATATTGCGGTTTTCGATCGCCGCGGAAAGCTGGCCCTGATAGTTCGGTTTGCTGTCGACGAGCTTCAGCTCTCCGTCGAGATCGATGCTGACGGGGTGCTTGTCCGGCGAAAGTTTCGTGCGCATGCGCAGCACGCCCTTCTCGTCCGGCTGGCTGCTGGAAATCGAAAACTTGCCGTGGTCGCCGTCGAGCGCCGCATCGCCCTCGATGCGCCAGGGGCCGGCCAGCGACTTGGCCGACATTTCCGCATTGAGGCCGGTAATGCGGCGCGAGCGGCCCGACTGATCGTCGATGAACTCGATTTCGCCGCCATTGACATGCACGTTTTCGAGAACGACGGTTTTTGCCGGTATTTCCGCGCGGCTGCCGTGCGTCCAGTCGAGCGTGCCGTCCTTGAGCAATCTCAGGCGCACCTTCGGATTGACGACCCGCATGTCGAAGATCAGCGCCTCACCCGACAGGAAGGGCGCGAGCTCCGCATCCATGGAGAACTGCTCGACCTTGACGATCGGCGTGCCGTCCGCTTCCTGGCCGACGCGCACGTCATGCAGCGTCACCGAAGGAAACGGCAGCAGGCGTGCATCCACCGTGCCGTAAACGGTGACTTTCTTGCCGATGATGCGGCTCGCCTGATCCTCAAAATTCTTGCGGAAATCCGTCCAGTCGATGAATAGCGGCGCAAGCAGCGCCATAAACAGCACTACGACGATCACTCCCCCCAGAAAGACGAGGAACCGGCCTACCAATGCAAGGAGTCTCCATTCGGGATTCTGTTGCCGACACTAGAGCATGATGCCGAAAAGTGTGCGCGATTTTCGGACGACATCATGCTCTAACTCGTTAATTGAGAACAGGATTCGGACTTATGCCCGATCGGCATAGATCCAAATCCTGTTCTAGCGCTATTCATGCCGGGAGCAAGGCCCAAGTTCATGAGAATATTCCGCGCTTTCAGCCATGGTGGAAAATCTTGCCGGGATTGAAGATATCGTCCGGATCGAGCGCCTGTTTCACCTGTCGCATCAGATCCACGGCGCCCCCGAGCTCCTGTTCCAGAAACGCCATCTTGCCTTGCCCGATCCCGTGTTCGCCGGTGCATGTCCCGTCCATGTCGAGCGCCCGCCGGTTGAGCCGCTGCACGAAGCTCTCGGCCATGGCGATGTCTGCCGCGCTTTTGTCGTCGAACAACAGCAGCACATGGAAGTTCCCGTCGCCGGCATGGCCGACGATCGGTCCCAGCAGCCCGTGCTCCTCGATATCCGCCTGCGTTTGCGAAACGCAATCGGCAAGCCTCGAGATCGGAACACATACATCGGTCGAAAGTGCGGCAAGCCCTGGCGCCAGCGCCCTTGCAGCCCAATAGGCATCGTGACGCGCCTTCCAGAGCCTCGTCCGCTCCTCGGCATTGGCGGTCCAGAGGAATTCGCCGCCGCCGCACTCCGCGGCGATCTCGCCAAAGGCTGCCGATTGCAGCGGCACCGTCTCGTCGGTGCCGTGGAATTCGAGGAAGAGCGTTGGGCTTTCGGCGTAGGAAAGTTTGGAATAGGCATTGCAGGCCCGCATCTGCACCGTATCGAGCAGCTCGATGCGCGCCACGGGAATGCCCATCTGGATCGTCATGATGACGGCGTCGCAAGCAGCCTTGATGCTCGGAAAGGCGCAGGCCCCGCCGGCGATCTTCTGCGGGATCGCCTGCAGGCGCAGCGTCACCGAGGTCAGAACGCCCAGCGTCCCCTCGGCGCCCACGAAGAGCCGCGTCAGATCGTAGCCGGCCGAGGATTTGCGGGCACGCCGGGCGGTGCGGATCTCCTCGCCATTGGCCGTGACGGCGGTAACGGCAAGCACATTGTCCTTCATCGTCCCGTAGCGCACGGCATTGGTGCCGGAAGCCCGCGTCGAGGCCATGCCGCCGATCGAAGCATTGGCGCCGGGATCGATCGGGAAGAACAGACCGGTATCGCGCAGATGGATGTTCAGCGCCTCGCGCGTCACACCCGGCTCGACGGTGCAGTCGAGATCCTCGGGATTGACCTCGAGCACCCGGTTCATGCGGCTGAAATCGATCGAAATACCGCCATTGGCGGCATTGACCTGGCCCTCCAGCGAGGTGCCGACACCGAAGCCGATCACCGGCACCTTGTGGGCAGCACAGACCTTGACAGCCGCCTTCACATCCCCAGCGCTCTCGGCAAACAGCACGCCGTCCGGCAACTGCGGCGGGATATAAGTGGTCGTGTGGGCATGCTGTTCACGGAAGGACTGACCGGTCTGGAAGCGCTCGCCGAAGCTCTGTTTGAGAATGCCGAGCACGGCTGATATCCCCGCCTCGTTGCGTATGCCGGCCTTCGCGTCCTTGAGCGCCATCCCTTTGATCTCCCTGCCATTCCGCAGAAACCATATCGTGTTTCGCTGGGTATGCGGCAAGTCAAAGCGGCTGTCCAGTTAAGAATGGGGAAGATTTCATTCCCCTTTTGTTATACGCCGATGCGTCGTCTAGACGATCGGCGGATTGAGCCGCGCAAAACCTTCCTGCCGCCGATAGGGGAAATAGGGATAGGGAGCCGTGACAGAGCTGACGGCGTCGAGCCTTTCGATCTCATCCTTCGACAGGCTCCAGCCGACCGCGCCGAGGTTCTGCCTCAGCTGCTCCTCGTTGCGGGCGCCGATGATGACGCTCGAGACCGTCGGGCGGTTAAGCAGCCAGTTGATGGCGATCTGCGGCACCGTCCGGCCGGTCTCGGCTGCGATGGCGTCCAGCACCTCGACAATATCGAACAGCTTCCCATCGTCGACAGGCGGGCCATATTGCGCCGTTTCGTGCAGCCGGCTTGCCTCAGGCAGCGGCTGGCCGCGGCGGATCTTGCCGGTCAGCCGTCCCCAGGCAAGCGGGCTCCAGACGAGCGCACCCACACCCTGGTCGGCGCCAAGCGGCATCAGTTCCCATTCGTAATCGCGCCCCGCCAGCGAATAATAGACCTGATGGGCGACATAACGCGGATGGCCGTGGCGCTCGGCCGCGGCCAGCGACTTCATCAGCTCCCAGCCGGCAAAATTGGAAACGCCGGTATAGCGGATCTTGCCGGCCGCAACGAGTCCGTCGAGCGTCGACAACACTTCTTCCACCGGCGTCGAGGCGTCGAAGGCGTGAAGCTGCAGAAGGTCGATATAGTCGGTTCCCAGCCGGCGCAAGGCAGCCTCGACGGCGCGGATCAGCCGCGCCCGCGACGTTCCCCAGTCCTGCGGCCCCTCGCCCATCGGCAGCGCCGTCTTCGTCGAGATCAGCACGGCATCGCGACGACCGCGGATCGCCTGACCGAGCACCTCTTCGGACGCGCCACCCGAATAGACGTCGGCCGTGTCGAACAGATTGACGCCCGCTTCCAGACAGATGTCGACCAGCCGCCGCGCCTCTTCGGCATCGGTATTGCCCCAGGCGCCGAACAGCGGACCGCTGCCGCCGAATGTGCCGGCGCCGAAACTTAAAGCAGGCACCCTGAGGCCGGATGCGCCGAGATTTCTGTATTCCATGGATCTGTCTCCTTCGATTTCCCATGAGATAGACCTTGTCACTCGGTGATATAGATTGCCTGCTAGCATTTCATCTGTGACTTGAATTCATCATGAGCCGTCAGGACATCAACCGCTCCGGCGAAATGGAAGTTTTCGTCTGCGTCGTCGAGCGCGGCGGCTTTTCGGCTGCCGCAAGCGCCCGGCGCATGACGCCGTCGGCCGTCAGCAAACTCGTCGCCCGACTGGAGGCGCGCCTCGGCGCCCGCCTCGTCAACCGCTCGACCCGAAAGCTGCAGCTGACGCCGGAGGGTTGCGCTTTCTATGAGCGCGCCGTCGCCATCCTGGCCGATATCGCCGAGGCCGAACGCCAGGCCTCGACAGGCGAAGAAACCGCCGGCCGCATCCGCATCAACACCAGCGGCTCCTTCGGCAATCATGTGCTCGCACCGCTCGTGCCGGCCTTCATGGCGCTTCATCCCGCCGTAACGCTGGATATTTCTCATACCGACAGGATCGTCGACCTGATGGAGGAGCGTGCAGACGTCGCGATCCGCACCGGCCCGTTGAAGAGTTCCAGCCTGATCGCCCGCAAGCTCGGCGCCACCGGCAAGATCATCGTCGCCTCGCCGGATTACCTCAAGCGTCACGGCGAACCGCGCACGGTCACCGATCTCCGCCGCCACTGCCGCATCGGTTTTTCTTATGCTCGCGCCATCGAAGGCTGGCCGTTGCGCGAGGACGGCGAAACGGTAACGCTTCCGATCACCCCTGGCATCCAGGTCGGAGACGGCGAAGCCATGCGGCATCTCGCACTATCCGGCGCCGGCCTTGCCCGCCTTGCCGCCTTCACCGTGCGCGCCGACATCGATGCCGGCCGCCTCGTGCCGGTGCTCGAAGCGGCCAATCCCGGCGATATCGAGGAATTCTTCGCCCTCTATATGGGCCAGGGCGGCCCGCTGCCGGCGCGCGTGCGCGCCCTGCTCGATTTTCTCGCCGGCCATGTACGCCTATAATACATACAATGACTTAAAGCGGCCTGATGAATCGGTTTCGCAACCCCGAGCGGCGAGAAACCGGATTTCGCAATTGACCGCGCGCCTCGCATCCACCTATATCGAACCCGCGCCGGCCGCTCCTTGCAGCCGGCCTCTCGTCGTCATGCCGGAGCTTCCCTCCCATCTTCAGCCTCAGGGCTTGGCACCGGCCAGGAAAGATACGGGGATCATGTCATTCAACGACACCAGCCGCCTTCTGCGCGATGCCGGCCTGCCGAAATGGGCGCTGCTGCTGGCACTTTCGACCGCTCTCACCGTCTTCCTCGAACTCTTCGCCCTGCCCGCCTCGCTGCTGATCGGACCGATGGCTGCGGCCATCCTGCTGGCGCTGACCGTCGGCAAGGGAAAACTTCGCATTCCCGCCTGGCCGCTGCAGTTCGCCCAGGTTCTCGTCGGCCTGATGATGGCGCGCACTATCACTCCCGACATTCTCGGCACCATGGCGAAGGACGCACCGCTTTTCCTGCTGTTCATCTTCTCGGTCATCGCCATTGCCACCGGCCTCGGCTGGCTCCTGACGCGCTGGCAGGTGCTGCCGGGAACGACCGCCGTCTGGGGCTCTTCACCGGGCGGCGCTTCCGCCATGGTCATTATGTCGGAAGCCTATGGCGCCGATGCCCGCCTCGTCGCCTTCATGCAATATCTGCGTGTCGTCTTCGTCGCTGTCGGCGCCTCGGTGATCTCGCGCCTGTGGGTGGCCGCCGACGGCGCCGAGCCGCCATCGCTCATTCTCTTCCCCGAAGTCGACTGGCCGGCTTTTGCGGCGACGATGGCCTTTGCGGCCATTTGTGCCTATGGCGTGCGCCGCCTGCGCATCCAGGGCGGCACGATCATCGTACCGCTCTTCCTCGGCGCCTTCCTGCAGGGCATCGGCCTCTTGAAGATAGAGCTGCCGATGTGGCTGCTCGCCATCGCCTATGCGCTTGTCGGCTGGAGCATCGGCCTGCGTTTCACCCGTACGATCCTTGAGCATGTGGCACGCGCCCTGCCGAGAGTGTCGGCCTGCATCATATTGCTGATGGCGCTTTGCGGCTGCATGGCAGCCGCCCTTCATATCTTCGCCGGCATCGATCCACTGACGGCCTATCTCGCCACCAGCCCCGGCGGCGCCGATTCCGTCGCCATCATCGCCGCCGCGAGCGATGTCGACGTGCCCTTCGTCATGGCGATGCAGACCGGCCGCTTTCTTGTCATTCTGATGATCGGCCCGACGCTCGCCCGCTTCATCGCCCGCCGTTCGGGACTTGCGGAAAATCCCGTCTGAGCGTGACCCACTGGCCGGGCGTCATGCCATAAGCCTTCTTGAAATGCCGGTTGAGATGGCTCTGGTCGGCAAAGCCGGTGGCCGCCGCCGCGTCCGATATCCCCTCGCCCGCGCCGATCATCGCGCGTGCCCGCTGCAGCCGCCGCATCAGCAAGTAGCGATGCGGACTGGTGGCGAAGGCCGCCCGGAAATGCCGCGACAGCGCGAAACGATCGAGCCCGGTCACCGCTTCCAGCTCAAGGGAACGCACTGCTCGGGTCGTATGCGCCTCGAGATAATCCCGTGCCGCCCGCGCCTGGCGCCAGGCCAGGGTCCCGAGCGGCCGGCGCGGCGAATGCGCATGCAGGGACAGCCCGCTTGTTATCCGCGACAGGAAATCGTCGACGAAAAGCTCGTCCAGTTCGCGGTCGAGTTCGCCGAGCGCCGCCAGCAGCACGCCCGCCAGAGCGGAATCGCCAATGACGGGTTCGTCGACGAAAGGCAGGCCGACCCCGTCCGCCTCCAGGCATTCGAGAAGCAGCGAAGGCTCCAGGTAGAGCATGCGGTATTGCAGCCCGTCCTCGGTACCCGCCCCGCCGTCATGCTCCTCGTCGGGATGCAGCACGATCACCTGCCCCGGCAGGCTGAAGCGCTGTTCACCGCGATAGCGGAAGGTCTGCACGCCTTTCAGCGTCACACCGAGCGCATAGGTATCGTGTCGGTGCGGTTCGAAGGCATTGCCTGAAAACTGCGCCTCGATGCGCTCGATGCCGGGAAAGGCCGGCGCGGCCAGTATGGCGTTGCCGGAGTGTCCCGCGCACAAACGTTCAAGACCTTCGAAGGCCTGCGGATGTAGATCCTGGCTCAACGCGCCCGATACTCCGATAGCTAGATGAAGGAATGTCTGATGTTTGATACCAAAATTGCCGTCGTCCTGCGAAACAATCTTGCCGGCTGGCAGAAACTGAATGTCACCGCCTTCCTGATGACCGGCGTTGCCGGCGGACATCCCGAAATCATCGGTGAGCCCTACAAGGACCGCGCCGGCAATCTCTACAATCCATTGTCGATCCAGCCGATCATCGTGCTCTCCGCCGATGAGGCGACGATATCAACCATCCACCGCCGTGCGCTGGAGCGCGATGTCACCGCTTCTCTTTTCATCGAGGAGATGTTTGCGACCGGCCACGATGCGGCCAACCGTGCCGTGTTCGCCGAATTCGCACCCGGCGACGCCAAGGTGGTCGGCATCGCGCTGCGCGCCGAGAAGAAAATCGTCGACAAGATCACCAAGGGTGCGACGATGCAGCACTGACGAGAAAGGCCGGGACTGACCCGGCCTTTCCTAAAGGAGCATGAGCCGGACTCAGCCTTGTGTGATCGGCGCGATCTGGATCTCGACGCGGCGGTTCTGGGCGCGGCCGGCCTCGCTGGCGTTGGATGCAACCGGCTGGGAGGGACCGAAGCCGACGGCGGAGACGCGGCGCTGATCGATGCCCTGGCCGCCGAGATAATCGGCAACCGAAAGCGCGCGGCGCTGCGACAGATCCTGATTGTGCTGCAGGCTGCCGGTCGAATCCGTATGACCGTTGACGTCGATCAGCGTGCGATTGAATTTGCGCAGCACGATCGCCACCGAATTCAGCGTCGGATAGAAGCCGGGCTTCACCGCGTCCTGGTCGACGTCGAAGGTGATGTTCGACGGCATGTTGAGAATGATGTTGTCGCCGTTGCGGGTCACCGAAATGCCGGTGCCTTGGAGCTGGGCGCGAAGCTCGGATTCCTGCTGATCCATGTAATTGCCGATCGCACCGCCGGCGAGAGCGCCGACGCCGGCGCCGATCAGCGCTGCGTTACGCTTGCCGTGGCCGCCGCCGCCGACTGCCACGCCGACGAGAGCGCCGCCGATCGCGCCAAGTGCTGCGCCACCCGCGGTATTGGAAACCTTCTGTTCGCCGGTATAGGGATCTGTCGTCGTGCAGGCGCTGAGATAGCTTGCTGCAACAGCCAAAAGTAGGAATTTCTTGATCATGGACAGGACGGTCTCCGTTCAAAACTGATGCGAGCAAATGGCAAGGATTGCGGCAAGAAAATGAAGATGTTCTCTTGATAGGGGAATTTTAGGCGCCGAAACAGCAGCCATGTTGCGGGAATGCGCTGATATCACCAGTTTTAGCAACCG
Source organism: Rhizobium esperanzae (assembly GCF_014197615.1). Taxonomy (GTDB): domain Bacteria; phylum Pseudomonadota; class Alphaproteobacteria; order Rhizobiales; family Rhizobiaceae; genus Rhizobium; species Rhizobium esperanzae_A. Next base: position 392,125 of record NZ_JACIFY010000002.1, read on the forward strand.
GGCCGGCCTTATGGGTAGAAGGTACAACGATAAGCCCTCATGGTGAGGAGGCCCAAGGGGCCGTCTCGAACCACGAGGGCGGATGGTTATGATCAACTCTCAGAAATTCTGGAACAGCTGCCTGACCGTGTCGTAGGTTGCATTGGCGATATTCAGCGATTGCAACCCGAGCTGCTGCTGCGTCTGCAATGCCTTGAGCTTGCTCGATTCTTCCTCCATATCGGCATCGACGAGCCGGCCGATGCCCGCGGTGTTGTTGTCGTGCAGCTTGGTGGCGAAGTCGTTCTGCAGGTTGATGCGCTTTTCCAAAGCACCGAAAGCCGAGCCGACTGTCGTCAGCTGCGACAGAGCGGCGTCGACGACACTGATCATTTCGCCGACCTGTCCTTGCGTCGTGGTGGACGAAAGCGAGATCACCACCTGTCCCGTGGTGGTGCCGTTTTTGCTCGTCATCAGCACGTAGTTCTGCGAGACGCCGAGTTCGGTGGCGAAATGGTCCGATGTCAGGACGCCGTACTCGCCCGTACCGGTGGCGCGATCGTCGATCAGGTAACGCGCATCCTTGGAGGTCGTGGCCCCCACAGGCGTGTTGTCGATATGGTAGCTGAGCATGCCCACAGACACCGTACCGTCGGCATTGCGGATGAAGGAGGCCGGGATCTGGCGCGGCTGCGTCGGCGTCGCGTCGTTGGTGAGGACCACCCAATTGTCGCTGTTGAAGGTCGCCGACTCCGAGACGCTGCGCAACTGCTCCTGCAACTGCTTGAGCTCTTCGTTGATCTTGTCCTTGTCGACCCCGTCTTCACTCGCGGCCACCAGCTTGGCCTTGATCTCCGAGACGACGTCGATGACGTTCTGGACGCCGGTATAGGCCGTGCCCATCGTGGCCGCTGCCATGCCGAGTGCATCCTGTACCGCGGAAATTGCCTTGTTGTCGGTACGCGCGGTGGTGGCGACCGACCAATAGACGGCGTTGTCGCTGGCTTTGGCGACACGCTGGCCAGTCGTGACGTGGTTCTGGGTGACATCCATCTTCCGGTTGATATCGCGCAATACATGGAGCGCCGCATCAACGGAGACGCGCTGGTAAATACTCACGGGACTAAACTCCAAAACACAACAAACGCAAACTGAACAAGAAATGAACCGTCCGCGCAGACAATCATGTCCGGGGTCGCTGGATTTCCAGCGCATTGCGGCCCTCAAGAACGGCGAAGACCAGTCGGTTCCTGCGACCGATCATTGCCGTTTTATGCTTAATAAACGGCTAATCTTCAGAAGTAATTTAGCTTATTTCTCAAGCCTTCATAAACCATAGGAAACGCCGCCAAACGGGCGTCTGGCGGCGTTACGAAATCGGATGAAGGTCTTATTCGGCAGCCTGCAGCTGCTCATCGTCAGGCGCGGCACGCGGCCGCGTGGCGATCGCCATCTCCTCGTGCAGCCGCGCTTCCTCATGGGCGTGCGGCTTGGCGAAGCGGGCAAGCAGGAGATAGGCGACCGGCGTGATGAACAGCGTCACCAGCGTCGCAAAACCGAGACCGCCGACGATCACCCAGCCGAGCGCGACGCGCGCTTCCGCGCCCGCGCCATGGGCAAAAACCAGCGGCACGCCGCCGAGGATAGTGGCGATCATCGTCATCATCACAGGGCGAAGGCGCAGCGCGCAGGCCTTCTCGATCGAGGAGCGAACGTCCTCGCCCCTGTCGCGCAGCTGATTGGCGAATTCGACGATCAGAATGCCGTTCTTCGCCATCACCCCGACGAGAAGCACGAGGCCGATCTGGCTGTAGATATTGAGGCTGGAGCCGGTGATCACAAGCGCGAAGACCGCGCAGGCAAGACCGAGCGGCACCGTCGACATGATGATCAGCGAGGACAGCACGCTTTCGAACTGCGCGGCCAGCACCAGGAAGATGATGACGATGGCAAAGCCGAAGGTCAGCGTCATACCGCTCGAATTCTCCTCGAGCGTTGCGGCTTCCGCAAGCGGCAACAGGCGCGAACCTGCCGGCAGCAGCGGCGCGGCAAGTTCCGTCACCTGTTTGACGGCGTCGCCGAGCGACATGCCGTTCTTCAGGCCGGCGGTGATCGCCACGGAAGCGAGCTGCTGCTCGCGGTTGAGCTGCGGCGCGACCGAGCCTTCTGTCATTGTAGCGATGACCGACATCGGCACGATCTTGCCGTCACCGGTCTTCAGGAACACGTTCTCGAGGTCGGTCGGATCGTCGATCGGCCGCGTCGTCGAGGTCAGAAGCACCGGATAGGATTCGCCGTCGACGAAGACGTCGACCACCGAGCGCCCTTCGAGCAGCGACTGGATCGCCGTCGAAAGCCCTGATATGTCGATGCCGAGATCGGAAGCGCGCTCGCGGTCGATCGCCACCGACACCTGCGCCTGGCTGGGCTCGTTGGTCAGGCGCGGCGTGTCGTATTGGCCGGTGGCGTCGAGCGCCTGCACCAGCTTGGCGGCCGCCGCCGTCAGCGCTTCGTGATCGTTGCCGACGAGCGCCATCTGCACGCCGCTGCCGGCGCCGCGGATGCGCAGGCTGTTGGATGAGATGGCGTTGCCGCGCAGTGCCGGCACCTTTGATGCCGCCTGGTTGATGTCGCCGACGATCTCCGCCTGCGTCCTGTGCCGCTCTCCCCAAGGGGCGAGCGTCAGCACCATGAAACCGCTGTTCAAGGAACCGCCCTGCCCGGAGATCGAAAAGACATTGCGAATGTCGCCGCTGTCGACCAGCGGCTGCAGATATTCCTCGACGAGCTGCATCTTGTCGCGGGTATATTCGAGGCTCGATCCCTGCGGCGTCGTCAGCCGCATCATCACCATGGACCGGTCTTCTTCAGGCGTCAGCTCGCTCTTGACGGTGGAAAAAGCAATCACCGCCGCGCCGGCGAAGATCACCGAGAACAGGATGACGACGAAGGGCGCGCTGAGGCAGCCGTGCAGCGCCCATTTATAGAGATCGGCAAGCGCCCCGCCGAAGCGGCCGAGCGCGCCGTGATCTTCAAGCATCGGCTTTGTCAGCATGCGCGAGGCAAGCATCGGGCAGAGCGTCAGCGCCACGATCGACGACAGCCCGACCGAGAAGGCGAGCACGAAGCCGAATTCGCGGAACAGGCCGCCGACCTGCCCCGGCAGGAAGGAGAGCGGAATGAAGACGGCCGCCAGTGTCGCCGTCGTGGCGATGACGGCGAAGAACACCTCGCGCGTTCCAAGGACCGCTGCCGCGCGTGGACCCATGCCTTCGGCGCGCCGGCGCACGATGTTTTCGAGCACCACGATCGCGTCGTCGACGACGAGGCCGGTCGCCAGCACGATCGCCAGCAGCGTCAGGATGTTGATCGAGAAGCCGACCATATAGATCGCCGCCAGCGTGCCGATCAGCGCCACCGGCATGCTGACCGCCGGGATCAGCGTCGCCCGCCAGTCGCGCAGGAAGAGATAGATGACGGCGGTGACGATGACGGCGGCAAGCACCAAGGCCAGCACCACCTCGTGAATCGCGCCCTGGATGAAGACGGCGTCGTCACTGGTGATGGCGATCGTCGTTCCCTCGGGTAGCGTCTTCGACAGCTGATCGACGGCGGCCTTGATGCCGGTCGAGATATTGAGCGTGTTCGACTGCGCCTGGCGAATGATGCCGAGGCCGATGCCAGGCTTGCCGTTGGAGCGCAGCGCCGTTTCGCCGTCCCGCGGCCCAAGCGTCACGGTGGCGACGTCGCCGAGCCGGATGCGGTCCTGCAGCATGACGTTGGAAAAATCCGCCGGCGTCTGCAGGCTGGCGGTGGCGCGCACCACGATATCCTGCGTATTGCTCTTCAGCGATCCGGCCGGCACGTCGAGTGCGGCATTGTCGAGCGCCTTCGTCAGATCGCCGATGGTCAGCCCGCGGCTGGCAAGCGCGCCCTGGTCGACGTCGACGCGGAAGACCTTCTCCTGATCGCCATATTCCTCGACGTCGGCGACACCGTCGACGGAGGCGAGACGATCGATCACCTCGTTCTCGACGAGCTGCGTCAGGTCGTCCATGTTGAGCCTGGTCGAGGTGACGGCAAGGCGCATGATCGGCGAGGAATCCGAATCCGCCTTGACGATCTGCGGCGCATCCGCCTCGTCGGGCAGGTTCTGGGTGATGCGGCCGATCGCGTCGCGCACATCGTTGGCGGCAACCGCGAGGTCGATCGCATCGGAGAATTCCAACGTCACCCGGCTCTGGCCGAAGGAAGAAGTCGACGAGATCGACTTCAGGCCGCTGACGCGGGCGACCGCCCCCTCGATCACCTTGGTCAGTTCCTGGTCGATGGTCTGCGGCGACGCACCATCGAAGCTGGTGCGCACCGTGACGACGGGACGGTCGACATCCGGCAGTTCGCGCACTTCGACGCCGACATAGGCTGCAAGGCCGGCGACGACCATCAGCGTATTGAACACCAGCGCCAGGATGGGCCGGCGCACGAAAAGCGCGGTGAAGCTCTGCTTGCCCGAGGCTCTGTCTTGATGAAGCTCGGTCACGCTCATTGGGTAACGGCCTCCCCATTCGAGGCCACGTCGGCGGAGACGCGCACCGCCCCGCCCTCGCGCACGCGCTGCAGGCCCTGCGTCACGATCTTGTCGCCATCCTTGAGATCGGCTTTGACGAGCACGAAATCCGGGTTGCGCTGCACGACGCTGACCCGCACCTTGTGCGACTTGTCGTCGTTGACCTGCCAGACGAAGGATCCTTGAGAATCCCACTGCACGGAAACCGGATCGACGGCCGGATATTTGTCACCCGGAAATTTCATGCTGACGCTGAAGGACATGCCGGCGCGCAGTTCATCCGAGCTATTGTCGATCTTGGCGCGCAGGCGAAGCGTGCGGCTTGCCGCGTCGATGCGGTTGTCGACAGACTCGACCGTGCCCGAAAAGACCTGTCCGGGCTTTGCCACCGACATCGCCTCGACCGGTTGGCCGACCGACACCGTGTTGGCGAAGCGCTCCGGCACCCAGAAGTCGACGAGGATTTCCGACCGGTCGTCGAGCGTGACGATCGGAATGCTTGTCGTGACGTTGTCGCCGGTATTGACCGGTAGGATGCCGACGATGCCGTCGATCGGCGCAATAATGTTGCGCCGCGCGAGATTGAGTTCGGCCGCCTGCAGCTGCAGCCGCGCCCCCTGCTCGGCGATCTCGGAATCGAACACGTCCATGCGTGACACGCTGGACTTGATGTTGTGATAGAGATTGGATTTCTCGACGGCGGCCTTGACCGCCACATCGGCCTGGCCGCGGGTGATCACCTGTTCCTCGCTGTCGAGCTTGGCAAGCACCTGGCCGGCCTTGACCTTGTCGCCCGACTTGATGAGGATTTCGCGGATCGTGCCCGATGCCTGTGCGGTCACCGCGACCGAACGGATCGCGTCACCCGTGCCGATGGCGTTCAGCCGGTCGTTGACGACGCCCTGGACGACGGCCTGCGTCGCGACGAGAGTGGCGCCGTTGCGCCCGCCGCCATTGCGGCGGTTCTGTCCCTGCCCTTCGCCCCGCTGCTGCCCCTGCGCCCGGGCGGGCGCGTCGGCATCCGCCGTCTCCTCAGCCTTCGGCGCGATCCTGGAAACGATGCCGTCTGGAATACCTGCATGGCGCATCGTATCGCCGGCCCCGGGCACAAAGAAAACCCACGCGGCAAAGCCGGCAATAATGACGATGAGCGAAAGTATAAACTGCTTCCAAAAAGCCATTCACGTCTCCGGAGGGACTCGAGGTTGGACCAGGGTCGGTCGAAAGAGGCGCTGCCGGATCACAATCCCATGGTGCGACAATATCGCGCGTTTACAGCTTACCGGCAAGCATAAGCAGCCGGCATTACCGATTTGTAATATCAACAAAGAATGGAAATAATCCGGCCGCTCACTTTTGCTTGAACGAACCCTCGCCATGTCTTGGACACCGCCGATTATCGGGCGGGATGCCGCACGAAATCTCTACCAATATCGGATGGATGCCTATCGACGCATCGACCATCGCACGCCCATGACGGCCGCAATCCCCAATATAGGCCACACGGCCCAGAACTTCCCCGTCCAGGTGAAGAGGTTGATGCCGACAATACCGAGCGCCACGATCGCCAGCGAGGTGATCTTGCGGTTGAACCGGGTCTGGTCGCGATTCCAGGCGAGCGCCGCGACGACGGCGAGCGCAAGCACCGGAAAGCGCGCCCAGAACACGCCCTGCCACGATAAAAGATTGATGGCGATCAGGACGGCCGCGATGACGCCGAGCACACCGAACAGCCTGCGCCTGCCAGGCACCGGTCTTCCCTCGGCGATTTCAGCCACCGGCTGGGGCCGTGCGGAGGCTGACCGTTCGGCAGGCGGCGTTTCGTCCCTGGCATTGCCGATCCTCACCGCATAGCTCGGCACGCCTTCATCGACGTTCTTCACCATCAGCGGCCCGAGAAACTCGAAACCGACAGCGACCTTGTTGCGAACCTGATCGTAGACGGTACTGGATATGACGATGCCGCCGGCCGCAGCAGAAGCCTGCAGCCGCGCGGCGATGTTGACGCCGTCGCCATAGATGTCGTCGCCTTCGACGATCACATCGCCGAGATTGATGCCGATGCGGAACAGCATGCGTCCGTCGGACGGGCGGCGGGCATTGAAGCCGGCAAGTTCGTTTTGGGTATCGACAGCCGCGCGCACTGCTTCGACCACGCTCGGGAAATCGGCGATCAGCCCGTCGCCCCAGGTATTGATGACGCGGCCGCCATGGCTTTCGATCAGGCGCCCCATCGCCTCCCTGCAGCGCTTCAGCGCCGCAAGCGTCCCCTCCTCGTCAGCCCCCATCAGCCGGGTATAGTCCTGCACGTCAGCACAGAAGATCGTCGTCAGCTTGCGCCGCGTTTCACCCATGGTCTTTCGTCTCCGCGCTATCCATCCCGGAAAGATCGCTGCAAAGGCCGAACCTGGTTGAGTAAATCGGCAGAGCGATCACAGCGGTCGCAGATTACGAAGGCTTTGCCTTTGTTGCTATCGATAATTGCCGATCGATCATTTCCGAGCGTACCGGTTCAGCGTCTTTCGCTCGCCCAGTCGTCGACCCTCAAAGCCCCCGACATGCGGGCAAAAACCTTGTCGCGCGTGACGAGGGTTGCCGCGGTCGTGACGGCATGAGCGGCAATCATCATGTCCAGAGGTGCCAGAATCGTGCCCTTCACCGACTCACCATCGGCTTCAGAGCCTTCCAAATCAGGCTCAAGAGAAAACGCTCTCACTGAACGATCTTGCGCGGGCTCGCCGTGTGTTCCCTTCCCACAGTGTTCGAACCGTCGATTTCCTGTAGCAAGACGTCATAGCCCCAGAGATCGGCGAGATGTTGCAGGACGAGTTTCGTATCGTCCTCCTGGAGATAGCAGCCATTCATGACGATGTGCTGCAGCAGCAGACGCCGGTCGCCGGCGAGATCGACATCGACGATATCGATGGCCGGATCGGTCCAGCCGATATCGTATTCGCGCGAGAGCTGGCGGCGAATACGCAGATAACCGCGCTCGTTGTGGATTGCCGAAACGAGCACCCCCTCGGCCTGTTCCGGATCGTCATAGAGATGGAACAGCCGCAACTGCCGTATCAGGTTCGGGCTCAGGAACTGGCTGATGAAACTTTCGTCGCGGTAATTGGCCCAGATATCGCGCAGGACACCCATCGCATCGCCGCGTCCCGCGATGTCGGGAAACCATGCACGATCCTCTTCCGTCGGTTTCGTCACGATCCTCTCGATGTCCTGCATCATCGCAAAACCGAGCGCGTAGGGATTGAAGCCCGAGAACCGCCGGTCGTCGTAATTCGGCTGGAACACCACATTGGCATGCGACTTCAGAAATTCGAGGATGTTTCCATCGCTGATCTGCCCGCGTTCGTGCAGCCGGTTCATGATCTGGTAATGGACAAAAGTGGCGGTTCCCTCGTTCATCACCTTGGTCTGCCGCTGGGGATGGAAATATTGGGCGACATGGCGGACGATGCGAAGGATCTCGCGCTGCCATGGCTGCAGCCGCGGCGCCGTCTTCTCGAGAAAATAAAGGATGTTGTCCTGCGGAAGGCCGAGGGCGGCGCGACGCTTTTCCAAGCCGATGTCGCCCGCCTTCTTGGCCTTGCCGACGGGAACCGTGCGCCACAGATCGTTGAACATCTGTTCTTCGTGGGCCCGGCGCTCCTGCAGCCGCTTCTCCTCCTGGCGGAGGTCGAGAGTGTTCTTGCCGGCATATCGGTGCACCCCGTGCGACATCAGCGCATGCGCCGCGTCGAGCGTGCGCTCGACGGCCACCTCTCCGTAGCGTTCCTCGCAACGGGAGATATAGCCCTTGGCGAAATCGAGGTAGTCGAGGATGCCTTCCGCATCGGTCCAGAGCTTGAAGAGATAGTTGTTCTTGAAAAAGTGGTTATGGCCGAAAGCCGCATGCGCGATGACGAGCGTCTGCATCGTCGCCGTGTTTTCCTCCATCAGATAGGAGATGCAAGGAGAGCTGTTGATGACGATCTCATAGGCAAGGTCGCGCATGCCGCGGCGGTAGAAGGCCTCATGATGGGCAAAGTGCTTGCCGAAGGACCAATGGCGGTAGAAGAGCGGCATGCCGGTCGAGGAATAGGCATCCAGCATCTGCTCTGAAGTGATGACTTCGATCTGGTTCGGATAGACGTCGAGGCCGAGTTCGCCGAGCGCGATTGACTCGCAGGCATCGTGGATCCGCTGCAGCGTTGAAAAATCCCAATCGGCACCTTCGAACAGAAGCAGCTCTTTCGACCTCAGCATCGTGGTCATGGCGTTACCTTCGATTGCGCGTCACGTTTCTGGAAGAGATCGTGGAAAACCGGAAATATCTCGTTTCGCCGGCAGACCTTGCGCATTGAGAGCGGCAGCAGTTCGGAGCGGATCCCGTCATAGAGCATCCAGAGAGGCGAACGGGATATCGAGGAGTCGCCGCCTTCTTCCCCGACCTCGATATAGGCGAAATACTGGCAGAGCGGCAAAATCTCGCGCACCAGCTGGCCGGTGAGGTTTCCGTCCGAATGGGCGTTGTCGCCGTCCGAGGCCTGGGCGCCGTAGATGTTCCACTCCGCCGGATCGAAGCGCGCCGCGATGATCGCCCGCATCGCCGCCAGCGCGCTGGATACCAGCGTGCCGCCCGTCGCCGGACCGTAAAAGAAGGTTTCCTCGTCGACCTCCTCGGCCCTGTCGGTATGGCGGATGAAGACGATCTCCACTTTCTTGTAGCGCTTCGACAGGAAGAGATAGAGCAGCAGGTAGAACCGCTTCGCCAGGTCCTTCATGTGTTCCGACATGGAGCCGGACACGTCCATCAGGCAGAACATCACCGCCTTTGCCACAGGCTTCGGCTCGTTTTCAAAGCGGCGATATCTGACGTCGAGCGGATCGATATAGGGAATGCGCCGGCTTTTATCCGTCAGGGTCTTGAGTTTCGCCTCAAGTGCCACGCGGCTCTCGTCGTCCTCGCATTCCTCGATCTGCCGCTGCAGGGCTTCGATCTCTTCGCGGCGCGGACGATGAAGCGCGACACGGCGCATCATCGCGAGCCTCGTCGTGCGACCGACCGCGATATTGGACGGCGATCCAGACACGGAATAGCCGGCCCGGAACGGCGTTTCCTCCTCGGTTTCGGCCAGGCGCCGTTTGGCAAGGTCCGGCAGTTCCAGATCGTCGAGAAACACGTCGAGGAATTCTTCTCGCGTCAGCACGAAACGGAAGCCGTCCTCGCCGTCGCCCTCGCCTGCATCCTTGGGTTTTCCGCCCCGGCTCCCCGGCGGGCGCGGAAGGATGTCACCCTCGACGAAGGCCCTGTTTCCAGGCAGGACATGATCGCGGATACCGCCGCCGCCCCGGCGCAAATTCGGTTCGGCCATTCCGTCGATCGGCAGGCTGATCTCCCCGCCGTCGAGCACGTCGCGGATGTTGCGGTTTTGCAGAGAGCGTTTCACCGCCTGCTGCACGGCGCCCTTCATGCGTCGAAGGAACCGCTGCCGATTTTCCAGACTTTTACCGCGCGGATTTAACCGCCGGTCGACAATGTGCATAATGGCTCCGCATTAACTTGCCTGTTTGACGCGCATGTACCATTCCACAAGGCGTCGAACCTGCCTCTCGGTGTAACCCCGCGCGGCCATGCGCGAGACGAATTCGCTGTGCTTCTTTTCCGTTTCGGAATCCTTCTTCGATCCGAAGGAAATGACCGGCAAGAGATCTTCGACCTGCGAGAACATTCGCTTTTCGATGACTTCCCGAATTTTCTCGTAACTGGTCCATGACGGATTCTTTCCGCCGTTGGCTGCCCGCGATCTCAAGCAGAACTTGACGATTTCGTTGCGGAAATCCTTCGGATTGGCGATGCCAGCGGGCTTTTCGATTTTCGTCAGTTCCTGATTGAGGAGCTCACGGTCGAGAAGCTGGCCGGTATCGGGATCCTTGAAGTCCACATCTTCGATCCAGGCATCGGCATAATCCACGTAGCGGTCGAACAGGTTCTGTCCGTAGTCCGCATAGGATTCAAGATAGGCCTTCTGGATCTCATTGCCAATGAACTCTGCGTAACGCGGTGCAAGATCGGCCTTGATGAACTCCATATAGCGCTTCTCGACGTCGTCGGAAAACTGCTCGCGGCGGATCGACTGCTCCAGCACATACATCAGGTGAACCGGATCGGCGCCGATGTCTGTCGTGTCGTGGTTGAAGGTGGAGGCAAGCACCTTGAAGGCGAAACGGGTCGAGATTCCGTCCATACCCTCATCGATGCCGGCAGCATCGCGGTATTCCTGAACGCTGCGGGCGCGCGGGTCGGTTTCCTTGAGGCTCTCGCCGTCATAGGTGCGCATCTTCGAGAAGAACGTCGAGTTTTCGTGTTTGCGCAGGCGTGACAGCACGGAAAAACGGGCAAGCATTTCGAGCGTTGCCGGGGCGCATGGCGCATCGGCGAGTTCAGATCCCTCGATCAGTTTCTCGTAGATCTTCTGCTCTTCCATCACGCGCAGGCAATAGGGCACCTTGATCACGCAGATGCGGTCGATGAAGGCCTCATTGTTCTTGTTGGCCTTGAAGGTCTGCCATTCCGCTTCGTTCGAATGCGCCAGCACGATGCCGGAGAAGGGTATCGCGCCGATATTCTCGGAGCCGATATAGTTGCCCTCCTGCGTCGCCGTCAGCAGCGGATGCAGCATCTTGATCGGCGCCTTGAACATCTCGACGAATTCGAGGATGCCCTGATTGGCGCGGTTGAGCCCACCCGAATAGCTGTAGGCATCGGGATCGTTCTGCGAATAGGTCTCCAGCTTGCGGATGTCGACCTTGCCGACCAGCGAGGAGATATCCTGATTGTTCTCGTCACCGGGCTCGGTCTTGGCGATGGCGATCTGGCGCAACCGCGAAGGCTGAACTCTGACGACGCGGAAGCGGGAAATATCGCCGCCGAAATCGTCGAGCCGCTTCAGGCACCACGGGCTCATCAGCCCGTTCAGGCGCCGCAGTGGGATGCCGTACTGCTCCTGGAGCAACGATCCCATCGTCTCCGGATCGAAGAGATTGAGCGGACTTTCGAAAACAGGGCTGATCTCGTCACCTGCCTTCAGCACATAGATCGGATGAACTTCCATCAAGAGCTTCAGCCGCTCCGCCAAGGACGACTTGCCGCCGCCGACCGGGCCGAGCAGATAGAGGATCTGCTTGCGCTCCTCCAACCCCTGCGCGGCATGCCGGAAGAACGACACGATGCGTTCGATCGTCTCTTCCATGCCATGGAAGCCGGCAAAGGCCGGGTAGATGCGGATGGTCCTGTTCATGAAAATGCGGCCGAGGCGCGCATCCCTTGAAGTGTCGACCATCTGCGGCTCACCTATCGCGGCGAGCAGGCGCTCCGTGGCATTGGCATAGGCGATCGGGTCCTTTTTGCAGAGATCGAGATACTCCTGCACCGACATATCGGTTTCGCGGCGCGCTTCGTAACTGCGCGTAAACGCATCGAATACGGATTCACTCAGCATGGTACCTCCATTAAGGTTATGCCGCAGGCTCTAAGCCGTATAACCATCGAGATGGTCACGGCGTTCCTAAGAATCAATAATTTCGCAGATATATTCGACGCCCACCGGCTGTTTCTAGCAATGCACAAAAGTGTGCGTGCACCGGTTCTTTTTTGAACTCTACGAAACTGTTCATTATTGTAGTTGAGAAGGGTGCCTTCGCGATATCAGCACATTTCGCGACGTGACAGAAAGATGAAAAGGGTGTGCAATGTCGCCCGTGATTCGAACTCTCGAAAAATCGACGATTGGCAGCCAGATCTGCGCAAAGTCGATGCTGGACAGCACGTGCCAGTGCGCCCCAGGCAGGTGGAAGCGGGCGCATTCCCGCCGCCGAATCATGCGCCCACCGAGATAATTCAGCCGCCGAACGCCTTTTCCAGCGCAGCGATATCGATCTTGACCATGCCGAGCATCACCTCGGTTACGCGCTTCGCCCGCTCGCGGTCGTTGTCGGCGATCATCTCGGAAAGAACACGCGGCACGATCTGCCAGGAAAGACCCCAGCGATCCTTCAGCCAGCCGCAGGCCTCCGGCGTGCCGCCATTGGCGAGAAAGGCATCCCAGACCCGATCGATCTCGGCCTGGCTCTCCAGCAGGATCGCGATCGAGAAGGAATGGTTGAAACTGTCGAGCGGACCGGCCTTCATCGCCAGGAAGGCCTGGTCGCCAAGCGTGAACTCGATAAGCTCGACGCTGCCGGGAGGCCCGCTCGGCGTTTCCGCCGGCAATATGGTGGTGCGGCCGATCGTGGAATTCGGAATGATCGACACGTAGAATTCGACGGCCTCGCGGGCTTCCTCTGCAAACCAGAGATTCGAAACGACCTTCGGCATGAACAGCCTCCTTGTTGACGGTTGATCCGGACTGTTGTCCGATGCTCCAAGGACGGCCGCCCCGGATCGGTTCCGACAGGCTGCATCAGGATTTTTCGGCCGCCTCCGCTGGAGGGAGGTCGCAGCCGCGCTTTCCGCGCCTGGAAACCCCTTGGGATAGCGGCGGTTCGGGAATGAAAGCAGAACATCTTTTCTGGTCTTTCCATCCCGAATCACTACATTACGCGCCATGAGCAATAGTTTCGACGATATCCCCTTCTTCGACGAAGAGCCGGGCGAGATGGCGCGCAAGCAGCAGCCTCCCCAGGCGCCGTCGGGAAAGGCGCCTGCGACGGGAAGCATAGCAGCAGGAGGCATCGCCGCCCGCGCCATGGCCGCCCGCGACGGCGGCAAGCGGCCGGATTATCTCGCCGGGCTGAACCCGGAGCAGACCGAAGCCGTCGAAACGCTGGAAGGCCCGGTCCTCGTGCTCGCCGGCGCCGGCACCGGCAAGACGCGCGTGCTGACCACCCGCATCGCCCATATCCTCAACACCGGCCGCGCCTTCCCCTCGCAGATCCTCGCCGTCACCTTCACCAACAAGGCGGCCCGCGAGATGAAGGAGCGCATCGCGCTGCTCGTCGGCGGCGCCGTCGAAGGCATGCCCTGGCTCGGCACCTTCCACTCGATCGGCGTCAAGCTTCTGCGCCGCCACGGCGAGCTCGTCGGCCTCAGCTCCGGCTTCACCATTCTCGACACCGACGACGTCGTGCGCCTGATCAAGCAGCTGATCCAGGCCGAAGGCCTCGACGACAAGCGCTGGCCGGCCAAGCAGTTCGCCGGCATGATCGACACCTGGAAGAACAAGGGCCTCGGCCCCGCCGATATTCCCGAGGGCGATGCCCGCGCCTTTGCCAATGGCCGTGGCCGCGATCTCTATTTCGCCTATCAGGCGCGTCTGACGACGCTGAACGCCTGCGATTTCGGCGACCTGCTGATGCATCCGATCGCGATCTTCCGCAAGAACCCGGATCTCTTGAAGGAATATCACGGCCGCTTCCGCTATATCCTCGTCGACGAGTATCAGGACACCAACACCGCCCAATATATGTGGCTGCGGCTTCTGGCCCAGCGGGCCAAGGGCGAGCCGCAGAATGTCTGCTGCGTCGGTGACGACGACCAGTCGATCTATGGCTGGCGCGGCGCAGAGGTCGACAATATCCTGCGCTTCGAGAAGGATTTCCCCGGCGCCAAGGTCATCAAGCTGGAGCGCAACTACCGCTCGACCGAACATATCCTCGGCGCGGCCGCCCATCTGATCGCCCACAATGAGGGCCGCCTGGGCAAGACGTTGTTCACCGACCGCGCCGATCCCGACGACGTCAAGGTCCAGGTCCACGCCTCCTGGGATTCGGAAGAGGAAGCCCGCGCCATCGGCGAGGAGATCGAACAGCTCCAGCGCAACAAACATCTGCTGAACGACATGGCGATCCTGGTGCGCGCCTCCTTCCAGATGCGCGAATTCGAAGACCGCTTCGTCACCCTCGGCCTCAATTACCGCGTCATCGGCGGTCCGCGCTTCTACGAGCGCCTCGAAATCCGCGATGCGCTGGCCTACTTCCGCCTGGTGGCGCAGCCGGCCGACGACCTCGCCTTCGAGCGCATCATCAACACGCCGAAGCGCGGTCTCGGCGATACCACGGTGCGGGCACTGCACGACTATGCCCGCGCCCGCGACATTCCGATGCTGGCGGCGGCCGCCGACATCATCGAGACGGACGAGCTGAAGCCGAAGGCGCGAAAAGCCCTCTTCGACGTGATTCAATCTTTCCGCCGATGGCAGGAACTGCTTGAAAACACACCGCATACCGAACTTGCCGAGCAAATCCTCGAAGAGTCCGGCTATACCGACATGTGGAAGAACGACAAGAGCGCCGAGGCCCCCGGCCGCCTCGAAAACCTCAAGGAACTCATCCGCTCGATGGAAAGCTTCGAGTCGATGCGCGGCTTCCTCGAGCACGTTTCCCTTGTGATGGATGCCGAGACCAACGAGAACCTCGACGCCGTCTCGATCATGACGCTACATTCGGCCAAAGGCCTGGAATTCGACACCGTTTTCCTGCCGGGCTGGGAAGAAGGCCTGTTCCCGCACCAGCGCTCGCTCGATGAGAGCGGCCGCGCCGGCCTGGAGGAGGAACGCCGCCTCGCCTATGTCGGCATCACCCGCGCCAAACGCCGCTGCCACATCTGGTTCGTTTCCAACCGCCGCATCCACGGCCTCTGGCAATCGACCCTGCCCTCGCGCTTCCTCGACGAACTGCCGGAAACCCATGTCGAGGTCGCCGAGATGGAGCAGAGCTACGGCGGTTACGGCCGCGGCGGCTACGGCCAGTCGCGCTTCGACAAGGCCGAGCCCTTCGCCAACTCCTATTCCACTCCCGGCTGGAAACGCGCCCAGGCCAACAAGAACGACGCCACCCGCGACAACTGGGGCAGCCGCTCCGGCCATGCCGTCGAACGCATCGGTTATGGCGAAAGCGGCCCGAAGGGACGCACGATCGACGGCGAGTTGGTGGCGAAATCGACGTCATCGGAACCGTCAAAGTTCACCCTCGGCGACCGCGTATTCCACATGAAATTCGGCAACGGCAACATCACCGGCATCGAAGGCAATAAGCTCACGATCGAATTCGATCGCGCGGGCCAGAAGCGGGTGCTGGACGGGTTCGTCGAGCGCGTCTGATTATCAAGGCCGGCGCGGCGCCCGCCTCTTCAGCCGAGCATCCGCATGCTTCCGAGCCCGAGAATATCGTTGATCAGGGCAATCCCCATGCCGACAGCAACGATCGACAAGCCGATCAGGAAGAGCCGCCGAGCCTTGTCATATTTGAGCGCAAGCAGCGAGTCGCGCGCCAAGAGGTCGGCAAAAACCTTCACCTGAATGGCGATACCGACTGTCAGGAACGCCATCGGCAGCAGATCGACACGGCTCCAGTCATTGGGATTGGACACCCAGAGACTGATGAAGTTGAGGGAGAAACCGAGGATGATCCCGGTCGCCGTCAGCGATCCGTTGCGGAACGTCGCATCGATCTTTTCGTCTGGCCCAGGCTCGGACATGGCTTCGGTTCCGACTTGCTTTTGCGCAAGAAAGGCAGAAATCGAGGCGGCGAGCAAGATCGATCCGGCATTGCCCGCTGAGAAGGCGGACGAAATGCCGCAGCCGCACAAGACAGGCTGCATCCTCCATCGCTCGTCCCACCCGCGGCGCCGGCACGATCTCAGCCGAGAAAAGGCATGAATTTGCACGGCCGCGAACACGGAGACAGCCAAAAAATCTAATATTTTCAATGAAAAAATTTTGGTAACCGGAAGGTTAACGTGCGTCGCCCGGCCTCGTCAATCGCACTTCTCCCCTGTCAAAACGTCGCTTTGACGCTTTCCGCAAATCAGCTTAGCCCGAAGACTGTCCGTCCATGAAAGGCGGGCTTCACGACGAACTTTTTGAAGGAGGTTCAAGTGACCAGTGTTTCATCTCTCGGCAGCACATTAACCCAATACCAGTCTCCGCTTTCAAGTCTCGACAAAAATGGCGACGGCGTGATTTCGGCGGACGAACTCGCCGCCGCTTCCCAATCCTCGACAGCGAGCAAGACCTCGACCGGCGACAGCGACGACAAGAGCAGCGATATCGTCAAGAAGATCACCGCCGACATCCTCTCGCTGATGTTGTCCATGCAGAAAACCGACGGCAGCGACGATCAAAGCGACGGCAGCGATCAGAGCGACGACTCTTCCAAGGGCGTCTTCGCCTCGATGGATACGAACGGCGACGGCAAATTGACCGAGTCCGAATTCCTCGCCGCCGATACGAGCAGCATCAAAACGTCAGGCGACAGCGATCCGCTGCTCACCAAGGTGTTGGGCGACATGCAGACAGCCCTTCAGGCCTACAACAATACCTACGGCTCATCAGCCGCGGCGACCGATACGGCAACCGACGATGTGAGCGCGGCCTAACCGGCCGAGATGAGGCTCCGCCGGGGGAGCCTCGATCCCATCGATACCGCGAAAAGCGCCTTGTCAGGCAGCCGACTGTGGCGGCAGTCGCCGGCTTGCCGCTGCCTGCGATCCCTCACCATACGAACATTGCCCTCCATTCCGACACGAGAGCAGCCTCAAAATCACCCAATGGTTGCATTAGGATGTGCTTTTTCAGCCGTTTGCTACCGCCAGTACCAGAATTAGCACTTGCATGTGCGCGTCCGGAAATTCACTAGTTGATGCGCTCAATGTGCTTGGCGTCTCACTGAAATAAGCGAAGGGATTGGCCTTGATGAAAGCGCTGCTGCTCGTCGACATTCAGAACGGCTTCTGCCCGGGCGGCAATCTGCCGGTGCCGGATGGCGACAAAGTGGTCCCCATCGCAAACAGCCTGATCGACAGCGGCAAATACGACCTGATCGTCGCCTCGCAGGACTGGCATCCGCCGGGCCATGGCAGCTTCGCTTCCGCCCACCAGGGCGCTGCTCCCTTCGAGATGGGCGAACTCGCCGGCAAACCGCAGATGATGTGGCCGGACCACTGTATCCAGGGCACGCTCGATGCAGAACTGCATCCCGCGCTCAAATCGGCAGAGATCGACCTGATCCAGCAGAAGGGCGAAGATCCCCGGATCGACAGCTATTCGGCCTTCCGCGACAATGACCGGGATGCCTCCACCGGCCTTTCTGACTTCCTCGAGGATCAGGGCATCACCGATCTCGACGTCTGCGGTCTCGCGACCGATTACTGCGTCAAGTTCTCTGCGCTCGACGCGCTGGAAATGATGCCCCATGTGCGCGTCCGCTTCATCCAGGATGCCAGCCGCGGCATCTCGCCCGAAGGTGTTGCCGCCGCGATCGAGGAGATGCGCGCCCATGGCATCGCAGTGATCGACAGCATGGACGTGTTGCGGGAATAGGCTGCTGACAAGCGGTCTTATTTCAGCACGTAGACATCGTACGTCTCATCGCTCCCGACAACAGGACCCAAGCGCTTGACCAGGGTCGTCGCACCTTGGAAAGCCAAAATGTCTTCCGGCGTCAGGGACAGTTGCCAGACATAGCTTTCATGTACTGCGACGGGCGCGGTAACCCGATCAAGCCGCTGCGAAAGAAGAATAACGACGGGCACGTGCTCACTTTGCTGCAATCGATGTGCAGCCTGCAGAACATCGGCCAGGCTGAGCGAAAGCCGCGCATTGCGGGTATATCGCACGATGGCGCCGAACCGCTCCTCCCGCATCAGATAAGTGCGATTGGAAATATAATAAGGCAAGGCTTCCACGAGATAGTCGGGATCGGCCATGATGATCGCATCCTTGAGATCGGGGCGCGATTGAATGAACGCACCGAAATCCTTGCTTCGGCTCAAGGGAATTTCGGCGACGAAGGCCCGATTGAATTTCTCGAGACCGGACACAACCTGTAGCGCCAACAATATCAGGAAGCATAGACGCCCCAACTTTACGATGCCGCCAGCATTCGTCACGCCGGTAACGCCCGCCTTTTCGCGCTGGACGTGTGCAGTGGCGGTGATCGCGATCATGAAAACCAGCCAGAGCGCCTGATGTCTGTATCCGCCGGGATAAACCAGCGTAAAAAGCAGCGAAAGCCCTAAAAGAACCAGTGCCGCTGCGATCATCGCCGGCGGCCGGTTCGCCAGCGCCAACAGACTGCCGTAGACAAGCACGGACATCAACGTCGCGAAAATACCGTAAGCCAACGGATACGCCACGATCAGTCCAAGGATACTGTCGGGATAGAACCCCATAAAATGCGAACTGGGCGCGGCAAGAGCACCAAGGGCAAGCAAAGCGAAACTCTTGCCGGCGAGATCGTTCTGCCCCGTATCGTTGAAGGTCGGATAGACCGTCAGGAAACATAGAACAATTCCAACCGCGGCGATGGCAGCGGCCGTTGCCAAGGCCCGATATCCCGTCACGGAAGACTTTGGTCGCGCCAGAATCAAATCGAAAAACCAATAGGCAAGGAAACCACCGACGAGGACGACCGAATGGACGTTGGTGTTTGCCAGCAGGGCAAACAACAGACCGAGCAATAACCCGTGGCGTGTCGCTTTCTCCCAACTCAGCACGATGAGGAACACGACAAGCATGCTGATGCCATAATTTCGCGACATCGCGGCATAGTCGAAAATCGAAAAACTGCTGCACAACGACAGCAACATGATGGAAGGCGGCAGTTTCAGCCTGAAAACAAGAAGATAAGCCGCAGCCGCCGCAATCGTCAGCGCGAGGATCTTCAGGACGACAGGTGAGCCGACCACGACATAGCCGGCGCGCAGCAGGATATACCAGAGAGCAGGATGACCCTCGCCATGCATCTGGCGAAGCATATCGATGAAATTGTCCCCCTGAAGGGCGAGTGACAATGCACGAACCTCGTCACGCCAGACCGTTTCGGACCAGCAAAGCGCGGACGCCACCGCAAGCCAGGCCATAAAGATCAGCGCCTTGCCGAACTTGGCGGATCGAGATTCACCGATAGTAGACACAATCAAGGCCAAGCAGCGCACACCCCAGTGACGAAAGCATGACGACCGTATCGGCGCGGAAATAATTTGGCGTTAAATGCAGGCCCGAGTTGATTTTAGGGAGCTAGATTTTCTTCTCCCTCTCAAGAAGATCGATATCCTCGGCGACGTCTTCCATCCTCGCCAACAAGGCGGCTTGGGCATCCCTTAAGCCTCGATTGTAGAAGTGCGGCCCGATCTCCTCGGTGAAAAAATCGAGCAGGAATTCGGACGGCAATGCGCCGATGGGATCGAGTTCCCGGTCGAAATAAGCGCGGATGCGCGAAACGAGCTCAGCCTTTTCTTCTTTGGAAAATTCGATCTTCTTCATGCGTGCCTCTTTGCCGGATGCGATCAGGACGTTGATGCTTCAGCGAAATCGATTGGTCAATCAACGAAATTCAATTGCCGCCGCGGGCCTTAGATCATAAGGAAAACCTGAATTTCCAACAGGATCACCCACATGAATCGCGCCGACTTTGTTGAAGGTTTGCGGGGCGGCTCAGCCGTTGCGCTGGCATCGGCGCCCTTTGGGGCGCTGTTCGGGGCGCTGGCGGTCGAAAACGGCATGTCGCTCGCAGAAGCCGCCTTCATGAGCGCCACCGTCTATGCCGGGGCCAGCCAGATGGTCGGCATCGAGCTCTTCGGCCACAATGTTCATGCCTGGCTGATCGTGCTATCGATCCTCGCCGTCAATTTCCGTCATGTGCTCTATTCGGCGGCCTTGGCGCGCTACATCGGCCATTTCACGCCGCTGCAGAAGTTCTTCACCTTCTTCCTGCTCGTCGATCCGCAATTTGCCGAAGCGGCGAAGCGCAGCGAAAGCGGCCGGCCGTTGACCTTTGCCTGGTATTTCGGCTTCGGCATCATCATCTACATTCCCTGGATTCTCATCAGCATCGCCGGCGGCATGCTCGGCAAATTCATCGGCGACCCCAGGGCGATTGGTCTCGATATCCTGCTGCCGGCCTACTTCCTCGGCATCGTCCTCGGCTTCCGTAAGCGCGACAATTTCCTGCCGGTGGCGCTCGTCAGTGCCGTGGCATCCGTGCTCGCCTATCGCTATGTCGGCTCGCCCTGGCATGTCAGCCTGGGGGCTGCTGCCGGCATCGTGCTCGCCGCCCTGCTGCCGCCGAAAGAGCTGGATCTCGAAGCCGACGCCCTTCAATCCGAGATGCACGAGGTCTGAGCCATGGAATTCGATCTTCACATGGCGCTCGTCATCCTCGCCGCAGCGGTCGCCACCTTCGCCACCCGCATCGGCGGCTATATCCTCATCACCAGAATGAAGAACATTCCGCCGCGCATGGAAGCGGCGCTGAACGCCGTGCCGGCCGCCGTGCTGACGACGCTGGTCGCACCCGCCGTCTTCATCGGCGGGTGGGAATCGAAGCTGGCGCTGATCGTCGCTCTCTTCGTCGGTCTGCGCTTCAGTCATACATGGATGCTGGTTGCCGCTTGGATCGTCGTGATGATCTGGCGCCATGCCGGCGGCTTCTGAGCCAGTATTCTCCTAATACTCCAGCGGCAGCGTGGCGTTTTCGAGCCATGCCCTGACATCGCGATCGTGGATCAGCGGCATCAGCGCCTCGCATGTGCGGCGATGATAGTCGTTGAACCAGTGCAGTTCGTCATGGGTCAGAAGCTCCGGAATGACGAGACTGCGGTCGATCGGGCAGAAGGTCAGCGTCTCGAAACCGAGCATCGGCGCATCGCCGCCATCGATCTCCTCGGCCCCGCGCACATAGACCAGGTTCTCGATGCGGATGCCGAAGCTGCCGGGCCGATAATAACCCGGCTCGTTCGAAAGAATCATGCCGGGCAGCAGTTCCTGCGTCGAAAGCCTGGAAATGCGCTGCGGCCCCTCATGCACCGAGAGATAGGAACCGACGCCATGGCCCGTGCCATGAGCGAAATCGGCGCCGGCCCGCCACAGAGCGATGCGCGCCAGCGGATCGAGATCGCAGCCGCGCGTGCCCTTCGGGAAACGCGCCGTGCTGATCTCTATCATCCCCTTCAGCACCAGTGTGAAGAAGCGCCGATGCTCTTCCGAAACAGCGCCGATGCCGACGGTGCGGGTGATGTCGGTCGTGCCGTTGATATATTGCGCGCCGGAATCGATCAGGAAGAGTTCGCCTGCCTCGATATTCCGATTGGTCTCAGTCGTCACCCGGTAATGCATGATCGCGGCATGTTCGCCTGCGCCCGAAATCGTGTCGAAGGAAATATCCTTCAGCGGGTTCTGCATGCTCTGACCGACGCGGGCCCGCGTCGCTTCGAGATGTTCGGCGGCGGCGATTTCGCTCACCGTGCCGGGCTTCGTCTGGGACAGCCAATAGAGGAATTCCACCATCGCCGCCCCGTCCTGCAGGTGCGCGGCCGCCGAGCCGTTGATCTCGACGTCGTTTTTCACCGCGCGCGGCAGCTTGGCGGGGTCGGCGCCTTCCACCACCTCGCCGCCGGCCTTGCGGATGATTTCGCCAAGCGCATAGGAGGCGATATCGGGATCGATCAATATGCGGCCGCCGTCCCTGGAAACGGCAGAAAGCCTCTCCTCGAGCGCCGAGGGCGGCAGTTGCGTAGAGATCTGCCCGAGATAGGCTTCGGGCTCGATGCCGGTCTTGCGCTTGTCGAGGAAAAGCTCGGCCCGCCCGTCGGCATGGATGATGGCGCGCGCCAACGGATGCGGCGTGTGCGGCACATCGGCGCCGCGGATATTGAAGGTCCAGGCGACAGAGGAGGGATCGGCGATCAGCACTGCAGAAAGGTTCTTCTTCGAGAGATCGGCTGCGATCGTCGCGATCTTGTCGCTCGCCAGCACGCCTGCCTGGGCGACGTTCTGGATGCCGACGGCGCCGAGCGGCTCGGCCGGCCGGTCGCTCCAGAGCCTGTCGAGCGGGTTGTGCGGCAGGAAGACCAGCGTGCCGCCAATCTGCGAAAGCGCCCTTTCCAGACGACGCACCTCGGCACCTGAATGCAGCCAGGGATCGATGCCGAGCCGCAGGCCCTTGGCTCCGTTGGCGCCCAGCCAGAGATGCGGCGGCTCGTTGACGAGATCGCCGCCCGTAAAGACCGAACCGTCGACCTGTTCGGCAAGCTGCGTCACATAGCGCCCGTCGACGAAGACGATTGCTTGCGTGCGCAGAACCAGCGCAATGCCGGCCGAACCGGTGAAGCCCGTCAGCCATGCCAGGCGTTCCGAACATGCCGGAACATATTCGCCATTGAACTCATCGGCGCGCGGCACAAGGAAGGCGTCGATGCCGAGCGAATCGAAAGCAGCGCGCAGCGCCGATACGCGATCCCTGCCGAAATGCGGCGTGGAAGTGACCTCGAAAGACTGGAACATGCTGGAAAACCCGAATGGTTGAGACGAATCCGGTTAATGGGATGCCGGCCATGTTATCGAAATTTCAACCGATGGGGAGAAAAAGCGACGAAACGAGTCGAAACCCCTTGGCCCCCTCAACATTTTGACAGAACTGTGACGCCAAAAGTTAATTTGGCACGCTTTATGCATTAGCCGCATGGCTCCCATGAGCGAAACCCTCTGCCTCCGCATTTCAGAATAGCTATATAGACGCCATCGAACGGTTCGCGATGAACCGGCAACAAAGGAATTTTTGAAATGACCGCCTCTCTCTCGCGCTTCGCATATGGCAGCCCGGTGCAGGCTGGCGAACGCCAGACCGTACGTCACGTGATCGGCGCCCGCCGCCCGCAGAATGAGGACAGCCTCAAGCTGCTCGGCGCCGGACAGCGCGCCGCACGCCACAAGGGCGTCCCCAGCTACGCGTTCTAAGCCTGAAAGCCGGTCCGTTTCCTCCCTCCCGGACCGGCCTATTGGAATGCAGTAGAGCCCGCTTGAGCCTCCTCCCCTTGAGCTCGCGGGCATTGACCGGATAGACCGGTCCAAGGCGGTGCCATCGGCGCCGCCTTTTTGTTTTTGGAAGTGTCGGAACGACTGAGGTCTGCTGCTCTCCCTCTTCTCCTGCTGGGGCGAAGAGGGAGCGAGCCGGACCATCAACCGACTCTCTCCTTCGTCAAGGCCGATCCAGATGGATCGTCACCCAGCCATTCCGCCAGATCGTCCTGACATGACGGAGCTTCGCGCCGCTATAGGCGGCAATCACCTTCCAGCGCTGCGCGGCGAGAATGCCCGAAAGGATCACCGATCCGCCGGGTGCCAGATGCATCGCAAGCTTCGGCGCCATCTTAATCAGCGGGCGGGCGAGAATATTGGCGATGATGAGATCGAAAGGACCGTGTTCGGAAAAGGCCGTCGAATGGAAACCCGGCGCGGTTCGAGTGACGATACCCGAGGCGATGCCGTTGCGGCGCACGTTTTCGGCGGCGACTTTGGTTGCGATCGGATCGATGTCGGTGGCAAGCACCGGAATGTTCTTAAGCTTACGCACCGCAATCGCCAGCACACCGCTGCCGGTGCCGAGATCGAGCGCATTGCGGACCGGGCGTGAACGCACGACGGCGTCGATCACCTCGAGGCAGCCTGCCGTCGTTCCGTGATGGCCGGTGCCGAAGGCCTGGCCGGCATCGATCTCGATGGCGATATCACCGGGGCGGACTTTGTCGCGGTCATGCGAGCCATGCACCAGAAAGCGCCCTGCCCTGACGGGCTTCAGCCCCTCCAGCGATTTCACCACCCAGTCGACATCGGGAATGACTTCCCGCTGCAACCGGGCATCAGGAAAGGCGCTCTTGAGAGCGGCCTCGACGCGGGAGCGCACATCGGCCTCGTCCTCGGTCATCATATAGATCGAGGCTTCCCAAATATCTTTCTTCTCATCAATTTCGGTGGTGCCGATGGCAAAGTCTTCTTCGCCGAAGACTTCGCTCAGAAGGTCGAGAATCTCTTCGGCCTTGCTTTCGGTCGTCGTCACGTAAAGGCGGATTTCACTCACGATAGGCGGTCTTTCCCGTTGCCGTTGCCCGCCACCGATCGAGCCAACGCCCTGTCATGCGCAAGCCGTCATCCCTTGTTGACGAGATTCTCCAGCTTCTTTACCGCCGTGTCCGGGTTTTCGCCATAGGCGATCGTTCCGGAAAACCGGCCGGCCGAATCGAGCAGAAACACCGAGGCGGTATGATCCATCGTATAATCCCCGTTCGGATCCTTCTCGTCGACCGGCACTTTCTTGGCGTAGACGCGGAACCCCTTGATCACCTCGGCGATCTTATCGGGCGGCCCGGAAATGCCGGTGATGCGCTTGGAAACATTGGAGACATATTCGTTCATGATCTCGGGCGTGTCGCGCTCGGGATCGACGGTCACGAAATAGGCCTGCAGCTTGTCACCCTTGGGATCGACCTTCTCCATCCAGCCGTTCAACTCGAAAAGCGTCGTCGGGCAGACTTCCGGGCAATGGGTGAAGCCGAAGAACAGTGCCGTCGGCTTGCCGCGCAGCGCCTCTTCGGTGATCGGCTGTCCGCTCTGGGAAACCAGGGTGAAGGGTACGCCGAAGGGCGGTTCCGCCACGACGTCCCCGGACTTAGTGGGGAAGAACTCAATCGCGCCGAGAATGCCGGCAAGTATCAGGACACCGACCCAGACGGCGATGCGGAATGTCTTCATTGGCATGATCCTCGATCCAGGCGGGTATCTGCCGTCCGCCCCTTGCCTCGCGTGATTATAGTTCCGATCGCACGCGCGCAATTCAAGAATATGTTTCCCAAGCTGTGATGAATCGTCTCGCCGCTAGAAATTGCCAGGGCGACGAAATCCCTGAAGGAATCGGCACGGACCCAAAATGCCATGCGCTTCAATGGCTTGCCTTCAAAGCGCGTCGTATCGAACTTGCCTCGTGCGACAAGTTTTGGCGTTTTGTTTTCCTGCACGTCGTTGTCTTCCGCTGCGCATGTCCGGGCGACGGGCGTTCGAACGACGGGCAATCGCAAAATACATATCGTTAGGAAAGACTTAAGCCGTCACATCTATATTTGAAAGCCATCACTTCTGCCGCCGGGGACAACTGGGAAGAATTCTGATCATGAACAACAACAATGCCATCAAGCAGTCGGGTGCTTATCTCGAAATCGTTTCGTTCCATCTGGGCGATCAGGAATTCTGCATCGACATCATGGCCATCCGCGAAATCCGCGGCTGGGCGCCGGTGACGCCGATGCCGCACACCCCGCCCTACGTGCTGGGCCTGATCAACCTGCGCGGCGCGGTCATCCCGGTCATCGACATGGCCTGCCGCCTCGGCATGAAAATGACCGAGCCCTCCGAGCGCTCGGCGATCATCGTCACCGACATCGCCGGCAAACTGGTCGGCCTGCTGGTCGAACAGGTTTCCGACATGATGACCATCAAGAGCGAAGACCTGCAGCCGCCGCCGGAAATCATCCCGGAAGCCCAGCGCGCCTTCTGCCGCGGCATCGTCGCGCTGGAGAAGACCATGGTCTGCTTCCTGAACCTCGACACCGTCATCGCCGACGAACTGAATCAGGCGGCTTGATATTTTATCGCCAAAGAGATTGCGAAGGCCCGGCTCGTCCGGGCTTTTTCGTTCGTACTGTGCGCGAGCGGGCATGGTTCAGACTTTGCAAAACCCCTCCCCAACCCCTCCCGCAAGGGACCCTTGCGGGAGGGGTTTTGGGCGGTCTTTTACGATGAGAATCCCGCCCTACGGCTTCCCATTCTTCCAGGTCACATTCTGCCCATAGAGCGGTATCGTCGAGATCGACATCTTCGCCGAGCCGTCCGTCAGTTCCCTGGAATGGGCGAGGTAAATCAGCGTGTCGTTGGCCTTGTCGTAGATGCGGTTGACGACCAGCGTCTTCCAGATCAGCGACATGCCCTGGCGGAACACTTCGCTGCCATCTTTGGACAGGTCGATATTGCCGATCTCGATCGGCCCCGTCTGCCGGCAGGCGATGGAATTGTTGGAGGGATCTTCGAACCAGTTGCCGTTCTTGAACCGATCGATCAAGCTGCGGTCGAAATAGGTGACGTGGCAGGTGACGCCCTTGACCTCGGGATCAGAGAGCGCCTCAACGATGATGTCGTTGCCGATCCAGTCGACCCCGACCTTGCCGACCACTTCGGCCGAAACGGTGCCGGCGGAAAGGGCGGCGAAAGAAAAGGCAGCGAGGAAAAGATTGCGCAGCTTGGACATGGCGGCTCCCTGAATGATCCGCATTCTAGATAAGTGCGCGCCGATGCTTTGCAAGAAATGGCGCCCCGGCGGAAGCGATCAGCCTTTCCGGCAGGTGCAGGGCTCGTAGGCCCTCGCCGTCAGCCGCCCGGGCTTCATGCCGATCAGCGCCGGTATGGCGTGGACGGCGTTGGCCTTGACCGCCTTCGCCATCTCGATCGCCGCGGCTGCGCAGACGGCGGCGTCTTCGGCGGCATTGTGGTGCACGAAACGCAGGCCGAGATGCTCGGCGATCAGGTTCAGCCGGTGCGAAAGGAAATGCGGCCAGATCCGCTGCGCCATCTTCAGGCTGCAGAGATAGGTCAGTTCCGGATAGGATTGCCGGTAGTGATCGAGGCTCGCCCGCCAGACGCTGAAATCGAAGGCGGCATTATGCGCGATCATCGTCGCGCCGCTGATATCCTCGTGGAACTCGTCCATCACCTCGGGAAATTCCGGCGCATCCTCGACATGCTCCGGCCGGATGCCGTGGATCGCAATGTTCATCCCGGAAAAGCGCATCTCCCGCGGCCGGATCAGCCGTTCCTCGACGCGCGTAACCCTGCCCTCCTCGATCCAGGCAAGCCCGACGGAACAGGCGCTGCCGCGCTGTTCATTGGCTGTCTCGAAATCGATGGCAATGGTCTTCAAGGGTAAAATCCGAATCGTCTGCCCTACCGGAATAATCATAGCCGCAGGCGAAGGCAAATTGCTGCCTGTTGACATCTGCACGCGGATGGGGAAACTTCTGCGCATGATCAACTCTGTGACATCAACCATGCATCATATCGCCACGACCCTTTCAGGGTACGCGGGAGCGATGGTGCGTCACTAGCCGTCCGATCATCCCCGAAAACCCTGCCGAGGCGAGCAGGGTTTTCGAAAAATCCGGCTCTCCTCCCTGAAACCCAAGGAGAGCATCCCAGGTCTGAAAACGAACAGAATGAACCCCGCGACCGAGCGCGCCTGCCGGACGACGTCGTCGTCCGCGCCGTCCGACTTTCCGATGCCGAGGAGATCACGGATCTCATAAATTTGCCGGGCTATCGGGCCGGTACCCTGCGACCGCCCTTCACAAGTATCGATGCCGTGCGCAAGCGCATGGAATCCCCCTCGCCTAGCGCGCTCAACCTCGTCGTCGAACTCGACGGCAGGATCGTCGCCAATGGTGGCATGAACCGCTTCGAAGGACGGCGTCAGCACGCCGCTAGCCTCGGTATGGGCGTACACGACGATTTCACCGGCCGCGGCCTCGGAACCTTCCTGATGGCCGCCATGGTAGATGCCGCCGACGACTGGCTCGATATTAAACGTCTAGAACTGACCGTCTACACCGACAACGCAGTTGCTATTCGTCTCTATGAGAAGTTCGGTTTCGAGAAAGAAGGGCTTCTGCGCGCATTCGGCTACCGCGCCGGCGAATATGTAGACGCTTTTACCATGGCACGGCTGAGAGCTTAAGCGACAGCCAAGCGATAAGGCTTGACGAGGCATTCGGCGGGAACGCCCCATGCCTCGTTGAGCTTGAAAATCATATCGACCGTCAAAGCACGCTTGCGGTGCAGGATTTCCGAGGCGCGAGGGCGCGAACCCAGGACCTCGCCGAGGTCAGTTTGACTGCGGCCGGTCATCTCCATGAAGGCCTGCAGAAAATCAACCGGTTCCAGTTCGGCCGTGGGAAAATGCCGGTTTTCATAGGCTTCAATCAGATCGGAGAGCACGTCGAACCTGTCCGCATCCGCTGAGCCTTGCGGCGGCGGATTGTCGAAATATGGAGCGACTTCGCCAAGCGCCCATTCGAGATCGCCATCGCTTTTGATCGGCCGTATGTCCATTACACTGTCTCCGGATCGACCCTGTCGTATTCGGCGTGCGTACCAACGAACTTGATCAATACGCGCCGGTAAGCATATGCAACATGCGCGATGAGGCGATACTTGTTGCCGCCGACATCGAAAATTATCCTGTTATCGCCAACGAAATCCACGTTGGCACCGAACATCCTTTTGATATCCGCCGGTCCCGTCCATTCCGCTTTGCTGACGACGCCATGCCAAACGCCAAGAGGCACCCTGGCTTGCGGGTGCAACTCCCAAAAGGCGCGCAATGTCGACTTGGCGATCACCTGCATGGAAGAGAATATTCCCATTTTGGGAACAAATCAAGCATGTATCACCCGCTGATCAGCGCCAGCCACTCGTCCTCGTCCATGGTCTGCACGCCGAGTTCGCGGGCCTTGTCGAGCTTGGAACCGGCGCCAGGGCCGGCGACGACGATGTCGGTCTTCTTGGAGACCGATCCCGCCACCTTGGCGCCGAGGCTTTCCGCCCTCGCCTTTGCCTCGTCGCGGGTGAATTTTTCCAGCGAACCGGTAAAGACCACGGTCTTGCCGGCGACCGGGCTGCCTGTCGTCACCGGCTGTTCGGCCTCCGCCGGCGTCACCTCGTCGATCAGGCGATTGATCACCTCGATATTGCGAGGCTCCTTGTAGAACTCGACCATGGCGCGCGCCACGACCTCGCCGATTCCCTCGATGGCGTTGAGATCGTTCCAAGCCTCGCCGGAAAGCGGTGCCGCCTCCTTCATCGCAGTCGCAAAGGCCTCGTAGGTGTTATAGGAGCGCGCCAAGAGCTTTGCCGTGGTTTCGCCGACGTGACGGATGCCGAGCGCGTAGATGAAGCGGTGGAGCGCAATGCTGCGCCGTTCGTTGATCGCCGCATAGAGCTTGCCGACGCTGACCTTGCCGAAGCCGTCGATATTCTCGAGTTTGGTCAGCGATTGCTGCTGGCGCTTCTCCAGCGTGAAGATATCGGGCGCCGTACGGATTTGCAGCGACGAATCCTCGTTTTCGAAGAAGAAGTCGATCTGCTTCGAGCCCAGCCCTTCGATATCGAAAGCGTTGCGCGAGACGAAGTGCTTCAGATGCTCGGTCGCCTGCGCCCGGCAGATGAAGCCGCCGGTGCAGCGGCGCACCGAATCCGTCTTGCCGGTCTTCTCGTTGACCTCGCGCACCGCATGCGAACCGCAGACCGGGCAGGTCTTCGGAAACGCGTAGGAGCCAGCCTCTGCGGTGCGTTTTTCCATCACCACATCAAGGATCTGCGGAATGACGTCGCCGGCGCGCTGGACGATAACGGTATCGCCCTCGCGGATATCGTGGTCCTCCGGCCGAATGCGCTCACCGCTATTGCCGATACCCTTGATGTAATCCTCGTTGTGCAGCGTCGCATTGGTGACGACGACGCCGCCGACGGTGATCGGCTTCAGCCGCGCCACCGGCGTCAGGGCGCCGGTACGGCCGACCTGGATCTCGATCTTCTCGACCTCGGTGAAAGCCTGTTCGGCCGGAAATTTGTGCGCCGTCGCCCAGCGCGGCGAACGCGAGCGGAAGCCGAGGCGGGCCTGCAGTTCGAGACTGTCGACCTTGTAGACGACGCCGTCGATGTCGTAGTCGAGATCCGGGCGTTTCAGACCGATCTCGTCATAATGCGCCAGGATGTCGGCGACCGAATTCAGCCGCTTCATCAGCGGGTTCACCGGAAAACCCCAATCCTTGAAGGTCTGTACCATGCCGAACTGCGTATCGGCCGGCATGTCAGACATCTCGCCCCAGGCATAGGCGAAAAACTTCAGCTTGCGGCTCGCCGTGACCTTGGCATCGAGCTGGCGCAGCGATCCGGCGGCCGTATTGCGCGGGTTGACATAGGTCTGCTTGCCTTCCGCCTCCATCTGCCGGTTCAGCGCCAGGAAATCGCTCTTGGCCATATAGACCTCGCCGCGGATCTCCACCACCGCCGGAACGCCCTTCGGCAGTTCATTCGGAATTTCCGCAATGGTGCGGATATTGGCGGTGACATTCTCCCCCGTCGTGCCGTCGCCGCGCGTCGCGGCCGTCACCAGCCTGCCATTCTCGTAGCGGATCGACATCGACAGACCGTCGATCTTCGGCTCGGCGGTAAAGGCGATCGACTGGTCCGGCAGGCGGCCGAGAAAGCGATAGATGCTGGCGACGAAATCCTGCACGTCTTCCTGCGAAAACGTGTTGTCGAGCGACAGCATCGGCCGCGCATGGACAACGGGCGAGAAGGTGACGGAGGGCGCAGCCCCCACACGCCGCGACGGGCTGTCCTCACGGATCAGTTCCGGAAACCGCACTTCCAGCGCATCGTTGCGGCGCTTCAGCGCATCGTAATCGGCATCCGAAATCTCCGGCCGGTCCTTGCCGTGATAGAGCGCATCGTGATGCGCGATCTCCTTTGCCAGCCGCTCAAGCTCGGCGGCAGCCTCTTCGATCGTCAACGTGTCGACGGCGGCACCTTCGGTGGACATGGAATATCACTCCAGAGAATCTGGCCCAAGAAATCTGGATTGTTTTTAGAGCAAAATTGCTGGATGAAAAGAGTGCCGGCGCACCTCGCATCGGGAAGATTGGCTACCTGTCTACTCCCAATCCCGCGCATTGCGCAGCCGGATGCCGCTGACATGCAGCCCGGTACTCCAAAGCCCCTTCAACGGCCGGAGGCTGTCGACCACCCGAAGATCCACCTTGCGCGGCGCGAATTCCCGATCGAGCCACGACATGGCAATCCGCTCCATCGGAATGACGCGTCTGCGGGACACCCACATGCCCGCATCTTCAAGGTCTTCGAAATCCTCGGCCGGCATTTCATAGCGATGGATCGTCTCCGCTTCGAGCCTTTCCAGCCAATGGCGCTCGATGAAAGCCGCTGCCCGCCAATCGCCGAGCCAGCGCCGCCGCTCCGTCTGCGGCGTCTCGGGTGTCGCCCATATCAGGATGCGCGGGCAGTCTCGCGGAAAGAGATACATGAAATCATGGTCGCCATCGATCGCCCAGACGAGCGGACCATTCAGCCATTCCAAGCCCGCCTGTCGGACCGAGCGAATACGGACCGGGCGCGGCTCGAAGGCTGCGATATCGGGATCATCGCTGAAATGAAAAAGGCGCATGGCAACGGATCGCCGCTGATCGGAATGATGCGCATAGCGCGAAGCGCAATGTTTGTCGTCGCTTTGCGGACGGTCGGGGCATTCAGCCGTTGCCGGCCAGCAGCCGCTTTGCCGCCGCCCTCGCCTCTTCGGTCACCGAAGCGCCGGCCAGCATGCGGGCGATCTCCTCGGTGCGATCCTTGTGTGCCATCGCCGCCACGCGCGTGGCGATCTTTTCCGATCCCTCGGCCGCCGGTCCCTTGGAAATCAAAAGATGCGTCGCCGCCCGTGCCGCCACTTGCGGCGCGTGCGTGACCGAGAGCACCTGCACCCGCTCGGACAGCCGCTTCAGCCGCTGGCCGATCGCATCGGCCACGGCGCCGCCGACGCCGGTGTCGATTTCGTCGAAGACGAGCGTCGGGGCCGATCCGCGATCGGCGAGCGCCACCTTCAGCGCCAGCAGGAAACGCGACAGTTCGCCGCCCGAGGCGACCTTCATGATCGAGCCCGGCCGCGTGCCCGGGTTGGTCTGGACATGGAACTCGACGACGTCGATGCCTTCGGCGAGCGCCTCCTGCGCATCCGTGGTGATTTCGACCATGAAACGGGCGCGTTCGAGCTTCAGCGCCGGCAGCTCGGCCATGACAGCGGCGGCCAATGCGGTGCCGGCGTGATGGCGCTTGTCGGAGAGCGAACGGGCCGCCGCATCGTAATTTTCGCGCGCCAGGCCGAGCTCGGCTTCGAGCCGCGCAAGTTTCTCCTCGCCCGCGTCGAGGTCGGCAAGGTCGGCAAACATCCGGGCGGCGAGCGCCGGCAGCTCGGTAACCGGCACGGAATATTTGCGCGAGGCGGCTCTGAGCGCGAAAAGCCGCTCCTCCACCCGCTCCAGCTCCCTCGGATCATATTCGGTCTTGCGCAGCGCCGCCTCGACTTCCATCTGCGCGTTGGAGAGCTGATCGAGCGCAGCATCAAGCAGCGTCACAGTGTCTTCGAGCAGGCCCGGCGCCTCATGGCTCTTGCGCTCCAGCCGGCGCACCAGCGAAGCGATATGAGGCACAGGCGAGGCATTGCCGTTCAGGAATTCGGACGCCTCGGCAATATCGCCGGCGATTCGCTCGGCCTTCATCATTTTCTGCCGGCGATCGGCGAGTTCGTCTTCCTCGCCATCCTGCGGCGAGAGCTTCTCGAGTTCCTCGACGGAAGAGCGCAGATAGTCGGCTTCGCGCGCTGCACCCTCCACCTTCTCGCGATGCTTCTTCAGCGTCCGCTCGCTGTCGCGCCACAGGCGATACAGCCGGGAAACCTCCGAAACCTCATCGGCAAGGCCGGCGAAAGCATCAAGCAGGGTGCGATGGGCATTGGTGTCGACCAGGGCGCGATCGTCGTGCTGACCGTGGATTTCGACCAGCAACTGACCGGCCTGGCGCATCAGCTGCACGCTGACCGGCTGGTCGTTGACATAGGCCTTGGTGCGCCCATCCGCCGATTGCTGGCGGCGGAAGATCAGGTCGCCTTCGTCGTCGATGCCGTTTTCACGCAGCAAAGCGCGGGCGCCGTGGTCCATGCCGACGTCGAACACCGCCGTCACCTGACCCTTGTCCTCGCCGTGGCGCACGAGGCCACCATCGCCGCGCCCACCGAGCGCCAGCGACAGACTGTCGAGCAGGATGGATTTGCCCGCCCCGGTCTCGCCCGTCAGCACGGAAAGACCGGTCTCGAAGGCAAGATCCAGCCGCTCGATCAGGACGATATCGCGGATCGAAAGCTGGATCAGCATTGGACTTATGAACCGAGCAGGAGTTTCTTGCCTGCCGCAGCGATCCAAGAGCCCTTGTTTTCCCGTGGCTCGGCGCCACCGGTCTGCAGCAGCTTGTAGGAATCGGCGTACCACTGGCTGTCGGGATAATTGTGGCCGAGAACGGCAGCGGCCGTCTGCGCCTCGTCGACGATACCCATCGAGTAATAAGCCTCGACGAGGCGCGCCAAGGCCTCTTCGATCTGGTTCGTGTTCGGATATTTCTCGACGACGATGCGGAAGCGCGAGATCGCAGCGAGATATTCCTTCCGCTCCATGTAGTAGCGGCCGATCTGCATTTCCTTGCCGGCGAGCTGGTCGCGCGCAAAGCGGATCTTCGCCTGCGCGTCGTCGACATATTCGGAGTTCGGATAATTGTCGATGACGGCCTGCATCGCCTCGATCGTCTTTGCCGAGGCGCGCTGGTCCTGCGTCACGTCGACGATCTGCTTGGAATAGGTAAGACCGATGAGATACTGCACATAGGCGGCATCCTGGGATTTCGGATATTGCGACATGTAGCGATTGCCTGATGCAAGCGCATCGTCCAGGCGGCCCTGGCGGTATTTGACGAAGGTGCTCATCACGAGCGCCTTGCGCGCCCATTCGGAGAACGGGTTCTCGCGGTCGATCGCGTCGAACTTGCGCGCCGCTTCCGCCATGTTGCCGGCCTTCATGTTGGCAAGGCCCTGGGTGTAGAGCACGTCGGGCGGATCGGTTTCGAGGCCGAGCTTGGTGATGTCGATATCGGGGTCCGACTGGCAGCCCGAGATCACGGCGCCTGCGCTGAGCACCAGAAGCGATGCGAACAAAGCGCGCGCTGTCTTCATCATACCTTCAGATCCTGCATAACCCATTCGAAAGAACCCCACTGCCGCCGCTCGCTCCACGGCAGCCACGCCTCGCTGGCGTTTCTATCCACAAATGTGCATCGAGAGCAACGCAATGATAAGGCATTAACGCATTTTTGTGGCAGCAGCCGCCAGAATGGCCGGCTTTTCCTCTTCTCTGCAAGCTGTGGCAACTCAGCAACTGCGATAAAACACCTGCCGCCGCAGCCTCGGGCCGACATAAAAAAACCGCCTCCGGGAAAGAGGCGGCCTGGTCTTGAGAATATGCTGGAGGTCATGCCGACCAGGGAGCGAATTCCGAAGCGCTGACCGCAATCAGTTCGCGGGCAGCGACGCGCTGGCGCCGAGTCGACGTCTCCACCACCTCGTAGGCGGAGGGATCGGCGAGCAGCGCCTTCAGCGCATTGGCATTCATCTTGTGACCGCCGCGATAGGAACGGTAGCAGCCGATGAACTGGGCGCCGGCAAGCGACAGATCGCCGACGGCATCGAGCGTCTTGTGGCGGACGAATTCGTCCTTGGCGTAACGCAGCCCTTCGACGTTGATGACGGTATTGTCGTCCGAAATGACGACGGAATTTTCGAGCGAGGAGCCGAGCGCGTGGCCCGAAGCCCAGAGCCGCTCGACATCGCGCATGAAGCCGAAGGTGCGGGCGCGGGAAAGCTCGGCCTTGAAGACGGCGGCGGTCATGTCGCCGGCCCACTTCTGCCGGCCGATCAGCGGGCAATCGAAATCGATCTCGACTTCGAAGCGCGTACCGTCATAGGGACGGAATTCGCTCCAGGAGCCGCCGTGTTCGATGCGCACAGGCTTGGTGATACGGATATAACGGCGCTTGACGCCCAGAGAGACGAGGCCAACCTGCTCGATCGCCTCGACGAAGGGCAGCGAGCTGCCGTCCATGATCGGCATTTCGGAACCCTGCACTTCGATCACTACATTGTCGAGGCCGAGTGCATAGATGGCGGCCATGACATGCTCGATCGTCGCGATCGAATGAGCCGGCGAGAAGCCGAGCACGGTGCAGAGGTCGGTATTGCCGACCTGCGAGGAGACGGCCTTGAGTTCGGTAATGTCGCCATTGTCATGCAGGCGCTGGAAAACGACGCCGGTGCCCGATTCGGCCGGGTTCAGGGTGATCGAAACATCAGCGCCGGAATGCACCCCGATGCCCGAAAGCGTCACGGGACGCGATACCGTCGTTTGAAAACCCAGCAAGCCAATAGCCATAAAATCTGCCTTTATTTTTCCGCTCCAGTGGTTGGTGCCACGGCGCGGTTATCATTCATTCTGCAGAAGGAGCTTTATCCAGAGGACTCCGACGGCAGTTTTCCTGCACCATACTTACGTGCGCCGGCGCTCCAATCCAAATCACTGTTTCTTTCGCTTTGTTACGAAGTCAGGCGATTGAAATCGCTCGCGAATCACAGGCTGAAAAACAGCAATGCCCGGGACCTCGATCCCGGGCATGAATGGTGCTGAAGAAGCCCCTCAGTTCGACTGGCGACGCAGGAATGCCGGGATTTCCAGCTGGTCGTCTTCCTGCATCATCCGGGCCTGCGGAACCGCGCGGCCCTGGTCGTCGAGGTTGCCGCGACGCGGTGCGTAGAGGCTTGCCTCCGGCGACAGCGGACGGCGCTGCTGCGAAGCGGCCGGCGGTGCTGCCGTCATGTCGGCGGCAACGGCGTCGTCTTCGCGGCGGCCAAGCGAATTGGTGATTCGCTTCAGCAGGCCCATCGGACCGCGCTCTTCCGCCGCATGAGCGGAAGCCGGCTGCGTGCGGTGGTCGAGTTCGGCCTGAACGACAGGCGGGAAATCCTCGACCTTCGGCATGCGCATCGGCTCAGGCGCCTGGCGGATGATCGGCTCCTGCCGAACCGGCTGCTGCTGGACGGGCTGGCTTACGACCGGCTGGCTCATCACGGGTGCCGGAGCTTGCTGCTGCACCTGGGGACGCATGACCGGAGCTTCCGGTGCAGGCGCGAAGATCTTGCTCTGCGGACGGAAGGTTTCCTGCTGTACCACCGGCTGCTGGAGCGGTGCGGCGGCACGCGGGGCCGGGATTTCGAGCTCGCGTTCCATCTCGGCTGCGCGGATGGTCTGCGCGATCGGATCCACGGCCTTCGGTGCCTGCATCACGGGGGCAGGCTGGACAGCGGCCGCTGCCGGAGCAACAGCCGCGGAAGGACGGATAGCAGGCTTTGCGGCCGGCTGGAAATTGCGCTCGGCGGCTTCGTTCACCGCCCGGTCGATGCCGGTCGCGACGACCGAGACGCGGATGATGCCTTCAAGCGATTCGTCGAAGGTGGCGCCGAGAATGATGTTGGCGTCGGGATCGACTTCTTCGCGGATGCGCGTCGCGGCTTCGTCGACTTCGAAGAGGGTGAGGTCGCGACCGCCGGTGATGGAGATCAGCAGGCCCTGGGCACCCTTCATCGAGGTTTCGTCGAGCAGCGGGTTGGCGATTGCAGCCTCGGCGGCCTGCAGCGCGCGGCCGGAGCCGGAAGCTTCGCCGGTGCCCATCATCGCACGGCCCATTTCGCGCATGACCGAGCGGACGTCGGCGAAGTCGAGGTTGATGAGACCTTCCTTCACCATCAGGTCGGTGATGCAGGCAACGCCCGAGTAGAGAACCTGGTCGGCCATCGCGAAGGCGTCGGCGAAGGTCGTCTTGTCGTTGGCAATGCGGAAGAGGTTCTGGTTCGGAATGACGATCAGCGTATCGACAGACTTCTGCAGTTCCTGGATGCCCATCTCGGCCAGACGCATGCGGCGGCCGCCTTCGAAATGGAACGGCTTGGTGACGACGCCGACCGTCAGGATGCCCTTGTTGCGGGCGGCCTGTGCGACGACGGGCGCAGCGCCCGTTCCGGTGCCGCCGCCCATGCCGGCGGTGACGAAGCACATATGCGTGCCGTTCAGGTGATCAATGATCTCGTCGATGCATTCTTCGGCGGCTGCACGGCCGACTTCCGGCTGCGAACCGGCGCCGAGGCCTTCGGTGACGTTGGCGCCGAGCTGGATGACTCGTTCGGCCTTCGTCATCGTCAGCGCCTGGGCGTCCGTGTTGGCAACGACGAAGTCGACGCCCTGGAGGCCGGCGGTGATCATGTTGTTGACGGCGTTGCCGCCGCCGCCGCCGACGCCGAATACGGTGATGCGCGGCTTCAGCTCTGTGATGTCAGGCTTTTGCAGCTTGATGGTCATGGTACCTGTTCCTTCTCTCTCTGGCCGCATCGCCACGCCGGCCAATTACGCAAATTTCAGAAGCTTTCCTTCAGCCACTGGCCCATCCGGGCTATGCGGCTGTTATTTCCCCCAAGCGACATGAGCAGACCGCTCTGTGACGCATGTGTTTCCATGTCCGCGACCTGCGGATAGATCATCAGGCCGACCGCCGTCGAAAAAGCCGGGCCCTTGGCCGCCGTCGGCAGTCCCGAGACGCCCATCGGACGGCCGATGCGGACGTTGCGGGCAAGGATACGCCGCGCAACGTCGGCAAGGCCGGTCAATTGGCTCGCGCCGCCGGTCAAGACGACGCGCTTGCCGACGATCGGGCTGAAGCCGGAGCGCTGGATGCGGTCGCGGATCAGTTCCATCGTCTCTTCGATTCGAGCCGAGACGATGCGCGAAACCAGCGCCCGCGGCACCTGCGACGGCTGGTCGCGATCATCCTCGCCGATCGGCGGGATGGAGATCAGTTCGCGCTCGTCGGAGGAGTTCGAAAGCGCCGTGGCATGCACGACCTTCAACCGCTCCGCATCCTCGATGCGGGTCGAAAGGCCGCGCGCCAGATCGGTGGTGACGTGATGGCCGCCGAGGCCGACGGCATCGGTATGAACGAGCTTGCCTTCGGCAAAGACCGAAATCGTCGTCGTGCCGCCGCCCATGTCGATCGCCGCGCAGCCGAGTTCGACCTCATCGTCGACGAGAGCCGCAAGGCCGGATGCATAGGGCGTCGCAACAATGCCCTCGACGGACAGATGCGCGCGGTTGACGCTGAGTTCGAGATTCTTCAGCGCCGAGCGCTCCGCCGTCACGACATGCATGTCGACGCCGAGCGCATCGCCGTACATTGCCAGCGGGTCGCGGATGCCGCGCTCGCCGTCGAGCGAAAAGCCGGTCGCCAGCGAATGCAGCACCGAACGGTCCTGGCGCAGAGACTGCTGGCAGGCCGCCGACAGCACCTTCTTCAGATCGTTGAGTTCGACTTCCTGGCCGCCGAGATCGATCGTCGCGGTGTAGATGTCGCTGCCGAGACGGCCAGCCGTCAGATTGACGATCAGGCTCTCGACGGTCAGCCCGGCCATGCGTTCAGCGGCGTCGACCGCCAGCCGAATGACGCCTTCCAGCGCGTCGAGATCGGCAATCACGCCGGTCTTGATGCCGCGGGAGCGCTGATGGCCGATGCCGATGATCTCGATATTGTGCGTGCGGCCCGGCAGGATCTGGCTTTCTTCGCGCGGCGTCAGCCGGCCGATCATGCAGACGACCTTGGTCGAGCCGATGTCGAGCACCGAAACGACATGCGACCGCTTCGACGAAAGCGGCTTCAGGCGCGGCAATCCGAAATGGGATGAACCGAACAAGCTCATATATTCTGCCCCGCCTTCTTCAATTCCTTGGTACGCTCCGTCACCGCCGCCTGCCTGCGGACCGCCGCCTCCGGCGTCAGCTGGATCGCGGTTCTATCCGACAGCCTGAGGTCGACCGCAGCAATGTCCCGCTCCAGGAGCTGGTGCTCCTTGTCGAACTTCGACAGCGTCGCCAGCGCCTGGTCGATACCGTCTTCCGGCAGCTTGACGACGACGCCGTTATCCATGTGCAAGTCCCAGCGACGGCCCGATATCCAGACATAGGCCTTCACGCGGGCCTTCACGTCAGGCCACTTCGAGAAGGCATCGTCGAGCGAGGCTGCTGCCGTTTCCGCATCGCGGCCGACGACGAGCGGCAGCGCCGAAAACTTGTTGTCGCGCAGAGGCGCAATGACGCTGCCGTTCTTTTCGATCAGCGAAAGCTCCTGCCCATGCTGCCAGATGGCATAGGCCTGACGCTCCTTGAGCTTCACCTCGATCGTCTTCGGATAGACCTTGCGGACCTCGACACTTTCGACCCAGGGGAGATGCGCGATCTTCCGGCGGGCGGCATCGACGTCGAGAGCGACCAGCGAGGTCGTACCATCGAGGCCGATCAGCTGCAGGATTTCGATTTCGGAGGTCTCCGAATTGCCGGAAACCTTCACGTCCTCGATGGCAAAACCAGCCGCCGTCGTCGTTGCCTGGGCGACAGCTTCCGTGTGACCGCCAAGCGACATGCCGTAAAGCCCGGTGGCAGCCAGGAAAACCAGCGCCGAAACCGTGCCCGTATGGGCGGGGATGTAGATACGGCCGCTGCCGAGGCTGATCAGGAAGCGGGTGACGCGGCGCAGCGGGCGCGGCAGCACGAATCGCTCCTCGGCTTCCACCATCGGAAGCGCAGCATGATGGCTGGGTCGCCCTATCTTCTTGACCGTCAACGCAAACAAGACGCGTCCTCCACCATCCACCGGAGAAACTCACCAAAGGAATAGCCGGCATGACCGGCCATTTCGGGCACGAGCGAGGTTGGAGTCATGCCTGGCTGGGTATTGACCTCCAGCCAGATGATTTCGCCGTCTTCGGAGAAACGATCGTCGTAACGAAAGTCCGACCGACTGACGCCGCGACAACCGATTGCCTGATGCGCCCTTAGGGCCAATGTTTGTATTTTTTGGTAAATATTCGGTGAAATTTTCGCCGGGATGACGTGTTTTGAACCGCCTGCCGCGTACTTGGAATCGTAATCATAGAAATTGTGTCCCTGCGGCACCACCTCCGTGACGCCGAGCGCCGTCTCGCCCATGACGCCGCAGGTAAGCTCACGGCCATAGACATAGCGCTCGACGAGCACGTCCTCGCCGTAATGCCACTCAGGCGAACTGACGACCTGCGGCGGATGCGCCTGATCTTCCGTGACGATGACGACGCCGAAGCTCGACCCCTCACGCACCGGCTTCACCACATAGGGCGGCCTCATCGGATGCACCGAAGGAAAAGCGAAACGATTGACGACCTGCGATTCGGCGACCGGAATGCCGGCGGCGGCAGCAACAAGCTTCGCCTTGTCCTTGTCCATCGCCAGAGCCGAGGCAAGCACGCCCGAATGCGTATAGGGGATTTCGAGATATTCGAGGATGCCCTGGATGGTGCCGTCTTCACCGAAGGGCCCATGCAGCGCATTGAAGACGACGTCGGGCTTCAGCGCCGCAAGCTTCTCGGAGACGTCGCGCGCCACGTCGATGCATGTCACCTTGAAGCCTTCGGCTTCGAGGGCCTCTGCGCAAGCCTTTCCCGAGGAAAGGCTGACAGGCCTTTCCGAGGAAAATCCGCCCATCAGGACAGCAACATGCTTGCGACTCATCAACACCCCCAAAAATAACTTCCACTCTCGAAATCGAGGCTTGCGTGAAGCTGTCGGCACCGTTTCGGGCCTTTGTCCGACGCGAATGCATTAGAGCATCATTATGGTTAATGAAGTGTTTACTTTCGTTAACTTCGTCTTCCCAGGCGCGGGATTTGTCCGTGCCCAGGCGCGGCATTTGTCCGGGCCGCGGACTTCATTTTCTCTCCTCACGTCTCGGGAATGTCAGAGCGAACACGTCTCCGAATCGAGAAACTGTGGGTTCGAGCTGTGATATCGGCGACACGAGAGGAGGCTTTCTCGGAGTTGAGGCGGCGACAGCCACCGTCGCGGCTTTTTTATTGATGCGGTGCGCAGTTCCGGCTAACCGGAGCACTTGAAGGTAAACCGGGGAACCGATCATGCGATGCCTCATTACCGGCGCAGCCGGCTTTGTCGGCGGGCCTCTCGTCGACAGACTGCAGAAGGAGCGACTCTGGGAGCTTCAGGTCACCACGCGATCGGAAGCCGCAAGCTTCCCTGCAGACATTCGGCATTTCCCTATCGACATAACAAGCGAAACGGACTGGACGGCAGCGCTCGGCGGCGTCGATGTCGTCGTCCATCTCGCGGCCCGCGTCCATATCATGAATGACCGCGCAGCCGATCCGCTGAGCGAATTCCGCCGGATCAACACCGCCGCCACGCTGAACCTCGCCGAGCAGGCTGCTCGCGCGGGGGTAAAAAGGCTCGTTTTCATCAGCAGCATCAAGGTCAATGGCGAAGAGAACGACCGGCCTTTCCGCCACGACGACACGCCGATGCCGCTTGATCCCTATGGCATTTCGAAGCTGGAAAGCGAAATCGGGCTGCATGAAATCGCCGCCCGAACAGGCATCGAAGTCGTCGTCATTCGACCGCCCCTCGTCTATGGGCCTGGCGCCAGGGGCAACTTCGCCCTGCTCGTCGGGCTTGTCCGTAAGAGAATACCTCTCCCCTTCGCGTCGCTGAAGAACCGCCGGACACTGGTTGCACTTCCAAATCTCGTCGATCTGATCATCACCTGCATGACGCATCCGCGCGCTGCCGGCCAGACCTTTCTCGCCGGCGACGGAGAAGATCTCTCAACGCCCGGGCTCATCGAGGGGATTGCCGCAGGCTTGGGTGTCAAGCCGATGCTGCTCCCCTTCCCTCCCGCCCTGCTACGGCTGGGCGCCAGAGTCACGGGCAAGGACGCCGTCTACCAGCGTCTTTGCGGCTCCCTGCAGGTCGATATATCCCATGCCCGCAACGTTCTCGGCTGGTCGCCCATCGTCACGTCGCGCGAAGGTCTGAAGCTTGCTGTGAAGTAAACCTATTCGCTGGTGACGCCGTGGAACGGGCGCACTTCGCGGCCGGGCATGAAGACGCCTAGGCGCTTGATTTCCCATTCGAGCTTGATGCCTTCTTTCTCGAAGACCTCGCGGCGTACCTGTTCGCCGAGATATTCGAGATCGTAGCCGGTCGCCTGCCCCATATTGATCATGAAGTTGCAGTGAAGCGACGACATCTGCGCACCGCCGATGACGAGGCCGCGGCAGTCTGCTTCGTCGATCAGCTTCCAGGCCGAATGGCCCTCCGGGTTCTTGAAGGTCGAGCCGCCGGTCTTTTCGCGAATCGGCTGCACCGTCTCGCGGTGATTGCGAACGGCGTCCATCTCGGCGCGAATCTGGGCGCGCTCCTCCGGATAGCCTTCGAACAGCACCGAGGTGAAGATCAGGTCGGCGGGAGCTGTGGAATGCCGGTAGGAATAGCCCATCTCGGCATTGGAAAGCACATGCTTGTTGCCCTTGCGGTCGACGGCGTTGACCTCGATCAGCCGCTCGCGCGTCTCCACGCCGTTGGCCCCGGCATTCATGCGCGCCGCACCGCCGATGCTGCCCGGAATGCCGTAGAAGAAATGAAAGCCGCCAATACCATTGTCCATCGCCATCGCCGCCACATGTTTGTCGGGGCAGATGGTGCCGGCCAGAATGCGGTTTTCGCCGGCAAGCTCGACAAAGCCGAACCCCTTGGCCGACAGGCGCAGCACGACGCCGGGAATGCCGCCGTCGCGCACCAGGATGTTGGAGCCGACCCCGATCACCGTCAGCGGCACCTCTTCCGGCAATATCTTCAGGAAGGCGACGAGATCATCGATGTCATGCGGCTGGAACATCAACTCGGCCAGGCCCCCGGCCCTGAACCAGGTGACGCGGTCCATGGGAGCATCCGGCGTGATACGGCCGCGGATATCCTTTACACCGTCTCCGAGAGACGCGAGAAGCTTTTCCCCATTCACCTGTTTCATGCGGACTTTCCCGATAGGCCTTCCAGTTGCTTGGGCAGCGCCGCCGCCCAGGATGTGATGCTCCCAGCCCCCAACAGAACCACAAAATCGCCA
Organism: Rhizobium esperanzae; assembly: GCF_014197615.1. GTDB lineage: Bacteria > Pseudomonadota > Alphaproteobacteria > Rhizobiales > Rhizobiaceae > Rhizobium > Rhizobium esperanzae_A. The sequence continues at coordinate 435,181 of NZ_JACIFY010000002.1, forward strand.
GGCTTTGCAACCTCGGCAACCATCTGCGGCAGAAGTTCCGCCGAGGCGAGAAAACGGGCATCGCGATGGCCGCCGGATTTGATCCGCGAGACGAGTGAAACCGAATCGATGCCTTCGATCGGATCTTCGCCCGCCGCATAGACCGGCGCGAGGAAAATGCTGTCGGCATCGTTGAAGCAGGCGGCGAATTCCTCGAACAGGCTCGCCAGGCGGCTATAGCGGTGCGGCTGGTGGACCGCGATGATCCGGCCCTTGCAGGCTTCGCGGGCAGCCTTCAGCACCGCCTTGATTTCGACGGGATGGTGACCGTAATCGTCGAAGATCTGCACCCCGTTCCATTCGCCGGTCAGCGTGAAACGGCGCTTGACGCCGCCGAAGGAGGCAAGCCCCTTGGCGATATCGGCGTTCGAAATGCCGAGCCGGTTGGCAACGGCGATCGCCGCCGTCGCGTTGGATATATTATGGCGCCCGGGCATCGGCATGACCAGACCCTTGAGCTCGATCAACTGGCCGGTGCGGCGGCGGCGGATTGCGACATCGAAGATTGAGCGCGTGCCGTCGATGCGCACATTGGTGAAACGCACGTCGGCCTGCGGGTTCTCGCCATAGGTGATGATCTTGCGATCCTCGATGCGGCCGACCAGCGACTGCACTTCGGGATGGTCGAGGCACATGACGCCGAAGCCGTAGAACGGCACGTTCTCCACGAACTGCCGGAAGGCGGCGCGCACGGCATCGAAATTGCCGTAATGGTCGAGATGCTCCGGGTCGATATTGGTGATGACGGCGACATCGGCCGGAAGCTTCAGGAATGTGCCGTCCGATTCGTCGGCCTCGACCACCATCCACTCGCCCTCGCCCATGCGCGCATTGGTGCCGTAGGCGTTGATGATGCCGCCATTGATGACGGTCGGGTCGAGCCCGCCGGCTTCGAGCAATGTCGCGACCAGCGAGGTGGTCGTCGTCTTGCCATGCGTGCCGCCGATGGCGATCGCATTGCGGAAGCGCATCAGCTCGGCGAGCATTTCGGCGCGGCGCACCACCGGCAGCAGCTTTTCGCGGGCGGCGATGAGTTCCGGATTGCTCTTCTTGATCGCGGTGGAAACGACGACGACTTCGGCGTCACCCAGGTTTTCCGCCCGGTGGCCGACGAACACTTCGATGCCCTTGTCGCGCAGGCGCTGGACGTTGGCGCTGTCGGACTGGTCCGATCCCTGCACCTTGTGGCCGAGATTGTGCAGCACCTCGGCGATACCGCTCATACCGATGCCGCCAATGCCGATGAAATGGACGAGACCGATCGCCTTCGGCAGTTTCATGCGCGTGTCCTCTTGAATTCCGCTATTGTCCGTTTGGCGGCAATAGCCTCAACCATGTCGGCAAGCAAGTTCGCGGCATCGGGTTTTCCGGCGAGTTTCGCCGCCGCCGCCATATGCGCAAGCTTTTCCGGATCGTTCATCACAGCCGTCAGGATCGCCGCGATCTTCTCGGGCGAAAGCTCCGACTGGGCAATCACCTTCGCCCCGCCGGTGGCCGCCAGTGCGGCAGCATTCGCCGCCTGGTCGTGATCGAGAGCATGCGGGTAAGGCACAAGCACCGCAGGCCGGCCGATGACGGAGATTTCCGAAACCGTCGAGGCGCCCGAGCGGCAGATGACGAGATGGGCCTTCGCCAGCCGCTCGGCCATGTCGGTGAAGAAGGGGGCGATATCGGCGCCCATCTCCAGCTTGGCAACGCAGCCGCTGACCCTTTCCATGTCCTCGGGGCGCACCTGCTGAGTGATGCGCAGGCGCAGGCGAAGCGCGTCGTCGAGCAGGCTGATCGCCGTCGGCAGCGCCGTGGAGAAATATTGCGCGCCCTGGCTGCCGCCGAAGACGACGAGATTGAAGGCCTCGCCTGCATGCGACGGCGTATAAGGCACCTCGGCGGCTGCGATGATTGCCGGGCGGACGGGATTGCCCGTCGTCACCGTCTTGTCCGCGAAGGCAGCGCCCCCTTCCGGCAGGAAGCCGCCGGCAATGGCCTGCACACGGGTGGCCAAGGCCTTGTTGGCGCGGCCCATCACCGCATTCTGCTCGTGGATCATCGAGGGCACGCCGAGCCGCGTAGCGGCAAGCAGCGGCGGCACTGTCGGATAACCGCCGAAACCGACGACAATGACCGGCCGCAGCCGCTGGACCAGCTTCTTTGCCGCCCGCATACCGCTCCAGAGCGTCCACAGCGAGCGGGCGACGGCGATCGGTTTTTTCGAACCGATCGTTGCCGACGGCACGACATGGATCTCCTCGGCCGGGAACTTGCCGGCATAACGCTCGGCCCGGCTGTCAGTGACGAGATGCACCGAATAGCCGCGCTCCTTCAGCTTGAAGGCGAGCGCCTCCGCCGGAAACACATGGCCGCCGGTTCCCCCGGCGGCAAGCAGCACGATGCCTTTGCTCATATCTTTTACTCCGCCGGCATGCCGTGCGGGACGCGGAAGAGGCTCCGGTCCTGCGCACGTTTTTCCGGCCGATGGCGCGTCAGCGCCAGAATGAAGCCCGCTGTGACGCAGATCGCCACCATGGACGAGCCGCCGTAGGAAATCAGCGGCAGCGTCATGCCTTTTGCCGGCAGCAGTTCGAGATTGACGCCGACATTGATGATCGACTGGATGCCCATCTGCAGCACCAGGCCGGCGACGGCGAAGCGGTTGAAATCGTTGCGCTCGCGATAGGCATGCGAGAGGCCGCGCAGCACCAGGACGGAAAACAGCGCGACGAGCGCCATGCAGAAGACGATGCCGAACTCCTCGGCCGCGACGGAGAAAATGAAGTCGGTATGCGCATCCGGGATGATGCGCTTGACGATGCCCTCACCCGGTCCCTGGCCGAACCAGCTGCCGCGGATGATCGCCTCGCGCGCCGTGTCGATCTGGAACGTGTCGCCTTCGCCGGTCATGAACTTGTCTATTCTGAGCGCAACGTGCGGGAAGACGTAATAGGCAGTGACAAGGCCGCCGGCCCCGCCAACGCCGAGCAGCATGATCCAGATCCACGGCATGCCGGCCATGAAGAACATCCCGCCCCAGACGGCCGTCGTCAGGATGGTCTGACCAAGGTCCGGCTGCGCGACGAGAAGAGCGGCGACAATGCCGAACAGAATGATGGCGAAGAGATTGCCGGGGATTTCAGGCTGGCGCGCATGTTCGGCAAAGAGCCAGGCGCAGACCACGACGAAGGCGGGCTTCATGAATTCCGAAGGCTGGATGGAGAGGCCGGCGATCCAGATCCAGCGCCTGCCGCCCTTGACCTCCTGGCCGACGAACAGCACCAGCACCATCATGGCAAGCGAGATGATCAAGAGCAGGATCGCGGTTCGCCGCACCTGGCGCGGCGTCAGGAACGACAGCCCGAGCATCACGCCGATCGAGGGGATCATGAAGGCGGCATGGCGCTTGACGAAGTGGAAGGGCTCGAGCCCGATGCGCTCGGCAACCGCGGGAGACGCCGCGAAGGACAGCATGAAGCCGATGCCCATCAGGAAGATGAACATCGCCAGGAAGAAGCGGTCGATGGTCCAGAACCAATCGGCCAGAGGCCCACGTTCCGCGCGGCTTACCATGTCATTTCTCTCCTGCTACAGGACCGATCAGCATCGTCATTCCGTCAAGTGCCGCCACGTGGCCGACGAAGGCATCGCCCCTGACTTCGAAGTTCTTATACTGGTCGAAGCTTGCGCAAGCCGGGGATAACATCACCGCCGAAGAGCCGCTCTCGTCACGCTCCGCATCGGCTGCCGCATGCGCGACCGCCCGCTCCAGTGTGCCGGAGATCTCGTACGGCACGGCCTCGCCAAGGGTAGCTGCGAATTCCGCCGCCGCCTCACCGATCAGATAGGCCTTGGCGATACGCGGGAAATAGGGCGCGAGCGTCGTGATGCCGCCTGATTTCGGCAGACCACCTGCAATCCAGTAGATGCGCTCATAGCTCGAAAGCGCGGGTGCTGCCGCATCGGCATTCGTCGCTTTGGAATCGTTGACGAAGACGACGCGGCCGCGTTTGCCCACAGGCTGCATACGGTGCTTGAGGCCGGGAAACGAGGCAAGGCCCGCGCGAATGTCGTCGGCGGAAACGCCGACCGCAAGGCAGGCGGCAACCGCGGCGGCCGCGTTCTGCGCATTGTGGCTGCCGCGCAGCGTCTGGATGCCGTCGAGATCGGCGAAAGGCAGCATGGCGCCGCCGCCGGCCTGAACGAGCTTGCTGCCCTCGGCATAAATGCCTGATGCCACCACGTTGCGGCGCGAAATGCGCACCACCTTGACGCCTGCCCGCTCGACGCGGTCGGCGATCAGCGCCGAATGGCTGTCGTCGATGCCGACGATCGCCGTATCGCTGCCGGCGACCAGCCGTTCCTTGACATCGGCATAATGCTGCATCGTGCCGTGACGGTCGAGATGATCGGGCGTCAGGTTGAGCAGGATGCCGGCGGAGGGGTTCAGCGTCGGCGCCAGGTCGATCTGGTAGGAGGAGCATTCGACGACGTAGTAACGCCCGGCCTTCGGCGGATCGAGCGTCAGGATCGCCGTACCGATATTGCCGCCGAGCTGCGTATCGTAGCCTGACGATTTCAGGATATGGGCGATCAGCGCCGTCGTCGTCGACTTGCCGTTGGTACCGGTGATGGCAATGAAAGGGCAATCCGGCGCATGGGCGCGGCGCTCGCGCACGAAGAGCTCGACATCGCCGACGATATCGACGCCGGCGGCGCGTGCAAGATCGACGGTCCAGTGCGGCTTCGGATGAGTGAGCGGCACGCCGGGCGACAGCACGAACAGAGCCTGCTGGCTCCAGTCGATCGTATGAAGGTCTTCGGTCCTGATACCCTCGGCCGCAGCCTTGGCGACGCTGTCGGGATTGTCGTCCCAGGCCGTCACATCGGCGCCGCCGGCAACCAGCGCCCGGGCGGTGGCGAGGCCGGAGCCGCCGAGCCCGAAGAGCGCAACCTTCCTGTCCTTGAGCGTCGTGACCGGGATCATCGCCGCCTCACCGCAGCTTCAGCGTCGACAGGCCGAGCATGGCAAGGCCGACCGCGATGATCCAGAAGCGGATCACCACCTGGCTCTCGGTCCAGCCCTTCTTCTCGAAGTGATGATGGATCGGCGCCATCAGGAAGACGCGCCGGCCGGTCATCTTGAAAAAGCCGACCTGGATGATCACCGAGAGTGTCTCCATGACGAAGAGGCCGCCGATGATCGCCATGACGATCTCGTGCTTGGTGGCGACGGCGACCGTGCCGATCGTGCCGCCGAGTGCCAGCGAACCGGTGTCACCCATGAAGATGGCCGCCGGCGGCGCATTGAACCAGAGAAAGCCGAGGCCGGCGCCGATGACGGCGCCGAGCACGACGGCAAGCTCGCCGGTGCCGGGCACGAAATTGATCTGCAGATAGTTCGCAAACACCACGTTGCCGGCGAGATAGGCGATGACGCCGAAGGAAGCGGCGGCGATCATGACAGGCACGATGGCAAGCCCGTCGAGGCCGTCGGTCAGGTTGACGGCATTGCCGGCGCCGACGATGACGAAGCCGCCGAAGACGACGAACATGATGCCGAGATTGATCAGGAAGTCCTTGAAGAAGGGAAAGGCGATCGAGGAACCGAAGGTCGAACCGGCCGTCCCCGAGGCAAGGGCGGTGCGCATCATGAAATAGACGGCGATGCCGGCGATGACGAATTCGATGCCGAGGCGCGCCTTGCCGGAGAAGCCCTTGTGGCTCTGCTTGGTCACCTTGAGATAATCGTCATAGAAGCCGATCGCGCCGAAGCCGAGCGTCACCAGCAGCGTAGCGACGACATAGACGTTGGAAAGATCGGCCCACAGCAGCGATGCCCCGACGATGCCGGCAAGGATCATCAGCCCGCCCATGGTCGGCGTGCCGGCCTTCTTGAAATGCGTCTGCGGCCCGTCGGCGCGAATCGGCTGGCCCTTGCCCTGGCGGATGCGCAGCGAATTGATGATCGTCGGCCCGAACAGGAAAACGATCAGCGCCGAGGTGAAGAGAGCGGCCCCTGTGCGGAAGGTAATATATCTGAACAGGTTCAGAAATTTGAAATATTCCGACAGTTCGACAAGCCAGATCAGCATTCAGGGCCCCTTGTTTACCCGATCAAAGTTCGCGTTGCGTGTCGGAAAATGGTGGGAACTTGTCAAGGAGCGCGGCGACGATCTTGCCGAAACCGATGCCCAGAGACGATTTCACCATGAACACGTCGCCTGGTACGACCGAGTCCAGTACATAGTCCGTCAATTCGCGGGTGTTCTCGCGATATTCGACATGGACGCTTTCCGGCAGTGATTCCTTGAGCGCAGCCATCTCGGCTCCGGTGAGCCAGACATGTTCGATGCCGGCCGCAAGCAGCGGCACGGCGAGATCGCTGTGGACCTTCTGCGCATACTCGCCCATCTCCAGCATGTCGCCGAGCACGGCGATACGGCGTCCTCGGCCGGTCGGTTCGGAGGCCGCCAGCAGTGCGATCGCCGCGCGCATCGAAGCCGGATTGGCGTTGTAGCTCTCGTCGATCAGCGTGAAGCTGCCGTTGCCGATCGAAAGCCGATGGCGCTTGCCCCTGCCCTTTTCCGGCTTCAGGGTCGCAAGCGCTTCGATCGCCTTTTCCATGTCCGCGCCGACGATCCTGACGACGCCGAGTGCGGCGAGAGCATTCTCGGCGATATGGCGGCCGGGGGCGCCGATCGCAACCTCCAGCGTCTCGCCGCCGATCGTCAGCCACAACGTCGAATTCTCATCCGAGCCGTTGAATTCCGCCAGCCGGAATTCGGCCTTGGCATGCTGGCCGAAGGAGTGGATATGCTGGATGCCGAGCGACTGCGCCGTGCGGTCGAGGAAATTGAACTGGTCGTTGTCGCGGTTGAGCACGACATGGCCGCCGGGTTCCAGCCCCTCGAATATCTCCGCCTTGGCGGCGGCGATTTCCTTGATACTCTTGAAATTGCCGAGATGGGCCGGCGCGATCGTCGTGATGACGGCGACATCGGGACGGATCATCGCCACCAGCGGCCGGATCTCGCCCGGATGGTTCATGCCGACTTCGAAGACGCCGTAATCCGTATCCCCGGGCATGCGTGCCAGCGTTAGCGGCACGCCCCAATGGTTGTTGAAGGAGGCGACGGAGGCATGCACCTTGCCCGACGGCGACAGCACATGCCGCAGCATTTCCTTGGTGGTCGTCTTTCCCACCGAACCCGTCACCGCGATGATCCGGGCCTGCGAGCGCTCGCGCGAGGCAAGGCCGAGCCGGCCGAGCGCGGCGAGCACGTCTTCGACGACGATCATCGGCACCGTCAGGCGGCCCATGGCGGGAAGCCTCGCCTCGCTGACGACGAGCAGCGCGGCGCCGTTCGCCATCGCCATCGATGCGTAATCATGACCGTCGACGCGATCGCCCTTGATCGCAAAGAAGGCCTCGCCTGGAGCGATCGAACGGCTGTCGATGGAAATGCCGGTGATGCCCTCGGGCAGAGTGCCGAAGGGGCGCCCCGCCATCGCCGCGATCATGTCTTCGGTCGTCCAGAGCCAGCTCAAGATTTCAGTTCCTCCAAGGCCTTGCGCACCTCCGCATGATCGGAGAACGGCAGTGTGACGCTGCCGATCGTCTGCCCTTCCTCATGCCCCTTGCCGGCGACGATCAGCGTATCGCCCGATTTCAGCATGCCGACCGCCTCGCGGATCGCCGCAGCGCGATCGCCGATCTCGGAGGCGCAGCTTGCTGCCGCCACGATCTCCGCTCGGATCGAAGCCGGCTCCTCCGAACGCGGATTGTCGTCGGTGACGATGACGATATCGGCAAGCCGGCAGGCGATTTCGCCCATGATCGGCCGCTTGCCGCGATCGCGGTCGCCGCCGCAGCCGAAGACGACGACGACGCGGCCTGTCGTGAATGGCCTGACCGAACTCAGCACGTTTTCCAGCGCATCCGGCTTATGGGCATAATCGACATAGGCGAGCGCGCCGTCCTTGGTGTGGCCGACGAGTTCGAGACGGCCGGACGCGCCGATGAGTTTCTCGAGCGCGGCCATCGCGACCTTCGGCTCGATGCCGGTCGACATCGCAAGCCCTGCCGCGACAAGCGCGTTGGCGACCTGGAAATCGCCGGCCAGCGGAATATCCACCTCGAAAATCTCGCCGCCGATATGGATCTCGGCCGTCTGCTTGTGGCGGAAATGCTCGACGCGCTTCAGCGTGAGATAATCGCCTTTGCGCCCGACGGTGCGCACATCATGACCGGCATCGGCCGCCGCCTTGATCGCCTGTGCCGACCATGGATCGTCGGCAAAGATCACCGCCGGCGAGCCCTTCGGCAAAAGCGTATCGAAAAGCCGCATCTTGGCGGCCATATAGTCCTCGATGGTGGGATGATAATCCATGTGGTCGCGGCCGAGATTGGTGAAGGCGGCCGCCGCCAGCCTCACGCCGTCGAGCCGGCACTGGTCGAGACCGTGGCTGGAAGCCTCCATCGAGGCATGGGTAACGCCTTCGTCGGCAAGTTCGGCAAGCAGCTTGTGCAGCGACACCGGATCGGGCGTCGTCAGCGAGCCATATTCGTTGCGTGTCGGCGAGACGACACCCGTCGTGCCGATCATCGCCGCCGCATGGCCCGCATGCGCCCAGATCTGCCTGACGAAGGAGGCGACGGAGGTTTTGCCCGCCGTGCCGGTGACGGCAACCATGATCTCGGGCTGCCTGCCATGGAAGCGCGAAGCGGCGATCGACAGGAAACGGCGCGGCTCTTTGACCACAAGCACCGGAATGGGGGCATCGATGGCTTGGGAGGCGATCGCCACGGCAGCACCCCGGCCGGCCGCGTCCGCGATGAAGCCCGCGCCATCAGCCTTGGTGCCGGCGACTGCGACGAAGACGTTGCCCGGCTCCACCTTGCGGCTGTCCGACGACAGGCCTGAAATATCAAGCAAGCCTGCCGGGCCTTCGAGCTGTGCTTCAAGTTCCGGAAACTGATCTCCGGCCAGGTCTCGCAATTTCATCGAATGCACTTTTCTCTGTTGAAACCGGTTCACCCCTCGCGAATCGGTGCCGCTATTCATTCACACTCAATAAGACACCAGCAAGGCCGAGCCCCCCTCCCCGAATTTCGGCTCGATGCCGAGAATGGGGGCCGCGCGGCGGATGATCTCACGGGCGATCGGGCCGGCGGTGCCGGCCGAGATCGTTCCGCCATATTGCTTTTCGCCGGTCTTCGGCTCGTCGCAGAAGGTGATCACGGCATATTTGGGATCGTTGATGGGGAATGCGGCAATGAAGGAGTTGAAGTTCAGCGTCGCCGAATAACGCCCGTTCACCACCTTGTCGGCCGTCCCGGTCTTGCTGCCGACGGCAAAGCCCGGCACGCGAGCGACGCGGCCCGACCCCTTGTACCCGTTGAAGTCAAGCAGATAGCGGATCTCGTCGCTGGTCGTCTTCTTGATCACCTGCGTCGCGATCTCATCGGCCTGTTCGCGCGTGCGCGGCAGGAATGTCGGCTCGATCAGCTTGCCGCCGTTGACGAGAGCGGCGGCCGCCACCCCTGTCTGCAGCGCCGTCGTCGAGACGCCGTGGCCGAAGGAGATCGTGATCGAATTGATCTTCTTCCAGACGCGCGGCTGGCTCGGCATCTTCACTTCCGGCAGTTCGGTCTGCATCTTCGTCAACAGGCCGAACTTGGTCAGATAATCCTTCTGCGCGTCGATGCCGACGATGTCGATGACGCGCGCCGTTCCGATATTCGAAGAATACTGGAAAATCTCGGGAACGGTCAGCCAGCGGCGCTGGCCGTGAAAATCGTGGATGGTGAAGCCGCCGATATAGATCGACTTGCTGGCATCGAAACTGTCGGTCATCTTCACCTTGCCGGTGTCGAGCGCCATGGCCAGCGAAAAGGTCTTGAAAGTCGATCCCATTTCGAAGGTGCCGTTGGTCATCCGGTTGAGCCAACCGTCCTTGGCGCCTTGCTGCGGCTCGTTCGGATCGAAATCCGGCGCCGACGCCATCGCCAGCACTTCTCCCGTATGCACGTCGATAACAGCGGCACCTGCCCCCTTGGACTGGAAGTTGTTGACGGCGTTGACGACCGCGTCGCGGACAATGTTCTGCACGCGCAGGTCGATCGAAAGCCGCACCGGCTCGAGAGGCTGGTCGCTGGTCATGCCGACCGAAGCGAGATCAGCAAGTCCCTGGTCGTCGATATATTTCTCCATGCCGGCGACGCCACGGTTGTCGATATTGACGTAACCGAGGATATGCGCGGCAGTCGACCCGCCCGGATAGAAGCGGCGCTTCTCCGGCCGGAAACCGATGCCGGGAATGCCAAGCGCCAGGATCTGGCTCTGCTGCTTCGGCGTCAACTGCCGGCGCAGCCAGGCGAAATGCGAGGTCTTGACCGAGAGCTTCTTATAGGTGTCCCTGACGTCGAGCTCGGGCAGAACAGTTGCGAGCTTCTCCACCGCCTCGTCGGCATCGACGATCTTGTTCGGCTCGGCAAACAGCGAGACCGTGCGGATATCGGTCGCCAGCACCTCGCCGTTGCGGTCGAGAATGTCGGGGCGCGAAGCCATCAGCCGGTCCGGGGGCAGGATGCTGGAGACGACCTCCTGATCCTTCATCGCATATTCGACGAGACGGCCGCCGATGATGACATAGACGCCCATGAAACCGAGGATCAGCAGGCCGACGCGGCTTTTTGCCTGCCCCGATTTCTTCTTGCGGGTTCCCTCGATTGCCACGCCGGCGGAAGGACCGCCGAAACGATTATAAACGCCGGCGGAAAAATGCGCCTGGCTCTTCAAAACCATGATGCGGGAAAGAAACGACATTATTCCACCGACCCCGTTTCGATCTCGTCTGCGTCTGCGTCATCCTCCGCTCCGCCGTCGGGCGCCACCGCGCCGTGCGGTTCCACTGCGCCGCGAGACGCAGGCGTCGGAACGGGCTGCGCCTTGGAAGCAGCGGTCGCACCCTTGGCGCTGGCGACGGTCGCGCCCTTGGCACCGGTTGCGGTAGCGCCGCCGGCCTTGGCCTCCGTTACATCAGGCACGGGAACCTCGGATTTCAGCATCGGCAATTCCTTGGCATGCACGAGCGCCGTCGAATCCGTCGGCTGCAGCTGCAACTCGTCGCTATAGGCGTTGACCAGCCGCTCCAGACGGTTCGGCTGCGATTGCAGCGCCCAGTCGGCCTTGAGAAGGTCGATCGTATCCTCCTCGAGCTTGATCTCGGCTTCGAGGCGATGGACCTCCTCAAGCTTCAATTCGGCGCGATGCTTGATCGTATAGGTCACGGCGGCTGTGGCCGTCATGACGCCGATGAGCACGAGATCGAACGTTTTCAGCATATCAACCTCCAAGCTTTCCGAGACTGGCGAGATTGGGAAACCCGAAGAGCGACATATCCGCAGCCTCGGCAGCGGCATCCGTCCGCAGACCTGCTCGGAGCTTCGCGGAGCGGGCGCGCGGGTTGATCTGCGCCTCCGCCTCGCTTGCCGAAACCATCGGCTTGCCGACCGCCGCAAAAGTTGCCGCCCGCTCGTGCGCGACCGGCAGATGCCGCGACCCCGACGCCTTGCCGGCGCGGTCGGAGAAGAATTTCTTGACGATGCGGTCTTCCAGCGAATGAAAGGTGACGACGACGAGCCGGCCGCCCGGTTTCAGCGCCGCTTCCGCCGCAAACAGCGCCTGCGCCAGTTCGCCGAGCTCATCATTGACGAAAATGCGCAAGGCCTGGAAGACGCGCGTTGCCGGATGGATCTTGTCCTTCATCTTGCGCGGCGTGACGAGCTCGATGAGACCGGCAAGATCGCGCGTCGTTTCGAACGGCTTTTCCTCGCGACGCTTCTCGATCGCATGCGCGATGCGCGGCGACTGGCTCTCTTCACCGAGGAAGTGAAAGATGCGGATGAGGTCGGCCACCTTGGCGCGATTGACGACATCGGCGGCCGAAACGCCTGTCGCCGACATGCGCATGTCGAGCGGCCCGTTCTTCTGGAAAGAGAAACCACGCTCGGCCTCGTCGATCTGCATGGAAGAAACGCCGATATCGAGCACGACGCCGTCCAGTCCGCCTTGCGGCGCATGATCGGCAAGATGCGAAAATTGTGAATGAACGAGCCTGAGACGGCCGCCATGGGCGGCGACCATCGCCTGGCCGGCGGCAATGGCACTCGGATCGCGGTCGAGCGCAATCACCTCGGCGCCGGCCGCAAGAATGGCCGAGCTGTAACCGCCCGCGCCGAATGTGCCATCAAGGATGAGCTTGCCGGGTGCAGGCGCCAGCGCCGAAAGCACCTCATCGAGAAGAACCGGAATGTGACGAACCGGTCCACCACCGGCATCAGCTGAACCTCCGCCAGGATTCGCCACCATTCCGTTCCCTCGCTCTTTCAGGAACGCTTGCCCGCCAGCTTGCGCTCCCCTCGTGCCTGCGCCTGCGCAGCCACAAAAGCCTGCGGCTGCCAAAGCTGAAAATGATCCGCCCGACCGACGAAGGTCACCTCGTCCGAGATGCCGGTGAAGCCGCGAATGAAATCCGTGACCATCAGCCGCCCCTCGGCGTCGAGCTTCATGAAGACCCCGCCTCCGTGAATGAGAAGCGACATCTCGTTCGCATCCGGCGAAAACGGATCCCCCGCAGCAATCTGCCGTTCGAATCTTTCGAGAAGATCCGGACCGCCGACGCTGATCGCCGGAAACACAAAGTCCTGAAAGCAATAGAGCTCTTGAACATTGCGCTGCGCCAGCACAGAACGAAATGCCGAGGGCACGGAAACCCTGCCCTTGGCATCGATCCTGTTGGTCGCGTTCGAAAGGAAGCGGCTCATCACACGAAACATCCGTTCCCGCAGGGATCCGGACCAAAAGACGCCCGAAACTCCCGATATCAGGCACAGCTTCGCAAGCCGGACGAGCAAAAACCCCTCCGACGCTTCCGGAGAGGAAGACGCCTTTGCTTTGCGATGAGTGGGCAGGTGATTGCCCCGGTGCAGTGCACATTTGGGATAGCATGGGACCATATGGGCGTCAATGGGATACGCCCAGTTTGCAATGGACGCATGATCAAAAATTTATAAGCTGTTAAGTTTAACAAAGGGTTAGGATCACCACCCGCAAGAGGCGCGAAGATAGCACTTTCACAAAAAGAATTTTCGCCCGAAGGAACGCATCAGCATCCGCTTGAAAGCGTTTTATTTCAGCGGCTTATATGAAAATTATCCCGTAATTCGGCGGTTGATCGCGCCACAGATGTTAATCGCCAGTTGGCCTGTAAGCCGGGTTCTGTATGGCTCCGGCGTGAACCGGAACGTGGCAGCCATTCCTCTGGGACAGCGCTCGCACGCTGCCTCACGCAACCCACCCGGATGACTGGCCTGGAAACCGGCCGGAAGGCCTTTCGGCCCGCCGCGTCATCCCTATTCGGTCTTGCTCCCGGTGGGGTTTACCGTGCCATTTCCGTTGCCGGAGATGCGGTGGGCTCTTACCCCACCCTTTCACCCTTACCTGTCATGACAGGCGGTTTGCTTTCTGTGGCACTTTCCCTGAGGTCGCCCTCGCCGGACGTTATCCGGCACCGTGTTTCCGTGGAGCCCGGACTTTCCTCACCCTACCGCCTTTCGGCATTGGTAAAGCGCGGCTGCCCAGCCAACTGGCAGGGCTCCCATAAACGAGAGAGATGGCAATTGCTATCGAATAAATGATTATGAGTTAGCGAAATTGCGGTGTGAAATCCGTGGAGTAGCCCTGGTGGCTGATTCCGCCTGCCAAAAGCAGCTCGGCCCCAAGCCGGCCGATTTCATCCGAACTCTTCGCCGATGTGCCGGCACAGCCCGTCAGCACGGCGATCTCAGGTGAAGAAGTATAGCCGATCATCGGGTAGCCGCTTTGCGTCTGCGACACGACGCAGGCAGCCGTCGAAATCGAGAGCGGCACGATGTCGGGCACGAGATCTTCAACGATGCGGGTAAGATGCGCGCGCACGCTGTCACGCCCTTCGGTCTTGAACCAGGCACGCATCGCCGCCTCGTCGCCGAGCGCCAGATCGTCCGGGTCGCCGCCGATCTTCAGGTAGAATTTGCCGTCGGGATAACGGATCGGCGGCAGCAGGTAGATGTGAGTGCCGGGCACATCGAGAATGAGCGACGGCATGGCGGCAAGGCCGACAGCATCGGCCTCGCTCACCTCGAAAAGCGTTACGGTCCGGGCATAAACCGTCATGGCAACCGGACGCGGCAACAGATTCTCCGCAATGGAAAATCCGCCAGCTGCCAGCAGCACCTTTTCAGCGCGATAGCTGAGACCGCCGGCGGTCCTGACCACAGCCGACCCGCCCTCGCTGCCGATCGAGACGACATGGTCGCGGATCACGGCGGCACCCGCCTTTTCCGCCAGCAGCGACTGCGCCTTGACCAGCTTGCGCGGACTGACATGCCCGGCCCCCTTTGCCTCGAAGACGCCAGCGCCGCCGACAGCAAAGGTGAAGAAAGGAAATGCCTTCTTCAGACCGGCCTCATCGAGAAAGCGTGTCTCGACGCCGAGCGAAATAGCCGCCCGCCGGGTTCTCTCGAGATAGTCGCTTCCATCAGGCGCGACGACGACGCAGCCGGCCTCCCGATAGAAGTCGATGCCGCTGTCGCTCGCGATCTCGCCGTACCGGCCGATCGAACGGTTGGCGAGCAGCGCCCAGTTGCGGTCGGGATCGATGGTGCGGGTAATGCGCCCCTCATCGTAATGGCTGGCGAAGACGCCCTGATGCGCCTTGCGATCCTCAGGCTCATCCGGGCCGATCACCGCCACGCCATCCGCTTGGCGCGCCAGATGCCGCGCAGCCGCAGCCCCCATCAACCCGCGGCCGACGACGATATATTTGAAATCGACTGCCATGATATTCCTCTCAAGAAAAAACGGGCGTCAGTTCGCCGCCGAAGTCCTTGTCTTCAAGCGCGCCCTCCGCCAGAAGCACCGCTCCCAGCCGCCCGAGTTCGTCGGAGGATTTCGCCGCGACGAAATTACCGCCGGTCAGCACCGCGACGCGCGGCGCTTGCGTGAACCCGATATAGGGATAGCCGGTCGAAGTGAAATTCGCCACGCACGGCGCCGACGTGACCGGGCAGCCGGCAAGCGCCGGCATCAATTGCAGGGCGATGTGGCAGAGATGATCGCGCTCGGCGGCACTGCCGTCCGAACGGAACCATGCGCCGGCATCCTCCAACCTGCCGAAGGAAAGCCCCTCGGTGTCGCCACCGAGCTTCAGATAGGTCTTGCCGTCGGGATAACGCACCGGCGGCAGGATATAGATATGATCCTCCTCCCGGTCGCCGAGCACGATGGTCGACGGCATGTCGCCGAAGACCGCCATCTCACGCTCGCCGATTTCATAAAAGACCACCGTGCGCGCCATGACCCTGGTATCGACGGGACGCGGCAGCAGTTCATGGAAATTGCTGAAACCGCCGGCAGCGACCAGCACGCGCTCGGCGCTGTAGCGTCTGTCGCCGGCCGTCACCTCGACATGGGAGCCCAGGTCGCGCACCGATGTCGCGGTTGCCTCGATCAGCGAGACGCCGCCCTGTTCGGCAAGCCTTGCCTGCGCTTGCACCAGTGCCCGCGGGTTGATGTGGCCGGCGCGCTCGGCCTCGAAATATCCTGTGAAATCGGGATCGACGGCAAGATAGGAAAAACGTTCGCGAAGTTTCGACGGCGCGATGATCTCGATATCGCTGCCGAGCGTCCGGCTGACCGTCAGCGCCCGGTTGATATAATCCTGCTCATCCTTTGGCGTCGGACCGGCAAAGAGGCATCCGACCTCGGAATAAAAGGAAATGCCGCTCCTCGCCTCAATCTCGCGGTAGCGCTCGAGCGCGCGGGCGGCGAAGGTTCCCCAAGCCAGATTGCCGTCGAAGGTGCGGGTGATGCGGGCTTCGTCATAATGACTGGCGAAGACGCCGTGATGGGCCTTTCGCTCTTCCGGCTCGCGCGGGCCGATCAGCGCAATGCCGTCGGTCATCGACGAGAGGTGTCGTGCGGCAGCGGCACCCATCATGCCGCGTCCGAGGATGATGAACCTGAAATCGACTGCCATGTCCCGCCTCGTCTCGAGATGGCCCCACCTCGTATCGAGGTGGCCACCTCGTTTCGCGAAGGTGGATATCACGGCAAGCGTCCTGATTCATATCGCAAAAATCCCGGGAAGGATTTTCACCCGGATGCATCAGGCCATGCTCAGTCGAGCATCGCCAGGACCTTGCCGCAATAGGTCTTCGACACCGGGTTCATGCGGGTTGCGGCATGACCGGCATTGTATTTCAGGATGGTGTTGCAGGTCTGCCCGCCGCCGAGCTGATGGGCGGCCGCCAGGTATTTCATGCCGTATTTGATGTTGGTCTCGGGATCGAACAGGCCCTTCCGCGTGCCGGCATAACCCATCATCCGCGCCGTCGCCGGCTTGATCTGCATCAGACCGATTTCGCCGGCGCTGCCGCGTGCCTTCGGATTGAAATTGCTCTCGACCCGCACGACGGCCTGTGCGAGTGCGACCGGCACGTCGTATTCAGCCGCATATTTGTTGATCAGTGCAGCATAGGGAATGCTGGCGGAGAAATCAGGCATGGCATAGCCGCTCTGGCGATCGACGGTTTTCAGCGGGATGGTTTGCGCCCTGACGCCCCAGTCATCATTTGCCGAGGCAAAGCTATATCCCGCCAGCAACATGCCAACGCATGCCGCAGCACCAACAATCATATTCTTCATAAAGTCTCTTCACTCCGACCCAAAGGATTGCATGACTGCGCGCCTCGCCGTCATCCGGTCATACGCGATCAAGGACTGATCGTATTCCGCAGCAATTCTTATCGTTTCATTTGGCGCTCATGGTTACACTTGAAAAAGCCGCGAGCGCTGTTCAGCGGGCGTTCTTAGACCATCGCAATGAGGAGATAATAGGGAAATGATGTGGCGGGAGGGATTTCTCGCCGGCCGGGAGAAATCCGCCCGGATATCCGGCTCTATCGCTCAGGAATAACGCGGCAGCGCCGACAGCAGCCGGTGCAGCGTGTCGATCGTCGAGAAATCGGCGATTCCATCGACCCGTTCAGGCCGGAAATGGCGCTGGAAAGCTTCTACGTCGCCCGCCGTCTTTTCGGAGAATTGGCCTGTGATCTCAGTGCCATAACCATAGAGCGACAACATCGACTGCAGCGCTTCGACGGGCTGGCCGGCGTCACCCCGCTGGAAGAAGCGCCCGCCGGCGATTGTTGCCGGCTCGACCCAGTGTCCGATGCCCGCCCGGTGGAGCTCGGCCCAGGGGAACTTTTCGCCCGGATCGACCTTACGAACAGGGGCGACATCGGAATGCCCAAGGACCCGTTCCGGCGCGATCGACCAACGTTTGACACAGTCGCGACACAATTCGATCACCGCGGCGATCTGCTCTTTCGGATAGTCCGGAAGCCCGCCTGGATGACCGGCATTGGCGATCTCGATGCCGATCGACAGGGAATTGATATCCGTTTCGCCGTGCCAGCTGCTCTTTCCCGCGTGCCACGCTCGGCGCGTTTCCGGCACAAGCTGCACCACTTCACCATTCTCATGCACGAAATAATGGCTGGAGACCTGGCTCTCCGCGCGGCAGAGCCAGTCGAGCGCGCCATCTGCCGTCGGCATGCCGGTATAGTGCAACAGGACCATGTCTGGACGGCGCCCGTCCGCCCGCTCGCCATGGTTCGGCGACGGCTGCACACGGGCGCTTCTGAAGTCGGCCTCGAAAGAGGTCATGCGGCGCGGCGTTCCTTCTCGATCGCAGCATAGGCGTCGTTCAGCGCCGCCATGCGTTCATTGGCGATCACATGGAATTCCTTCGGCACCCCGCGCGAGATCAGCCGATCGGGATGATGCTCGCTGACGAGGCCGTGATAACGGCGGCGGATCGTCGGGAAATCATCCGAAGGCGAAACGCCGAGCACCTTATAGGGATCGCGGCCGGACGAGACGTGGCGGGCGGCGATCTGCTCGAAGCGGGTCTCGCTCATCTCGAAGATCTCGCCGATATGGCGTAGGAAAATCAGTTCCTTCTCGTGGATCAGCCCGTCAGCCTTGGCAATGTGGAAGAGGCCGTCGAGCACGTCTTCCAGCACCGTGCAATTGGCCGCACAAGTGATGCAGAGCGTCGAGAGCCGCTCTGCATAGGCTTCGTAGCCGGCCACATCCTGGCGTGCGAGATTATAGAGCCTGGCGACGTTCTTGGCCTGGTCCTCGGGAAATTCGAAGATTTCGCGGAAGGCTTCGACCTCCTTCTCGCTGACGATGCCGTCGGCCTTGGCCATCTTTGCCGACAGCGCGATGATCGCCACGGAGAAAGCCACTTTGCGCCGGGTCTCGGGATCGCCTTCGAAAACCGTTCGGATAGCCTCGACCACCGCGGAAAGCGCATTGCCCGCGGTATTGCCAATGGCGTTCAACAGTTTTTCCCAGAAGGACATCGAAAATCTCGCACATGCTTGTCAACTTATAGCAAACAGCTTGACCAAAGAATCGTAGCCTTTGCAAGGCGACTATTGGTCGTAGGGCCGAACACAGTTTTCACGATTCTGTAATTATTGCATCGCAACAAGCGATCGATCCGCTTCGCCTGATCGGCTGCGGGAGGACCGCCCGCTCCCTCCTCCTCAACGCCTAACCATCGATTTCCACAACTGTTCCCGATAAGCAGATCCGGCTTGAAACGATTATATCGACGCTTCGCGCCGCCTTTGCCGTTCAACCCGGCAGAAAGGCGCGTTTTCGTAAATTCTTTACTTTACAGGGCCACTTCCCTGCCGCATCCATGCGCTAATGCATGTCGACCGGAAGTGTGCAGCGGTTCCGGGATGACGATATGCATAAAAACAAAGGGCTAAAGCGCGTCGCTTGAATCAAAGCTTGATGTGATGCGCCTTCATCGACGCCGCCGCACCGAAACGCCATAGGAGGGATCATGGCCAAGCAGAAAGTTGCAATGCTGACCGCCGGAGGCCTGGCGCCCTGTCTTTCCTCCGCCGTCGGCGGCCTCATCGAACGCTACAGCGACGTCGCTCCCGAGATCGATATCATCGCTTATAAGTCCGGTTACCAGGGCGTATTGCTCGGCGACAGCATCGAGATCTCCCGCGCCATGCGCGAAAAGGCGCCGCTGCTGCATCGTTACGGCGGTTCGCCGATCGGCAACAGCCGCGTCAAGCTCACCAATGCCGCCGACTGCGTCAAGCGCGGCCTGGTCAAGGAAGGCGAGAACCCGCTCAGGATCGCCGCCGAACGCCTTGCCAATGACGGCATCACCATTCTCCACACGATCGGCGGCGACGACACCAATACCACGGCCGCCGACCTCGCCGCCTATCTCGCCGCCAACGGCTACAATCTGACTGTCGTCGGCCTGCCGAAGACCGTCGACAACGACGTCGTGCCGATCCGCCAGTCGCTCGGCGCCTGGACGGCCGCCGAAGTCGGCGCGCATTTCTTCGACAACGTCGGCAACGAACAGACCGCCGCCCCCCGCACGCTCGTCATCCATGAGGTCATGGGCCGCCATTGCGGCTGGCTGACGGCTGCGACCGCCCGCGCCTATCTCCAGCGCACCAGCCGCAACCAGTATGTCGATGGCCTGATGATGGATGCGCATCTGAAGAGCATCGACGCCGTCTACCTGCCGGAGATGGCCTTCGACCTCGACGCCGAGGCCGCCCGCCTGAAGGAGAGCATGGACCGCAACGGCCACGCCACGGTCTTCGTCTCCGAAGGCGCCTGCCTCGACGCCATCGTCGCCGAGCGCGAAGCCGCCGGCGAGACCGTCAAGCGCGATGCCTTCGGCCATGTGAAAATCGATACGATCAATGTCGGCGCCTGGTTCCAGAAGCAGTTCGCCAGCCTCTTGAACGCCGAACGCTCTCTCGTGCAGAAATCGGGCTACTTCGCCCGCTCGGCGCCTGCCAACACCGACGACCTCAGGCTGATCCAGAGCATGGTCGATCTCGCCGTCGAAAGCGCGCTCAACAAAGTCTCCGGCGTCACCGGTCACGATGAAGCGCAGAATGGTAAATTGCGCACTATAGAATTCCCGCGCATCAAAGGTGGCAAGGCTTTTGACCTTTCTACGGCATGGTTTGCCGAAGTCATGGACAATATAGGCCAGAAATACAAAGAAGCGTGATTGACGGATGGTTAATATGATGTCTTTGCTTGTTCCTGAGGAATAGGAGGAGACACCATGTCAGTTGAAGCCTGGCTCGCTTTTGCGGCCGCATCCGCCATCATGCTGGCCATACCGGGGCCGACGATACTGCTCGTCGTCTCCTATGCGCTCGGTCATGGACGCAGGACTGCGCTTGCGACGGTCAGCGGCGTGGCGCTTGGTGACTTCACCGCGATGACGGCGTCTCTCTTCGGACTCGGCGCCGTCCTTGCCGCCTCCGCCACCCTCTTCACCGTCTTGAAGTGGATCGGCGGCGCCTATCTGATCTGGCTGGGAATCAAGCTCTGGCGGGCTCCGGTGATTGGCGAACCGGTTGCCGACAACGACAACCTGCCGGAAGAAAAATCGCTCAAGATCTTCCTCCACGCCTATATCGTCACCGCCCTCAATCCGAAGAGCATTATCTTCTTCGTCGCCTTCGTGCCGCAGTTCCTCAATCCGGCCCTGCCCTTCTTCGGGCAGATGGCAATCATGGAAGCGACGTTCCTCGTGCTGGCGATCCTCAACGCCTCCACCTATGCGTTTCTCGCCCATACCGCGCGCGGACTGATTCGCAAGGCAAGCATCCAGCGCGCCGTGAACCGCACCGGCGGCACCCTGCTGATCGCTGCAGGCGCCGTAACGGCCGGGTATCGCCGTATTGCAGCTTAGAGCCTTTCCCGGTCAGATTGCAGCATTCTGCCGGAGCAGGTTTTCGTCAGGGCAAAGGCGATTGGCGATGGGCATACCCCAAGGTACGTCCGAGCCGATCGCCTTTGATCCTGGCGGAAAGATGCCCGGCCCTTCGGGTTGGCTGAAACGGGCCGGCTGACCGACCGGCCGGCTTGGCCGTAGAACTGGGCTACGACGCGCGCCGGCCGGTCGACCATCCGACTCCGTTTGAGCCAACAGAATGCTGCAATCTGACCGGGAAAGGCTCTAAAAATATTCCGTGGTTGCCGGAATGCCACGAATAGGTTAATGGGGTCGTCAGGGCTTAAGGTATTTAGTAACTTTTATACGCTGCCGGGGCGGCGCGATTTCACGAAAGTGGCGGAATGGTAGCGATCGGATTATCCGGCCTGAAACGCAGTCTTGTCGTTTCGACGATACTCTGCGGTGTGATGACGGGATGCGCGAGCGTCGAATACACCTCGCAGACCGAACTGACAGCCGCCCAGACCGTAGTGCCGATGCCGAAACCGGGCGAGGATGCAACCCTCGCGGCGATCCCGACCGCCGAAGGTGCAGTTGGCCCGGCAGGCACCGCCATTGCCCAGGCATCCCCCTCTCTGACCGCAACGGCGATGCCGGCAGTCACAGGCTCTCAGCCGGCCGATCTGACCATGCAGGCAGGCATTCAGCCGGCCGCCTATGCACAAATCCCGCTGACGCCCGAGATGACGGCCATCCAATCCGTGGTGCCGACGCCGCGCCCGGGAATCCCGGCACAGCCGACAACGCAGCTTGCCTTTGCAGCGACACCGCAAAACAGCGCGCTTGCGGCACTTGCCGCAGTCGACACCACGCCGCGTGCCAGCATGGATTACGGTTTCGACGAATCCGGGCCGATCGATCCGCCGACGGCACCGCCGATGTTCAGCGACGACGACAAAGACGATGCGCCGACGGTCGAAAAGAGCTTCGTCACCAAGCTTATCCAGAAATATTCGAAGATCTACGAAATTCCCGAAACGCTGCTCCATCGAATCGTCCATCGCGAGAGCCGCTACAATCCGAAGGCTTACAACAAGCGCGGCTATTTCGGCCTCATGCAGATCAAGTACAACACCGCCAAGTCCATGGGTTATGATGGCGCCCCGGGCGGCCTCTTCGACGCCGAAACCAATATCAAATATGCCGCGAAATATCTGCGCGGCGCCTGGCTCGTCTCCGACAACAAGGAAGACGATGCCGTCCGCCTCTACGCGCGCGGCTATTATTACGATGCCAAGCGCAAGGGGATGACCGACGTCGCCCAGGGCAACTACTGACGCCAGACAATTGCTGAAAATGGCGATCGAGGCTCCAGCCTATGGCTGTGGCTGCGCCTGTTGCTGCGACCCGGCCTGCTGTTGCGGCGCCCCCGATTGCGGCAAGGCCGCCAGGATCGCCTTGAGAAGCGTCTGCGGCTGATAACCAAGCCAGCCCGGTGTCAGGCCGAGCCTGATGACGACCAGATCGGCTGAAGGCACGATCGCCATGCTCTGCCCGTCATGCCCCGTCAGCCAGAACGTATCCTCGGGCAGCCCGAACCGAGCGCTCGAGCCGCCCGGCGCGAGCCAGGCCTGGCCCTGCGTATACCGCCCGTTCGACGCTACCGTCGGCGTACGCATGGCGCCGACGAAACCTTCGGGCAACAGCCGCCGGCCGTTCCACACGCCATCCTGCAGCAGGAACTGCCCGAAGCGGGCCCAATCATGCGCCGTCGCATAGAGATAGGAACTTCCGGCAAACGTGCCGCGCGCGTCGAGCTCGAACACGGCGCTCGTCATGCCGAGCGGCGCAAACAGCGCATCGTGCGGATAGGAGAAGGCGGCCTGTGCATTGCCGACCCTGTCCATCCAGATGCGTGACAGGAGCACCGCCGTACCGCTCGAATAGCGGAAACGCTGGCCGGGCGCAGCCTCCATCGGCGCATTGGCCGGCAGCGATACCATATCGGGATCGAGATAGAGCATACGCGTCACATCGGCGACGTCGCCATAATCCTCGTTGAAGGCAAGGCCGCTCTCCATGCCGAGCAAGTCCGATACCCTGATCTTGGCGCGCGCATCGTTCTTCCACTGCGCCAGCAGATGATCGTCGTCGAAGGAGATCTTGCCGTCGAGCATCAGCCGGCCGAGGATCGCAGCATTCACCGTCTTCGTCATCGACCAGCCGATCAGCGGCGTCTTTGCCGAAAATCCGGGGCCATAGGCCTCGGCGACGATACGGCCGTGGTGCACGACCACGATCGCCCGCATGGCCGGGCCAGCAAGTCGGGCATCGGCAAGCAGCGCAGCGATCTCAGCGTCCGGCTGATCGCCGGCGCCCTCACCCTGCGGCCACACCGCATCGGTCGCCCCCACTCTGGCCGGCGCATCGAAAGGCACCGCATTCGCCGCCGCCTCGAAATTGCCGTCCGGTACGCTCGTGCAGCCGAAGGCGCCGCGATAGAGCGCATAACTCGGCGCAAACAGCCCCATGAAGCGCGCCGTCACACGGTCGTTGTCGCGATCGACACTGACGCGCATCAGCCGCAGCAGCGGATTTCCGGGCGCCTGGACATCGTCATGGAGCACATCGTCGGCGTCCCGGCCGGCAATGAAGACGTTGGAGCAGACGATCTTGGCGGCATAGCCGTCACCGACCCGCAGCAGTTCCGGCGGCCATACGTAGAGCCAGCCGGCGCCGGCCATGATGACGAGAACAAGGACGAGAGCAAACGCCTTCAGAATACGCAGGACAAATCGCATGGCATTCCTCCATGGCGGGAGAGAAGCAGGAATCGCACACGCCGGAAAGGGGCCGGACCGAAGAAGGGCCGTCGTTGCGATCACTTTACCAGGAGGACGATCTCTCCGGAGAACGGCGCCCACAGCCCACGTCATCAAACTGTAGCAGTGGCGCGCTACACGCCCTGAACGCTAAAAAGGTGACAGACTCATGTCAGAATTTGCACCGGATGCCGGCTTCCGCAAGAACCGGAAACTCAAGGACGCCCTTCTCCGCCACAAGGCTTTTTCGAAGGAAGGTTTCTCCGAGCGTCTCTTCGGCCTTCTCTTTTCCGGTCTCGTCTATCCGCAGATCTGGGAAGATCCGGATCTCGATATGCAGGCGATGGAGCTGAAGCCAAATCATCGCATCGTCACCATCGGCTCCGGCGGCTGCAACATGCTCGCCTATCTCTCCAAAGCGCCGGCCTCGATCGATGTCGTCGACCTCAACCCGCACCACATCGCGCTGAACCGCCTGAAGCTTGCCGCCTTCAAGCACCTCCCCGGCCATACCGATCTCGTCCGTTTCCTGGCGATGCCGAACGAGAAGTCGAACAGCCGCGCTTATGACCAGCATCTCGCTGCCAAGCTCGATGAAGCGACCCGCAGCTATTGGAACGGCCGCAAGTTCGGCCGCCGCCGCGTCACGGTCTTCGACCGCAACATTTACGAAACCGGCCTGCTCGGCCGCTTCATCGGCGCAGCCCATCTTCTGGCCCGCCTGCATGGCGTCAAGCTGCGCGAAATGACCAAGACCCGCTCGATCCGCGAACAGCGCCAGTTCTTCGAAGAGCAGATCGCGCCGCTGTTCGAAAAGCCGGTCGTGCGCTGGATCACCGGCCGCAAGAGCTCACTCTTCGGCCTCGGCATTCCGCCGCAGCAATATGACGAGCTCGCAAGCCTTGCCGCTGATCATTCGATCGCACCGGTGCTGAAGCATCGCCTGGAAAAGCTCGCCTGTCATTTCCCGATGCGCGACAATTATTTCGCCTGGCAGGCCTTCGGCCGCCGCTACGGCACGCAAGAGGAAGGCCCGCTACCGACCTATCTGAAGTCGGAGCACTATGAGGTGATCCGCGCCAATGTCGACCGCGTCAACGTTCACCACGCAAGCTTCACCGAGCTTTTGGCCCACGAGCCGGCCGCCTCGCGCGACCGTTACATCCTGCTCGACGCGCAGGACTGGATGACCGACGCGCAGCTGAACGACGTCTGGCGGGAAATCACCCGCACGGCGCGTGAAGGTGCGCGCGTGATCTTCCGCACCGCCGCCGAAAAGAGCATCATCGAAGGCCGCTTGTCTCCTTCGATCCGCGATCAGTGGGATTATTTCGAGGAGCAGTCGCGTGAGCTGACGGCGCTCGACCGTTCGGCGATCTACGGCGGCTTCCACATTTACGGGAAGAAGGCGTGAGCAAGGTCGGGACCGAGACGGTAGGAAACAGCAACGAACATGCCAGCCTGATGGATGGCATGTATCGCTACCAGCGCCATATCTATGACCTGACCCGCAAATATTACCTCCTCGGCCGCGACAGCACGATCCGCAATCTGGACGTGCCGGACGGCGGCACTTTGCTCGAGGTCGGCTGCGGCACTGGCCGCAACATGGCCTTCGCTCATAGGCATTTCCCGACCGCCAAGCTCTTCGGCCTCGACATTTCCCAGGAAATGCTGATCTCGGCGCGCAAGACCTTCGCCACCAAGGCGACAATCCCGGAATTCCGCGTCGCCGACGCCACGGCGTACACGCCGCGCGAATTCGGCGTCAGCGGCTTCGACCGCATCCTGATTTCCTATGCCCTGTCGATGATCCCCGATTGGGAACGCGCCGTCGATGCCTCGATCGCCGCACTCAATCCCGGCGGCCAGTTGCACATCGTCGATTTCGGCCAGCAGGAAGGCCTGCCGCGCTGGTTCCGCCGCATGCTGCAGTCCTGGCTTACGAAATTCCACGTCACCCCGCGCGCTGATCTGCGCGAGGTCGTGGAAGCCCAAGCCCATGAAAACAACGCGAGATTGGTGTTTGAAACTGTCGGCGGCGGTTATGCCTGGCGGGCGGCTATTATCAGCAAGCGCTCATAATTCGCTTGAAACTAACCGATTTTTTACGTTGATATGGTGAAAAGAGGGTTATTCCTCTGCTGGACTCGTTTTTCTCGAAGGTCAGGCTGTGGGGCAAAGAGATCATTCGGTTCACGACGGGATACCCATGCGCCGGCTTTTGTTTTGCGTTCTGCCTTTGGCCATCATGTTGGCTGGCTGTTCCTCTTCCGGTCACGACTATCTCGAAACAGCATCGATAAAACCGAAGACGCGCTTCCAGGACACCGATCCGCAGGATTTCGGCCCGAAGCATCCGCAGCAGAATGCGATCCACGGCATCGACATCTCCAAATGGCAGGGTGATATCGACTGGGCGACGGTGAGGAATTCCGGCGTCGGCTTCGCCTTCATCAAGGCGACGGAAGGCAAGGACAGGGTAGACCCCCGCTTCGACGAATATTGGCGCGAGGCGCGCGCCGCCGGCATCCCGCATGCCCCCTACCATTTCTATTATTTCTGCTCCTCGGCCGACGAGCAGGCCGACTGGTTCATCCGCAACGTGCCGAAGGAGGCCATGCGCCTGCCGCCGGTGCTCGACGTCGAATGGAACGGCGAATCGAAGACTTGCCGCTATCGTCCCGACCCGGAAACGGTGCGCTCCGAAATGCAGCGTTTCATGGACCGGCTGGAGGCTTACTACGGCAAGCGCCCGATCATCTACACTTCGGTGGATTTCCACCGCGACAATCTCGCCGGCTATTTCCAGGATTATCATTTCTGGGTCCGCTCGGTGGCGAAACATCCCGAAGTCACCTATACCGACCGCCGCTGGGCCTTCTGGCAATATACCTCGACCGGCGTTATTCCCGGCATCAAGGGGCCGACCGACATCAACGTCTTTGCCGGCAGCGCAAAGAACTGGAACAATTGGGTCGCGGCCGTTTCCAAGGATAGAAATTCTTAGTAACGTCTTTCAATGTTTCTTGCTTCCGTCACATTCCTCTGGGAAAGCGACGGACATCCGTTTGATATAAGGACCGCATTCATGCACCGCTCGCTCGCAAGCCGCTCTGCACTCGCCCTCCTGTTTGCCCTCGCCCTTGCCGGCGGCGCAGCCGCCCAACAGGCGCCCGCGGCCTCGGCCCCGGCAGCCCCTTGCGGCGGCGATCTCTCCGCCTTCCTCCAGGGCGTCAAGGCCGATGCGGTTGCCGCGGGCGCCAGCGCCGCAGCCGCCGACGAGGCCCTTGCCGGAGCCGAGATCGATCCCAAGGTCCTGAGCCGGGATCGCGCCCAGGGCGTCTTCAAGCAGACCTTCCTCGAATTCTCCCAGCGCACCGTCAGCCAGGCCCGTCTCGACATTGGCCGCCAGAAGATGAAGCAACATGCCGACGTCTTCGCCCGCGCCGAGCAGGAATTCGGCGTTCCCTCCGGCGTCATCACCGCCTTCTGGGCGATGGAAACCGATTTCGGCGCCGTCCAGGGCGATTTCAACACTCGCAACGCCCTGGTGACGCTGTCGCACGACTGCCGCCGCCCGGAACTCTTCCGCCCGCAGCTGATCGCCCTCATCGAGATGGTCGAGCACGGCGATCTCGACCCCGCGACCAACACCGGCGCCTGGGCCGGCGAGATCGGTCAGGTGCAGATGCTGCCGCGCGATATCATCGCCTATGGCATGGACGGCGACGGCGACGGCCATATCCACGTGAAGCAGAGCGGCCCGGACGCCGTCCTGACGGCGGCGAAATTCATCCAGCACCTCGGCTTCGAGCGCGGCCAGCCCTGGCTGCAGGAAGTCACCGTGCCCGATAACCTGCCCTGGGAGAAATCCGGCCTGGGCGGCACGATGAAGGCCGGCGAATGGTTCGCGCTCGGCGTCAAGCCGCGCGACGGCAACACCGCTTTCGGCAATCTCGAAGGCGATCTCGTGCTGCCGCAGGGCCGCATGGGACCGGCTTTCATCGCCTATCCCAATTTCAAGATCTATCTCGAATGGAACAAGTCGTTCATCTACACGACCTCGGCCGCCTATTTCGCGACCCGCCTGTCCGGCGCTCCGACCTATCTCAAGGGAACCCCTGAACAGGGCCTTGCCAACGACCAGATGAAGACGCTGCAGACCAAGCTGCAGTCGCTCGGTCATGATGTCGGCGAGATCGACGGCATTCTCGGCTCCGGTACGCGTGTGGCGATCCAGAAGGAGCAGCAGCGCTTAGGCATGCCGGCCGACGGCTGGGCTACGCCCGCCCTTCTCAACGCTCTCTGATATAAGCTGACGGCCGCAGCCGCCCGCTTCGCAAGAAACGGGTGGCGACGCTTCCCGCTTGCGCTAAAACTCCCAATGAAGAGCCGCCGCCGGTTTTCGACCAACGATCCGGCGGCGGTACGATTTGGGGTGGAGGAAACGGCGTGGAAAGCAGAATGAATGCCTGGACCTGGGGCCTGCTGGTCCTGCTCGGCCTGATCTGGGGCGGCTCCTTCTTCTTTGCCCGCATCGCCGTGCAGCATGTGCCGCCGCTGACCCTCGTTTTCCTCCGGCTGCTGCTCGCGGCCCTGGCGCTGCATCTCTATATCGCCGGCCGTTTCGACATCTATTCGATCCTCAAGGCTCGCTGGCGTGAATTCCTGATCCTCGGCCTGATCAACAATGCCCTGCCGCATGCGCTGATCTTCTTCGGCCAGACCCGCATCGGCGCCGGCCTTGCGGCGATCCTGAACGCGACGACGCCGATCTGGACCGTGCTCATCGCCAATTATTTCACGTCGGACGAGAAGCTGTCCTCGGCAAAGATCGCCGGCTGCCTCGTCGGCCTCGCCGGAACGATCGTGCTGATCGGCCCCGGCATCTCGGCCGGTGGCGAGGCGCCGCTCTGGGCGTTGCTGCTTCCGGTGCTGGCGGCCATCTCCTACGGTTTCGCCGCCACTTACGGCAAACGCTTCAAGAATGTTCCCGCGCCCGTCACCGCAGCCGGCCAGCTGACCGCCTCCTCACTGATCACTTTGCCGCTATCGCTCCTGGCCGATCGCCCCTGGACGCTCCCCTTGCCGGGGCTCGATATCCTCCTCGCCATCCTGGCGCTGGCGCTGGTATCGACTGCTTTCGCCTACATTCTCTATTTCCGCATCATGGCGGCGGCCGGCGCCACCAACGCCTCGCTGGTCACCCTGCTGGTGCCGCCGAGCGCCATTCTCCTCGGCGTGCTTTTCCTCAGCGAGAGACTAGCCGTCGGCGAATGTATCGGCATGGCGTTGATCGGTTTAGGCCTCGTCATTCTCGATGGCCGCGCCTATCGCCGGCTGATACGCACCGCCTGAAAGCCGGTTGCAGTTTCCCTATATTTTCAACCAGTTGCGGGCCGGCCATGTTTTGGGCGCATAGGTAAATGCACACTCGCCGGATTTAACGGCATGTTAAAATCTGTGAACAAAAATTTATCGAAAATTATCGAGTTACTTCAATAGCTTGCTAGCACAGCGCTCAACCTGTCCGCCCGACTCTTCCGCAGCGCAGCATCGAATCTTCTTTCCAACCGACATATTTCAGACATATTATCGGCCGGTTAACGCGAGGAGACAGACATGGGACTCACGCAATCCTTGAATGTTCTGTTGGTCAGTGCAGCATTTGCTTTCGTCTTGTCCATGCTCTTCATCTGAGCAGCCGATACGAAGACGTAATGACTGGTAGTACCTGAACTCCCCTGATCAATCCGCCAATGAAAAAGCGCATGTCCCGCCCGACATGCGCTTTTTCACTTTTGATCGAGAGAAAATCAGGCGGCCGCGCCGGCGCTTTTGGCTGGCCGGCGGGAGAGGCCGAGATTGTCGAGTACGGCGGAAACCAGCGGCGAACGGTTCATCGTATAGAGATGGAACTCGTCGATGCCGCGCCGGACGAGATCTTCGATCTGCTCGGCGGCAACATCGGCAGCGACCTTCGCCCGCTCCTCGGGCTTGTCGTCGAAGCCGGCGAAGCGCTCATCGAGGAAGGCCGGGATAATCGTGCCGCAGGCGCCTGCGAAACGTTTCAGCTGCGTCAGGTTCTGGATCGGCATGATGCCGGGCACGATCGGGATCGAGATGCCGGCAGCACGCACCCGCTCCAGGTAGCGCTCGAAATTGTCGTTATCGAAGAAGAACTGCGTCAACGCCCGGTCGGCGCCATTATCGGCCTTACGCTTCAGCATCTCGATATCGGCGGCCGTATCACGGCTTTCCGGATGCTTCTCCGGATAGGCGGAGACCGAAATCTCGAAATCGCCGACCGATTTGAGGCCGGCCACCAGCTCCGCGGCATTGGCGTAACCGCCGGGATGCGGCTGATAGGGCGCGCCTGCGCCGCCGGGCGCATCGCCGCGCAGCGCCACGAAATGCGTCACGCCGACCTTGCGGAAGGTCTCGATCATCTGATGTGTCTCTTCCTTCGTCGCGCCGACACAGGTCAGGTGCGACGCAGTGGCAAGCGGCGTCTGCGACAGGAAACGTGTGACGGCGGTGAGCGTCGGCGCCTTGGTGGTGCCGCCGGCGCCATAGGTCACCGAGACGAAATCCGGATCCCAGTCCTGCAGCTCGCTGACCGTCTGCCACAGCTGGCCTTCCATCTCTTCCGATTTCGGCGGGAAGAATTCGAAGGAAATCCCGATGTTGCGGCCGCGTGCCTCATTATTCAAAGCCATGTCATACTCTCCCGGCAAATGTAGGTTCGGCGCCTTCGCTGGTCTGCGAAGCCATGAGGCGCCTCGGATCGCGCGCAAGCCAGACGGTGACCGTCAACCCCTGCCCGCTCTGCTGACCCGGATGAAGATCGACGACCTGCTCGACGTCGAGCCCGGCCCTGTGCAGCCAGTCGGATATCGCCTGGTGCGAAAAACCGAGACGGACATGCGCATGCTCGTCGCGGAGATATTCCAGCGTGTGCGGCGCAAGGTCGATGACCACGAGCCGGCCGCCCGGCCGCAGCATGCGTGCCGCTTCGGCGATCGCAATCTCCGGCTGGTCGAAGAAATGCAGCACCTGATGGATCGTCACCACATCGAAATCCTGGCCCTCGAAGGGCAGGTTCAGGATATCGGCGTGACGCACGGTGGCCTTGGTGATGCGGGATTTGTCGAGATTGGCACGCGCCACGCTCAGCATGTCGCGGCTGGCATCGACGCCGACCGCCCGGCGGTAGAGCCCGGAAAGAAGTTCGAGGATGCGGCCGGTGCCGGTGCCGAGATCGAGCAGCGAATCGATCGGCTGGCTGCCGAGCAGCCGGATGACGGCGGCGTCGACCTCCTCGTCGGCCGCGTGCAGGCGGCGAAGCTCGTCCCATTCCGCCGCGTTGCGGCTGAAATAGGCCTGCGCCCGCTCGGCCCGCTGGCGCTTGACCGACGACAGCCGCTCGCCGTCGCGAAGGATGGTCGGATCGTTCTCGGAGACATGCTTCAGCAATGCCCGTACCAGCATGGCCGCTTTGCCGTCCTGCTTGAGGCGGAAATAGGCCCAGGCGCCTTCCTGGTAACGTTCGATCAGTTCGGCCTCGCCGAGCAGCTTCAGATGTCGCGAGATGCGAGGCTGGGATTGGCCGAGAATTTCGGTAAGGTCGGTCACCGTCAGGTCACCGCCGTCGAGAAGCGCGAGAAGACGCAGGCGCGTGGGCTCACCGGCCGCCTTCAAGACGTCCACCAGCGCATCCAGTCCAAGCTTCAAGGGTTCGCTCATCTTCGATCCAATCAAGATATAAAGATATCTTTATGTGAGTTGGGCTGCGATGACAAGCGGCAATTCGCACTTAAGCGAAATTGCCTACTCAAATTGCGACAGGGCCGGACATGAAAAAGCCCCGGCGGAACCGGGGCTTTTTCAAACGAAAAGAAGAGCGATCAGCGCGTCAGGCGCTTATGGGCCTGGCTGCCCGGATTGAGGGCATCGGGGCCGAGACGTCGGATCTTGTCCTGCTCATAATCCTCGAAGTTGCCCTCGAACCATTCGACATGGCCTTCGCCTTCGAAAGCCAGAATGTGCGTCGCCAGACGGTCGAGGAACATGCGATCGTGGCTGATGATGATGGCGCAGCCGGCAAAATTCTCCAGCGCGTTTTCGAGCGCACCCAGCGTTTCCGTATCGAGATCGTTCGTCGGTTCGTCGAGCAGCAGAACGTTGCCGCCAGCCTTCAGCATCTTGGCGAGGTGGACGCGGTTGCGCTGACCACCCGAGAGATTGCCGACCTTCTGCTGCTGGTCGCCGCCCTTGAAGTTGAAGGCGCCGCAATAGGCTCTGGAGTTCATGTCGAACTTGCCGAGCTTGATGACTTCGGCGCCGCCGGAAATTTCCTCCCAGACCGTCTTATCGCCCGCAAGAGCATCGCGGCTCTGGTCGACATAGCCGAGATGCACGGTTTCGCCGATGCGGATCGAACCGCTGTCCGGCTTTTCCTGGCCGGTGATCATCTTGA
This sequence comes from Rhizobium esperanzae, assembly GCF_014197615.1. GTDB lineage: Bacteria > Pseudomonadota > Alphaproteobacteria > Rhizobiales > Rhizobiaceae > Rhizobium > Rhizobium esperanzae_A. Next base: position 467,377 of record NZ_JACIFY010000002.1, read on the forward strand.
ACAGCGTCGTCTTGCCGGCGCCGTTCGGGCCGATGATACCGACGATGCCCCCCGGCGGCAGCTTGATCGACAGGTCGTTGATCAGCGTGCGGCCCTCGAAGCCCTTGGTGATGCCTTCCATCTCGATGACCACCTGGCCGAGGCGCTCGCTGACCGGGATGATGATCTGCGCGTCGCCGGGACGCTGCTTCTCGGCGGCATCCACCAGCTGCTCGTAGGACTTGATACGCGCCTTGGACTTGGCCTGACGTGCCTTCGGGCTTGACGCGATCCATTCCTGTTCGCGGCTGATCGCCTTCTGGCGCGAGGCCTCTTCGCGATTTTCCTGCAGCATGCGCTTGGCCTTCGCCTGCAGATAGGCGGAGTAGTTGCCTTCGTAGGGAATGCCACGGCCGCGGTCGAGTTCGAGGATCCAGCCGGTGACGTTGTCGAGGAAGTAGCGATCGTGGGTAATCATCATCACGGCGCCGGGATAGTCGCGCAGGTGCTTTTCGAGCCAGGCGATGGTCTCGGCGTCGAGATGGTTGGTCGGTTCGTCGAGCAGCAGCAGATCCGGCTGCGACAGCAGCAGGCGGCAGAGCGCGATGCGGCGACGCTCACCACCGGACAGGCTGGTGACTTCGGCATCGCGCGGCGGGCACCGCAGGGCTTCCATCGCCATCTCGACCTGGCTTTCCAGATCCCAGAGGTTCTGGCTGTCGATGACGTCCTGAAGCTTGGCGCCCTCTTCCGCCGTCTCGTCGGAATAGTTCATCATCAGTTCATTGTAGCGATCGAGGATCGCCGTCTTCGAGGCAACGCCTTCCATGACGTTCTCGAAAACCGTCTTGTTGGGATCGAGGCGCGGCTCCTGCTCGAGGTAGCCGACCGTCGCTCCTTCGGCGAGCCAGGCTTCGCCGGTATACTCCTTGTCCTGGCCGGCAATGATGCGCAGCACGGTGGATTTACCGGCGCCGTTCGGCCCGAGAATACCGATCTTGGCATCCGGGTAGAAGGAAAGGTGGATGTTCTCCAGGATCTTCTTGTTGCCATAGGCCTTGTTGAGGCCGGACATATGATAGATGAACTGACGTGCCATGCTGCGCTGCTCCGGGCGGGAAACTTCGATTGTGCCGCTATGTAGGCGAAACAGCGCCTTCGGGCAACGCCGAAACCCGGTTTACGCAGGATTTCCGGTCAGAAGCCCGCAGCGTCGACGACACCCTCGTCGCAGCCGAAGGAGGTTTTTCCCGCCCCCTGGATCAGATCGGCAAGGCCGGCGCTTTTCGCTGACGCCGTCCCGGCTGCCTCCGAAAGCCCGATCGTCAACCCGCTGACCATCTTGACATTGCCGACCCGCCGGCAGCTCATCTTGACGCGGTCGCCGGCACCCGGCCCGAAGCTCTTGTCGAAAGCCGCCTTGATCGCCTCGGCGTTAACGGGCTTGCCGATATTGGCGGCGAAGAGATCGCGCACCGCCGATGTGTTGAGTGCGCCGAGAAGATGCACGCCAACGCCGAAATAATCCTCGGCGCTCATTTTCGTGCAGGTGCCGTGTTTCGTCCATTCATGCCGTTCCAGGCCGGATTGCGTGCCGGGCATCGCCTTTGCGAGCGCCGCCTTCGTCTCGGCCGAAAGCGTCACCTCGGGCAATGTGTTCCAGTTGCCGTCCTTGTCGGCGGCCTTCTGCTCGGCGCTCACGCCGCAATAGTCCTGCCTCATCGGCCAGAGCCCGTGCAGCGAAAAATTCGTCGCATCGGGGCGCTCGCCGGTCTGGCTGGCGCATTCGGCCTTCTTCTGGTTCGTCTGGCAAAAGGCGGGCTGCCAGCTTGCCGCAAGAATAAAACGGGTGCGCCCGCCGGCCTCCTGCGCCACGGCGGCGCCGGCAAGAACCATCGACACGGCGAACGTCAAGGTACGCAACTGCATGCTGCTCATTTCAACCCCCAAAAAAAGAACAATACAGGAACAAATAAGCACGAAGATCGAAAGACCGCAACCCTGAATCGCAACAGAAACGCAATTTGTTATCGGATAAACCGGGAACCGAGGTTGCTTTTGGACGCCGATCTGGTCTGTTGCGGCAAGGAGGACCCACATGTTTTCTGAAACGCAGAGGCTTGCCGTACCGGGAGCGTCGCTCGCCTATCACCATGCCGAGCCCGCCGGCCCGCCACGCGGTATCCTGTTGATATCGCACGGTCTTGCCGAACATTCGAAACGCTATCGCGTCTTTGCCGAGACAATGTCGGCGCGCGGTTATCACGTCTATGCCCATGATCACCGCGGGCACGGCGAGACGACGGCGCCCGACGCGCCGATCGGCCGTTTCGCCCGGCGCGACGGCGTCGAAAAAGTGATCGGCGACGTCCTTGCCATGCGCAACTATGCGGCTCCCCGTCATCCAGGCCTGCCGGTGATCCTCTTCGGCCATTCGATGGGCGGCCTTATCGCCCTCAATGCAGCCGTCACGGCGCCGGCCGATTTCGACGCCGTCGCCGTCTGGAATTCGAATTTCGCCGTCGGCCTTGCCGGCCGCGCCGCCCAGGCGATCCTGCTTGCCGAGCGCATGCTCAAGGGCTCCGACGTGCCGAGCGGCCTGTTGCCGAAGCTCACCTTCGGCGCCTGGGGCAAATCGATTTCGGGCCACCGCACCGAGTTCGACTGGCTGTCCCGCCTCCCCGATGAAGTCGATAAATATGTCGCCGATCCGCTCTGCGGCTTCGACGCTTCGGTCTCGCTCTGGCTCGATCTCTTCGAGTTGACCTTTCGAGCGCCGCAAAAACCCCATCTCGACCGGCTGCCGCGCGACATGCCGATCCATCTTGTCGGCGGCAGAGAGGATCCGGCGACCGAGCGTGGAAAAGCCATCCTCTGGCTGTCAAACCATTTGAAAGCCCAAGGCTTCTCTCGTATCAGCACTCAGATATATCAGGATATGCGACACGAAACGCTGAACGAGATCGGCGCCGACGCGGCGATCGCAGCCTTCGCGGACTGGTGCGACAAGGCCGTCGCCAGATCCTGAGCCAGAGAGATTCCATCATGAGCAGCACCTCCGCCCGCCCCGCTTCGTCCACCTCCGAGGTGACGACGGGACTTGCGCTGATGTTTCTTTCGGTGATGTTCTCGCCGCTCATCGATATTTTCGCCAAGCTTGCCGTCGTCACCGTCCCCTCTGCCGAGGTCACTGCCGGCCGCTTCGTCGTGCAGGCGCTCTGCATGCTGCCGATCGTGATATGGCGGCGCAGCTTTGCCGATTTCTCCTGGCGCCAGAGCCTGTTCCATGCCATCCGCGGCGCCATCATCACCATCTCGATGATCTCTTTCGTCACCACGCTGAAATATATGGCGGTTGCAGATGCGATTGCGATCTTCTTCGTCGAGCCGATCATGGTGACGATCCTCGGCGGCATTTTCCTGAAGGAGACCATCGGCTGGCGCCGCTACACCGCCTGCGGCGTCGGTTTCTTCGGGGCGATGCTGATTATCCAGCCGAGTTTCGAGGAGGTCGGCTACATCGCGCTCCTGCCCGTCGTCAGCGCACTCTGCATCGCGGTCTTCGTGCTGATGACCCGCGTCCTCGCGCACCGGGAAGATCCCTGGGCGATGCAGTTCCAGATGGGCATCTGGGGTTTGCTCTTCTGCGCCCTCCTGCTTTTTATCGGCGAAGGAAGCGGCTCCGATCTCTTCGACCCGGTCATGCCGGTGGGCAGCGCCTGGTTCTACGTCGCCGGCGTCGGCGCCATGGCCGCGATCGCCGGCATCTTCGGCGTCTATGCCTATCGCGCGGCACCGGCATCGACGCTGGCGCCGCTGCAATATTTCGAGATCGTATCGGCAACGATCTTTGCCTGGCTTGTTTTCGGCGACTTTCCGGATGCGATCAAATGGCTCGGCATCATGATCATCATGGCATCGGGCTTCTATATCCTCTGGCGCGAGCGCCGCTTTGCTTCAAAGCCGGTATCCGATACATCTGAGGTGACGCTGGCGCCGTAGAACCGGACGAGGGAATATGACGGAGACGACGAAAAAGCCGCCGCTTGCCGGCATCCGGGTGATCGAGCTAGCCCGCGTGCTCGCCGGTCCCTGGGCGGGGCAGATGCTCGCCGATCTCGGCGCCGACGTCATCAAGGTCGAAAATCCCGACGGCGGCGACGACACCCGCCAATGGGGACCGCCCTTCGTCGAAGGTGCCGATGGCGAAAACCTCTCGGCCGCCTATTATCACGCCGCCAATCGCGGCAAGCGCTCGATCACCGCCGATCTGAAGACTCCCGAAGGCCAGGATCTCGTCCGCCGTCTCGTGTCCTCCGCCGATGTGCTGATCGAAAACTTCAAACTCGGCGGCCTCGTCAAATACGGGCTGGATTACGACAGCCTGCGTAAGCTGAACCCGAAGCTCGTCTATTGCTCGATCACCGGCTTCGGCCAGACCGGCCCCTATGCCAGCCTCGCCGGTTACGATTACATCGTTCAGGGCATGTCCGGCTTCATGTCGATCACAGGCGAGCCGGACGGACAACCGATGAAGGCGGGCGTGGCGATCGCCGATATCTTCACCGGCATCTATGCCGTCGCGGCAATCGAGGCCGCCTTGGTCCACGCGCTTAAATCGGGTGAAGGCCAGCTCGTCGACATGGCGCTGCTCGACGTGCAATCGGCCGTGCTCGCCAATCAGAACATGAATTACCTGGTCTCCGGCGCCGCACCCTCCCGCCTCGGCAACGCCCACCCGAATATTTCGCCCTATGAGGTCGTGCCGGTGGCGGACGGTTATCTCATTCTTGCGGTCGGAAACGACGGCCAATTCCGCCGCCTCTGCACCATCCTCGGTCTGGAGACGATGTCAGGCGACGAGCGTTTTTCCACCAACAAGGCCCGCGTCGCCAACCGCGGCGAAGTCCGTCGCCTCGTGGCCACCGAAACGCTGAAATGGCAGAAGGCGGATCTGTTGAAGGCCTGCGAGGAAAATGCCGTTCCTGCTGGCTCGATCAACACGATCGAGGAGATGTTCGCCGACCCACAGATCGAGGCCCGCGGCCTGCGCATCGACCTTGCCGATGCCGCCGGCACCGTCATTCCGGGGGTCAGAACGCCGGTGGTTCTGTCGGAAACGCCCTTGCATTACACCAGGCCGAGCCCACGTCTGGGCGAGCATCAAGCAGAAATTCTGGCGGAACTCACTGCGTGCGAGAGAAAGGCATCGTCATGAAAAAGACGGGTGGGGAACTCATCGTCGAGGCGCTGAAGGCGAACGGCGTCAAGCGTCTGTCCTGCGTGCCGGGCGAGAGTTTCCTCGCCGTCCTCGACGCACTGCGCGACAGCGAGATCGACGTTCTCGTCTGCCGCCAGGAGGGCGGGGCGGCGATGATGGCGGATTGCTGGGGCAGACTAACAGGCGAACCCGGCATCTGCATGGTCACCCGCGGCCCCGGCGCCACCAATGCCTCCGCCGGCCTGCATATATCAAAGCAGGATTCGATCCCGATGATTCTCTTCATCGGCCAGGTGCAGCGCGAAGCGCGCGAGCGCGAGGCCTTCCAGGAAGTCGAATTCCGCCGCGCCTTCACCGAATTCGCCAAATGGGTGGGCGAGATCGACGATGCCGCCCGCATTCCCGAGTTCGTCACCCGCGCCTTTGCGATTGCAACCTCCGGCCGTCCCGGCCCCGTCGTGCTGACGCTGCCGGAAGACATGTTGCGCGACGAAGTCGAGGCGCCCCGCGCCAGGCACTATGCCAGCGTCGAGGCGCATCCCGGCCGCAGCCAGATCGACGATCTCTATCTGCGTCTCCTGAAGGCCGAGCGGCCGATGGTGATCCTCGGCGGCACGCGATGGGATGCCGATGCGGTTGCCGATTTCCAGGCCTTCGCCGAACGCTTCCAACTGCCCGTCGGCTGCTCCTTCCGCCGGCAGATGCTGTTCGATCATCTTCATCCCTGTTATGCCGGCGATGTCGGCATCGGCATCAATCCGGCGCTGGCCACGGAGATCAAGGAGAGCGACCTGCTGATCCTGCTCGGCGCCCGCATGTCGGAAATGCCCTCCTCGTCCTATACGCTGATCGACATCCCCTACCCCCAGCAATCGCTGGTCCACGTCTATCCCGACGCGTCCGAACTCGGCCGTCTCTACCGCCCGGATCTGGCGATCTGCGCCGCACCGGCCGATTTCGTCGCGGCACTGGCCGATCTGGAAGCGCCGGCCGAGCCGCACTGGGCGGAGCGCACGCAGCGCATGCACCAGGCCTATCTCGCCTGGTCGAAGCCGCCGGCGACAGGTCCGGGCGCCGTCCATATGGGGCCGATCATGGAGTGGCTGGAGGCCAATACCGGGCCGGACGCGATCTTCACCAACGGCGCCGGCAATTATGCCACCTGGCTGCACCGCTTCCATCGCTTCCGCCGCTTCAACACCCAGGCCGCCCCCACCTCCGGCTCGATGGGCTACGGCCTGCCCGCGGCCGTCGCCGCCAAGCGGCTGTTTCCCGAGCGTGAGGTCATCTGCTTTGCCGGCGACGGCTGTTTCCTGATGCACGGCCAGGAATTCGCCACCGCCATCCGCTACGGCCTGCCGATCATCGCTGTCGTCGTCAACAACGGCATGTACGGCACGATCCGCATGCATCAAGAGCGCGAATATCCCGGCCGCGTCAGCAGCACCGATTTGACCAATCCCGACTTCGCAGCCCTTGCCCGCGCCTATGGCGGCCACAGCGAAACGGTGGAAAGCACGGAGGAATTCGCCCCGGCCTTCGAGCGGGCGCGCACCAGCGGCAAGCCGGCGATCATCGAGGTGAAGCTCGATCCGGAAGCGATCACGCCGACCCGGACGCTGTCGGAAATCGCACAAACAAAAAGCCGGTAGGATCCCCCACCGGCTTTCAGAGACATAACCGCCGCGACCTTAGTCGAGCGCAGCCGTGACGATGAACTCGACCTTGTACTTCGGCGCAGCGAGCTTGGCTTCGCTGGTGGCGCGGGCCGGCGGGTTGGCCGGGTCGATCCAGGCTTCCCAGGCGGCGTTCATCTCGGCGAAATAAGCAATGTCGGAGAGATAGACGAGGGTCTGCAGGATCTTTGACTTGTTGCTGCCGGAAGCGGCAAGCAGACGATCAACCTCGGCAAGCGCCGACTTGCACTGATCGGTAATGCTTTCGCCTTCGCCGACCTGGCCTGCGAGATAGACCGTGTTGCCGTGAATGACAGCGCCGCTCATGCGTGCGCCGACGTCGATACGCTTAATGCTCATCATAGTCTCCTGAGTGAATGGGCGGTAGCGGCGCTGCGGCGCAGCGCCGTGAAATCGGCAGCCGGAATGGGTCTAGCTGCGGATATGGTGGGTCTTCTGGTAGATTGCCGTCGAGCGGGCGCCGGAGCGGCAATAACCGAGCATCGGCCGCGGGAATTCATCGAGTGCATCGACCATGCCCTGCACCGCTTCCTCGGTCACGCCCATCGGCCCGACAGGCACATGGGTGATCTCGAGACCTAGTTCTTTGGCGCGCGCCTCGATGACCGAGAACGACGTCTGATCGGGGCTCTCATGGTCGGGGCGGTGGCAGACGATCGATTTGAAGCCTAGCGCCTTGATCTCGTCGAGATCTTCAGGCGTGATCTGACCCGAAACCGAATATTCATCGTCGATCTGGCGAATATCCATCGTCTTGTCTCCTCAAAAATCGTGGGCTGAAGGTCTACGACGGGAGGCCGCCGAGCGTCAACAACACTTCGCTCACAGGAAGGCGAAGGTCAGCGCATAGCTGCGGCTTTTCCCGGGCGCCAGCATGTTGAACTCGCCGGCTGCCTCAAGCTCGTCACGTAACACCCAGCGATGCGAAACCGGCTCGATGCCGATGATATGGGCCGGCGCCTTCTGGTTCCGCCACACCTGCAGATAAGGCAGCGTATCGGCGCGGAAGCGCACGCTGAGCGTCCTGCCGCCGATCGCGGCAATCGGCCCGAGCCGGATTTCCGCGAATCCCTCCTCCGTCGCCGGCGCCGCCACGCAGAAGATACCGCCCGGCTCCTCGCCGAATGTCCAGGGGAAGCCGCCGTTTTCCAGCATCCGGCCTTCGAGCCGCGTGCCCTCGTCCAGCCATTTGCCGCCAATATTCATGTGATACATCAGAAAGGTCGGCACTGTCTGGTCGCTGGTATTGACGACCCGGTCCTCGAGCCGCACCGCGCCGGTCGCCCCGTCGATCCGCCACAGCCGCTCGATGCGCTGCGGCAATCCCTCGACGGTCACGATGTCGACATCGGCGCGACATTCGGCATTGCCGTTCTCGAACTTCGTCCACAACAGCTTGGCCGCATGGCCGGAGGCCGATCCGTGCAGCGGATAGACCTTGCCGTCGGCACGGCCGGCGATCGGCTGGCGATGGCGGATATGGTCCGGCCCGCAAGTGAAGAGGAAGCCTTCGAGCGAGTGATCGATTCGTGGATCGCCATCGTCGGGAATAGCGCGCTTCGGTGCGATATCGACGCCCTCGACGAGGCATCCGCCGACATCCAGCACCGATGTTTCATCGAGCATCAGGCGCGGCCCGCTTGCGGCGGCAAATTCGATCATCTGGGGTCTCCTCAGGGAATTGTCGGCGGCGCTGGAGCGCCGTGCGTCCTTTCGGCCGCACAAAGGACGCTCTCACACTTTCAATCCTCGCATCGTGCTGTCCGAAAATCGATCCCGATTTTCGGACAGCGCGATGCGCTAGGGTTAGGTTTCCCAACGCTCTTCGTCAATCCGCACCATCTGCATCTTGTGTTTTTGCCGCAACCATGGATTTTGGGGAACTGACACGGAGGCGCAAACGTTTATGAGTAAAAGGAAATCTTAGGGATTTTCATATTTTGTTCAGCACGCTTTCATAAATTCCACACTAGCGTCAAAATTCGCAGGTGTGTGTCTGCCAGTCACTGTTCGAGGTTTTGAGACGTGAATCGCTTTTTGAAGTCGGCATTTTCGCTTGCGGCCGTGCTGGCAGCCATTGCGGCTGCAGCGCCGGAAGCAGGCGCGCAGCAATTCCGCGACCGCCGTCAGAGCGATGTCGTGCTGGTGACGCCGAGCGGCGAAATCCTCGATTACGTCCCGCGCGGCTATATCTATGCCCGCGACCGCAGCGGCAACCGCGTGCTGATCGACGACTACGGCAACATCGTCGCCACCGAGATGCGCGCCCGCGGCTACTATCCGCCGCGGCCCGGCCGCGGTGTCTATGCCGACCAGGGCGCCAACGACCCCTATTATGCTGAGGATGGCGATACGCGTTATTCCGAGCGCGGCGCTGTCACCGGGGGCATCCCGCGCGATGCGGCGATCGAACGCCAGCCGCTCGATGGCCAGCCTTATCCCGAGGATAACAGCATCGGCAATCCGCAACCCGGCGACGATTATGCCTCGATCGATCCCGACCAGCAGATTCCACCCGCCGACGCGCCGAAGGCCGCGCCGGAAGAGCCCGTCATCACACTGAAGAACAAGTCGAAGCCCGAGATCGTCGCGCTGCAGGTCTTCCTTGACCGCGCCGGCATTTCTCCCGGCGTCATCGACGGCCATATGGGCTCGAACGTCACCAAGGGCATCTATGCCTATGACCAGATGACCGGGTCGAAGCTCGATCCCAACGACACCGATGCCATTCTGGAAGAGCTGCGCATGAACGGCGGTCTGCCGGTCGTCAGCTATACGATCACGCCCGCCGATGCCGCCGGCCCCTTCGTCGCGGAGATCCCGGAAGACTATTCGCATAAGGCGCTGCTGCCGTCGCTTGCCTACACCTCGACCACTGAAATGCTGGCCGAGCGTTTCCACATGGACGAGGCCTTCCTCAAGGAGATGAACCCCGGCGCCGATTTCAGCGTTGCCGGCACGATCATCAAGGTCGTCAATCCGGGCGAGCCGAAGAGCGGCGAGGTTGCCCGCATCATCGCCGACAAGGGCCGCAAACAGGTCTTCGCCTATGACAGCGCCGGCAATCTGCTCGCAGCCTACCCGGCATCGATCGGCTCCACCGACACGCCCTCGCCCTCTGGCACGGTGACGGTCGAGCGCGTCGCCTTCAATCCCGGCTATACCTACAATCCGAAGATCAATTTCCAGCAGGGCGCCAACGACAAGATCCTCAACATTCCGCCCGGCCCGAACGGCCCCGTCGGCACCGTCTGGATGGCGCTCTCCAAGCCGACTTACGGCATCCACGGCACGCCCGAGCCCTCCAAGATCGGCCGCACCCAGAGCCACGGCTGCATCCGCCTGACCAACTGGGATGCCACCGAGCTTGCCAAGATGGTCAAGCCGGGCGTGACGGTCGAGTTCGTCGACTGAGCCAAAGCCAGCCAAACTGGTCAGAATCGGCATAGGGGGCGATCGCTGTGATCGCACCCCTGCCACACCACCCGGCATGCGGGTCCGCACCGGGCGGTTCGAGAGATTGAGGTTTATGCAAGTCTGGGCATTCCGAGTTGGTCTGCCCATTTGATCGTGAGGACGGCGTTGAGGAGTTTGGCGCTGTTGCGCCACCAGCGACCGGCATTTGTTGCCACTTGCCGAGCCACATCGAGTTTTGCTCCTCTTGCCATCAGTTCCCGGAAGATCGTCCTGCCTCGTTTCCATTGCTTGAGCTGGATAGCCCGCAAACGATGGCGCATCCACTCGTCCAGGTCGCTGAAGACCCGAGGCGTTTGCGCCAGCCGGAAGTAGGCTTTCCATCCGCGCACGAAGATGCGCAACCGTTCCGCCACCGCTTTGAGGGAGCGCCCCGTTACGCGCGGTGTCAGTTCGCGAATGCGCTCCTTGAACGCCTTGATGGCCTTGCCGGCCACCCGTCTCTTGACGACACCCCCGGCTTGGCGGAAGGCATAGCCGAGGAATTTGCGGCCGAAGACGCTGGCAACGGCGCTCTTGGTCTCGTTCACCGTCAGGTGAAGTCGGCCATAAAGGCGCCGCAGCAGAGCCATCACCCGCTCGCCCGCTCGGCTCGACCGCACATAGACGTTGCAGTCGTCGGCATAGCGGCAGAAGGCATGGCCCCGCCGTTCAAGTTCCTTGTCCACCTCATCCAGCAACACATTGGCCAGAAGCGGCGACAGCGGCCCGCCCTGCGGTGTGCCTCGGCTCCGCTTGGTGACCGCATCCCCATCGACAATATCGGCGTTCAGATAGGCCCGCACCAGGCGGATCACGCCGGGGTCGGGGATTTTCTTGCGCAGACGGTCGATCAGGATGTCGTGGTCAACCCGGTCGAAGAACTTTTCCAGGTCAACGTCCACAACGACGCGACGCCCGGACTGCACGAACGATTGTGCCGCAAGGACGGCATCGTGCGCACCGCGTCCAGGACGGAAGCCGTAGCTGTGCTGGCTGAAGGTCGGATCAAGGATCGGCTGGAGGACTTGCAGGAGCGCCTGTTGGATCAGGCGGTCCAGCACCGTGGGGATGCCGAGCTCGCGCTCGCCACCCCCAGGCTTCGGGATCATCACGCGACGTACCGGCTGTGGCCGATACGTCCCCTCCCGCAGACTGTCGCGGATGGCAGACCAGCACTGGCGCAG
>NZ_JACIFY010000003.1 GCF_014197615.1 Rhizobium esperanzae
GGCGCAACACAGGTCGCAAAAATCGATCTCAAAAGCCAGCACTGAGTGTCAGGCATGTCTCCGAACATCTGTCAGGTATGTATCCGGGCTTTACACTTGACCCTGGGATCCATGCGGCTGGCACACGTGAACAAAGATGGCATCACCACAGCGTCAGATAGAGATCGTCCCACTCGGGATTCATCGCTTCGACCAAGTCGATTTTCCACTGCCGGTTCCATCGCTTCATTGACTTTTCGCGTTGGATCGCCGTGCCGATATCCCAATGCTCCTCGTACCACACGAGGCGGGTACAGCCGTATTTCCAGGCAAAGCCCGGCGTCAGCCCCTCCCGATGCTCATAGATGCGGCGCTCCAGATCGGATGTCACGCCGATATAGAGCGTGCCGTTTTTCTGGTTGGTGACGATGTAAACGTATCCTGCCATTCCAGCAGAGTGCTTGGCTGTGGATCCCAGGGTCAAGCCCTGGGATGACGGAGAGTGGGGCGATTTCTGGAGCCAGGGCAGCGGACGAGAGGTGTTGCCGAGATGCTTAAGCCCCGCCAACCGGCAGAATTCCAATCGTTCATCCACAACTGACCTCGACCGCCAAACCATGCCGACCTCCCGAAAAATCATCTCGAAAGTGTCAGGCATGTCTCCGAACATCTGTCAGGTATGTATCCGGGCTTTACACTTGGCCCTGGGATCCACAACCAAGCACGCGGCTTCAATAACTTCCCTGCAGTTGGACGCCATCTCTGTCCACGCAGTGCCAGCCGCATGGATCCCAGGGTCAAGCCCTGGGAAGACGGAGAGTGGGGCGGCTGCTGGAGCAAGAACAGCGACGAATAGGGTTGCGATTTACGTCGGCCGCGCTCTAGCTGTCTGGGCCCATTGTCTGACGGAATATGGGGTCGGTGGATAGGGGCCGGACCAAACCAGTTGGCTCGAGCATGGTCCGGCCCCTTGAAAAATAGGGCAGTACCAAAAATCCGTATTCGGCATGTCGGCGTCGGCGTCGCTCGAGCGTCCTTGGGAACATCAAGACCGTCAGCCCCGCTCTCCGCTTGCCTGAACGAGCTTTTGCATCAACGGTCCAACCGCAGAGCGCATTGCCACTGCCCCAGTTTGGAAAAGACCATAGGAGATAAAAGTGTCTGCATCAGTGCTCTTCATGTCCATGTCACTGGACGGATATATCGCGGGGCCCAACGATGAAGTAGGCAATCCCGGCGGCGACGACTTTATGCGGTTGCACGAGTGGTACGGGGATTTTTCCCGACCGACCGGACCGGTCGGGCAGTTGTGGGACGAATGGAACGCGCCAGGTGCGATTCTGGCGGGTCGGCGAACCGTGGAACAGGTCGATCACTGGGGCGGTGACAATCACGGTGTGCCGATCTTCGTACCCAGTCACAGGCCGCCCGGGCCATCCGTCGCGAATTATCCGTTGGTCAAATACGTGAACGACGGGATCGCGAGCGCTATGGCGCAGGCAAAGACCGCCGCCGGGGACCGCGACGTGTTGATGCTTGGCGCGTATACGGCGCAACGGGCGCTGGAAGCTGGCGTGCTCGACGAACTGCAAATACACCAGGTTCCAGTCTTGTTCGGAGGTGGCCGCCGAATGTTCGAAGTCTTACCATCGCGCGTCGAGTTGGAGATCGTCCGGGTGATCGATACACCCGAGGCCACGCACATCCGCTACCGCGTCCGCCGCTGAGCCCGCCGAACCAGCCGTCACTCGGTCGCAGGATTTGTGGGCATTGCGACCTTCTCACTGCACCTAGACCGGCACGACCGCGTGCGATCATGGCAGCCGCTAATCGATAATGTGATAGCCGCCGTCGATATAGATCGTATCGCCGGTAATCAGCCTGGCCGCATCATGCGCCAGGAAGGCGGTGGCCATGCCGACATCGTCGATCGACACGAGGCTGCGGGTCGGCGCGGTTTCCTGGGCCTTGTTCAGCAACGCGTCGAATTCCGGGATGCCGGAGGCGGCGCGTGTCGCGAGCGGGCCGGGTGAGATGGCGTGGACGCGGATGCCTTTGGGGCCGAGTTCGGCGGCGAGGTAGCGCACGGCGCTTTCCAGCGCTGCCTTGGCGACGCCCATGATGTTGTAGTTCTTCACCACCATCTGACTGCCGTAATAGGTCATGGTGAAGAGCGTGCCGCCGCGTTTCATCAGCGGTTCGGCGAGATGGGCCGTGCGGATGAAGGACCAGCAGGAAATGTCCATCGTCTTCAGGAAGCCGTCGCGCGGCGCGTCGACGACGCGGCCCTGCAGCGTGTCCTTCGGCGAAAAGGCGATCGAGTGGACGACGAAATCGAGCTCGCCCCAATGGTCGGAAATGGCGTCGAAGACGGACTCCAATTGGCCGGGGACCGATACATCGAGCGGCAGGAAGAACGGTGCCTCCAGCGCGTCGGCAAGCGGTTCGACATAGGGTTTGGCCTTATCGTTCAGATAGGTGACGGCGAGTTCGGCGCCAAGCGCGCGGAAAGCTCTGGCGCAGCCCCAGGCGATCGACTGGTCGTTGGCGATGCCGACCACCAGGCCGCGCTTGCCTTCAAGAAGTTTGGCCTTCATTTCCGGGATCATTATCAGCTCCGTCTCTGGTCGAACGATTTGCCCATCATGGGGCGAGCAGTGCGAATGTGTGTCGCGCGATCATCAGCTCCTCGTCGGTCGGCACGCAGTAGAGCGCGACCTTGCTTTGGTCTGTCGAGATCAGCAATTCGCCGGCCGCATTTCGTGCGGGATCGAGCGTGGCGCCGAGCCAGGCGAGCTTTCGGCTGATGCGTTCGCGCATGACAGGAGAGTTCTCCCCGACGCCGGCAGTGAAGACAAAGGCGTCCAGCCCGCCGAGGGCGGCCGCAAGCGCGCCGGCATTAAGACCGATACGATGAACGAAATGGTCGAGAGCCAGCGCGGCGCCCGGCGCTTCGCTGGCGAGCAGGTCGCGCACGTCGTTGCTGATGCCGGAGAGACCCTTGAGGCCGGATTCCTTGTAGAGCAGGTCCTGCAATTCGGCTGCCGTCATGCCCCCCTGCAGGAGGTAGAGCAGCACGCCGGGGTCTATCTGGCCGCAGCGCGTGCCCATCGGCAGGCCATCGAGGGCGGTGAAGCCAAATGTGCTCTCGATGCTTTTGCCATCCTTCAGCGCACAGAGGGAAGCGCCGCTTCCGAGATGGGCGACGATGACACGGCCACGGCCGATATCGGGGGCGATCTCGGCAAGCCGCCCCGCGACATATTCGTAGGAGAGGCCGTGAAAACCATAGCGCCGTACGCCCTCGGCGAAATAATGGGCGGGAATGGCATAGTGATCTGTCATCGGGTCGTGACCGCGATGGAAGGCGGTGTCGAAACAGGCGATCTGGGCGAGATGGGGCTGGTGTTCGAGCAGCGCGCGGATGGGCGCGAGATTGTTCGGCTGGTGCAGGGGAGCGAGCGGCGTGAAGCCCTCCAGTTCGCGCAGGATGTTCTGGTCGACGCGGACCGGGTGCGTATGGTCAGGGCCGCCGTGGACGACGCGGTGGCCGACGGCGACCATTTCGCCCTCGTGCCGCTCGCGCAGCCATTGGCCGACGAGACGCATGGCCGCCGGCAGGTCGGGTACGGTCTCATGCGGATAGGTTTCGTCGGCCAGCCGGTCGCCACCGGCACTCTTGATGGCCAGGTGCGGGGCAGTGCCGATGCCGTCCATCTTGCCTTTGACGAGCCGCCTCAGCACGCCCACCGAGGCGAAGAGTTCAAATTTCAGGCTGGAGGAGCCGGCATTGATGACGAGGATCGTGTCCATGGATCAGCCCCCTTGGATCGGCGCCGCCGTGCGTCGGGCTTCGGCAAAAAGCACGCCGACGGCGCAAGAGGCGAGGCGGGCGCGCACGCTGTCGGCCCGCGATGTCAGGATGATCGGCACGCGTGCACCGAGCACGAGACCGGCGGCATCCGCCCGCGCCAGGAACGTCAGGTTTTTCGCCAGCATGTTGCCGGCTTCCAGATTGGGAACGACGAGGATCTGTGCCCGGCCTGCCACCTGTGATTGGATGCCTTTGATCCGTGCGGCTTCGGGGTCGATCGCATTGTCGAAGGCGAGCGGTCCGTCGAGAATGCCGCCGGTAATCTGGCCACGCTCGGCCATCTTGCACAGGGCCGCCGCCTCGATCGTCGAGGGGATCTTGGAGGTCACCGTCTCGACTGCCGAAAGGATCGCAACGCGCGGCGTGCCGAGGCCGATCGCGGTGAAGAGATCGATGGCATTCTGGATGATATCGCGCTTGACATCGAGATCGGGAGCAATGTTGATCGCAGCATCGGTGATGAACAGCGTTTCGGCATAGTTCGGCACGTCCATGATGAAGACATGGCTGATACGCCGCGCCGTCCGCAGGCCCGTCGCCGACGAAGTCACGGCCCGCATTAGCTCATCCGTGTGCAGGCTGCCTTTCATGAGGAGATCGGCGCGGCCTTCGCGGATGATCTCGACGGCTTTGGCTGCCGCCGCATCGCTGTGAGGTGCATCCACCAGCTCGAAAGGCGAGATATCGATACTGTGCGCGGTGGCGACGGTGCGCATCTTTTGCACCGGGCCAACGAGGACCGGGCGTACCAGGCCCATTTCGGCCGCCTCGACCGCGCCGCGCAAGGCTGACTCGTCGCAGGGATGAGCCACGACCATCGTCATTTCGGGAGCCTGCCTTGCTCTTGCGATCAGCCGCTCATATTTCTCGTGCCGCCCGGTTTCCCCGGAGTTTTCCCATTCCGTCATCTGTCTGTGCTCCCGTTACTTTGCGCGCCTGACGGTCTTCAGCGGCGTCGGCGCCTCCAGTGATGCCGGGCCGGCGAGCGGCTCTTCGGAAACGCCGAAGAGGCCGACGATCGTCTGAAAGCGCTCCTCCGCTTCGCCTGTCAGCGCGCCGCGGGCGGTAAGCACCTGACGCAGCGAGCTCAGCGCAAGACGACGGGCGTCCTCGTCTGCGGGCAGCAGATGCGGGATCGCCGCGACGGTCGCCTTCTCGTCGATGACGAGCATCAGGAACTGGTCGCGGATCAGCGCCTTGAATTCGGCAAGCGTCATGGCCGGCATTCCGTCTTCGATGCGGCGCATCCGGCGGATGGCGGCAAAGCCGCGTTCGTCGGCGGCCCCATGGGCCATGGCGACATAGAGCAAGCTGCGGGCGAGACCTTCCTGCAGCCCGCCCTTTTCTATCCGGGCTCGCAACTCGCCAATTCGCGCTTTGAGCGTCTGGGCATGCAGCGCAGTCTTGCTCGCGCGCCGCTGCGGCTTCTCGTCTCGTGGATCGATGCCGACGGCCGCCTGAAGGAAGGGCGAACCATAGACGGTGAGGAAGGTCGCCTCGCTGATGGCCTCGATGCCTTCGCGCCAGGCGTCGAGCCCGGCAACGATCTGGCGCGAGACGATCTGTTCCAGAGCCAGGAACGGATTATCGCCGGCGACCGGACGACGGTCTTCCTCCACCTTGGCGGCCATCTCGGCGACGCGCGCCATCAGCGGATTGAGATCGGAGAGGAGTTCATATTGCAGGCGCAGCGGATGCAGCCGACGCATTCCTTCGGCCACCCGTTCCGCCATCATGGCGCGGATGAAGGGCTGGGCGAAGGTCCGGTAGAGCGAGAGATTGATCTCGGAGACCTTGGCTGCCGCCGCAAAGCGCCGGTCGTCGGCGGCATTGTTGCAGCCGAGCGCGCGTATGTCGTCCAGCGTCCTTTCCTCGCAGCGCATGATCCAATCGCCGTCGACGAGATCGCCGCCGACGGTTGCCTCGGTCTTCGCCTCGAATGTCGCCTCGTAAAGGCCGGGCGGCAGCGCGTCGATCAGGTCGATATTGCTGGAGAATTCGCCATGTTCCTTGCGGGCGACGCTGGCGGAGACGAAAATGCCGAGATGGCCGATCTTTTCGTGCACTGTGTAGACGATCGTCTGGCCATGCGAGCGTATCTCGTTGACGCTGTCATAGAGGTCGACAATCCAGCCGAGCGCCTGGGCGGGCGGGGTGATATTATCGCCCTTGGAGCAGAAGACCACGATCGGTGCGCGGATGTTCCGGAGATCGATCGCTTCACCCTTTGAGGTCTCTATGCGTCCGGCAGAGAGATTGTTACCGACGAAGAGTTCGTCGACGATGAACTGGATCTCCTCGGCGTTCAGATTGACATGATTGCCCCACCATTGCTCGAAGCCGAGGTAACGCTCCTCTTCCGTGTCGATCTTGGAATAGAGATTATACTGCTTGTTCCAGAGCGTGTTGGCGGGGTTCTGGTTCTCGAAATTCTGCACCAGCCAGGCGCCGTCGAACTTGCCGTGGCCAAGGTCTGCCATCAATGCCGTCAACCATGTGCCGCCGAGCAGGCCGCCCGTGTAGCGCATCGGATATTTGCCGCGTTCGCCGGCCCAATAGGAAAGCGGCGCGCCGGCGATGATGATCGAGCCGAAAAGCTCGGGCCGCATGGCGGCGAGCATCATCACGGCCCAGCCTGCCTGGCAATTGCCGATCACGCAGGGTTTGGCATCGGCTCCCGGATGCAGCGCAATCACCTTCTCCAGGAAGATCGCTTCGGCCGCCGCGATATCCTCGATCGTCTGGCCTTCCACCGGCTCCGGCAGGAAGCCGATGAAGTAACAGGGATGACCGGCGGCGAACGCCACGCCGATTTCGCTATCGGCCTTGAAGCCGCCGATCCCCGGTCCGTGGCCGGCGCGCGGATCGACCACGACGAAGGGCCGTCGCGTCTGGTCGATCTCTATGCCCGCGGGCGGGACGATGCGCACCAGCGCATAGTTGACGGGCCGCTCCAGCGTGCGCCCATCGAGCAGCAGTTCAGGCGTGAAGCTCAGCACATGCGGTGCGGGCGCTTCGGCATTGATGCGATACTGATTGCCGCGTTTTCGCATCACGTCCCAGAAGAGCACGCTGCGCTGGCCCGCATCTCTCAGATAGTCGAAGGCCTGGCCGAACTGGCTCGCGAGACCATGCGCGGGGAGATAGGAAGGGAACCACATGCCAAACCTCCTGGCTCACCGCGCCTGGCGGGAGCTTTAAGACTGAATGCTGGGCGAAATTCTTGATCCTCGTGCTTTCTCGGCGCATGGCGTATATGCCAATCGCTTTCTTAGCACTTGCAGCATAGGCGGGGTGCGCTGCCGCACCAACGTATCTTACGGTAGGTTACGCGGGCTTTGTCCATCACCGGTGCTTACGGATCAGCACCACCACTGGCGCCGAGCGGAGCCGTGGGGATCCGGTCTGGCAGGCAGTGGCGGAGTGTTTGTCGCCAGGCCCATTTCGAGGAAACTGGTGAGGGAACGTCCGGGCATCTGATCTCCATAGCCTGTGACCCTGGGATCCATGCGGCTGGCGCTGCGTGAAAAGGCACCGCATCCAACTGCAGGAAAACAATTAAGCAGGGGGCTTGGTTGTGGATCCCAGGGTCATCAAGCCCTGGGATGACGGAGTGTGGGGCGGCTTCTGGAGCAAGGACAGCGACGAATACGGTTGCGATTTATGTCGGCCTCGCTCTAGGGAAATAAGGACGATGCCTGTCCGGCGCAACGGCATGCGGCATCGGCCCATTGCAGCCGCGCAGACCATCCCGCGCTGGATTGCTGATCAGAACCTGTAGCGGTATTCCCACTCGCCGATGCCGTCGATCTTCAGCATCGTCGTGTGAGGACTTTTCCCGGCATCTTCTTCTGAACATTTCGCCTTGAGAAACTCATCAAGAGCGCTTCGGTCAAATCGGGGCAGGAAGATCACATTACGTCCGCTGATGACCTGATGCCCGTGTTCCCGCATGAACCATGGAAGCGAACACACAAGAACGCTAAATGCATCCCGACCGCTGCCATTGCCGACATAGAAGTCCATCCAGAAGCCGAAGTCACTGGGATCTTCAGGCTGCCAGTCATCCTCTTTAGGAATGTAAAATCCCTTGTATTCCCACGCCATGCCAGCCAACATCAATGTCCGTTTACTGTTCGTGTCCGATAACCGTAGGGACCGACACACATGCCTGCAAGCTTTCAAGCCATCAACAGCAACCTATCACGCCGATCGGATTCAGCTATTGCAGGGGTCAAAGGCCGATGGCGCCTTCGAAGCAACTCTACATAGCATTTTCACCAAATGGAAAGCTCCAGGCGGCATATCAAGTGGATCTGCACTGGAGAGCCTGACGCATGCGTTTTTTAAAAGTTACTGCTTCGATTTGGCTGGGCCTCGTTTCTCTCGGCGTGGCCCTCGCTTGCTTTGGACTTCAAAAACAACCAGTTATGCTCGCCCTAATTTTAGGCTGCGCACTTGGGCATGTGCTCGCCGCGAAAACAATTGCTGCAGATCACGGCTATGCCGCAAAGGCAAATATTCTTGCGATGATACCTGCCGTAATAATAGTCGGAATTATGTTCAGCTCATACGAGTAGAGCAGCCTACAGTTAAGGCTACAGGCCCTCGACGCTAAGTGCAGGATTGCTGAGTGTGCGACAGCCGCTTACGACGGACGACGCGACCTTCTCACTGCACAAAGACCGGCACCACCGCGGAGGTTTCGTCGCGGTAGGGCAGGCGGATCTGGAAGCGGTGTTCACCCCGCTGGATGGGCCAGAAGACAGGCTGGTCGGGGTCGGTGACGGCGAAGGGCTGGCCGTCGACATACCAGACGATTTGCGGCACATGCGGCTGCACATCGGCCTTCAGCGGCAGCCGGTCGAACGCGGCCGGCTGTTCCGGATTGCGCCAGATCTGGCTGTTGCGGGCGGGTGCCGATATGGCGAGATGGATCTTGGCGTTGGCATCGCCACCGGCGAGCGCATAATTCGGGCTCTTGCCCGCTGTTGCACTGATCGGGATAGACGTAAGGCCGGCGTCCGGGCGAGGCGATGGCGCAGCCGCCTTCGGCATCTCGTCGGGCTTCAGCCATTCCACCAGCGTCCGGCTGCAGCCGTTGTCGTCTGTCTGTCCGTTGACGAGGCAGACCTGCATGGGCTTGCGGTCCGGCGGTGTCGGAAACCGCGCATCGGCGATGTCTCCCGGCTTGTTGCCGTGGACCCGGTCGATGATCGCGTGCACGAGGCGGGCGGCACTACCGGCGCCGGTCATCCGGCTCATCGTGCCGTCGTCGCCCCGCCCGATCCAGACGCCGACGATGACCTTTTCCGAATAGGCCACGGCCCAGGCATCCCGGTAACCTTGCGAGGTGCCGGTCTTGATGGCGACGGGGAAGGGATATTCCAGCGTGCCGTAGCGGTGGAAGCTCGGCAGCCGGGCCTGCGGATCGGAGAGGAAGGAGGTGATCAGCCGGGCCGTATCGAGCGAAATCACCCGCACGGATTGCGGCTGCGGCTGCTCGCGCGCCCAGCGCAGATCCTGCAACTGGCCGTCATTTGCCAGCACGCCATAGGCCCGCATCAGCCTGTCCAGGCGTGTCGGCAAGGAGCCGATCGCCATCGACAGGCCGAAATGATCGGCCGGCGTTTCCAAATCGTGCAGACCGAGATCGCGCAGAAAGCGGAAGGTCGTCTCCAACCCGATGCTGCGCAGCAGATTGGTGGCGGGCACATTGCGCGAATTGGCGAGCGCCTGGCGCGGCAGCATGGGTCCGAGGAATTCGCGGTCGGCATCGCCGATGCCCGCTGCGCCTTCCGGCAGATCCAGCAGCATATCGGTCGGCTTCAGCACGCCGCGCTCGAAGCCCAGCGCGTAAATGAAGGGTTTGAGCGTCGAGCCGGGGGAGCGCTGCGTCCGCGTATAGTCGAAGGCGCCGGCATGCCTGCCGTAATAATTGCTCGACCCCACCTGGGCGAGCACCTCGCCGGTTTGACGCGACACCACCATGACGCCGACTTGCTGGGCGCCCGCAGAGCGCCAGCCGTCGAGATATTGCCGCGCAAGAGCGGTGACGTCGGCCTGCAGGCCGAGGTCGATCGTCGTGTGGATCAGCGGCGCAGCCGCCGAGGCGGGTGCCACCAGGCCGGTCTCGATCAGGTCGTGATACCGCAGGATCAGGTGCAGGGCGTCCGGGCGGCGCGGCAGGTCGGGCATCCGCATGGCGTCGAGCTGGCGGTGGGCGATCTCCGCCTCGTCGGCGGCAAGGATATTCTGTTTCGCCAGCGCCTCGAGGATGTGATGACCGCGGTGAACGGCCCGGCGCAAGCCCTGCGGCCGCAGCGGGTTCATCCGGGTCGGCGATTGCGGGATGGCCGACAGCAGCGCGATCTCGGCCCAGGACAAGTCCGCCACCGGCTTGTCGAAATAGAGCCGCGCGGCATGGGCGATGCCGTGGCTGCCGTTGCCGTAAGGCGCCAGCCGCAAATATTGCGCCAGCGTGGCGTCGCGGCCGTAACGCAGGGTCAGCAGCACACCGGTGCCGGCCTCGAGGATCTTGTGCGTGAAGCTGCGCGATTCCGGCTGCTGCATCCGCGCCACCTGCATCGCAATGGTCGAGGCGCCCGAGCGGCGCCCGACGCCACTGAGATTTTGCCAGGCTGCCCGGCCGACCGCATAGGGGTCGACGCCGATATGGTCGTAGAACCGCCTGTCTTCGAGGGCAAGCGTCGCCTTGACGACGCGGTCGGGCAATTGCTCCAGCGGCCAATAGCCATAATCGATGCGCCCGCTCGTGCCGTCGGCATGGCCGATCTGCGTGAGGAAGGTGCCGCTGCGATCATAGAGGATCGGCGTCGGCGAAGGCGCGATCAGCTGGGCGCGCTGATCGATGAGATAGGCATAGGCAAGGGCCCCCGCTGCGAGAAGCAGCGAGGAGAAAAGAACGAGCTTCGATCGGCGCCTTCCCAAGAGTGTCATTAGCCGGCTGACTGGCTCCTCGCCTGATGTCGTCCTGATGGCGGCGGCCTACTTCGCCACCACGATTTGTACGGCAGCGCTCATTCCCTGAACCCCCTTCTGGTACATGGTTTCGGCAAGGGCCCGCGGCTGCGTATACGTACCGGGGATCAGGGCGCGCGTCCGGTAGGCGAAGGTGTAATTGCCTTTCGGAAGTCTGTCCGCCGCGCAGAAGACCTGATCGTCGCCATAGGAGACCCAGTCGCTCGGCAGGTTCGACGCCATGGCAGGTGTGGCCTCGGCCGGGGCGGTGGCGATATTCGGGTTGAGAGGATCGAGCCCCGCCGCCAGCGGCAGGGTCAGCGCCACATGGGTGCGATCTTCGGAGACAACAAGTTCGACCCTTTCCTCCAGCACGTCGCCGACCTTGAGCTCGATCGCCCCTTTGGCATCGGGGATCAGCTTCTCCAGCGGCGCATCGCCGGCCGGCACGCGGTAGAGCGTGCGGGTGAGCGCAAAGCCCTGGCTCTCGGCCGGCGCGGTATAGCCGGCTTCAGCGGAGAGATAGCTGGTTTCCACCAGCGCAAGAGCGGCCGTCGTTCCGGTATTCTGGATGGTGACGGCGCTCGGATCCAGGGTCACCTGCCGCAACACGGGCGCATTGGCGTCGAGCGTCAGCTTTTGCACATTGCCGCTCTGAGCCAGCGTCAGCGGCAAAGGCGTCGTCGGCCGCTGCCAGGCAGCAGCAAGCGCGCGGATCGCGGCCGACGTGGCATTGGTCGAGCCCCAGCCATCGCCTTCGCCGAGCTGCAGCAAGGCATTTTTCAAGGCGGGATAACGCGGATCCGTTTCCGAGGTCAGAGCCGCCGCGCGCACCATTTCGGCAAGACTGCGGGTTTCCGAAGGCAGGATGATCGGGCTGCCGCCATCCTGGGCTTGGCCGTCATAAACCAGCTGGCCATTGCGGGAGAGGATGCGCACGCGCGACCACATCGTGTCGGCAAGGCCGCCGACAAGGCGTTGGTCGGCATCGGGTGCCGCCGCGGCCGCCGCCGTCATTCTGGCCACGCTGACATTCGGCATCACGGCGGCCGAGCGGGCAAGTTCGGCCGTATAGGCGGGATCGAGCGCGCCGCCTTCGGCGAGCGCCGTCAGGGCCTCGACCCGTTCGCGAAGCTCGTCGCCGCTGATGAGATGCGGATAGTCCGAGCGCAGCGATAGTTTCAGCACGCTCGCCAGGCGATCCGTCAAAGCCTTGTCGGTCGGTTCTCCGGCCTTGTCGGCCGCGACCAGGAAGGAATAGGCCCAGGCCGTCAGCGAGACATTGCCCTTGCTGTGCGGCCAGAAGCCGACGAGGCCATCGGCATCGACCGCCTGGCCGATTGCCAGCACGGTATTGTGCACATCGCCGTCGATGCGTTTCTCGAGCTGCGCCGCGGCCAGGATGGGGGCGAAACTTTTGAAGGCGACGCCGGAGGAGGCGAGCGATATCCGCTGTTCGGTGGAGCCGTAGGGAGCTTCCACCAAGGTGTTGAGCCCGGCGACGAGCTTGACCAATGCCGGATCGGAGGTCAGCGTCATCACCCGCTGAAACGATCCGGGGCGCAGATTTTCCTGAAGCGCCGGCAGCGTTTTCGAGCCGCCCGCCGGGATTTCGACGATCTCGTAATGCCTGGTCGGAACGCGGTCGGGCTTTACCGGCAGCGTGATTTCGACGGCGTCGCTGGCGCGGTCGTCCAGGCGTTCGACCCCGAAACGCAGCCGCACGTCCTCCTTGCCGGGCTGTGGCTCGGGCACCGCGGCGAGAACGCCGATATGCGCCGGCTTGTTCTGTTCCCAGGTAAAGGCGAGATCCTTGCTGCCTGCCAGCGTCAATCCGTCTGCAGCAATGGAAGCAGCGCCGGCGCCGCCACTGCCCTCGACGACGCGGGCAATGAAGCCGGCCTCGAATTGGTCTCCATAACGCAGGAAGCGGGGCAGGGCGGGTTGCGCCACGATCTCCTGGCGGATCAGCATTTCGCCGGTGCCGTAGCCGAAGCGGTCGGGACCGCTGACGGCCTTGGCGCGCAGCTTGAAGACGGTCAGTGAGTCCGGCAGTTTCACCTTGATCCTGGCGACGCCGTCCGGGCCGACCTTCACGTCCGGAAGATAGATCGGCACCGGCGTGAAATTCTTGCGGACGGATATATTGTTGTCCGTGCCCCAGTCCTCCCGCTCGTCGCCGCCCGGGACCTCGTCCAGGGGAATGATGCCGAAGGCCATGTTGCGGGTGTCGCGTAGCGCCATGGTGGAGGGGCGCTTGACGATGAAATTCGGCAGCGGATCCAGTGGCTGCTCCGGTGCCAGCGACAGCACCGCCTGGTCGATCAGCCAGAAGGTGGCATCGCCCGCGATCGGCTGACCGGTATCGTCGGCCAGATGCAGCGTCACCTCCACTTCGTCGCCGGGGCGGGCCTTTTTCGGATAGTCCAGGGTCACGGCGACCGTGTTTTTCACCGGCTTGACCGCCACCGTCTTCGTCGCGGCGATGGTGACTGGCTTGCCCTGGTCGAAGGGCGCGTTCGGCGAGGGAATGCTGGTCTCCAGCCGGCCGCGCATGATCAGGAAGTGCACGGGAATTTCAGGCGTATATTCCTTGCGGACCGGCACTGCGTAATGGCCGTAGCCATCGGCGATATCGACCCAGTCATAGCGGAACGTCCCCTCGGGCTCTTCGACGACGGCAAGCGCGCGGGCTGTCTGGAAGGGCGACTGGATCAGCAGGTTGGCGGTCTCGCCGGGGATGTAGCTGTCCTTGTCTGTCGTGACGACCGCGGTGCGGGCGGGCGGCTGCCCCCAGGTGACCGGCGTAGTGCCGCCGACGAAGAAGTCGACGCTCACCTGCTGCCGGCGGCCGATCCGGTCGCTGGCTTCGAGCTGCAGAACGTAGACGCCGGCGTCCTTCGCCTCGAGCGCCAGGGTCTGAATCTCCGACGTGCTGGTAATCTTACGCTCCAGCACGGTCTCGTCCATTTGCTGCGTGATGTATTTCGCCGAACCCTGGCTGAAGTCGCTCGCCTGCAGCGTCGACGTCCAGTTGCGGTGGATCAGGCGCGCCGTCATCTCCAGCCCGGCGACGGGATCGCCATTGCCGTCGACGGCGAGGATCTCGGGCTCGATGGCGCCGGGCGTCGGCACGTAGCGCGGCAGTTTCAGACCAAGCACGAAGGGCGGGACCGCATAGACGTCGGTGATGCTGCGCACCTGCAGGTCGTCGTCGCCGGTCACCGTTGCCTCGATCATGTAGCGGCGGGGTTGCGCCGTCGGCTCGATCGTCGTGTCGAAGCTGATGCGCGCGGCGCCGCCGGCATCGGTGCTGCCGTCGCGTTCGAGCGCGGGCGAGGATTTGAACTCGCCGCCGCCGGAGTAGCGGGAATCCGTCGAAAACAGGAAGCCTTCGTGGCCGGGCGGCGTCCAATTGTAGGGATATTGCACCGCGCGCCAGCGGATGGGGCGATCGGCCAGCAGGCCGCCGGCGAAATAGCGCGCGATCAGATCGACATTGAAGGAGGAATCGAGCGGTACGGTTTCCGGATTGTTGAGCACGACTTCGAAGGTCGGCAGCCGATAAGCCTCCTTCTTGAAGGAGATGCTGCCGCATTGGACGGTCTTGTCGCCGCTGCCGTCGGTGTCGGCACTCTCGGCAGTCTCGGCCTGGCTGTCGTCGGCCGTCGCATCGTCGCTGTTGCCGTCGCTCGGCTGGCTGTCGGCATTGCCGTCGTCATCAGATGTCTGCGCCGGTTGGCTTTGGTCTGGGGCCTGAGCCGCGTCACCCGGTTCGAAGTGAACCTCGTAATCGCCGGTCGCCGGCGTCTCGGCGTCGAATTTGTGGTAAAAGCTGCCGGACGCGTCCAGCCGCACCGGCACGCGCCATTCCTGTTGGTCGGGGCCGGTGATCACGATCTGGCCGCCCTGCGCCGGCAGCGTCAGGTGGCCACCGAGATAGCTGCGGACAAAGCCCTTGATATGCACCGGCTCTTCCGGGCGATAGATCGGCCGCTCGGTAAAGATGTGGCAGAGCGTGCGGCTTTGCTCGGTCCGATTGTCTTCCGGATCGGTGGTCCACTCCAGCCACGAGGCCGACGGCTTGGTCCAGTTATCCCTGGCATATTGCGCCGGGGCATGATCGGGGTCGACAACCAGAGTATCCAGCCCCTTCGTCACGATCACCCGCCGGATCTTCGCATCGGTGCGCTGCTGCAGTTCCCAGGAAAAGAAACCCTCGGCGTCTGTCGTCCCGGTCGCGAGCGTGACGAAGTTGCCGTCGCGCAAACCGTCGAGACGGATCTGCGCTCCGGCGATCGGATTGCCGCCGGCAAGCGAGGTGACGGCAAAGCGCACCCGGCCCGGTTCCTCCACGGCGCTCAGGGTCAGGTCGGTGACCTGCACCCGAAGCCAATGGCGGGTTTGATTATCGACCGCGCGCAGGCCGACGAGGTAAGTGCCGGGCTGGTCGGTGCCGGCAATCCTGGAAAAAAAGGATTTCAGATCGAGGCCGAACTTGGTGTCGACGCCGCCCTTCTTGATCGGCAGATCCACGAATTGCGATATGGCCGGCGAGCCCAACGCCTTGATGCGCGCCTGGATCGCATCGGCCGAAATCTCATCGCTGTCGGCCCATTTCTGCGGCTCGTTGCCGGGCAGCGGCGGCGCTTCGTCGTCGTCGGTATCGAGGCCGGATTGCGGGAAAGGCCAAAAATCGCGCGACAGCGGATCGATCGCATGGATGCGCACATCGGCCCGGTCATAACCGCGTCCGCGCAACGGCACGAGTTGCGGGCCAAAGCGCTCGACCACCCCCTGCGAGGCATCCCAGACGAGCGAGGACTGTTCCGGGGCGAAGGCGAATTTGCGGCTGAAGCCCTCAGCGAGCGGCCTGCCGCGCTCATCGCTCAAGGCGCCGGCGGCGACATCGAGCGTATAGACCTTGTCGGTGAGAAAGCGGCCGTTGATATAAAGCCGCCCGCTGCTTGCTTCCGCCTTGAGATCGTCGACCGGCGGAGAAATGCGCAGGGCGTCCCGGACCGAGAGCTGCTCCCCAGCCACCGGATTGCTGGAAAACCGGAAGATCAGCCCTCGGCCGACGGGGTTGCCGTCATCGTCGACCGCGCCGCTGTCATCGCTGACGGTGGCGTTGGACGTGCAGCGCATCATGCCGTCGCTCGTGGTGGCGTCGAAGCCGCGCCCGCAATCGGACTTGGTCATGGTGAAGGGCACGGCGGTGCGCACCCGCAATTCGAAGGTCTGATCGCTGAAATCAGGCGTGTCGGCAAGCTTCAGCCGTAAAATGGCGACGCGGCCATCGGGCACGCTCGCATGCAGCTTCACCACATAGGATTGCTGGTCGCTGCGGCCGCTGCGTTCCAGCGGCTGGATATCGAAATCCTGCGCCCCCAGCATCAGGCCGCCCTCGTCGCCAATGCCGGGCGCCGGACGCAGCTCGATCGACAGAAGCCGGCTCAGCGCCGCGACATCGACGGGTTCGGCAAAGGTCAAGGTGATCTGGTCGAGCTCGGTGACCGGATCGTCGGCAGCAGCCGGGGCCGTGGAGACCGGCACCGGCAGCAGCGGTATCAGTTCGGTCTCGCCGCCAGCATCCTTGTCATGCGCCAGCATCTTGACCTTGACGCGGGCAAGCGGCTGCCACTTGTCGGCCGGCCTGAATTGCAGGGCGCGCGGGCCGAGCCATTGCCAGGCGCCGGCAGCCGCCGGCTCCATCGTCACGAAACGTTCGGGCGCGTCTTCCGGGCCGCCGCTCGCGGGGCCGGTATCGTTGGAAAAGAAGATCGTCACGGGATCATAGGCGCGCAGGAACCTCTCCGGCACGATTTTGACGCCGTCGGCGCGCTGCAGAACATCGAGTGCCGGCGCGGCAGCGCCCTGCTGCGCGTGGCCGCTTGAGATCAGCGTGGAAGACGCTAGCGCGAGGGCAATGAGAAATACGATCTTTTTCATTGGTGTTTCACTTCGATCCCGTGGGCTTCAAACCGGCACGCTGCAGATAATCGCTGATGATTTCGGGCGGCGGACCTGCGGGCGGTGGCGACAATCCGACCACCGAAGGCCTGACGATCAGCGTCGGTGCGTCGGCCGGTGCGCGCGCTTCCAGGAGATAATAGCCTGCCGCAAGCTGCTTGAGCTGATTGACGCCTTCGCCGAGCACCTCACCTTTGGCATCGAGCAGCCGGCCGATGGCCAGGTCCGGATCGGAGCGCAGGCCGACACCGATATTGCCGCTGTTCTTGACCTCGAAGCCGAACAGGGCCGTTGCGCCCGGTGCTAGCACGACCGGGGCGCCGATGCCGTCACTGACCGGCACGACCGGCGTCGCCGTCATATCCAGGCTGCCCGACAAGGGGCCTTCATGGGTGGAATAGAGCGTCAGGATCGCCTCGCCCGCCGCAAGATAGCGGTGGAATTCCGCTCCCGTCGGAAAGAGCTGCATGTCGCGGCGACCATCCTGCTCCAGGCCGACAATCACGGGGGCGTCGGTGCTGACGTCAAGCACCATCGGCTGGGCCGGATCGAGACGGAAGGCCATGGCTTCGCCCTCGAGCGCCACGCTCTGCGGCAGGCTCATCGGTTTTGGTTCGGGCTTCGGCCAGGGCGACTTGCCGCCGCGTTCCAGCCACAGCGCCACGAGCCCGGCGCCATGATCGACGATCAGCCGGCCGGGTCCGGAGACGGACATGCTCTCACCGCGCAAGACCCGACCGTCGTCGCCGATAAAGGTCGCCGCGCCGCCGGAAACATTCAGGATATCGCCTTTGATGGCATCGACGGCAATTTCTTCCGATCCGACCGTTCCGAAGAAGCGGCGCTTGATCTGATCACTGCCGAGGCTGACGGCTTGCCCTGGCGACAGGCCGACGCGCGCCGAGCCGGCATCCCCCGTCAGATTGACGAGCCAGATCTCTTCGGCCGAGGTCGCGACGCTGCGCGACAGGGGAGCGGCGCCCGACCAGATGTTCAACAATTCAGAGGCTGAAGGATCGGAGACGACGGCGATCCCGGGCGCGAGATCGAGCGTCAGCCGTTTCACCCCGGCTGCGAGCTTCACCGGTTGCGCGCTGAAGGCTGGAAGGGTCGCGGTCAGGGTGCCGTTCAGCTGCACCGGCTCGAGCTCGGCCGCATCGATCGGCCTGAGCCGCATCTGCAGGCTTTCATCGCTTGCGGCGTTCCAGATATGCAAATCCTGTTTATCGGCGAGGGCTACCGCGCTGTTGAGGCTGACGCCCATGCCGCGTCCGGCCGAAAGGCCAGGCTGGCCAAAGGCCGAATCCGCGCGCCACAGTCTTACCTTACCCGGCAAAGCAGGGGTGGCTGGAACAACTGCCCGGTCTCCCCCCGAAAGCGTCAGCGCGATCTCTGCATCGGGCTGTGCGGGGTTCACCAGCACATGGCCGGCTGCGCGGGAGACCAGCCATAAACGATCCGATTGCGGCGCAAAAAGTCCCGATGTCGCCGCCGTCAGCGGGCGATCGACACTGGCGCCCGCAAGCAGATCGGCGCTGGCGCCAAGATTGACCAGGCCGGCCGATGGGGCATGTGCGAGAGCGATGTTCATGGAGAGATCGAGGCCATCGATGGCCACGGGCTCCAAGGCAATGTCGCCAGGCTCGCGCATATCGCCAGCGATGCTGCGCGCAGCGATCTTGATGGGCGCCGCGCCGCCGTCGAGGGTCCAGACCGACGCGCGCCACTGTGCATCTCCCTCGGAAGCCGGCCAGGCGATAAAGGGCGTGCGGCCGCGGGCAAAAGCCTGCGGCTTCCAGCTGCCATCGGCGTCGTGTTTTTCGACGGAGAGAACCAGGTCGCTGGTCGACTGCGCCGCCACCAGCGCGAGCCGATCCTTTGCATTGGCCGACGAGGAGCCCGGCAGAGGGAAAGTAAAGACGGAGGCACCATCGACGGAGGCGGTGCCGCTGTCGGCAAGCGCCGGCTGCGGTTGCTCCTGCGGCAGGGCAAACTGGACCTCGATATCCCCGACATCGGCCGGGTCGTCGGCTGCCTCCTGGTCATCGTCACCGGAGTCTGCTTCTTGATCGTCGGAACTATCATCCGATTGGCTGCTGGCTGTGCCTGCCGCCGCGGCCTCATCGAGAGCCAGTGTGTAGGATCCGGCGGCCAAGCGGGTGGAGAGCGCGATGTTCCAATCATCGCTGCGCCCCGTCAGCCGTTCGACGACGGCGCCATGCTCGTCCTTCAGTACAGCCTTGATTTCGCTGCGGCCGAAAGTGCCGAGGCTGACGACACGGTCCTTTTCGACATTGAAGGAAAGCTCGGCCGGCAGGTTGACGAAGCGCGCCTCGCCGGGCTGCAAATCCCGGGTGTTCAGGGTGACCTGATAATCCAGCCGGTCATCATGGGCGAGGCTTGTGAGATCGATGCGATAACGCCCGGCCTTCAACTTGCCGGTGAATTGGGGAGCGGCGACAAATCGGGCGATCTGCTCCTTGTCGTCGCGAAACAGCGTGCCGATCATGCCTTCGGTCAGATCGATGCTGACATCCGCATCGGCCAGGAGATCGAAAGTCCAGCTGTCGGGAACGCGTGTGTCGCTCTTGCTCTGAGGCTCGCGCCACTGAAATTCCTGGGTCTGATTGAAGGCGAGCGGATGCGGCCCGTGGCCCTGCAGCTGCGGCGGGTCGATGAGAGGCCTTAGCCGCGCGACAAACCGTGTGTCGACGTCGCGCGGCAGGATTACGAGGCGGTAATGCCCCGGCGTGAAATCCTGGCTGAGCGTGGAGAGCGGACCGGGCGCGGTCAGCGGCCAGCCTTCCGCATCCTCGAGGCGAGCGGTCAGGTCTTCGCCAAGCGAGTAGAGATCGAGCTGATAAGATCCCGCACTCGTTATCTCGATCGGCACGATGGCGCCGCGCCCGCCGGAGAGAATTCCTCGGCTGGTGCCGTCGGCGACCAGGGTTGCCGTCGTCAAAAGCGAGGCCGGCGTCACGGCGACGCCGAGATGGCCGGAGGAGTTCTGCACGGAGAGGTCGATCTGATAGGTTCCCGCGCGCAGATAGGTTTGCAGCAGCGCATTATGGCCATCGCCATTGTCCGCCGCCTCTCCCAGCTTCGGCAGGAAGGAGGTGCCAAGGCTCAGCGATGTCTGCAAACGGCCAAGGGTCTCGATGCGATAAAGCCCCCCTTGCGCAACCTCGAGCCGGTAGGATTTCTGCGCGTCCTCGGCGAGATCGAGAAACTGGCTTTGGCCTGCAATCAACGGGGATGTGGGGGCCGGCGGTGCGCTGCTGGGCGCCGCGGCAGCATCGGGCTGCCAACTGACGACGATCGAGCGGGCAGCGGCTGAAGCCGGGAAGCGCAAGGTCAGCGTCCGGCCTTTTGCGTCAGCGCGCTGGTTGCTGGTGGCAAAAGCGACAGAGTTATTGTGTATGTCGACGGCGGTGATCGTGCCCCCGGCGGGCACACGGACGTCGATCTGCAAATCCGCTGATGACGCCGGCCGCGACAGGGCGTCCGCGCCGTTGGTCCGGGCTCCTTTGGCCTGCGGCACGGGCGCCGGCATATCGGACATTGGCTGGTTCGGCGGGGGTTGGTCCGGCAGGGGCTGCTGTGGTGCCGAGGCATCGGCGGGCTGCCAAAGCGCCAGCGGCCGTGCCTCAAGATTGGCGGGCAGGGCCACGGCGCGCGGCCCCGTCAGCAGACCGGGCGCGGCATTGGTGATGATCTCGTAGCGCGTGGCCTTTTCGGCTCCCCGGATGCCGAAGGAAATGGTGGTGCGCGCCGGAGCGGCGGGCTGAACCGGTGGGACGAGGCCCGGCGTGCCGAAAGTGAGGTCGACGATGCCGGCGGCATCGTTGTCGGGCAGCAGCCGCAGCAGATAATAGCCGGCATCCAGATCGAAACGGTCGGGATTGCGGCCATCGGCGCGCGGTGCATTGCCGACCAGAACCGGGCTGATGTCGGCGTGCAGGGCAACGCCCGCACTCCGGATCGCGATCTGGCCTGCCTGTGTCATCTCGAACAGCAGCGACGTCGGCCCGCGCAAATTGAAGCGCCGCCGCCAAGCCTGGCCCGGGCCGAGATGCGGCAGGTCGGACGCGACGATGGTCGCTTTGCCATCACCATCCTGGCGCACCAGCAGAGCCATCGCCGGAATTTCATCGCCGCCTTCGCCGGCAACGTCGAGACTGATCAGATTGGGCACCGAGCCTTTGAATTGGGTCTCGGTGCCGAACCGAAGCCCGCGGACCTGGAAATGTTGGCCTTCATAACCCGAGACTTCGACAATGCTCGGCTGACTGTCCGTCGAAAGTGAAAGCGTCGCCGTCGGTTCACGGCTGGCCTTGTCGATCGCGGCGCTTTGAAAAGCGGTCTCCCCGCCGGAAATCCGACCGGCCCGGAGCACCGCCGGCGCCGATTGCGGCAGCTCGAGACGGAAGGTGTCGAGATCTGCCGGCGCCTCGAAACGGATCGAGCCAAAAGGCCCGATGACATTTTCGGCGATCCCTCCGGCAAGCGACAGTTGCGTGCCGGTGCGAATATGGAATGGCTCTGCGGCATCCGAATTGGTCCAGACAAGCTTCTGGCCGCCATAGGCCGTGATGAGATAGCGGCCCGGCTCGACCGTTCCCGTCAGCCTGGCCCGGGTCATCGGCAGGCCCGGCTTCAGTTCGAAGATCGACATTTCAGGCGAGAGATCGGCAATATCGGTGCCGTTTCGCCACAGGCGCAGGTCCTGAAGCGAGCGCCCAACCGCCTCGATATCGACGCGCCCGGAACCGGCCCCGGATTCAGGCCCAGGTTCAGGAATGTCGATCCAATAAGATCTTTGCTGCAGATCGCTGAGATCGGCATGAATGGGAGTGGCGGCGGTCAAAGCGGCGTCGGGCTGTTCGAGCTCCTGATAGGCTTGCGCGGTGAGCTTGACGTCGCCGGTGGCTCCCTTGGCGCCGAAGACGCGGATCTTGTAGGTGCCCTTGTCGAGCAGGGCATCGATCCGGCCGTCGCTGACGCCGGCGGCACCCATGCGGTCCCCGGGGCCTGCGATCATATCGACGAGCTGCAGCGCCGCACCGGAGGTGCTCTGCGTGCGGATGGTGATATGGCCGGGCGCCTCGACGGTCAGCAAGGTGCTGCCGTCCTGATCGGCAGGCAAATGATCCAATGCCAGATGCGGCTGCGACACCAGCGGGGGCGGGGCTTTTGCCGGCACGGATTGAGATGCTGCGGCAGCCGCCGGCGCCGAACTATCCTGTTCCACCGCCGGCTGGGTCGCCGGCGCGGCCGATGGCGTGGGTTGGACGGACTGGGCGGATTCGGGAGACTTTTGATCTGGAGAAGCGCTCGCTGCTCCGAGCGCGGCAAGACGCGTCTGGTAGCTTGTCGTCAGGCATGCCGACAGCCGGGCCGGATCGGTATCCACGCAGGATTTGTTGCGGTCCGCCAGCCAGCGGCGCTGTTGCTGGCGCAGATCGTTCAGCTTTGCCGGGTCGCCGCCGAGATCCGTCAAAGCTTGCCGGTAGGAGGCCGCCAAGGCGGTATCCTGCGCAATCAGGGCCGGAGAGGCGCAGATCGCCTTCTCGATAACGGTCTGCGCCTTGCTGCAATCAAAGGATTGCGCATGGCAGACCGTCGAAAAAAGACCACAACCGAGGACAGCAAGCGCATGCAGGCGGAAGACGGAAGCCATGAACAACTCGTTTTTTAGGTGGCCGGCACACTACTCAATATGAACTATCGTTGATCAAGACAATATGCTTCACCCGCACAAGGTGTGGCGATGATAAAAACAGCAAGCCGCGGGCAAAAATCCGATCAGCACCACGGAGAAACGCGGCCTGCACCGATGTTCATGGTGGGCTGTAATGCGCGCGAAAAGCAGACGAAGCTCACGACAGGGCGAAAATTCTGACCTCTCTGCCAATGCCCTGAAGTTCCGCCATCCGCGAGGCCGATGTGATGCCGCTGTCGCGCAGTATGTCCGAAACCTGGGCATCGCCGACGATCGCCTCCGTGGTCATGATCACATTCGGATCGGCAAGGCCCTGGACGCGTGAGGCGATATTGACGGTCTGGCCGAAATAATCCTGCCGGTCGTTCAGGTTGACGGCGAGGCACGGGCCCTCATGGATGCCGATCTTCAGCAGAAGATCGTCGCTGCCGTGTTCGGCATTCAGCCGAAGCATCGCCTCCCGCATCCTGAGCGCGGCCGCCACCGCGCGGTCAGGGCTCGGAAAGGTCGCCATCACGGCATCGCCAATGGTCTTGACGACCGCGCCTGCCTCGGTGGCGACGATCTCGTGCAGAACCCTGAAATGCGCCCGCACCAGATCGAAGGCGGCAAGATCTCCGACGCGTTCGTAAAGCGCGGTCGAGCCCCGCAAGTCGGTGAAGAGGAAGGTCAGGCTGGTGATCTTCAGGCGTTGGTCGACGTCGAGCGTATCGGTCCGGTAGATGTCGCGGAAGCTCTGGTTGGTCAGCAGGCGCTTGGCTGTCAGAAAAGGCCGCCTGCGCCCGAGAAGGTCGTGCAGGTCATCTCCCGCGATGCAGACGTTCGGCACCACCCTGCGATCGGTGTGGTTTTCGAGGGTGAGCCGCAGTTGGCCGGGACGAAGGGTCAGCGTTTCGTTCAGCGCATGCGCCCGGCTGATGACCATCGAAAGGGTTTGACGTTCGTTGGTGGGCTCGCCTTTCACGTCGATGAACTGCGCCGAATGCGTGACCGCATCGAAGATGATGACGAATTGCGCCGGCAGTTGCAGCGAGACGAAAGCCTTCTCGCCCGGCGCCAGCTCGATCATCTCCAGCTGGATACGCGAAAACTTCGCTTCCAGGTCTTCCGGCAGGTCGACACCGGAGGAGAAGAAGATCTGGCGGTAGTACTCGAGCGGCGGCAGGCGATCGGGGTCGTGGGCGGCGATCCTGCGCACTCTCGGGCTGACGGTGAAGGTTACCTCGACCATCTCGTCGAGCGTCGGCTCGTAGCCGGCCGCGCAGAGTGCGCAATGATAGGTCTCTTGCGAGACCCCTTTGAGGGTTGCGCCGCTGTCGAGGACACCGCCGCATCCCGGGCAAAGCACATTCCAGGTCATTTCGAACGCGCCGATGCGGGCCGCGTGCAGAAGCGCGGCGATGGTTTTCTCTTCATCGAGATGATGCTGACCAGCGAAAGCGAGCGCATTGATGCGATTGAGATCGCGATCCGAGCCATGTTTGACGACGTTTTCGATGCACTCGACCGTCTGCGGGTCGGCGGCCTGCCGCAGGGCGGCAAAAAGTGCGTCCATTTCGCTCATCAGATCAGTCTCCGTGCGCAGAACCCACGGCGGACGACGCCAGGACCGCAATCATAACACGGGATTTTCTTAATAGAAATCGATAGGCTGGGAGCTGATAGGGAAACAATTGGAGCCGTGTGCTTGGTTGTGGGTCCCAGGGTCAAGCCCTGGGATGACGGAGATTGGGGAGGGCTTTCTCGCCAAACGCACCGCCGATGCAGCGTGTGAGGCGGCGTTGCGGAGCCGTAGCTTCATTCGCGTCGGCGAGGCTTTGTGTCCAGCCACCATCTCTCTTCCGTCCTCCCAGAGCACCCCGCTCACTCGCCTAGGCTGGAAAGCAATTCGTCGAGCTGCTCCAACTGTTCCGGCAACGCGACCGCCGAGCCCTGAAGTGCTTCCTCAAGCGCCTCCTTGGATGGATAGACTTCGTGGAACTTCAGCAGCGTCTTCCCGCCCTGTTCCTCGAAAGTCACGGTCGTGACCGCGCCCTCCTCGCCCTCGTCGTTGGTCCAGACGATGCGCTCGTTCGGCACCACCTCGATATACCTGCCGTAAAAGGCCATGGTGTCCGAACTGCCGGCGCCGAATTCCAGCCGGTATTTGCCGCCGGTACGGACGTCCATATCGCACGATACGAGCGAAATGCCGGGTGCTGATTTTGGCACCCACCAGCGCTGAAACAGCTCGGGCCGGCTCCACGCCCTGTAAACCGTGCTCGGCGGCGCATCGAATATCCGCGTCACGATGAGTTCGCGATCCCCTTTGCGCTCGACCGACGTGCGGTTCTGCACACCACCTGCATTGTCAACTTGCCGATTCATCGCTTCCCTCCCGTTTCAGTTCGCTGATGATTTCGTCCAATGCCTCGAAGCGGGCCTCGAAGAGCTTGCGATGCGCCTCGATCCACTCGGCCTCCGCCTCGAGACCGCGTTTACCGAGCTGGCATGTTCTCACCCGTCCGACCTTCTGCGTGACGACGAGCCCCGCGCGCTCGAGAACATGGATGTGCTTCTTCATGCCGGTCAGCGTCATCTGGAACCTATCCGCGAGACTGGTGATCGACGCGTCCCCCCGCCCAAGCTGATCGATGATCCCGCGGCGGGTCGCATCGGACAGCGCCGCGAACGAGAGATCGAGGGGAGGGTTTGAATACTGAACCATCTAGTTCAGTGTTTTAACCTGCTCGCTCGGGAAACGCAAGCGTCCCGAACTTTCCTTGGCTGACGGCCCCCGAGCGACTGTCATCGGGCTATCAGTGCTTCCGGTTTGCGCCGGAAGCGGCCATCGTGGCGTCGCAAACTCTCTCTATTTCTGCCGTCAATTTAATCATGGCCGCCAAGGGTATCGCCGATGGGATGGGAAGCACTCGGGCAATGGAGTGAAGACGCGGTTCGCATCGAACGACTGACGGGTGGAGTTGCCAACGACGTGTGGAGCGTTCGCGTCCACGGGCAGATTGCGGTCGGTCGTCTCGGCTCCAGGACCGACGCCGACCTCGCATGGGAAACCGAGCTCATCCGATACCTCGACAGTGAAGGCATGCACGTTCCAGTGCCGATCCCGACGGCGGACGGCCGGCTGTTCGTGGACGGTCTGGTGGTGATGAAATACATGGAGGGCGGACCGCCCGAGACGGAGTCCGACTGGCGCCGCGTGGCCGACACGCTCCGCGAACTGCATCGGTTGACGCAGGGCTGGCCGCAGCGTCCGGGCTGGCGATCGTCGACCGACCTCCTTCACGCCGAAACCGGAACGAGGATCAACCTTGCCGCGATGCCGCCCGAGGGCGTTATTCGATGTCGAGCAGCGTGGGCGCGGCTCATCGGACGCCAGAGATGCGTTGTCCACGGCAACTCCAACAGCCCTGGCAACATCCGCATGACGGCCGATCGGGTCGCGTTGATCGACTGGGACGAGTCACATGTCGACGTTCCCGACCTCGACCTGGTGCTGCCCGGCAACGCCGCCGGTCTCGACGACGGCGCACACGACATCGCCGCGCAAGCGTCCGCCGCATGGGAAGCCGCCGTCTGCTGGCAGGACGAATACGCCGTCAAGCGGCTCGCCGAAGTTCGAGCGGTCTGAGCCGTTTCGGCGGATCGAGGGGCCGTATCCATGTTGGGACCTCCGGCGACTCGCATTGCGCCCTGATAGTGGTCGTCGAGCCACCGGCCGCTGTTACTGCAAAGCGGACATGATGCAGTGACAACGTGGACCGTAGTTGCGCCAAGCCGCCATTCCGCCCCATGCGGGTGATTAGATCACGAATTCCTCGTCGTAGGTCTGTGGTTCGGGAACGACCGCAACCTCCACCGGAATGATCCAATTGGCGGCGTAGCTCTCGCAATCGGAACGCTGGAGGTCGGGCTGCACGCGCCCCGCCGCATCGATCGCGCGACATCGCAGTGTGTATTGCCCCACTTCTTCAGGGGTCCAGATGTACTCCCACAAACGCCATGCAAAGGGACGTTCTGTTTCGAGGAGCCTTGCCTCGTGCCAGCCCCTGCCATCTCCGGTGCAGACCTGCACCTGCCGGATAGCAGCCTCTCCGCTCCAGGCGGCACCGAAAATCCGGTTCGGCTGGCCGGCGATGAGACGCGCCCCCTGTACGGGACGCGCGATCTGCGCTTTGACCTCCATCTCCGCAAGGGGGACCAGCCTGGGTTCCCCGAGGCTGCGCTCCCAACGGAAATAATCGCGCGCCTGCCAGTAGCCAAGGAACGGTTGCTCCACAACCGTGATATCAGTGATCCACTTGACCCAAGCCATGCCGAACCAGCCGCCCACGACCGCGCGTAGCGGATAGCCGTGCTCGCGCGTCAACGGCTCCTCGTTCATCGAATAGGCAAGGATCGTGCTGTCGGCGATGGCCTTCTCAAGCGGCAAACTGCGCGCAAACGCGATGGGGCCGGGAGAGGCCGTTTTCTTGTTCGCGTCGACGACGCCGCTGT
Source organism: Rhizobium esperanzae (assembly GCF_014197615.1). GTDB lineage: Bacteria > Pseudomonadota > Alphaproteobacteria > Rhizobiales > Rhizobiaceae > Rhizobium > Rhizobium esperanzae_A. Next base: position 27,027 of record NZ_JACIFY010000003.1, read on the forward strand.
CGGCGCCTGTGAGCAGAACCTCACATGCGGTTTGCTTGACGCCCGCCATCTCCAAAATCTCGCGCAGAAGAACACCTGTCCAGGCGGCATTGCCGACGGCTCCGTTCTGCCACTGCAACCCCTCCCTCGGCGGCTCATAGTAGACGCGCCCGTTCCCTGCGCATTCGACGACGGCGGTGAGAGTCGTGCGACGCATCGTCTTGATGCTGTCGAGGTCAAGTTCGATCGGCCGCTCCACCGCCCCGCCAACGCGCAATCTCCAGTCTCGCGCATCGAGGTCCGGTGACGGAAAATGGTTTCGCACGAAGAACTGCTCGGTTGGGATCAGCCAATCGGCGAGCGACGCAAACGGAAATTCGATGTTCGGTGGGGATTTCTGTCGAACTATTAGACTGGGTTGCTGTGGTGTCGGCATCGTCCTCGTCTCCCCTTCAAGCACAACGTCGGCTCTCCGTCGCGCGAATTCCGGTTCGATCACGCCGCCCGTCGCAGTGCGACTTTCGCGCTCCGTCTTCGGCCGCATTCTAGCACATATCGCACGTTCCTGGATCGACCTCGGAATGGCAGCAAAGGGTCGGCTCGAAACCTCGATCCGGATCGTTGAATGTCTGCTATCGCTTTTGCCATGCCAGAAGCGGCCCGGTCGCTCCCGGCCCCATATCAGCCATTGCCGATTACGGCGCAATGATTGCTAAAAGGCGCGAAGCTGCCGAACGCGGACGTTGTGCGCGTCGCGGAATTTCCTGTTATGCCAGCCGACGACGCAAAGGATCATTTTGGAGGAGAGGGCGAGTGGCCGAAATTCCAATTCGTTGTTTTGCCGTATCGGTCGTCGTTATCCGCGAGAGAATGGCCGGATATGAGGTGCTGCTTTTACGCCGGAATCACACGTTGATTGGTGGCTAAATCTCCGGGACGCGGATCTTGCAGAAAGATTGCTGGACGAGGCAGTTTCGGACGATGTGTTGGGGCCGCTTTTGCCACATCTCCAGGCAGCCATCGGATTGGATCCACGGGGTATCGACCGGCTCCATCGCGCGCTGGATCTTGGCAGCGCGCCAAACGATGCCTACCTCAGTCTGGCGGTCGGCCGTATCACCGACAAGGTTCCGGGCGCCCAATTGAAGGATCTTGTGCTTCGAATTGGGGAGCGGCAAGGTGGGCTATCGGTTGCGATCGATATCCTTGCCATGCGTCTGCATGGCCTGCGTGCTGATAAAGACTCGATTCCCGTCGAGATCCGCGAGGCTGGGCGAGCACTTATCGACGCGTTCGAATTTCCGACCCGCAGCGGCAGCTACCATCGAGACGACTATGAGCTAGCCAAGATCATACGGCACAGCTTGGAAGGCGCGAAAGGCCGATCAGTCGCGAGGCGCCTGATCCGCAAACTCATAAGCGCGCTAAACAAATATGCAATTAGCGCTCACGACTTCGGCAACGTCATACGCAGCCTATTTCAGGTCCAGCCGCTCCTATCGCTGGACGAACTGTTCCCGAAACGGGCCAAGTCGCATTCTAAGGCCTTGAAGATGTTGGAGAGCTTAGAGCGCTTTGAAAAGCGACCGCTTGACGTTGTATCGGAAGAGACCCTTTTCGAGTGGCTGGCCATCGATCCAGCGAGCCGTTTTCCGTTGGCCGCGGCGACCGTCAAGCTCTATGAAAAGAAAATCGACGATGAACATCCGACCAAATGGGCGCCGCTCGCGATTCGGGTTCTCCGAGAGGCCCCCGACCAGAAGGCAGTTCTTAATGTGTTTGTTTCGCGCCTGTACCCCAAATCCTGGAGTGGTTCCTACGCGAGCACTCTAGAAGGTCGTCTAAAAATTCTTAGGAACCTACCTGTTGGTGATGAAGACTTGTTGCGAGACGCTCTCAACGCAGCCATCGAACGGCTTGAAAATCAAATCAGGAAGGAGCGGAACGACGAGGCACTCGAAAGCCGTAAGCAAGACAACCGGTTTGAGTGAGAAGTGCAATTTGCTCTGCTGAATGTCGTCGTCGACTTGGAACACGCGCTGGAGCTCTGGGTAGCGTAAGGAATTATAGTGATACTAGCCCCACTACAGCGCCGCTCCAAGTCAACTACTTTCGTTCCTCGGTGTCTGCTTCTCTGCATAAACGCAGAAAGCTGACTGTCCCCTTTCGGCCCCATGTCAGCCATCGCCGAATTAGGGTCTCGTTCGCAGAGGCCGTGGAGATGGTGCCGTTCGCCGGGCAGCGTCATGTTTTAAGACATGTCGAGGCGGAATTCGTGCATCGGGAGCCCGTTGGGCATCTTCTCATTCATGAGATGTCGCGGAAAATGTAAGTCGCTTCGAAGCGTGTGACCGCTTCGGCTGGGGCGGTCATCAGGCTTCTCTGTGGCAAGCGGGTCTTGAACCGGAGCCGCCGGGAAAAGCGAAAGCGGTTTTCAGTTTCTCTTATAGATCCGCTTCAGCGCCGCCAGCAGCGCGTCCATCTCATCGGGTGAAAACAGGTCGATGAAACGCTGTTCGTGCGTGTCGATCAGCTTGCGCGCCTGTGCGAGTATCGCGCGTCCGGCCTCGGTCAGATGCAGTTCCTGGCGGCGGCGGTCGGCCTGGGAAGGGCGGCGCTCGATCAGGTCGCGGGCCGTCAGCCGGTTGACGAGGGCCATCATGGTGGCGCGGTCGGTGCCGAGCGTGTTGGCAAGGTCGATCTGCGATGCGCCGGTGTTGACCGCAAGCAGCTCCATGACCGCGAGCTGCTTCTGCGTCAGCGCCAGCTGCTCCATGGTTTCGGCGAAGTCGCGATAGATCGCGACATGCGCCATGCGCAGATGAAAGCCCAGGAGATCGCCGAGCCGGCCGACGTCGAGCGGCGGTGTTGCGGACGCTTCCTCACCCTCGACATCGTCCTGCGGTGCTTTCGTGGTCATTGTTCGTCTCGCCTGGTTCAGGCGCCATAACCATCAAAATCAGCGGGTTAGTCAATATCTGCGGCCGCAATTTCTGCCGCGCCCGCCCGAATGCGCGGATTGCCGCAAACGGCTCTTGCATCTCCGGGAAAAGATATTAGTATGTGTTACATACAAATTTGGTGCCTGCTGTGGGAGCGGTAGGCATGGGAGGAAATCATGGCGCATTCCTTTTCCGGGGTGGCTTCGCAGGCGGATTGCGGACTGGTGACGGATGATCCGATCCTCTACCGCGCTCGCGTGGCGGGGGATCGGCAGGCTCTGTTCGAGATCGCTACCGGCCGGCAGCTCACCTATGCCGAACTCGATGCACGGATAGCCCGCTGCGCCGGTTTTTTAAGCGGTGTGCTCGACGCGCGGCGGGATGGGGCGCGGGTCGCCATGCTGGCGCGCAACGCGATGGATTCGATCGTGCTGGCCTTTGCCTGCCAGCGTGCCGGCGCCATTTACGTGCCGCTCAACTGGCGCCTCAATGCCGCCGAGCTTCGGCCGATCCTTGCCGATTGCACGCCGGCGCTCCTGGTCCACGACGAGGAGTTTTCGGCTGTCGTGGCGAGCCTTGCGAACGCCGATGCCGCGATGACGGTGATTTCGACGGCCGATGGTCCGGCCGGGCTCGCGGGGCGGATCGAGGCGAGCCTTCCTGTCGGACCGGCGCCCGCCGATGCCGATGGAGCCTGCGTCCTTCTCTACACCTCGGGCACGACAGGGCAGCCGAAGGGCGTCGTCATCACCCGCCGCAATGCTTTTTTTGCCGGCGTCAATTTTTCCTTCGTCGGCGAGATCGGGCCTCAAACCGTCGCTTTGTGCGACTTGCCGTTCTTCCACACGATCGGGCTGATCGCGGTTGCGCGCACCACATTGATGCTGGGCGGCACGCTTGTGATATCCGACCGCTTCAGCCCGGCGCGCACACTGGCAGCCCTTGCCGACCGGCAGCACGCCATCACCCATTATTTCGCCGTGCCGCAGATCGCGCTCGCCTTGCGTGCCGATGACGCCTATAGCGCCGCAGCACTTTCCGGCCTGTATGCGCTCTTCGTCGGCGGCGCGCCGCTGACGCAGGCGCTGATCGAAAGCTACCTCGAAGACGGCGTCGCGCTGGTCAATGGTTACGGCATGAGCGAGGCGGGAACGGTGCTGCATGTGCCGATCGACCGGCGCGCGGTGCAGGACAATCCCGGCAGCGTCGGTCTGCCGGCGCCGCTGCTCGACATTCGCATTGTCGGCGAGGACGGCCACGACGTTGGCGATGGCGAGATCGGAGAACTCTGGCTGCGCGGGCCGGCGGTGACGCCGGGCTACTGGAACAAGCCGCTGGAAAGCGCTGCCGCCTTCACCGACGGCTGGTACCGCACCGGCGATCTCGGCCAGCGCGACGCCAACGGCTTCTATCGCATCGTCGACCGGCTGAAGGACATGTATATCAGCGGCGGCGAGAATGTTTACCCGGCCGAAGTCGAAGCCGTGCTGGTGAGCCATCCCGATATTCTCGATGTCGCCGTTGTCGGCATTCCCGACACCAGGTGGGGCGAATGCGGCGTCGCCTATGTCGTGCTGCGGCCGGGTTCTGCGGCAACAACCGAGGCGATCGCTGGCCATTGCGCGGAACGGCTCGCCGCCTTCAAGCGCCCGCAGCGCATCCTCTTCGTCGAGACCATTCCCCGCACCGCCTCCGGCAAGGTGCAGAAACACGTTCTGCGCCAGCAGCATCGCGACGAAACCCTTCAACGACAGGCCTGATGAAGCGGCCTCCGGCTTTCATGCCGAAACCAATGGAGTGACCTCATGAGTGAAAACAACAAGACTGAAAACAATAGGACTGAAAACCAATCGCCGGTTCTGGTCGAATTCGACAATGGCATCGCTTTCGTGACCCTCAACCGTCCGGAAAAACGCAATGCGATGAACCCGGCGCTGAATGCCCGGATGCTCGAGGTGCTCGACGAGCTCGAAGGCGACGAGCGCTGCGGTGTGCTCGTCCTGCGCGGCGCCGGACAATCCTGGTCCGCCGGCATGGATCTCAAGGAGTATTTTCGCGACAATGACGGCAAGCCGCGCGATGCCACGCTGAAGGCGCGGCGCCAGTCCGGCACCTGGTGGAGCCGGCTGATGTATTTCGAAAAGCCGACGATCGCCATGGTCAACGGCTGGTGCTTCGGCGGCGCCTTCACGCCGCTGGTTTCCTGCGACCTTGCCATCGCCGCCGAGGAAGCGAATTTCGGCCTTTCCGAGATCAACTGGGGCATTTTGCCGGGCGGCAACGTCACCCGCGCGGTCGCCGAAGTGATGCGCCATCGCGACGCCCTCTACTACATCATGACCGGCGAACTGTTCGGCGGGCGCAAGGCCGCGGAAATGGGGCTCGTCAACGAGGCCGTGCCGCTCGCCGAGCTCGAAACCCGGGTGCGCAAGATCTGCGCCAGCCTGCTCGAAAAGAACCCGGTGACGCTGAAGGCCGCCAAGGACACCTATAAGCGGGTGCGCAACCTGCCCTGGGATCTCGCCGACGATTACATCTACGCCAAGCTGGAGCAGATGCTGTTTCTCGACAAGACCAAGGGGCGCGACGAGGGGCTGAAGCAGTTCCTCGACGACAAGACCTACCAGCCGGGGCTCGGCGCCTACAATCGCAGCCGCTGAGGACACGAACCCGGCCCGCCGGGTCGTGAGCGGGCCGATCATCGGGAGGAGGATAGAATGAAAATCCATGCCGCGGTGGCGCGTGCGCCGCATATGCCCTTTTCGCTGGAAAGGCTCGATCTGGAGGAACCGCGCGAGGGCGAGATCCTGGTTCGCGTCGTGGCGACCGGGGTGTGCCATACCGATAGCGTCATGCGTGACCAGCACCTGCCGGTGCCGCAGCCGGTCGTGCTCGGTCATGAAGGTGCCGGCGTGGTCGAGCGTGTCGGGCCGGGCGTTGCCAGGGTGAAGCCTGGCGATCACGTGGTCATGACCTTCAATTCCTGCGGTCATTGCCCGAGCTGCAACGATCACGAGGAGACCTACTGCCACGAATTCTTCCCGCGCAATTTCTTCGGGTCGCGCGCCGACGGTTCGAGCGGGCTCTCCTGCGAGGGCGAGCGGGTTCACGGCAATATTTTCGGGCAATCCTCTTTCGCCAGCCACGCGCTCTGCCATGAGCGCAATATCGTGAAAGTGCCTGGAGATGCCGATCTCGCGCTGCTCGGGCCGCTCGCCTGCGGCATCCAGACCGGCGCCGGCGCGGTCATGAATGCGCTGAAGGTCGAACCGGGAAAAGTGCTCGCGGTTTTCGGCATGGGCTCTGTCGGCCTCGCCGCCGTCATGGCCGCGCGGGTCGTCGGCGCTTCCAGGATCATCGCCGTCGATGTCAACGAGACGCGGCTGGCGCTTGCCGCCGAACTCGGCGCGACCGATATCGTCGACGGCAAGGCGGGTGATGCGGTCGCCGCGATCATGGCGATGACCGGCGCCGGCGTCGATTATGCGATCGATGCCTCCGGCGTGCCCGCCGTCATCGATCAATGTGTGCGGGTGCTGGCGCCGCGCGGCACCTGCGGCATCGTCGGCGCTTCGCCGCACGGCGCGACGCTGACGCTCGATCTCACCCATCTCCTCTCCGGCGGACGCCGGGTGCGCGGCATCGTCGAGGGCGATTCCAATCCCGACGTGCTGATCCCGCTGCTGATCGACCTCCACAGGCAGGGCCGCTTCCCCTTCGACAGGCTCGTCACCTTCTATGATTTCGCCGACATCAACCGGGCGATCGAGGACTCGGAAAGAGGCATCGTATTGAAACCGATCGTGCGCCAGCCGGCCGTCTGACACCGTTCAAGGGAGGAAAGAATGAACACCATGACCCCGATCGCCGGCGATACCAGCCCCGATGCCATGAAGGCGCTGCTCGAGCGGCAGAGGGCTTCCTTCCTGAAGGACGGGCCGCCTGATATCGAGACCCGCATCGATCGCATCGACCGCGTCATCGCCCTTCTCGTCGATCATAAGGATGCGATTGCCGCGGCTCTGTCGGAGGATTTCGGCAGCCGCAGCGTCGAGGCAAGCCTGTTGCTCGACGTCTTCACCTGCATCGGTTCGCTCAAATATGCCAAGGCCCATCTGGCCGAATGGCTGAAGCCGGAAGAACACGAGGCACTGTTTCCGGATGCGGTCGCCAAAGTTGTCTATCAGCCGAAAGGGGTCGTGGGGATCCTCAGTCCCTGGAATTTCCCCTATCAGCTCGCCCTTGCGCCGCTTGCCGGCATTCTCGCCGCCGGCAACCGCGCCATGATCAAACCGTCGGAGGTGACGCCGGCTTCATCAGCTTTGATGGCGAAACTCATCGGCGGCGCCTTCGACGAAACGGAAATCTCAGTGGTGCAGGGCGGGCCGGCGACGGGCACGGCCTTCACATCGCTTGCCTTCGACCATCTGATTTTCACCGGCGGCACGGCGATCGCCCATCATGTCATGCGGGCGGCGGCGGAAAACCTGACGCCGTTGACGCTGGAACTCGGCGGCAAGTCGCCCGTCATCGTCGGCCGCTCGGCCGATCTTGCGGACGCTGCGCGCCGCGTCATGACCGTCAAGACGCTGAATGCCGGCCAGATCTGCCTGGCGCCGGATCATGTCTATGTGCCCGAGGAAAGCGTCGAAGCCTTTGCCGAACATGCGGTGGCGGCGGTCGCCGCGATGTATCCGACGCTGAAGGAAAATCCTGATTACACGTCGATCGTCAACGGCCGCCATCATGCCCGCGTCCAGAGCCTGGTCGAAGACGCCAGGGCCAAGGGCGGCCGTATCGTCGAGATCAATCCGGCGGGGGAGAATTTCTCGCAGCAGCCGGCCCACCGCATGCCGCCGACCCTGATCCTCGATCCCACAGACGATATGCACGCGCTGCAGGAGGAAATCTTCGGGCCGGTGCTGCCGGTTCTTCCCTATCGCGATATTGCTGACGTCATCGATCGCATCAATGCCCGGCCGCGCCCGCTCGCCCTCTATTATTTCAGCCGGGATCACGAAGAGGAGCGCCGCGTTCTCGACAATACGACCTCCGGCGGGGTGACGGTCAACGACTGCATGAGCCATGTCACGGCGGAAGGCCTGCCCTTCGGCGGTGTTGGCCATTCCGGCATGGGCGCCTATCACGGCAAGTTCGGTTTCCTCGCCTTCTCGCATCCGCGCGCCGTCTATCACCAGAGCAAGATGGTGGAAGCGGAACATATGATGCGTGCTCCGTTCGGCGAGGCGATGCGCGGCTTTCTGGCCGCGGCGATCTGCAAGTAGAGCCGACATCGCCGGAGCCGGGCGTGAGATTTTGTTACGCCCGGCCGTTGAGGCTTACGGCAGCTTCCTGATGGTGCTGTAAATGATGTTGCGGTTGGTGCCGAACCAGACCCGCTTATCCACCGTGTTTTCCGCCGCGCTGGCATTGGCAATCCGCCACATGTCGGCTTCGGACCGCTGGAGAAGCTCCCAGTTCATATAGGATTCCATATATCCGTCGTCCGCCATCTCATCGGAGAAGTTGGCAAACAGAAAGACGCCGCCCGGTTTCAGCATTTCCATGCAAATCTGCGTGAGTCGGATTGCAACCTTATCCGTGAGATAATCGTACAAGCCTGCTGCGTAGATCAGATCGAATGTGCCAATCTGATGCTTTCGCGCGAGCAGGCCGCGCACGGATCCATCGATAGGCTCGACACGAGTCCCGTGGAACTGGCTCGAGATCGAGCCGATGCTTTGCGGATCCTGATCGAGGGCAACCCAGCGTTTCAGCCGGCCTTCCGCCAGTGCTGTCGATGCCTCCGCTTCGCGAAGGTGACCGGCGGCGATGGCCAGAACCTCGGTATCCGAACCGGTTCGCGCGGCGGTATCATCGACGTAGCGGGTCAGGATGTCGCGACGTTCCCTAACGGCCACCGGCCCGGGTGCGTTTATGGTATATTCGAAAATATCGAGACCGAGAGGGGTGGATCTGGCCACTTCTTCGGCCACCGCCGAATGCCCGTAAATAAAGTCTATCAGACTGGCATCACCGGAATAACCGCGCGGCTTTTCGAAGGACCAGCGCGTGAACGGGCACTGTTGCAGGATCTTTGCCGAGGGATGGGCCTGAATCAGCGGGATGAGCTTCTGCCACACGGCCGCGCCGCATTTCTGGCGGACGTCGTGGAGCTGACCAATCAGCCACCTGACGGCCTCAGGCAGGTCTTTGCCGGCGGCGAACCGCTGCATTGCAAGGCTGATGACAATCGCAAACTCGGCCTCCGCAGTTCGCAGTAAGCCTGTTTGGTGATCCTGGCCGGGTGAGAGGAAGTTATTGCTGACGGACTGCGGGGTGATCAAGCTTTGGCCATCAAGGGAAAAGAGCGGCTGTGCCACGGAACCTCACTGGTAAATAACAACTTAAGAGATAGGATAAAATCCTCAGCAATTTCTTAACGTCAAGTCAAGGTCCGCGGCAACGGTCGCCACTGCACCACTTAATTTTAGAAAATATTAGTGAAACCGAGAGATACACCGCCAGATCAGGCGCTGTTCGAGTGTTATCGGTTGATGTGGGGTCTGCGTGGGGCTATCCAATTCAGCTGGCGGTCGGCGTAGGGCAACGGCTGCAAGTTGTTTGGGTGGCAGGGGCATGATGCACGTGTTAGCCGAGACCGCAGTCGCCACAATGCGGCCAACGCTGTCGCCAGAACGGCTGCGTCGTCTTTATAAGCATAGGAGCGAGAGCGGCCGAAAGTGCGCGACGCGCGGCGGCCTCTGGATCGCGGTCGCTGTTTACCTTGCCTATGCCTTCACGGATTATCTTTTTATTGGCGATGTCGTCCAATACACCATCGCCGGCCGGTTGGCTGTAAGCGCCAGCGCGCTGTGCATGCTGGAACTCCTGCTCTATCGCAAGGCAAAAGCCGACACGGTCGACATGGCCGCGGCGGTATCCGTGCTGGCAGCTTATCTTGCCTGGCTTCTCACCGCCCAGATGACCACGGTCAGGGAGGCGTTCTCATACTATATGGTTTTTGGCGCGATCTTCATGATGAGCGTCAACCTGTTCTTCAGTTTCCGGTTTCCGCTTGCCCTTGCGGCCTCCGTCACCAACGTGCTCATCTTCGTCGGCGCTCTTTATCTGTTCGCGCCTATGTTGCTTCTGCACAAGCTGATCCTCGGCGCCTTCTGTATTTCCTGCTTCATTTTCACGTCTTACGTGAACCTTCAGCTCAACAGAGAGCGCTACAAGGTCTTCCTGAATGCCCTTGAAGCCAGTTTGCAGCAAGCGGCCGCCGAGGAAAGGGGCAAGGCGCTCCTGCACCTCTCGAACACGGACTCGTTGACGGGCCTCGAAAATCGCCGGGCAATCGATCAACGCCTGCGTGATCATTGGCAACGCTGGCAGGACCAGAGGGCGCCCTTTGCCGTCCTGCTCATCGATGTCGATTACTTCAAGCACTATAACGACTGCTATGGCCACCAGGAAGGTGACAGGTGCCTTGTGGCCGTATCCCAGCTTCTCCAGAGCGTGGCCTCGTCTTACGGATCGATCATCGGACGATACGGCGGTGAGGAATTCATCGTCATCGCACCCATGCAAAATTCGGAAAGGGCGGCCGCACTGGCAGAAGCAATGTGTGCCGCCGTCCGCGCGCTGGCCTGGCCACACGAGCACCGGCGGGACGGGACCACCGTCATCACCGTCAGTGTCGGGGTCTCCTACACGCGAGACCAGACCAAGCAGGTCGACAAGGTCATTCATGAAGCCGATCGCGCGCTCTATGCCGCCAAGGCAACGGGTCGCAACACCGTCGTGGTCTTCGATCCCGACGACCCGCAGAGCAGCGACGACAGCGAGGATATCGCCGCGACCCTGAAGATCGCGCTTGAACACGGCCTCGTCCACCTCGTCTATCAGCCGATCCGCAACGTCCAGACCGGCAAGACGGACGGTGTCGAAGCTTTGATGCGTTTGAGGATGCTGGACGGAACCGCGGTGCCGCCTGACAGATTTATCCCGGTTGCGGAAAGGACCGGTTCGATCGTTAAACTCGGCCGGTGGGCCATCCGCACCGTTTGCCGCGACCTGTTGGCAACCGACCTGGTGGAGGTTGCCAGCGTCAACGTTTCGCCGATCGAACTGAAGACGCCGGGTTTCGCCAGCTATATCGCAGCAACACTGGCAGAATTCGACGTGGCGGGCGCCAGGCTTGCTTTCGAAATTACCGAAGGCGTCGAGCTGGAAATCGACCAGGACCTGGTTCGCTGCATCAGCGACCTGAGGGCGCTCGGCGCTCAAGTCTGGCTCGACGATTTCGGCACAGGCTTCGCCGGGCTCTCGTGGCTTCGCCTGATAGACTTCGACACCGTCAAGATCGATCGGTCCTTCCTTCATGACAGCAACACGGAGAGAGGCAAGAGGATGCTGCTCGACATCATCAGCCTGCTGCGCAATCGCGGCGTGAAGATCCTCGTTGAAGGCGTCGAGACGATCGAACATCAGCTGCTGATGCAGCAGTACGGCATCAACCAGATCCAGGGATATTACATCGGACGGCCCGCGCCGGCGGCCCGGCTCGAGACGGATAACGTGCTGCCGTTCAGCATGGCCAGGAACCTCGATTCGAAACGCCTGTCTCGGAATGGGCCGTAGGGTCGGATCCGGCCAACTGCCAAATTGCGCACCTTGTGAAACGCGATCGCACAATATTTATCGATTGCGTGGGCGCTCTTCTTGAGCGCGCCAAGGCTCTCCTCCTTCGCGGGCACTGGGGTAACAGTCAGTCCGGTTGTTTGATCTCGATAGGGCTTTTCATGATGATTTCATGATGCGGGAACGGGATAGAGACGCCAGCTTTCTTGAAGGCATCCCACAGCGCCATCAGGACTTGCCCACGAACATTTGTCAGCCCGTTCGCTGGATCCGAGATCCAGAAGCGAAGCCGAAAATCGAGCGACGATGCGCCAAAGCCGGTCAGCCAGCAGACGGGAGGTTTATACTGATTTGCGACCCGGGGCACCGTCGATGCCGTCGCAATGGCGATCCTGACGACCTGATGGGGATCGCTGTCGTAGGACGTCCCGAAGTCGACGTCTATTCGTACATAATCACTCGAGAACGACCAGTTGACTACCTGCTGCGATATAAAGTCTTCGTTCGGAATGAGGTACTCCTTGCCATCGCGGGTGATGACAGAAACAAACCGCGAGCGCAGGTCACGGATCGACCCGAACGTGTCGCCAAGTGTGATCGTGTCACCCGGCTTGATTGACTTGTCGATCAAGATGATAATGCCGGATATGAAGTTTGATACCACTTTTTGAAGGCCGAAGCCGATTCCGACGCCGACCGCGCCTGAGAAAATGGTCAGCGCCGTAAGGTCGACCCCGGTCGCCGACAAGGCGATAGCTCCCGCGATTATGATCAGGCTGATCTTGATGAATTTGCTGATCAACACCTTGATGGAAGGCGACAAATCGGCCGACTGCTGAACCCAGTGGGAAAGCATATTGCCAATGAGGACGGCTATCCAGATCAAGGCGATCGCCAACGCGAGGGCTTTGAGCACAAGCAGAAGTGAGAGTCTCACCGCACCTAAATTAATCGCGAGCTCGTCAAGAGCAGATAGAACCGGGCCGTCAAGACCGACCGCATAAAGAGCGATATAGCTCCAGCTGACGATCGCGACGGCGCGTGACAGGGTAGGGTTGCGGATGATTTTGGTCAGGACGGAGATGACGAACCATGCTGCTGCCAGCGTCAGAGCCGTGGACACAAGCCAGCGTTGTGAGGGCCACGCGCTCTTGCTCAACACGACGTTTGCGAGCCACAACCACCCCACAAGGAAAAGCCACATCATCCGGCGCATCGGAGCAATGATGACCCGAAGCAGATCTGGATTGCCCTTGATCTGGCGCGCCTTTGCCTCCATCGCAGGCTCCGTGCGCGACGCAAGCAAGGACGCAAAACTGTAGCCGGCGATGATGATCGCAAGCTGAAAGAACGTCCATTCGTTCAGAATGAACGTCGTCAGCCACTGCTCGGCGCTGTCGGTCATCTGCCTGATATTCATGATGATGATCCGATGAATGTCAGCGAGATAAAACTATCGCACGAGTTTAGTTCATTTGGAGAGAACAAGCACCAGCATTCCTCAGAAGACTCAATGATTTACTATGACCTCAGCGGCGAAGAGATCAAGTTCGCGCGACAGATGAAAACGCCAGTCGCCAGTCGATCCGCCATACGGGCCGCCCATATGCGTCATGTGCGAAGCCTTGCTGCAGGCTATCCGATGCTGGCGAACAATCAGGCGGTCTATACCCATCTGCGGCAAACCATAGCGATTGAACTGTCTTCCGACCGAGCGCCGATATCTCCTCGAGGGACGAGCGGGCTGAGGCGCGTCGCGTATGAAGAACGAGGGCGAAAGTTGCGGCCTTGTGACCGTCCTTCAGTCGCAGGTAAATCATGACGACCGCCCCTGCTCAACAGCCGCCGGCCCTATGTCGATAGGTCCATGACGATCACTTTACTCGGAGGGCGATAAGGGGCTCCGGTTCCCGCTCGGCCTGTGGAAGAGGCGACACGCTTTACCGCAGGCCTTCGTCTTCCTCGCGCAAACGACCACGGAAGGCGTTCGGCGTCGCGCCGATCGCCGCCTGAAACATCGCAATGAAGGCGGAGGTCGTGCTGTAACCGAGCTTGTGGCCGACGGTTTGAACGGAAAGCCCATCCGAAAGCATGGCAACCGCCCGGGAGAGGCGAAGCCGCTGTCGCCATTTCACGAAACTCATGCCGAGATCCCGTTTGCAGCGCCGGGCCAAAGTACGCTCGGTGCTGTGAACTTGCCTTGCCCATTCTTCCAGTGAGCGGCCGTCACCGGGGTTCTTGCAGAGCGCTTCCAGCACCGGCTTCAACGCGCGATCATCCGACAGCGGCAGGAAGCTCTCCAGTGGCGACCCGACACTCAGCTGATCGATCAAAACGCGCATCAACCGGGCATCGTCCGCATTTCGAGGCTCCCCGATCCCGCGTTTCTTCAGATCCAGAAGGATCGCCTTGGCGATCGGCCCGACCGAGAGAATGCTCGCCTGACTGGGAAGGCGGTCACAGAGCCTCTGTTCGATGTCGAGCAACAGATAGGAGGTTTCGTCGCCAGCCCAGGCCAGATGCTCGGTCTCCGGCGGCAGCCACACGCCGAAATCCGGCGGTGCCGCGTAGCGGCTGCTTTTCACCGTCAGCTCGATGACACCCGCGACCGAGTAGACGAATTGACCCCAGCTGTGCCGATCCATCGGGAAAGAGGTGACCTCGGCGAGCTGCACGATCTTCATGGCGATCGAATCCGGCGGCAGCATTTGATCGCCCCCAGTACCATCCTCGCCGCTCATTTTGTCAGAAGCCAAGTATCCACTGTCCGGATTTCACTATCCCTCCCTGTGTATAGGGTTCTCATCTCAGATGTGTAGAGGATTATCGGATGACTGCCCTGGAAATGCTGGAAGGATTGCCGCGCCTCGATCTGCGCGGGTTCGTTTCACCGGTACAGCGTCTCGAACGTTTCAGCGAGGCGATTGGCGTCGAGGTCTGGTGCAAGCGCGATGACATCGGGTCCGTCGGTCTCGCGGGCAACAAAGTTCGCAAGCTGGAGGTCGAATTGGCCCATGCGATGGCCTGCGGCGCAACGCATCTGGTCGCCGAGGGCTCGCGCCTTTCCAATGCAGCGCGGGCGGTTGCCGCCGCCGCTGCTGCTCTTGGACTGAAATGCACGCTGCTGCTCTGTCATGACGAGCCGCGCGAGCCTGTCGGCAACCTGATGCTCGACGGTCTTTTCGGCGCCGACCTGCGATTTGTCGGCAACGTAAACTGGCATGAACTCGCTGAGCTTGCGGAGACTGTTGTTCATGACCTGGAACGCTCCGGGGAGTGCGTCTACCGGCTGCCGATCGGATGTGCGTCCGAACGAAGCTGCCTGGGATTTGCGCTGGCCTATGGCGAACTCCGCAACCAGATGCGCGCGCACGGACGGAGCGTCGGGACGATCGTCCATGCCAGCTCGTCGGGCGGAACCCATGCCGGCCTCGTCCTTGGCAACGCACTCCATGGTTTCGAAAGCGAAATCCGTGGCATCGTCGTGGCGGAAGACGTCTATCCCGACGTGGCCGGCGCCTACCTTTCGTTCGCCCAAGGCGGCGCGCATCTGATCAATGCAGAGGTCGAGCTGACGCGCGATCACATCAACATCACCGAAGCCTATCTCGGCGAGGGCTATGGGCTGCCGGCTGCCGGCATTTACGAGGCGATCGATCTGCTGGCGACCAAAGAGGGTCTGATGGTCGATCCCGTCTACAGCGGCAAGGCGGTCGCCGCCATCATCGACCTTGCCGCCAGGAAGGAGCTGAAAGGGCCGGTCGTCTTCTGGCATACGGGTGGCTATCACGCGCTCTTCGACCCTCGTTATGCCAAGCGCATCTGGTCGGCGATAGACCGGCTCTCCGGCATCGCGTTGTAGAGAGCTAGATCAACTGATCGGATGCGACCATGCCTTTGCTCATCGAGCGGTGTTTTTTGGTTTTTTGGTATCAGGCCGAACCGACGGGCGCCGGGGGCAGGGTCCCATCTCCGGCTTCGTCGTCTTGATCCACGTCCGCCGCAATCCTTGTGAAAGGACTGCTGCCCGTCCAGGATTTGAATGCACGTGAGAACACCGTCGACTCGGCGTAGCCGAGTGCTGTGGAAATGGCTTCGGCCGTCATGTTGCCTTGTGTAAGATACGCAATTGCCATCTGCTCTCGATAGTCCTTCAGAATGGTGCGCAGAGAGGTGTTCTCCTCGGCGAGCCGCCGCTGGAGCGTGCGAGGTGTGATCGCCATTTCGGCGGCGAGGTCATTCAGCTCCACTGATGCCAGGCCCAGCCGGACGCTTATCAATGCCCTTACCTGCTCAGTGGCTGAAACGTCTTGATTGCTCGAGGCGATGACGGACGCCATGTGCTGGTTCAGCACGTTGATGAAGTCGCGGTCCTCTATCCTGTACTGCCGCTCGGCGTCTCGCCGGTCGATGACAATGCAGTTTCTGGTCTGGTTGAATTGGACAGGAGCGCCGAACATCCGTTGCAGGGTCGCATCTTGACCGTTGCTCGCATGTTCGAAATGCACCTCCAGCGGCCGCCAGTCGCTGTCGAAGGCCATTTGCAACTGGCTGCAGATGCAGGCGAGCGTGAATTCGTTGTCCTGTCGGAAAAGGCTTTTCGGTTTTATATCCGCATGGACTTTGTAGCCGAACACCAGCCCCTGCGAGGCGGGTTGCAGGGAGAAAGTTGTCGCCGTCTGAAACGCCGTCGCGTAGCGGGCATAATAAGTCAGCGCCGAGCCGATCGAGCTCGCCTGCATGAGCAGAAGTCCGATGGGCCAGAGATCACCTGGCCGCAAGGCAAAACCGAGGCGAGCGCCCAGCGCAGGGTTTTCGAATGCTCTGGCGGCGTCTTCGAAGAACTCGAAATAGTCGCGCATGTCGATGCGGGCATTCGGATTGCCGATTCGAGTGTTTGACAGGCCATGGCGCACGAGAAGCGCCTTCAGATCCGCTCCGGCTCTCGGGAGGCTTTGGATGATGGCTTGCAGCACCAGTACCCGGACGGAGGCTGTCACTGGCTTGTTTCGAGCTACCATGTTCCCTGTGTTTCCTGAATCTGTCGTAAATTGTCATCTTGCTGGCATGCTCTGTGATGGACGCATGACCCAGCTCGGCACACCATGAGGATAGCTAAAATCCAAACGTAATTGGAGGGGAATTGCATGACAATCCATGAAATCTCACAACCCGCGAAACAGAAACTCGCGGCCAACTCGATCGGAGTGGCGCACATTGTATTTTTCGTGGTGGCCGCCGCCGCGCCGATGGCCGCTGTCGTGGGCGCCACACCTCCGGCCTTCGCTTTCGGCAATATCGGCGTACCCGGTGCTTTTGTTCTGGTTGGTCTGCTCTACCTGATCTTTTCGGCCGGATTCACCGCCATGGCCCGCCATGTCAGCAGCGCGGGAGGATTCTACTCCTATATATCCAAGGGGCTTGGCCGGCCGCTCGGCGTGGCCGGGGCATTCCTCGCGCTCGTGACCTATTTTGCGATCCAGATCGGTGTCTATGCGCAGCTCGGCGTGTTCTGCCAGGCAGCGATGCTGTCTCTCGGGATCAACCTGCCGTGGTGGGCTTGGTCATTGGTGGCGCTTGTGGCCGTACTCCTGTGCGGACAACGCCATATCGTCTTTTCCGGAAGGCTTCTGGGGATCTGCATGATCGCCGAGCTTCTGATCCTCGCGCTGTTCGCCGTCGGTGTGGTCCTTATGGGCGGCGGCGCCCAAGGGCTGACACTTGCCGGCCTTGCCCCATCCGACGTATTCTCACCCGGCCTCGGCGTGACGCTCGTTTTCGTCGTCAGTGCCTTCATCGGTTTCGAAGCGACGGCGATTTTCGGCGAGGAAGCCAGCAATCCTGACCGGGCCATCCCGCGGGCGACGGTTGCGGCGGTAACCATCATTACGGTGTTCTATGCATTCGTGAGCTGGGCCGTCGTTCAATATTATGGCGCATCTGCCGTTGCCGCCAAGGCAAGCGAGTCGCTGGAAGGTTTTTACATCGGGGCGATCGCGGATGTGCTGGGTGCCTGGTCCACGGTCGCGGTCAACGTCTTGCTTATGACGAGCCTGTTTGCCTGCCTGCTTTCATTCCACAACACCTTGAACAGATATTTCTTCGCGCTCGGACGCGACGGCCTCATCTGGAAGCGGCTCGCCGCCATACATCAGGTCAATGCGTCGCCTTACGTGGCAGGGCGTGTTCAGGCTGTCCTTGTCGCCGCGGTCTTGCTCGGGTTCGTGGTCATCGGCGCCGATCCGTTCGCAGTGGTGTATGCTTGGACTGTGGCCTTTGCCGGCATCGGAATCCTCGCCGTTCAGGTGCTGGTTTCGGTGTCGATCATCCTGTTCTTCCGCAATGGCTTGCGCGGCTTCTCGCCTCTCAGGGTTCTAATCGCTCCGTCTGTGGCGGCGATCGCTCTGCTCGCCGCCTTCATACAAGTATCGCGGAATCTTCCCTTGCTGACGGGCAGCGAAAACATGCTCGTCGGTCTGTTCCCCGTAGCGGTCGTGGTGATCGGTATGGCGGGCGTGGTGACCGCCCTGCGGATCCGCAGCACAAACCGACCCCTTTACGATCGTCTCGACAAGACTTTCGCAGAAGCGACCGCCGACAGCTGAACCATATTCAAGTCGCGTCTCGTTATGCCAGCGGACCCGGCTCGATGAAGTGGCAATGTGTCGGAACCTCCGGCGCCGGAATAAATCAACGGAGTGACGATGATGCTTGACTACCAGACCTCGCTGAGAAATTTCTCGACCGCCTTCCATCTGTCCAAGGACATGACGCAAACCGGAAGAGGTGTGATACCAGGCGGCTTCAGCAGGCGAACCTTTAACTACGGCCCACATGCAGTCTTCGCCCAAAGGGGCGAAGGGCAATATATTTATACCATCGAAGGCAAACGCCTGCTCGATCTGAACAACAACTTCTCGACCAACGTGATCGGCCACAATCATCCAGCGGTCATGGCGGCGACGCAGGAGCTCTTGGCTAACGGCTTCTCGTTCGGCAACCCTACTGGCCATGAACTCGAGCTTGCCAAGTTGCTCTGCGACAGGATCGATTCTGTCGAGCAGGCAAAGTTCTTTTGCTCAGCCAGCGAGGCCTGCCTCGGAGCGATCCGTATCGCGAGAGGATACACGGGAAGGCGGAAAATCGCCAAGTTCGAAGGCGGTTATCACGGATTCACCGATGATCTTGCGGTCTCCGTGCACCCCAGCCCAGCCAGCTTCCCCGGCCCGGATTTCAGCCCCAAATCCTTGCCGGACTCCGATGGCATCCCCGCGTACAAGACCGACAATGTGGTGACGCTGGTCCAGAACGATCTCCAATCTTGCGAAAGCATTCTGAGACGTCATGGCAGCGACATCGCTTGCCTTATTCTGGAACTCCAGTCATGTGCAGGCGGGATCGTATCTCTGGATCACGAATTCGTTCGCCAGTTGCGCGAACTCACGAGTGAACTCGGCATATTGCTGATTTTTGATGAGACCATCACCCTGCGCGCGGCTTTCGGAGGGCTCCAGAGTATTTACGGAATCAAACCCGAACTGACTGTGTTTGGCAAGATGATCGGCGGAGGATTGCCAATCGGAGCCGTTGGCGGCCAGCGGCGCATTTTCCAGGTTGTCGAGGACAACCAGGTCATGATGTCGGGAACGCATCATGGCCATCCCCTGGCCTGTGCCGCTGGTCTGGCGACGATGAAGGTCATGGATCATGGTGCTTATGAAACCCTCAACATGATGGCACAGAGGGTGAAGAGGGAGCTGAACGCGTGGGCCGAGGCGAAAGGCCATCCATTTCTCATATTCGGGGAATTCTCGGTTCTCGGCTATGCCTTCACCAAGCAAGTGGGACAGACGATTACCACGCACCGGGATTATTGGCATAAAATCGATGATGAAAAGATGATGATCTACGCGCTGGAGATGGCCACTCGCGGGTATTTTCCCGTTCATCGCGGCCAGCTCGGCTTGACCCTTCCGATGACGGACGATGACATCACAGGCTATATCGAAACCACCAAAGAGATCATCAGCGAGATTTATGTCATGGGCTGATGGAGAGGTTGGCGCAGTGGAGACGGCATCAACCTGATGCCTGTCTCTCTGTTCTAAATATGAACCGGAATCGATGCGCGAATTCTTGGGGCGCTTCATATGCTCTTGAATGCTGCAATGGTGCAGGACGCTTTGCTGGCAGGAGGTAATGCCGGCATGAATGCTTCGGTCAGATGAGGGCGGTCCCCGTGCGAACCGTCCTAGTGCATGAGATCGCCCCGAATTCAAAGAAAATCGAAAATACTCAAGCGAGGCGCCGGGCTCAATCGAGCCGCAGCGACTTGCCCGAGCCGGCATCAAATATGTGGAGCTTGTCGGTGCGGGGAGCGACGGTGACCACTTGTCCGGGCTCGAATTCGTGGCGTTCCGAGAACACCGCGACGAGTTCGCCCGGCCCGTAGCGCAGGAACACCATCGTTTCATGGCCGGTGGGTTCGGTGACGTTGACGGTTGCCTTCAGGCCATGTTGGGCGAGCGACAGGTGTTCGGGCCGAATGCCGAGCAGGACGGGCTGTCCGTCGGCGGCTTCCGGGATGAAACCAAGTGCGATCTCATCGCCGGTCTCGGTGACGAAGATAGCGCCATCGGCCTTGTAGCGGCCTTTCTGGAGGTTCATCGACGGCGAGCCGATGAAGGTTGCCACAAAGGTGTTGTTGGGACGGTCGTAGAGTTTCAGCGGCGTGCCGATCTGTTCGACCTTGCCGCCCTGCATCACCACGATCTTGTCGGCCATGGTCATCGCTTCGACCTGGTCGTGGGTGACGTAGATGGTTGTGGTTCTCAGCCGCTGGTGCAGCTCCTTGATTTCCTTGCGCATCTGCACGCGCAGCTTGGCATCGAGGTTCGACAAGGGTTCGTCGAACAGGAAGACTTGCGGCGACCTGACGATGGCTCTGCCCATCGCCACGCGCTGCCGCTGGCCGCCCGACAGCTGGCGCGGGTAACGGTCGAGATAGGGCACGAGATCGAGGGTTTCGGCCGCCGCCTGCAGGCGCTGTTTGATGAGTTCGGCCGGCTGTTTCTGCAGGCGCAGCGCAAAGACCATGTTTTCGGCAACGGTCTTGTGCGGATAGAGCGCATAGCTCTGGAAGACCATGGCGATGTCGCGGTCTTTCGGCGGCAGATTGTTGACGACCTTTTCGCCGATCGAAATGGTGCCGCCGGTGATGCTTTCCAGCCCGGCGACCATGCGCAACAGGGTGGATTTGCCGCAACCGGACGGGCCGACGAGCACCACGAATTCGCCGTCGCGAATATCTATATCAACGCCATGCAGGACATTGACGGCGCCGTAAGCCTTCTGCGCCCCTGAAATATTGACCTCAGCCATGTGCCTCCCACTTGCTTTCGGCGCCCCCGAGCTGACTCATGGGGCATGCATGCCTTGCCGTGTGTCCGAGAGGATGCGGCAGGCAAAACCGGCCGCTGCGCCTCCTCAAAGCACCCGTCGAACCTCTCCCATGAAACGTTTCATTTCTTGTTGACTTTTCCCGCCGGCCGTCTGATGCTCGCCGGCGAAACCGGGAGGAGCGGTTTCAAGCAGGATATGAAACGTTTCATTTCTTGCTTACCAGATAGTTCTGTATCGAGCCAGTCTTAAAATTGGACAGGAGCCGACCCGGCAAGGCCGGCGGGCGAAAGCGCCAGGAAACGTGGAGGAGGAAGATATGAAAGTTGAAATATACGATGCATTGATGCGCCGTCAGGCAAGCCGCCGGGACGTTCTGCGCGGAACGGCAAGTGCCGCGGCTCTGCTCGGCGTATCGAGCGCGATCGGCGGGATTCCCGGCATGGCGTTTGCCGGCGATGACGTGCGCGCCCAGATCCTGCAGATTCCGGGCGTCGGCAAGGGATCGCCGACGGATGCGGACTGGCAGAAGGTCGGCGAGCTCTGCCTCGGTCCGACCAAGGGCAATGTCAAGCAGGGCGAATTCGCCGGCGTCGAGCTGACCTTCATGGGGCTCAACAACCAGAATCTGCACAACTTCCTGTTCCGCGGTTTCCTGAAGCCGTGGGAAGCCTATACCGGCGCCAAGATCAACTGGATCGATCTTGCCCAGGCCGATTACAACGCCCGCCTTCAGCAGTCGATCGCAACCGGCACGGTCGATTTCGACATTCTGGAAATGGGCGCGCCCTTCGAAGGCGACACCGCCGGGCGCGGGCTTCTGGACGAGATGCCCGACTGGGCTGCAAAGCAGATCGAAGCCGACGACCTGGTGAGCTACCTCAAGCCGCCGGTCGGCACCTGGGACGGCAAGACCTATCGCGTCACGATCGACGGCGACTGCCACACCTTCGCTTACCGCAAGGATTACTTCGGCGAGGGTTCGATCAGCGGCATGGCCGAGCCGCCGAAGACCTGGCAGGAGGTCAATGCGGCGTCCAAGGCGCTGATCGGCAAGACCGATCCGCTGACCGGCCAGCCGGCCTACGGCTATCTCGATCCGCTCAAGGGCTGGGGCGGCTTCGGCTTCTATTTTATCGAGAACCGCGCGACGGCCTATGCCAAATATCCCGGCGACCCAGCCTGGCTGTTCGATCCCGAAAACATGAAGCCGCTGGTCAATAACCCCGCCTGGGTCCAGGCGATCCAGGACGTCCTGGATCTGATCGCCGCCAAGGCGTATCCGGCCGACCAGATCAATGCTGACCCCGGCACCACGGCTTTCTCGCAGTTCCTCGCAGGCACCGGCGCCATGCTGATGTGGTGGGGCGACGTCGGCTCCAGCGCTCGCACCTCGGACACGTCGGTCGTGGGCGATGTGGTCGGCTTCGGCATCAACCGCGGCTCCAACCGCGTCTACAACCGCAAGACCGGGCAATGGGAAGACAAGTACAACGAAGCGCCCAACATGGCCTATCTCGGCTGGGGCATCTACGTCACCAAGCAGGTCTCCGGCGACGAGAAAAAGCGCAAGGCCGCCTGGTCTGCCGCCGCCCATCTCGGCGGCAAGGATCTGTCCCTGTGGACGTCGGCCTATCCTTCCGGCTTCCAGCCCTATCGTCAGTCCAACTTCAACTACGACGAATGGGAAAAGGCAGGTTACGACCGCGCCTATATCGAGGACTATCTCGGTTCGAACGCCGACAGCTACAACCATCCGAACGCCGCCATCGAGCCGCGCATTCCCGGCATCTTCCAATATTACTCCGTTGCCGAGGACGAACTGGCAAAGGGCTTTGCCGGACAGTATAAATCGGCACAGGAAACCGCGGATGCGATCGCGGCTGCCTGGGAAAAGATCACCGACCAGATCGGCCGCGACAGCCAGCTGAAGCTTTACCGGGCAAGCCTCGGGCTCTGATCGCTGACTCATACGCGCTGGCGGAAGCGATTTCGCCAGCGCCCATTCTGTCCGGACGAGGAATATCATGTCGACAGTCGAAGGCGACCTGCTCCACACGGTCGAAGCCGGCTCCATTTCCGCGAGCCGCCGCTTCTGGGGCCGCGCGGCCCTGTGGCTCAGCGCCCTATGGTTCATAGCGTCGTTCGTACTGCAGGGTATGCATGAACTGGGCTGGACCGGTTGGGGCTTCGCGAACTGGCGGCCGGTTCTTTATGCCTATTTTCTCTGGGCCGCGGTTCTTTGCGTCACCCGTGTCGTCATTCACGGCGAAGCGGGCAAGAAGGCGCTTTTCGTTCTGCCGGCAGCACTTTTCGTCGTGTCGATGGTGGTCTTTCCGCTGCTCTTTGCGCTCTGGATCGGCTTTTCCGACTGGAACCTCGCCTCTTCCGCCGGGCGGCGCTTCAACGGGCTCGACAATGTGCGCCGGATGATCGCCGACCCGTTCTATGCCAACGCCTTGCTCAACATGATCCTCTACTGCCTGGCGATAGCGGTGGAATATGCGATCGCCTTCGGCCTGGCGCTGCTCCTCAACCAGGAAATCCTTGCCCGCAAGTTCTGGCGCGTCACCTTCCTCGTGCCCTTGATGCTGTCGCCGGTCGCAGTGAGCTGGATGGTCGGCAAGTCGATGCTGGAGACCCGTTTCGGTCCGGTCGCGCGTTTCGCCCGCTGGCTCGGATGGGAAAATCCCTCCTTCTTCGGCGATCCGCTGACGGCGCGGCTGTCGATCATGATCATGGATGCCTGGACCTTCATTCCCTTCATGATGATCATGCTGCTTGCCGGGCTGCAGGCTTTGTCCAGGGAGGTGCTCGAGGCGGCCGAAGTCGACGGCGCCACCAAATGGCAACGTTTCTGGCAGGTCATTTTCCCGCTGATGCTGCCGGTTTCGGTGACGGCGGTGATGATCCGCATCATCTTCAAGCTGAAGCTCGCCGACATCATCATCACGGTGACATCGGGAGGTCCCGGCGGCGCGACCGATTCCGTCACCAGTTTCATCTATCGCGAATACCGCGACCGTTCGAATGTCGGATATGGAACCCTGCTCGCGCTGGTCTATCTGGTGATCATCGTCGTGGGCATGACGGGGCTGATGAAGATTTCCGACCGTATCGTGAAGCGCATGACAGGAAGGCTCTGATGGTTCGGATCGATTTCGAAAAATACGGGCGCGGCCAGCGCATCCGCTGGTGGGCCATGCGTTTCGCCGTCTATGGCCTGCTGATCATCTGGGCATTCGTCTGCATCTTCCCGCTGTTCTGGACGGTGTCGACCTCGTTCAAGACAGCCGCGGATGTCATGCGCGGCAATCTGATCCCCTGGTTCAACTTTGCGCCCAGCTGGCTCGGCTGGCGCTCGCTCGGGCTGTCTCCCGATACGATTTTCGAGATATCGACGGTGCGCGACGAGTTCATGCGCAGGCTCTGGAACAGCGTCATCATTTCCGTCACCGCATCCGCCCTTGCGGTCGTGCTCGGATCGCTCGCGGCCTATGGCCTCAGCCGCTTTTCCTACAAGTTCGGCCATATGCGCAATTCCGACATTTCCTTTTTCTTCCTGTCGCAGCTCATCATGCCGCCCGTCGTTCTCGCTTTGCCGTTCCTGGTTCTCTACAAGGAGCTGGCGCTGCTCGACACCTATGTGGGCATGATCGCCGTCTATACGCTGATGGTGCTGCCGATCGTGGTCTGGATCATGCGCGACCAGTTCGCCACCATACCGGTCGAGCTCGAGGAGGCCGCGCTGGTCGACGGCTTGTCGATCTGGGGCGCCTTTGCCCGCATCATCGTGCCGCTCGTTCTGCCGGGCATGGTCGCCGCCTTCCTGCTGGCGCTGATCCTGTGCTGGAACGAATATTTCTTTGCCGCCTTGCTGACCTCGACCAATACCAACACCCTGCCGGTGATGATTGCCAGCCAGACGGGCAGCCAGGGCATCAACTGGTGGTCGATGGCCGCACTTTCCACCGCCGGCATCCTTCCGCTGGTCGCTGTCGGCGTTGTGCTGGAAAAGCACATCATTGCGGGGATGACCGCTGGAGCGGTAAAATAGCTGCGGGACGGTCGAAAATGTCAAAGATGCCCACAGTCAAGGATGTCGCCGAATATGCCGGTGTATCCGTGGGCACCGTTTCGCGCGTGCTGTCGGGCGAAGCGGCGGTCAAACCCATGCTGCGCGAAAAGGTCAACGACGCCATCTCAGCGCTCGGTTACCGGCCGAACGTCACCGCGAGAGCGCTGCGCACCAGCAGAACCGATGTCATCGGCTTCATCGTTCCAGACATCACCAACCCATTCTTCGCGCAGCTTGCGGCCAGCGTCGAGCGCGCGGCGCTCGAACGCGCACATAGCCTGATGCTGGCAAGTTCGCATGACGATCGCGACGCGGAGCAGAGCCATGTCCTGGCGTTTCTCGACCGGTCTGTGCGCGGCATCATCGTGGTGGCTTCGAGCGACAGTCCGGGGCTCCATCTGGAGGCCGCGATTCCCGTCATCTCGCTCGACCGGCGCTTCGGCGCCTTTCCTCTGGTCTCGACCAACCATGCGCAGGCGGCCGCGCTGATGGCGGACCATCTCTATGAGTTCGGGCACCGCCACATCGCCTATATCGCCGGGCCGCCCGACACCGAGGCCGGACGCATGCGCCGGCAAGGCTTCGTCGGTCGCATCGATAGGTTCGGCAAAACAGGCGAGCCGGTCGAACTGGAAATCGCCTACGGCAAATTCGACTACGAATCCGGCGAAAGAATTGCCCGCGATCTGCTTTCACGCCCGCCGCAGGACCGGCCCACGGCAATTGCAGCAGCCAGCGACCAGCAGGCAATCGGCGCGCTGCGTGCGGCGCGCGACCTCAAGATCGACGTGCCGCGCAAGCTGTCGGTGACGGGTTTCGATGATATTTCGCTCGCCAATCTCGTCGTTCCCAGGCTGACGACCATATGCCAGCCGGCGGACATGCTGGCGCGGCGCGCGGTCGGCCTTCTCCTCGATGAGCCCTCGGGCAGGCGAGACGAGATGGTCGATGGGGCGCTGGTCGTGCGGGGTTCGACCGGCCCGTGCCCGAAGCCGAAGCCCGATACCGCCAAACATTAAGAATTGAAGCACGGCCGGTGGTCCGGCCACGAGAAAGGGATGGAAGGATCAATGCTCAAGGGAATCAGGGCCGAACTCAACGGCGATATTCTTCAAGCACTTTGCAACATGGGGCATGGCGACTATCTCGTCATCTCCGACATTAATTTTCCATCGGATTCGATCGCGCGCCAGACGCGTCTGGGCAAGCTGCTGAGCATGGAAAACATCCCCGCGCCGCAGGCGATCGATGCGATCCTTTCCGTCTTTCCGCTGGACACCCCCATCCAGCCTTCGGTGGGCCGCATGGAGGTGATCGGCAAGCCTAACGAAATTCCGCCGCTTCAACAGGAAGTCCAGGCCGTTGTCGACCGCGCCGAAGGCCAGCCGTCGCCGATGTATCCGGTCGAACGGATGGCGTTCTACGATATCGCCAAAAAGGCCTATTGCGTGATCGCAACCGGGGAACTGCGTTTCTACGGATGCTTCCTCCTGACCAAGGGCGTCATCCCGGCGGAGGAGGCTCTGCGATGAGCGGGAAAAGCGGAATCGTCATTCTCGGGATTTTTGCCGCCGACACCGCCTACAAGGCCAAACGCCTGCCGCATATTGCCGAAACGCTGATGGGGTCCGGCTTCACGCTTGGGCCGGGAGGCAAGGGCTCCAACCAGGCAATCGCCGCGGCCAAGGCCGGCGGGAAAGTGACCTTTATCTCCCGGGTCGGCAATGACCCGTTCGGCGAAATGGCCCTTGCGGCCTATGCGGCGGCGGGCGTCAAAGCCAATGTGATGAAGATGGACGGCGTTTCCAGCGGTGCTGCCTTCATCTTCGTCGACGAAGTGACCGGCGACAATGCCATCATCGTAGCGCCGGGTGCTGCCGGTCTTATCGGCATTGAAGACGTCGATGCGAACCGGGCGGAGATCGAAAGCGCGGCTATCTTCATGACCCAGCTCGAACAGCCGCTCGAGGCGGCCATACATGCCCTGTCGATGGCGAAAAGGGCAGGGGTCACGACGATTTTCAATCCCGCGCCGGCCCGCACCATACCGGACAGCGTCTATGGCCTGTGTGATTTCATCGTCCCGAACGAGGTGGAGGCAGCCGAATTGGTGGGACATGCGATCGAAACGGATGAGCAGGCACGGGCGGCGGCGCGCACTTTGCTGGATCGCGGCGCAAGAGCGGTGATTCTGACGCTCGGCGCACGCGGCGCCTATTACCACGCAGCCGATCGGAGCGAATTCGTACCGGCATTTTCTGCGGGCAACGTCGTCGACACCACGGGCGCCGGCGATGCCTTTCTGGGCGGCTTCGCGACGGCGATCTCCGAAGGATATGCCCCGGCAGAAGCGGTGCGCTTCGGTTGCGCCACGGCGGCAATTGCGGTGACGCGGCCGGGCACGGCCCCCGCCATGCCCTCGCGCGCGGAGATCGACGCATTGCTGTCCTCAAGGTGATCAACCAGCGCGCTACAGCTGGCCCGATTGCGCAATCCTGTCCGGATGGCGCATTTTTGTGTCGGCAAGATGCGTGTCCCGTCGCTTGGGGCGCGGTTGTTAAGCCTGCCTTATTCATCCGGTGCTAGCAGTCGAACCGCAGCGCGTCGTGGACATGATGTCTCTTGCCGATCTGCTCCCAGGCGCGTCGGCAAACAATGAAGCCGACAGGTCTGCGGTTTAACCAAGCTCAAACCAGTGCTGCCCTATGATGGGTTCTTACACGTAGTGGAAGGTGGACCTAACGCGGTGAACGGCATCTGGGCGCAATTCGGTGGCAACCTTTCATTCGTCTGCCTGGCGATCTCGCTCTGGGCGCATTTTTCGATCCAGATTCAGCGTCGCTCGTTCCGGCAGGAGAAAATTGCCTTCGGGATCATAACCGGTTGCGCTTCCATCGGATCGATATTGCTGGCGGTCGAATTCAACCCGGGCATCTATGTCGACTTGCGTTTTTCACCGCTTGCGCTGGCGGGCATGTTTGGCGGGCCGATCGCGGCGGCTTTTGCCGCCGCGCTGGCGATCGCCTTTCGTTTTGCTGTCGGCGGCGCGGCAATGATCGATGGTATCGTGGCAATCGTCGCCGCGACCGGTATAGGCTTGGCGGCGCATTTCTGCGTGCGCAACAGAGCTCCTAGACCTCTGGACGTTGCGCTGCTGAGCCTCGCCCTTGGCGGTGTCCTTGTGATATCCATGGTGGCGCTTCCCACCCTGCAGAATGCCCATCTTCTGGCCGGTGTCGGGTTTCCTCTGACGACATTGAACTGCCTGGCAACTGTGCTGTGCGGTTTAGTGCTGCTGAAGACGCAGCAATGGGAGCTGGAACGAAGCATATTGGTGACCGCATTTTCACAGTCGCCTGACTACCTCTATGTGAAGGACCGAAACAGCCGCTTCATTACCGTCAACGAGAATATGACTCGTCTCTTTCGTTTTCGGACGACGGCCGAGATGATCGGATTGTCGGACTTCAATCTGATGTCGCGGCCTCTGGCCGAAGAATTATATTATCTCGAGCAGCGCGTCATAGACACCGGCATGCCGCTGATCGACTCGGCCGAGCAGATCGAGGGCAGATCCCTGCTCGCCTCCAAGGTTCCATTGCGGGACAGGCAGGGGCGGGTGATCGGCCTTGCCGGCGTGACACGTGATGTTACCGAGCGTGTCGCCCTGGAGCGGGAATTGCGCGAAAGCAAGAACCTGCTGTCGCATGCGATGGCGGGCATGTCCGATGGCATCGCCATGTACGACAGCAAGGGTTTTCTTGTTTTTTGCAATGACCAGTATCGCGATGCGTTTCCGCTCTCCAGAGATGCTCGCGTGATCGGTGCCCATATCAGCGATATCCTGCGCCGCGTCGCGGAAACCGGCGAGCGGCCCGGCATCCCCGACGATGTGGACGGGTGGATCAAGGCTGCCACGGTCTCACTGCACAGCAACAAGGACGAAGAGGTTCAGCTTCACAACGGCGATTGGCGCAGCATCCGGACAAGGCTTGCGGAAGACGGCATGGCGATGGCCGTCGTCTCGGATATCACGGCGACGAAGCAGGCGGAAATGGCCCTCAGGCTGTCGGCCGAGCAGTTGAAGAGCCTGGCCGAGACCGATGGCCTCACCGGCATCGTCAACCGTCGCGCCTTCGACGAAGCCTTCGCGCGCGAAACCGCAGGCAGCGCCAGGAAAAACACGCCGTTCAGCCTGCTGATGGTCGATATCGACCGCTTCAAGGCCTATAACGACACATATGGCCATCCCGCCGGAGACCAATGCCTGCGTGATGTCAGCAAGTGTCTGCGCCAATCGGTCAGCCGGCCGGCCGACATCGTCGCGCGTTATGGCGGTGAGGAGTTCGTGGTATTTCTCCCTGACACCAGCGCCAAAGGGGCGATGATCGTCGCCGAGCAATTCGCGCGTCGCCTCGCCAAGGAAAATATCGCTCATTCCGGCAGCGAATTTTCGCGGGTGACGGCGAGCATCGGCTTGGCCTGCGCGACCGGGGCTGTTCTGCGAACCAACCCGAACCGCCTCCTGACCGAGGCCGACGCGGCGCTCTACGACGCCAAGACCCAAGGTCGCAACCGCATTCTGGCCCATTCGCCCCCTGGCGAACGGCATGCCATGAAGGAAGTCGGTTAGGTCACCGTCCCGATCAACCTGGATCTGATCCGTCTTCGATAGGTTTTTTCTATCGAACCATCGTTGCTGTGGCCTTGATGTTTTGTCCGCTTCGACAATACAGGGCGCATGGACACAAAATTCATTGGCAAGAAATCGGCGGCAGCCGGCGGCTGGGGCGCTTTGAAGAGCTGCGGCAAGCAATTGCTGCAAAGCGGCATGCCCATCTCAGGCGCGCGCACCATGCTGAAGGCAAACCAGCCGGATGGCTTCGATTGCCCGGGCTGCGCCTGGGGCGATCCGGAACACGGATCGTCGTTCGAGTTCTGCGAGAACGGCGTCAAGGCGGTCGCCTGGGAGGCGACAGAGAAGCGGGCAACACCCGCCTTCTTCGCGGACAATACGGTCTCGCAGCTTCGCCGGCTGAGCGATTATGAACTCGAGCTCAACGGCCGCCTCACGCATCCGATGCGCTATGACAGGGTCAGCGACCGCTACCTGCCGGTTTCCTGGCAGGATGCCTTTGCCGAGATCGGCGGCATCCTGAAGGGCCTCGATACGCCCAACCGGGCGGAATTCTACACCTCGGGCCGGGCCAGCAATGAAGCCGCCTTCCTGTACCAGCTGTTCGTGCGCGTCTACGGCACCAATAATTTTCCCGATTGCTCCAACATGTGCCACGAAGCCAGCGGCATTGCCATGCGCCAGGCCGTCGGCGTCGGCAAGGGCACCGTGCTTCTGGAGGATTTCGAAGAGGCCGACGCGATCTTCGTGATCGGTCAGAACCCCGGCACCAATCACCCGAGAATGGTCGGCGACCTGCGCCGCGCTGCGATCCGCGGCGCGCGTATCGTCGTCTTCAACCCCATCCGCGAACGCGGCCTGGAGCGCTTCTCCGATCCGCAGGACAAGATCGAGATGCTGCGGGGCGGTTCGACCGAGATCGCCAGCCAATATCTGCAACCGCAGCTCGGCGGCGATATGGCCGCGGTGCGGGGCATGGCCAAGGCCGTGCTGGCCGCCGAAGACAGAGCGGTCGCCGCCGGTCTGCCTTCCGTTCTCGACCATGCATTTCTTACCGAACACTGCGCGGATTTCCAGGCCTATCGGGCCGCGGTCGAGGCGACGAGCTGGGCTGAGATCGAGGACCAGTCGGGACTGAGCCGCGAGGAGATCGAGCGGGCGGCCGAGGTCTATATCAACGCCGAACGCGTCATCTGCACCTGGGCGATGGGCGTCACCCAGCACCTGCATTCGGTCGCGACGATTCGCGAGATCGCCAACTTCATGTTCCTGCGCGGCAATGTCGGCAAACCAGGCGCCGGCCTTTGCCCGGTGCGCGGCCATTCCAACGTGCAGGGCGACCGCACAGTCGGCATCGACGAGAAGCCATCGGACGATTTCCTCGATGCTCTGGAAAAACACTTCCGCTTTGCCGTTCCCCGCGAACATGGCCACAACGTTCTGGCAGCGATCGGCGCGATGCTTGACGGCTCGGCCGAAGCCTTCATCGGTCTTGGTGGCAATTTCGCGCGCGCAACGCCCGACAGTGCCCTCGTCGAAAAGGCGCTTCGGCGGCTGAAGCTGACGGTGCACATCGCAACCAAACCCAATCATTCGCATCTCATGCCCGGCGAGGCGGCCTTCATCCTGCCCTGCCTCGGACGCACCGAGATGGACCTCAACGAAGCCGGTAACTCCCAGCTCGTCAGCGTCGAGGATTCGATGAGCATGGTGCATGGCTCTGCCGGCATCAATCGTCCGGCCTCGCCGCACCTGCTCTCAGAAGTCGGCATCATTGCCGGCATGGCCCAAGCGACGGTCGGCTCCGCCGTCGTCGATTGGGCCGAGCTTGCCGACGACTACGACCGCATCCGCGATCATATCGAGGCGACCATTCCGGGCTTCGAAAACTACAATGCGCGCCTGCGCAAGCCACGCGGCTTTCACCTGCGCAATGCGGCTGCGCATCGGGAGTGGGATACGCCGGCAGGCAAGGCGTCATTCTCCTCCGAGCCGCTTCCGGAGGAGACGGTGCATCAGCGTGCACGAAAAGGCGAGGGGCATCGTTTCGCCCTGCAGACGTTCCGCTCGCACGATCAATACAATACGACCGTCTATGGTCTCGATGACCGGTATCGCGGCATCTACGGCGAGCGGCAGGTGATTTTCATTCATCCCGCCGACCTGAAGGCGATGAATGCCGAGGCCGGCGACCGGGTCGACGTGATCGGCGAGTATGATGACGGCATCGAGCGCATCGCTGAGAATTTCCGCCTGGTGCCCTATGAGATTCCGAGGGGCAGCATTGCCGGTTATTATCCCGAGCTGAACGTGCTGGTGCCGCTCGGCAGCGCCGGCAAGGAGAGCGATACGCCGACCTCGAAGTCGATCATGGTGTCTTTCCGCGGGCGAAACGCCGCGTGAAGGAAGAGACGTCCGACGTCGATCGGTTTCTTGCCCTCGTTGCGGCTGCGCAAGCCGGGGATGGCAGGCTGACAACGATACAGGCGGGTCTTCTCGTCGCAGCCAAGCTCGGGATTGCGCATGACAGCCGCTCCTTCGCACGCAGGCTGGGGATCGCGCATTCCCTCGTGCTGCGGGAACTCAATGCCCTGGCGGAGCGCGGCGGCATGATCGAGATCGTCAAGCGGGATCCGAAGACGATGAGAGTGCACTACACCTTGCCTCCGGCTTGCTCGCCGTAAGCACGGCCGGCAAAGCGCTTCGCATTGATCGCCGCGCGCTTGCCGATGACGGGCATTATCGACGACAGACGCGCTTCCTAGTTTCGGAAGGATACTCCCCATAGGTCGACTTATAGACCGAGGAGAACCGGCCGAAATGAAAGAAGCCCCATTTGAGACAGATCGCCTTCATGGTTTCGGTGCTCTCGGGGTTGAGCAGGTCCTGCCTGGCCGCGCGCAGGCGAAGCGTCAGCAGGTAGGCGGCGGGAGAGGTGCCCCTGAAAGCACGAAAGCCGGTTTCGAGCGCCCGGCTGGAGACGCCGGCCGCTTCGGCGACCTTCGGCATGGTGATCGGCTGATCGATATTGGCCTGCATGAATTCGATCGCCTTGCGCACATGCCGGGGAGCGATGAGGGCTGGCCCCTTGTCGAGAAAATGCGACAGCCGGTTCGGCACAAGCCGCACGACCAGATCGGCCAGCGCCTGCGTCATATGCGCCATGGCGATCGGCGACTGCAGCAGAGGGCCGTCGTCGCGCATGCCGATGGCGATCGTTTCGGTCAGATTGCCGATCGTCCGGCCGATCGGCGTCGACAGATCCAGTTCAGGCAGCAGATCGAGAGAGCCGCTGAACGGTATTTCGAACGTCTGGCCGATCGTCTGGAGGATCACGGACCAGTTGATCAGCAATTCGTCGATGACGTTCGACTGCCCGTGCATGATGACGCTGTCTGGTTCGAAATTATTGTAGAGAAGCAATTTTCCCTGCCCCGCCTCGGCGAGGCGGGATCCGTAAGCCACCCCCATGCCGCCGCTGCGCGGCACGACGATCGACAAATACTCTGTCGTATCGACGGTCGGCTCGATATTGAACTGAAACTCCGCCTCGTGATAGCCGGTGAGCAGGACAGCGCTGTCAGCCGCAGAAAAATCCAATCCCCAATGGAACTGCTGAGCCCGGCCGACAGGCTCGGCATCGAACGCGCCAAAAGCGCCCCCGAGGGTTTCGACCATATTGTCGAAGGACGAGCCGCGAAATCGAAATGAGAATTGCGGAGTGCTACTATCTGTCATGCTGCTTCCGTTGTGCAATTCGCTTGCTTCGACTTGCCCTCGATTGCCCGCAGACGCCGGAACGAAGGACGAGTTTCGTGGCGGTGGGCTTGATGCACGTACCTCGGCCAATTGTCTCGATCATCGTTCTCCGCTGCGTGCTCATCAGGGCCGGTTGATAGTCCCTATGGTAGACGGTCCGGGCGCCGGGCGCAGGCGTGCGCGCGACTGGATTTCCGCCTGATACCGGCATCGAAACCTGCGCCTTGCGCAAGCCGATGCAGGCCGAGTTCGGGCGCGGCAAATGTCAAAAATCCAGCTAGACATAGATTGTCGACAGTTCCCATTACATCCGGTTTCGGCCTGACGGACGAACTGGCAGAACACGGGACAATTGGCAATATGATGAAACGATTACGCTGAAGGGCAAAATTTTCGCGTGTGGCTGGAAGGTCACCAACCAATGCGGCGGTGGCGCCGCGATGCATATATTGCCTGACGCGAATGGAGATGTGCCGCAGTCGCGAGCCGCGCAGTCGCCTGCCGAAGGTTCTATAGTGGACCGCTTAAGATTGCCTTCGGCAGGCAGACATGCATGCAGGCATACGCACGGGATGGTGTGCGGATGTATGATCCCTTCCATCCTTTTTGGGGGTGATGGATGAACGGGCTTGGCTTTGGGACCGCAAACCATCATGGTCCAGGTCAAGGTTCATCTTATTGTTCCTCAGCCCTGGAGCAATTGTCGGGTCACGATATTATCCGCCAACTGGCTTTTCGCGACGCAGTCTGGACTGGTTCTGCGCAAAATGTATAGGCGGCCGCTGGCTAAGCATGTTCGCGCGGCGGCAGCGGCGCGCTGCCTGCACGAAGCAGTCGATCGTGTCCCAGATCTCCGCCTCGCTCATCGAATGCGAGCCTTCGCTGTCGTGATAGCAGGGCGAGCCGGATGGCGACCAATGCGGGTGGTGTGAATTGCCGGAGTTGCCGTGCGCACCGCCATGGTAGAGCTGCCGGATTGCGATCGCACCGTTTTGCTTGATCGCGGTTGCGACCTTTCTGAAGTGAGGGATCACATTATCGTCACCGGGACGAAAATTCCCGCGCGTCAGGACGGCAGCGGGATGGACCTGCATCGGTTCGACGACAATCATTCCGGCGCCACCCATCACGCGCTCGGCATGATAGGCGATATGCCGGTCGCCCGGCACACCATCGCTTGCCATATTTGCCGCATGCGCCCGCCCAAGATGTGCCCGCGCAGGCTGAGGGGCGAAAACAGACGCGGGAAGAGTTCCGACATGGCGGTTCCTCAGGCGTCGGGTCACCGACTTTCAGTTCACAAAAGGCGGCGTGCCCACTATCGCTGTCGACGGCGAAACGCAGACACGGCCGCATTGAGAGCAGGCTTCAAAGAGCAACCGAGAGGGTACTGTCGTGTCGGGCAGCCACCCCCTCCTGCGAGTTCACCATGGCACTGGCGAGTTGGCGGAAGGTGACGAGCCCCAAGGTTTCCCCGGAAGGCGAAACCACCCTGGCGTCGCCCTCTGGCGCCGATGACAGCATGCGGACGGCTTCTTCGACGGTCGTTCCTGCCACAATTGCCAGTCCAACCGGCGCCGCACCGGAATGCAGCGGCGTCATCACGGCTTCGACATGGATGACTCGGCCGCGATTGACCTCCTTGACGAAGTTGGCGATGTAGTCGTCGGCCGGCCGCAGAACAATGTCCTGGCTGGTGCCCTGCTGGATGACTTCGCCATCGCGCAGGATGGCGATCTGGTCGCCCAGCCGCAGCGCCTCGTCGAGATCGTGGGTGATGAAGACGATGGTTTTCTTGATCTCCTTCTGGATGTCGAGAAGCACCGTCTGCATGTCGGTGCGGATCAAAGGGTCGAGCGCCGAATAGGCTTCGTCCATCAGAAGGACCGGGGCGTCGTTGGAGAGCGCCCTGGCCAGGCCGACGCGCTGCTGCATGCCGCCGGAGAGCTGGTTGGGATATCTCTGCTCGAAGCCCTTCAGCCCGACCCGCTCCAGCCAGCGCATGGCGACGTCGACGGCTTTGGCGCGCTCCATACCCTGCACTTCGAGGCCGAAGATAGTGTTCTCGAGCACGTTGCGGTGCGGCAGCAGCGCGAACTTCTGGAACACCATCGCCGTCTGCTGCCGGCGAAACGTCCGCAACTCGGTCTCGTTCATCTTCACGACGTCGACGCCGTCGACAAGCACTTCGCCGGCGGTTGGATCGATGAGCCGGTTGATGTGGCGGATCAACGTCGACTTGCCCGAACCCGAAAGGCCCATGATCACCTGGATGCGGCCGGAAGGGATTTCCACATTGATATCCCTGAGACCGAGCACATGGCCGTGCTTTTCGTTGAGTTCGGCCTTGGTCAGGCCTTTCTGAACAGCATCGACATAAGCGGTGGGGTTGGGACCGAAGATCTTGTAGAGGTGGTGGATCTTGATGCCGCCGAAACGATGCTCAGCCATGGACGGTCTCCCGATGCTTCTGGAGCCTTTTGCCGTATGCCTGGCTGACTCGGTCGAAGATGATGGCGATGCCGACGATGGCAAGACCGTTGAAAATGCCAAGCGTGAAATACTGGTTGGCGATCGCCTTGAGCACCGGCTGGCCGAGGCCCTGGACGCCGATCATCGAGGCGATGACCACCATGGCGAGCGCCATCATGATCGTCTGGTTGATGCCGGCCATGATGGTGGGCAGCGCCAGCGGCAACTGCACCTTGAACAGCTTCTGCGATCGCGACGTCCCGAAGGCGTCAGCTGCCTCAAGCACGTCCTTGTCGACGAGCCGGATGCCGAGATCGGTCAGGCGAATCATCGGCGGGATGGCGTAGATGACGACGGCGATCAGGCCGGGCACCTTGCCGATGCCGAGCAGCATGACGACCGGGATGAGATAGACGAAGCTCGGCATCGTCTGCATGACGTCGAGAATCGGGTTGACGATGCGCTGCAGCCGGTCGGAGCGCGCCATCAATATGCCGATCGGAATGCCGATGGCGATGGAGAGCACGGTGCAGACGAAGATCATCGAGACCGTCCGCATCGTATCGTCCCACATGTCGAAATAGCCGATCAGCATCAGCGTCACCAGACAGCCGACGACGATCTTCAGGCTGCGGCTCGCAAACCAGGCGATGACGAGGATGATCGCCGTAATGATCGGCCACGGCGTCTGCGTCATGAAACGTTCGGCGGCGATGAGGAAATGCTGCAGCGGGACGAACAGGCTTTCGATGCCGTCGCCATAGCTGCGGGTGAACCCGCGAAAGCCGTCATCGATCGCTTTCTTCAGATTACGAAGCGCGTCGTCGTTCATATGCGGGAATTTGTAAAACCATTCCATTCGGTTCCCCTTTTCTTCAAAGAGCCGTGGCAGTCTTTTTGATTTTATCGGCGGCGAGAAGCGGTGCGCTTTTGGCGCACCGCGATATTGGCTTTAGAGAGCAGCTTCGATCTTCTTGGCTGCCTCCGGCGAGACCCACTTGGTCCAGAGGTCCTTGTTTTCTTTCAAGAAGTGCTTGGCGCCGTCTTCGCCGGTTGCCTGGTTGTCGGTCATCCACGACATCAGCTTGTTGACCGTGTCGTTGCTCCAGGAGCGCTTCGCCAAGTAGTCCATGACCTCGGGGCCGGCCTTTTCGGAGAAGGGCTTGGCAACGAGGGTCACGACGTGGTCGACCGGCCATGCAGCGGGCTTGGGGTCGGCGCAATCGGCAACGGTGATGCAGCGCTTCCATTCGGCGGCATCCTCCGGCACGCCGGCTTCGAGCTTGACCATCTGATATTTGCCGAGCAGCGCGGTCGGCGCCCAGTAGTAGCCGACCCAGCCTTCCTTGCGCTCGTAGGCCTTGGCGATCGAACCGTCGAGACCGGCGGCAGAGCCGGTATCGACCAGGGTGAAGCCCGCCTTCTCGGCTTCGAAGGCCTTGTAGAGCTGCGAGGTGACGACGGTGCCGCCCCAGCCCTGCGGGCCGTTGACGACGGCGCCCTTCTTCGCATCTTCGGGATCCGGAAACAGTTCCGGATGCTTCAGCGCGTCGCCGATCGTCTTGATGTCGGGATGGGCATCGGCGAGATATTTGGGAATCCACCAGCCCTGGACGCCGCCATCCGGCAGTGGCGAGCCGACCTGAACGATGCGGCCTTCATCCGTACCCTTCTTGACCACGTCGGGCAGCAGGTCGATCCAGGCTTCGGGCGCGATATCCGGCTGGCCCTTTTCGGACATGGAGGTGATGGTCGGGACGGTGTCGCCGACGGTGATGTCAGCACTGCAGCCATAGCCTTCGTTCAGGATGAACTTGTCCAGGTTGGAGAGAACTTCAGCGCTCTGCCAGTTCATGCTGGCGATGGTCACGCTGCCGCATTCGGCAGCGCTGGCGAAAGACGCCCCGCCGATCAGGCCGAACGTCAAACACGTGGATGCAAGTAATTTCTTCATTCTCGTTCCCTCTGTTTAGCGGCTGGTGTTGCCGAGCGGGGTGCCGCAGTGCCCGCCCCAACGGTTGTCAGGAAGCTTTTCCCATACTCACCGATCTCTCAAATGCTGCGGACAATCCCTTGGCGACCGAAGCGTCGAACCCTGCCGCGCGCATGCCTTCGATGGCCGCTGCAGTCGTGCCGCGATAGTCGAGAAAGGTTTGGACGACGTCGTCCGGACTTTCTTTATGGCGTTCCAGAAGGCGGCCGGCGCCTGATATCACCGTGTTGACGGCGCGGCGCGCAATCTCGGCCGGCAGGCCGCGTGCGACGGCGTCGTTCATCATGGCTGCCGCAAGCAGCGCCGGGAAGGCCGGTCCGGAGCCGGAAAGGCCTGTCAGGTAATCGACGTCGCTTTCTCTGGCGACCTCATCCTCAGATCCGCAAGCCTCGAAAATGGCGCGGACGACCGCGCGGTCATCTTCCGTGACATCGCTCGCGCCGATCCAGGGCGTATAGGACTTTGCCACCTCGGCGGCCGCGTTCGGCAGGGCGCGGACGACACGACCGGTCTTGTGGCGCTGCGAAAGCGCGGCGAGGCCGATGCCCGCCATGACCGAAATCACGAGCTTGCCGCCGGCATCGACATCAAGAGCATGCCAGTCATCCGGCCGGACGGAGAGAAGGATCACGTCCGAGCGGTCGGCAAGCGCCTGATTGTCGTGAGTCCAGAAAGAATTCGGGAAACGATCCGGCTGCTGACTGCGATAGGAAAGGGAGAGATTTCGAGCATCGACCAGGCCGGCATCGATAATCGAGCCGGCGATTGCTCCGCCCAGCCAGCCGCCGCCGCCAATAATGCCGATCCTCAAGGAAGCACTCATCCAGGCCTCCTCTAACCGGGCCTGTAGCCATGCCTGGAGAAGAAGCGATCAAGCTCCCTCTGCTGCGGCACAACGCCCGTGTAGATCGCGATATATTCCGGAATCCGTTTCATGCGGACGGCGAGTTCCTCCCTCGATTGCATGGAAATGTAGCCGATCTGAACGAGGTAAGTCGTTCGCGCTCTGACATCCGATGTCGTTTCTGGTAGCCCGAACCGCATGAACATGCGTTTGAGCGCCTCCATCCGGATCTGATCAGCCTCTTGAACCTCGGCGAGAAGCTCGTTGGACTGTAGCGCCCAGCTACGCACGGCAAACTCGAATTTCGCGTCGAACAGATCGGTATTGAGCCAGCAATCGAAGACGTTGAGCATCGCCTCGGCCAGCGATTCCGCATAGGCCTCCGACTGCTTGACGATATTGCCGGTGTTTTTGTCGCGCCAGCGCGCCACGAGCGCTGCCAACAGTTCCTCCCGATCCTTGAAGAACCAGTAGAAGCTCGTGCGCGAGAGATTGAGCTTTTTCGCCAGCGGCAGAATTTTCACCGAATCCACGCCGGATTCGAGAAGGGAGTGGTAAGCTGCTTCCAGCCATCCCTCCTGTGATCCCCGCCAGCCGGTGTCGTTCAAAGCCTGATCCATGGAATATCTCCTATCAAATTATGAAGCTGCACACAAGAAAAATGTACATAAGTGTCAAAAATAACGACTCTGCTGTTTTCATCGTTGACACACATGTACATTGCGCTTAGCGTCTCCCTTGATATTTTAATCCGGAACCACGGCCCATGTCGAATGATCCCCTCCTTCAGCCCTACCAGCTCAAGCATCTAAGGCTTCGCAATCGTATCATTGTGACCTCTCACGAGCCGGCCTATCCGGAAGACGGTATGCCGAAGGAGAGATATCGCGCCTATACGGTGGAGCGGGCAAAGGGCGGGGTGGCCCTGACGATGACGGCGGGCTCGGCCGCAGTTTCCAAGGATAGCCCGCCTGTTTTCAATAACCTGCTTGCCTACAAGGACGAAATCGTCCCCTGGATCAGGGAGATGACCGATGCCGTGCATGAAGAGGGCGCGGCGATCATGATCCAGCTGACCCATCTCGGCCGCCGCACCCGCTGGGACAAGGGCGACTGGCTGCCGGTCGTTGCCCCATCGCATCATCGCGAGGCCTCCCACCGCGCCTTCCCGAAGAAGATGGAAGATTGGGATATCGAGCGCATCATCAAGGATTTTGCCGACGCGGCCGAACGCATGAAGGCGGGCGGCATGGACGGTGTCGAACTCGAGGCCTACGGCCACTTGATCGACCAATTCGTGTCGCCACTTACCAACGAACTCGATGGCCCCTATGGCGGCTCGCTGGATAACCGTCTGCGCTTCTGTTTTGACGTGTTCAAGGCGATCCGGAAAAGGGTGGGCGACGATTTCATTCTCGGCCTGCGTTATACCGCCGACGAGTGTCTCCCTGGCGGTACCGGCAAGGCGGAAGGCATCGAAATCTCCAAGCGTCTGAAGGAGAGCGGCCTTATCGATTACCTCAACGTGATCCGCGGCCATATCGATACCGACGCAGGTTTGACCGACGTAATCCCGATCCAGGGCATGGCGAATTCGCCGCATCTCGATTTCGCCGGCGAAATCCGTGCTGCGACCGACTTCCCGACATTCCATGCGGCGAAAATTCCTGACGTTGCCACCGCCCGCCATGCAATCGCGGCCGGCAAGGTCGACATGGTCGGCATGACCCGCGCCCACATGACCGATCCGCACATCGTCCGCAAGATCATCGAAAAGCGGGAGGAGGATATCCGTCCCTGCGTCGGTGCCAATTACTGTCTCGATCGCATCTACCAGGGCGGGGCCGCCTACTGCATCCATAATGCCGCCACCGGCCGCGAATTGACCATGCCGCATATTCTGCCGAAGGCCGAGGTGAAGAAGAAGGTCGTTATCGTCGGCGCCGGCCCGGCCGGTCTGGAAGCGGCGCGTGTTGCCGGAGAACGCGGCCATAAGGTCGTCGTCTTCGAGGCGGCGAACGATGCGGGCGGCCAGATCCGGCTCACCGCCCAGAGTGAGCGCCGCAGGGAAATGATCAGCATCATCGACTGGCGCATGAGCCAGTGCGAGAAATACGACGTCACTTTCCACTTTAATAGCTGGGCCGAAGCCGACGCGATCGAAGCCGAGCGCCCCGATGTCGTCATCATCGCGACCGGCGGCGTGCCGCATACCGAGGTTCTCACGAAGGGCAACGAGCTGGTGGTCTCCTCCTGGGATATCATCTCCGGTGACGTGAAGCCCGGCACCAACGTGCTTGTTTTCGATGATGCCGGCGACCATGCCGGTCTTCAGGCGGCGGAGTTTCTTGCCAAGGCTGGCGCCAAGGTCGAGATCATGACGCCGGACCGGTCCTTTGCGCCCGAAGTCATGGCCATGAACCTGGTGCCCTATATGCGCTCTCTTCAGAAGCATGACGTGACCTTCACCGTCACCTATCGCCTGGAGGCCGTCGAGAAGAGCGGCAACCAGCTCGTCGCCCATGTCGGCAGCGATTACGGCGGGATTGCCAGGCAGAGCAGTTTCGACCAGATCGTCG
Source organism: Rhizobium esperanzae (assembly GCF_014197615.1). GTDB lineage: Bacteria > Pseudomonadota > Alphaproteobacteria > Rhizobiales > Rhizobiaceae > Rhizobium > Rhizobium esperanzae_A. Next base: position 68,354 of record NZ_JACIFY010000003.1, read on the forward strand.
TCAATCATGGGACCATCCCGCTCGACGAGCTCTATTTCGAGCTGAGGCCGCATTCCAGCAATCTCGGTGAGATGTCGCACGAGCAGCTTCTTTCCGGGGAGGCGCAGTCCGTCATTCGCAATCCCGAGGGCAAGTTCCAGCTGTTCCGGATCGGCGATGCTGTCGCTGCGCGCAACACGCATGCCGCCATTTATGACGGCCTGCGCATCGCAAAGGATATATGATCGCAGGAGTGGTCGTTTGTCGGCCGATCGTCTCGGGAGGGATGATATGAGTATACGCGGGGAAAGCCTCCAGCTTTTCGTGGATGCGGCGTCTCTGGCTTTCGATCAGTTCGCGAAAGCCCCGGAGGCCCGCCGCTCGGTCCGCCAGTTTTTTGCGGCGCTGGAGCGCCCGGGCGCCGCGCGTGCCGGAGAGGGAAGCCGGTTGCCCGTCTGTGAGCACCTCGATCTGGCGCTCGCGGTGGATACTTCCTATGCTTCGCTGACGCGATTGGTCGAGGCGTTCAAAGGCGTCGAACCAATGCTTGAATGGCGTCGACGCACCAAGTATGACCGCACGGCCAGCGACAACTTCGTCGATGGGCATGCCAATGCCATGATCATCGGCCCGGGAGGATTGGAGGAGCGGAGCGACCTGTGGTTCGGGGTGACTTTGATGGCGCCCGATGTGCGCTATCCTGATCACAATCACGCGCCGGAGGAAGTCTATCTCGTGCTGTCCAAAGGAGAGTTCCAGCAAGGCGACGGGGAGTGGTTTTCGCCCGGCATCAGCGGGTCGTTCTACAATGTTCCCGGTATCAGACATGCCATGAGGTCGGTCGATACGCCGCTCTTCGCCTTCTGGGTGTTGCTTGCCGAACGGCCGCACTGACGGCTGGCAATTTGGAAATTAAAGGGGGTTGCCCATGAAGATTCTCGTGCCCGTCAAACGGGTTGTCGACTACAACGTGAAGATCCGGGTTCGTCCGGACGGCACGGGTGTCGAGCTAGCCAATGTGAAGATGTCGATGAACCCGTTCGACGAGATCTCGGTGGAAGAAGCGCTGCGGCTGAAGGAGGCCGGCAAGGCCGAGGAAGTGGTGGTGGTGTCGATCGGCCCCGCCAAGGCCGAGGAGACGCTGAGGACGGCGCTCGCCATGGGCGCCGACCGGGCGATCCTGGTCGAAACCGAGGATCAGGTCGAGCCGCTCGCCGTTGCCAAGATCTTGAAAGCGGTCGCCGATGCCGAACAGCCCGGCCTTGTCATCGTCGGCAAGCAGGCGATCGACGACGACAGCAACCAGACCGGCCAGATGCTGGCGGCCCTCCTGGGTTCGGCCCAGGCGACCTTCGCTTCGAAGATCGAAATCGGTGACGGCAAAGCAACTGTGACCCGCGAAGTCGATGGCGGTCTGCAGACCATCGAAATCAAGCTGCCGGCGGTAATCACCTCGGATCTCAGATTGAACGAACCGCGTTATGCCTCGCTGCCGAACATCATGAAGGCGAAGAAGAAGCCGCTCGACAAGAAGAGCCCGGCCGATTTCGGCGTCGATACCACACCGCGGCTGAAGGTGCTGAAGACCGAGGAGCCGAGTGGCCGCAAGGCCGGCGTCAAGGTCAAGTCGGTCGCCGAGCTTGTCGACAAGCTGAAGAACGAAGCCGGCGTGCTGTAATCGGGCAAGAACAGGAGCAATTATCATGACCATTCTTCTTCTGGCCGATCACGACAATTCGAGCCTTTCCGACCAGACCGCCAAGGCGCTGACGGCAGCAAGCCAGATCGGCTCCGACGTTCATGTGCTGGTTGCCGGCAAGGGCGCCAAGGCTGCGGCCGATGCGGCCGCCAAACTCTCCGGCGTCTCCAAGGTGCTATTGGCCGAAAGCGACGCACTCGCCAACAATCTGGCCGAGCCGCTGGCCGAGCTGATCGTCTCGCTCGCCGGCTCGTATGACACGATCATCTCGGCCGCCACCTCGGTCGGCAAGAACGTGCTGCCGCGCGTCGCAGCCCTGCTCGACGTCGCCCAGATCTCCGAGATCATCGAAGTCGTCTCAGCCGATACCTTCAAGCGGCCGATCTATGCCGGCAATGCCATCCAGACGGTGCAGGCAAGCGATGCCAAGAAGGTCATCACCGTGCGCACCGCCTCGTTTGCCTCGGCATCTGAAGGCGGCTCTGCCTCCGTCGAGGCGATCACTGCCGCTTCCGATCCGGGCCTGTCGGCTTTCGTCAAGGATGCACTGTCGGCTTCCGACCGTCCGGAACTGACGTCTGCCAAGATCATCCTCTCGGGCGGCCGGGCACTGGGTTCGGCGGAGAAGTTCCGCGAAGTCATCCTGCCGCTTGCCGACAAGCTCGGTGCTGCCGTCGGCGCATCCCGCGCGGCCGTCGATGCCGGTTATGCGCCGAACGACTGGCAGGTCGGCCAGACCGGCAAGGTCGTTGCGCCGCAGCTTTATATCGCCGCCGGCATCTCAGGCGCCATCCAGCATCTGGCCGGCATGAAGGATTCGAAGGTGATCGTCGCCATCAACAAGGACGAGGAGGCGCCGATCTTCCAGGTTGCCGACTATGGTCTGGTCGCCGATCTGTTCGAAGCCCTGCCGGAATTGCAGAAGGCGCTCTGACGAGGGGGATCGAACGTGGCGCGCGCGGTGGGACGTCCAATCAAGCCTGGTGCCGACCTGCTTCTCAACGATGACGAAAAGCCGGCATATATCCGGCTGCACGACATCGGAAGGGAAAGGCGGCCCCGGCCGCTGCAGGAATTCCTCAATGACGTCGGCGGGCTGATGTTGTCGGCCGACGCCCCTGCCGTCGCCAGCTTCGTTGCCGGCAAGGTCCTGCAGAGGCTGCTCAAAACGGGCAAGGTGCGGCCGGAGGGCGGATCTCTTCCCGGCGTGCCGGAAGGGCTTGATGACGTTATTGGCCATCTTGCAAAATCAGGACGGAAATACGAGGCGATCGCCAGCCAATTCCATAGTCTCGCCGATAAGCTGCTCTGGAGACGCGGCCGCTCCGGTCCGTTTGCAAGTCTGAATTTCGGCAACACGCATTCCCATGCTGTCGTGGTCGGTCCCGGGGGCCTGGAAGAACGCGCCGATCTCAGGGTCGGCGTGATCTATATGGATCGCTACAGCCGCTTCCCCGATCATGTTCAGACCCAGCCTCGCGCCTTCCTTCTGTTTTCGCCGGCTGAAATCTGCCTTGGCGATTCCCAATGGTTTTCTGCCGCTACCGGCACAGTTTTTGCTAACGACGCCGGGCAATCTTTCGCCATAAGATGCACGGCCCGGCCGCTGCTGGCAGTCTGGTGCCAGGTCGAGCCGGGATAACCGAGCCGAGGCCGGGCAAGATCGTTTATCCGCATATGCAGTCACTGAATTCAATTTAATTGGAGGGATTATCAAATGGACGTTCGCGCCGCTGTTGCCGTACAGGCCGGCAAACCGCTTGAAGTGATGACCGTGCAGCTGGAAGGGCCGAAGGCCGGCGAGGTGCTGGTCGAGGTCAAGGCGACCGGTATCTGCCACACCGACGATTTCACCCTGTCGGGCGCCGATCCGGAAGGCCTGTTTCCAGCCATTCTCGGCCATGAAGGCGCCGGCATCGTCGTCGACGTCGGCCCGGGCGTCACCTCGGTGAAGAAGGGTGACCACGTCATTCCGCTTTACACGCCCGAATGCCGCGAGTGCTATTCCTGCACGTCGCGCAAGACCAATCTCTGCACCTCGATTCGATCAACCCAGGGTCAGGGCGTGATGCCGGACGGCACGAGCCGCTTTTCGATCGGCAAGGACAAGATCCATCACTATATGGGCTGCTCGACCTTCGCCAATTATACGGTGCTGCCCGAGATCGCGCTCGCCAAGATCAATCCCGACGCCCCCTTCGACAAGGTCTGCTACATCGGCTGCGGCGTCACCACCGGCATCGGCGCGGTCATCAATACCGCCAAGGTGGAGATTGGTTCGACGGCGATCGTCTTCGGTCTCGGCGGCATCGGTCTGAACGTGCTGCAGGGTCTGCGCCTTGCCGGCGCCGACATGATCATCGGCGTCGATATCAATCCGGATCGCAAGGCCTGGGGCGAGAAGTTCGGCATGACGCATTTCGTCAATCCGAAGGAGGTCGGCGACGACATCGTGCCCTATCTGGTCAACATGACCAAGCGCAACGGCGACCTGATCGGCGGCGCCGACTATACCTTCGACTGCACCGGCAATACCAGGGTGATGCGTCAGGCGCTGGAAGCCAGCCATCGCGGCTGGGGCAAGTCGGTCATCATCGGCGTTGCCGGCGCCGGCCAGGAAATCTCCACCCGTCCGTTCCAGCTGGTCACCGGCCGCAACTGGATGGGCACGGCCTTCGGCGGCGCGCGCGGGCGCACCGACGTTCCGAAGATCGTCGACTGGTACATGCAGGGCAAGATCCAGATCGATCCGATGATCACCCACACCATGCCGCTCGAAGACATCAACAAGGGCTTCGACCTGATGCACAAGGGTGAATCGATCCGCGGCGTGGTGGTCTATTGAGCATGAAGACGATCTCGACCGATAAGTCCCACAGCGGCACCCAAGGGGTTTACGTCAGCCGCTCCGAGGCCTGCGATTGCGATATGACCTTTGCGGTCTTCGTGCCGCCGCAGGCCGCCAAGGGCAGGCTGCCGGTTTTATGGTATCTATCCGGTCTGACCTGCACGCATGCCAATGTCATGGACAAGGGCGAGTATCGGCGGCTTGCCGCCGACCTCGGGCTGATCATCGTCTGCCCGGATACCAGCCCTCGCGGCGACCATGTTGCCGATGAGCCCGACAACTGGCAGTTCGGCAAGGGGGCGGGCTTCTACGTCGACGCCACCGAGCCGCCCTATTCGGCGAATTATCGCATGTACAGCTACATCGTCGACGAGTTGCCGCGGCTTGTCGCCGAGCATTTCCCCGCCGACATGGACCGCCAGGGGATATTCGGCCACTCGATGGGCGGCCATGGCGCAATCACCATCGCGCTCAAGAATCCGGACCGCTTCCGGAGCTGCTCGGCCTTCGCGCCGATCAGCCATCCTTCGGTCTCCGGCTGGTCGAAGCCGGCCTTGCGGAAATATCTCGGCGCTGACGAGGCCACCTGGCGGGCCTATGATTCCTGCTCGCTGATCGAGGACGGGCATCGGTTCCCCGAACTGTTCGTCGATCAGGGAACGGCGGACAGCTTCCTGGAGGACGGCTTGCGTCCCGAAGAACTCCGGCAGGCCTGCGAAGCGGCTGGTATCAACCTCAAGCTCCGAATGCAGGAAGGCTACGGCCATTCCTACTTTTTCATTTCGACATTCATGGAGGACCATCTGCGCTGGCATGCGCAAAGGTTGGGAAAGTGATTGCAGAGCTCGGCCGGGCATAACGCAAACGGCCAGGGAGGGAAGGAGAAAATCAATGAGCAGCATAGCCATTCATCCGGCAGTGGATTCAGGCTTTCGAGCGACTGACGCTGCTTTCGCGGGCGGGACGCTCGTGTGCAAATGCACGAGCAATCCGGTCAAGGTCAGGATCAAGGGCGACATCGCCCACAACCACGCCTGCGGCTGCACCAAATGCTGGAAGCCAGAGGGGGCGGCCTTCTCGGTCGTGGCGGTAGCGCCGACGGAAAACGTCGAAGTGCTCGAAAACGGCGACAAGCTCGCTGTCGTCGATCCCGCGGCCCTGATCCAGCGGCATGCCTGCAAAGAGTGCGGCGTGCATATGTATGGGCCGGTCGAGCGCGAACATCCCTTCCAGGGACTGTCGTTCGTTCATCCCGAGCGTTTCCAGGAAGGCGGCTGGGCAAAGCCGACCTTTGCGGCCTTCGTCTCGTCGATCATCGAAAGCGGCTTCGATCCTGCCAAGATGGACGCCGTCAGAGCACAACTGAAGGCATCGGGTCTCGAACCCTATGATTGCCTCTCGCCCGGCCTGATGGATTATATCGCCACCTGGACCGCCAAGAAGAGCGGCGTCCTCGCCTCGTAAAATCCCGAGGAGCGCCGGTCCCGGCGCTCCTCGACCATCGCTGCCATCCGATCGAAATAATCCTGATGGCCGCGTGCCGCCGGTTTGCCGGCGCTTCAGGCTCCAGCCCTGGCTGCAGAAAAATCTCACCTGTCCTCATAACCGCAACTCCGCAATGGCTGCCGCTGCGGAGCGTTGTTCAATCGCTATCTGGCATTCCCGCATCAGCAGTGCCTCGATGGATTGTGTATCAGCAGAATAATAATTGTGTACGCAAAGTACACAATCGTTTGACTCCGTCGAAAAAGGCTGCCATCTTCAGGGCGTAGAGCAACGAATGGCGGGAGATCGACGATGGCGAAGACACCGAAGAGCAATCTCTACGAAGACCTGAAACGCCAGATTCTGACGATGGAACTGGATCCGGACGCCGATCTGGACGAGGCCAGTCTGAGCGAAAGATACGGGCTTTCCCGAACGCCGGTGCGCGACATTTTCCGCCGCCTTGCCGGTGAGGGTTACATCGATATCCGTGAGAACAGGGGGGCGCGGGTTATCCCGATGAACCACTCGACGCTTCGGAATTTCTTTCTCGTCGCGCCGATGATCTATGCGGCGATCGGCCGTCTCGCGGTGCAGAACTTCAAGCCCGCCCAGTTGTCGGACCTGAAGCAGACGCAGGAACGGTTCCGCGCCGCCAGCCAGAATATGGATGCCTTGGCGATGGTCCTCGAAAACAATCGCTTTCACGAGATCTTCGGCGAGATGTCGGGCAACGTCTACATGCAGCCGAGCCTCGGCCGGCTGCTCATCGACCACGCGCGCATCGGTCACACGTTTTTCCGGCCGAGAAACGAGGACATGAAGCGGCGGCTGCAATTGGCCGTCGACCATCACGATGGCTTCATCGTGGCGCTCAGCGCTCACGACGAGGATGCCGTCGTCGACCTCGTTTTCGAACACTGGGAATTGTCCCGCGAGAACATGGAGATGTTCATCGCTCCGCAAGGCCTCAAGGCTGATGCCTTCGTGGGCGGTCCAGCCACGCAATTATTGGAGAAGTCATCGTGAAATTTGAGGGGATCTATACGCCGGCGGTGACGCCGCTCGACAAGAACGGACAGATCGACCGAGCCGGATTTGCCGCCGTGCTCGAGTCGCTGATCGAGGCGGGCGTCCACGGCATCATCGTCGGCGGCTCGACGGGCGAATACTATGCCCAGAGCAGCCAGGAACGTTACGAGCTCGCAGCTTATGCCAAGGAAGTCATCGGGACGCGGCTGCCGCTCATCATCGGCACCGGCGCCACGCGGACCGAAGATTCGGTCGAATATGCCAAGTCGGCGAAGGAAATCGGTGCGGATGCGATCCTGGTGTCGTCGCCGCCATACGCATTGCCGACCGAACGCGAGAATGCGGTCCATGCGCTGACGGTCGATCGCGCCGCCAACCTGCCGATCATGCTCTACAACTATCCCGCCCGCATGGGCGTGGTGATGGGCGAGGAGTATTTCTCCCGCGTCGGCAAGTCGAAGAACGTCGTCGCCATCAAGGAAAGCTCCGGCGACATGGGCAATCTTCATCTGCTCGCCCGGAAATTTCCGCACATTTCGCTGTCCTGCGGCTGGGACGACCAGGCGCTCGAATTCTTTGCCTGGGGTGCGAAGAGCTGGGTCTGCGCCGGCTCCAACTTCCTGCCGCGCGAGCATGTCGCCCTCTATGAGGCCTGTGTCCTCGAGAAGAATTTCGACAAGGGCCGGGCGATCATGAGCGCGATGCTGCCGCTGATGGATTTCCTCGAATGCGGCAAGTTCGTCCAGTCGATCAAGCACGGCTGCGAATTGATCGGGCTGAATGTCGGATCGGTCCGCGCACCGCTGCGCCCGCTCAACTCCGAAGAAAAGCGAAGCCTTCAGACCGTCGTCGCCACATTGAAGCGCACGGTCGCCCAGATCACGTCGGGAGCCAATCATGCATGAACCCTTGACCGCCGCCGAATATAAGGCGATCGCCGCCGAACTTCAGTTTCCGACGAACGCCTTCATCGACGGCGCATTTCGTCCGGCAAATTCCGGCAAGACTTTCACCACCGCGAACCCTGCGACAGGCGAGGTCCTTGCCGAAATCGCAGCCTGCGATTCCAGCGACGTCGACTTCGCGGTTGAGAAGGCGAAGGACGCGTTCGACGACGGACGCTGGCGGCTGCGCTCGCCGGGCGAGCGCAAGGAAGTGCTGCTGAAGCTCGCCAAGCTGATGGAGCAAAACAGGCACGAACTCGCTGTCCTGGAGAGCCTCGACAGCGGCAAGCCGGTGCGCGAATGCCAGACGGTCGACGTTCCCGATACCATTCATACGATCCGCTGGCATGCCGAGCTCATCGACAAGATCTACGACAACACCAACAATGTTGGCGCCAACGCGTTGGCCATGGTGGTGCGCGAGCCGATCGGCGTGGTCGGCTGTGTTTTGCCGTGGAACTTCCCGCTGCTGATGCTGGCCTGGAAGATCGGCCCGGCGCTCGCCGCCGGCTGCTCGGTCATCGTCAAGCCGGCGCAGGAAACGACGCTCACGACGCTGCGCGTCGCCGAGCTTGCCCATGAGGCAGGTATTCCGGCTGGTGTGTTCAACGTCGTCACCGGCTCCGGCCGGGAAGTGGGCGAACCGATCGGCCTGCACATGGACGTCGATATGGTGGCCTTCACCGGATCGACGCCGACCGGCCGCCGTTTCCTGCGTTACGCCGCGGACTCGAACCTCAAGAAGGTCGTGCTCGAATGCGGCGGCAAGAACCCGGCGGTGGTGCTGGCGGATGCCGAAGACCTCGATCTCGTCGCCGAGCAGGTGGTCAACGGCGCCTTCTGGAACATGGGCGAGAACTGCTCGGCCACGTCGCGCCTGATCGTTCATGCCAGCATCAAGGACGAATTGCTGCAGCGTATCGGCGCCTATATGCGCGAATGGAAGACGGGTGATCCGCTGAACCCGGAAAACCGCATCGGTGCACTGGTCAGCAAGAGCCATTTCGACAAGGTGAAATCCTTCCTCGATGACGTGAAGACCGAAAAACTCTCGCTTGCCCATGGCGGTGAAACTTTTGAAGGGGCCTTCATCGAACCGACGGTGGTCGACGGCGTCACGCCGAAGAGCCGGCTGTTCCAGGAGGAAATTTTTGGACCGATCCTTTCGGTCACCACCTTCGAAAACCTGGCCGAGGCCACCGCCCTTGCCAACGACACCAATTACGGCCTGACCGCGTCGATCTATACCGGCAGTCTGCGCAACGCGATCCGGCTCTCCCGCGACATCCGCGCCGGCCTCGTCACCGTCAATTGCTTCGGCGAGGGCGATGCCTCGACCCCCTTCGGCGGCTACAAGGAGTCCGGTTTCGGCGGCCGCGACAAGTCGGTCTTCGCCCACGACAATTACTGCGAGCTCAAGACCATCTGGATCGATATCTCGGAGCGGTCGGTGGACGAGACGATCCGATGATCACGAGACCGGTCAAACGTCTGCCGGTTGAGAATGGCATCTCGGGCTGGGAGGCGATCAGTAAGCGTTCGTTCCCGGTTCGAAGCCTGGAAGGCAACGTTACTGCAGACTGGCTGATCATCGGCGCCGGCTTTGCGGGCCTCTCTGCGGCCCGCCGTCTCCTCCAGCTTCGACCGGACGACAAGATTGTCGTCCTCGATGCGAGCGAGGTCGGCAAAGGCACGTCCGGCCGGAACTCAGGCTTCATGATCGACGTCCCGCATAATCTGGCGGGCGGCGAATATTCGAGCGGAGAGGTGGATTCGACCCGCTTGGAGATGGCGCAAAACCGCTCCGCGATCGCTTTTGCCGCACAAGCCGCGCAGGAATACGGCATGTCGCGCGAGACATTCGATCCCGTGGGGAAGATCAATGCGGCGGCCACAGAACGGGGCATGAAGCTGAACCGGAGCTTCGGCGAGTCACTGAAGGGCGCCGGCGAGAAGCACAGCTTCCTCGATGCGGCGGAGATGCGCGAGATCACGGGATCGGATTATTACTTCGGCGGCGTCTTTACGCCGGGTGCCGTTCTGATCCAGCCTGCCGATTATATCCGCGCGATTGCTGGCGGGCTCTCGGGCAAGGTCGACATTTTCGAACACTCGCCGGTTACTTCACTGAAGCGTGAGAACGGAACCTGGACGGCGGCTTCTCCGCAGGGCACGGTCACCGCATCCAAGGTGATCGTGGGCGTCAACGGTCATATCAACGACTTCGGGTACTACCGCCGCCGTCTGATGCACTTCTATGGCTATGCCTCGATGACGGCTCCTTTCGCGGCGGAAGACCTCGGACGCAAGGCCAGTGGCCGCGACAGATGGGCGCTGCTTCCGGCGGACGCCATGGGGGCGACCGTTCGCAAGATCATGTCAGGCGGTCAGTCGCGCATCGTGCTCAGAACGCGATGGACCTATGACACGACCATAGCATTGACCGAGCGCCGGCTACGGGCAATGGCCGAGGAACATCGGCGCTCGCTGGATGCACGTTTCCCCGGCCTCAGGGGCATCCCGTTCGAGCATAGCTGGGCCGGGCGCATATGCCTCAGCCTGAACCATGTGCCCGCCTTCGGCGAAATCGAAGAAGGACTTTACTCCGCGTGCTGCGAGAACGGACTGGGAACCGTCAAGAGCACGCTCGCCGGTATGATGGCGGCCGAACTGGCGACCGGGACCACCTCCCGGCATCTCGAAGAATTTATGGATCACCCCGGACCGTCGAAGATTCCCCCTGAGCCGTTCGCATGGCTGGGCATCAATGCGGTGATCCGTTTGCAGGAATTGCGTGCAGGTCGCGAGGGATGATCCGTCGCCGCGCAATGTGAAGACTGCCGCCCGCAGACTTCAATGAGAATGGGAACAAAACCAGGAGTAAGAACAATGAAGACTTTGTGGAAGGCGCTTTGCGCCGCTGCGGTGATCGGAATCAGTATCCTTCCTGCTCGCGCGGAAGAAAAGACGATCAATCTGGGCACGATGGCATGGGAAGACCTGACGCCCATCACCGGCATCACCAAGAAGGTTCTCGAAGACGCCGGCTACACCGTGAAGGTGACCGAGTTCTCCGAATGGGGCATCGCTTATGCCGCTCTTGCCAAGGGTGACATCCAGGCTCTCACCTCGCAGACAGACTATGTCGCCCAGGATTACTGGGACAAGAACAAGAATCGTCTCGAAAAGATTTCGCCCGTGTCGCACGGCCTCTATCAGGGCGTCGCCGTTCCGAAATATGTGCCGATCGACTCGCTGGAACGGCTCAATGAGAATGCCGACAAGTTCGGCGGCAAGATCATCGGTATCGAGCCGGGCGCCGGCCTGATGCGCGATACGGCGAATGCGGTCAAGGATTACGGCCTCAAGCTCCAGCTCGTCGAGGGCAGCACGGCCGCGATGACGGCGGCGCTGAAATCCGCCTACGATCGCAAGGAGTGGATCGCGGTGACGATCTGGGAACCGTCGTGGATGGTCCAGAAGTACGAGGTCAAGTACCTCAAGGACCCGAAGGGCGTCTTCCCGCCGCCGCAGAGCTACTACTGGATCGGCCACAAGGGCTTCTCCGAAGAATATCCGCATGCCCGCGAAGTCATGGCCAGCGTCTACGTGCCGATCGCCGACATCACCACCATCAATGGTGAAGTCAAGGACGGCAAGACGATGGACCAGGCCGTACAGGATTGGATCGGCACCCATGCCGACCTGATCAAGCGCTGGGAAAACATCAAGAAGAACTAAGACGTCTCGTGGCCGTCCGCTCCACCGGGCGGCCACCCTGAAGCCCAACGAAAGAAGCCAGCGCCATTGGCTCAAAGGGGATCGCTATGAAAGCCGTCAATATCGATGCCAAGGATGTCCTGATCGACTGTCAGGCCCTCTGGAAGGTCTTCGGAGGCAAGTCCGCTGCCGCGATGAAATCGATCAAGGAGCGAGGCCTCGGCAAGAAGGAGGTTCTGCAGGAATTCAATTGCGTCGTCGGCGTCTCCGATGCGAGCATTCAGGTCCGGCGCGGCGAAATCTTCTGCATCATGGGACTGTCGGGAAGCGGAAAATCGACGCTGATCCGCCTCCTCAACAAGCTGATCACACCGAGCTCCGGCAAGGTTCTCGTCAAGGGGCGCGACCTTGCCAGCCTGTCGCCGGTCGATCTCCGGCAAATGCGCGCCAAAAACATCGGCATGGTGTTTCAGAGCGTCGCTCTCCTGCCGCATCGCACCGTCCTGGAAAATGCGGCCTTCGGCCTCGAGGTCCAGGGAATTGCCAAGACCGAGCGAAACAAGACCGCCGCCGCCGCCCTCGAAAAAGTCGGCCTCGCCGACTGGGTGAGCCGCTATCCCAACGAGCTTTCCGGCGGCATGCAGCAACGCGTCGGGCTTGCCCGCGCGCTCGCCTCCGACCCCGAGATCATCCTGATGGACGAGCCGTTCAGCGCGCTCGATCCGCTGATCCGGCGCCAGCTTCAGGATGAATTCCGCCAACTGACCAAGGCTCTCGGCAAGTCCGCCGTCTTCATCACCCATGATCTCGACGAAGCGATCCGCATCGGCGACCGCATCGCGATCATGAAGGACGGCGTCATCATCCAGACCGGCACGGCAGAGGAAATCATCCTCAATCCGGCCGATGCCTACGTCGCCGAATTCGTTGCGGGCATCTCCCGCCTTCACCTGATCAAGGCGCATTCCGTCATGCGCAGCGTCGCCGAATTCCAGCAGGGCGCACCGACCTTCGACATCGCCTCACTGGCGCGCACGACCCCGGACGCCGATATCGACGAGCTCATCTCCTTGACGATGCAGTCGGAGCGCGACGCCATCGCCGTCGTCGACAACGATCAGGTCGTCGGCGTCGTCACGCCGCGCAGCCTGCTGATGGGCGTCAAGGGAACCTCCGCCCCCGATCTCACCACGGCGTGAGCCCAACTGGAGTTGATGGACATGGATAGTTCAGCCTTCACCGATGTTTTCGACGAATGGACGGACTCTACGCTCGAATGGGTAAGCGACAACGGGGACTTCCTCTTCGACCATATCAGACAGGTTCTGGAAGGTCTCTATGACGGGATCCTCTGGCTCCTGGAGCTTCCGCCCTTTTACGTCGTCGCTCTGATCGTGGCGCTGATCGGCTGGCGGCTGGTCAATGTCTGGTTTGCGCTGCTCAGCGGCGTCGCGCTGGCGCTGTGTTTTTCGATGGGGCTCTGGCCGGAGACGATGAGCACCCTGGCGCTGGTGCTGACTGCGACTGCGATCGCCCTGGCGATCGGCATCCCGATCGGTATCGCCGCCGGCTTCTTCACGGCGCTCGATCGTTTCATTGAGCCGGGCCTCGATCTGATCCAGACGATGCCGCCCTATATCTACCTGCTGCCGGCGATCGCCTTGCTCGGTTATGGGCCGGCGACGCCGCTGATCGCGACCGTGATCGTCGCCGTGCCGCCGGCGATCCGCCTGACCTCGCTTGGTATCCGCATGACCCCCAAGGAATTCATCGAACTTGGGGAGGCGCTCGGGATGACGCCTGCAAAGATGTTCTTCAAGATCCGCCTTCCCTTTGCGCTGCCGAGCATCATGGCAGGCATAAACCAGAGCCTGATGATGGCCTTCGGCATGGTCGTCATTGCCGGTATCGTCGGTTCCGGTGGGCTCGGAGAGACGATCTACGGCGCGATCAGGACACTCGACATCGCCACCTCAATCAATGGAGCGATCGCGATCGTGGTACTGACTATGGTGATTGACCGGATAACGCAGAGCGCCGCTCGCTTGGGAACAGGGAGGAAGTCATGAATCTTTCGATCTTGCAGTTTTCACCCGGTGCCTTCCTGGCCCCTGTCGTTGATTGGCTCAACACCAATCTTCATCCCCTGTTTGCGGCCATCAGCTATCTGGTCGAGACGGTGCTTTCGGCAATCGAGGCGGCGCTGCTCTTCGTGCCGCCTTATGCGCTCATCGCGGTCGTCGTCGTCCTGGCATTTTTTGCCGTCAGCCTGCGCGCTGCAATCCTTGCCGCTCTCTGCCTCGGCTTCTGCCTGCTTGTCGGGCTGTGGACGGCATCGATGCAGACCCTTGCGCTGGTCAGCGTCGCCGTCATGATTTCCGTGCTCATCGCCTTTCCGATCGGCGTCCTGTGCTCGCGGCATAAGGCGCTGGAGGCGGTGGTTCGCCCAATTCTCGACGTGATGCAGACCGTGCCTCCGTGGGTCTATCTCATTCCCGCGGTGATGATCTTCAGCCTTGGACGTGTACCGGCCATTATCGCCACCATCGTCTACGGCGTTCCGCCGATGTTGCGCCTGACGACGCTGGCCTTCAACCAGGTGCCGAAGGTCTTCATCGAACTCGGCAGCGCCATCGGTGCGCCGCCGCGCTCGATCCTCTGGAAGATCGAAATCCCCCTGGCCAAGCAGACGCTGCTGGTCGGGCTCAACCAGTGCATTCTTCTGTCGCTGGCGATGGTGGTGCTGGCCGGCCTCGTCGGTGCAGGCGGGCTGGGCGCTGAGGTGACGCGTGGCCTGACACGTATGGAGATGGGGCTAGGCCTCAGGGCTGGCCTGGCGATCGTTGCGGTCGCCCTTCTGCTCGACCGGTTGTCCCGCGGTCTGTTCGACCGCGGCAGTCTGCCGAAGGCGAGATGAGAAGGATATGACGGAATGAGAAACAGCTTCTTCTGCATCGATGCGCATACCTGCGGCAACCCCGTCCGTCTCGTCGCCGGCGGCGGCCCTCTGCTCCCGCATCTGCCGATGGGCGAGCGCCGGGAAATCTTCGTCCGCGACCATGACTGGGTCCGCAAGGCGCTGATGTTCGAGCCGAGGGGGCATGACATCATGTCGGGCTCGATCATCTATCCGGCCTATCGTGAGGACTGCGATTTCGCCGTGCTTTTCATCGAGGTGAGCGGCTGCCTGCCGATGTGCGGCGCCGGCACGATCGGCACCGTGACTGCCGCGATCGAAGAGGGACTGGTCAAGCCGCGTGAAGCCGGCAGGGTGGCGATCGAAACGCCGGCCGGCAGGGTCGACGTCACCTATGAGGAGAAGGGCGGATATGTCGATTCCGTTCGTCTCCACAATGTGGCGAGCTATCTCCATGAGGCCGATGTTGAGGTCGATGTGCCCGGAATGGGCCGTCTGCGCGTCGATATCTCCTATGGCGGCAACTACTATGCTGTCGTCGAACCGCAAGAGAACTGGAGCGGGCTCGATGGCATGAGTGCCTCCGACATCGTCGGCTGCAGCCAGAAGCTGAGATCGGCGCTTGCCGATGTCTGCAATCCCGTTCATCCCGACGATGCCAGGATATCAGGCGTGCATCACGCGATCTGGTGCGATCGCCCCGTGAACGACGTCTCGGACGGACGCTGCGCTGTTTTCTACGGGGACAAGGCCATCGACCGGTCGCCGGGCGGCACCGGAACGTCTGCGCGCATGGCCCAGCTCCACGGCAAGGGGCGGCTCGCCGTCGGGTCGAGATACCGTCATGAAAGCCTGATCGGAACCATTTTCGAGGGCCGGGTCGAGGCCGAGGCAAGGATTGGATCCTATCGCGGGATCCTTCCAAGCATCGGCGGCTGGGCGCGCGTCATCGGCCACAATACCATTTTTGTTGACGACCGTGATCCGCTGGCACACGGTTTTCAAATTCGATGAGCGCGTTTTCCGAGGTTTGAGAGGCGGCGAGGAGATGACTATGCGACCGGAGCAACATCGACAGGGAGACGGCGTCGCGAAATCCGGTGCCAGGCTCAAAGTGGGATTCGTGCTGTCGCGATCGTTTACGCTATCGGCCTTCGCCCTCTTCGTGGACACGCTGCGGCTTGCGAGCGATCAACAGGATCGCTCCGGAAGGGTGCTTGCCGACTGGCAGGTGATCGGCAGTACGCGGCACCTGATCACCTCGAGCTGCGGCGTCCAGGTCGCTCCGACGTCCGATTTCGTCGATCCGTTGAAATTCGACTACATCGCCGTCGTCGGCGGACTGCTGACGGTGGCGGAGCCCGTCGATCAGCAGACCATCGCCTTTCTCAAGCAGGCGGACGCCAAGAAGGTGCCGCTGATCGGCGTCTGCACCGGTTCCTTCATTCTTGCCGAGGCAGGCCTGATGAAACGGCACGATTCCTGCGTCAGCTGGCTGCATTACAAGGAGTTTCGCGAACGGTTTCCCGATCTCAGTGTCCGTTCCGATCGGCTTTTCAATCTTGATCGTCAGCGCGGATCCTGCGCGGGCGGCAGCAGTTCGGCCGACATGGCGGCGCTGCTGGTCAGGAAATATATCAGCCGCGATGCCGAACGGAACGCGCTTGAAGTGCTTCAGATCGAGAAGGCCCGAACCCCGGCGGATATCCAGCCCCGACGCCCGCTGTACGACGATTATGGCGATACCCGCGTCAAAGCGGCGATGATCACGATGGAACAGTTCGTCGACGGCAGCATGCCGATCGAGAAGCTTGCCGCCATGGTGGGTCTTTCCAGGCGGCAGCTGGAGAGGATCTTCATCGAAAAGACGGGAATGTCTCCAGCCAAGGCCTATAATCGCGTTCGCATGGAGCGGGCGAAGTCGATCCTTGTCCAGTCGAAGGCACCGCTGATCGAGATCGCGCTCGATGTCGGCTTTGAAAACGCCTCGCAGTTCACGAGAACCTTCAAGCGCACCTTCGGGCAGACGCCGTCGCAGCATCGCGCGGCGGCTTCGAGAGCGCACTGAGGCAGGGACAGCTATCGCGCGAAGAGTTCAGATCTCTTCCCACGGAAAGCTGTCCAGCCGCTCCGCGCCCTTTGCCGTGATCAGGGCCTGGGTTTCCAGCTTGATGCTTTCGGATCCGGCTTCGGCGATCAGGCTTTCCACGTTGAGCACCATGCCTTCCTCGATGATGCCGCTGAAATCGGGATCGAAATCCGGATGCAGCAGTACTCCCGGCCACTCATCCGCCATGCCCGTTCCGTGCAGGGCCAGCGTGTAGCGATAAGGCTGGTATTTCTCCGGAATCCGCCACGATAGCTCGTTGAACTCGCGGAACGTCATGCCGGGCCTGATGACCGACAGATTGTGTTCGATCTGGTTCCTGGCCGCCGCGTAAAGCTCCTTCTGCTTGGCGTTCATCGCGACATGGCCGCACGTCCATGAGCGCGAGAGGTCGGCGCAATAGCCGTAGGGACCGATCATATCGGTGTCGAAGGAGATCATCTCACCACGCTTGACGGCATAATCCGAACATTCCTGATACCAGGGATTGGTTCGCGGCCCTGCGGTCAACAGCTTGGTTTCGAGCCATTCGCCGCCGCTGCGCGCATTTTCGAAGTGCAGCTCGGCCCAGAGCTCCCGCTCGGTGCGGCCCGGCTCGGACACCTCGTATATCCGCGCCATACCTGCTTCGCAGACGCGGATCGTCCAGCGCATCAGCTCGATTTCCTCGGCGCTCTTGATCGACCGCGCCCGTTCCGCCAGTTCCTGGCCGTCGAGGAGGGTAAATCCGCGTTCCGTCAGTTCGAACGCGCCTGATGGTTCGAGCCTGTCGACGGCGATGCGCCTGTTGCCGCCGTTCCCCGTCACCAGGTCGGCGATCTCGTCCGCCCAGGCTTTCAGGCGGGGTTCTATGAGGTTGCCGGCGGTGAAGAAGATCCAGGATTTCGCCGGCCGGACCTCGTCGATACCGGGGAGCCCGTCATTGACGTGTTCTGCACCTTCGAATTCGAAAATGATAGCTGGGCCGTCGGCCAGGATCAATGCGTAGCGCGACGGATTATGCATCGTCCAGATGCTCATATTCGACGAGTCGAAGGCATAGCGGATGTTGACGGGATCGTAGAGCAGCAGGGCGCCGCAATCCCACTCGCGCATCTTCATGCGCAGCCGCTCCAGCCGATAGCGGCGCGCGCGGTCGAGCGTTTCGGCCGGCACAGGGCTGATGAGAGGCCGGTCGGCCCCATCGGGATTGAGGTAAGCCTGCTTCCGCTCGTCCTTGAAGACCGTCGAGCCGCTCAGCTCGACGGAATCGTTTTCGTCTCGCAACATCCGAATGATCCCCTGTTGTCGGTGGGTAGTGCAGTATTGCTCAGCGTTCGATGACGAGATCGCTGAGCGGCTTCGAGCAGCAGGGCAGGAAAAAGCCGGCGTCGATTTCCCTCTGCCGGATGCCGCCATTATGGTTCATCTCCACCGAGCCGGAAATAAGCTTCGACTTGCAGGTCCCGCAGACCCCGTTCGCGCAGGAGGAAGGCAGGCGGACGCTGCCTTTCTTTGCCGCTGAAAGTACGGTCTGGTCTGACGGCACTGCCAATGTCTTGTTCTGTTTCGAGAATTCGACCCGGAAAGTCCTCGTCGCCGGCTGTGCTTCGACGTCGAGGCCTGGCTCGTCGATGACCGCGGCGTCGAAGCTCTCTTCGATATAGTTTTCTGCCGGGACGCCGAGAGCCGCCGTGATCGAACGCGCCGCCGCCATGAACGGCGCGGGACCGCAGCACATGACGATGCGTTGGGCGATGTCGGGAACGGCAAGCTTGAGGAATTCCGGCGAGATCCGGCCGGTCAGCCCCGGCCACGACAATTCGCCGGCGACCGTCTCGGGAAGAAACTGGAGACGCAGTCCCTTCATCCTCGCCGCGAGCCCCGAGAGGTCATGGCGAAAGATCAGATCGGCAGGCGTTCTCGCCGCGTGCAGGAAGACGATGTCCGACGCTTCGTAGCGGTCTGCCAGATCACGCGTGATCGACATGACGGGCGTGATGCCCGAACCTCCGGAGAGCAGCAGAAGCTTGATCTTCTCACCCTTGGGTCGGATGAAATGACCAAGCGGTCCCTGACCCTTGGCGGTCATGCCTGGAGCCATGTGGTCGTGGAGCCAGTTCGATATCCGGCCGCCGGGCACGCGCTTGACCGTCACCGTAAAGGCGTTGCTTCGATGGGGCGACGACGAGATGCTGTAGCATCGCGCCTCGCCATCCGAACCGCTGGGGAAGTCGAACAGAAAATACTGGCCGGCATCGAAGTGGAAATGCTTGCCTTCGGGCGACGCGAACGTGAAGCTTTTCACGTCATGCGTCTCCTGATGGACGTCGAGACAGACGAGGGTCTCGTCGGTCTCCGGATCCCAGACCTGCTGCGCGCTCTGACCGAGACGCATGGATGTGAGATCAATACCCATGGGCGCGCATCCGGTCGATGTACCAGGTGGCGAACTTGTCGAGGTTCGTCTCGGAGAAGGGGGAATAGGGGCCCGGCTGATAGGCGGGATCGAGAGCGCCGGCATGGGAACGGGCGACGAGGTCGGCGTCCTGGTCCGTCGTTGCGATCCAGACATCCGTCAGCTTGTCGAGGTCGTAATCGACCCCTTCGACGGCGTCCTTGTGCACCAGCCACTTGGTCCTGACCAGCGTCTTGCCTGCCGAGAGCGGGATGACGGTTGCCACGACCGCATGGTCGCCCATGAAGTGGTTCCAGCTGTTATGACCCCAGAGATGCGTGTCGCCGAGATCCTTGCGGGTCATCTGCCCGAGGAGCTTGGAGGAGGCGGCGGTGGCGTCGTGGGTCTGGGATTCGCCGGCGCCCGATATGATCAGCCGCTGCGTGCGGAAGTTCGTGGCGCAGTCGGTGAGCTGCTCGATGGCAGCCGAGGGGAAACCGTCGGCCTCCCATGCCTGCGTGCGTTCCTCGTAAAGGCGGAAATGCTCCGCTGCCTGCTCACGGTCTTCGGGGCTCAGCGTTTCCGGATCGAAGCCGAAGTCGAGATCGACGAAGGAGACGCAGAGTTCCGGGTGGTTGGCGGAGCAATGGTAGCATTCGCGATTGTTTTCCATCGTCAGCTTCCAGTTGCCGTCCTCGATGACGTCGGTCTGGTGAGCGATCTTGGCATTGCGGATGTCATAGGGAGCTAGACGCTCGACCATCGCCTGTTCGAGGCCGGCAATGTCCTCGGGCGGATTGTCGGAGAGGCAGACGTAGATCAGGCCGCCGATCGATTTGAAGGTGACCGGTTTCAGGCCGCGACAGTCCTTGTCGAAATCCTTGCCCATATGAGGGGCATAGCTGAGTTCGCCCGTCAGCTCATAGGTCCAGGTGTGGTAGGGACAGACGAGCTTCGAAACGATCGTCTTGCCCGGATTGAGAAGGCGGGAGCCGCGATGGCGGCAGACATTGTGCAGCACGCGGATTTCGCCGTCGTCGTCACGCAGCAGGATCAGGCTCGTCTTGCCGATATCCATCACCGTGGCGTCGCCGGGTTCGGCAACATCGCAGTCGAGGCCGACACAGATCCAGTGATTGTGGAAGAAGACGTCGATATCAGCTTCGAACACGTCTTCTCTGGTGTAGAGGCCGGCCGGCAGCGAGTGGCCATCGGCACGGGCTTCGAGAAGGGCTGAAATGGAAGACGGAAGCCTGTTTAGCATGAGAACCTCTTATGTGAGAGTTTCCCTAGATTGCGCTTGCAGAGCTGGGCTTTCAACGGCATAAAAAATCACGTTCGCATAATCTTTTCTCATGTGATAAGGCATTCGAGAATGCAATTTCGAAGACGGCTTCCATCGTTGACCGCACTGGTGACCCTGGAGGCGGTGTTGCGCAGGAAAAGCTTCACCCTGGCGGCGACGGAACTCGGCGTCACCCAGGCGGCGGTCAGCCGGCAGATTGCCTCGCTGGAGGAGGGGCTCGGCCAGCCGCTCTTTGTGCGCAAGCACCGGGCGATCGAGCCGACGGCGGCCTGCATCAGCCTCGGCGCGACGTTGGCGAAGAGCTTCGCCGATATCGCCGAGAGCGTGGAGGCGATGCAGTCGCGCAGCCAGGACGTGGTGACGATCGGGGCGACCGTCGCATTCTCTTCCTTCTGGCTGCTGCCGCGGCTCGCGGAATTCCGCCGGGCCAATCCCGGTATTCTGGTGCGGGTGATATCCCAGGACAGCCCGATTGCTCTCGATGGCGCAGAGGTCGATGTGGCGGTCCGCTACGGCCTGCCTCCCTTCAGCGACGGCACCGTCATCGCCTCGCGCGGCGACGTCATTTCCCCCGTATGCTCTCCGGATTATCTCAGGCGTCGCGGAGATGGTCCGCTCGGCTCGGCGGACGAATTCATCGAAACGGATGTAGTCGACCGCTCCTGGTACAACTGGTCGCAATGGGTATCGCTCACCGGCTCCAGTATCGAGGTCAAGCCGTCGCTGCGCTTCAACCATTATACCGAGAGCATCGCCGCGGCGCGCGCCGGGCAGGGGATTGCGCTCGGATGGCGCATGCTGATCGGCACCTTTCTCGAGGACGGGACCCTGGTGCGCGCTGAGGAAAGCGAGCTTGCCGCAGAGGGGCGTTACAACGTGATCGTGCCCGTCAAAGCCAAGCGCAGCAATGCCCGCGACCTCGCCGCCGCCTGGCTGACGGCGTCGCTGCATGGTTGATCGGAAAAGCCAAAGTTACAGACCCAACCCGGGCGTTGCCGTCCGGTGCACACCTTTGGGAACGAAGACGAAGCGATCTGTCAGGCCGAGGAAATCGGCAGCCAGGTGAATGACGGAAAGCCACATTTCCGTGCCCTGCAGGCTGGGTTCGCCACCGTCGGCGAAGGGGAAACCTTCGCCATCGCGCCATCTGTCCAGCGCCCTTGAGATGAGATTGCGCGCGATCGCCTCCCCATCGGCGCGCCGGTAGTCGGTCTGCCGGGCAATCAGCAGCAGAGGATGGATCGTATCGAGCAGATTGCAGGCATTGTATCTCTCGGCAACGAAGCCTTTGTGATTGCGATAGTTCAAGTGAACCGTTTCGAGTGCGGCATGCGGGTGCGGAAGCGCGAGGCCGAATTGGGCATAGGTGCCGCGCGTCAGGCGATAAAAGCCATTCACCGGCTGCAGCCATCCTTCGAGTGCCGTCGGCTCGCCCCAGAGGCCGGAGACGCTGTCGGCATGCCGGCTCAGCCACTCGAAGAGCGCCTGCCGCGGATGCCGGATGCCGAAATACTTCGCATTGAAGTACATAGCGGTTCCGATGGCATCGGCCACGCTGCCGGCGTGCCAGGCCCTGCTTTGCCAAGGCAGGGCGCTGAGCCATCGGTCGAGGTCCTGAGTGTCGAGCCGGACAGCCTGGACAGGTTGCCGCGGATGGGAGCCGAGCAGTTCAAGCGCGTATCCAACCGAAAGGACATTGTAGAGCGCCTTCGGATCATCCCTCAGCGCCTTGTCCGGCACGCGCACATGCTCTTCCGGGAATAGGCCGGTCTCCGGGTCCTGGAGATTTTGGAGGCGCTCGATAACCTCCGGCGGATCGAGGTCCGGCGGCAGATGGCCGAAGCCGGCGGCAATTTCGATCGCGTCGCACAGATGCCGGATCGCCGGCCTGCCGATGCCGTCCGCTTCCAGCGATTCATAATTTCCCTCTATTCTCCACCGTGCGAGAATATCAGGCCATTGCTCTTGTGCCTTCTGCCCGAGCTTGAGCAATTGATCTTCGGTGTCGCCCGTGCCGGAT
Organism: Rhizobium esperanzae; assembly: GCF_014197615.1. Classification (GTDB taxonomy): domain Bacteria; phylum Pseudomonadota; class Alphaproteobacteria; order Rhizobiales; family Rhizobiaceae; genus Rhizobium; species Rhizobium esperanzae_A. Next base: position 90,788 of record NZ_JACIFY010000003.1, read on the forward strand.
TTTCCGGCGGCCAGACCCCGGCTTCGCAGCACCCGGGCGGGAACGCCGCCGGCAATCGCCATGGCGGGAATATCGCCGGTCACGACCGCCCCGGCGGCGATCACGGCGCCATTTCCTATCGTCGCGCCATCGAGTATCACGCAATTGGCGCCGATCCACACATCGTCGCCGATCGTGATGCCGATGCTGACGACGCCCTGGCGGTGTATGGGAACATCAGGATCGTCGAAGCCGTGATTGAAACCGACGATCGATACATGCGAAGCAATCCGCACGCCATTGCCGCAAGTCACCTTGCCGGAAACGCAGGCGTAAGGATTGATGGAGCAATCGTCACCGAGGATGACATCGCCGCGCACGAGTGCGTGCCCCGCAATCCACGACCGCTGGCCCATCGTCAGGCTTTCTGTGAAGATCGCGGCATTCTCGGCGATGTAAGATGTCTCGGCCAATGCAGCACCGCATGAGCGCCGAAGCTCCGCCTTGCGAGTGAGGTGTGCGGGATGATGAAGATCCGATGCGATGCGTTCCCAAGGAAGATATTGCAGCCTGCGCGCTTCCCTCTCTTCGCTCGCCGACGCTTGCGGGCTATGGGCGTGATCCATCCTGTTCCTCATTCGCGGGTTCGGTCGCCGAAGACTCGTTCATGTCAAGCGATCCATCTCCTGGCGGCATCAGACGCCGTGATCGCTTCGAAAGCAAGACGCAGAGGATGGGCAGGCATGATCCCTGGCCGTTTCGAGCCGATAGCCGTCATTTCGTTTTATGTGGTGCTGATCAAAGCCGTCCCGATGATGGCAAGTCCTGCTCCGCACCAGGCATGGACGCGCGGCATTTGACCGCTTCGCAGCCATACCATCGGCAGGATGACGACGGGTGTCATGGAGGAGAGCGTCGAAACGATGCCGACGTTTCCCGTGCTAAGCGCAGCCATCAACAATGACATGCCGAGCGCGGTGCCGAAGAATGCCGCTATGACGGCAATGCCGAAATCGGCTTTGCGGAAATCCGCTACGTCTCGCCGGATTTTCGGCAATGCCAGTAACGACCAGAAGAAAAGAACAGCCAGGCCGGATCGCACCGCCATGGCTGCGAAAGGCTCGACCCCTGAAGCCATGGCGGGACGGGCAAGCAGGCTTCCCATAGCCTGACCGAAGGCTGTGAAGATGCCAAGCGATATGCCGAGCAGGGATGGCGGCGGTCCGCTGGCCGGGATGGATTCGATAGGTTCGGCGTCCGAGAGAGGGATCATGGCGGGTGGCCGGCGGCGGCGAAGGCCGATTGCGATAACGATGCCGGCAAGGATCAATCCAACACCCGCACCCTGGGTGGCGCTGATCGTCTCACCGAAAGCGAAATATCCCATGATCAGCGCGAATGGGGAGGTCAATGAAAAGAGCAGGGCCGTGAGACGCGGTCCGGCCGTATAGATCGCAGCAAAATAGGTCGTGCTGGCGAGAGCGATCCCAAAGACGCCCGATGCGGCCAGATTCCCTATTTGCCACAGCCCGAGAGTGGCCCAGCCTCCGACGATTGTTGCCACGCTCGCGGTGATCACGAAGCCCGCCGTGAGCTGCCAGCGAGCGAGCCGCATCAAGGGCACACGGCCATTGAGCTCGCTTATGAACATGGAACTCAGCGCAATGCATACGGCTGAACTCAGTGCAAACGCTTCCGACACAAACATCAACGGTCACCTCGGTCGTCAGCAATCTAACGCCCCGGATATCTGTCAATGTGATCGGGGATGTCGTGGAGCCGGCAACGGTACCAAAGTGGCCGCCCGGTTCGTTGCATTTTGTATTCCGCGGATCGCCTTCACGAAAGGCTCGAACCGAACTTGTCCCAGCCTTATTGATCGGCTCCATCGCGACTTTGGTCGACGTATCGGCAATGTGGGGCAGCCTCGAGATGCGCTCGCCGGAAGCTTCAGGCGCGGCGGCCGGCGAGGGCTGCAAGGACAGCCGAGCCGGCAAGAAGGACGGCGGCCAGCAGGAAGGTGCTCCACCATCCCGCAGCGTCGAACAACATGCCGCCGGCAAACGCGCCGCCGGCGATGGCGAGCTGGATCAGCGCCACCTGCAGCCCGCCTGCCGCTTCCAGTTCACCGGGGACGATGGCGGCCATCCATGTATTCCAGGCGATCGGAATCGGGGTCGAGAAAAATCCCCACATGACGAGCAGAGAGCCGGTCACTGCCGCAAACGGCCCGAAAGCGATCAGCAGCAGGGCAAGGATCGCAAGCGTCGCCGGCAATCCGACGAGAACGAGGAAGAGGTGCCGCCGGGCGGCGAAGCCGATGACGGAGGTTCCAGCCAGGCCGCCGACGCCAAGGCCGAGCAGCGTCATGGACAGAAGGTTCAATTCCAGTCCCGTGACGCTTTCGAGAAACGGACGAAGGTAAATGGACAATGCGTTCTGGCCGATGAAGGCGAGACCGGTCGCCGCCATTCCGATCGCGAAGGTACGATTGCGAAGCAGGCCGAATATTCGAGCCACCGACACGTTGGCCGTCGCGGGCATCGCCGGCAGGACGGCCAGTTGCCAGACAAGCGCGGCAATTCCAACGGGCACGGTGACGAAGAAGGTTCCGCGCCATCCGATCAACCCGCCGAGGAAACTGCCGAGCGGCGCGGCAAGGACGAGCGCGAATGCGGTGCCGCCCTGAAGCAGCGCAATCGCCTTGGGCAGATCACGGTTCGACGCCAGGCGTGCCAGAATAGCCGTCGACAGCGACCAGAAACCGCCGATCGAAATGCCGATCAAAGACCGCCCGACGAGAAAGACCAGGAAGTTCGGCGCCAGCGCAACCGCCAGGCTCGATGCAACGAGAACCGCCGTATAAAGCAAGACGACAGCCTTCCGGTCGGTTTTTCCCAGGAATGCATTGCCGAAAAGGCTGGTGATAACTGCGAAGACCCCGGACACGGTGATCGCCAATCCGGCCTGCCCTTCCGACACCGAGAGTTCCCCGGCGATCGGGGTCAGAAGGCTCACCGGCAGAAATTCCAACCCGACCAGAAGGAAGGTGAGAAGCGACAGACAGGTCACTGCGGCCCACCGGGTTGCCGCGCCCTCGGTCGCCCGGGTCTCATCCAATGTCAGCTCGATTGTCATCTATGCTCTCCTGTCTCTTGCCCAGAGATAGCCTGGCTGGTTTTGCGCGACTAGAAGCTATAATCTGAATGCCGTGATGCAGGAGATTCAACAATGAGGCGTGATGAGTTCACGGAAATGCGCGCGTTTCTGGAGGTGGCGCGAGAACGGAGTTTCACGCGCGCGGCATCGAAGCTGGGTGTCACGCGATCCGCCTTGAGCCACACGATCAGCGCGCTCGAAGCAAGGCTCGGCGTCCGGCTGCTGTCCCGCACCACGCGGGATGTGGCGCCCACGGTGGCCGGAGAGCGTCTTGTGGAAAGCATTCAACCCCATTTCGAAAGCATCGCCGCCGGCATCAGCGCCGTCAGCGCATTGCGTGACAAGCCCTCGGGCGAAATCCGGATCGTGTGCCCCGACGACGCCGTCGAACTGGTCTTTCGTTCGAGGTTGCCGGCATTTCTGCGTGATTACCCGGATATCACAGTGGAACTCATCGTCGACAACGGGTTCACCAATATCGTCGAACGCCAGTTCGACGCCGGCGTACGGCTTGGCGAAGCGATTGCCCGCGACATGGTGGCCGTTCGCATCGGCCCCGACGTCTCCTATTCCGTGGTCGGGTCACCGGAATATTTTGCCGGCCGCTCCGCGCCTGCGACCCCGCACGATCTGACGGACCACAATTGCATCAACCTGCGGCTTCCAACGTCGGGCGGGCTCTATGCCTGGGAGTTCGAAAAGGACGGTCGCGAATTCAGCGTCCGCGTCGAGGGGCAACTCACCCTGAGCAACATAGAACCAGCGATCCATGCCGCCCTTGACGGCGTCGGGCTGGCCTATGTGCCGAGGGACCTCGTCCGACCATATGTCGACAGCGGCCGCTTGCAGGAAGTGTTGGCAGACTGGAGCCCGACATTTCAGGGCTATCATCTCTATTACCCCAGTCGGCGCCATCCATCCCCCGCTTTCTCTACCTTCGTGGAAGCCTTCCGATACCGGCGTTGAAGGCAAGTTCCATTGAGAGGTCGATCGGGCAACGGGGCGCAATCCGCCGCGCCCCTGGCTGATCGGTCTTTTTCGAGGGCGGTTAGCGAGCGCTGTCGATGATGGCGCCGCCATCGGGAGTGAGGCTGTAGCCGGTGATGAACCGCGAATCCTTGCTGGCAAGGAACAGGACCACCGGCGCGATGTCGTCTTCCGGCGAGCCGAAACGGGCAAGCGCGTTGGTTGGCGCAGGGACATCCTTTGCCACGGCGCCCCATGTGTCGGCGATCGGCAGAACATTGTTCACGGTGATATTGTCTGTGCCCCATTCGCGCGCCGCGGTGCGCGTGAGGGCGCGTACGGCCTCCTTGGCCATGTTGTAAGGGCCGTAACCAGCCAGGCCGATGGTGCCTGCCATCGAACCGAAGTTGATGATCCGGCCTTCTCCACTCTCCCTGAGGTGAGGATGGCAAGCCTGCATGAAGCGCAGATACGCGATCGGCCCGGTGTCGAAGTTCCGTTGCAGTTGCTCGACCGAAAGGTCGATGACCGAGGACAGGACTGCCGAACCATCGAAGGCATTGTTCACGAGGATGTCGATGCGGCCGTAGGCAGCGACAACCTTATCCACCGCAGCGGTGATCTGGTCGGCCTCGCCAACGTCGCAGACGACACCGAGCGTGGCGCCACCTGTTCCGGCGATATCAGCGACGACGCGCTCGACGCCTTCGGGCGTCCGGGAAAGCACGGCGACCTTGGCGCCTTCGGCCGCAAACAGCTTTGCGGTAGCGCGGCCGATGCCGCGGCTGGCACCGGTGACGATCGCAACTTTTCCATTCAATCGACCCATTTTTATCTCCTTGATCTGACTTGGGTTACCGGACGTCAACGCATTGCCGCCTGGATATGAGCGGAGGGCACGCCACGGGCATCATTCTGCGTGACGAATGAGGTGAGAAGCAGCGCCATGCCGATTGCTGCCGGCAGAGCGCCGACAGGTTTTCGAACACCGATATGCGCAAGGCCGGACAGCAGCAGATGAAAGAAAATGCCGGCATAGGCGAGATCGCTGAGGGGCACGCTGACGCGCGAAAGGATGGCGGCCGGACCGAGAACCTTGATGGCGATCATGACCGGAACGAGATAGGGAGCCTTGTATCCGAGGTCTCCCAGCGCCTGTCGAACCCAGTCTCCCTTGATGACGTAGATGCAGGCCGAGGTAAGATAGAGCGCCGACAGAAGTGCCGTGCTGATCCAATATCCGTAATATTCAAGCATAGTTCGTCCCTGTCGCTGCCCGCGCAGCAACATTCCTCTCGTCGATTTTATCGGTTGATATTCAGAAGCGCTGTTTCACTGCGCTCCCTCGTGCATGTATGGAAAATGTCGTCTAAGATTTATATTTGCAAGTAGGATGAAATACTTGCTGCTAGTATGGAGAAGCAGACCATGGCTGAAGAAGGCGTCAATATGCATGAGGAGATGCGGCGCGCATTCGCCTTGCTTTCCGGCAAATGGAAGCTGGAAATCATGTGGCTGCTCAATCAGAGAATCTACCGGTTCGGTGAGTTGAGAAAGGCTATTCCCGGCATCACCCAACATATGCTGACGGCGCAATTGCGCGAGCTGGAGGCAGACGGTCTCGTGTCGCGCACCGTCTTTGCCGAGGTTCCACCGCGCGTCGAATATGCGATCACGCAAAAAGCGCGGGGCCTCGGGCCTACGATGGAAGCCTTGACGGCATGGTGGAACGAGTACGGGAAAAGCGTGCCGGTGAAGCCGGGTACACGCGGCCGGAAAGCGAAAGACGGCTGAACTGTCTTCGAGGCGATTGCCACCGTGGTCGCAACGCTTGGGAACCGCAGCCGCGACTTACATAGCAACCGGCTCCAGCGTGCCGAACCATGCCACCAGACCGACGACCGCAAGCGCCAGGACGATTTCGATCACGGTTCCGATCCTGAGTGCGGTCACAGCTCCACGAGACCGTGAGAGTTTGGGCACGAGCACATATCTGTGGAGGATCGCCAGTCCGATCATCGACAGGACGAGCACGATCTTCAGGGAAAGCAGAAACTGATAGGCAACCGACCAGTCGAGCGGGAGACCGCCGATGATCAGGAACATGTTGGCGATGCCGGAGATCAAAACCGCGCCGACTGCGACGTGGCCTGCCGTGGAGAAACGGACGAGCGCCGTCGCCGCGTCGCGGCCGGCCTGGCGATCTGACAGCAGCGGCAAAATCAACGCGACCGGGATCAGAGCCCCGAACCAGGCGCCTCCCGCCAGGACATGGACGATATCGTTGCCCCGATGCAGGGCGCGAAGCCAGCCGGTGTTCATGGCGGCATGGCCGCTCGCGGCAAGACCGGCCAACAGGAATCCCGCGGCGATCGTCGTGGTAGCGGCCCGCAATCGCATGGGCGCCGCGATGTATGCGAGAAAAACCAAGGCGGCTCCCGCCGCCTGCCACATCCACGCCGTGCCGATCGTGGTGCCGGAAAGAATATCCAGCATTGCACTGAAATCAAATGCCTGCGCCCAGTCTTCACCGAGGATCGCGGACCTGAAGGGGAGGGCAAGGACTGTGGCGGCCATGATGCAGCCGACGGCAAGGGCTCGAAACCAATATTGCCGTGTCCAGATATTCCCGGAAAGGGAAGCGGGAACGAGCAGCCACAGATATGCGGAGCTGCCCCACAGATACAGGGCAGCGATGTCCAGGAAAAAGCGGCAAGCGATATAGGCCGTCTCGGGCGTGATCACGGCTTGACGGTGAAGGTATAGCTGCCGCTGGTCTTGTGACCGTCGGTCGAAAGAACATGCCAGTCGACGGTGTAGTCGCCTGGTGCCAGCGTTGCGGAAACCGGAACCGTCAGAACCTTGCCATCGTCCTTCAGCCCGGCTTCGCCAAGCTCGATGTCCTTCTTGCCCAGGTCTGTGAGCTTCACGCCGCTGAACTTGAGATCGAGTTCTTCCGTGAAAGTCAGGTCGAGTTCGCCGGGAGAGACGACGGACGCCTTCTCAGCCGGGCTCGAAGTTTTCAGGTGGGCGTGAGCCAGGGCCTGGCTGGCGGTCGCGGCCGTCAAGATCAGTGCGATGGAAGCGATGCGGGCGAGTTTTGACATGGTCATCTCACTTATTTCCTTTGAAGTTGCCAGTGGGAGCGGTCGTTTGTCAAAGTTTCGTCGGAGGGCGGGTGCGGATCGTCTTTATCGGCACATCCTCAAGCGAAGGCACGCCGAAGCGGCGGGATCGTGCGAATGATGGCCTGGTCGACCGCGATCATCAGCAGGATGGCGAGACCGGTCAGCGGAAAGGCCAGGGCGAAGACGGCCGCGATGACCCATAGGCCGAAATAAACCGATCGCCGCGGCGGCAGCGGTGGAACCCCCACACGTCCGGACGGGCGTCGCTTCCACCACATGACGAGGCCGGTCGCGCAGGAAAGAATGATCGCCAGGCAGGTGGCAAGCATCAGGAATTGATTGGCGCGGCCGAATTCGCGCCCCTGGTGGACGTTGATGCCCCACTCGATGGCTTTTCCGAAAACCGGATACTGGCCGTAGGAGATATCGACGAGCGGCTTGCCGGAATACTGATCGATGTGGATGGTCCGTTCCTTGGCGAGATCATCGGGATAGATCGCCGCCGAATAGACGCCGGTTTCACCGGAAGGCATGGCAAGGTCGAAACCCGGCGTCAGACCGGCAGCCTTTGCGATTTCGACGGCCTTGTTCAGGCCTATCGGCTTCTTCGATCGGGCAGAGACAATGTCGGAGAGCGGGACCGGAGCCTGCTCGACCGTCCAGCCGACTGAAGGCAGGATGTCCTGGGTAACTTTCTCAGATTTCGGCACATCGTCCCAGAGTTGCGTGGGATAGCCCAGGCCATGGCTTCCGAGCCATGCCTGCACGTTCGAACCCCAATAGCCCGACCACGGCATGCCGGTGATCGCCAGGAAGAAGATCAGGAGGCCGGCGAAGGCACCGGTCACGGCATGCAGATCGCGCCAGAAGACGCGTCGGGCCGGTGTGCCACGGACGGTGACGATGCCGCCCGTCTGGCGGCGCGGCCACCAGAGATAGATGCCGGTCACGACAAGCACCATGGCGAATCCGCCGGCAATCTCGATCAGCTTGTTTGGAAGGCCCCCAAACAAAGCAAGACTATGGATGCGCTTGACGACGTAGTTGAACTCTTCGGTCGAGCCGACCGTATCGAGCACCTTGCCCTTATAGGGATCGATGAAGACCAGCGTGGAGCCGGCATGGCCTGACATCGTGACGATGGCCGAGCGCTCAGGCGTTGCCGGATCCTTGTAGGAGGTGACAGCAGCGCCGGGGACGGCGGCTGTCGCGATCTCCGCCAGCTTTTCCGGCGCCAGTGGCTGGCCCGAAGCGACGACGCCATAGCGATAGGCGAAGACGCTTTCGTTGATCTCGTTCTTGAAGAGATAGAGTGAACCGGTGATCGCCAGATTCAGCATGAAGGGGATGACGAGCAGTCCGGCGAAGAAGTGCCAGCGCCAGATGGCGCGGTAAAGCGAGACGCCGGCTACGGCGTTTTCCGCCGGAGCGGCGGAAGTGATGGTCGACATGATGAAATTTCCGAATCCGTGGCCGCTGGAAAAGGCGCGGCCGATAACAAAGCGCGCGCCTCAGCAGGGCTGATGCGCTGGTTCAGGTCAGGATCGGATCGGTAGGAGGAGCTCTGGGGCCGGTATTGGGCGGGTAAATGTGCCGGTGGAAGGCTTCGATGCGGATCGGAAAATCCACCCGAACGGAAAATGCGACAGCCTTCCCGGCGATGTCTGCGGGCGGCGGCAGGAGGGTGGAAGCACTGATCCGGCAGGCTTCGCAGCCGTGATTGTGGAGCCTGTGATCGGTGCCCGTCTTGCCTTCGTCGTCGGAGACCGTAACGCAAAGCGTAGGCAGCGTCCCGTCCGGAAGCACATATTCGGCAAGGTCGACGGGGTCGGCCGCGATCGCCGGGGCCTGGTGAGCAAATCCGACAGACACGAGTGCGATGGCGCATAGAATGCGCACCAGCCACTTCCCGATCATGTCCGAACGACTTTGCATGGTTCCCCCGCCATCCGGCGTGAAACGTTGATAATGCTCCCGAGCCGAAAGCTCAATGCGGCAATGTAGCCGCAGGGTCAATGATCACGAAAGGCTCGAGCCGAACTTGTCCCAGCCTTCCTTGATCGTCTCCATCGCGACGTTGGTCGAGGTGTTGGCAACATGCGGCAGCGTCGAGATGCGTTCGCCGAGAACGCGGCGGTAGCGGCCGATATCGCGGGTGCGGATCTTCAGGAGATAGTCGAACCTGCCGGCGATCATATGGCATTCTTCGACTTCCCTGATTTTCTTGATGGCCTCATTGAAGCTTTTCAACGCGGCCTCGCGGGTATCGGAGAGTTTCACCTCGACGAAGGCGATATGGTCGAGCTGCATTTTCGCAGGATTGAGGACGGCCTTGAAGCCTTCGATATAGCCGTCGTTGATCAGTCGCTTGAAGCGGAGCTGGCAGGGCGTCTTCGAAAGCCCGACGCGCGCGGCAAGATCGGTGATCGACAGTCTGCCGTCCTCGGCGAGCGCCGCGAGGATCTTTCTGTCGAATTGGTCCAATTCACTAAAGACGTCGGTTTCGTTAGCCATTTGAACTCTCGTTGATCTCTTTAAAAGTTCATACAGCTTGAAAACCGCTAAAATCAAGTGAGATCGCGATTTATGGCTGTGGTACATTCTGCGGCGGTAATGGGAAGAAGGTACGAGCGCCTGGCGCATTGCCGGGATCGGCAGCGGCGCCGCACCAAAAAGGGGGATCACGGATGCAGCAGAAACAAGCGGATGACGATCGGAAACCCGACTTGCTCGTTCACTACCGGCCGGTGGCGATAAGAGCGGTCGCGGCCGCGTTCACCGTCAAGCGCGACAAGCCGGATGCGCGCCCGCTTCGCGAGACGGAATATTCCGGTCCCGCTTTTCTGGATGATGCCCTCTGGGATGACGAGCCCGGTGTTCCATTTATCCGCTAAACAGATTTTGATTGAACAGGGACTCCCATGTTGAACGCAGCGATCGACCCCGCCTCCTCCAATGATCCCGCCGAGGGCGCGCCATTCGCCGCCTTCGCGCCGCCGATCCGGCCGCAATCCGAGCTTCGCCAGGCAATCACGGCCGCCTATCGCCGCCCGGAAACCGAATGCCTGCCGCCGCTCGTCGCAGCAGCACGCGTTTCCGAGGCCAAGCGCTATGACATCCGCAGCACCGCCCGCACGCTGATCGAGGCGCTGCGCGCCAAGCATAAGGGCACCGGCGTCGAAGGGCTGGTGCAGGAATATTCGCTTTCCAGCCAGGAAGGCGTCGCGCTGATGTGCCTTGCCGAAGCGCTGCTGCGCATTCCAGATACGGACACCCGCGACGCGCTGATCCGCGACAAGATCGCCGAGGGCAACTGGACCTCGCATATCGGCGGCGGCAAATCCATGTTCGTCAATGCCGCCACCTGGGGCCTCGTCGTCACCGGTAAACTCACCTCGACGGTTAACGACCGCAGCCTGTCGGCGGCGCTGACGCGGCTGATCGCGCGCGCCGGCGAGCCGGTCATCCGTCGCGGCGTCGATATGGCGATGCGCATGATGGGCGAGCAGTTCGTCACCGGCGAAACGATCGAGGAGGCGCTGAAGCGCGCCCGGCCGCTCGAAGCGCGCGGTTTCCGCTATTCCTACGACATGCTGGGCGAGGCAGCGACAACGGCCGCCGACGCCGAACGTTATTTCAAGGATTATGAAAAGGCGATCCACGCCATCGGCAAGGCGTCGGATGGGCGCGGCATCTATGATGGCCCCGGCATTTCGATCAAGCTTTCGGCTTTGCATCCCCGTTACGCGAGGGCGCAGGCCGGCCGGGTGATGGGCGAGCTGCTGCCGAAAGTCAAGGCGCTGGCGGTTCTCGCCAAGTCCTACGATATCGGCCTCAACATCGATGCCGAGGAGGCCGACAGGCTGGAGCTTTCGCTCGATCTGCTCGAAGAACTTTGCTTTGCCCCGGATCTTGCAGGCTGGAATGGCCTGGGCTTCGTCGTGCAGGCCTATGGCAAGCGTTGCCCCTTCGTGCTCGACTATGTGATCGATCTCGCACGGCGCTCCGGACGCCGCGTCATGGTGCGTCTGGTCAAGGGCGCCTATTGGGATGCGGAGATCAAGCGCGCTCAGCTCGATGGTCTCGACGACTATCCGGTCTATACCCGCAAGATCTACACCGACGTCGCCTATATCGCCTGCGCGCGCAAGCTTCTTAACGCACCCGATGCCGTCTTTCCGCAGTTTGCCAGCCACAATGCGCAGACGCTGGCTACGATCTATCACCTTGCCGGTCCCGATTTCGCCGTCGGCAAATACGAATTCCAGTGCCTGCACGGCATGGGCGAACCTCTCTATGATGAAGTCGTCGGCAAGGAAAAGCTTGATCGGCCGTGCCGAATCTATGCGCCTGTGGGAACGCATGAGACGCTGCTCGCCTATCTCGTCCGCCGCCTTCTGGAAAACGGCGCCAATTCCTCCTTCGTGCACCGCATCTCTGATCCGAACGTCTCGGTCGAGGCGCTGATCGCCGATCCTGCCGAAACCGTCGCCGCCATGCCTGTCGTCGGCGCTCCCCACGCGCAGATCGCCTCGCCGAAAGCGCTTTACGGCAGCGCCCGCGCCAATTCCGACGGTCTCGACCTGTCGAACGAGGCGACCCTTTCCGATCTGGCGCAGGTGCTCGCCGCCTCGGCCGCAAGCCCATGGCATGCGCTGCCGATCCTGGCCGATGGCTCGACGGACGGGGTGACCCGTGACGTCCTCAATCCTGCCGATCACCGCGATGTCGTCGGCACGGTCACCGAACTGAAGGTCGAAGACGCCGCCCGGATCGTCGCGATGGCGGCCGAGCATGCCCCGCAATGGGCGGCGGTGCCGCCGGCCGAGCGTGCGGCCTGCCTGGAGCGGGCGGCCGACATCATGCAGGCCCGCATCAAGACGCTGATGGGCATCATCATGCGCGAGGCCGGCAAATCGGCGGCCAATGCCGTCGGCGAGGTGCGTGAAGCGATCGACTTCCTGCGTTATTACGCCGAACAGGCGCGCAAGACGCTTGGGCCGTCTCATGCGGCCCTCGGCCCGATCGTCTGCATCAGCCCGTGGAATTTCCCGCTGGCGATTTTCACCGGGCAGGTTGCCGCTGCACTGGTGGCTGGCAATCCCGTGCTTGCCAAACCTGCCGGCGTCACGCCGATCATCGCCTCGGAGAGCGTCAAGATCCTCCATGAGGCGGGCGTGCCTGTGGGTGCCTTGCAGTTCGTGCCCGGCAGCGGCCGGCTCGGCGCCGGCATGGTGGGCGCTGAGGAAACAGCAGGCGTCATGTTTACCGGCTCGACCGAAGTTGCCCGCATGATCCAGGCCCAACTGGCCGAACGGCTTTCTTCCACCGGCAAACCGATCCCGCTGATTGCCGAAACCGGCGGCCAGAACGGCATGATCGTCGACTCCTCGGCCCTGGCCGAGCAGGTCGTCGCCGACGTCATTGCCTCGGCTTTCGACAGCGCCGGCCAGCGGTGCTCGGCGCTGCGCGTTCTCTGCCTGCAGGACGATGTGGCCGACCGGACCCTCAACATGCTGAAGGGCGCCTTCCGCGAGCTGACGATCGGTCGCACCGACCGGCTGAGCATAGATGTCGGTCCTGTCATCAATGATGGCGCAAAGGCCGAGATCGACCAGCATATCGAGCAGATGCGCGGCCGCGGCCGCAAGGTCGATCAGTTGCCGCTGCCCGAAAGTGCTGCGGCGGGCACCTTCGTTCCGCCGACGATCATCGAGATCAAGTCGCTGTCGGACCTGACCAGGGAGATCTTCGGGCCGGTTCTGCATGTCGTGCGCTTCAAGCGGAACGGCCTCGACCGGCTGATCGACGACATCAATGCATCGGGCTACGGCCTGACATTCGGGCTTCACACGCGGCTTGACGAAACGATCGCCCATGTGACGAGCCGCATCAAGGCCGGCAATCTCTACGTCAACCGCAACATCATCGGCGCTGTCGTCGGCGTGCAGCCTTTCGGCGGCCGCGGCCTGTCGGGCACCGGTCCGAAGGCCGGTGGTCCGCTCTATATCGGCCGGCTGGTACAGCGGGCTCCCGTGCCGCCGCAGCAGGATTCCATTCATACGGACCTCGCCCTTCGCGACTATATTGTCTGGCTCGACAAGAAGGGCTTGCCGGGTGAAGGGGAAGCGGCGCGCGGATATGCGAGCCGCTCGGCGCTCGGGCTCGAACGCGAACTCACCGGTCCGGTCGGCGAGCGCAATCTCTACGCGCTCCATCCCCGCGGTCGCATTCTTGCGGTGCCTGATACCGAAAGCGGGCTCCATCGCCAGATCGCCGCAGCGTTGTCCACGGGCAACCACATCGTCGTGGACGCCGGCTCCCTGCCGAAATCGACCTTGGCGGATCTGCCGGCGGCTGTCGCCAGCCGGGTTTCCTGGACGTCGGATTGGGAAAAGGACGGGCCGTTCTCGGGCGCACTCGTCGAAGGGGATCGCGACAGGGTTCTGCTTGTCAATCGGAAGATCGCCGCTCTGCCCGGTCCGCTTCTGCTGGTCCAGGCCGCGACGAGCGAGGAGTTGGCGAGCGATCCCGAGGCCTATTGCCTGAACTGGCTGCTGGAGGAGGTGTCGACATCGATCAACACCGCGGCAGCCGGCGGCAACGCGAGCCTGATGGCGATCGGCTGAGCCAGACAGGACGAGGGCGCGGAAATGCGCCCTCCAGGCCACTGATCCAGGCTGCCAACCTCTCCATCGTCATGCTCGGCCTGTGCCGAGCATCTGCCTCCGTTCGATAGGGCAGCAGATCCTCGGCACAAGGCCGAGGATAGCGCCGAGCAAAGAGCGAGCTTTATTGGTAGCCTGAAGATGCAGAAAATGCGGTGCCTCGATCACGCTTCCAGCGACACTGAATAAACTCGACACCATTGACCATTTTTTTAGCAGTTGCGGCTATCTTCGCGCCATAAGGCGTGACCATTCCTGGGGGCGGGGTTCTTATGGCATTGATTGACCGACTGTTGCAGCGCATGCGGATCGTGACGAAGGTCCTCTTCTTCCTGGTGCCGCTGATCGTTCTCATCGCCGGTATCGGGCTATTCGGCTATTTCACCGCGGGTACGCTCAAAGGCCAGATGACGCTGACGCGGCAGACGATCGATGCCCTTTCCAGTTTCCAGCAACTGCGGTCTTCGCTGACGGCCTTTACCGATCTTCCGGCGGCCGCCACGCGCGATCGGCTGGTTGCCAGCATCTCTGATCAGGAGAAGGGGGCTACGACGCTCGATGCGATGCTGATCGATCCCGCCCAAAAGCAGCAGATCGCCGTGGTGCGCGAACTCGGGGCGAAGATGCAGAGCGGCGCCGATGCGCTTTGGGCTGTGTCGCAGGAGCGCGCCAATACCGAAAAGGCGATCGACGATGCCGTGACCCTGCTGTTCAAGGAAAGCCAGACCGCCCGCAAGCAGCTTGACGTTCTCCAGGATCAGGCAAACGGAAAAGAAGCCTTCGTCCGGGCGCTGCTCCTCGATGCCTCCGTTTACAAGAATCTCGCGCAGCGTATTGGAAAGTTGCGCAAGGCGACGGCGCAGGCAACTGCGCCCGCCGATATCGCCGGCGCTCTCGGCAGCCTCCTGCCGCCGCTCGTCAAGGAAGTCGGCGGGAGCGCCGCACTCGCCTCCGACAAAGCCCAAAGCCAGGTTGCCGCACTGAAACCGGTATTGGACAAGCTCGCCGCGATGGCCAAGGACAGCGCCAACCTGACGCTCGAGGGCTACGCTCCTGTCGACCAGGACCTGCAGGGTTTCGAGGAGAAGTTCGGAAAGCTTGCCTCAGGGAATGCGGATACTGCGATCGAGCGTTTTGTCGGTATGGATGCAAGCATATCGACGCTTCGCTCTATGGCGGCGATCGTCAATACCGCGTTCAAATCGATTGACGATCTGCGCCTGCACTTAAGCGAATTGAACAGGCGGGTCGATGCCGAGGCGCGGGATGCTGTTCTCGCCGATCTCAAGGCGTTGCGCGAGAGCGCTGCCCAGCTCGTACCCTTGAGCGGGAAAAACGCCGCCTTGCAGGATCTTGCCAAGAAGATCGAACCGTCGCTTGCCTCGATCGAAAAGGATAGTTCGCTTCTGATATCGATCGCCGACCGGTGGCGCGCCAATAAGGAGGCGGCGACCGCACTGGTGGCCGACGCAAGCCACACGCTCGAACAGTTCGTCAGCACGGCGCAGGAGAGCGGCAAGGAAATCAGCCAGCGCTCGGCGACAATGTCGCTTGCGGCAATGATTGCGGGCACGGTGCTTGCGATCATCGGCGGTCTCATGCTGATCGAAACCCTGCGCGGACCGCTGAAGCGGATCACCCAGACGATGATGAGACTGGCCGACGGCGATCTCGACATCTCAATCGGCGACGGCAAGCGCGGCGACGAGATCGGCGACATGATCCGATCGGTGACGGTCTTCCGCGACCAGGCGCTGGAGAAGACCAGGCTGGAAGAGCTTGCCGAAGCAAACAGGGCGCGGGACGAACAGGAGCAGGCTCGCCGTGCAGCCGAGCAGGCGCGCATCGAGGCGGAACAGAGCGAGGCTTTGAGCGCTCTATCGGACATGCTCGGCAAGCTTGCCAACGGCAATCTCGCCGCGGAGATGAGCGAGGATCTGGCCGCTGAATATGTCGCCATGGCCCGCACCTATAATCACGCTATCGACGCGCTGCGCCTGACGCTCGCCGAGGTTCGCAACACGACCTATGAGATTGCCGAGGGCAGCACCAATCTTTCAGGCGCTGCCGACGATCTCGCCCGCCGCACGGAGCAGCAGGCCGCGGCCCTCGAAGACAGTTCGCGCGTGCTCGGCGAACTCACAGCCAGCGTGCGCACGACAGCCGAAAATGCCAGCCAGACGTCGCGTTCGGTCGCCGAAGCACACCGTCAGGCTGAGCATTCCGCAGCCGTCGTCGCCAAGGCCGTCGACGCCATGGGCGCCATCAACCGGTCGTCCGAAAAGGTCAGCAGCATCATCGGCGTGATCGACGAGATCGCCTTCCAGACCAATCTTCTCGCGCTCAATGCCGGCGTGGAAGCTGCGCGCGCGGGGGAGGCCGGCAGAGGTTTTGCCGTTGTCGCGCAAGAGGTTCGCGAACTTGCGCAGCGTTGCGCCAAGGCTGCCCGCGAGATCAAGGAGCTAATCTCCAACAGTGCATCGCAAGTCGGCACGGGGGTCAAGCTCGTCGAGGAGACCGGTGAGGCGCTTTCGGCGATCATGGAGCACTTCACCTCGATCAACGGGCTGGTGCAGGTCATCTCGTCGGCCACGACGACGCAGTACAAGGGTATCGATGAGGTGAACAACGCCGTGCGCGACGTCGAGTACATCACCCAGCACAATGCCGCCATGGTGGAGGAGAACACCGCGGAAATTCACCGGCTCCGCCACCAGGTGGAAGTCCTGAATGAAAGAATCTCGCACTTCCAGACCGCTGTCGCCGATGGCCGCAGGGCAGCCAGCCCATCGATGTCGCTGGCTTCCTGAGAGTACCGCCTTGAGCCGAACATGGCGGGAAGGTCAGACTGATCTGCCCAACCCAAGCGGTGTCAGGCGGGGAAGGGTGTCGGCGCTGCCTTCTTCATGGAGCAGCGCGAGACAGTGACGTTTCAGCCGTGAAAACTCTGATGACGCGACGATATCGGTCGCTCGCGGTCGCGGGAAGGGGACGGTGATCTCCTCGTGAATGCGGCCTGGCCGCGCCTTCATCACGATGATCCGGTCCGCCAAGAGGAGCGCCTCGTCGATATCGTGCGTCACGAACAGGATGGTTTTGCGGAACTGTTCCCATATGGCGAGCAGCAGTTCCTGCATCTTCAGTCGCGTCAGGGCGTCGAGCGCGCCGAACGGCTCATCCATCAGCAAGAGCCGCGGCTGGTTGACGAGGACGCGGGCGATTTCCACCCGCTGCTGCATGCCGCCGGAAAGCTGGGCGGGATAGCGATCGGCAAAGCCGTTCAGGCCGACGAGATCGAGCATTCTCTGCGCCTCGCGCCGGCGCTGTTCCTTTCCGACGCCGCGCATCTTGGGTCCGAAGGCAACATTGTCACGCGCGCTCTTCCAGGGAAACAGGGTATGGTGCTGAAAGACGATGCCGCGTTCGGGGTGTGGTCCCCGCACTTGAGTGCCATCGACATCCAGCCGGCCGCCGGCAATGTCGATATGGCCGGCGAGCGCGCCGAGAAGCGTCGATTTCCCGCAACCGGACGGGCCGAGCAGGCAGACGAACTCGCCGGGCGCGACGGAGAAACTGACATCCGACACCGCTTCGAAAGCGGCCTTGCCCTTGCCGAGGCGGATGGAAACGCAGTCTGCGAGGATTCGTCCGGTTTCCGATCGCACCAGGCGCTGGTGGCTGTTCATCGTGCCGTTTCCTTTTTCTGCCAGGGAATAAGGGCGTTGCCCAGGGTGCGCAGCAAGGTGCTGCTGCCCATGCCGAGCACGCCGATCACTGCCATGCCGACGATGATTTCGGGATAGTTCTGTAAGGTATAGGCTTCCCAGGTGTAGTAGCCGATGCCGAATTGCCCGGAGATCATTTCGGCGGTGACCAGGCAGAACCACGACGTGCCCATGCCGATGGCAAGGCCGGTGACGATGCTTGGCGCCGCCCCTGGAAGGATGACTTCGAACAGCATCGCGCGGCGGGTGCTGCCGAGACTGCGTGCGGCGGCGATCAGGCGCGGATCGACGCCTTCGACCCCATGGACCGTATTGAGCAAGATCGGAAACAAGGCGCCGGTGAAGGTGATGAAGATCATCGACAATTCGGACGACGGAAACATCAGCACGGCAAGGGGGATCCAGGCGACGGCCGGGATCGGCCGCAAGAGCTCGAGGGGCGCGAGCAGGAAATCGCCGACTTTTCGCGACCGGCCGATGACCAGGCCGAAGGCGATGCCGGCGACGGCGGCGATCGCGTATCCGGCAAACACCCTTTCAAGACTGCTGGAAACATGCGCGAACAGTTTCGGCGACTGGAGGAACCCCAGGGCGGCGGCCAGCACCTCCACCGGCGAAGGCACGTTTTGGAAGGTGACAAGGCCGAGATCGAGCCGCAGGGTGGACGCCATCTGCCACAGGAACAGGCAGATGGCGATCGATCCCGCGCGGCGCAGCCAAGATCCGTAATCAGGGTGCGTCCACGTCGTCATTATCGGCCTCAGTTGCTTGCCACGACGGAGGATTTGGCCCTGGTGAAATCGAGCACGGCGCCGCCATGCGCCTTGGCCCAGCCCTCGGCATTCTCCTTGAGCAGGAAGGCGCTGACCTCGCCGTTGTCGCCGCGCACGAACCAGGCCTGGTTGCCGAGCAGCTTGATGCCGCTTTCCCGATCCTGGGCATAGAAGACGCGGATGGCCTTGCCTTCGCCTTCGAGCGCCTTCAAAGCCTTGAAGGCATTTTCCGCCGTGGCGTAATGGCGGACGAGCGGCTCGTCCTTGACCCAGATCTCGGCGACGCGCTTCGGATCCTTGATCGGCTCGCCGGTTGCCGCGTCCTTGGCGTCGAGCGGAAGCTGATCGTAATTCTTCAGGCTTGCCTCATAATCGAGACCCGAGGCCTTGAAGGCGGCCTTGATGAAACGATCGTCGATGAATGTGTCGACGTCGAGCCCGCTATCGGCCTTCTTCAGGTATTGCAGGGTTTCGATCGCGGTGCCGACGGCCTGCCGGTATTCCGGCTTCCATGTGAGGTCGCGGGTCTGAAGACCGAGCGGGCCATGAAAGAGATAGTCCACTTCCGCTTCGACGCCTGTCACTTTGGCGATGAGCTCGCTGTATTTTTCCGGCTCTTTGGCGATCAGCTGGTCGGCTTCGAGTGCGGCGCGCAGATAGGCAGTGACGATCTCCGGATATTTTTCGGCATAGTCCGCATCAACAAGCGCGCCGTGGAAGGTGGGGCCGTTCGCCTGCGAGCCGTCATAGATCTTCCGCGCGAAGCCGCGCCAGGGATAAAGCTCCGCAAAGGGCACGAAGTCGGCATGCGCCTCGATCTGGTTGGACTTGAGCGCGGCGCCGGCCACTTCGGGCGCCTGGGCGATGATGTTGACGTCCTTTTCGGGATCCCAGCCCTCAGCCTTGATGGCGCGCAACAGCAGGCCGTGTGAGGTCGAGGCGAAGGGAACCGAAATCGTCTTGCCTTTCAGTTCGGAGATGGACTGGATCGGGGAATCCGTCGGCACGACGATGCCGTTGCCGCTTCCCTTGACGCTGCCGGAAAGGACCGAGATGAACAGGCTCCTGCGTCCCGCCTTCAGATGCGCAAGGCCGTTGAAGGAGCCGGGGAAGTCCGCCATCACCCCGAAATCGAGTTTGCCGGCGATCTGCTCGTTAGTGATCGGCGCGCCACTGGTAAAATTCTTCCACTGGATGTCGTAGGTGGCGTCCTTGTACTTGCCGTCATGCGGCAGGTATTTTTCGAGAAGGTTGAGTTCCCGGATCAGGAGGCCGCCGGTGGCGGTGTTGATCGTCGTGTCTTGCGTTCCGATGGCGACGCGAATGGTTTCCGCATGCGCCGCGCCGATGAAACTCGTCGCAGCCAAGGCTGCGGCTGCCAATGTTAAGCGAAAATGCATCGTGCCAACCCATTATTGTCCGTCGCCTCGCGGCGGGAAATCTCCGAATTCTTGCCGACCGCAGCTGCTGTTTCACCTGCCGCCGTCGCGCAAATTTATGTGGCGAGGACCCATGACGGCGGAAGCAATTAATTTGCATGACTATTGCGTCAGGTCGGCGCCAGACGTCCGGAGGGGATCGATCCCGACAGATATCGGCGAATTTATATAAATTATTACAATTGCTTAGTTGCCATTCGCCTGGGTAGGTTGCTAGGATTTCCGGCGATAAACGACCACTTTCGTCAGCGAATACGCAAATATATTTCTTTATAGTCCATAGATTTTATATTTATTGAACCACTCATTCGACACCAGAGAGGGCTATCGATGAGCTTGGATTTTGAAATCGCAAGGCCGGAACCGAAACGCGGATTGCGCGAAATAAGTCCCGAGCTGCCCCCACAGGCCATCCTGCCGGGCGCCCAGTCGTTGTTTCTGAGCGAGACCGTCGACGGGCTGGACGAGGGCGCGCATTTCCTCGATCCGCTCAAGCCGGAGGAATGGGCCGTTTTACGCAGTCACGGGCGCCAGCTCAGCTTCTCCGCCGGTGAAGCGATCTTCACGCAGGGTGACCGGCATGGCGGCGTCTTCATCATCGAGCGCGGCTCGGTGCGCGTTTTCTATTCGGCTCCTTCCGGCCGCGAGATCACGCTGGCCTACTGGACGCCTGGCAATTTCATCGGCGGGCCGGAGATGACCGGCGGCGGCACGCATATCTGGTCGGGCGAGGCTATGGATGATTGCCAGATTCTGTTTCTGCCCGGTCCCGTCCTGCGCAAGCTGATCGTCGAACTGCCCAATTTCGCGCTCTGTCTTATCCAGGGCCTGGCGTCGAAGGGCAAAAGCTATTCGGCCATGGCCCAGATGCTCGGCACCCGCTCGGTCATCGAGCGGCTGGCGCAGTTTCTGACGAACCTCGGCAAGCTGCACGGCGTGCGCGATGGGCACGCCGTCATCATCAATGCGAAGGTGACCCACGACCAGATCGCAGCCATGGTCGGCTCCACCCGGCAATGGGTGACGATGATGATGAAGCGTTTTCAGAAAGAAGGATTGCTGACGGTCACGCCGCGGCACATCCGCATCGAGCGGCCGCATCTGCTGATGGCGATGGTGTCGAAGGGCGGCGCTTAAGCGCCGCCGACAGCCGTTTTTCCTAACCCAGGCGGGTCAGCGCCCAGCGCACGGTCTTGCGCACATCGGGATCGGGATCGTCGATATGCGCGGCCAGCGCTTCGCTGGCCCGGGGACTGCCGATCTCGCCAAGGGCGGCTGCCGCTTCCTTGCGCAAGGTGGGCATGCCGCTTTCGAGCAGAAGGGCGATCCGGAGCAGGGCGGTCTCCGCCTTCAGTTTGCCGAGGGCATTGAGCGATTTTTGCTGCACCTGCCAATAGTCGTCGGACAGCGCTTTGCCGAGCGCTTCGACCGCAGAGGCGTGGCCGATGCGGCCGAGCGATTCCGCCGCCGCCGCCCGGACCTGCCAGTTCGCATCACCGAGCGCCGCAGCCACAGCTTCGGCCGCAGCCGGCTGCGCCGTGAACGTCAGGGCATTGACCGCTGCGGCGCGCACCTCGTTATTCTCGTCGCGCGTTGCCGCAATCAGGGAGGGAAGCGTCGAGTCGAGCTTGAGATAGGCGATGGTGCCGAGCGCCTGCACCCGCACCGATGCGTCCGCGTCGCGCAGCGCAATGAGGGCGGGGCCGAGTGCATCCTGCAGCCGCAGCCCCTTCAATCCGCGAAATGCCGCGGCGCGCACGAAGGCGCTGGCGTGATCCAGCAGCGGCAGCAAGCTGCCGCCGGCCTCCTGTTTTTTCAGCTCCGCCAGCCCGTCGGCCGCAGCCTGCGCGACCGATGGATCGTCGTCGACGACCAGCCGCGCCAGGCCGCCGGCGGCACCGGCGCCGTCGAATTCGGCGAGCGCGATCGCCGCCTGGAGGCGGACATTTTCGCTGGCATCGCCAGCCGCCTCGATCAGGTGCGGCAGCGCCTCGGGACTTGCGGTTTCCGCAAGCTCGATGACCGCGAGGCGGCGAACGGCGGCATCCGCATCCGACAGGCGTTCCGCGATGGCCTCGATATCGCCAAAGGCTTCGAAAGGTTCAAAAGCGCTCATATCAACGCAACAGATAAGGGATGTTGACGGTGACGGCCCCGGTCGGGCAATCGGTTTCGCAGGGCATGCAGTACCAGCATTCATCGAACTTCATATAGGCCTTGCCTGTGAGATCGCTGATGCGCAGGACATCGAGCGGGCAGACGTCGACGCAGACCGTGCAGCCCTTGTCGGCGATGCATTTGGCGTCATCGACAATCACGGGGACTGTGCTCGGGGAGAGTGCGAGAGGCATGGGTTTTCCTGTCAGGCTTGCTTTTGAACACGCAGACGGTCGTAGGCCGTCCGTTCTTCGGTCTCGATCGGAACGACATAGGGCTCTACCTTGCGCTTCTCCGACACCATACGGCCGTCGATTTTCTTGAGAAGCGTGTGGCAGAACCAGTTGTCGTCATCCTTGTCAGGGTAATCGACGCGATTGTGGTAGAGGCCCCAGCGGCTTTCAGTGCGGAAAAGCGAGGCGTGGGCGGCCATTTCGGCGCAGTCGATGATGGAGGAGACTTCGAGCGCCCGCATCAGTTCATGGGCGTCGCGGGCGACGAGCGCGGTTTCGAGGTCGTCGCGGACTTCGCCGAGCCGCTGCTGGCCGATCCGCATCTTGGCCGTCACCTTCGGCGGCTGCAGATAGTCGTTGACCAGGCGGCGCGCCTTGTATTCCAGCTGGTTGGGCGGAATGCCGTCGTCGCGCCGCGTCGGCGCCAGCACGCGGTCGCGCTCTCGTGCGACAAATTCAGGGTCGTAGTCGGGAAGCTCGGTTTCCGCGGCCAGGTCGGCCGCATGCTCTCCGGCAACGGCGCCGTTGGTAAAGGCGCCGAGCATGTAATTGTGCGGCACGTTCGCCATGTCGCCCGCCGCATAGAGACCTTCGACCGTGGTGCGCGCGAACTCATCGACGAACACCCCTGAGGCGCTGTGGCCGGAACAGAAGCCGATTTCGGAGATGTGCATCTCGATCATCTTCTCGCGATAATCGGTGCCGCGCGCCTCATGGAAACGGCCGCGTGAGGGCCGTTCGACCTTGTGCAGGATCTGCTCGATCTCGCCGACCGTATCGTGGTGCAGATGGTTGAGTTTCAGGAAGACAGGCCCCTTGCCGGATTGCAGTTCGTTGTAGAATTCCTGCATCATCTGGCCCGACCAGTAGTCGCTTTCGATGAAACGGTTGCCTTCGCTGTTGGCGGTATAGGCGCCGAACGGGCCTGCGACATAGGCGCAGGCGGGTCCGTTATAATCCTTGATCAACGGGTTGATCTGGTAGCATTCGAGGTTCGCAAGCGCGGCACCGGCATGATAGGCCATGGCATAGCCGTCGCCGGAATTGGTCGGGTTCTCATAGGTGCCGTAGAGATATCCCGAATGGGGTAATCCCAGCCGCCCCGCCGCGCCCATGCAGAGGATCACGGTCTTGGCGCGCAGGACGAGAAACTCCGCCGAGCGTGTGTTGACGGCGATCGCCCCGGCAATCCTGCCGTCCTTCGCCGTCAGGAGCCGCGTCGCCATGTAGCGGTTGGAGATCAGAATGCGCTCGCGGCGCAACTGCCGATAAAGCGCCTTCTTGACGGTGTCTCCATTCGGCATCGGCAGGACATAGGTCCCGAGGTGGTGCACCTTCTTGAGGTCGAAATCGCCATTGGCATTTTTCTGGAAGCGGATACCGAAGCGATCCAGCTCCTCGATGATCTCGTAGCATCGCGAGGCATATTTATAGACCGGCGCCTGATCGACGATACCGTCATTGGCGATGGTGATTTCCTTGGTGTACTGTTCCGGCGTCGCGTAACCCGGCACGACGGCATTGTTCAGCCCGTCCATGCCCATGGAGATCGCGCCCGAGCGCTTGACGTTGGCCTTTTCCAGCAGGATCACGTTCAGCTCGGGATTACGCTGCTTCGCCTTGAGCGCCGCCATCGGCCCGGCCGTGCCGCCGCCGATCACCAGCACGTCGCATTCGACCTCGGACAGGCCTTCTACAAAATTATCCATGCATCATTCCTCAAGCCAATGAATCGGCGATTTCGCGCAAATATTGCCAGGGGTAGATCCCCCGATCATGCCCATCCGAGAAAACCAGCCTGACGGCATAGGAGCCGATCGGCTCGATGCCGGTCACTGTGACATTGTCGAAGCTCGCCTCGCGCCCGTCGAGGGAGGCGCGCACCGCCTGGGCGGCTCGGCTGCGCCGGCGGAGCTCAGAGGCGGGAAGGAGAGAGATGTCGCCGCCTTCCCAGGTAATGGCAAGCGTGCGGCGTTCCGGCTTCAGCTTCAGTTGCAACGGTGTCATGGCTTTCCCTGTCAATCGATCGCCACTCTAAGAAAGCGCCGGACGGAGACACGCAATAAATTGCCATATGCGATGTGAAGCAGGTCGATGCGGCGCTCTTTATTTAAAAGTCGGCCACTTTGCCCCAGGCGGATGTCCCGAAGCGGTCGGGATGATAGGGCCTGGGATCGACGATCGGCTCATCGCCTGTGACGATATCGGCGATCAGATGGCCGGCGCCCGGCCCGATGCCGAAGCCGTGGCCGCTGAAGCCGGCAGCCAGGATGAAACCCGGAAGGGTGGCGATCTCGCCGATGCCCGGCACACCGTCCGGCGTGCTGTCGATATAGCCCGCCCAAGCCGCGCTGATGGCGGTTTTCTTCAGGGCCGGCAGAAGCTCGAGCGCTCGCGCATACGTCAGCGCAACGGTAGCCTCGTCGACCGCGGGGTCGAGGATGCGCATGCGCTCCATCGGCGTCGGGCTGTCGAGCCGCCAGTGCGCCAGAGACTCGTGACCGGAACGAAACCCCTCCAGCCCACCAGGTGCAAGACTACGCCAGCGCCGGGCGAACATCGGCAGGAATTGCGCGGCGAAGCGGAACTGCTGCGGGGTCGGATCGACACGGCCGCGGCCGCTGATCGCCAGCGTGTAGCCACCGTCGCCGCGCCGCGTCACCGACACGGCCGATGTATGCAGCGCGTCCGGCAGGCCGCTTGCGCCCGGTGAAACGGCAAGGATCGACGAACGGGTCGATGCCTGCGGAAATCGAACGCCGAGCTGGCGGCAGAAGGAGGACGCCCAGGCGCCGCCGGCAAGGATCGCGATTTTTGTCCGGATCGTGCCATGCTCGGTGACGACGCCCGAGAGCCTGCCGCCTTCGACGTCGATGCCGCGGGCCGCACAGGACTGATGCACCGTGCCCCCGAGCTTCAGGATCGCACGTGCGACGGCAGGTGCTGCCCGTGCCGGATCGGCGGTGCCGTCGGTCGGCGAAAACACCCCGCCTTTCCACATGGCGCCGGTGACGCGCCCGCGTTCGGTTGCCTCTACGCTGCTCAACATATGCGTCGTGACGCCGACCGAGCGGGCGAAATCGCGCCAGCGTGCCCAGCCGGACAGTTCCTCGTCGCTATTGCTGAGATAGAAAAGGCCGCAGCGACGAAAGCCCGTATCCTCCCCGGTCTCGGCGGCGAAGCGCTCCCACAGATCGAGGCTCTTCGTCGACATCGGCAGTTCACGGGCATCGCGGTTCTGCTGGCGGCACCAGCCCCAGTTGCGGCTCGACTGCTCCGCGCCGACAAAGCCCTTCTCGACGAGGGCGACCTTCAGTCCGCGCCGGGCCAGATAATAGGCCGCGAAAACACCGACTATGCCGCCGCCGATCACCACCGCATCGGCGGCAGTCGGCAGCTCCGGCGTGGTGTCGACGCGATCGAGCGGTGCGGGCATGGCAAGGTCTCCGGTTCCAGGAAGTAGTCTAGCGGATTTGGCGCCACGCCTTTACCGCAGATCAGCTGGCGGCGGCAGAAGATTCCGTCTTGCTTGGAGCGAGGCAGCCATTTGTGCTTCCGCCTGTGTTCCAGCGTCATAAGCGATCGCAAGCGGAGACCGTGTGCAGTGAGACCCATTCGGATCGGCTTAAGGATCCTTTACGAATGCACAAGAATGGCCGGATTGCGAACGCGCAACGTTGCCGGAAAGTGATCGCCACGCCGAGCCTCATTGCCGGCAATAGGCCCGCACCAGTTCAGGATCCTGCTGCAGCCCGTCAAGCCAGGCCGGATCAAGCGTCGGCACCGATGAGAAGAGCAGTTGCGAATAGGGATGCGTCGGCGTCTTCACCGTCGAGGGGGTGATTTCCTCGACCTTCCGGCCACCATACATCACGACGATCTCGTCGCAGATCGCCTCCACGACCGAGAGATCGTGGCTGATGAAAATGTAGGAAAGGCCAAGTTCGCGTTGCAATTCCTTGAGCAGGTCGATGACCGCGGCGGCCACCACCGTGTCGAGCGCCGAGGTAATCTCGTCGCAGAGGATCAGCTTCGGATCGGCAGCCAGCGCCCTGGCGAAGTTGACGCGCTGCTTCTGCCCGCCCGAGAGCTCTCCCGGCCGGCGATGGCGCAGGTTGCGCGGCAGGCGCACCATGTCGAGCAGTTGATCTATGCGGGCGTTCTGGGCCTGCCGATCCATGCGGTGGTAAAAGACCAGGGGCCTGGCGAGGATGTCCTCGACCGATTTTGCCGGGTTGAGAGCGGTATCGGCATATTGGAAGACGATCTGCATCTCGCGCAACTGGTCGCGCGAGCGCTCGCGAGCGCTGCGGTTGAGTTCCGTGCCGTCGAAAACGATCTTGCCGACCGCGGCCGGCAGGATACCGGCGATGGTACGGGCGAGCGTTGACTTGCCGCAACCGGACTCTCCGATGATGCCGAGATTGCGGCCTTTCTCCACCGTCAGGCTCACATGCTCGACCGCGCGCACGAGGGGAAGGCCGTCGGCCTGGCGCTGCCCGTAGCCCGCAACGAGATCTTCGATCTTCAGAAGCGGCGCCGTGGCGCGCGCGACTGCCCCTTCCATGCCGCGCGATTTCGGCTCGAAGGCTGCGAGCAACTCTCTGGTATAGGGGTGCTTGGCGTTATTGAGGATCTCCTTGGTGGTGCCGGTTTCCTGAACCTCCCCGCCTTTCAATACGACGATGCGGTCGGCGATCTGCGCGACGACGGCGATATCGTGCGAGACATAGACACCTGCTATGCCACCCTTCTTCATGACCGACTTGAACGCCCGCAGCACTTCGATCTGGGTCGTCACGTCGAGCGCCGTCGTCGGCTCGTCGAAGATGACGAGGGTGGGGTCGCCGATCAGCGCCATGGCCGCGGCCAAGCGCTGCAGCTGGCCGCCGGAAACCTGGTGCGGATAGCGGCTGCCGATCGTTTCGGGGTTCGGCAGGGACAGTGCTCGGAAGAGCTCGACTGCCCGGGCTCGTGCCTCCTCCGGCGACATCAGCTGATGAATCCGGGTGACTTCGATCACCTGATCCATGATCGACGTGGCCGGGTTGAAGGCGGCGGCGGCCGATTGCGGGACATAGGCGACTTCGGTGCCGCGCACTTTGGCGCGCTGTTTCTCACTGAGCGCAACCATGTTCTTGCCGCCGACGGAAACGCTGCCGCCGGAGATGCGGCAGCCCGCACGGGTATGGCCCATGAGGGTCAGGGCGATGGTGGTTTTGCCCGAGCCGCTCTCGCCGATCAGCGCGACGATCTCGCCTTCGGCAACGTCGAGGCTGACGCCCTTGATGATCTCGACGCGCCGGCCGGAATCGGTGGTGGCCTCGACCTTCAGGTCGCGGATTTCAACGAAACTGCTCATGACGCGCTCCTGTCGCGGACTTTCTGCGGCAGGTTGTCTATCAGCAGATTGACGCTGATCGTGAGGCTGGCGATGGCAAGCGAGGGAAACATCACCGCCGGCGCGCCGAATGGCAGACCGCCGATATTCTCGCGCACGAGTGCGCCCCAATCGGCATAGGGCGGCTGGACGCCAAGGCCGAGGAAGGAAAGCCCGGAAAGGAGCAGAACGATGAAGACAAAGCGGATTCCGAGGTCGGCAAGCACCGGGCCGACGATATTGGGAAGGATTTCCGAGCGAATGAGATAGAGGGTGTTTTCACCGCGAATTCGCGCGACCGTAATGAAATCCATCGCATTGATATTGACCGCGAGCGCCCGGGCGAAGCGGTAGGCGCCGGGGATGTAGATCACCGACAGCGTCAACACCAAAATCGGGACAGAAGAGCCGACGGCGGCGACGACCACCAGGCCGAACAGCTTGCTCGGGATGGAGTTGAGAGCGTCGAGGAAGCGGCTGAGGATCGTGTCCAGCCAGCCGCCGGCGACGGCTGCGATCATACCGAGCACGACGCCGCTGAAGCAGGCGATCGTCACCGCCGCCAGCGAGATGCCGACCGTATAGCGCGCGCCCATCAAAATCCGCGAGAGCATGTCGCGGCCGAGATAATCCGAGCCGAGCCAGAGTTCCCGGCTCATCGGGCCGAAATAGTCGACATCGACGATCTCGCCGACAGGGTAGGGGATGATCAACGGCGCGACGATCGCGATCAGCGCCCAGGAGAGGATGACGACAAGGCCGATCGCCCCGACGACGTTGAAGCGATAGCCAAACCGGGTTCCGGACGGCCGGCCCGAAGCGGTTACGGAACGGGTCATGGTCATCGGAGCCTCGGATTGGAAAGAATGGCGATAATATCGGCGATGGTGATCAGCAGCAGGTAGCCGAGGCAAAAGATCATCGCGCAGCTCTGGATCAGCGGCAGGTCGCGGGTGGCCACGGCATCCAGCATCAGCTTGGCGATGCCGGGATAGTTGAAAATGGTCTCGACGATGATGACGCCTCCAAGCAGGTAGGACAGTGAAAGCGCAACGGCATTGACGATCGGTCCCAGCGCATTGGGAAGCGCGTGGCGAAAGACGATGCGCGGCCGTGAGGCCCCCTTGAGCAAAGCCATTTCGACATAGGGCGTGTTGAGCGTTTCGATGACAGCGGCGCGTGTCATGCGGATCATCTGGGCCGAGACGACAAAGGTCAGCGTGATCACCGGCATGGCGTAGACGCGCAGGATGTCGCTCAGACTATGGACCTCATTGGCCAGGGAGAGCGCCGGCAGCCATTTCAGATAGACGGCGAAGAGCAGCGCGGCGGAGGTCGCGACCATGAACTCCGGCACGGAGATGACGCCTATGGTGATCACGGTGACGATCCGGTCGTAAAGCGTGCCGCGCAGCATAGCTGCGGTGATCCCGAGCGTCAGCGCAATCGGCACGGAGAAGAGCGCGGTGACGCCGGCGAGCTTCAGCGTATTGACGAAACGGCCGGCGATAAGATCGGCGATCGGCATTTCGTTGGCATAAGACGTGCCGAGGTCGCCCTGCAGCAGTCCGATGGACCAGCGCAGGAAACGAAAGAGCGCCGGCTCGTCGAGATGCATGGCCTTGCGAAGACCTTCGACGGCTTCCGGTGTGGCCGCCTGACCAAGCAGGATCGTCGCCGTGTCTCCCGGCAGGAGCGTTGTCGCAAAGAAGACGGCGAAGGAGACGATCACCAGGGTGATCAGGGCGATGAGCAATCTGCTCAGCACAAGGGATAAGACCTGCTTGTTCACGCGCGGCTCCCTTTTGGCGTTCGAGTTCAATTCCGGAAGAACCGGGGCTTGCTGCAGCCCCGGCTCCCTTCATTATTATCAGGCTTCGAGCCAGACGTATTCCGCGAAGGCGTATCCCATCTGGCCACCCAGCGGATTGGGCTCCAGGCCCTTGAGCTTGGCGGCGGTGGCATCGACGTTGGAGAGGTAGGCCGGGATGATGGTGCCGGCTTCGTTGGCAATCATCGCCTGCATCTCGTCATAGATCGCCCTGCGCTTCTCCTGGTCGAGCGAGCCTCGCGCTTCGATCAACATCTTGTCGAACTTCTCCGACTTGTACTGGCTCTCGTTCCAGGGAGCCTGAGAGGAGTAGAGCAGCGAGAACAAGATGTCCGGCGTCGGGCGGGGATTGATATTGCCGAAGTGGATCGGCGCCTTGAGCCAGTAATTGTCCCAATAGCCGTCGGAGGGGACGCGTTGGACATCGAGCTTCAGGCCGATCTCGGCGCCCGAAGCCTGGATGATCATCGCCATGTCGATGGAGGAGTTCGCCGCCTCGGAGGCGATCACCGGAATGGATTGGCCGAGGACACCGGCCTTGTCGAAATGGAATTTCGCCTTGTCGGGATCGAAGGCCCGCGGCTTCAAGTCGGCATTGCGGTAGAAGTTGGCGGGAGAAACCGGCTGGTCGTTGCCGATTTCACCGAGGCCGCGCAGGACAGACTTGACGATCTGCTCGCGGTTGACGAGGTACTTCATGCCCTCGACGAAGTCGCGCTTGCTGCCGGGATCCATGTCCAGGCGCATGTTGAGGTTGGTGTAGTTGCCCGAGGTGGTCTTCGACAGGAAGAAGCCGTCCCCCTGGGCCTCGACGAGGCGCATCGAGCGCGGATTGATCGAGGCTGCAAGATGGATGTCGCCCGACAGCAGCGCATTGACGCGGGCATTGTCGTCGCTGATTGCGAAATATTCGAAGGAATCGACGTTCGGGCCGGATTTCCAATAGTTCTTGTTCTTGATCCCGACCGAGCGCACGCCCGGCTCGAACACTTCCTTGACGAAAGCGCCGGTGCCGTTGGCCTTGGTGAAATCGGTGGTGCCGTCGGAGACGATCATGAAGTGGTGCATCGACAGGATGGTCGGCAGGTCGGCATTGGGATCGGCAAGCGTGATCTCGACGGTCTGTTTGTCGACGGCCTTGAAGCCGGTCATCTGAGCGGCGATCTTGGCGACCTTCGAGCCGACGGACGGGTCGAGATGGCGCTTCAGCGAGAAGACCACGTCGTCGGCGGTCAGCGGCTTGCCGTCGTGGAAGGTGACGCCCTTCTTCAGCTTGACCGTCCAGGTCTTCGCATCCTTGGACCCGATCGCTTCGGCAAGCTCCATCTGCGGCGTGCCTGATTTGTCGAGGAAGGTGAGGCGGTTATAGAAGGAGCAGCACCGGACATAATCGGTGGAGAGCGACGCCTTGGCGGGGTCGAGCGTATCGGCCGTGGAGGACGACCAGCCGGCCGCCTTGAGCGCGCCGCCGGAAACGGGCGTTGCGGCAAGCGCCTTGCCGGCGCGGCCGAGCACGAGCCCGCCGGCCGACATGGCAACGCCGCCTGCGAGCATCATATGCAGCAACTCTCGGCGGGTAGCGCCACGACGGATGGCGGTTTCGATCATGGCGTCGTCGGACGTGGTCCAATTGGTGATCTTGTCGTTCATCTCATTCCCCTTTTCTTCTGTGGCGGGCTGCCCGTTCCGGGCAGGCCCGATCCGGTTTTAAAATCAGGCGCGCGCGGCAGCCACGGCATCGGCCAAGCCTGCCATGGAGGTGAAGTGGTAATCGGGTTTGGTGAATTCGGCCGGCTCGATCGTGCCGCCGTAGCCCTTCTGGGCATGGCGCCGCTCGACCCAGCAATTGGTCAGTCCAAGTTGCCTGGAAATCCCGATATCGTGGTATTGGCTCTGGGCGACATGCAGGATGTCGTCCTTCGAATGCCCTTGCGAGGCAACGTAGGCGAAAACCGTCTCGAAGAATGCGGGATCGGGTTTTTCCGTGCCCGTATCGTCGGCAGTGAAGGCAGCATGGAAGGGATTACCGAGCTCCCTCTCGAACAAATCGAATGCCCAGCGGCGGGCATTGGTCATTGCAACGAGGCGGTAATTCTTCGCAAGTTCGGCCAGCGCTGCGGCGCTGTCTGAAAAACCCTTCCAGTTCTTTGCCGAATCCCGCAGCCGTTGCCCATATTTTTGATCGGCGGGCAGGCCGAGTTCCGGTGCGATCGCCAGGTAGACGCGCACGAGGTCGTCGGGAAAGAGGCCGGCATCCCCGGAGTAGCGGGCCGCGCGGTAGAGGCTGAGCGCCTGCTCGCCGTCGACCGTGACCCCCGCCTCGGCGGCGATCTCGGCAAAGCAGCCCTTGAGGCCGGCCTCGAAGTCGATGAGCGTGCCGACGACGTCGAATGTCATGTATTTGAATTCCGGAAGGCTCTTGCTCACGTGAATTCCCCAGTGTTCGGCTCTGGCGGGAGCACGGTTCTCGAAGAAGAATATTCTGTTCCCATAGGCGGGATCTTTGTCCCGCTCTTGTCTCGAAGGCCCGTATCTGCCGGGATCCGCGCCTTTCACTGATCGTAGTTTGTCACCTGCACTGCGCCGGATTCTCCTGAAAGGCGGCATATGGCGGCACAAAATACCGAATCTGACCGTTTCGCGATATTCTAAGGCTTGCACGGTCCACGCGCCGGTCTGCGTTGTTCATGCTTTGTTCGTGGCAACCTCGAGCGCTTTGCGATCATGTCGGTCGTTTCGGGGCGGCACGCGGCAGCGCATGGAAAAGACGCCATTGCCGAACGCGAGGGATGACGAGGTCAAAAGCCGGCGCGTTCAAGCGCCGTCATGACAGGGTAATCGGCGGTGGCGGCGGGTTCCGTTTCCGCCGGCACTTCTGCCCAGCTGGAGACATGTCAGTTCATCATTGCCAGCGCTGCCGCAAAGAAATCCTCGCCTCCGAAGTTTCCTGATTTCAACGCCAGCAGCATGTCGCCTTGGGCATTGCCGACCGTGCGCAGCACCGGCACGCCGGGCGCAATCTCCGGTCCGATCAGAAATGCCGGAATGGCGAGCCTGTCGACCGCAGCACCTGAGGTTTCGCCGCCTGCGACCACGAGGCGCCGCACGCCTCTCTCCACCAGTTCGGCTGAAATAATCGACGTCGCGGTCTCGATCGCGTGGCCGGAGGCTTCCCGCCCGTAAAGGCTTTGCAGCCGGGACACGGTTTCCGGTGCGGCGCTCGCGGCGACGACGACGGGGCCGGCGGCGATGCGGTCTCCGGCCCAGGAAATCGCCGCGGCGATCTCATCCGGACCGGCAAGCAGCCGTTCCGGGTCGAGCCGCAGGACGGGCATCGACCGTTCGGCCATCTCGAGCTGGCGCAGCGTCGCCTTGGAGCAACTGCCGGCCACGATCGCTGAAAGCCCGCCCACGGGGCGCATGGCGTCCGCCGTAGTCGCACCGCCGGACGATATCCGGCCCGAGCGGACGAGCGCGCGCGCAAGGCCGAGGCCGAGGCCGGACGCACCGGTGGAGACCGGCGTTTCGAGGGCGATCTCGCCGAGCGTTTCAAGATCCCTCTCGAAAATCGCATCGGCGATAGCCAGGCTGACGCCTTCC
This sequence comes from Rhizobium esperanzae, assembly GCF_014197615.1. Classification (GTDB taxonomy): domain Bacteria; phylum Pseudomonadota; class Alphaproteobacteria; order Rhizobiales; family Rhizobiaceae; genus Rhizobium; species Rhizobium esperanzae_A. The sequence goes on from NZ_JACIFY010000003.1 coordinate 123,826, forward strand.
GTTCGCAGGGCGTCGAGCCTGGCTTTGACGGCGCCCGGTCCGGCCGCAATGGCATTGAGGTCGATCAGCCCGACAGTGCCGCGCGATTGTCGCGCAAGAACCCGCGCGAGATTGGCGTCATGCATGGGATTGAGGGGGTGGTCCTTGAGCGGGCTTTCGTTCAGCGGCTGTCCGCCGACGAAGAGGTGACCGAGATAGACGGTGCGTCCGGTTTCCGGAAAGGCCGGTGTCACCAGCACTGAGCCGCCGCCCGCTGCATCGCTCAATGCCTCCGTGACCGGGCCGATATTGCCGGCATCGGTGGAATCGAAGGTCGAGCAGATCTTGTACAGCACGTGGCCCGCGCCCCGCTGGCGCAGCCATCGCTCGGCTTCGGTGGCGGCCATGACGGCCTCCGGGGCCGGGACCGACCGGATTTTCAGGGAGATGACAACGGCATCCACGTCGGGCAGTGCGAGCGACGGGTCGGGGATGCCGACCGTCTGCACCGTGCGCAGGCCGTTCTTCGTCAGCGTGTTGGCGAGGTCGGACGCGCCCGTATAGTCGTCAGCGATTGATCCAAGTGAAATGGCCATCGTCTAGCTCCGTGCAAAAGGTTTGAACCAGCCAAGACCGTCCAGCGTGTGGCTGCGCGGTATATATTCGCAGCCGATGAAGCCGTCGTAACCCAGGCGGTCGATTTCGCCGAACAGATAGGGATAATTCAGCTCCTCCCCATCAGGCTCGTTGCGTGACGGCACGCTGGCGATCTGAATATGGCCGGTGATCGGCAGCAGGCGCCGCAGCGCCATGACGACGTCGCCATGGATGATCTGCCGGTGATAGATGTCGAACTGAAGCTTCAGGTTCGGCAGGCCGCATTCGGCAATCAGCCGCTTGGCGGCGTTGAAGTCGTTGAGGAAATATCCCGGCATGTTTCGTCCGTTGATCGGCTCGAGCAGGAGATCGATGCCCTTTTCCGCAAGCCGCTCGGCCGTATAGGTGACGGAGCGCCGGTAACGGGCGGAGGCGTCTTCGTCGTGACGGTCGGCGATGCCCGCCATCAGGTGCAGCCGTCCGACCCCTGTCGCTGCCGCATAGTCGAGGGCCTTCTCGACATCGGCTTTCAGCGCATCGAACCGTCCGGGAAGCGCGGCAATGCCCCGCTCGCCTGCCGCCCAGTCGCCCGGCGGCAGATTGAACAAGGCCTGCTGCAGATTGTTGCGGGCAAGCCGCTCGGCGATTGCCTCCGGCGGGGCTTCATAGGGAAAGAGATATTCGACGGCGGTAAAGCCGGCATCGGCTGCGGCGTCGAAACGGTCGAGGAATGCCCATTCGTTGAACATCATCGTCAGGTTGGCGGCGAAAACCGGCATGTCTAGCGTTCCTTTTTAGAGGCTCTGCGGCTTTTCGTTGGAACCGGGCAATTCAGCGCCGGAAAGTTTGGCGTAGAGCCGCGCGAGCGAGGAGTCGTCGTCCCGGCCCATGCCGGCGCCGGCGGCAGCCAGATACATCTGCAGGGCTGCTGCCGCGAGCGGGGCCGGATAACGCTCGGATCGGGCCATGTCCTGGACGATACCGAGATCCTTGACGAAAATCTCGATGCTGCTGAGCGGCGTATAGTCGCCGGCCAGCACATGCGGCACGCGGTTTTCGAACATCCACGAATTGCCGGCCGACGCGGTGATCACCTCATAGACCTTGTCGAGGTCGAGGCCCTGCTTGGCGGCAAAGGTGATGGCCTCGCAGGCGGCGGCGATGTGCACGCCGGCGAGAAGCTGGTTGATCATCTTGAAGGCAGCGCCCGTTCCGGCCCCGTCGCCAAGTTCGTAGACCTTGCCGGCCATGGCGTCGAGGCCCGGGCGCGCCCTGTCGAAGGCCTGGCTGGAGCCGGATGCCATGATCGTCAGTTCGCCAAGCGCGGCCTTGGCTGCGCCGCCCGAAATCGGTGCGTCGAGATAATGCAGGCCGAGAGCCTCCACCCGCTGTGCCAGAGCGCGCGCGACAGCGGGGTCCATGGTTGCCGACGAGATGAACACGGCGCCTGATTTCATCGTGCTCGCAACGCCTTCAGGGCCGAACAGCACGGCCTCGGTCTGCGCGCCGTTGACGACGACGGAGACGACGATGTCGGCATCCTTTGCCGCGCCGGCCGGGGTCGCAGCACCCCGTCCGCCGTCGGCGATGAAGCGGTCCACCGCCGCCGGCGTGATGTCATATCCAACGACATCGAGCCCTGCGCGCTTCATCGACCGGGCCATTCCGAGCCCCATTGAACCAAGGCCGATGACGGCCGCGACGACAGGGCCCGGGTTTTCAGCAAATGATGACATGAGAGGTGCTCCGCTCTTAGAGGAAGTGCCGTGCCGCCGTTGGCAGCGCTGCCATTTTATTAGTCTATTTTGGCAGCGCTGCCAACAGTGGATTGGTAGCGCTGCCAAAAAAACATTGCTTCTTGGCGGAAGCAGTGAAAATAGTGGCAGCGGGTCGGCGCACGTACAGAACGCGCACCCTGAAATCCGGATTTCAAACGTGGTGATGGAATTGAAACAGCAGGTGGCGGTAACCCTTGCCGAGGTCGCGGAAGCGGCCGGTGTCGGTGAGAGCACGGTGTCGCGCGTGCTGCGCAATCACGGCTCGTTTTCCGGCAAGACACGGGAGCGGGTGATGGCCGCCGTCGAGCGGCTCGGCTATGTGCCGAACCGGATCGCGGGGACGCTGGCCTCCACCGGTTCGCGTCTCGTTGCCTTCGTCATTCCCTCGCTGTCCAACATCGTCTTCCCCGATGTGCTGCGCGGCGCCAGCGCCGTTCTGGAGGAAAACCGGTACCAGGCGGTGTTTTCCGTCACCGATTATGATCCGGCCAAGGAGGAAGAGCTCGCCGCCGCGATGCTCGCCTGGCGGCCGGCGGCGGTCATGCTGGCGGGATACGAACATACCGAGGGGACAGTGAAGATGCTGCGCGCCAGCGGGTGCCGGGTCGTGGAACTGCTCGACTTGGACGGCGATGCGCTCGATATCGCCGTCGGCTTCTCGAACCGCGCGGCCGGCCGGGAGAGCGCCGCCTTCCTGCTCGAACGCGGCTATCGCCGGATCGGCTATGTCGGTCACGACCTCAATCGCGACACCCGTGCCGGCAAGCGGTTTTCAAGTTTTTGCGAAACGCTCGAAGCTCGTGGCGCTCCCCTCGTCGCCCGCGAAATTGTCGCCGATGCTTCGTCCGTGGAAAACGGCAGGCTGGGGCTGCAGAGGCTGCTTGCCCGGGCGAGCGATCTCGATGCGGTCTATTTCTCCAACGACGATATGGCGCTCGGCGGCTATTTTCACTGTCTGGCCGAGGGGATCGCCGTTCCCTCGAAGCTCGCTATTTTCGGCTATAACGGCCTCGATATCGGCCGGGCAATGCCGCAGCCCCTGTCGACCATCCGCACGCCGCGCGTGGCGACCGGAAAGATAGCCGCACAACTGGTCGTCGCCAACGCGCCGCCCCAGACCGTCGATCTCGGTTTTGAACTGATCGAAGGGGCCACCGCTTAATATTGGAGGAATTGTCATGTCCGACGCGCGCCAGCGTGAAGAAATCTGCCGATACGGCCGCTCGCTGTTCGAGCGCGGACTGACGCCCGGTTCGTCGGGCAACATATCGTTGCGGCTCGATGACGGTGGCTGGCTGGTGACGCCGACCAACGCCTCGCTCGGTTTTCTCGATCCGGCCCGGATCTCCAGGCTCGATGCCGAAGGCCGGCTGCTCGCCGGCGACAAGCCGACCAAGGAAATTCCGCTGCACACTGCTCTCTACGATACGCGCGGCAGCGCCCGCGCCATCGTCCATCTTCATTCTACCCATGCGGTGGCGCTGACCATGCTGCCGGAGATCGATCCGCGCGCCGTCCTGCCGCCGATGACGCCATATTATCTGATGCGCGCCGGCGAAACCGCACTGGTGCCGTATTATCGTCCGGGCGATCCGGCAGTGGCCGACGCCATCCGCGGGCTGGCGGGCAAGTATTCGTCGGTGCTTCTGGCCAACCACGGACCTGTCGTTGCCGGCGACAGCCTGGAGGCGGCAGTCTTCGCGACCGAGGAACTGGAGGAGACGGCGAAGCTCTATCTCTTGTTGCGCAACCTCAATCCGCGTTTCCTCAGCCCGGCGCAGGTGGCCGATCTCGTCGATACGTTCGGCCTCGAGCTTCCATCGCATCACCATCACGATGATGATTGAAACCGTCGCTTGCCGCAATGCCCTGAGGTGCGGCCAAATGCCTGTCATTATCCCGGAACAGAGCATACGTCCGGGCGACGTCCATTAGTCGAGCGCCGAAAGCACCGACGACGTGATTGCGTCCGTCTTGTCCTTGCCGGGGACTGAGCCGATGCCGCGCGCCGTCGTCGCCTCGATTGCGGCCATCACCTTTCCGGCTGCCGCCGTTTCTCCCAGATGCTCCAGCATCATTGCGCCCGACCAGATGGCGGCGATCGGGTTGGCGATGCCGAGATGGGCGATGTCAGGCGCGGAGCCGTGGACGGGCTCGAACATGGACGGCGCCGACCGATCGGGATTGATGTTGGCCGACGCCGCAAAGCCGAGCCCGCCCTGAATGGCGGCGCCGAGATCGGTCAGGATGTCGCCGAACAGGTTGGAAGCGACGACGACATCGAGGCTCTCCGGCGCCATGACCATCCGGGCGGCCATGGCGTCGATATGATAGCTGGTCACCTCGACATCGGGATAGTCCGCCGAAAGCCTCTCCGTAATTTCGTCCCAGAAAACCATCGAGTATTTCTGCGCGTTGGACTTGGTCACCGAGGCCAGCTTGCCGCGCCGCGCACGCGCCTGCTCGAAACCGAAACGCAGGATGCGCTCGACCCCCTTGCGGGTGAAGATCGAGGTTTCCACAGCCACCTCGCTGTCGGTCCCCTGATGGACGCGGCCGCCGGCGCCGGAATATTCGCCTTCGGTATTTTCACGAATGCAGAGGATGTCGAAATTCTCCGACCGCAACGGTCCCTGCACGCCCGGCAGCAGTCGATGCGGACGAATGTTGGCATATTGCACGAAAGCCTTGCGGATCGGCAGCAGAAGTCCGTGCAGCGACACGGAATCGGGCACTTTGCGCGGCCATCCGACGGCGCCGAGCAGAATGGCATCGAAGGAACGCAGCGTTTCGATGCCATCGCCGGGCATCATGCTGCCATGCTCCAGACAGTAGTCGCATGACCAGGGATAGCTTGATGTCGCGAGCGAAAATCCGTTTCGCGCCGCCACCTTTTCGAGCACTGTCGTGGCTGCTTCCGTCACGTCGCGGCCGATGCCGTCTCCTGGCAGAAGGGCGATCTTGTAGGTCTTCATGGCAGATCCTCACAGGCTGATGAGCAAGCTCTCGCTAGCAGCCGACTCCTGCAGATGCAGGCCGTGCGCGCTGCAATCACTGTAGAGGCAGGCTCAGGCTTTGTTTGCCGAAAGCGGCCGGGATTTGGTGGATCGTTGTTTTTGCGCGGGCATCGCCAGTCAATTGTATCGAGCGGTCTGGATTGGGCTATGGCTGAGTGTGATAGCCAGCCGATCGAGGGGCCGCTGCGGTAGCTCTTGAACGCATTCCGCGGCACCTTGAAAATATGTCGTAATACGATATATCTGATGTGTATCGATCATAGAGGAGTAAGCTCCATGGAAAGATTGCAGCCCACATTGCACCACTCGACACCATATCCTGCCGATGAGGCTTTTGAAAATCTCAGGATAAGGGTTCATGCCTTGCTTAATAATCGAAAAGCAGGCCGTTGGGAGCTTTTGTGGGCGGAGTGGCTGTATGATGTGGCCCTGCTCGCCAACGATTTTCGTCTTTGGATGCAGCATCTCGACAGGGGCTTCGATACCGCCAAATAGGCTGCTGCCGTCGCCTGGAAAAGCCGGATGACTCAGTTGATCGAACGTAAGCCGAGATAAGCCGCCAGGCTGAGGACGGAGAGAGCGATCGTCAGCTTGGGTCGTCCATCATCGAACGTGGCCGCCAGGAACAGGCCGATCATCAGGATGGCGGATTTCGCCCAAAGGTCCTGATCGGAGACGGTGAATGCCAGTGTCGCCAGGAAGACGGCGCTTGCGACGATCGTCACGGGCGCAGACTTCTCGGCGAGATCGCCGCCCGGGAAATATGGCAGCAGAAAGCGCCGCATGCTCAAGCCGGAAGCGATACTGAGAAGAAGACAGGTCAGGACAAGATGCAACATGGGTCGGCGCCGATCGATCTGCAGATGGAATTGCCGATGCAAACCCCGTGCCAGCCTCAAACGCTTGAAATGTCATGCGCCAGAGGCAACGTCGCGGCTTGCCTGGCTATTTCCTCGGCGTCGCGATCCTTTTTTCGGCAACCGTTTCGGTCCGCTCGAGCAACCGAAACACCTCGCGATACGGACGTAACGCACGGCAAAAGCTGGAGGTGATATGGCGATGAAGCAGCAGGAGCGTCTCCACGAGGGAGATTACGAGGCTTTGGCCAATTTGCGCTATCGCATCCGCCGGTTCCGGCAATTCAGTGCGAAGGAGGCACAAAGGCTTGGCCTTACGCCGCAACAGCATCAGGCGCTGCTCGCGATAAAGGGGCAACCGGCGGGCAAGAAGATGAGCACGCGGATGCTGGCCGAGCGTCTTCTCATGGACCGGAAGGTGGCGGATGGCCTCGTTCAAGAGTTCGTCGGCAAGGCCTATATCGAAACCGATCCCGCGGCAGCAGGTCCCAGCAAGCAATTCGTTCGTCTCACCAGCAAGGCAGAGGGTGCGCTTGACCGGCTGGCAAGTGCCCATCTGTTCGAGATCCGCAAGATGGCGCCCGAGCTGATGCAGGCGCTTCGTGTCCTGCAGGATCGCCAGAACATGCAGCGTATCGCGTGGATGCAGTGACAAGCGATTTTCGGTGCCGAACTGGCTTGAGCTGCGGCGATGATTTTTATATAGAGAATTATCCTTCTCCATAATTCCGGAAATGAGATTTTTTCCTTGGATCTTTCGTCGATCGAAATCTTTCTCGCTGTCGCCAGGGACCGCAGCGTTACCAAAGCTGCCAAGGCCGTCGGGCGGGTGCCGTCGAATGTGACGACGCGCATCCAGCAACTGGAGGAGGATCTCAACGTTTCCCTCTTCAGCCGCGACGGCAAGAAGATGACATTGACGCGGGAGGGTGAGACGTTCCTTGCCTATGCCGACCGGCTGATGGCGCTTGCGCTGGAAGCGCGCCAGGCTGTGCGGCCTCTCGCCCCGTCGGGGACATTGCGTGTCGGCACGATGGAAAGCACGGCGGCGAGCCGGCTGCCGGCAGCGCTGACGCAGTTCAACCGGATGTGGCCTGATGTGTCGCTTCATCTGACGATGGGCGCATCCCGCGATCTTGCCCGCGCCGTCGTGGGCGATGCGCTGGATTGCGCGCTGATTGCTCGTCCGCCGAAGGCGATGCGCGGGGAAGATGCGGATTTCGAGGCCGGGCTCAAGGCGCTTGATATGGAGCCGGTCTTTGTCGAAGAGCTGTTGATCGTGCTGCCGTCCGGGCATCCCGCGATCAAGTCGGCTGCCGACCTTCGCGTCGGTTCGATTGCCGCTTTGGAACCCGGCTGCACCTATCGCAGGATCGCCGAAAACTGGGCGCGCAAATCGAGCGCCCTGCCGACCAGCGAACTCGGCTCCTACCATGCGATCCTGGCGAGCGTTGCGACCGGCAAGGCCGCCGGCGTCATGCCGAGATCCGTTCTCGACCTCATGCCCTGGCCGACCTCTGTTCAGACCCACCAGCTGGGGCTCGTCGAGACGCTGCTTATCTCCCGCAAGAACGATCACCCAAGCGCATTCAACGCATTCCACGAAGTTCTCAGCGCTAGAAAAGGCAGAGATATCAGGCTGGCAACAAACTAGTCCTCACCTTTCCCTCAATCCGCCGGATAATCCTCGCTCAAAATTGGTCTAGTCATGCAGTATCCCGTTTCCCCGAAGGTGGGACCGAGTCGCTTCCGGCGCTTCCGTCTGTTTTCACCGATCTTGGCCGGCGCGACCTTGCGGGAGCGGTTGATCGCATGTCTCGGCGCTTTAGTGGCCATCGGCCTCACCGGCGTCATCAGCGGTTATCTGTTCGGGCAGGGGCCGCATCTTCCTTTGATCGTCGCGCCGATGGGCGCCTCTGCCGTGCTTCTTTTCGCGGTGCCGGCCAGCCCGCTTGCGCAGCCGTGGTCGATCATCGGCGGTAATACCATTTCCGCCCTGATGGGGATCATCGCCGCCTATTTCATCCGCGATCCGATCATCGCGACCGGCGTCGGGGTGTCGCTTGCCATCGGCGCGATGTCTTTTACACGATGCCTGCATCCGCCGGGAGGCGCGGCGGCGCTGACCGCCGTGCTCGGCGGTCCTGTCGTCGCCGGCTGGGGATTTCTCTTTCCCTTCGTGCCGGTTGCCTTGAACTCCTGTATTCTCGTCGGCCTCGGCCTGCTGTTCCACAAGCTTTCCAGGCGGAACTATCCGCATGTCGTTCCGAAACCCGCGGAAAACACCCATCGCACGATCGACCTGCCGTCCGCCGTGCGGGTAGGTTTTCGTGAGGAGGACGTCGATGCCGCCCTTGCCGCGCTCGATGAAACTTTCGATATCGATCGCGCCGATCTCGGCCGGCTGCTGCAGCAGGTCGAGCTGCAGGCGGCGATCCGCTCAAACGGCAAGATCAGCTGTGCCGATATCATGTCCCGGGACGTGATTGCGGTCGGCCAAGCCGCCGAACCGGATGCCGCACGTCACCTGCTTTTGAAGCATAATATCCGTACGCTGCCCGTAAAGGATCCGGAGGGCCGCCTCATCGGCAGCGTCGGCTTGCGGGAATTGTCGACCAGCATCGATACGATCGCAGGCGCGATTTCAAAACCGGCAGTGGCAAAGCCTTCGGATCCGGCCCTGTCACTGCTGCCCGTTCTGACGGACGGGCGCACGCATGCCGTCATCATCGTCGATGACGATTACCGGATTCTCGGCCTGATCTCGCAGACCGATCTTCTGAGTGCCGTGGCGCGGTTGCTGCCGAACGACAGCGCCCCGATCTCGGCGGTGGCGTAACCGATTGTCGAAGACATGTGAAGCAAAGCGGGGAATAGGCCGGTGTTGATCGAACGTGATCCGAATGGGGATTTCATTCTGGAGTCATCCGAACTTGCGGAGCGCTTCGGACTGTCGCTAGCCGACCTCCGCCGTCACATGCGACATGGCTCCGTCGTCAGTACCGTGGAAATCGGCACCGCTGAACACGCGGGGACCACGCGGGTGTCGCTCCGGCTCGGCAACAGGCTTTGGCGCGCCGTTCTGAACGGCGACAATGAAGTGCAGCAGGAACAGATGACCGTTTTCCGGGGGAAAACCTCCGGGCCGCCCCTGCGCTGACGCCATCCTTTATGCATAGCGGCTTGCTGCGGCTATTCTGCAGCTCACCATATTCCCGTTTGCGCGCTCCAATCCGGCCCCTCGGGGAACCGAAGATCGGCTCCTGCGTTCGAAATAATGGATGGCTGTTGCCCTCGCGTTGAAAGGGGCAAGCCACACCGAGGTTTGAACCGGATTTCGGTGTTTTCTGCTCGTTGGTGATCGAGGCTCAATGAGCTCGGCCGCTTCCCGCATCTCTTGGAGTGACTGAAATGGAAGAAATCACCAGTCTAATCAGAGACCTCAGTATCGAGGAACGCGAGGAAATCTTCGTCGATATCGCGCGTATGCTGGAATGTACTGCGCGTGAGGCGCTGGTCGAGGGCAACATGCATTTCGCAGCAATTTCCAACGACATGGCCGAAGCGATCCGTATCAACGCCGATGAACTCGCCCGCGATGATCCCGATAATGCCGAACTCGTCCTGCAGCAGGCAACGGCGATGCTCTCGCAGTTCGAGGCCGTCCACCCCTATCGGATGGTGAGCATGGCTGTTCATTGATGGCAGGCCGGCGGCCCAAGCTCGATCGCTCTTTTCAGGTCACACGCGACCCTCGCGGAACTCTCGCCGCCTGCGGAGGTTATTGAACCACAACAGCGAAAGGTGATCCATGGCGACTTCCAGATCCAACGTCCCGCCCGAGAGCGCTACCGACGACGCACGTTCCGCTGACACGGAACGTGCCGAGGCCGATCGCAACCGGGCAATGGAAGCGGCTCGGCGCAACGCGAGTTCGGCGCTAGGCGGCGGTTGTGACACCGAAACCCCCAGCCTGAAGCTTGCGAAGGAATATCTCAGCCTTGGCGGCCGCCGCCGGTCCAAAATTGACGACAACATCACCGATGTCCGCCAATGGGAAGAGGATCCGCCGGAGGCCGAGCGGTTCTGGAAGGAACGGGTGGAGACGCTTTCAAAGGATGAACGTAAACAGGTGGAGGTTTTTCTCCCGACCATCAATACGCCCTGACCGGCTGCTTCAAATGTGCCTGGAGGCGATCATGGCTATAGACAAGCACGAGCAGATCCGTCGCCGCGCTTACGAAATCTGGGAGGCCGAGGGCCGCCCGGACGGCGCCGACCAGCGTCATTGGCTTCAAGCCTGCGACGAACTGGCCGGCGAGGATGAGCATGAGACGCTGCAAGACCTGCTCGATGAAGACGACAGGGATGATGCCGCCCTGCTTCAAGGCGCCGGTGAGAGCGGCGATTTCGATCCGCCGGTAAAGCTCGGGATAGCCGGGGTTCGCGTGCCTGATATCGAGATCACGGGCGAAAGGCCGCCGCAGCCGAAGATCAGGAAGACCGCGGGGCCGTGATCCCATGCAGCATCTCGACCACGCCATCCAAATCGCTCTCGCAGCGCATGAAGGTCAGGCGGACAAAACCGGCCGGCCGTTCTTCGAACACTGCCAACGGGTGGCACTTCTCGTTTCCGGCGACGAGACGCGAATGGTCGCCTACCTTCATGACGTCGTCGAAAAGGGAAGCGGGTGGACGCTCGATAGGCTGAGAGAGGAAGGTTTTCCATCGGCGATTATCTCCGCGGTGGATGCTTTGACACAGCGGCCGGACGAGCCGGACGATGACTTCGTCAGGCGTGCCGCATCAAACCCGCTGGCCCTGCCGGTCAAACAGGCTGACCTCGAAGACAATCTCCGGCAGGCCGAACAGACCGGCAAGAAAACCGAAAAATACCAGCGCGGCCTAGCTCTCCTGCGCGATATCGGGAATGGGCAATAGAACGCCATTGGCTGCACCCGCTCTGCAGAGAGCGGCCGCAACGGCCTCCATCGCTCACCAGCGAGAGCATTTTGGCCTATTTCATGTTTTATTGGCAAACCAGACGGTCGGAGTGCCGAGCACGCCTCCCTTTTGCATCGCCGCCTTCAGTTCTTCCAGCTTGCCGAAGGCCTGAGCCGCTTCCAGCGTGGCAAATTCGTGCGTAACGGTAATGTCGTTCGGATTGTCGGTGGCCCGATAGACGGCTTCCGCCATAACGCCATTGGCTTTTTGCACCTGACGAAACGCATCATATATCTTGCGCCAAGTGGCATAGTCGGAGACTTCGTGCCTCACAAATAACGTCGTCATGTCATCCTCCCGCGTTGCATTTCCAAATCTCGCCGAGATGTGTGTCAGGATTGAACCAGGAACATCAAGGTCTCGGGCAAGACGCCGTCACTCGCCATGGCATCGGCGGCTGCCTTGGTCTGCATGAAAGCCATCAACTTTTCCATGTCAGCAACGTCCATGACCAAACCGACGTGATTGGACATTCGAGGGTCTGTAAACGTACGGATATTCGTGACGCCAACGGGTTCCAATACCTGCTTGCGAACAGGTGAGGCGAGCCAGTGTTTCGTGTCTTTGACGTCGTGACAGATCATTATGGTCGGCATTGCGTCCTCCTCATGGTCTGAAATTGAAAGCGGAATATACCACTGGAATTGGTTGAATATCAGTCCAATAATATTGAATTTAAGGAGGCATTCTTACTGTCTGTCGAGAGTGTAAATATAATTACAAGTAACTATAATATATTATAGCCGAGGCTTGCCGACGGGTCATTGCGGAAGCCGGTGGCTTCGCCGTATCCTGTCCCCGATCCCGAGCTACGACTGAAGGGCGAATGCTGGCACCCGCATGCCTTTTTCGCTAAAGAGCCGTTCGAGTTCGTCGAGGCGAGGGCAGGCGGGCGGGCTGTTAAGCGCCTTTGCCCAATCCTCGCGGCTCGGCAGCGCCATTGCCGCGGTCACGAGCACCGTAGTTCCAGGAGCGATTTCGCCGCGCAGCTGCGGCAGCAGCGTTTTGGCGTGGATGAGGTTGGTATTCGGGATCGGGCTGATCGTATGTCCGGCCCTCGGACGAAGCGATAAATCCATGATCGCGCTGATGTCGGTCTGTCCATACCAGACGGCCCGGCCTTCCGCCTGTTCGGAGCGATCGGCATTGAAATCGGCGCGTTCGATCGCAAAGCCGCCCTCGATGCTGCTGAGCGCGCGCGAGGTCGCGATGCGGTGGATGCGGATGTGCCAGGGATTTGCCGGAAGCAGCCAGGTCTCGATGGCGACATCGCTCCAGGGACGCCAGCGGGAATAGAGCCGGTCGCCTGCGATCAGCGCCTCCTCCATGATTTCACGCATGCGGAAATGGACGCCGTCATCGGAGAGGCCGAGCATGCCGTCGAAGCTTGCGGCGGCAAAATTCCGGTCGTCGGCTTCGATGTTGAAGGCGTAGCGGGTGGAATAGACGAATTTCGAATATTTCTCGTTGGCGCCGCGCATCTTGTCGTGCTGCTGGCCGGAGGAAAGCACGACGACGTTTCCCGGCGTGTGCATGGCGACCATTCCCGCTTGCTTCAGGGCGACTGGCTCCGGGAAAACAGGCTGCGGCGCTTCCGCAGCGGTCCAGAACGGATGATTGGCGGCAAGGGCGAGCGGCAGGAAGAATTTCAGCGCCCAATAGGGCGAGCCGGGCGAGTTGTAGCTCTCGCTCATCAACAGGTTCGGATAGCCGTAGCCGACAGAAAGAACGCCGTCGCGATCGGCGATCGGCATCGCCGACCACCAGCGGATATGGCGCATGTAATAGCCCTTGATCTCAGCCCAGGGCAGCGCTTCCACCCCTGCTAACGCGAGCGAGCCCCAGAAGCCGCCGGCCGCGAAGCGGTAGGCCTGGCTGCGGCCGAAGGCGAGGGCGGCGCCATCGGGGCCGAACCAGTGGCGGATATCCCCGGCAAAGGTTCGGGCGCGATTGCGGAAGCGCTCCTTGCGCGCTTCATCGCCCCGCGCCAGCACGGTGTAGATCAGGCCGTAGAAATGCATGGCGAAGGGAATGTAGTGGTCGACCCGCCTGACCGGCCCGTCGCGATACCAGCCGTCGCTGAGGTCGAAGGCTTCCAACTCGTCGAGATAGGCGACGGTTTTGCCGTGGTCGAACGCCACGCCGACGCGCTCCAGCCCGAGATCGATGAGGACGCGGAAGAATTTCCAGTTGTTATCGATGAATTCCAGTTCGCGCGCCGCAAGCAGATAGGCAGCAACAGTCTTCTTCTGACTGTCGTCAAGCGGCTCCCAGATATGTTCGGGCACGAGCGCCAGCGCGAAGCCGACGGCGGCAAGCTCGACGAGCCGCTGGTTGCGGTCGGCGAGATCGCCCCAATATTCGGGATGGGCGGGATTGGTGCCGTTTGCAAGGCCCCGCCGATAGAGATCCCAATGCGGAAAATCTCCGCCGCCGGCAGCAAGGGGAACGATGCCCCAGAGCGGCCGGGCAAACCCTTCCAGGTCAGCCGCCGCCCGGTCGAAGATCGCGCCGGCTGCACCGAGGCGTACGCGGGCGCCGCCTTCGGAAAAATAGGGCAGGAGCGGCGCGAAGAGATCGTTGACGGCCTTGGCGAGGTCGTCGCGGGTCCTCAGGGGATTGCCGAAAAGCGGGTTGGCCCTGGCGGGATCATAAATCATCGTCAGCTCGATACTTAAAAACAGGATCGGCCGCGGGCCGGATGCTGGCCCGCGGCCGTTGATATCGCGTGAGGCTTACTTGATGGCCTTCACGCCTTCGGTCATTTCCTTCAGCCCGTCGTCGATGGAGGTGTTGTCGGTCATGATCGCGTCATGTGCCCGGTTGAGCACTACCTCGATCTTGGCGGCGTTCGGGTTGACCGCCATTTCCAGATAGGCCTTCGAGGGTATCAGCGCTTCCTTGCTGGCCGCGTCCTCGGGGAAGCCGGGCGTTGCCGCGATCTTGGCGCTGACGTCAGCGGTCTTGAGCGCTGGGAAGGTGCCGGTCGAGGCGATGACGGCTGCGCCCTCGGGGCCGGTGACGAACTTGATGAAATCGAGCGCGGCTTCCTTATGTTCGGAATTGGCGTTGACCGCGAGGCCCGAGATTTGCGCCGCCGTCGTGCCGGCCGCAATGCCGTCCGGATGCGGGAACTTCACGATGCCCCAGTTCTTGCTCTTCGATTCACCCGACTTCACCTTGGTGATCTGGGTGCCGACGAACCAGGTCCCCATCGGCAGCATGCCGATCGTGCCGTTGAAGAAAAGCGCCGAATAATGCGTGTTCGACGTCTTCAGGAAGGCGTAGGAGGGGATCGCGCCGTCTTTCTGCAGGGCGAGCGCCCGTTCGTACCAGGGCTTCAGGAAAGCATAATCGCCATCGACCAGCGTGTGCTTTCCGTCGAGGATGCCGGGCAGCTGGACGGTGGAGCGCCAGGTATGCAGCAGCGCGCCATAGGTCTTGTTGGTGCCCATGCCGCCGGCAAGCTTCTCGGCGGTCTCGTCGAACTGCGCCCAGGTCATGTCATTCGTCGGATAGGGCACGCCGGCTTTGTCGAAAATGTCCTTGTTGTAATAGACGACCCAGAAGTCGGAGCGGAACGGTATCGAATAGATCTTGCCGTCGATCGTCAGTTCTTCGATCAGGCCGCCATAGGGCGCCGGATCGATCTTCTGGTCCTTCACGAAGCCGCTGAGATCGGCGATGTTGCCGGCGCGGACCAGGTTGGTGTAGCCCGGCACGTCCTTGACGGTGACGATGTCGATGTCTTTCGAGCCGCCGGTCAGCTGCGTCGAGATCATCTGCTGATAGTCCTGCGAGCCGAGATCCATCGGTTCGAACTTCACGTTGGGATGCTTGGCCTGATAGGCCTCGATCAGCGGCTTGTAATAGGCTGTCTTGTCCCAGTCCCACAAAGCCCATTTGAGCGTCACGGCGTCCTCGGCAAGTGCAGCACCTGCCGTCGTTGCGGCCAAGGTGAAACCCGCCACGGCGAGTTTCATCGTCCTCCCGAATTTATCCATATACATTCCTGTTCTCCTTCCCTGGATCGTCTCTGGATCAGTTGTTTTATGAAGCGTTTGGTGCATGCGGTTTACGGTGCGGGGGCAAGTCCAGAACCATCACCGCCGTCCGATGGACGCCGAATGCGACGGCGAACATTCCGAGTGAAAAATTGAAGGTTGCCGGCATGAAGACGGAAACCGGATAGAAGAGGATATGCGCCAGCCACAGCGCTGCATTGAAGGCGAGGGCGGCAAGTGCGGGAAGCGGACGGACGATGGAGGCGAGTGCGGCGAGGCGCAGCAGCCGCAGCGCCGGCAGGTCGCGCATCACCATCAGCACAGTGAGATGGCAGGCGGTGACGGCGAGGAAGGCGGTCGCGACGAGGGCGATCGCGAGCGGTGCAGCCAGCATCAGATTATCACGCGCGCCGGCGGCATAGGTGACGATCGCGTGGACGCCGATTGCAAGCGCGCCCGCCAAGACGAGGCCCCAGGCGGTGGCGCGCAGGAAGTATCGCTGGAATGCTTCGGTGAAGTCCCTGAGCAGATAGGTATTGCGGTCTTCGACCAAGGCGACCGAGACGCGGGCCATGGCGGCGAGTGCTGCCGGCAGCGTCACCACGAGGAGCGAGACCAGCAGGAACAGGATGTTCAGCTTGACCATCTCCCACCATTCGCGGGCGAGGATGTCGGCGAAGAGCGCAAGGCCGGTCTTTGCAGGCGCATCCTTCGGAATGCCCGGCCCCTCCTTCGTCCACATGTCCCGCAACCACTGCATGGCCGTCTCCCGCAGGCGCCTCAGTAAAGAATCGAGCGTTCCGTTTCCTTGTCGAACAGCTGCGCATTGCTCATGTCGGCGACCAGCGTCGCCTCTTCGCCGATGCCAGGCCAGAAACGCGGCGAGACGCGGGCGATGAGATTGCGCCCGCCTGCCACCATGTTCAGGTGCACTTCAGAACCCATGGGTTCGGCTAGCTCCACCACCGCCTTCAGTGGCGCCAGATTCTCGGCCGGAATATCGGCCGGCGGCAGTTCGTGGAAATTCTCCGGACGGATGCCGAGCACCACGTCGCGGCCCTCATAGGGCGCGATCCTGCCCTTGTCGAAATGGGCGGGCAGCGGCAGTTCCCGGCCGTCGAAGACCGCGACGTAGCCGTCGCCTCGGCGAAGGATGGTCGAGGGCAGCATGTTCATTTGCGGCGCGCCGATGAAGCCGGCGACGAACATGTTGACGGGACGGTCGTAGAGGTTCTGCGGCGTGTCGACCTGCTGGATGTGCCCGTCCTTCATGACGACGATGCGGTCGGCCATGGTCATGGCCTCCACCTGGTCATGGGTGACATAGATGAAGGTGGCGTTGAGGCGCTTGTGAAGCTTGGTGATTTCGCTGCGCATCGTGCCGCGCAGCTTGGCGTCGAGGTTGGAAAGCGGCTCGTCGAGCAGGAAGACGGCGGGATTGCGCACCATGGCGCGGCCGAGCGCCACGCGCTGGCGCTGCCCGCCCGAAAGCGCCTTCGGCTTGCGGTTCAGGAGATGGGTGATGTCTAGGATTTTCGCAGCGTCCTGTACCTGGGCATCGATGAAATCGCGCGATACCTTCCGGAGCTGCAGGCCGAAGGCCATGTTCTTGTAGACGGTCATATGCGGATAGAGCGCATAGTTCTGGAAGACCATGGCGATATCCCGGTCCTTGGAGGGGACGTCGTTCATCACGTCGCCGCCGATCCGGAGCTCGCCGCCGGAGATTTCCTCGAGGCCGGCGATCATCCTGAGCGTCGTCGATTTGCCGCAGCCGGAAGGACCGACCAGGATGATGAATTCCTTATCGGCGATTTCCAGATCGATATCGTGGACGACGGTGAGCGCGCCGTAGGATTTGTTCAGCTCTTTAAGCGAAATGCTGGCCATCGGGTTCTCCTGACGTCACCAATAGGAAGACCAGCGGCGCGAAAGGCGCGTCAAAGCTTCCATGTAATAATAATCTCCCCAGGAGACGCATTCATCGACGCCCTCGCCGCGGCAGGTGTTGAAGGGCGATTTCTTCGAATAGGTGGCGTGCAGCACCAGGCCGTTGGAAACGGTGGGGTCCCTGACCGCATAGTGATCGGCGAGGCTCTTCATCATGCGCCGTGCCAGGGTGCGATAGCGCTCGGCGGCTTGCGCCTCGACGAGATCGGCCATCTCAAGCAGGCCGCAGGCGGTGATCGAGGCCGAGGAACTGTCGCGCGGCTCGCCGTCGCCATCGGAAAAGACGAGATCCCAATAGGGCACCATGTCGGCCGGCAGCCGATTGAGATAGAAAGCGAGCAGCCGGTCGAAGGTTTCTTGATATTCATTGATCCGCTCATAGCGATAGGAGATCGCCATGCCCGCAATGCCCCAGGCCTGTCCGCGCGCCCAGGCGCTGTCGTCCCTGTAGCCCTGCTTGGTGGCGCCGCGCACGGGCGCGCCGGTGACCGGGTCCATGTAGAAGGTGTGATAGGTGGAATCGTCAGGGCGGACCGAATTGGCGAGCGTGGTGCGGGCGTGAATGAGCGCGATCTCGCGATATTTCGGATCGCCGGTCTCGCGGCTTGCCCAGTAGAGAAGCGGCAGGTTCAAGAGGCAATCGATAATGTAGCGGTATTCCTCCGCCTTGCCCTTGTGGCCCCAGGCCTGGATGAACTGGCCGATCGGCTGGAAGCGCTCGATCAACTGGTCGGCAGCAAGGATCGCAGCCTTGCGCCCGTCTTCGTCTCCGACGAGCTTCCAGGCGGCGATGCAGGAGGGCGAATAGAGAAAGCCCATATCGTGGTGGTCGGTTTCGATGCGATTTTCGATCCGGTGCAGGAAGGACTGGACCTGGATTTGCGCAGCATGGCGGAAGACCGGGTCGCCGCTATGCTCGAAGGCGAGCCACAGCTCGCCCGGCCAGAAGCCGGCGGTCCATTGGGTGTTGGCCACGGCGGGATAGAAGTTTCCGACACTCGAATGGTTCTGCGAGGCGTAGGTGAATTCGGGAAGGTTGCGGCGGATCTGCGCGACGGCGAGATCGAGCGCGGCTTTGACCTCTTCGTCGGTGATCGGCTGCGGGGCGACAGAGGAAACGGCGTTCATGGGTTAACCCTTCAGTCCCGTCGAGGCGATGCCTTCGACGAAGAAGCGCTGGAGAGAGAGGAAGACGACGAGAACCGGAATGAGGGCGACGACGGAGGCCGCCATGATCAGCCCGTATTCGGCCGAATATTGCGAGATGAACATGCGGAGACCAATCTGGACGGTCTTGAGCTCCGTCTTGGTGAGATAGATCATCGGCCCGAGGAAGTCGTTCCAGGTGGTGACGAAGGTGAAGATCGTCAGCGTCGAGAGCGCAGGCTTCGACAGCGGCAGCATGATGCGCGCCCAGATCTGGTACTCGTTCATGCCATCGATGCGCGCCGCCTCGCAGAGCTCGGTCGGGATCGACATATAGAACTGCCGCATCAGGAAGACGCCGAAGGCGGTGAAGGCCTGCAGGCAGATCAGCGCCAGATGCGTATTGTTGAGGCCGAATTCGCGCATCAGCAGGAATTGCGGCACCATATAGACCTGCCAGGGCATGGCGATGGTGGCGATATAGCCGAGGAACAGCGTGTTCTTGTAGGGGAAGTTCAGCTTGGCGAAGGCGTAGGCCGCGAAGCTGGAGGTAAGCAATTGCAGCAGCGTGACGATGATCGTCAGCTTCGAAGTGTTGTAGATGAAAAGGGCGAGCGGGATCTTCGTCCAGATATCCACATAGTTCTGCCATTGAGGCTGCGAGGGTATCCACTCGATCGGGAAGGCGAAGACGTCGCGGCTGAGCTTCAGGGAGGCCGAGAGCATCCAGGCGAAGGGCATCAGCATGACCAGCGTCACCGTGATCACGATGGCGTAGAGAAGGACCGTCTTGAGGGTGATCTTGCGTCCGGCGATCCTCATGCCTCGTCCTCCCGCTGGCGCCGGAACTGGAAGACCGTGACGGCGAGCACGAGGAAGAACAGCACCAGCGACACCATGCTGGAATAGCCGAGATCCCAGGAGATGAAGGCCTCGTTGTAGATGTGATAGACGAGGACGAGCGTCGAGGTGCCGGGGCCGCCCTGGGTGATCATGAAGATCTGGTCGAACACCTTGAAGGACTGGATCGTCAGCATGACGGTGACGAAGAAGGTCGTCGGCCCGAGCTGCGGCACGGTGACGTGGATGAATTTCTGCCAGGAATTGGCGCCGTCGAGATCGGCGGCCTCATAAAGCTCGGCATTGATGCCCTGCAGGCCGGCCAGATAGATGACCATGTAGTAGCCCATGTTCTTCCAGATGCCGAAGAGGATCACCGTGACCATCGCCCAATGGCGGTCGGCCGCCCATCCCGGCATGTTCTTCGGATCGAGGCCGAGCGTATAGAGGATCATGTTCACCGGCCCCATCTCGGGGTTGAAGATCATGTTCCAGACGACCGCGACGGCGACCAGCGAGGCGACATAGGGGAAGAACATGGCGGTGCGGAAGAAATTCCGCCCGACGATCTTCTGGTTGAGGAGGACGGCGAGGCCGAGCGCGCAGAGCAGCGTCGCCGGCACCGAGGCGACCGTATAGATCACCGTATTCCAGAAGGCGGCGATGAAGGCCTTGTCCTCGAAGAGACGCCAGAAATTGTCGAGGCCTGCGAATGTGATCGCATTCGAGCCGTCCCAATGCATGAAGGCGAGCGCGAAGGCGAAGAGGATCGGGCCGAGCGTGAAGACGGCGAAGCCGAGGAAATTCGGCGCGATGAAGGAATAGGCGACGAGCGCATTGCGCAGCTTGCGCTGGCGCTTGGACAGGACGGCGACCTTCCGGCGGGGCGTTGCCGGAACGCCATCCGTTGCGATGGCCGAATTCGATATGGACACCGATGCTTCCTCCTGGGCGGACATTCTGCGGCTGACGGCTCGCGGAGATTTCCGAATCCTCGATCCGGAACATCCGGGCGGCCGAATGCCGCCAGTTCTTCCTCCTGCCATCGACATAGCACATATCCGGTATTGGTCAAACAAGTTCTGAATAGATCATACAAATTTTGTGGCGGGCGCCGAAAACATATGATAGGTGAACGTGAAGACCGGTTGCGCGTCGAGGCTATTCGAATGCGGGGAGGGACATGTTCAGCGAGATTTCAGGAGAGTTGCCGGACAGTTTGGGCGATTTCACTCCCGGCGCTACCGCTGCGGATCGCGCCATCTGGAACGCCGTGCCGCAGACGATGCGGAACGCCGTCCTTCGCGATGCCGAAACCACGCTTGCGCGCAGCTGGCCTCTCATCACTGCCTCCGATTACCGGCAGTATACGGAGACGGGCAACCGCTCGCGCTTCGAGGAGCTTTATTTCACGCGGCGGCGGATGCTCAACGATCTGGTGCTTGGCGAACTCGTCGAAGGCGGCGGCCGGTTCCTGCCTGGCATCGTCGACGGCATCTTCCTGATAACGGAGGAGAGCGGCTGGCAGCTGCCGGCGCATAATGCCTATGAACGCGGCGGCCCGCGCCTGCCGTTGCCTGACAATTCGCAGCCGGTCGTCGATCTCTTCGCCGCTGAAACCGCGGCCCTGCTTGCAACGATCGTCGCCTTGCTGGGCGATGAGCTTGATGGCATCAGCCCGGAGATTGCGGCGCGTGTGAAACGCGAGATCGAAACCCGCATCCTGACGCCCTATCTCGGCCTGCATTTCTGGTGGATGGGTCGCGGTGGCGAGCGGATGAACAATTGGACGGCCTGGATCAGCCAGAACGTCCTGCTGACCGCCTTCTCGCTGAACACCGATCAACCGACGCGCCGTGCCGTCGTCGAAAAGGCGCTTGGCAGTCTCGATGCCTTCCTCAAGGATTATGCCGAGGACGGCGCCTGCGAGGAGGGCGTGCTCTATTACCGCCACGCCGCACTCTGCCTCCACGGCGCACTGACTGTTCTCGATAGCGCGGCACCCGGCCTGTTCGACAAGATCTGGCGGCAGCCGAAGATCCGCAACATGGCCGAATACATCGCCAACATGCATGTGGCCGGCCGCTATTATTTCAACTTCGCGGATTCCTCCGCCGTCGTCGAGCCCTGCAGCGCGCGGGAATATCTGTTCGGAAAGGCTGTTGGTTCCGAGATGCTGGCGGATTTCGCCGCAGCCGACAGGGCGACAGCGGATAATCCGCACCTGCCCGGGGAATGGAACCTCTGGTATCGCGTGCAGGAATTGCTGGTGGGAACGCTGCCCTCAGCCGAGCCGCGTCCGGAACCCCCGCGCGATATCTTCTATCCCGGCATCGGCCTCTTCGTCGCCCGCGACGGAGAGTTTTCGCTCGCGGTCAAGGGCGGCAACAATGGCGAAGGCCATAATCACAACGATGTCGGCAGCGTCACGCTCTACAAGAACGGACGCCCGTTGCTGATCGATGTCGGCGTCGAGACCTATGCCGCCAAGACCTTCTCGCCGTGCCGCTACGAAATATGGACGATGCAGTCGGCCTATCACAACCTGCCGACTTTCGAAGGCATCATGCAGTCGGCCGGCGAAGCTTTCGGCGCTAGGGATGTCGATGTCGAATTCAGCCATGATAGTGCGCGCATATCGCTCGACATATCAGGCGCTTATCCCCCGGACGCGGATCTGCGCAGTTATCGGCGCACCGTTTCCCTGATGCGGGGCCGACATGTCGAGATCGTCGACGCTCATGATGGAGGTAAACCGGCCGTGCTGTCGCTGATGACGTGCCTCGCGCCGGCCGTCACGTCGGAGAAAATCGATCTTGCCGATCTCGGCAGCATTTTCGTCGAGGGCGCCGGCACGATCGAAATCGATGAGATCGAGGTGAATGATCTCAGGCTGAGATCGGCCTGGCCGGAAAAACTCTTCCGTCTGCGCCTGCCGCTTGCCGGTAAGCGCCTGAGATTGCGGATCGTCTAGAACAGGATGATTTTAGGCCGGGTCGGCCTAAAATCCAAATCCTGTTCTAAATTAAATAGTTAGAGCATGATGTTGTCCGAAAACCGCTCACACTTTTCGGCATCATGCTCTCGGGAGGGTGAGCATGGAATTGACGCTGAAGATCGTGGATGCCGATGGGTTCGTGCTGGCAAGCTCGACAGGGCAGGACGAGACGTTTCTGGTCTATCGTCTGAGCTATAGCGAGGGCGACTGCGTCATCGTCGAGGCTTCCGAGCCGGGGCATATCTTCCTCGCTCTGGACAGCGCGGTCCATCCCGCCCTGGTCTACATCAGGGAAGGCGCCTATTCGCTTGCCGTGCCCTTCGGCGACAAGCGAAAGTCCTATTCGCCGAACGCCTTCAAGGGTGAGATCCACCGGCTTTCTGCAAGACGCGCTCGGCCCGACGAGGTTGCTCAAAGACGCAATCTTGCCCTGAACCCCTGGGACGATCACGCCAACCGCACGCTGTTTCCGCATGCGCATGCCAATGTGGAAACCCGCGGCGAGGCCGCCTTCGCTGCGCGCAACGCCATTGACGGTGAAAAGGCCAACGACAATCACGGCTTCTGGCCCTATACCAGCTGGGGCATCAACCGCGATCCTCAAGCCGCGCTGACGGTGGAATTCGGCCGGCCGGTGCGGATCGACGAGATCGTCGTCTATCTCCGGGCGGATTTCCCGCATGATTCCTGGTGGGAAAAGGCGAACGTCACCTTCTCGAATGGCACGAGTTTTTCATTGTCGCTGGTGAAATCGGGCGCCGCGCAGAGCTTTGCGATAGAGTCGTGCATCATCGTATGGATGGAACTGCACGGCCTTGTAAAGGCCGAGGACAGTTCGCCCTTTCCGGCGCTGACTCAGATCGAAATCTGGGGGACGGAAGTGGCGGCCGTCGCTGTCGAAGACGAGGCCGGGCACGCCCTTCCGCTTCCTCTATGAGCCGAGGGCCATTTTGGGCCGCGCCGCGCTCGGCGGGCTGTCATGCAGGCGGTTCCAGGCGCGGCGCAACTGCCTGGCCGAGCCGAAACCAGCGCGCATTGCCACCGCCTCCATATCCAGCCTCGAGCCGGCGAGCATCTCGCGGGCGAGCGCCACGCGCATGCGGTTGACGAAATCCGTGACGCTCATGCCGGTATGTTCGTTGAACAGTCGTGAGAGGTTTCGCGGGCTGGCGCCGCTGAGGCGCGCGAGCGAGGCGACCGACCAGTCACGGGAGGGATCGGCGGCGACTGCGTCCTGGGCGCGATGAATGGCCGGGTGGATATGGTTGCGGCCTTCGAGCCAGGGCGAAAGCTGCGGATCCGAGCCGCCGCGCCTGAGATAAACGACGAGATAGCGCGCCACCGCAAGCGCACAGGCATGTCCGGCCGCTTCGGCAACGATGTGCAGCATGAGGTCGATGCCGGCGGTGATGCCGGCGCTCGTCAGGCGCTCTCCATCCTCGACATAAAGCCTGTTGTCCCGGATGCGCGCGGTGGGCGCAAGCCTCGCGAGGTCCTCCATGCAGCCGTGATGGGTGGTGCATTCGCGGCCGTCGAGCATGCCGGCCTCGGCGGCGAGCAAGGCGCCCGAGCAGATCGAGGCCAGCCGAACCCCCGGACGAATGGCCCGCTTCAGCCAAGCGACGATCGCGGCTTGGGCGGCGCGCTCCTCTTCGTCCCACGGACGGTTGTTTTCCATCGGCGCGTCAGCGCTGCCGGCGATGACGACAAGCGCTTGATCGGGCAGGCGCTCGGGCAAGGCGGCGACACCGGTCACGGCAAGGCCGATTGAGCTGCCGACCGTCGCCGATGGGCCGATATAGGTGACGGTGAAACGCACCGCCGTCTGTTCGATGTTCGCCTTGCGCAGCACTTCGATCGGGCCGGCGACATCGAGCAGCAGCACGCGCGGCGGCACGACGACGTAGACGGAAATATCGAAGGGCTGCGCTGTATCCGTCATGCCGCGAGTTGCTCTCCGCGCCCCGCCAGCGCCTGGTCGACCGTGACGATCCGGGCGAAACGGCCAGACAGGACCAGTTCCGTGCGGCCTCGGATTTCTCCGGCGCTCCAGGTGCGTCCCGCCGCGTCGGTCATCGGGAAAGTCAGGGTCGCTTCGCCGACATAGTCGACCCGGTAGCCGAGATCCGAGGCATGGCGGGTCGTTGTCTCGCAGCACTGCTCAGTGCGGATGCCGGAGACGATGATGCGGCGAACGCCATTTTCGGTCAGCCATACGTCGAGCCCGGAGCCGACGAGCGCGCTGTGGCGGCTCTTCTTGAAGATCGCTTCAGGTGCGATCCTGAGCGGGGCGAGTGTTCTGACGAAGCCGGAGGCCTCCGAAAACGGCCCGCTTCCATCGACATGGAAGATCTGGACGACGGGTATCCCGCTGGCCTCGGCGCCATCGATCAGTGCCTGCTGGCGACCGATATAGGCGGAGGCGAGACCTTCATCCCAATAATCGCGCTGCCGGAAGGACTCCTGGGCGTCTATCACGAGAAGGATGGTATCGTGGCCGGACATTTTTTGCTCCTTGGATGTTGATGATGAAGCCATATTCCGCAATCTCAAGCCACAGGAAAATGCACGTGCCGGACAAATAGCGGACAAATCACGCCAATGGCTTCCATGGGTGGGATTGTGTTCGGAGGGGCGGGCGATATCCAACGCACGCCGGCCTTGCATGCACACGCTTCCGCCAAGCCCTCTGCACATGCTAAGGGGGATGGATGAGACTGCTTGTGGTGGAGGACAACAAGGATCTGGCGGCCTGGCTGGGCAAAGCCCTGCGACAGGCGCAATACGCTATCGACATTGCTTATGATGGCGAGGACGCCGAGCATATGCTCAGGGTGGCGGAATATTCGGCGATGATCCTCGATCTTTCGCTGCCCAAGCTGGACGGGCTGACGCTTTTGAAGCGGCTGAGGCAATCGGGAAACAAGCTGCCGGTCATCATCCTGACTGCGAATGCGAGCCTGGACGGCCGTGTGGCCGGGCTCGACAGCGGCGCTGATGACTATCTCGCCAAGCCCTTCGAAATCGCCGAACTCGAAGCGAGAATTCGCGCGGTCGTCCGCCGCGGCCAGGATCGGGCATCCTCGGAGATCACAGTCGGGAACCTGCGCTTTTCCGGCGGCACGCGGCAGTTTTTCGTCGAAGGCGAGCCGCTGCAGCTGACGCCGCGGGAATATGCCGTTCTCGAACAACTGGTCATGAAGCTCGGCACCACCGTCTCGAAAGCCGCTCTCTCCGAAAGCGTCTTCGGTTTCGACGACGAGGCCGATCCGAGCGCCATCGAAATCTATGTCCACAGGCTGCGCAAGAAGCTCGAAAACAGTTCGGTTCAGATCGCGACGCTGCGCGGGCTCGGCTATCTCCTCAGACATGTCCAATAGCATCGTGACAAAGGCTGGCGGAACGATCGCGCAGCTCAGCCAGAGCCTGAGAGTACAATTGCTCTGCTGGGTGCTGCTGACGCTCTTCGGCGCGATCGCCTTCAATCTTTACGACAGCTTCTGGTCGGCCGACGCGACGGCAAAGCTGGTGACGGATCGAACGCTTCTGGCCTCCGCCCGCGTCATCGCCGAGGCCGTCCGCGTCGATGAGGGCGGCAATGTTCAGGTGGATGTGCCGCCGGCTGCTCTCGAGATGTTCGATACAGGCTTCGGCGACCGCGTATCCTACCAGGTCATCACCGCCTGGGGCAGCCTGGTGAGCGGCTTTCCTGACCTGCCGAGGCCGGCCGTCCAGCGGGCGGGCGAGGATCGCACTTTCCATGGCGCCGACGTGCGCGTCATCATGCTCGACCATCCCGTCGTCGGGCTTCCCGATGACGGCACGATTTCGGTGACCGTCGCGGTGACCCATAAGAGCCAGTATGCGATGCGGCGGCAGCTATGGCTTTCGGACTTTTCCAAGCAGTTCGTGCTTGTCTTCGTCGCAAGCCTGGTGACCATCCTCGGGCTTCAGCGCGGCCTGGCGCCGGCGCTCAGGCTGCGGGACGCCGTGCGCCGGCGAGGGCGCAACCGTCTCGATCCGCTGCCGCCGGAGATGGTCCAGAGCGAACTGCGCCCGCTCGTGCACGCGCTGAACGATTACATGGAGCGCGTTCAGAACCAGATGGCAGCGCAGCGGCGGTTCGTATCGAACGCGGCGCATCAGCTGAGAACGCCGCTCGCACTGATTTCGACACAGGCGAGCGTGGCTTCCCGCGAAGACGATGCCGCCCGCCGCGACGAGGCGCTTGCTGCGCTGCGCACCAGCACTCGGCAGATTTCGCGTCTCGCCAGCCAGCTTCTCACCTTGTCGCGGGCCGAGCCCGGCAGCCGCCGCCCGCGCAGCGATGCTACCGATCTCAGCAAGGCCGCCCGTGAGATCCTGGAGGCCTATGCCGAAGAGGCGCTGAGGCGCAACATCGATCTCGGGCTGGAAGCGGACGGGGCTGTCGTCGTCGAGGGCGACGGCACGATGCTGCGCGAGATGCTCGTCAATCTCATCGACAACGCAATCCGCTATACCTGCGCCGATGGACGGGTGACCGTCGCCGTCGGGCAGGCGGATGGAAGCGCGTTGATTACCGTCGAGGACAATGGGCCGGGCATTCCCGAAGGCGAGCGCGAACAGGTCTTTGAAAGATTCTACCGGATCATGGGAACCGATAGCGAAGGGAGTGGCCTCGGGCTTGCGATTGTGCGCGAGGTCGTCGAAGGGGCGGGAGGTTCGGTCTCGCTTGACGACGCGGACGGCGGCGGTCTCATCGTGACCGTGAGGCTTCCGCTTGCCTGAACGGTCGTGCTTGGGCTTGTCCATGCTGTCCGGTTCGGACCCGAAAGCTGCCCCTCGCCCTAACCCTCTCCCCGTAAACGGGGCGAGGGGACGTGCCTTACGAGAGGCCTGAGAGGAACGGAGAGGTTGCGGCATATCCCCTTCGCCCCGCGTTACGAAGCTGGCAGGCGGAAGGGGCATGCGCCGGATGACACGGTCAATAAAAAGAAGGCCGGGTGTTGCGCCCGGCCTTCGTTTCGATCTGCCTTGGGAGGGGAGGCCGATCTGATTACTGCGTATCGAGATGCTGCTGCGGGCGCCATTTCGCCAGGCGGTTCTCGATCAGCGTCATGATGTATTCGGCAACAAGCGTGACGACCATGACGAGGAGGATGGCCGCGAACATGCCGGCGGCGTCGAAGGTTCCCTTGGCGATCGAGATCAACTGGCCGATGCCGAAGCGGGCGCCGACGAATTCGCCGACGATGGCGCCGATGATCGCAAAGCCGAAGGAGACGTGCAGGCTGGCGAAGATCCAGCTCATCGCCGAAGGGATAACGACGGTGCGAGTCACCTGCCAGTCGGACGCGCCGAGGATGCGGGCGTTGGCGATCATGTTGCGGTCGGCTTCGCGCACACCCTGGAAGGCGTTGGCGAAGACAACGAAGAACACCATGATGAAGGCGAGCGCCACCTTGGACGGCAGGCCGAGCCCCATGATCATGATGAAAATCGGTGCAAGGACGACGCGCGGGATCGAGTTGATCGCCTTGATGTAGACCGAGAAAATGTCGGACAGGAAGCGGTTGCGGCCGAGGCCGATGCCGACGAAGACGCCGGTGATCGAGCCTGCGAAGAAGCCGATCAGCGCCTCCTCCATCGTCACCCAGAGATTATACCAGAGCGACCCTTCGGTGGTGCCTTCGGTCGCCCATTCGTAGAGCCGTGCAAGGACGCCGCTCGGGCTCGAATAGAAGAACGGGTCGATCCAGTTCATGTTGGAGGAGAGCTCCCACATGCCGATCACGAAGACCAGGATGGCGATCTGCCAGAAGCGCACCAGCGTGTTGCGCCGGCGTATCGCCTTCATTGCGGAGGCTTCGATCTCGGCATCCGACGTGCCCGGACGAAACAGGGTGGCCGATGCGGCCTCGAAAGTCGTGTTTGCCATGATATCCTCCCGTCAGGCCGCTTCGCTTGCGCGGCGGTAGCTGGTTTCGACCTCTTCGCGCAGGTCCTCCCAGATGGTCTTGCAATAGTCGATGAAGCTCTGCTCGTAGCGGATCTCCGAGACCACGCGCGGGCGCGGAAGATCGATCGGATAGACCGACTTGACCGTGGCTGGGCCGGCAGTGAGCACATAAACCTTGTCTGCAAGCGCCACGGCTTCTTCGAGATCGTGGGTGACGAACACCACGGACGCCTTGCGCTCCGCCCAGAGCTTCAGCAGCTCTTCGTGCATGACCGTGCGGGTCTGGACGTCGAGCGCCGAGAAGGGCTCGTCCATCAGCAGGATCTCAGGTTCGTTGATGAAGGTCTGCGCCAGCGAGACGCGCTTGCGCATGCCGCCGGAGAGCTGATGGGGATAGTGATGGAGAAACTTCGACAGGCCGACGCGCGCCAGCCAGTCGCGGGCGCTCTGTTCCGCCTCGGTGCGCGACTTGCCGCGGAACAGCGGGCCGGCCATGACGTTTTCGATTACGTTCTTCCAGGGAAAGAGCGCATCGGTCTGGAATGCGAAGCCGACACGCGGGTCGATGCCGGTGATCGGCCCGCCCATCAGGCGGACTTCGCCGGCGCTCGGGCGTGCGAGGCCCGTCACGAGATTGAGCGTCGTCGACTTGCCGCATCCTGTGGGGCCGACGACGGCGACGAATTCGCCGCGGGCGACCGTCATGTTGAAATCGCGCAGCGCCGTCAGGGACTTGCCGGTCGGCGAGACGAAGCGCCGGCTGACATTGATCAGCTCGATCGCCGGGATCTGTTTGTTGTCCTGTTGCATGGTGATACCTGAGGCGTGCTTGAGGGCGCGCACGCAAAGCCCATGATCAAACGGACGCCGCTCCCGGCGGAAGCAGGAAGCGGCGCGACTGATTTACTTGACGTTCTTGACGAACTCAGTCGTGTAAGTCTTGGAAAGATCGATCTGCTTGCCCTTGACGTTCTTGGAGAACTCCGAGAGCACGGCAAGCACGGTCTTCGGGCCATCTTCCGGCATCACGCCGTCGGGCGTGAACATGCCCTTGCCCTCGTCGAGAGCCTTGATGTAGCCGTCCTTGTCGCCGACGTAGAAATCCTTCGGCATCTTGTCGGCGATCTCGGCGGCGGAATGCGTGTTGATGTACTTCAGCGTCTTGACGAAGGCATTGGCGAGCTTCTGCGCCTCTTCCTTGTGCGCGTCGACCCAGGAGGTTTCCATGTAGAGCGAGGCGGCCGGATAGGTTCCGCCGAGCGCCTTGCGGGTCGAGTCGACCGTGCGCATGTCGACGAGAACGCTCGCTTCGCCCGTCTTGATCAGGCGCGAGATGGTCGGCTCCGTCGTCATGCCGGCCTGGATCTGATCCTGCTGCATGGCGGCGATGAAAGTGCCGCCGGCGCCGACCGGAATGGTGACGACGTCGCCGGGCTGCAGGCCAGCCTTCGAGGCCATGAACAGCGTCAGGAAGTTGGTGGACGAGCCGAGGCCGGTGACGCCGAGGTTCTTGCCCTTGAAGTCGGCCGGCGACTTGATTTCGGGATGTTTGCTCGAGACCATCTCGACCTCGCCCGGCGCCTGGCTGAACTGGACGACGGATTCGACGAACTTGCCCTTGGCCTGGAGGTCCACGCAGTGGTCATAGAAGCCGACGACGCCCTGCACGGCGCCTGCCAGAAGCTGGTTTTCGGCATCGACGCCGGCAGCTTCGTTCAGCAGTTCGACGTCGAGACCTTCGTCCTTGAAGTAACCGAGGGATTCGGCGAGCTTGGCGGGCAGATAGATCTGCTTCTCATAGCCGCCGACCATGATGGTGATCTTGTCGGCCGCATGGGCGGCGCCTGATGTGAACGTGGCTGCGGCGAGAAGCGCGGAAAAAGCGACGGTGTGAAAAAGGCTGCGTGAAGAACGCATTGATATCTCCTCCTGATGGTTTGCATGCATCGTCGTCTCGTCACCTCAACCCGTGTCTCCTCCACGATGCTGCTCTTTCCTAAGACGTCGAAGCTTTCAACTAGCTTTCAGCGGCAGACGATCAATCTGTTGAGTGAACCGGCGGGAAAATGATGCGCCGACGCCCACGCCTGCAGGGCGGGCGGCTTGCAACGTTGAGGAGCTTTTCGCCGGCTTTGTCTCCCGCCAGGGCGTTCGAACGCTCGGGAGTGGATATCAGCTGGTAAAGCTTCGCAGATCCTTGAGCAGGTTGCGATATCTCGCCTGGCTGCCGACCAGATGCTCGCGCATGGCATTGCGGGCGGCCTGATCGTCCCGGTCGGAAATGGCGACGACGATTGCTTCGTGTTCCCTGTGGATGAGCTTTCGGTAGGCGGTCTGCTCGACGGTCCTCGTTTCCGGCACGAGCCTCGACTGTGGAATGATCGCTGCGCCCTGAGATTCCAGGAAGTGCTTGAACAGCGGATTGTTCGTCGCCTCGGCGATCGCGACATGGAGATCGAGATCGGCCTCGCGGATGGATTGATCGGCCTCGATGCACTGGAGGATTTTCCGGTGGCATTCGAAGATCGCTTCCTCCTGCGCCGGCGAACGGCGGAGCGCGGCAAGCCCCGCCGCCTCGATTTCGACGGGTGTGCGGATCTCCAGCACTTCCAGATCGGAGGCGACGCGAGCCTTGTCCACTTTCCGTCCGGAGAGCGCGGGATCGGTGCCAAGTACGAAAATGCCCGCGCCCTGACGCACTTCGACCAGCCCATCGGAGCGAAGGGCTGCCACGGCTTCGCGCACGACGGTCCGGCTGACGCTGTGCGTCTCGGTCAGCTCATGCTCGCTCGGAAGCTTGTCGCCGGCGGCATATTGGCCGCTTAGGATCGCCTGCCGCAGGCTCTCGCCGACCTGTGCGACCAACGACCCCGAGCCCCTGCTGCGATCCTTCCCCTGCATAGCCACGCCTCGATCCCCGCATCGGCTTCGATCCCGCCGGCCAGGGCCGCGACATCCCGAAATTTTACGATTCATCACACATGTATGACAAATCTTGTGATCTTTCAATGGACGCACGATTGTGGGTGCTTGCCGGTTTTGGCGGTAGGGTGGCCCCCGTTGCATATGATCTGAGTTATTCGCTATGATTGCGATGGTCGATAAGAGAGCTGCGATGGAAACCAGAATCCCGGCTGAACAGGTTCCGCCTCCGCGTGTGCAGGAAAAGCGCCGCAGTTTGACTCTTGAAGCACTGGTCGATGTGGACGAGGGCAGGACTGTCGATCACGGGTTGATGCAAACATGGGCCGATAGCCTCGATGATGATCGGCCTCTTCCCTTGCCTCGTAAGGAAGTTTAGGTCAGCGGCCTCACAGCCGCCTTGTCGACTCCCCGCGCACGAATCTCGGCGTCAGGATGAAATCCTGCGGCGGCTCGGTGGCGGCTTCCGGGCTTGCGATCCTGGCGAGCAGGCGCTGGGCGGCCAGTTCGCCGAGTTTCTGCGCATCCTGCACGACCATGGTGATGCGCGGCGTGATGACGTTGCTCCAGGGTACGTCGTCGACCATTGCCAGCGAGACGTCGTCGGGACAGCGGAAGCCCATTTCCTGCATCACCTGCAGGGTTGCCAGCCCGGTCATGTTGTTGGCGCCGATAATGGCGGTCGGACGGTCGCGGCGGGTGAGCAGGCGCATCGCCTGCGCATGGCCGCCGCTCCTGGTATAGCCGCCCTCGACCACCAGTGACGGGTCGACGTCCACGCCGGCTCCGGCCATGGTGTCCATAAAACCCTTCAGACGCTCGTCGGCGGTGTGCAGGCCGGAGGGGCCTGATATGAAGGCGATGCGCCGGTGGCCGAGTTGCAGCAGGTGCTCGGTCAGGATGGTCGTCGTCAGCGGATTGTCGGAGCCGACGAAATCGCGTTGGGCGCCCTCGACCTTTTGGTCGAACATGACGATCGGCGTCTTGAAGTCGCGCAGGAAAGTCGCGTATTCGGCTCCGCGCCCGTTTGTCGCCAGCGCAATGCCGGCGATCTTCTGTGCCTCCAGTCGCTCCAGCAGCGCCCGTTCGAGATCGGCCCGGCCGGAGGAGTCGGCGATCAGCACGAAATAGCCGTGGTCGAGCGCCTGGTGCTCGATCTCGCGGCGGATGTCGCCGAAGAACATGTTGCCGAGATTGGCCGAGACGAAGCCGATCAGCGAACTGCGCCCGCGCGCCAGCGTCTGGGCCACCGGATCGATGCGGTAGCCCGTCGATTGTATCGCCTGCTGGATGCGGTCGAGTGTCTCGGCGCCGACCCGCTTCGGGCTGTTGAGCGCCAGCGAGACGGTCGAGATCGAAACCCCCGCAAGGCGTGCGACATCGCGTATGGTTGTCATATCTATCGAACCGGTTCTAAAGCTTTCTTTTGTCAGATTTTATTCGTCTGCGCAACATATCCTGCTGGATTACTCATTTGTGGCGCATTTACTTCGCAGTTCTGCAATTCGCGAATTTCGGCTTGACAGATATGGGATCAAGGAAGATGGTCAGTCACCGAACCGGTTCGACATGATGTGGAGCCGGAAAACAGGGAGGAGAAACCTGTGACGAGTTCGGAGCGCCTGCCGGAAAATCCGGCATCGGGAGCGGGCAAACACGCCTGGTTCAGTCATGATCGCCTCGGCATGTTCATCCATTGGGGCCTTTATGCGCTGGGAGCGCGGCACGAGTGGTTGAAGAACCGCGAGGAGCTGAGCGACGATCATTATCAGCGTTATTTCGACAATTTCGATCCCGATCTTTACGATCCCAAGCAGTGGGCGCGCCGCGCACGTCTTGCCGGCATGAAATACGTCGTGGTGACGACCAAGCATCACGAAGGCTTCTGCCTCTGGGACAGCAAGGTGACCGACTACAAGGCGCCGAACACGCCCTGCGGCAGGGATCTCCTGACGCCGCTCGTCGAAGCCTTCCGCGCCGAAGGGCTGAAGATCGGTTTCTACTATTCACTGCTCGACTGGCACCACCCCGACTTTCCGATCGATGTTCATCATCCCCTGCGCAACCATCCGCAAGCCGAGGCTCTGAACGCCGGTCGCAACATCGCCAATTACGCCGCCTATATGCGCGAACAGGTGCGTGAACTCCTGACCGGCTTCGGCCGCATCGACATCATCTGGTTCGATTTCAGCTATCCCCGGCGCGAATATCGCGGCCTGCCCGGCAAGGGGCGCGCCGATTGGGAAAGCGAGCGACTGCTTGCGCTGGTGCGCGAACTGCAGCCCGAAATCATCGTCAACAACCGCCTCGATCTGCCGCCCGGCACGCTGCCCGACGTGACGACGCCGGAGCAATATACGCCGCGCGTGGCACCGGCTATTGCGAGCCAGGGGGTGCTCTGGGAAGCCTGCCATACCTTCAGCGGCTCCTGGGGCTATCACCGCGATGAGGATAGCTGGAAGAGCCCGGAGCAGATCATCCAATTGCTGATCGATTCCGTCGCGCTCGGCGGCAACCTCCTGATGAATGTCGGTCCGACCGGCCGCGGGACGTTCGACGCGCGCGCCATCGATGCGCTCGAAGTCTACCAGAACTGGACGGCCGTCAACGGACGTTCCATCTACGGGGCAGGGCCGTCCGCCTATCCGGCGCCGGCCGGCTGCCGCTATACCCAGCGCGGCAATCGCCTCTACCTGCATGTCTACAACTGGCCCTACCGCCACATCCATATCGAGGGCCTTGCCGACAGGATCGCCTATGCGCAGTTCCTGCATGACGCGAGCGAAGTTCGCTGGCTCGGCCATACCAGGGATGTGGATTCCAATATCGGCGTGATGGTGCCGGAAGGCATGATCATGCTCGAACTGCCGGTCCGGCGACCCGACGTTACCGTGCCGGTGATCGAGATCGTCCTCAAGGCGTAGTCGATCGCACTTGCCTGTCCATTGCGTTCATGGAGGGAGGAGAAACCCATGAAGGTTCTGCAGAAGACGCTTATGCTTGCCGCAATCGGCGGCAGCCTTTTTGCCACAGCCGCATCGGCCGAGCAGGTCAATCTGACCTGGCAGATGTGGACCGGCTCCGATGCCGACACCAAAGGCTGGCAGCACCTGGCCGATATGGTGACCGCCAAGTATCCCGATATCAAGGTGACGCTGACGACGACGGGCTGGGTCGATTATTGGACCCGGCTGCCTGTGCTGGCGGCATCGGGCCAGCTTGCCGATATCGTTTCCATGCAATCGCTGCGCATGCCGAACTTCTATTCGCTGCTGGAGCCGCTGAACGATCGGATCGCCGCCGATAAATTCGATGTCGGCGCCTTTACGTCCTCGATCATCGGCGGCATGTCCATCGACAAGCAGCTGTACGGCCTGCCCTATGACGTCGGTCCGTGGGTCGTCTATTACAACCAGGATGCCTTCGAAGCCGCCGGCATTGCCTTGCCGAAACCGGGCTGGACGCTGGCCGAATTCACCGATGCCGCCAAGAAGCTGACGAAGGACGGCAAATACGGCTTCGGCATCACCCCGCAGAACTATTCGGTCCTGGCATCGGCCTGGGGCGATAAATACGTCAACGATGCTCGAGAACTCGACCTTACCAATCCGAGTGCCATTACCGCTGCCGAGACGGTGATCGGCTTTGCCGCCAAGGACAAGATCGCGCCGCTGGTGCCGTCGAGCGCCGATGCCGGCACGGTCATCCAAGGCCGGTTCTACTCGGGCAATGTCGCCATGTATGTCGACGGTCCGTGGTCGATCATCGGCATGAAGGACAAGGTCAAGTTCAAGGTCGGTTCCACCACACTGCCGCGCGGAGAAGGAGAGCTTACGGCCGTCACCGCCGGTTCCGGTTTCGGCATTGCCACGACGAGCAAGAACAAGGACGCTGCCTGGAAGGCGATCCAGGTGCTGACCAGCCCGGAGGCCTTGCAGTATCTCGCCGAACAGGGGCGGGCGCTGCCGGCGCGCACGGCCTCGCAATCCTCGTGGTACAAGGTGGCGGCCAAGGACATTACCAACGGCGGCGAGGCCATCGACTATTCCCTGGCGCATTCCGTGCCCTACGTGATCACCAACAACTGGGCGGCGGTGGAAAACCTCTTCAACCAGTATTTCCCGCCCGCCTTCGCCGGCAGCGCCGACGCCAAGCAGACGATGGACGCCATCCAGAGCCTCGCGCAGCAATAGGGCGCCGTCGCTTTGAATCCCCGCATGATCCCTTGGACAATCCGCTGCGATTTCGGGGATCATGCGCAAGCTCTCGCCACGGCGGAACCTGCCGGGCATGGAGGAAGACATGTCGGAAAGCGCCGTCGCCGAACTCCCCTTGCAGCCCGTTCAGCCACGGCGCTTCCTGAAGCCTGAGACGCAGACGGCGATGGTGTTCCTGCTGCCGAGTTTCCTCGGCTTCATGATCTTCATGGCCCTGCCGATCGTGGCGTCGCTGGCGCTCTCCTTCACCAACTGGCAGCTGATCTCGACGCCGTCCTTCGTCGGCTTTCAGAATTATATCAAGCTCTTCACCGTCGATCCCTCATTCTCCACCATATTGGGAAACACGCTGTTCTTCGCCGTCGAATATCTGGCCGTAAACATCATCGTCTCGCTGACGCTCGCGGTGTGGATATCGAGCCTCCAGCACGGCAAGGCGATCTTCCGGGTGATCTTCTTCTTGCCGACCTTCACGCCGACGATTGCGGCTTCCGTGGTGTGGCTGCTGATCTTCACGCCGGACGGGCTCGCCGACAGCGTCATCCGCTCGCTCGGCCTCGGCCTGCCGAATTTCCTGCTGAGTTCGAGCTGGGCGAT
Organism: Rhizobium esperanzae; assembly: GCF_014197615.1. Lineage (GTDB taxonomy): Bacteria > Pseudomonadota > Alphaproteobacteria > Rhizobiales > Rhizobiaceae > Rhizobium > Rhizobium esperanzae_A. Next base: position 159,673 of record NZ_JACIFY010000003.1, read on the forward strand.
GCAGGCGGTCGTGATCGTCACGCTCTGGGCCAATGTCGGCTATAACGTCGTGATGTTCAACGCCGCGCTCGATCTGGTGCCGAAGCATTATCTCGAGGCGGCGATGATCGACGGCGCCGGTCCCTGGCGGCGCTTCTGGCGCATCCGCCTGCCGCTGATTTCGCCGACGGTCTTCTTCGCCACCGTGATGACGGCCATCACCTCGCTGCAGGTCTTCGACGAGATTTTCGCGATGACGCGCGGCGGTCCCGGCTCGGCGACGGCGACCCTCGGCTTCGCCATCTATCAGAAGGGCTTTACCAATTTTCAGATGGGCTATGCCTCGGCGCTCGCCTGGGTGATGTTCGTCATGATCATGGCGCTCACCATCCTGCAGTTCCGCATGCAGCGCAAATGGGTGCATTATGACGAATAGCCCGACCTCACGGCATCCGCATTCCGTCTCGGCGAACCGGCATCGCCTGTTGCGGCGCATCGGCACGTTCGTCAGCTATGCGGGGCTTTCACTGGTCGCGCTGCTCTTCCTCTTTCCCTTCTTCTGGATGGTATCGAACGCGGTGCGCTCCAATGCCGAGGTGATGGCCGTGCCGGTCCGCATTTTCCCCGAGGAGTACCAGTGGGGCAATTTCGTCGAAGCGCTGGTCTCGCTGCCCTTCGGCGTCTTCCTGTTGAATTCCCTCGTCGTCGCCTGCGGCGTGACAGCGATCGTCATCGTGGTATCCTGCCTTTCTGCCTATGCTTTCGCCCGGCTGCGGTTTCCAGGACAGGAAGGATTGCTGCTCACCTATCTCAGCACGCTGATGATCCCGCAGGTGATGCTGGTCATCCCGCTCTTCCTCGTCGTCAGCAAACTCGGCTGGATCAACACCTATCACGGCATGATCCTGCCGGTCGCCTTTTCTTCCTTCGGCACTTTCCTGCTGCGCCAGTTCATCCTCGGCATTCCCAAGGATCTCGACGAGGCGGCGATGATGGACGGGGCTTCGCGCCTGCGCATCCTGGTGACCGTCATCGTTCCGCTCGCCATGCCGGCGATCGGCCTGCTCGCGCTCTTCACCTTCATCGCCCAGTGGAAGAGCTTCCTCTGGCCGCTGATCGCCACCAGCGGCGTCGAAAAGGCGACGCTGCCGCTCGGGCTGACCTTGTTTCAGACACAGCAGGGCACCGCCTGGAACTACATCATGGCGGGTGCGACGATCTCCATGGTGCCGGGCGTGATCCTGGCCATCGTGCTGCAGCGGGTGATCTATAGAGGCATTGCCGTCAGTTCCGGATTCGGCGGAAGATAGCTCCGGTTAAACAAAGATTTGAAGCCTTCGCGTCAAGTTCGGCGCGATGTGCTCCGGCGCAGCAACTTGCCGGCGAGAGGCGTTTGCATCGCGGCAAGATCATGTCGCCATTCGATGCTTCTGCCTTCCGGATGAAAAGTAATATTTTAACCAAGATTTGAAATAAGGCGTTCATATCCGAATTGTGCAGGGGAATTCATGAAAACGGCCACGCTTGCATTCATCGCTCTGGCGATATCGGTCTCTGTCGCCAATGCGCAGACGATCGGGGTTTCGATGACCAATCTCGACAAATTCAGAGAGATGCTGGTGAACGGCGTCGTCTCGCACGGGAAGACGATACCGGGTCTCAAGCTCGTCACCGAGAATGCCAATGGCGACAATGAACTGCAGAAGAAGCAGGTTCAGCAGTTCGTCGCCGACAAGGTCGATGCCATTATCATGATGCTGTCTGATGGCGATCTCGGACCGCAAATGACCAAGATCGCAGGGGATGCCGGCATTCCGCTTGTTTACATCAACACGACGCCCTCCAATCTCGCGGACTTGCCGGACAATCAGGTTGTTGTCGCCTCCGATGAGAAAGACTCCGGTACGCTGGAGACGAAGCAAGTATGCTCTCTCCTCAAGGGCAAGGGCCGCGTGGTCGTGCTGATGGGGGAGGTCTTCCATGTGGCCGCCCGCACCCGCACTCAGGACATATCAGATGTCATCGCGACGCCGGAATGCAAAGGCCTCGAGATCGTCGAGCAGCAAGCGGCCTATTGGTCGCGCGATTATGCGGATCAGCAGATGCAGGAATGGCTGGCGGCCGGCGTCAAGTTCGATGCTGTTATCGCCAACAATGACGAGATGGCGCTCGGTGCGATCCGCGCCATGAAGAAAGCCAATATCCCGATGAAGGACGTCGTCGTCGGCGGCGTCGACGCGACCGACGATGCGCTTGCCGCAATGGTAGCGGGCGATCTCGATGTCACCGTTCTCCAGAGCGCTGTCGGCCAGGGCGCGGCTGCGGTCGATGCTGCCATGAAGCTCATCAAAAAGGAGAAGGTGCCGCGCGAAAACAACGTTCCCTTCGAACTCGTCACACCTGAAAACATTGCCCAATACCTGCCGAAGAGCCAGTGAGCATAAGAGGCCTATGATGTTGCATTTCTGGAATAAATTCGGCATTCGCGCGCAGATCACCTCGGGCTTCGTGCCGCTGATCCTGCTGATGAGCCTTCTTACCGTCAGCGCGATCTCCGGCATGAACGGGCTCGCCGCCATCTTCGCCTCCTATCGCGCCACCGCCGGCCAGAGCCTTGCCATCTCGGATTACAGCGACCAGCTCCACGAGATCCAGATGTCGGCCGAGGCCTTCCGCTCCACGCCGTCGCAGGCTGTCGTCGACAGTTTCCGTGCCGGCGTCAAAGCTTTCGAAACGGACGATCCGCGTTTTGCCGACAATAAGGATCTGCAGGCTGGTCTTGCCGCGATCCGTCAGGACATTGCCGCCTATGGCAAGGCCTTCGAACAGATCGTCACCCTTCAGGCCCGGCGCGATCTGCTGATCTCCAAGGTGACCGAATTCGGCCCCTGGACCAGCATCGCGCTCAATGACGTCATGCGCAGCGCCTGGCGCCAGAATGACGTGGCCCTGCTGCACATGACTGCGGAAACGCTGGAAGCCCTGAACCGCAGCCTTTATTTCTCCGAGCGCTTCGTCCATTCCAACGATTTCGCCGCCTATGACACGGCGCAGGCAGCGCTCGCCGAAGCGGTGGCGCTGAACGATGCCGCCGCCAAGGCTGCCAAGAACGAGCTGCAGAAGAAGCGCCTGATGGGCGCCGGCCAGCTCATGCAAAACTACACCGCCCGTCTCGGCGATATGAAGGAAGTGCTGCAGGCCTCCGGCAATATCCGCCAGACGCAGCTCAACGTGCTGGCGTCGAAAATATCGGGCGAGTTCAAGGATCTGCAGGCGACCGTCACCGGCGCACAGAAGAACATTGACGGTTCTGTGGAAGCGACCGTTGCCTCCGCCACCAGCACGACGCTCGTCATCAGCGGCCTGCTGATCGTCATCGGTCTCGTGCTCTCCTATTTTGTCGGTCGCCTGATTTCCTCGGCCGTTCGCAAGATGGCGCAGTCCATGGAGCAGCTTGCCCGCGGCGACGAACGGATCGTGATCACCGGCGTCGAGCATCGTCACGAACTCGGCGCCATGGCCCGTTCGCTGAAGGTTTTCCAGGAGACCGGACGCGCCAAGCTGATCGCTGAAGCCAATGCCGAACGCGCCCGTCTGGCGGCCGAAGAAGAGCGGCTGCGCCAGGAAGCCGAGCGGCTCTCCGACGCGCAGGTGATGGAACATGCTTTCCGCCAGATCTCCGTCGGGCTGGACGCACTCTCGAAGGGCGATCTCACCGTCCGCGTCGGCGAAGTCGATCATCGCTACGTCAGGATTCGCGACCATTTCAACAATTCGGTCGCAAGCCTTGAAGAGGCCGTCGCCTCCGTCATTCGGGCGGTCGCCACGATCCGGTCGGGCCTTTCGGAAATCTCCACGGCCTCCAACGATCTTGCCCGCCGCACCGAGCAGCAGGCAGCTTCCCTTGAGGAAACAGTCGCAGCGCTCGGCGACGTCACCCGCGGTGTCAATGGAACGGCGGAGGGCGCAAGCCGCGCCCAGGCTGTCGTGGCCACAGCCCGCACCAATGCCGAAAAGGGCGGCGAGATCGTTTCCCGCGCCATCGCGGCGATGACGGAAATCCAAAATTCGTCGTCGAAGATCGGCAATATCATCAGCGTCATCGACGAAATCGCCTTCCAGACCAATCTGCTGGCGCTCAATGCCGGCGTCGAAGCGGCGCGCGCCGGCGAGGCGGGCAAGGGCTTCGCCGTCGTCGCCCAGGAAGTCCGCGAGCTTGCCCAGCGTTCGGCCAATGCGGCGCGGGAGATCAAGCAACTGATCTCCACCTCCTCCACTCAGGTCAAGACGGGCGTCGAGCTGGTCGGCGAATCCGGCGTCTCGCTGGAACAGATCGTCGAGCACGTCACCGCCATGAACGCGACCGTCGCCGAGATCGCGGTGGCCGCCCGCGAGCAGGCGACAAGCCTGCGCGAGGTCTCGGCCGCCGGCGATCAGATGGACAAGGTGACGCAGCAGAACGCCGCGATGGTCGAAGAGACCACGGCGGCCGCCCAGAGCCTGACGCAGGAAACCGAAAGCCTCGCCGAATTGTTGCGGCGCTTCAAGACGGGTAGCGCCCGGGCATCGGACCATCGCCATTACGCGATGGCGTCCTGACGTCCATCCACGTAAACCTTCGACCTTTCCCGTCGGGTTAGCCCCCGGCGGGAAAGCGCGTTCATCGAAAGGCGAAAGCTTCAGTATGGATGCGGGTGCGCGGTACGCCGGCTTTGCGCAGATCCGAGATCAATCCCTCAACCATGGGCTTCGGCCCGCACAGGAAATAATCATAAGCTGGCAGAGGTTCCGCCAGCCGGCTCTTCAAATCGTCGACGCGCGCTAAGGCGCCGCTGTCGGAAAACAGCGGGATCAGATCGACGTTGCCGAGTTCCGCGCTCTTTGCCTTCAATTCGTCGAGAAAGATCGCCTCGCTTTCATTGCGCGCGGCATAGATGAAGGTGATCTTCCTGAGGTCGCCGGGCTTCATGGCGCGCAGCGTCGACAGAAACGGGGTGAGGCCGACGCCTCCTGCTATCCATACCTGTTTCGTGCCGGCGCGAGCACTGTCGAACCTGCCATAGGGGCCATGGACCAGCACGGTGCCGCCGGGGCGCAGCTCAGTGCGAACTTTCCGGGTCCAGTCGCCGAGATCCCTCACGGTGAAGCGCAGGCGGCTTTCGGCCGGCGCGCTCGATATGGTGAAGGGATGCGCCTCGTTCCATCCTTTGGCCTGCACCTCGATGAAGGCGAACTGCCCCGGCGTAAAGTCGAAGAGCTTGCCCATGGGCTTCAGAACGAGTTCGGTGGCGCGCTCCATGGGGTTCACCGCCTCAATCGTGAATGAGCGGGCGCTGCGTCTGCCCAGCCCGAAAATCGAATAGAACAGCGCCGGCACACCGATGGCCGCCACGGCGATCAGTAACAGGACCGATGGGCTCGTATGGTCGAGCAGGGCGGGCGGTGCGGCCATGAAATGACCGAGGATCAGCAGATAGACGAGTCCCATCGCCTTATGCGCGGGACGCCATCGGGAATAGCTGATTTTTCTGTTGAGTGCGAGGAACAGCCCGACGACCAGCAGGACAAGGCCGAGGATGCCGAGAGGCGCTGAGGGAACAAGGGAGTTGGCGGCAAGATCGGCGCCGGGTGGAAGCGCCTTCGGCACGGTGAAGAAATGCAGGAGGGCGGCGAACGCAGCGCAGGCGCCGACTGCGCGATGTACCTGATACATGCGATCGAGCCCGCCGAAGAGGTTCTCCAGCCGTCTCGCCCGGGTCGACAGGATGACGGCAACCGTCATCAGCAAGAAGGCTGCGCCGCCAAGCGTGGTCGCGCCGAGCAGCCGAAGGGAATAGTCATCCGGCGATAGGCCGAGATGAAGGATCGCGAAAACGGCGATGAGGCCGGCGACGGCAAGAACGCCCTGTCTTTTCAGCATGACTCGATATCCAAATTTTATTGTGGGAAAAGCGCGTACGGCGCGGCACTTCTCCGTGCGATGAACGGGATGCCGATCATCGCTGCGAAGATGGCTGCAAAGTAAAGTTGTAACGATAATGCGCGGCGTTAGCGGCGCGCCAATGGCCGAAAGGCTCGGCTTCGTCGGCTAGGCGACGCAGATGCCGGCGACTGCGACTTTCTGGAAGAGATGCGGTGAGGCAACCGCGGAAGACGGATAGGCCGAGGTTTTCGCCCTGAACTCCGGATGGATAAAGGCGGCGCGGAAATGCGCGTTGGATTCCCAGACGGCGTAATTGAGATAAGTCGGGTTTTCGCCCAAAGCACGGTGCAGTTGGGTGGAGAGGAAGCCGGGCTGGCGTTTCATGAAAGCCGCGTCGTCTTGCCAGACTTCAAGGAATTTCGCTTCGTCGTCCAAATCGAGCGTAAAGAGATTGATGAGCACGACCGGGGAGGCATCGAGCCCGATCTGCCGGTCGATCGGAAAGGCAGGGTCCAGGGATGAATGTGTGACACGACTCGCTCCGTTCTATATGGTTCCATGATGTCAATTCGACATGAAGAAAACATATGATATTGACATTATGATGTCAATCTAATTGCATGGTGACAAATGACCGAGGCCGAGCAAAGTGCAGCAGGTTCCGCATTGACCGATCTCATCCTCGACTTGTTCAGGCTGAACAACCGAATGCTGACCTCAGGAGACCGGTTGGTCGCTGGTCTCGGGCTGACGAGCGCGCGCTGGCATGTTCTCGGCACGGTCGGTAAGTCGGAGCGCCCGCAGCCGGTCGCCTGGCTGGCGCGCGACATGGGCGCCAACCGTCAGAACGTGCAGCGCATCGTCAACGATCTGGAGAAGGAAGGGCTCGTCGCCTTTGCGGCCAACCCGCATCATCGGCGCGCCCAACTCGTTCTGCTGACGGAGAAGGGGCGGGAGATTTTCAACGAGGCTATGCGCCTCCAGGCCCCCTGGGCCAGCGGCCTTGCCGACGGTCTCGATGTCTCCGAGATCAGGACGACACACAGCGTCATGAAAGCGCTTCTGGAGAAGCTGGAAGGAGGCGATGACGCCGGGGAGCAGATCTGACGCCCGCTTCGGCAGACGGTTGCTTCAGTGGCTTCCGGATACCGGCCCGTGCGTGCCGCCGGCGATGCTCTTGCGGACGTGGCGAACCGCGGTCCAGACGGCGAAAAGCACGAGCGGGATGGCGGCGAGCACGGCGAGCTTGGCCATGTGCGGATCGACGCCGAGTTCGGAAATGCTTTCGAGGCAGATCTTGGCGAGGCCGACGGTGTAGTAGGTGATGGCGATGACGGAGAAGCCTTCGACCGCCTGCTGGATATGCACCTGGATACGCGCCCGCTCCTCCATCGAGGTCAACAGCGAGGCGTTCTGATCTTCGAGCTGGACCTGCACGGTGGTTCTCAAGAGGTCACCGGCGAGGCTGACGCGTTCGGCGAGTTCATCAAGGCGGCGTTCGGCGGCATGCACCGAGCGGACGGCCGGCTGGAAGCGCCGGCGGATGAAGGTGCCGATCCGCTGGCGCTGCTCGACGCGTTCCTCGCGCAGTTCCGACACCCGGCTGGCGACGATCTCGGCATAGGCTGTCGTCGCCCCGAAACGGTGGCGAGCAAGGGCCGAGAAATTGAGGACATCGGAAGAGAGCCTGGTGACCTCGGACAGCAGCGCCTTGTCGACTTTGACGGCGCTCTGCATGTGCGCGATCAGGAGATCGAGGCGCTGGTCGAAGGCCGAAAGCTGCGAGATCGTCTCGCGCGCCATCGGCATCGCCAGCATCGCCATCATCCTGTAGGTCTCGATCTCCAGGAACCGCCGGACCATGCGGCCGGTGCGATAGGCGTTGAGATTGCGGTTGAAGAACAGGAATTCGACGAAGCCGCTGTCGCTCAGCCGGAAGTTGGAATGCACTTCGGCATCGCCGCCGCCGACCTCGGAGGCGACATAATCAAGATTCGGTTTTTCGAGAGCCTGTCCGTTCTTTTCGTCACGCACCAGCACCCGGACGGCAGCGATCACCTTTCCTTCGATCTTGCCGTAGCAGGCCTGAAAGGCTTCCGGCGGATGGCTGCCGGGCGCGGCAGCCGTGGGCGTGACGAAGGTCAGCGTCAGGAACTCGGTATGGGCCTCCCACTTCAGCCTGCCCTCGCCGAAGCGGCCGATGCCGTGGTTGCCTCCGTGGGTGGTGGAGACGTCATCCAGCCCCGGCAGAGAAACCGGCAGCGGAGACGAGCCGTTATCGCCGACGATGGCGACGTGCCAGACATCGGTGTCGCCGTCGAAGTAAAGCGAGGGCCGCGCATGGAGCTCGTCATGCAACTCCCTGCGCAGCGGATGCTCGGAACCCATCGGCATGGAGATGCACCTCTATATGGTAGACGGATCGACGGCTGACATGACCGGCGTTACCGGCTTTTGGAATTGACGACGACGCCTATAGCCTCTCCCGAGGCTCGTGTCACGACGGCTTTGCCGGCCGATATATAAGACCACCCGGATATGCGCTGCATCGTATCGTCGCACCGCTGCTCGACCGTTCACAGCGAGCGCCATGCAACGAAGCTTCCAAGCATCTGCACGCTGCCGCCGACCGCCATCGCGACGATGAAGGCCGTTTCGGCTTCGCCGAGGAAAGCGAAAATAGCGCCTAGGACGGCGACGCCGACAGTCGCTCCCACCATGCGGGCGACGTTGATCAGGGCGCTCGCCGTGCCGGCGCGATCGGCGGTCACGGTCGACACCGCGACTGCCGTCAGAGGCCCTGTCGCCATGCCCATGCCGACGCCGGTCAGCAACAGTCCAATCTCTTCGGCGATGAACCAGTCGGCCAAAAAAGATAAGCCGAGCAGGAGGTTGCCGAGACCCATCATCGCCAGCCCCGCCGAGATGGTGCTCTTCTTTCCCAAGCGCTCCGCAATCAGGCCGGAGAAGGGCGAGATGGCGATGAAGCTGAGGGCCATCGGCAGCAGCGACAACCCAAGCTCGATCGAGGTCAGGCGGCCAAGGCCGAGGGAGGCGAGTGGAAAGAGAAAGAGCGTGCCGTACATGCCGAATGTCATGGCTGCCGTTCCGGCCATCGCGCCGCGGAATTGGCCGCCGGAAAACATCGAGATGGGAACGAGAGCCCGCTGCCCCAGGCGTCGCTCGACCCCGATGAAGAGCAATAACAGCGCCGCGCCGGCAATTACCAGCAGCGCGGTCCACTGGAGCGGCAGATGCGAGGATTCGATCGCGGCAAGCGTGAGGACGGTCAGCGATGCTATCCCCAGCAATTGACCCCGCATGTCGAAGGACCTGCCTTGCCGATCGGTGCTTTCCGGAAGGAAAAGCTGCGCTCCCGCCGCCGCGAGCAAGCCAACGGGGATGACGACGAAAAACACTGATCGCCAGCCGAAATCGTGGATGAGGACGCCGCCGAGACTCGGGCCGATCGCCAGCGCCATGCCATTGCAGCCGGCCCAGATTCCAAGCGCGCGCGCCCGGACCTTCTCATCACGGTAGATGACCCGGATCAGTGAAAGCGAGGCCGGAAGGAGCAGGGCGGAGCCGAAGCCGGTCGAGGCTCTCGTCGCTATCAGGATTGCGATGGTCGGGGCGAAGGCGCAGCCGAGGCTCGCGACGGCAAAGACAGCGCTGCCGATGACGAACATCAGGCGCCGGCCGTAGAGATCGGCGAACAGGCCGCCGCTGATCAGAAGTGCTGCGTAGACGAGATTGTATGCGTCGACGACCCATTGCAACTGGGTGACCGAGGCTCCGAGATCGAGCCCTATCGGCTGGACCGCGAGATTGACGACCGATGTATCGACCTGTGCCACGATCACGCCCAGGCAGAGAATGGCGAGGGCGGCAGGTTTCAGGTCCGGGCGGGATTGTCTGTTTCGTTCGATGACATTCATGACGCTACCTTTCCTTGGGGAAGACGTAGCGTGGTTCGGTCCATCGACAATTCGAAACTGATCGAACTGTCCGAGATCGGAATGTGAGTAAGACAAAAAACGATCAGCCACGGCCCGTTGCGAGGCCGTGGCTGATTCAGCGCGCATTCTGCGGAGGGCGCAGGCGCGGCCGATTACTTGTTGGCGGCGAGCGCCACGTTCACCTTGTCGACGTCAGCGCTCATCGCCTTGAACGTATCGTCGAGAGAAAGCTCGCCGACGATCAGCTGGCTCATGCGCTGGACGATGAGCTGATAGATGGCAGACGATCCCTTGAGGCGTTCCAGGTCGCGAGCTGCCTTCGGTGCGCTGTTGCGGGCAGCGAGGAAGACGGCCATGGCGTCCTTGGCATTCTTGCTCTCGAGCTTGTACTGCGGGTCCTTGATGTCGGCGCCGGTCAGGATGACGTAGTTTTCGGCGATTTCACGCTGGACCTTTTCAGAGCCGAGGAACTCGATGAAGGAAGCGACGGCCTGCGGGTACTTGGTGCGCTTGAAGCCGACGATCGCGGTGCCGCCCGGCATCGCGTAGCAACCGGCATCGCCACAGGGCGCGCTGATCGCCGTCCAGTCGAAGGCATCGCCGATCTTCTTCTGGAACGGATTGACCATCCAGTTGCCGGCGAGATAGGTCACGACATTGCCGTTGACGAACTCGTCACCCATGTTCTTGTACTGGGTTCCGCCGGCCGCACCCCACATTTCCTTGGGGAAAGAGCCATCCTTCGTCCAGTTGTAGAGATCGGTGATGTAGTGCTTGGCGGCATCGTCCGGGAACGAGAACTTGCCGTCCTTGACGTAGTTGGAGCCGTAGGAGAAGGCGGCTCCCGAGAAGCGATGGCCCGAGCGGTCCATCGTGAAGGGGATCTGGGCGCCCGTCGCCTTGGCGACGCGAGCCGAGGCTTCGACGATGTCCTTCAGCGTGGCGGTCGGCTGGGGAAGCGGTTCTTTCGCCTGTTCGAACAGCGTCTTGTTGACGAAGGGCAGGTTGAAGGTCTGCGACGCGACATAGCCGTTGATCGAGTTCGGATCGTTGACGCCAGGAAAACGAAGCGTGTTCAGGCTGTCGCCGTGCAGCTTGGCGAAGCCGTCCGGATCCTTCATCAGCGGGCGCATGTCGAGGTAATAGGGCGCCAGCTGCCAGTCGGTGATCTTGGCAACGTCGGGACCTTCGCCGATGGCGAGCTGCACCGGCAGCTGCTTGGCGACGGCATCATAGCCCGACGAAACGAAATTCACCTTGATGTCGGGATGCGCCGTCTCGAATTCCTTGCTCAGCGCTTCCATCCGCTCGACGTAAGCTTGGTCGTCGTCGGTGAAGAGAAAGGTGATCGTCTGGGTTTCCGCCATGGCCACGCTGGACCATGCGAAAGAAACGGTGGCCAGCGCCAGTGCGAAAGCCCCTGAAAGATACGTTTTCATTTTCATCCTCCCATGAAAACATTTTCATCAATCGCGGCCTTAGCCATCGACTAAGTGAATTTCATATACTTGACATTCGTCCCGTCAAGCTATTTTCTACGCGAATAGCGATGTTTTTGAGCAATTTTCAAAAATCACGCACTCAAATAACCTAATGAAAATATTTTCATAGGATTGCGGAGGAGGCGATCTGTGAAAACGGAAAGCATCAAGCAGCCCGGCGACATGGAGCCGGCATACAGCGTGGCTAAGGGGCAGACGGTGACGGCATGGGCCGTTTCCGGCCTCATCGCCAGCTATTTTCCCGGCGAGCCGGCCCCGGCCGAAGATCGCGTGAACTATCGTTTCATCAATGGTTTCGTCGATGTCGGCGATCTGCCCTGCCGCAAGGCCTTCTGGTCGACCATGGTGGGGCGGCCGCTGCTGCCCGATACGTCCTGGTCGACCGAGAGCCTTTATCTTCCCGGCTCGAACCGCCGCGTCGAGTTCACCAGCTTCTGGCACGTGCCGACTCATGTGAGCAAATGGCTGAAAGGCACGTTCAGGACCGGGGCCGCGCGTACGCTCAACCTGGCCCTGAAGACTTGCGGCGGCGTTCGCATCTGGGTCAACGGGCAGGAGGCGGTGCGCTTCGAGCCCTTCAAGCGCAATATCGAAAGCGCGACTGAGATCAGCTTGCAGCTCGAAGCGGGCGATAACGAGATCCTCGTCCATACCGAAGACCTGGCCGAGCGCGACACGACGTGGTTCTTCGAGCTCGAAATGCTGGACGAGGAGCCGCTCTGCGTCCTGCTGCCGGTATCGCTCGACCAGGACGAGGTGCGCGAGCTGGAAGCGCTTTCTCGCGGCGTGCGCCCGGCGCGCGACGTCTTCGTCGATCAGCCGCTAGAGATCATTTTCGACACGGCGCCGGTGCGCGACCTGCCGGTGGAGATCAAGGTGATCGGTCACGGTCACGAGCGGCCGGTTCTTGCCCATGTGAAACTGAGCCTGCACGCCCATCAGGATCGCCTGATCGTCGAGGATGTCTGCGGCGTCGCCGACGGTTATCACGGTGTGCACATGACGATCGGTTCCGGGCCTGGCTCGGTCACCCGCGTCATCGATGCCGCCTTCATGAGCAGCATCGCGCCATTGCCCGCCGAGACGTCGCTTTCGGCTCGCAAGCGGCAAGCGCTGGAATACAGCGCCCACTTCGGCGCCAATCGCGCCGGCCGCCTCATCGCGATGATGGAAACCGGCTATGACGACCCGGAGAGCTTCGAACGTATCGTCGATGCGACGCTCGCCTCGATCGATGCGCGGGAGGATTGCTCGGATTTCATCATGGTGCCGCTGCTCTGGCTGCTCGGCGCCTATGGCGACCGCATGCCCGACGCTGTCGTTGCCCGTATCCGCCATTCCGTTCTCTCCTATCGCTACTGGGTCGACGAGCCGGGTAACGATGCGATGTGGTTTTGGAGTGAGAACCATGTGCTCTGCTTCCATACCAGCCAGCTGCTGGCCGGACTTCTCCTGCCCGACGAGCTGTTCTCGGCCTCGGGGCGGACGGGACGGCAGCAGGCGGAACTCGCCGTCGAGCGTCTCGGACGCTGGTTCGACAGCGTCGAGGCCCATGGCCTGGCGGAATGGAATTCGGCCGCCTATTACCCGATCGATTTCATCGGCCTGCTGGCGCTGGAGCGCTGGGCCGAGAGCGGGATCGCCGATCGTGCCCGCGGCCAGATCGATCTTATCTTCCGCATGATCGCCCTTCACACGCTCGCCGGCGTTCCGGCCGGCTCGCAGGGCCGCGCTTACGACAAAGAGCTGCGCGCCGGCCCGCTGACCGAGCTTGCGCCCTTCGCCCAGGTGGCCTTCGGCACCGGCTGGCTCAACAATGGCGTGGCGGCATTGACGATGTTTTGCGCCGGCGGCTACGAGCCGCCCGCCGATCTGACCGAGCTTGCCGTCCTTCCCAAGGGCCGAAATGTCGAGGCGCGTTACAGCCAGGGGCTCGAGAGCGGCAAACTTGTGCTGTTCAAGAACGAGGCGGCGCAGCTTTCGACGGTCGTCGATCACAAGACCGGCCAGAAAGGCCACCAGCAGCACGTCCTCGACGTCAGGCTGGCCGGCCATCCGATGGCGAGGTTGTGGGTCAATCATCCGGGTGAAGACGATCCGTGGGGCAATCAAAGGCCGTCCTATTGGGCAGGCAACGGCATCCTGCCGCGTGTCGCCCAGCATCGTGACGTCGCCCTCCTGATCGAAGACACGGGCGACGCACGGCATGCATGGACGCACGCCTATATCGGCCGTGATGGCCTGGATGATCTCATCATCGAAGACAAGTGGCTGATCGCGCGATCGGGCCGGGGATTTTCCGCCCTCTGGGCGTCGAACGGCCTGGAACTGATTGCCAATGGGCCGACCGCTGGCCGCGAGGCGCGCTCCTATGGGCCGCTCTGCGGCTGGGCTGCCATTGTCGGATGCGGCAATGGCGATGCCTTCAAGGCTTTCGTCGAACGCTTGTGCCAGACGACGGTTTCCTTCGATCCAGCACTTCGGCGTCTTTCGCTGACGCCGCCGGGCGGCCCGGCGCTCTCGCTTTCTTATGCCGACGGTCTTTCGATTGCCGGCAAGCCTCGGCCGTTCACGCACGACCAGCCGCAGCCGATCCTCACCCACGACAGTGCGGCCGCCGGTGCCGGCACTGACGGACCGTTCTACTCCTGAAATATAGGTCTCCAGCATGAACACAACATCTGTCGATAACGCCGCGCTCCTGACGACGATCGATCGCGTGGCGACGGCTTTCAGCCGGCTCAGAGGCATCAAGGAAGGTCTCGTGACCGGAAGCGCCACCTCCGGGATCCAGTTCGACGAATGGGACTGGGAAGTCGGCGTCGGCCTCTACGGGTTCCTCAGGCGCGCGATTTCCACCAATGACCAAAAGGCGCTGCACGAGCTCGTCGCCTGGTACGGCGCCCAGATCGAACGCGGCATCCCGCCGCGCCAGATCAACAGCACGGCGCCGATGCTGCCGCTCGCGATCCTCGTGCAGCATGTCGACCGCCCCGATTTTCGTGCACTTGTCGAGGACTGGGCCGAATGGCTCATCAAGGAATTGCCGAAGACCGAAGACGGCGGCTTTCAGCACGTCTGCAAGGAACGCGTCAACGACGGCGAATTGTGGGACGATACGCTGTTCATGGCCTGCCTCTTCCTTGCCCAGGCGGGTGTGCTCTGTGAGCGCAACGACTGGATCGACGAGGCCGTCTATCAGTTCGTGCTCCACACCCGCTATCTTTCCGATCCGGTCAGCGGCCTCTGGTATCACGGCTGGACCTTCAACGGCCGGCATAATTTCGCCAACGCCTTCTGGGCGCGCGGCAATGCCTGGATCACCGTTGCCATCCCTGAACTTTTCGACCTCGTGCCGACCCTCAGCGAGAAGGACCGGCGTTTCCTGTCGAACGTCCTCGTCAGCCAGGTGCGTTCACTGAAGGCATATCAGCGGCCGGACGGTATGTTCACGACGCTTCTGGACGATCCGTCCTCGCCGTTGGAAACCTCGGCCACGGCAGGCATCGCCTATGGCATCCTGCGCGCCGTCGACGCCGGCATTCTCGATAAGAGCGACAAGGTTCATGCGGAGCGCGCGCTTGCTGCAGTGCTGACGCAGATCGATGAGGAAGGCGTCGTCCACGGCGTCTCGGACGGCACGCCGATGGGCCATGACCTCGATTTCTACCGTCGCATCCCGAACCTGCCGACCCCTTATGGCCAGGCGCTGACCATGCTGCTACTGACGGAAGTCGTCATCGAGAACGGCCGCCGCCAATGAGCGCTCCCTCCCTTGTCGCGATTGAGGCGCTCGACAGCGACAATACCGACCGTCTGCAGGCGGCGATCGACAGCCTTTCGGCTTCCGGCGGCGGACGCCTGGAGCTCCTGGCAGGCATCCACATCTGCCAAGGGCTCCGGCTGCGCTCCGGCGTCGATCTGCATCTGGCTGCCGGCGCGATCCTGCGTCCCGTCCCCGATTATGCGGCTTACGCGCATACGAGTGTTTCCGTGGTCGCCGAGAAATCGGACCGCGGCATGATCGTGGCGAAGGACGCGCGGCGGATCAGCCTGACTGGGCCGGGGCGTATCGAAGCCGGCTGCGAGAGCTTCATCATCGGAGACGACGAGACGGTAGGGACCTTTATTCCTGCGGAATTCCGCCCCCGCGTCGTCGTCTTCGAGAGCTGCGACGAGGTCGAGATCAGCGCCGTCCAGATCTGCCGTTCGCCGATGTGGACGCTGCACTTCGTCGACTGCACCGATGTCGCGGTGCGCAACGTCACCATCGAAAACGACCGCCGGCTTCCCAATACGGATGGCATCGTGCTCGATGCCTGCCGCGGCGCTGTCATCGAGGACTGCACGATCTCGACGGCCGATGACGGCATATGCCTGAAGACCAGCATCGGTCCGCAGGGCGTGGCCATCGGGCGATGCGAGAACATTCTTGTCCGCCGCTGCTCCGTTCAGAGCCTCAGCTGCGCGCTGAAGATCGGTACGGAAACGCATGGCGACGTCACCAATGTCGTCTTCGAGGATTGCGGCGTCTCATCCTCCAACCGGGCGCTGGGCATATTTTCGCGCGACGGCGGCCGCATCTCGAATGTGAGGTTTTCTCGGATTGCGGTGGAGTGCCGCGAAACGCTCGATGGCTTCTGGGGCTCGGGCGAGGCATTGACCGTCAATGTCGTCGACCGTGTTACTGAGCGCACGGCAGGCGCGATCGAAAACCTTATTGTCGAAGACATTACCGGGTGCATGGAGGGGGCGATCACCGTCATTGCGGCTTCGCCCGGCGGCATCCGCAACGTATCGCTGGCGCGCATCGGCATAGACCAGAAGCCCGGCAAACTTGGCACCGCGCAATGCTACGACCTGCGTCCGACAAACGCCGATCTTGCGCCGAAAGCCGAAGGCGGCGGCCGCGCCAATGCCTGGACCCGCGGCTCGGACGGCCGGGTGATCGGTCTTGAAGACTATCCGGGCGGAATGCCCACCGTCTACGTGGCGGGGGTTACCGGAATCCTGATGAACGAGGTGCGGATCACAAGGCCGACACCGCTGCCGCAAGGCTGGAACGAAAACGACGTCGTCTTCGAAACGGCGGCACCTGATGGGAGTGGGGCATGGCAGAACTGAAACTTTCCACCGTCAACAAGGCGTACGGCACGGTCAAGGTCCTGCACGACGTCGAACTCGATATCAAGGACGGCGAATTCGTCGTCTTCGTCGGCCCGTCCGGATGCGGCAAGTCGACCCTGCTGCGTGTCATCGCCGGCCTCGAAGAGGTGACGGAGGGTAAGATCGCGATCGGCGGGCGTGACGTCAGCGCGCTCTCGCCGGCCGAGCGCAAGATCGCCATGGTCTTCCAATCCTATGCGCTCTACCCGCATATGAGCGTGCGCAAGAACCTCGCCTTCGGCCTTGAAAACCTGAAGTTCAAGCGCGCCGAGATCGAGGCGCGGATCGCCGAAGCCGCCCGGATGCTGGCGATCGAACCCTATCTCGACCGGCGTCCGAAACAGCTTTCAGGCGGCCAGCGGCAGCGGGTGGCGATCGGCCGGGCCATCGTGCGCGAACCGGATATTTTCCTCTTCGACGAGCCGCTGTCGAACCTCGATGCGGCACTGCGCGTCCAGACGCGGGCGGAGATCACCAAGCTCCACCGCGAAATCAAGACGACGATGATCTACGTCACCCACGACCAGGTCGAGGCGATGACGATGGCCGACAAGATCGTCGTACTGCGCGCCGGGCGGGTCGAGCAGGTCGGCGCGCCGCTCGAACTCTTCGACCACCCGCGCAATCTCTTCGTCGCTGGCTTTCTCGGCTCGCCGCGCATGAACATTATCAAGGGCAAGGTTGCAGCCATCACGGAGAGCGGCATTGCCATCGATGTCGCCAACGGCGGCAGGATCGTCAGCGATGTCGATCCCGCCGGCATTGCCGTGGGGCAGGAGGTTCTGGCCGGTATAAGGCCGGCGCATTTCTCGCGCTCCAGCGGTCAGGGCCTGCCATTTGTCGTGCAGTATCACGAGGGCCTGGGCACCGAGACCTATGTCTATGGCAATCTCGAGGGACAGGACGAGCAGATCATCATCCATGAGGCCGGCCATTTCTCGCCTCAGCAGGGTGACCGGCTCATGATCGATGCCGATCCGGCACGTGTTCATCTGTTCGATCCCAAAAGCGAACTTGCTTTTGCCCGTCGATCGGGACAGGGGAGGCGCTGATCATGGCGGCTGGTGCATTGCTCTCCCAGGTGGGCGAAACGGCGATGAGGGTGGTCGAGGCTCCGATGAATGCGTTCGAGCGCATCTTCGGCCGCAAGCGCATGCCCTGGCTGTTCCTGGCGCCGAACCTCGTTCTGTTCGCCATCTTCACGTTCCTTCCGATCGCGATCGCGGTCGGTTACGCCTTCACCGGCGGCACCAATCTTTTCGTCTCGGAGCGGCCCTTCGTCGGTTTCGCCAATTTTCGCGCCCTGCTTTCCTGCGGCAATTACCTGCAGCCGGGAACCTGCCAGGAATCGCTATTCTGGACGGCGGTGTGGAACACGCTCTGGTTCGTGGCATTGAACGTCACCGCCACATTGCTGGTGGCGTTGATCACGGCTCTGATCCTCAACCGGGCGATCTTCGCGCGCGGCTTCTTCCGGGCTATGTTCTTCTATCCCGTTCTCCTGTCGCCCGTCGTCATCGGTCTGATCTGGAAATGGTTCCTCGACCGCAACGGACTCTTGAACGCCTTCTTTCAGATGATTGGCGTGCCCCCCGAGATCTTCCTGCTAGATGTCGGCTGGTCGCGCTTCTTCGTCGTCGTGGTGTCGGTCTGGTTCCACATGGGCTTTTACACCCTCATCCTGCTCGCCGGCCTCCAGGCGATCCCGAAGGAGCTCTATGAGGCAGCCTCTATCGACGCCGCTTCGCCGCGCCGCACCCTCTTCAGGATCACGCTGCCTCTCCTTGCGCCGAACCTGCTCGTTGTCTTCATCCTTCTGATGATCAAGTCCGTGCAGATCTTCGATGAGGCGTGGGTTCTGACGAATGGCGGCGGCCCGGGCACAGCCAACAGCTTCATCGTCCAATATATCTACCAGATGGCATTCAGCAGCGATCTCCGTCTCTTCGGACTTGCTTCGGCCGCATCGGTTCTCATGGGGCTGGTGCTTCTGGTTCTCACCCTCATACAGCTGCGCCTCGGCAAGCGAATGGAGTCCTGAGATGAACAGCTCTATGAATCCGATCCGCTTCATGACGCGCACGCGCCGGACCGGACGCATCGACATCACCGATATCTTGTCATGGGTCTGGCTGATCGGCGGAACGCTGGCGGTGCTCGTTCCGGTCGTCTGGGCAGGCCTTTCCTCGCTGAAGCCGGCGGCCGAAATCACCCGCTTTCCGCCGACGCTGCTGCCGCGCGCTGCCGTGGAGCAGACCGTGCCGGGCTTCGACAAACCGCTCAGCCTGTGGCAGGTCACCATCGACGATCAGCAGCGCGAAATGGCTATGATCAGGCGCATCGGCCTCAAGGCCCAGATGGTCGATCCGGCAAATCCGGGGCAGCCGGTCAGCGTCGACGTCAAGGGGATCACGCCGGTGCAGCACCTGACCGTCGCCACGGAGAATTACACCGATCCGTTGACGCGCTTCAACTTCCTGACCTTCCTGAAAAATTCGGTGTTCGTTACCGTGGTTGCGACGCTTCTGACCCTTGTTGTCAATGCCATGGCGGCCTTTGCGCTGTCGAAATATAAATTTCGCGGCGATACGACGGTTTTCGTCATCATCATTTCGACCTTGATGATCCCGCTCGCCGTCGTCATGGTCCCAGCCTATCTCGTCATCGTCGGGGTCGGGCTTGCCGACAACCTCTGGGGCGTCATCCTGCCGACGATCGCCTCTCCGACGGCCGTCTTCCTGCTGCGGCAATATATGCTGACCATACCCGACGAACTGATCGAGGCGGCGCGCGTCGATGCGGCGAGCGAATTCTGCATCTTCTGGCGTATCATCCTGCCGCTGACGGCACCGGCGCTCGCGGTGCTGGCAATCTTCTCGGTGCTCTGGCGCTGGAACGACTTCCTCTGGCCGCTGATCGTTCTCAACAGCCGCGAGAATTTCACGCTGCAGGTCGGCCTGAACGCCTTCCAGGGAGAGTTCTCGGTGCAGTGGCACTACATTCTGGCGATGACCTTCCTCAGCCTGCTGCCCGTCACCGTCGTCTTCCTGTTCCTGCAGAAGTACATCACCACGGGCATTGCCGGAACCGGCATGAAGTAAACGAGGCCGGCGCGTAATTCCGAGGCGCGGAGGCCTCCTCCCAAGCGTCCAAGAACCGCATTCCACGTCTCACGCGCCGATGAAGCGCGCTGTATCGAACTCGGTTCGTGCGGCGCGCTTCAGGTTTTTGTCTCTGTTCGGCTTGGCGCCAACCTGCTTATTTCTTATGCAGATCCGCAGGCTCGCAGTCACGGCTATACGAACTGTGCATATGTATCCAAATAACGCAGAATGATGAGCCTTGCCGGGTCAGGCCGCGGTAGCGTTTACACCATCTTAATTTCCACGTGCAATTTCTTGCATGAACAGAAATAGAAATAATACCGGCCATGAAGGCTGAAAATAATTCAGTATTTTTTTAGAAAACCATAAATATATCTCTCGGCCGCAGGGCAATAACCGCCCTTGAATTATTTATTCCGAGGAATTTCATTCGGGTGTAATTCGAATTGGCCGGTTTGGTTTGATTTGCCGGATAGGCATTACCGCCTGCCTGTTTTGACGCGCCGATTTCGAAAGCCTGCGAGCCGATTTCAACGCCGCCGTCGCGCAGCTCCAGCAGGCCCTGCGTGCGGTTGCCCAATAGACCGGTCAGATCGACAGCGGCACGCGCGAGATCAGCATCAGCGCCCAGGATCTTGCCAAGCGTACCGAGCAGCAAGCCTCCTCGCTCGAGGAGACCGCAGCCGCCATCGACCAGATCACCGCGAATGTTTCGAACTCCTCGAAACGTGCGGACGAGGCCCGCACTGTCGCGGTGCAGGCCAATGCCAGCGCCGTTCAGTCGGGTAAGGTGGTTGCCGATGCGGTCCACGCCATGCAGAAGATCGAGCAGTCCTCCAACCAGGTTTCGAACATCATTGGGGTGATCGACGAGATCGCCTTCCAGACTAACCTATTGGCGCTCAATGCCGGTGTGGAAGCCGCGCGTGCCGGCGATGCCGGCAAGGGTTTTGCGGTCGTCGCACAGGAAGTGCGTGAGCTTGCCCAGCGTTCGGCACAGGCCGCCAAGGAAATCAAGGATCTTATCCGCAATTCCTCGGTGGAAGTGGAGAGCGGTGTGCGGCTCGTCAGCGAAACCGGCCAGGCGCTGAAGACCATCGAGGACTATATTGTCACGGTCAACCAGCACATGGACGCGATCGCCACATCCGCGAAGGAGCAATCCCTGGGACTTTCGGAGGTCAACACCGCCGTCAACCAGATGGACCAGGTCACGCAGCAGAATGCGGCGATGGTCGAGGAAAGCAATGCAGCGAGCGCAACGCTTGCCGGCGAGGCAGGCCGCCTTCGTGATCTCATCGCCGGCTTCCAGCTCGGCGATGGCGGCTCATCCCAGGCCGCGGCACTCCGCAGGACCGTCACGGCCATGGCGGCGCCGGTGCGCAGCCCCAGCCCCGGGGCCGGCCGGCCCGTCGCGCGCGGCAATACGGCCCTGAAGCAGGAAGAATGGACCGAATTCTGATATAACCGGGACAATGCGGCGGGGCGGCTCGGCCTTCCCGCCTCGCAGAAGAGTGGTTCAGGCCTGGTCGCTTGAGCCGCTCGATTCTCTCAGCGGTCCTTCGGCTTGTCGGCCGGACGATCGACATCCATTCATGAAGCGGCGCAGAGGTTTTGTGACTGCGAATTCATTGTGTCACAAAACGGTTTCGAAGAGCGGGACCAAGGCCGCGCCGATGGCGCCGGGGGCATCGACGACCTCAGCCACCGCAAGGCTGGGAACGTCGCGCAGGACCCCGTGCCGAGGCAGATTGTTGAATTCGGTCCGGTCTATAAGCATTCTTGCCAGCGAATGCGGAAACCCGCCGCCAAGCACGATCAGGGCCGGGTCGAAGACCGCACAGATCGCGTTGATGGCTCGATTATGTGCCGGCGCGACGCGGTCGACCCATTCCGCAACGCCGTCCCAATCCACCAAAGCCTCGTTTTTCAAGTCCGCCAGCGTCAGGTCGGAGCGACCCTTGGCATGAAGATGTTGAAGCAGCAGGCTGAGTGCAGGGCGATCGTCGTATTCCTGGCGATCGAAAAGAACGGAATATTCGCCGGCATTGCCGAAACTGCCACGAAACGGCATGCCGCCGGAAACGAGGCCGCCGCCATAGCCATGAAGATGGGCAATATAGGCGAAATCCGCGACATTGCGGCCGACGCCGAAAATCGCTTCCGCCAAAGCGGCGGTTCTGGCCACATTGTCTGCCCAGACAGGCAGGCCGAGCTGCGCTCCAAGCACGGGCGCCAGGTCGATCAACGACCAATGAGCAAGCGGCAGAGGGCAGTTGAAGGCTGTGTCCAGCATGCGGTGGCCGGCGACCGCCAGACCCACGCCGAGGATATCGCGCCGCTTGGCATCCCGGCGGGCAAGAAGCTCTTCGACCGCCGCTTCGATCCGCGCCATCTCCGCGGCGAGCGACGATCCGGCCTGCGGAATTTCCATATTTTCCAACGGTTCTCCAAAACCCATCAGGCAGAGACCGATCGAGCCGACATTCACGGAGATGCCGAGCGTCAAACACCAATCCCTGCAAAGGCTGAGCTCGGGACTGGGCGGTCCGGGGCGTCGGGTTTCCGACGGGGAAAAGACGATCATTCCCCGATCGTGAAGCCGCCCGACGATCCTGTGCAGCGATTGCTGGGTAAGATCGAGCGGTTCGGTCAGGTCGGAGCGTTCGATCCCCGGAGACTTCCAGATCAGCCGCAAAAGGTCCCGCTCATTGCGGGAGGCAACGCGCGCAGGTTGCGTATCCCGCAAGAATTGCGTCGCAACATGATTGAGAGGGACGTACTTCATTTTCAGATCGTTTTGATTTACACTGCAGGTGTGAAACCTGCCGAGGGAAATGCTTTGCTTCTGTCAAACCGAGGGTCAGTCCCCAATTTGTAAGTCCTGCTTACCGCATCGAAGTCGGCCAAGCCAGCCAAGGTGACGGTATTTCCTGGAGACGAAGGGACTATATCCGAGAAGATGGAGAGCACGGTGGATCGGCGGGCGTGAAAAAGGAGAAGAACCGAGCTGCATGGTATGGTTGAGATCTCAGAAACCGGCTTATCCGCGCGAACGTGACTACGGCTTCTTGCCGACTCATGAAGGCGGTGACTTCGAGTCGATGGTACAAGCCTTTACGACTGGCTATGGGGTCTTTGGCGCGAAGCCGCTGCACAATGAGCGAAGCTTCGCCTGGGCAACGGATTTGAGGGCAAGCGGAACGCTGACGGCGGTTCATTCGGTTTTTCAGAACTCCTGGGAGATTCGAACGCTCGATGAAACCCCGCAACACCTTGCTTTCTATATCCCGCACACCGGGTCTTTTCGCCTGACGGTCGGGAAGCGGACGGTCGAAGGGGCGCCAGGTCGTATTCTCATGGCCAATAACCACCAAGCCGGCGATCGGGTCGTTCAAGGCGATCAGCACTGTTCGGACGTTCTTTTCCTGGATTGGAAGGTCGTCAGGCGAACGCTCTTTTCGCTCCTGGAAACGCCGACCCTCGATTCGATCGACTTGGAACCCGTCGTGGACCTTGCAACGCCGTCAGGCCGGCTTATCGGCAACCTCGCGCAAACCATCGTGCAGGGCATGCGCAACGGCGGCCCGCTTCTATCTTCGCCGCTGGCTGTATCGACGATGAGCGAAACGCTCGCCGATCTCGTGATTCGATTTGGCCATCATCGTCTCTCCGGCCATTTCGAAAAGAAGAAAGTATCGGCGGTTGCACCGTGGCACGTCCGGCGCGCCATCGACTATATGCACGCCAATATCGCCGAGCCTTTCACCATGTCGATGGTTGCTGATCAAGTCGGGATTTCACTACGCGCGCTGCAAACGGGCTTCAAAGCCTTCCGGGGAACGTCGCCAGGCGCCTATCTGCGCACGATCAGACTGAAAGCCGTTCACGACCAATTGCGGGATCCCTTCAACCAGCAAACCCTTCGCGACATCTGCATCACGTGGGGCTTCTTTCATCCGGGCAGGTTTTCTGCGATCTATCGCAGTGCTTTCGGAGAAAGCCCGCGCGACACCCGCCTGCGGGCGGAGAGTTCGCCGCGCTGAGCGCGGCGCGATCTTTCAGAGGCGGGGTGGCGCGATGCTGCCGCGCAAGACGAGATGGCACCCGAGTTCCAGGCGATGGGCGGGCCGCTGCGGGTCGTTGGCGATCAATCTCTGTTCGATGAGCGCCAAGGCCGCGGCACCGAGCTTGTCGGTGGGAACGCTGACCGTTGAAAGCGGCGGGCGGCTGAATTCGCCGGGGACGATATCGTCGAAGCCCAGCACCGATATTGCTTCGGGCACGCGTATGCCGCGATCGGCCAAGGCCTTCAGGCAGCCGAGCGCCAGATTGTCGGCGGCGCAGAAGACGGCGGTGGCGCCTTTCATCTTGGAATCGCGATCGAGCAGCGCATTGATGGCAGCCTCGCCGTGCCTCGGCTCATATCCTTCGGCCTCTAGAATCATATCGTTGGGCATCGGAAGCTGGGCGGCGAAATAGGCATCGGAAAAGCCGTCATATCGGCGCTGGATCGTTGTGCGGCCTTTCCAGGTCAGATGCAGGATGCGGCGATGCCCGAGCGCCAGCAGATGCTCGATGCCGAGCCGGGCGCCGAAGCGGTTTTCGGGTGTCACCGTATCGACCAGCATCGCCGGATCCTCGCCGTTGACGATGACAACCGGCATATCAGGGGAGGCGAGGCTGCGGATCAGTTCCGGCTGATCGTCATTCAGGACGACGATGCCGTCGGCACGCTCCATGAGTGCGATCTGCCTGACCTGGGCACCATCGATGCGCCGGCCGGTGCTGACGAAGGGCACGATTCGGATCCCGCGGCGCTCGCATTCTTTCCTGAGGCCGTTGAGGATCGTCCAGCTCACCAGGTTGAGGTCGCTTTCCGGCGCGGCATCGTCTGGAATGGCGAGAAGCAGGACGCGCAGCGCCGCAATCGTCGCCTTCTTCCGCCGGCGATCCAGGTAACCCAGGCGTTTGGCCGAATCCAGCACCCTTTCGCGCACTTCGACCGTCAGCGGCGCGGTACCGTTCAGCGCGTGCGAGGCCGTGCTCAGCGATACGTCCGCGTCGCGCGCGACATCCTTGAGATTGACTTTGCGTTCCACTTTATTCCGTCGCGAATTGAGGTCGTGCTTACGAAGCACAAGCTAACTCGATGTTTTCACACAAAGACTCCAAAAAAGCTAGTTGCGCTGGAGTCTATTTTTCCTCTTTCGGCGAAAACCGGCTGCAGGGCTGAGCAGCAAACGAACGATGAATACGAACGTCGGTGCCATTGGCGATTAGGGAGACTTGGCGAGCAGGCCGTTAAACAACAGGTCGAAATAGGTCCGCAGGAAGGCCTCCTTGTTGGGAGTGGGCACGCGGCGGTCGTCGAATATCAGCCGCAGCACCGTCGTCGTCAGGATGGGCGCGACCACGATGTCGGAGAATTCCACCGGAATTTCGCGGAATTCTCCCGACGCCACGCCTTCCAGGAGGAGGGCGTCGAGCTTGGCGATCACAGGTGCGATGAACTGATCGTGGTGGCGGTCGATCAGGTCGGGGAACCTGTGCCCCTCCGCAATGACGAGCCGCGTCAGCTCGCGGGTCGTGCGATCCTCGGCGATCTGTTCGTAAAGCAGGGCGAGAATGGCCTTCAGCCTGTCGGTCGTGGTGCCGCTGAGCCCGTCGGTTATTGCGAGCAATTCCTGAAATGGCACGGAGAAGTGATTGATCATCGCTTCGAAAAGCTTTTCCTTCGTCTCGAAGTAAACGTAGACGGTGCCTTTGGTGACGCCGACCCTGTCGGCGATATCTTCGACTCGCGTGCCGGCGAAACCGCATCTGACGAATTCCTCGAAGGCGGCATCGAGGATCTGCATGGGCCGCAGCGCCTTCTGTTCCGCGCGTGTGAGCTTTTTCTCAACTGCCATTTTTCCTCGGCTCTCTTTGTCGCACCGCCCTCATTCCCCGCGGCACAAAGTTTCATTGACTAATGCGTCAGTCAATTATATATGAGCTGCCGTTGAGAGCAAGAGGTCAACTATGAGAACCATTCTGGTCGCCACAGCGATCGTATGTGCCGCCGGTCTCGCATCCTGCAGCGATGGGGGCGGGCCGACCAAGCCTGCCGCGCGGCAGGTCGGCGTCGTCGTCGCCAAATCTGAGCCGCTGGTTCAGGGCGGCGCAATTACGGGAGAAGTCCGGGCGCGCGTCCAGACCGATCTGTCCTTTCGCGTCAGCGGCAAGATCATCGAGCGGCTGGTCGACGTCGGGCAATCGGTGAAGGCCGGGCAGGTCCTGGCACGTATCGATCCGGAAGAGCAGAAGGCCGACCTGGATGTTGCGGCGGCCAATCTTCAGTCCGCTGAGGCGCAGCAGACCCAGGCGCAGCTCGCATTCGACCGCCAGCAGAGCCTGTTTCGAACGCAGGTAACGACGCGCGCCGCGCTCGACCAGGCGCAAGAGGCGCTTCTGACCGCGCAGGCATCGACGAAGTCGGCGCAGGCGCTGCTGGAGACCGCGCAGGACACTCTGACCTATACGGAGCTGAAGGCCGACGCCGACGGCATGATCACCGCCCGCAATGCCGAGGTTGGGCAAGTGGCGCAGGCCGCCCAGGTTGTCTTCACCCTTGCCCATGACGGCGGCCGGGACGCCGTCTTCGAAGTGGTCGAAAGCGCATTCCTGCGCCCGATCGACGGCGACGGAACGGTGAACCTTCTGTCGGACCCGACGCAGAAGATCACGGCGAAGGTTCGCGAGATTTCACCGACGATCGATTCCTCCACCGGCACCGTCAGGGTGAAGGTCGCGCTGTCGAGCGACGCCCCCATTCCGCTCGGCGCTCCCGTCGTAGGGAAATTCAATTACGCTGCGCAGGACGTCATTCAACTGCCTTGGTCGGCCATGACCTCCAAGGACGGCAAGCCGGCGGTCTGGATCATCGATCCCGCATCCTCTGCGGTTTCGGTGAAGGCGATCGACGTCGCCGGCTACGAAACCGGCAGCTTCATCGTCAAGTCGGGCGTGTCGGCAGGAGAGGTCGTGGTGACCGAGGGGACCCAATTCCTGAGGCCGGCTGAAATCGTGTCTTATGTCAAGGAAGCTTCCAAGTGAGTATTCGTCCCAAGATAATCGCACTGATGATGGGTGCGGCCCTGATCTCCTGCACGAAGCAGGAGGAAAGCAAGGATGAAGCGCCTCGTCCCGTGCTGTCGACGACGGTCAAGCAGACAGCGGCTTCGAGCCTCGGCCTGACTGGAACGATCGAGCCGACGATCGAGACCGACCTCGGCTTCCGGATCCTCGGGCGGATGATCGCCCGTAACGTCAATGTCGGTGACATCGTCAAAAAGGGTGACGTTGTGGCCGCCATCGATCCGCTGGCGCTGGAACTTGCTGTGCGCAATGCCCAGTCCGACGTGGAAAACAGCGATGCCCAGCTCAGGAATGCGGTGACCACGGAGCAACGCCAGCGCGCGCTGGTGGAATCGCGTTCCGGCACCGAAGCCTCGCTCGAAGAGGCAGAACAGGCAAGGCGGACGGCCGCAGCCGCGGTCGCCAAGGCGCAGGCCAATCTCGACAAGGCCAGGGAGCAGCTCGGTTACGCCCAGCTTCAGCCGGAATTCGATGGCGTCGTGACGGCGACCTCCGCCGAGGTCGGCCAGGTCGTCTCGGCCGGCCAGACGGTCGTCACGATCGCGCGGCCGGACAAGCGCGACGCGGTGGTCGACGTGCCCCAGGCCGCCGCCCAGAAACTGAAGATCGGTGCGCCCTTCGAAGTGACGCTGCAGCTCGAACCTTCGATCCGCACGACAGGCGTCGTGCGCGAGATTGCGCCGGAGGCAGAAACCGCGACCCGCACGAGCAGGACGAAGATCGCGCTCTCGGATCCGCCTGAAGCCTTCAGGCTCGGCGCAGTGATCACCGCCTCTGCCACAATTGCCGCGGATCCCGAGATCTTGCTGCCTTCCTCGGCAATCCTTGCCGGCAGCGAAGGCCCGAGCGTCTGGATCGTCGACGTACCGGCCAAGAAGGTAACGCTCCGCCGCGTGAAGATCGACGGCGACGTCGTCGACGGCGGCACTGTCCGCATCACCGAAGGGCTTGCTCCCGGAGAAAAGGTGGTCGTGGCAGGCGTGCATAAACTTGAAGATGGCCAGGCCATCAGGATCGACCAGGAGATCAGCCAGTGAAGTCCTTCAATCTTTCCGACTGGGCGCTCGAACACCGTTCGCTCGTCTGGTACTTTATGATCGTCTTCATTCTCGCCGGCGCCTTCTCTTATCTGAACCTCGGCCGTGAGGAAGATCCGAACTTCACGATCAAGACGATGGTGATCACCGCGCAATGGCCCGGCGCCTCCGCCGACGAGGTGACGCGGCAGGTGACCGACAGGATCGAGAAGAAGCTCCAGGAACTGGAATCGCTCGATTACACCAAAAGCGAGACAGTTGCCGGCCAGACCACCGTCTTCGTCGAGCTGCTGCCGACGACGAAGGCTAAGGACGTTGCGCCGACCTGGCTGCGCATCCGCAACATGATCGCCGACATCAAAGGCGATTTCCCGAGCGGTGTCGTCGGTCCCTTCTTCAATGATCGCTTCGGCGATGTATTCGGCAATATCTACGCCTTTACCAGTGACGGGCTGACCCAGCGGCAGCTTCGCGACCTCGTGGAAAACGCCCGCTCCGAGGTGCTGACCGTGCCCAATGTCGGCAAGGTCGATGTCATCGGCGCTCAGGACGAGGCGATCTATCTCGAATTCTCCACGCGTCAGATCGCAGCCCTCGGGATCGACCAGCAGTCGGTCATCCAGACCCTGCAGGCGCAGAATGCCGTCACGCAATCCGGCTTCGTCGATGCCGGGCCGGAACGCATCGCCTTGCGGGTCAGCGGACAGTTCACCTCCGAGGAAAGCCTGCGGTCGATCAACCTCAGAATCAACAACCGTTTCTTCCCGCTGACCGACGTCGCCACGATCACGCGCGGCTATGTGGATCCAGCGTCTTCGCTGTTCCGGTTTAACGGCGAGCCGGCGATCGGGCTTGCCATCGGCATGAAGCAGGGCGCCAATCTGCTCGAATTCGGCGAGGCGCTCGACGCGCAGATGAAGCACGTCGTTGCCGATCTGCCGATCGGCGTGGATGTCCACCGTGTTTCCGATCAGCCGGCCGTCGTCGACGAAGCGGTTTCGGGCTTTACCCGCGCGCTCTTCGAAGCGATCGTCATCGTCCTGGTCATCAGCTTCATCAGCCTCGGTGCCCGCGCCGGCATGGTGGTGGCGATTTCCATTCCGCTCGTGCTCGCCATCACCTTCGTGGTGATGGAATATTCCGGCATTTCGCTTCAGCGTATCTCGCTCGGCGCGCTCATCATCGCGCTGGGCCTGCTCGTCGACGATGCCATGATCGCCGTTGAGATGATGGTGGCCCGTCTGGAAGCCGGCGACGACCTGAGGAAAGCCGCTACCCACGTCTATACATCGACGGCTTTCCCGATGTTGACCGGGACGCTTGTCACCGTCGCGGGCTTCATCCCTGTCGGCCTCAACAGCAGCGCCGCCGGCGAATTCACCTTTACGCTTTTCGTGGTCATCGCGGTTTCGCTGGTTGTTTCCTGGATCGTCGCCGTGTTGTTCACGCCGCTTCTTGGCGTCACCATCCTGCCGAAGACCATGAAGTCGCACCACGAGAAGAAGGGACGCTTCGCCTCCGTCTTCTCCTGGCTTTTAAAGCTCGCGATGCGCTGGCGCTGGATCACCATCGTGCTGACGGTCGGCGTCTTCGCCCTTTCGGTCGGCGGCATGGGGCTGGTGCAGCAGCAATTCTTCCCGAACTCGGACAGAACCGAACTCGTCATCGACTGGAACCTGCCCCACAACAGCTCGATCGCCGAGACCAACAGGCAGATGGCCAAGTTCGAAAAGGAGATGCTGGCCGATAACAAGGATATCGATCACTGGACGACCTATGTCGGCGCGGGCGCGCCGCGCTTCATCCTGTCCTTCGACGTGCAGACGCCTGATGTCACCTTCGGACAGACCATCATCGTCACCAAAGGCCTCGACGTGCGTGACAAGGTGCGGGCGGAGCTGCAGGATTATCTGACGAAAACCTTCCCGGGCACCGACGCCTTCGTGAAACTTCTCGATATCGGCCCGCCGGTGGGCAAGCCGGTCCAGTACCGGATCAGCGGCCCCGATATTCAAAAGGTCCGCGACATCTCCCAGCAATTTGCAGGCGTCGTCGGCACACATCCGCTGCTGTCGAACATGGTCCTGGACTGGAATGAGCCCTCCCGCGTGGTGAAGGTCGATGTCCTGCAGGACAAGGCGCGCCAGCTCGGCGTCTCCTCCGAGGACATCGCCACCGCCCTCAACGGCATCGTCGAAGGCTCGACGGCGACACAGATCCGCGACGATATCTACCTGGTCAACGTGATCGGCCGGGCGAGCAAATACGAGCGCGATTCCGTCCAGACGCTGCAGAATCTGCAGCTCTCCACCTCGAACGGCAAGGTTGTGCCTCTCTCGGCGGTCGCGAATTTCCGCTATGAGCTGGAGCAGCCGACGATCTGGCGGCGTGACCGTCAACCGACAATCACGCTCAAGGCGGCCGTTGTCGGGCCGACGCAGCCCGCGACGATCGTCGAACAGCTGAAGCCGAAGGTGGAGGAGTTCCAGAAGGCCCTTCCTGTGGGATACAAGGTGGAAATCGGCGGTGCGGTCGAGTCCAGCGCCGAAGCCCAGGGGCCGATCGCCGCCGTGGCTCCGCTGATGCTGTTTACGATGGCGACGATCCTGATGATCCAGCTGCAGAGCTTCAGCCGCCTGTTCCTGGTCTTTGCGGTGGCGCCGACGGCTCTGATCGGCGTGGTCGCGGCACTCCTGCTCAGCAATGCGCCGATGGGCTTCGTCGCGATCCTCGGGGTGCTGGCGCTGATCGGTATCCTCATCCGCAACTCCGTTATCTTGGTTGTGCAGATCGAGCATCTGCGCGCCGAAGGGATGGCGCCATGGCAGGCGGTCATCGAGGCGACCGAACACCGCATGCGGCCGATCATGCTGACGGCGGCGGCCGCCACGCTCGCGCTGATCCCGATCTCGCGCGAGATCTTCTGGGGGCCGATGGCTTACGCCATGATGGGCGGCATCGTCATCGGCACCGCACTCACCCTGCTGTTCCTGCCGGCACTCTATGTCGC
Source organism: Rhizobium esperanzae (assembly GCF_014197615.1). Lineage (GTDB taxonomy): Bacteria > Pseudomonadota > Alphaproteobacteria > Rhizobiales > Rhizobiaceae > Rhizobium > Rhizobium esperanzae_A. The sequence continues at coordinate 190,493 of NZ_JACIFY010000003.1, forward strand.
GTGGTTCAGGATCCCCAGGGATGAAAATGTTCGGACCGAAGCCTCGGCGGAGGCATGAGGACCAGGCTTCGCCGTCGATCGCCTGCGGCCGCCGCGGCGGAGATGGGTGGGACGGCCCAGGCGATGCCGTCCCGCGCCGGCGTGGGAACGGCATGGCTTGATGACGCGGACAGAACCACAGGCAAGAGAGCGTCTGGGCTTGAGGGAGAACGGATCGATAATGCAGCGACATTTCCGATGCCTGCCAAGGGCAATGCCGGCGATCATCGTCACCATCGGCCTGGCGATGCTTGCCGGCTGCGCCACGCGGCCATCGCCTGAGGTCTTGACGCCTGTTCATCTGAGCGAGCCGGCCTCTTCCCAAACGGCTCCCGACAAGGTGAGCGTGCTCGTCGCGACCAACAGAACCCCCGATAGCGTGCGGGGCGGCTTCGGCAGCACATCGGCCGAGAAACTGACCTATGAGCAATACGCGTTCTCGGTTCCTCCCGGCAGGAAGGATACCGTGATCACCTATCCCAAGGCGAAGCCGGATCCGGAACGGCAATTTGCCGTCATCGAGCGCAAGCAGTTGCCTGGGGATGCTTTCGTGCAGCAGGCGCTCGCCTCTGTGCAGCCCGACGGCACCATCGGCATCTTCGTCCATGGCTACAACTACAGTTACCAGGAGGCGCTTTACCGCACCGCCCAGATCGCCGCCGATGCGAAGCTACCGGGCGCTCCGATCCTGTTTTCCTGGCCTTCGGCTGCATCCGTCGCCGGATATGTCGCCGACCGCGACGCCGCGCTTTCCTCGCGCAGCGAACTCGATTCCCTCGTCACATCGCTCTCGGCATCGGCCAAGGTGAAGCGCATCATCCTGTTCGGGCACAGCATGGGCGGGTTCCTTGTCATGGAAACGGTGCGAGAGCTCAAGCTGCAGCATCGCGACGCCGTCATCGGTAAGCTGGCGGTGGTGCTCGCCGCCCCCGACATCGACGTCGATGTCTTCCGCTCGCAGCTTAGGGATATCGGTCCGATGCCGATGCCGATCTCCCTTCTGGTTTCAAAGGACGACCGGGCGCTCGTGGCATCGAGCTTCATAGCGGGCGAGCGGCCGCGCGTCGGGCGCCTCGATATCGACGATCCCGTCATCGAGGAGGCCGCTCTGAAAGCGAGGCTTCGGGTCATCGACATCACATCGATCAAGACCTCCGACGGATTGGGCCATGACCGCTACGCGTCACTCGCCAAGTTCGGGGCGCAGCTTGCCTCCTTCGAAAGCGGCAGACGCTCGACCGCCGGCGATGTCGGCGCCTTCGTCTTCGATGCCGCCGGCGCCGCAGTCGCGAGCCCGTTTCGCCTGGCCGGACGGGTCGTCGGCGCCCAATAGCTGCGAGCACGCTCAGGCGCATCTGTACAGGCGGCCGCCAACATTGTGTACAATGTGACTATTAAATTGTCAGATGCCTAAATGAAGCGCAGACTTCTGTCCGGGGTCGAGTCGGCCTCAGGGGATATGGGAGGGCATTCATGAGCATTCGAAATCCGTCTCCCTCGTTATACAACGAGGATCTTGCACCTGCCGAGGAGCGCAAATGGGGTGCATTCAGTATCTTTAACGTCTGGACATCGGACGTTCACAGCCTGTGGGGCTACTATCTGGCGGCGAGCCTGTTCCTGCTGTGCGGCAGCTTCGTGAACTTCGTCATCGCCATCGGCATCGGCTCCCTGGTCATCTTCCTGCTGATGAGCCTTGTCGGCAATGCGGGTGTGCGCACGGGTGTGCCCTTTCCGGTTCTGGCGCGCGCTTCCTTCGGCACGTTCGGCGCCAACGTCCCGGCACTGGTGCGGGCGGTGGTCGCCTGCTTCTGGTACGGCGCGCAGACCGCCGCCGCATCCGGCGCCATCGTCGCCTTGCTGATCCGCAACGACAGCCTGCTCGCCTTCCACCAGAACAGCCATATGCTCGGTCATTCGACCCTCGAACTCATCTGCTACGTCATCGTCTGGGCGCTGCAGCTGCTGATCATTCAGCGGGGGATGGAAACGGTTCGCCGCTTCCAGGATTGGGCCGGGCCGGCCGTCTGGATCATGATGCTGATCCTGGCCGTCTATCTGGTCGTCAAGTCGGGCACCTTCTCCTTCGGTTCAGAGATCCCGCGCGACGTGCTGATCGAGAAGACCAAGGACGCCGGCGTACCGGGTGAGCCCGGCTCGTTTGCCGCACTTGCCGCGGTGGCCGCCACCTGGATCACCTATTTCGCAGCGCTCTACCTGAACTTCTGCGATTTCTCGCGTTATGCAACGAGCGAAAAGGCGCTGCGCAAAGGCAACCTCTGGGGTCTGCCGATCAACCTCCTGGCGTTCTGCCTTGTTGCGGGTGTCACGACCACGGCCGCCTTCACCGTATACGGCGAAGTCCTGCTGCATCCGGAAATGATATCGGCGAAATTCGACAGCTGGTTCCTGGCGCTGCTTGCGGCGCTGACATTCGCGATTGCAACGCTCGGCATCAACGTCGTGGCGAATTTCGTTTCGCCAGCCTTCGACTTCGCCAATGTCTTCCCGCGCCAGATCAACTTCAAACGCGGCGGATACATCGCCGCCTTGATCGCTCTCGTGCTTTATCCGTTTGCCCCCTGGGAAACGGGTGCGGCGCATTTCGTCAACTTCATCGGGTCGACGATGGGGCCGATCTTCGGCATCATGATGGTGGACTACTACCTCATCCGGAAGAGCCAGTTGAACGTCGAGGCGCTCTATCACGAGAATGGCGAGTTCCGCTTCCAGAACGGCTGGCACGGCAATGCCTTTATCGCCTTTGTGGTCGGCGCGCTATTCTCTTCGATCCTGCCGACCTTCACCAGCATCCTGCCGGATTGGTGGGGGACCTATGGCTGGTTCTTCGGCGTCGGGATTGGCGGGGCGATCTATTTCGTGCTGAGAATGGGCGCGCGTCGCAATCCGGCCTTCGCGTCGTGACCGAATGAATGAAAAGCGCCCGGCAAATAGCCGGGCGCTTTTTCATGATCGGTTGCCCTCAGCCGTCTGTTTCAGCGGCGTGCGGCAACTGCGTGCATGGCTGGACGCGGCGCGGGTTGCGCCATCGTTCTCGCCGTCGAGCGAAGGGCGGACGACTGGCTGGCCGCATCGTCAAGCCTGAATTGGGCGATCAGTTCGCGAAGTGTCTGGGCTTGCTGAGCGAGTGAATCGGATGCGGCGGTCGACTGTTGCACCATGGTCGCGTTCTGTTGCGTGGTCTGGTCCATCCGGTTGACCGCGACATTGACTTCGCTGAGGCCTATGGACTGCTCTTTCGCAGAGGTGGCGATCGAATCCATATGGTGATTGATCTGGGTGATGAAGCCGCCGATGGTCTTCAGGGCCTGACCGGTATCGCGCACCAGCTTGACGCCGCTTTCCACCTCCTTGGAGGAATTCTGAATCAAGCCCTTGATTTCCTTGGCCGCACTTGCCGAGCGCTGGGCAAGTTCGCGCACTTCCTGGGCGACGACCGCAAAACCCTTGCCCGCTTCGCCCGCTCTTGCCGCTTCGACACCGGCATTCAGTGCGAGAAGGTTGGTCTGGAAGGCGATTTCGTCGATGACGCTGATGATGTTGGAAATCTGCTGCGACGAGGTCTCGATGCGCTCCATCGCCTCTTCGGCGTGGGAAACGACTTCTGCAGAGACCCCGGCGCTGCGATTTGCCTCGGTGGCCACCGCGCGGGTCTCCTCGGTTCGCTTGCTGGAGTTCGATACGTTCGCCGTGATCTCTTCCAGTGCCGCCGCCGTCTCTTCCAGCGAAGCTGCCTGTTGCTCCGTGCGCTTGGAAAGATCGCTCGCTCCCGAGGAGATTTCCCGTGTGCCTTCGTCGATCGTGCCGATGCTTTCGGAAATCGCTCTCAGCGTTGCACCGAGCTGGGTGACGGACTGATTGAAGTCATGGCGCAGCGCCTCGAAATCGGGGGCGAAGGCCTCGTTGAGCTGGAAGGCCAGGTCGCCTGCGGCGAGCCGCTTCAAACCGGCGGCAAGACCCGAGGTGGCGATGCGCAACCGCTCCGATGCAGCGGCTTCCGCCTGCCTTTGCGCGTCGAGGCGATCGGCCTCCGCCCGGCCGCGATTTTCCTCGGCTTCCAGTGCCATCTGCTTGTTCGTAATGGCGGCCTGGCGGAAAATCTCCACCGCGCCGGCCATCGATCCGATTTCGTCGGCGCGGTCGGCAAATGGGATCTCTGAACCGGTGTCTCCCTCGGCCAGCCGGCGCATCGAGGCGGTGATGCCGGTAATCGGATTGGCAATGGCCGTCAGCACGAAAGCGACAGCGCCGAGAACGAGCAATCCGGCGACGCCGATCGTTGCAAGCAGATAGAATTCTATGGAGTCGAAAGTCTCCGCGCTGAGGTCGGCAGCCTTCTTGCTGCCGCTGACGTTCAATTCGACTAGGGCCGCCGTAGCTTCCTTGAGCTTGTCGGAATAAGAGCGCATCTCTCCGCCCAGATATTGGCCGGCTTCCTCGGTTTTGTTGGCGCGCGAAAGGACGAGGAGCTGCGAGCTGCTGGAGATGTAGCCTTCAACGCTTTCCTTGATCGTCTTGATCAAGTCGCGCTCCCGATCGGACGAGGCCAGGGGAAGATAGGCGTCCGCCGATTTGCGAATGGCATCCTCGGCGACCTTGATGGCGTCCTCGCGTGTTTTCTTTTCCGCCTCCGACTGCGCGATGATGTGATCGCGGTAAGTGAGGCGCAAATTCGTCATGTTGAGATTGATTGCCTGCGAGGCCTGCACGCTCGGTAGCCAGTCGGTGGCGATTTCCTCGGTCGAGCCGTTCGTCTTGCGAAGACCGTCGACCGCGAGGTAGGCGACAACGCCGAAAAGAATGGCTATGACACTGAAAATCAACAGCAAACTGGATTTGATGTTTGGGCGACGCATTGAAAGTCCTCAATAGAACCTCCGGCTTCAGGCCGGACTGATAAGGCATTTTCTAACAAAAAAAATTTAACGATTTGCTCAATGGGTAAAATGCCGTTTACCACCTTCGCGCAGAAGCGAGGTCGTTTTTGCGCAAGGCATATCCCGATAACGCAGGAAATGTATCGATCTCTTCGATCCTCATTCGCTCCTTGGAGGATATCCACGCATGGCTATCCGTAGCGGATAAGTAAGGCGTACAAAGCATTTCGGTCGCCCGTTCCGCGCTTTTGCCGGGCGGGGCGAGCCTCCTCAGTCCTCTCGTCGAGGCAGATGCATGTTTTACGAAATAGCATTATGATCGACGCAAGGCGTAGCCGGCGTTAGTGGCGGATCTGTCCGCGCGGGAGTGGGAGGACGGCAGGATTTGGAACAGCTGAAGGATCTGGACAGTGTTTCCCCGCGGGCCGGCAGCGGCTCTGCATCGCTGCCGCATGAGCGGCGGGGCGTGGTGGCTGCCGCCGTGTATCAGCATGGGCAACGCATCCGCGACATCAGGATAGAGGAAGCCGGCGAATGGCGCAGCCGGGAGAATGCCATCGTCTGGATCGGTCTGCACGAGCCGGACGAGGTGCTGCTGCACCAGGTTCAGGCCGAGTTCAATCTGCATCCGCTGGCGATCGAGGATGCGGCGCAGCCTCATCAGCGCCCGAAGCTGGAGATTTATGGCGAGGCGATGTTCATCGTTGCCCGCACCGCCCATATGAAGGACGGCGAAATCGTCTTCGGCGAAACGCATTTGTTCGTCGGCCGCGGGTATGTCGTGTCCGTTCGCCACGGGGACTCATCCTCTTACCTGGCGGTTCGGCAACGATGCGAAGCGACTCCGACGGCGCTCGCTCACGGCGAAAATTATATTCTCTATTCCATCCTCGATTTCATCGTCGACAACTACATGCCTGTCATCGAAGTCGTGCAGGAGGAGGTCGAGAAGCTCGAGGATCTCGTGTTGCGCGAACAACTGGGAAAGTCCGATATCGAGCGGCTTTACCTGTTGCGGCGCAAGCTGCTGCGGCTGCGCAATGCCGTGGTGCCGCTCGTCGACGTCTGCCGGCGATATGAACACATCGATCTTCCCGGCATGGATCCGACGCTCCAGTCGCTGTTTCGCGATGTGACCGATCACGTGCGCCGGGTGCAGGAAGATATCGACGCCCTGCGCGAAGTCCTCGCTTTCGCCTTCGAGGCGAGCGTAATGATCGGCCAGACGGAACAGACGGAGATTGCCCGCAAGCTTGCCGCCTGGGCGGCAATCCTCGCCGTTCCCACCGCGATCGCCGGCATTTACGGGATGAACTTCAGCGACATGCCCGAACTGAAAACCCAGTATGGCTATTTCGTCGTGCTTGGTGTCATCGCCGTCCTGTGTCTGGGGCTGTTCGGCTTCTTCCGCCGGAGGAAATGGCTCTAGTTTTTGCAGGCGGTTCAGGAGAGCGCTTTCAGCAGCCGGTCCCGATATTTCTGCACATAGGCGATATCGCTCAGATACAGCTGGGCGTCTCCTGCCGCCACGTCCTCCACGAAGGTCTCGTCTCCCGCAGAGGCCCTTGCCTGCATGAAATCGACGAGAGCCTGCAGCCGCCTGCAGATCATCTCCGGGAGCTGGCGCCGTTCCTCTGCCGTTGTCCCATAGGCCGCGCAGAAGATTTCCGCTCGCCGCAGCTGTTCGTCGAGGCCCGATATCACGCCGGGATTGGAGGGACCGGACAATGGCGCCCAGCGATAGACCGCATAGGCCAGATCCCATAAGCGCGGGGCGGGATGGGCCGTGTCGAAATCGATGATCCCGACAGCCTGATGACCTACTGTGGCAAGGTTGTAAGGCGCATAATCTCCGTGACAGACGATCTGGCGTGGTTCCTGCGGCGGCAGCATCCAGCTCTGGGCCTCGTGATCCCTCTCCAGAAACCCCTCGGATGCCGAGTGAAAATCACGCAGAAGCCTGGCCGCCGAATGCAGCATGCGCTCCGATCCGACAAATGGGTCACCCAAATCTTCGCAGACACGCCCGGCGACGTAGCTGACGATCTCCCGGTTTTCTCCGGTGATGTCGATCGGCTGCGGCGCGCCCGCAAAGCCTCGGCTCCTCAGATGGCGCAAAAACCGATATACCGTCGGCGTCCACGCGCCTGATGGTCTGATGACGGTGTCGCCGTCGCGCCAGATCTGTCCGGCTCGCCCGCCCTCCAACTGTTTCACCCGTGGTCTCCTACGCGGATTTCAGTTTTTCGATATGCGCCTGAACCGTAGCGCCGAGATTGGTTTCATGGCAGCTTCGGTAAAAAGTCGCCGTGTCCGAAGGCATCCCCACGGGGATGGCGACGAAGTCTTCGAGCCGGAAACCCTCTATATCTCCGAGTTGCGGGTCGGCCAGCCGACTCTCGCTCAACGTGGCGACACGATCGGTCAGGGCTTCGAAATAGGCGAGATTCCCGTCCACTGCCGAAGGGGAAGATGTTCTGCCGTGCGCAGGGATGACCAGCCTCGCATCGAGGTCACGGATCCGGGTGAGCGAGGAGCGGATCAGGCGAAGATCCCCGGCACTCCTGCTCCAGACTTCGGGAATGGGCGACTCCACCGCATCGACGGCGAGGCAAATGCGGAGCTCCGGAATCCAGACGGCGATATGATCGGGCGTGTGTCCCGGCGTATGAATGAGTTCGAGCGTCAGATCGCCGCCGTTGAGAACCATCGAGCCGGAGAAGGTGATATCCGGGCCGATGAGTTCGACATTGCGAAACCGCGGCTCCTGGCTCGCCTTGTCCGTCAGGACCTGCTGCGTCGAGGCATCGCGCAGGCGGTCGAGTGCGGCGGCATGCGCGATAATGGGAGCACGCCCTGCAATAGCTGCATTTCCCCAGAAGTGATCCCAATCCATATGCGAATTGACGACGATCAGCGGACGGGCCTCGGCTCTTTCCTCAAGCAGATCGAGCGCCATCCGGCATAATTCGGGGGTGCCGAGCGTATCGATCAGGACGTTGAATCTCTCGGTCCGGACAAACACGGCATCCACTTCGTCTCCCGCCCGGACGATGACGATGCGCTCGTCGAGCCCGGGATAGGAGCACAATTCTACCGCTGGGTTCATGTCCGGTTGCCTCCATTGCACTCGCAGCGACTTCATCCACTACATCAAGTTTCGTTCGGATACCTGCCTTTTAAGGGCTGCCCGATTTCTGCTTTACCGGCACGAACACATCCCACCGCTTCATCACCGTATTCGGTACGGCGGCCGGGCAGATCACCATCACGCTGGGCTTCGAGCGGCCGAGGCTCTTCGGCGTCCATTCTGCCTGGAGCGGGACAGCGCATCGGGGGACGAACACTTTCGCATTGGGCTCCTGAGCGTCCCATTGCGGCTGCCCCTTGGCGTTCTCCTGCGCGATGAAGCGCCTGGCCTCCTCGCGGATTTCGAACAGGCCATGTTTATCCGGTGTCGAGCGGTCGGTCTCGATGCTCCAGGAGGCGAGGCACGGTATGCAAGCCGTGAGGGCGGTGATGAAAACTATTGATCGAAGCATTGATGGGCTTTCAACCGCTCGATAATTTCTGGGTTGGAAACAGTCAGAGGGTCTTTTAACGCATGGCGGCAATATCTCTATCGGCAAATGTGAGGCCTTCCTTCTCTCGTTGAGCGGGGTCGACCTGTCTGATGATGTCGTCTTCCATCTCTCCTTACGATGCCTCATGCAGCCGTGAATTGACGGGTTGAGTGGAACAACCTCCGCCAAAGGAAGTTTGCCTGAAAAGCAACTCGAGGCGGCGGCCGATGTTACTCTCTGCGAAGCAGGGTGCGTTCAGCACCCCACCCCGGATCTATTATGTCAATCCGCTACTTCTCCAAGGCATCGATGCATGGCGCGAGGTTTTCGGTCATGCGGCGGATACCGGCTTCGACCATGTGCTGACGGCGCCGCTCTTCGACCGGGGTGGGGATTGCAGCATTTTTACCTCTCGGGATTTCGACCGCCTCGACCCTGAATTGCAACTGGGAAGCGCGGTCGAGGAGGGGCTGTCGCGCCTCGTGGAGGCCGCCGGCACGAGCGGCGTCGGCTTGATGATGGACCTGATGCTCGACGGGAAGGCCCGAGACCCGCAAGCGGGCTTTCGTCCCGTCGATCCCCGCCGCTCGCCGCTCGACCCGGCGGAGCCGATGACCATGATGGGAGCGGAGCGGCAATCGCAGTTGCTGGCGGAATGGACTGAACGGCTGCGGCGGTTCTCCGGCTTCGGCCTCTCCGGCTATCGGGTGCTCGGGATCGATCGCGCAGCGCCCGCGTTTTTCAAATCGCTGATCACGGCGGTCCGTGAGAAGGCTGACACGCAATTCCTCGCATGGACGCCCGGCACCGATTTTGCGGTGAGGCGAGCGATCGCGGATGCGGGTTTTACAGGATGTTTCTCATCGATGGCCTGGTGGGATCTCGACGAGAGATGGTTCGTCGAGGAGCATAACGTTCAGGAGCCGCTTGGCTGGCAGGTCGCCTTTCCCGAGCCGCCCTTTGCAAGGCGGATCGCGCATGGGACCGAGAGCCGCGAAATCCTCGAGCGGTGCGCCGTCAGGGCGCTGCGGCTCGCCGCCTCGCTTGGCGGCGGCCTCATGGTTCCCATGGGTTTCGAATACGGTGCGGCCACCCCGCTCGATCCCACGCATGGAGACGGCTCTGGTTTGCGGAAGCTCCGCCATGATCTCGCCTTCGATATTTCCTCCGAGATACGCCTCGCCAATACCGAGATCGCCAAGGCCGGCCGTGCGCGCGCTCCATCGCTTCGCCTGATCCGAAACGCCAGCGGGCCGGTTTCAGCGCTGGTGCAGTCCGAGGAGCAGGATCTTCGCAGCGCGTCGAATGTGCGGTTCGTCCTGATCAACAGGGACCTCCGGCGAAGTGCGCCCGCGCCGGTGACGGCGCTTCGCGAGGCTGTTTCCGGTTATCTCCCTGTCACGGCCGATGGCGCGGTCCTGCGCCTGCGGGCAGGGGAGATGCGGATCATCGAAGGCCAGGCGCCGGAACCGATCACATCGCGGCCGGCCCTTGACGTCGAACAGGCGACAGCCTCGCCGCGGCTTGCCATCGAAAACATCACGCCGCGGGTCGATGACGGACGCTTCCCCGTCAAGCGCGTCGTCGGCGAGACCGTCACCGTCGAGGCCGACATATTCGCCGACGGCCAGGATCCGATCGCCGCCGTCCTGCTCTCGAAGCCGCACGATGCCATGGCGGAGTGGAACGAGACTGAGATGCAACTGGTCGAGAACGACCGCTGGCGCGCCGAATTCCTGCTGGAACGCGTCGGGCGCTACGAATTCGCGGTCGAGGCATGGAAGAACGCCTTCGCGATCTTCCGTTACGAGCTGACCAAAAAGAACGATGCGAGGCTGGACCTGAAGCTGGAGCTTCAGGAGGGCTTGAACCTCGTTCGCGCCGCGAAGGCTGAGGCGCCAGCGGCACTCGGCGCCGATTTGCAGGCTCTCATCGGCAATCTCGAAAACGCCTCCGATTCCGAACGCACGGCGATCCTGCTCGATCCCCAGACTTCCGAGTTGATGAACCGGGCCGACAGGCGGCCATTCCGGCTTCGCTCCACGGCGAGCGCCGTCGATTCAGAACGCAAATCGGCAGCCTTCGCCAGCTGGTATCAGATCTTCCCGCGCTCGCAGAGCGGCGACCCGAACCGGCACGGCACCTTCGATGACGTCATCCCGCGACTGCCCGCCATCCGCGACATGGGCTTCGACGTGCTTTACTTCCCGCCCATCCATCCGATCGGTTCGACCAACCGGAAGGGGCGCAACAACAGCCTTAAGGCCGCGCCTGACGATCCCGGCAGCCCCTATGCCATCGGCTCCGAGGAGGGCGGCCATGATGCCATCCATCCCGAGCTCGGCGATTTCGAGGATTTCGGCCGGCTGGTCGAGGAGGCAGGCCGGCATGGGCTGGAGATCGCCCTCGACCTTGCGATCCAGGCTTCGCCGGACCATCCCTGGCTGACGGAGCATCCCGGCTGGTTCGACTGGCGGCCCGACGGCACGATCAAATATGCCGAAAACCCGCCGAAGAAATACGAGGACATCGTCAATGTCGATTTCTACACGAAGGACGCGCTGCCCTCTCTATGGGTGGAGCTTCGGGATATCGTCCAACTGTGGGTCGACCAGGGCGTCAAGCTGTTTCGCGTCGACAATCCGCACACCAAGCCTTTCCCATTCTGGGAATGGCTGATCGGCGATATCCGGACGCGCCATCCCGACGTCGTTTTTCTGTCGGAAGCCTTCACCAAGCCGAAGGTCATGTACCGGCTGGCGAAGATCGGCTTCTCCCAGTCCTACACCTACTTCACCTGGCGCAACGCCAAGTGGGAACTCGAGCAATATATGCGGGAGCTGACGCAGACGGCGCCGAAGGAGTTCTTCCGCCCGCATTTCTTCGTCAACACCCATGACATCAATCCGGATTTTCTCCAGAACGCGCCGCGCCCGGCCTTCCTGATCCGCGCGGCTTTGGCCGCCACCTTGTCGGGCCTTTGGGGCGTCTATAACGGTTTCGAACTTTGCGAGGGGCGCCCCGATGCCAAGCGCAAGGAATATGCCGACAGCGAGAAATACGAGATCCGCGCCTGGGATTACGACAGGCCGGGCAACATCATCGCCGAAATCAGGATGCTGAACCGCATTCGCAACGAAAACCCGGCGCTGCATTCGCATCTCGGGCTGACGCTGCTGAATGCGTGGAATGAAAACATCCTGTTCTTCGAGAAGGCGAGCCGCGCCCGCGACAATGTTTTGCTGATCGCGATCAGCCTCGACCCCCATAATTTTCAGGAAAGCGATGTCGAGCTGCCGCTCTGGAAGTGGTCGCTCGGCGACGGCGGCGGGCTCGACGCCGAGGATTTGGTCACGGGGCATCGGTTCAGGTGGAACGGCAAACGGCAGAGGGTGAGCTTCAATCCTCAGATCCTGCCCTTTGCGATCTGGCGCGTTCGCGCAGCGGAGGCATGAATGGACACGATGAATCCCGGCAACACCGAGCAGCCGCTCTGGTACAAGGATGCGATCATCTACCAGCTGCACATCAAGTCGTTCTACGACGCCAATGGCGACGGCGTCGGCGATTTTGCCGGCCTGCACGACAAGCTCGATCACATCGCCGCACTCGGCGTCAATGCCATCTGGCTCCTGCCTTTCTTTCCCTCGCCGCGCCGCGACGATGGTTACGACATCGCCGATTACGGCAATGTCAGCCCGGATTACGGGACCGTGGAGGATTTCCGCGCTTTCGTCGACGCAGCCCACCAGCGCAATATCCGCGTCATCATCGAGCTCGTCATCAACCACACCTCCGACCAGCATCCCTGGTTCCAGCGCGCGCGCCAGGCGCCCGCGGGATCGCCCGAGCGCGACTTCTACGTCTGGTCGGACAGCGACCAGAAATTCCCGGAAACCCGCATCATCTTCCTCGATACGGAAAAATCCAACTGGACGTGGGATGCCGTCGCCGGCGCCTACTACTGGCACCGCTTCTATTCCCACCAGCCGGATCTCAATTTCGACAGCCCGCTCGTTATGGAGGAATTGCTGAAGGTGATGCGCTTCTGGCTGGAAACCGGCATTGACGGCTTCCGCCTCGACGCGATCCCTTACCTAGTCGAGCGCGAGGGCACGATCAACGAGAACCTGCCGGAAACCCATGCGATCCTCAAGCGCATCCGCGCCGCGCTAGACGCCACCCACCCCGGCGTCATGCTGCTGGCCGAGGCCAATCAATGGCCGGAGGATACGCGCGAATATTTCGGTGAGGGTGACGAGTGCCATATGGCTTTCCACTTCCCGCTGATGCCGCGCATGTATATGGCGATCGCCAAGGAAGACCGGTTTCCGATCACCGATATCCTGCGCCAGACGCCGGAAATCCCCGAGAATTGCCAATGGGCGATCTTTCTGCGCAACCATGACGAGCTGACGCTCGAAATGGTGACGGACGCCGAGCGGGATTATCTCTGGGAGACCTATGCCTCCGACAAGCGCGCCCGCATCAATCTCGGCATCAGGCGGCGTCTGGCGCCGCTGATGGAGCGCGACCGCCGGCGCATCGAGCTGATGAATGCGCTTCTGCTCTCGATGCCAGGAACGCCTGTGATCTATTACGGCGACGAGATCGGCATGGGCGACAACATCTATCTCGGCGACCGCGACGGGGTGAGGACGCCGATGCAATGGTCGCCCGACCGCAATGGCGGCTTTTCCCGGACGGACCCGGCGCGTCTCGTCCTGCCGCTGATCGGCGATCCGCTCTACGGGTTCGAGGCCGTCAACGTCGAGGCGCAGAGCACCGACGCGCATTCGCTGCTCAACTGGACGCGCAAGATGCTGGCGCTGCGTGGGCGGCATCCGGCCTTCGGGCGCGGCTCGCTGCGGTTTCTCTCGCCAGAGAACCGGAAAATCCTTGCCTATCTCAGGGAATATGAGGGCGAGACGCTGATGTGCGTCGCGAACCTGTCGCGGCTGCCGCAAGCGGTCGAGCTTGACCTCTCGGCCTTCGAGGGCCGCGTGCCGATCGAACTGACGGGCATGTCGCCCTTTCCGCCGATCGGCCAGCTGACCTATCTGCTGACGCTGCCGCCCTACGGCTTTTTCTGGTTCCTGCTGGAGGCCGATGCCGATCCGCCGGCATGGCGCACCGCGCCGCCCGAACAATTGCCCGATCTCGTGACGATGGTGATCCGCCGCGGCCTGCTCGATCTCGTCGACGAGCCGCGGCTCGGACGCGTCCTCAGCAACGAAATTCTACCTGCTTACCTCGCCAAGCGGCGCTGGTTCGGCGCGAAGGACCAGCCGCTTCAGGCGGCGCGGCTGATCTCGGCGACGCCGATCCCCTATGCCGACGGGATCGTCCTCGGCGAACTGGAGGTGGAGCTGCCGGATCACAGCGAAGCCTACCAGCTGCCGCTGGCGGTCGCCTGGGACGATGCGCAGCCCTCCGCTCTGACGCAGCAGCTTGCGCTCGGGCGGGTTCGCCAGGGCAGGCGGGTCGGTTTCCTCACGGATGGGTTCGCTGTGGAGGCGATGGCGCGCGGCATCCTGCGCGGGCTGGCCGACCGCTCGCGCATCACCGGGCGCACCGGCACCCTCGAATTTCTCGGCACCGAGCGGCTCGACCGTCTTGATGTGACCGACGACATGCCGGTTCATTGGCTTTCGGCCGAGCAATCCAACAGTTCGCTCATCGTCGGCGATACCGCCATGATCAAGCTGATCCGGCACATTTTCCCGGGTGTCCATCCGGAGGTCGAGATGACGCGGTTTCTGACCTGCGCGGGTTATGATCACACCGCTCCGCTGCTCGGCGAGGTCGCGCACACCGATTCCAGCGGGCGGCGCTCGACACTGATCATCGTCCAGGGCGCGATCCGCAACCAGGGCGACGCCTGGAACTGGATGCTCAACAATCTGCGCCGCGGCGCCGACGAACTCGTGCTGGCCGACCCGGCGGTCGAGCCCGGCGACGACGTCTTCCAGCCGCTGATCAGCTTCGTCGCCATGGTCGGCATGAGGCTCGGCGAATTGCATGTCGTGCTTTCCGGGGAAAATGACGACGAGGCTTTCAGTCCCGTCGTCGCCGGCGACGATGAGGTGGAGGCGATCAGGAAGGCGGTGGCGGGCGAAGTCGCCTATGCCATGTCGAAACTGGCGGAACGCGAGGAAAATGCCGATCCCGCGATCGATCTTCTCGCCCGCCCGCTTCTGGAGCGCCGTTCCGAGCTCGTCGAACTTGGCGCGAGGCTGGCGGAGAGCGCCCGCGGCACGCTGATGACGCGCACGCATGGCGACTTCCATCTCGGCCAGATCCTGGTCAGCGAGGGCGATGCCGTCATCATCGACTTCGAAGGCGAGCCCGCGAAAAATCTCGCCGAACGCCGGGCGAAGACGGTTCCGTTGCGAGATGTCGCCGGGCTTCTGAGGTCGCTCAGCTACCTCGTCGCCACCGCCCAGCTCGACAATGACGCGGTCACCGAACACGAAAACGAGGTGCGCCGCGACGCCATCGCTCGTTTCGGGCGCCATGCCGAGAAGGCCTTTCTCGATGCTTATTGGCAAGCGGTCTCCGCATCGAAGGCGCTCGCCATGCCGACGGAACAGCGGCGGAGGGTTCTCGATGCTTTTCTTCTCGAAAAGGCCGCTTACGAAGTCGCCTATGAAGCCCGCATCAGGCCGAAGTGGCTGCCGATCCCGCTTGCCGGCCTAACCGAAATCGTATCGCGCTTGGCGGGGGTAACGGCATGAATGTCGAACGCTCGGAACTTCTCGCAGGCATCGGGCACGATGCGCTCTGGGCCTTGATCGAAGGCCGCCACGGCGATCCCTTCTCGATCCTCGGCCCGCATGAGAGCGGCGGCATGACGATCGTGCGCGTCTATTTGCCGGGCGCCGAAGGCGTCGACCTCATCGAAGCGGCGAGCGGCAGGGTGGTGGCGCCTTTCAGCATCGCTCATCCCTCCGGCCTGTTTGCGGCGGCGGTGGGTTCGAGGATGCCCTACCGGTTGCGGATCACATGGCCGGACGGCGAACAGATCACCGAGGACCCCTATAGCTTTGGGCTTCTGCTCGGGGAACTCGATCTCCACCTGATATCCGAGGGCACCCATTACAGCCTGAGCCGGACGCTCGGCGCGGTGGAGATGTCGGTCGACGAGGTCGCTGGGGTTCGTTTCGCCGTCTGGGCGCCGAATGCCCGCCGCGTCTCTGTCGTCGGCGATTTCAACGCCTGGGACGGGCGGCGAAACCCGATGCGGCTGCGGCAGTCGGCCGGCGTCTGGGAACTGTTCGTGTCTCGGCTCGCGCCCGGCGAGAGATACAAATTCGAAATCATCGACGCGCATGGCAATTGCCTGCCGCAGAAGGCCGACCCGGTGGCGAGAGCGAGCGAAGCCGCCCCGTCCACCGCATCGATCGTCGCATCGTCGACGCGGTTTCGATGGACGGACGATGATTGGATGAAGGGCCGGTCGCGACAGGAGAGGCTGGACGGTCCGATCTCCGTCTACGAGGTGCATGCCGGTTCCTGGCTGCGCGAAAGCGGCGGGCGATCACTCGACTGGGCCGAGCTCAGCCAGCGGCTCGTTCCCTATACAAGTGAGATGGGGTTTACTCATATCGAGCTGCTGCCGATCATGGAGCATCCTTTCGGCGGCTCCTGGGGTTATCAGCCGCTCGGCCTCTTCGCTCCGACCGGCCGTTACGGCACGCCGGAGGATTTCGCCTATTTCATCGACCGCTGCCACGGCGCCGGGATCGGCGTCATCCTCGACTGGGTGCCGGCCCATTTCCCTACGGATGTCTGGGGGCTCGCCCGCTTCGACGGCACGGCGCTTTACGAGCATGAGGATCCGCGCGAGGGCTTTCACCGCGATTGGAACACGCTGATCTACAATCTCGGCCGCAACGAGGTAAAGGGCTTCCTGATCGCCAGCGCGCTCGAATGGCTCGAACGCTACCACATCGACGGATTGCGCGTCGACGCCGTCGCCTCGATGCTCTACCGCGACTACAGCCGTAACGAGGGGGAATGGATTCCCAATCAATATGGCGGGCGCGAAAATCTCGAAGCGGTGGAATTCTTCAAGCACCTGAACAGCATCATTCACGAGCGCTGCCCGCATGCCATGACGATCGCCGAGGAATCGACAGCCTGGCCCGGGGTGACGAAGCCGCCGGAAGAGGGCGGGCTCGGCTTCGACATGAAGTGGAACATGGGCTGGATGCATGACAGCCTAAGCTATATCGAGAAAGATCCCGTCTACCGGAGCTATCACCACGGTACGATGACCTTCGGGATGATCTATGCCTATTCCGAACGCTTCATCCTGCCGATTTCGCATGACGAGGTCGTTTACGGAAAGGGCTCGCTGCTCGGCAAGATGCCGGGTGACGAGTGGCAGAAATTCGCCAATCTGCGCAGCTACCTCGCCTTCATGTGGGGCCATCCCGGCAAGAAGCTGATGTTCATGGGAGGCGAGATCGCCCAGCCCGGCGAGTGGAACCATGACGCCTCAATCAGCTGGGATGTGCTGGACCGGCCGGCGCATGCCGGGCTTCAGCGGCTGGTCAAGGATTTGAACGGTTTTTACGGAGAAGAGCCGGCCATGCAGTTCGGCGATTTTCATTCCGAAGGCTTCGAATGGGCGGCGGCGAACGACAGCGTCAATTCCGTTCTCGGCATGCTGCGTTATGCCCCGGAGCGCTCGTCCTCCGTCCTCGTCGTCTCGAACTTCACGCCGGTGCCGCGTTACGGCTACCGGATCGGCGTGCCGCGGGACGGCGTGTGGATCGAGCGGATGACGACGGATGCGCGCGAATATGGCGGCTCCGGGCTTGTCAACGGCGCAGTGCCGAGCGAACCCGTACCCGCCCACGGCAGGCCGCATTCGCTCTCGCTGACGCTGCCGCCGCTGGCGACGGTTTTTCTCAAGTCACCTTGATAGAGCTTCACGTCCCTTCCGGTCATTCCGCGTGCGGAGCCGGATGAATGAAAGGCCAGGGGCTCGCCTCCGAGCCCTTTTCGACGGGAACCTCGATGAGGACAGGTTCATCGAGAGCAAGCGCTTTCTCCAATACCTCCCTCAATTCGCCGGGGCTCGTCGCCTTGAAGGAGCGGATGCCGAAGCTCTCGCCCAGGGCGACGAAATCGGGATTGGTGAGATCCGAGCCGAGATAACGGCCTTTATAGGTCTGCTTCTGATCGCGCAGCACATTGCCGTAGGCGGAATTGTTGAAGACGATGGCGACGACATTGATCTTGTGCTGGACGGCGGTGGCAAGTTCTTGAACACCGAACATGAAGCCGCCATCCCCTGAAACCGAGATAACGGCTTTATCAGGATGGGCGACTTTCACACCCAGGGCGGTGTTGAAGCCGAAACCGAGATTATCCTGGTAACCGCATGTCACATATTGGCGAGGACCGTAGGTCGGGAATGCAAAGCGCGCCGTAAAGCCCATCTGGCTGACCTCCTCGACGAAAAAGCCATCTCTGGGCAGGGCTTCGCGAATGGCATCGAGATAGGCGAGCTGCGGTTGCACGGCCGAGAAGCGCGCCTTGGCCTCCCTGTTGAACTCGGCAAATTCGCTCGTGCGGTTCTCGCGACGCGTGCCCGTGAGGGCGTCGATCAGAGCTTGCGTCCCATCGCTTGCATCCGCGACGATACCGATATCAGGCTTGAGGCGCACCATCTCGGTCGGATCGACATCGATGCGGATGATCTTCAGCCCCTTTGGCAGCCATTTCCAGCGCATGAACTGCAATTCGAGCCGGCTGCCGACCCCGATCAGCACGTCGACCTTCTTCCAATATTCATAGGCGGCGACGAAATTCAGGTAGTTCGGGTGGTCGTCGGCGACGATGCCCTTGCCGGAACGATGCGAAGTGACAGGCGCCTGCAGCAGTTCCGCCAGCGCGGCAATCTCCGCACCGGCATCCGCCGCGCCGCCGCCGACCATGATCATCGGATTACTGGCGCCTGATATCAGTGCCGCCGCGGCGGCGATCTGATCGGGATTGACCGCCGGATGAGGCGCGCGCGTTGCTACGGGAACGTCGATTTCAGGGCCGGCTTGTCCGAACACGTCCCACGGCGCTTCGACCGCTCCCGGGCCCTGGCGGCCGGAGAGCATTTTGGCGACGACCTCGGCCATGACGGGCCCGGCCTCGGATTGATGGTCGATGCGCTCCGCTGTCTTGGTAATCCCGCGCATCGTCGCGAGCTGATCCGGCAGTTCGTGCAATTGCCCTCTGCCGCGGCCGATCAGGTGCGACATGATGTTGCCGGTGACACAGAGTACCGGCGCATTGGCGCCGTAAGCGGTGCAGAGGGCCGCACCCGAGTTGAGAACACCTGGGCCTGGCACGACGGTATAGGCGCCGATCCGGCCGGTGGATTTGGCATAGCCATAGGCCATGTAGCCCGCACCCTGTTCATGCCGGGTGTGAATGAACCGGATCTTATCGCCGGCGTCACAAAGGGCGTCGTTGAAATCATACATATGGGCGCCGGGGATGCCGAAGACCGTGTCGATCCCGTGGGCGACAAGCGAACGGGTGATCGCCTGGCCGGTCGTTTCTTTCCTGCTCATTCGAAAGCTCCAAGAATGCGATTGGTTATGATTTCAGGCAGCCTTCGGCCCGGAGCGCCGCGACGATGGCGCCGGCATCGGTGGGCTGCATGCCGGCGAGGTTCATGCGTCCGGAATTCGCCATGTAGATGCCGTGGTTTGCCCTGAGCGCGACTGCCGTTTCCCTACGCATGGAGAGATTGGAGAACAGGCCGCGTTGCCGGCTGATGAAGGCGAGATCGGGAGAGGCGGCGGCCAGTGCCGCGCGATTGCCGTTGACGCGCTCGCACATTTCTTCGAGCTCCGCACGCCACATTGCCGTCATTTCGGGGCTTTCGAGAATGACCCTGACGACGGCCGCGCCATGGTCCGGCGGCATGGACCAGTTGACGCGGGCAAGCGCCGCCATATTGCTTTCGGCCTTTGCGACGTCGTCGGCATTGCGGGCCACGACGTAGAGCGCGCCGACGCGCTCGCGATAGAGGCCGAAGTTCTTGTCGCAGGAATAGGCGATCAGCGCCTCGTCGACCGCATCGAGGATCATGCGTGCCGGCGCGGCATCCTGTTCGAGACCGTCGCCGAGCCCCTGATAGGCAAGATCGATGAAGGGCACCAGCCTGTGCGCAACGAGGAGATCGGCAATCTCTCGCCACTGCTCCATGGTGAAATCGATGCCCGTGGGATTATGGCAGCAACCATGAAGCAGCACGACGTCGCCCTCGTTGGCGGAAGACAAGGCTTCTACCACGCTTTCGAATTTCACCTGCTGTAACGTAAGGTCGACGAAGGCATATTCCTTCACGGTCAGGCGCGCCGAAGAGAAGATCGGCGCATGGTTGGGCCAGCTCGGCGTCCCCAGGAGAACCTTCGTCGATGGGTTTGCCGTTTGGATGAGCTCCGCGCCGAGGCGGAGCGCGCCGCTTCCGCCCGGCGTCTGAATGCCGACGAGGCGTTGGGCAAATTTCGGCGAGTGTCCGAAGATAATCGGCTCAAGCAGGCGGACGAATTGCAGATCGCCTTCGGGGCCGAGATATTTCTTGCTGTCCTGGGTTTCGAGAAGAAGCTGCTCCGCCGCCTTGACGGCACGCATGACGGGCGTGCGTCCCATGGCGTCGCGATAGACGCCGACGCCGAGGTCGATCTTTCCGGAGCGCTCGTCGGCCTGAAAGGCCTTGATGAGTGCAAGCAGGCTGTCGGCCGGCCGGTTCTTCAGTTCCTCAAACACGAGCTCCACCTCCGTTTTTAGTGTCATTGGCCGGAGATTAACGGAACTTTCGCGACGAATTTCTGCGATTATCTCCTTTCATAGGTGAATCGATGCAGACAATCGGCGCATAACGGCTATATTGCGCAGAAATTCCCCTTATATGAGAGGGCATCAATGCTCGACCAGTTCGATATCAAATTGCTTGCCGCCCTCCAGCAGAACAGCGAGTTGACGCAGAGCGAGCTGTCCCAGAAGGTTAATCTCTCCGCCACTCAATGCGCCCGCCGTTTGGAAAGGCTGCGCAAGGAGCAATATATCCAGAGCGTCGTCGCCATCCTCAATCCTGTCAAACTGGGCTTTACCGTCGTCGCGCATACGCTCGTCAGCCTCCGGGCGCATACCGAGGGCGGAAATGAGCGGCTGCATCGCTTCATCGAGACCGCGCCGGAGATCCTGGAGTGCTATTCGCAGACCGGCGACGCCGATTTTCTGATGAAGGTCATGACGCGCGACCTCGACCATCTCAGCCAGTTTCTCGAACGAATGATCCGGGTCACCGACAATCTGGCCTCGGTCAAATCGAGCATCGTGCTCAAGACGATCAAGAAGACCACCGCTCTGCCGCTGCAAATCATGACGTGAGCGTGTCAGCGCATGGAAGTTGCCGCAGCAAACAGAGAGACACGCATACCGAACTTGCCAAAGCCCACCAAGACCCGATAGCCAAGAAATCATGATCTCTGCGTATTGATACCGGGAGAACTCTCAAATGGTATTCGGGTGGCGGCTTTTTGGGCTCGCTCTGATCGTGGCTGTGCTTTCCTCGCCGGCCTGGATCGCTTGGCAGTGGCACGCCGAGCATCAGATCTACGCCGATCCGGAAGACCCCGCGCTGACCATCACACCTCAGCACATCGAGGCATTGCGGAAACTGCAGTTTGCGTGGAGCACCTCGATCGAAAGCGGGGGGCCTGTTGTCAATCCACTCGCTCCATATGGCAGCGACGATCTGGCCGCTGACCTCGGCCCGATCATCGGCACGAGTGATCGAATTGCCATCGCCCGATTTCACCGCGAGGTCTCGACACTGCTGACTTGGGCTCTTGCGAACTGCGGCCTAGCGGACGGACAATATCACCTCGACCATCTCGATAATGCGACGATGCAACGCCGGCTTCGGAACGATCTCGCTGGATTGCCGGGTGCACGGATTAATTCATATCTGGCAGAAATGCCGCGCCTTGAGCCAGATGGCTTTTTTCAATTCACCCGCCAGCATCTCCAACTCCTGCACCACCTGAGCTTCGAGTGGCCGGACAGTCGGATCATCTCGACCGTCGCCGGTGAAGGCTATCCCGCGCCCGTGGTCAATTTCAAGCGACCGTTCGGCGACATGAGCGCGTTTGAAATCGATATGGCCGCGATTCTGGGCCAGCCTCGCCCCGTTCTCGACCATGTTGATCCAGCGCTGAATCGTTATTATTGGGAAATGTGGCCAGCACTCCAGGTATTCGTGCAGAACGTTCGCCTGGACGCCGCAAAGTCGACCTGCGTGGACTAGAGCATGATGCCGAAAAGTGTGAGCGGTTTTCGGACGACATCATGCTCTAACTCTTTAATTTAGAACAGGATTCAGATTTTAGGCCAATCGGGCCTAAAATCATCCTGTTCTGGCCGCTCTCACTTGAGATAGTGGATGTGCGGGCGGGAGTGATAGGGCGAGGCTTCGACGCGCGCCTCGATCGAGAAGACCTCGCGCAGGAGCTTTTCGCTCAGCACGTCCTCAGGCGCGCCGGAAGCGACGATCCTGCCCTGCTGCATGATAACAAGCGCATCACAGAACATGGCGGCATGGTTGAGATCGTGCAGGGCGACGATGCTGGTGATCGGCAGGCGGGAGACGAGCCGCATCAGACCGATCTGGTGCTGGATGTCGAGATGGTTTGTCGGTTCGTCGAGGATCAGCTCCTGCGGCGACTGGGCGAGCGCCCTGGCGATGTGGGTGCGCTGTTTTTCGCCGCCCGAGAGGCTCTGCCAGCGCTCGTCGCGCTTTTCCGCCATGCCGGCGCGCGCCAGTGCGGCCTCGACCGCCTCTTCGTCGGCTCTCGTCCAGCCGGAGAACATCGACCGGTGCGGGAAGCGGCCGAGCTTGACGACGTCGACGACCTTCAGATTGGCGTTGGTCGTCGCGTGCTGCTCGACGAAGGCGATGCGCCGGGCGATCGAGCGGCGGCTGATCGTGCCGATATCGCTGCGGTCGAGCGTGACGCGGCCGGAATGCGGCCTCTTCAGACCGGCGAGAAGCCTGAGCAGCGACGTCTTGCCGGAGCCGTTCGGCCCGAGCAGGCCGAGCATCCGGCCGGGCTGCGCCTCCATGGAGATGCCGTCCAGAATGGTCTTCCTGCCAATTTTCCAGGTGAGGTTGTCGGCCTTGATGCTCATGACGCGCGCTGGAACCGGTAGAGGATGATCGAGAAGAAGGGAACGCCGACCAACGCCGTGACGACGCCGATCGGCAGAATCTGGTTGGGAATAAGCGCGCGCGCGGCAATGTCGGCGAGCACCATGAAGATGGCGCCCGCGATGGCGCAGGCCGGCAGGAGACGGATATGCAGCGGCCCGACGACGAAGCGGGCGACATGCGGCACGACGAGGCCGACGAAGCCGATCGAGCCGACCATGCTGACGATGGTGGCCGTCATCATCGCGGTCAGCGCAAAGAGCACCATTCTGGCGCGGCCGACATTGACGCCGAGCGAGGATGCCGCTTCATCGCCGAACGCGAAGGCGTCGAGCACGCGGGCATAGAGCAGGCAGGCGGCGAGGCCGAAGCCGACGACGATCGAGACCAGCGCGAATTCCGGCCAGCGTACGCCGCTGAAGCTGCCGAGCAACCAGAACATGACGTCACGCGCCTGCTGCGCATTGGCCGAGGTGGTGACGATATAAGAGGTCGAGGCGTTGAAGAGCTGCGATGCGGCGACACCGGCAAGGATGGTGCGGTCCGCGCCGCCGCGCGTGCCGTTCGACAGCAGCGCCACGAAGAAGAAGGCCGCGAAAGCACCGGCGAATGCGCCTGCCGAGAGCGACACCGCGCCGGCGCCGAGGCCCAGGATGACGATCGCGACCGCGCCGGTGGAGGCCCCGGCGGAGATGCCGAGCACATAGGGCTCGGCCAGCGGGTTGCGCAGCAGCGACTGCATGACGGCGCCCGACAGCGCCAGCCCCGCGCCGCAGAAGGCGGCGACGAGCGCGCGGCTCAGGCGATAATCCCAGATGACGGTCTCATGGATGCGGTTGAGCTCGACCGCGGTCCAGCCGAGCCGGTTGGTGACGGCCGAAAAAGTGGTCGCAAGCGGAATCGGCAGGTCGCCGATCCCGACGCTGACGCCGATGGCGACAGCGATGAGGCAGAGGGAAGCCAGGAGCAGTGCGGTGGCGGCTCCCAGCTGCCGGAAGAGACGGCCCGCGTCGGTCACTTCAGCAGACCGAGGGCCTTCAGCTGCTCGGCAACCTGCTCGGCGCCGTAGATCGTGCGGATGGTCGGGTTCATGGCCTGGCCGTCCATCACGACGAGCGCCTTGTTCTTGACGGCCGGGATCTGGCTGACGGCCGGATCGGTGTTCAGGAAGTTGATCTTCGCCTCGGGCTTGTCGAGCTCCCAGCGGTTGCGGTCGAGGCTGGCGACGACGATGACGTCGGGGTTGGAGGCGATGATGCCTTCCCAGCCGACGGTCGGCCATTCCGCATCCGCGGTGATCGCATTGTGTCCGCCAAGCAGGTCGGCGATGAAGCCGGAGGCGCTGTTCTTGCCGCCGACATAGGCATCGGCCGACGGGCTGGGGCTGGAGAACCAGAAGACGTAGGACAGGTTCTTGCCATCCTTGGCAACGCTGCTGCGAAGCTTGGCTTCACGCGCCTTGAAGTCGGCAATCACAGCCTGGCCGCGATCGGCGACGTCGAAAATCTGAGAGAGTTCGTCGATCTCCCTGTAGAGGAGATCCATGTTCCACAGCTCGCCGCGGCTGCCGTACTGGTCCTTGACGTCCTTGGTGCTGAGGCAGGTGCTCGGCGAGAGATAGGTGGAAACGCCAACCTTGTCGAAATCCTCGCGCTTGGCGATCTTGCTGTTCGGTCCGACCAGGCTCGGCAGGGCGACGGCCACGAAATCGGGATTTTCGGCGAGCATGGATTCGAAGGTCGGCATCTCCACAGTCAGGAGCTTGACCTTGGCGTTGGCTTCGGCAAGCTGCGGCAGCACCTTGCTCGGCCAGAAGGCCGTGCCGACCATCTTGTCCTGGAGGCCGAGCAGCAGCAGGATTTCCGCGCTGTTCTGGCCAAGGCCGATCGCCCGCTCGGGCGCCTTCTTGAACGTCACTTGAGCGCCGCAGTTTTCGAGCGTCAGCGGGTATGTCGTCGAACCGGCAAATGACGGGGCTGCGGCAAGGCCGATCAGGGCGGAGAGGCCGCAGGCGGCCAGAAGTGATTTGAGGCTGGTCACGAAGAAATCCCGGTGCGTGAGTATGTCTGCCGGGGTATAGACTGAGGGATCACTGGAAAACAAGACGAAAAAAATCAACTTATATGAAAAGTCGACAGCGCTCGTGGGAACAGTCGAAACCCGGCGGATCGGGACGCTCCCGATTGCGATATCGACGCGGACCTGTTCTGCAGGGTCAGCAATAAGCAGCAGAACTTACTCAGCTCAGTTTTGCCACCAGCTTGGCGTAGCTGGAGAACGCCAGCCGCTCCCCCTTCTGGCTCGCCTCGTTGGCAAGCAGAAGTACGCGAAGGGGAAAGAGGGTCGCTGCCCGGTTGGCGTCGGATAGTTCGGGTCCGTTGTCGTCTTCGACCGTTTTCTTGGCCTTCGAAAGCGCAACTGCCATCTCTTCATGGGTGAGCAGTCCTTTTTCGACGATCGCTTGGGATATCGACGCCATGGCCATTATGAGGCCTTCGAGCTGCAGGTTCGCTGTATTCATCGTGCCCTCCAACGAAAAGAAGCGGTCTCGCCCGCCGCTGTCAAATCCACATCAATCCTGCTCTACCGGCCGGATCGTGTCGACCGAAATCACTCCGTCGACGACCCCGCGTTTGACGTCACGTCTATCCCGGTCAATCTCGATGACAGTGTAGAGTTTGTCGTCCCGAAAAGCGCTGGCGTTGGCCGTCGTGACATCTTCGGCCGGCGCCGCATCGACTTCCATGAAATCGAGCTCGCGGCTGGCGGCGACGATCCTGGCATCACCAGGCGTCCGGGCGGCCACAACGATGGTGCCGTGGTTGGGGGCATTGCCCCATCTGGGATCGTTGGGTTTAGCAATCGGCTGCAGTCGGTAAATGTTGAGAATCTCGCCGCCGGCTTCGGGCGATGCCTCCGCCGCCGCATCCTGCATCTGCGCCTGGCTCTCGACCGACCGTCCGAAGGTGGTCGGGCTGGTCGCGTTGTTGATGTCGTCCTTGCCGGTTCTTGAGACGTTCGACATGTCGTTCTCCTTGTCAGGACGGAAACGACGGCCGGCGGGAAACTGTTCCCGCGCAGACAAAGTTTGGCCGTTGACGTTGGGTTAGGCCAATCTCTGCAACCCTGCGGCACACCCATACCCTTTTTCCAGCGGAGCACTAATTACCCTCTGTCGAACAGGGGGATTTCGTGAGCAAGCAAACCAGTGAATTTTCGCGCGACGACGCTGCGGCCGAAAGCCTCAATGGGCATGACCACAAAAGCATGGCGTTCGATGATGCCAGCGCGCTTCTGGAGGTTCTGGTCGCCGTCAGGCGCGGCGACTTTTCTGTGCGGATGCGTTCGGATCTCACCGGCGTCACCGGCAAGGTCGCAGATGCCCTCAACGATATCATCGCCGCCAACCAGCGCATGGCCCAGCAGCTCGAACACGTCGGGCAGGTCGTCGGTCGGGACGGGCGGACGAGCACGCGGGTGCGCTTCGGCCTGTCCGACGGCTCCTGGTCCGAGATGGAGGGCTCGATCAACGGCCTGATCGACGATCTCCTGTGGCCGACGACGGCCGTCACCCGCACAATCACCGCGGTCGCCAAGGGCGACCTGCTGCAGACCGTGCCGCTCGACGTCGACGGACGGGCGCTGAAAGGCGAATTCCTGCGCTCGGCCGATATCGTCAACACGATGATCAAACAGCTGAGCGTCTTCACCTCCGAGGTGACGCGTGTCGCCCGCGAGGTCGGCACCGACGGAAAGCTCGGCGGGCAGGCGCAGGTGCCTGAAGTGACCGGCGTCTGGAAGGACCTCACTGAAAGCGTCAACTCGATGGCATCGAACCTGACGGCGCAGGTGCGCAACATCGCCGAGGTGACGATCGCGGTCGCCAACGGCGACCTTTCCAAGAAGATCACCGTCGACGTGCGCGGCGAGATCCTGCAGTTGAAGGAAGCGATCAACACCATGGTCGACCAGCTGCGCTCCTTCGCCTCCGAAGTGACGCGCGTTGCCCGCGAAGTCGGCACCGAAGGCAAGCTCGGCGGGCAGGCGCTGGTGCCCGGTGTCGCCGGCACCTGGAAGGACCTGACAGACAGCGTCAACGCCATGTGCGGCAACCTGACGGCGCAGGTGCGCAACATCGCCCAGGTGACGACGGCGGTGGCGCGCGGCGACCTCTCACGCAAGATCACCGTCGACGTCTCGGGCGAAATCCTGGAACTCAAGGAAACCATCAACACGATGGTCGATCAGCTGAACGGCTTTGCCGGTGAAGTGACGCGCGTCGCCCGCGAAGTCGGCACCGAGGGCCGTCTCGGTGGTCAGGCGCAGGTGCCAGGTGTCGCCGGCACCTGGAAGGATCTGACCGACAACGTCAATTCTATGGCCTCGAACCTGACGGCGCAGGTGCGCAATATCGCCGAGGTTTCCACAGCGATCGCCAATGGCGACCTGTCGAAGAAGATCACGGTGACGGTGTCGGGCGAAATCCTGGAACTGAAGGAAACCATCAACACGATGGTCGATCAGTTGAATGCCTTCGCCTCGGAAGTGACGCGTGTGGCGCGTGAAGTCGGCACGGAAGGCCGGCTCGGCGGCCAGGCGAACGTGCGCGGCGTCGCCGGCACCTGGAAGGACCTGACCGAGAACGTCAACTCGATGGGCGGCAACCTGACGGCGCAGGTGCGCAACATCGCCGAGGTCTCCACCGCGATCGCCAATGGCGATCTGTCGAAAAAGATCACTGTCGACGTGAAGGGCGAAATCCTCGAACTGAAGGAAACCATCAACACGATGGTCGACCAGCTGAACGCCTTCGCCTCGGAAGTGACGCGTGTGGCCCGCGAAGTCGGCACGGAGGGCCGGCTCGGCGGCCAGGCCAATGTGCGCGGTGTGGCAGGCACCTGGAAGGACCTGACCGACAGTGTCAATTCCATGGCCTCGAACCTGACAGGCCAGGTGCGCAACATTGCCGAAGTCGCGACCGCGGTCGCCCAGGGCGACCTTTCCAAGAAGATCACCGTCACGGTGTCGGGTGAAATCCTGGAACTCAAGGAAACCATCAACACGATGGTCGATCAGCTCAACGGTTTTGCCGGCGAGGTGACGCGTGTGGCGCGCGAAGTCGGCACGGAAGGGCGGCTCGGCGGTCAGGCGAACGTGCTCGGCGTCGCCGGCACCTGGAAGGACCTGACCGACAGCGTCAATTCCATGGCCGGCAACCTGACGGCGCAGGTGCGCAATATCGCCGAAGTCTCGACAGCGATCGCCAATGGCGACCTATCGAAAAAGATCACCGTATCGGTCTCGGGCGAAATCCTCGAACTCAAGGAAACGCTGAACACCATGGTGGATCAGCTGAATCGCTTCGCCTCGGAAGTGACGCGCGTGGCGCGCGAGGTCGGCACCGAAGGCAAGCTCGGCGGCCAGGCGCAGGTGCCGGGTGTCGCGGGCACCTGGAAGGACCTCACCGAAAACGTCAACTCGATGGCTTCGAACCTGACAGGTCAGGTGCGCAACATCGCCGAAGTGACCACCGCCGTGGCGCGCGGCGACCTCTCGCGCAAGATCACCGTCGATGTGAAGGGGGAAATCCTCGAGCTGAAGAACACCATCAACACGATGGTGGACCAGCTCAACGCCTTCGCCGGCGAAGTCACACGCGTCGCCCGCGAAGTCGGCACGGAAGGCAAGCTCGGCGGCCAGGCGCAGGTTTCCGGTGTCGCCGGCACCTGGAAGGATTTGACCGACAGCGTCAACTCGATGGCCGGCAACCTGACGGCGCAGGTGCGCAACATCGCCGAGGTGGCGACCGCGATCGCCAATGGCGACCTGTCGCGCAAGATCACCGTCGATGTGCGCGGCGAAATCCTGCTGCTGAAGGACACGCTGAATACCATGGTCGATCAGCTCCGCTCCTTCGCCGGCGAGGTGACGCGCGTCGCCCGCGAGGTCGGCACCGATGGCCGCCTCGGCGGCCAGGCCGTCGTTCCCGGCGTCGCCGGCACCTGGAAGGACCTGACCGACAACGTCAACCTGCTCGCCGCCAACCTCACGACCCAGGTGCGTAACATCGCCGAAGTCACGACCGCCGTGGCGCGCGGCGACCTCTCTCGCAAGATCACCGTCGATGTGAAGGGCGAAATCCTCGAATTGAAGAACACCATCAATACCATGGTGGACCAGTTGAACGCTTTCGCCGGCGAAGTCACACGCGTGGCGCGCGAAGTCGGCACCGAAGGCAAGCTCGGCGGCCAGGCGCAGGTGCCTGGGGTTGCCGGCACCTGGAAGGATCTGACCGACACCGTCAATGTCATGGCCGCAAACCTCACGGAACAGGTGCGCGGCATCGTCAAGGTGGTGACGGCGGTGGCGAACGGCGACCTCAAGCAGAACCTCACCGTCGCCTCCAAGGGCGAAGTGGCAGCGCTTGCTGAAACCATCAACAACATGACCAACACGCTTGCGACCTTCGCCGATCAGGTGACGACGGTTGCGCGCGAAGTCGGCGTCGAGGGCCGCCTCGGCGGTCAGGCGAACGTGCCCGGCACCGCGGGAACGTGGAAAGACCTGACCGGCAACGTCAACCTGCTGGCCGCCAATCTGACGACCCAGGTGCGCGCCATCGCCGAGGTTGCCACCGCCGTCACCAAGGGCGACCTGACGCGCTCGATCAAGGTCGACGCGCGCGGCGAAGTCGCCGAGCTCAAGGACAACATCAACACGATGATCGACAACCTGCGCCTGACGACGGAGCGCAACACCGAGCAGGACTGGCTGAAGACCAATCTGGCGCGCTTCACCAACATGCTGCAGGGCCAACGCGACCTGACGCTGGTCGGCAAGATGATGCTCTCGGAATTGGCGCCGCTGGTCGGTGCGCATCAGGGTGTCATCTACCAGGTGGATGCCGACGAAGAGCAGGCGTTTCTGTCGCTGCTTTCGGTCTATGCGCAGGGCGTCGAGGCAGCGCATCCGCTGCGGCTCGACTTCGGCCAGGGCCTCGTCGGGCAATGCGCCAGCGACGCCCGCCGCATTCTCGTCACCGATCTTCCCGACAACGTCGTCCCGATCAGCTCCGGCGTGTTCACGACGCTACCGCGGAGCGCGATCGTGCTGCCGGTGCATTTCGAGGGGCAGGTGAAGGCGGTGATCGAGCTTGCCTCGGCCGGCGAATTCACCGAACTGCAGCTCTCCTTCCTCGACCAACTGACGACCTCGATCGGCATCGTCCTCAACTCGATCGAAGCGACGATGCAGACCGAAGGGCTGCTCAAGCAATCCCAGCAACTCGCTGCCGAGTTGCAGACGCAGCAGCGCGAGCTGCAGCAGACCAATGAACAGCTCGGCCAGAAGGCGCAGCAGCTGGAGGAACGCAACGTCGAAGTCGAGGCGAAGAACCAGGAGATCGAACAGGCAAGGCGCGCGCTGGAGGAAAAGGCGACCGAACTGGCGCTGACATCGAAATACAAATCCGAATTTCTCGCCAACATGTCGCATGAGCTGCGCACGCCGCTGAATTCGATCCTCATCCTCGGCCAGCAGCTTGGGGAAAACCCCGACGGCAACCTGTCGGGCAAGCAGGTCGAGTTCGCAAAGACGATCCACGGCGCAGGAACCGATCTGCTGAACCTCATCAGCGACATTCTTGACCTCTCGAAGATCGAATCCGGTACCGTCTCGGTCGATGCCGAGGAGATCTTCGTCAGCAACCTGCTCGAGATGATGGCCCGGCCTTTCCGGCATGAGGCCGAAAACCGGAACCTGTCGTTCGCGGTCGAGGTGGGCGGCGATCTCACCAAGAGCATCATTACCGATTCGAAGCGCCTGCAGCAGATCCTCAAGAACCTGCTGTCGAACGCCTTCAAATTCACCGCGCAGGGCGGCGTGACGCTTCGCGTCGCCTTGGCAACCAGTGGCTGGTCGCCCGATCATCCGTCGCTCCGGCATGCGCCTTCGGTGATCGCCTTCGAAGTCGTCGACACCGGCATCGGCATTCCGCCGGAAAAGCAGCGCATCATTTTCGAGGCGTTCCAGCAGGCAGATGCTTCCACAAGCCGCAAATATGGCGGCACCGGCCTCGGCCTGGCGATCAGCCGCGAGTTGGCGAACCTGCTCGGTGGCGAGATCCAATTGCGCAGCACGCCGGGCGTCGGCAGCACCTTCGTGCTTTACCTGCCGCTGACCTATGTCGGTGCCGGTGCGGTTAGCCCCAAGCCCGCCCCGGCGCCGGCGAATGTCGTGGAATTTGCCGAAGCGGCTGCCCGCCGCGCCGAGAAACCCGTCGAACACGTCGCAGACGATCGTCATCGGATAGCGGTCGGCGACTCCGTGCTGCTCATCGTCGAAGACGATGCGCATTACGCCCGCGTCCTCGTCGATCTGGCTCGCGACAATGGCTTCAAGGTGCTGGTCGCGATGCGCGGCAGCGATGCGCTTGTTCTCGCGCAGGAATACAAGCCGTCAGCGATCTCGCTTGATATCTTCCTGCCCGACATGCTCGGCTGGACGGTGCTAAGCCAGCTCAAGCAGAATTCGCAGACGCGGCATATTCCGGTGCAGATCATCAGCCTCGACGAGGACCGCCAGCATGGGCTGACCCGCGGCGCCTTTGCCTTCATGAGCAAACCGACGACGCCGGAGGGCCTCGGCAAGGCCCTGTCCCGTCTGAAAGCCTATGCCGAGCCGCGCCGCAAGCAACTGCTGCTGGTGGAAGACAATGAGGCCGAGCGCATGAGCGTGACCGCTCTTCTCGGGCACGACGACATCGACATCACCAGTGTCGGCTCAGGATCGGAGGCGCTCGCCGTTCTGCGGCAGGGCTCCGCCGATTGCGTCGTGCTTGATCTGACGCTGCCCGATATGTCCGGCTTCGACGTGCTGGAGCAGATCCGTGACGACGACGCGATCGGCGAAGTGCCGGTAGTCGTCTTCACCGGCCGGGAGCTCTCGCTCGAGGAGGATGCGACGCTGCACAGCATGGCCCGCAGCGTCGTGGTCAAGGGGGTGGAGTCGCCCGAGCGCCTGCTCGACGAGACCGCGCTCTTCCTGCACCGGGTCGTCGCCGACCTGCCGGCGGCAAAACAGGCGACGTTGCAGGACCTGCACAGCTCGGACGAGGATCTCGTCGGCGAAACGGTGCTGCTCGTCGACGACGATGCCCGCAACATCTTCGCGCTGAGCAGCGTGCTGGAGCGGCGGGGCATGCGGGTGCTGACCGCGACGACCGGCAGCGAAGCCATCGACGTCATCAACAACGAAGCCTCTGTCGCGATCGTGCTGATGGACATCATGATGCCCGGAATGGACGGTTACGAGACGATGCAGGTCATCCGCTCCGAGCCCCGCTTCCGGCGGCTGCCGATCCTGGCGCTGACGGCCAAGGCGATGAAGGGTGACCGGGAGAAATGCCTGGAAGCCGGCGCGTCGGACTATCTGGCAAAGCCCGTCAATACCGAGCAGCTCCTGTCGGCGCTGCGCATGTGGCTGCATCGCTGAGGACCCGGCCATGAACCCCGTCAACATCCTCCTCGTCGACGACCAGCCCGCCAAGCTCCTGAGCTATGAGGTCATTCTCGAAGAACTCGAGGAAAACCTCATCAAGGCGCAATCGGCGCGCGAAGCCTTCGAGCACCTGTTGCGCACCGAAATCGCGGTCATTCTCGTCGATGTCTGCATGCCCGAGCAGGATGGCTTCGAGCTCGTCGGCATGATCCGCCAGCATCCGCGCTACCAGAACACGCCGATCATCTTCGTTTCCGCGGTGATGCTGGCCGAACCCGACCGGCTGCGCGGCTATGCCGTCGGCGCCGTCGATTACGTCTCCGTACCGATCGTTCCGGAGGTGCTGAGAGCCAAGGTCAGGGTCTTTGCCGATCTCTACAGGAAGACGCGGGAGCTCGAACGCCTGAATGCCGATCTGGAGGCTCGTGTTCGCCAGCGCACAGCCGAACTCGAGGCTTCGGCGGCGCAACTGCGTCAGCTCAACGAGGAGCTCGAGAACCGGATTGATCAAAGGACGCGCGAGCGCGAGGAGGCGCTCGCCCAGCTCTTCGAGGCGCAGAAGCTCGACACGATCGGCCATCTCACAGGCGGCGTGGCGCATGACTTCAACAACCTCCTCATGGCGGTGCTCGGCAGCCTGAGCCTGTTGAAAAAACGGCTTCCGGCCGATGAACGCAGCGAACGCCTGGTGACCAACGCGATCCAGGCGGCCGAACGCGGCACGGCGCTGACCCAGCGCCTGCTTGCCTTCGCCCGCCGCCAGGAATTGAAGCCGCAAGCGATCGATTTCCTCCGACTGTTCGAGAATGTCGAGGATCTTCTCGCCAAGGCGGTGGGTCCGCGTATCGAAATCCGCAAAAGCATCCCGGCCGATCTCGCGCCCCTCCTGGTGGATAGCAACCAGCTGGAGCTGGCGCTGCTCAACCTCTTCGTCAATGCGCGCGACGCGCTGGAAAGCGGAGGGGCGGTGACGGTTGCCGCGGCTCACACCGAAGAGGCCCGGCCGGCTGGTTTGACCGGCGGCAATTACATCAGAATATCGGTGTCGGACGATGGCGAAGGCATGGACGAGGCAACCGTCTCGCGTGCCGCCGAACCGTTTTTTACCACCAAAGGGGTCGGCAAAGGCACGGGTCTCGGCCTGTCGATGGTTCATGGCCTGGCCGCGCAATCCGGCGGCTCGATCCAGATATCGAGCGTCAGGGGCAAGGGTACGACCGTCTCCCTGTGGCTGCCCGTCGCCGAGACTTTCGTCAAGACGGAGCCCGCCGTCGAGCCCCCTGCGACGGAACCCTTGATGCCGGTATCGCGGCCGCTTGCCATTCTCGTTGTCGATGACGATGCGCTTGTCCGGACAGGAACCGTGGCGATGCTGGAGGATCTCGGACATTTGCCGCGGGAAGCATCTTCGGCCTCCCAGGCTTTGGAATTCCTTGCCGGCGGACCGAATTGCGATCTCGTCATCACCGATCACGCCATGCCCGGCATGACCGGCGCCGAGCTTGCTCGTCATCTTCGTTCCTCTTTCCCGGGCCTGCCCATTATTCTCGCCTCGGGCTATGCCGAGTTTTCCGAAGACCATGGGCTCGGCCGGATGCTGAGGATGACCAAGCCGTTCACCCAGGAACAGCTTCAGAGGGCCATGGATCAGGCGCTTTCGGGCAAGGTCGCGGCGGCCTGACGGTTGGGGCGCAGGCGTGTTTCACGGACGACTCTAACTTTCGCCGCTTTCAAACCGCTGCCCGGCATAGAGGACACGGAGGATAATAACCTCGGCGGACTCGACGACGAACGCAACGCTTACCCGGCGCTCAAAACCGACAATCCGCAATCCTGGCCGGACATCATCACGGACGCTGCCACGTTCGGGATATGTTTCGAACCCATCCACAAAGGTCTTGATGCGGGCCACATAATTACGGGCGACTGCAGAAGATGCGGATTTCCTACGGACGAAACCATAGATGCGCGCCAAATCTAACTCCGCTTCATCGGTGAAGCGGATATAATAGCGCTTCATCAATCCTCTTCCCGATCGATTTCGTCCATTCGTGCTTCGAGCCGCTTCCAGACCTCGCCGAGAGGTTTGGCCTTGGTGGGATCGGCCTTATGGGCGTCATAGGTAGCCGCAACTTCCGTTCGCAGCCAGTGCTCGACGGCATTTTCGCGTTCCTGCAAAGCCCGCAGTCCCTCGCGTATAACTTCGCTCTCAGAGGCGTAATCGCCATCGGATACCCGTTGCTTGACGCGCTTCGCCATTTCTACGGGCAATGTGATGCTCATCTGTTGCGTCGAACGCATCGATTGGACTCCTATCGTTTGCATTCTTATAGCACTTGATAGGATAAAATCCTACTCCGGATAGGACGGATATTACTCTTCTTGGCATCCGCCGATACACGTCCAGCAGCGGCAGCTCCGCGGATGAAACTTTTTGCTCCCGCAAAAGTTACTCAAATCCCATCTTCACTTCATCGAAGGCTTTCCCTTGACCAGAATGACGTTCGGCCCCGTTTTCACCGAAGAGGGTATTCTGTTTCGCCTCTGGGCTCCCCTGCATGAAAGCGTGTCCTTAAAGATCGAAGGCGCCGACCCGCGCCCGATGCAGGCGGGCGAAGACGGATGGCACCGCTGCGCGGTCGCGGATGCTCGTCCGGGGGCGCGCTATCGCTTCGTCCTGCCGGACGGTCTCGAAATTCCAGATCCTGCCTCGCGGTTCCAGCCGCAGGACGTGCACGGCCCGAGCGAAGTAGTCGACCTTTCCTCCTATCATTGGAAGGCGGGCGGCTGGACCGGCCGGCCCTGGGAGGAGATGGTCATCTATGAGATGCATATCGGCGGCTTCACTCCGGAGGGCAGCTTCAGGGCCGCGATCGAGCGCCTCGATCATCTGAAAGCGTTGGGTATCACGGCGTTGCAGATCATGCCGCTCAGTGAATTCCCGGGCCGTTACAGCTGGGGTTATGACGGCGTGCTACCCTATGCGCCCGACAGCAGCTACGGCCGGCCGGAGGATTTTATGGCGCTGGTGGACGCGGCGCATGAGCGCGGCATCTCCGTGTTTCTCGATGTCGTCTACAATCACTTCGGGCCTGACGGAAACTATATCCCGTCCTATGCGCCGCTCTTTACCGACCATCATAAAACGCCCTGGGGGCACGGGGTCAATTACGACGGCGACGGGTCGGAGATGATCCGCGAATTCATCATTGAGAATGCCATCTACTGGATCACCGAGTTCAGGTTGGACGGTTTCCGTTTCGATGCCGTCCACGCCATCAAGGACGACAGCGACGAGCATCTTCTTCAGGCGCTTGCCCGCCGCGCCAGGGCTGCGGCCGGCAACCGGCATGTTCATCTGATCGTCGAAAACGAGGAGAACGACGCCGACCTTCTGCAGCGTGACGATAAGGGCGAGGCGAGGCTGTTCACCGCCCAGTGGAACGACGATGTGCACCATGTGCTGCATGTCGCCGCCACGGATGAAACCTTCGGCTATTATGCCGATTACGCCGGCGACATGGGTAAGCTCGGGCGGGCGCTGGCGGAAGGTTTCGTGTTCCAGGGCGAACATATGCCATATCGCGGCGGAAGCCGGGGCAGGCCGAGCGGCCACCTGCCACCCACAGCCTTCGTATCCTTCATCCAGAACCATGATCAAATCGGCAACAGGGCACTGGGCGACCGGGTTCTGGCGTCGAGCCCGGTCGATGCTGTCAAAGCCATCATATCAATCTATCTGCTGGCGCCCGAGATCCCGATGCTGTTCATGGGAGAGGAATGGGGCGCCAGAGAGTCTTTTCCCTTTTTCTGCGATTTCGATGAGAATTTGAACGAGAAGGTCAGGCAAGGCCGGCGCCGGGAGCTTTCGCGTCTGCCC
Source organism: Rhizobium esperanzae (assembly GCF_014197615.1). GTDB lineage: Bacteria > Pseudomonadota > Alphaproteobacteria > Rhizobiales > Rhizobiaceae > Rhizobium > Rhizobium esperanzae_A. The sequence continues at coordinate 226,601 of NZ_JACIFY010000003.1, forward strand.
GGCTTCGACGCGGACGACCTTCTCGACCCGACGGCGCCATCGACCTTTGCTGCGGCCAAGCTCGACTGGTCGAAACGCACCGCCTCCGACATGCTTGACTATTACAGGACACTTCTGGACCTCCGGCACCGGCGGATCGTTCCGTTGCTGAAGGGTGCCGTTGGCGGAAACGCGGTCTACCGCTCGGCGGGAAATGCGATCGCGGTCGATTGGACCCTTGCGGAAAGCCGACGTCTTCATCTGCGCGCCAACCTCGGCAACGCGGCAGCGGCGCTGCTCGAGCCGCAGCAGGACGACGCCGAGACGATATTCCGTCTCGGCGGAAGCGGGGGCGGCGGACTCGGCCCGTGGGCGGTGATCTGGAGCATCAGCGCCGGGTGACGGCGGTGGGAGGAGAGGATCGAACGATGAAATCCGCCGAGCTCGACAAGCTTGCCCGGCTTCACGGCATCAGCCCGACAAGGCCGAGCCCCGACAACAGGGAAGTGGCGATCTCCGCAGTGACCAAGCGCAAGATACTCGCCGCGCTCAACATCGACATGACGGCGACGGCAGATCCGCAGAGTGGCGCGCCGGGGCGGCAAGCCAAACCGGAGCGCAGGAGGATTCCGGTGTCGTTTCTGCCGGATTTCCTTTCCGGCACAAGGGTCTGGGGTGTCAGCCTGCAGCTTTACGAGCTCCGTTCGGCCCGCAACTGGGGAATCGGAGACTTCAAGGATCTGTCTGATCTGGCCGATCTGGCGGGATCGTTGGGGGCCGATTTCATCGGACTCAACCCGCTTCACGCGCCGTTCCTTGCCGATCCCGACCGCTGCAGCCCCTATGAACCCTCAAGCCGCCAGCATCTCAACCCACTCTATATCGCGGCCGACGAGGTGCCAGGTTTCTCCGGCAGTCCCGAACTCGAACGCGAATTAGAGCGCCTCCGCCAATCCGATCTCGTCGATTACATCGGCGTCGCGCGAGCCAAGCTTGGGGTCCTTCATGATCTCTGGCCGGCCTGGCGACAGCGCCGCGCCGGTGATAGGGACTGTAGCTCCGCCGATTTCGACACCTTTGTCGCGCGAGGCGGCGACAGCTTGCGGCTGCATGCGCTTTTCGAATGCCTGTCGTTTTCCATGGTCGAGCGCGGGGCGGGCGCCGGTTGGCAGCGGTGGCCGGCCGAGTTCCAGCGTTTCGACAGTGCCGCCGTCGGCGATTTCGAACGCCATCACGCGGATGATGTTTTCTTCCATATGTGGCTGCAATGGCTCGCACACTGCCAACTGATGCAGGCCGCAGATAGGGCACGCAAGGTCGGCCTGCGCATCGGGCTCTATCTCGATCTTGCCGTAGGGGAAGCGGTCGACGGCTCGGCGACGTGGAGCGAGCCTGACGTCTATGTCTCCAAGGCCACGATCGGCAGCCCTCCCGACCCATTCGCCGTCGAGGGGCAGGACTGGCATCTGGCCGGATACCTGCCTTCCGAAATTGCCGGAGGCGGCATGTCACCTTACCGGCGCATGGTGAGTGCAGCCATGCGCTATGCAGGCGCCATTCGCATCGACCACGCCCCGGCGGTCCGCCGCCTTTTCCTGGTTCCCTTGGGCGACAGGCCGAACAGCGGCGCCTATGTACGCTATCCCGAAGACCGGCTGCTGCAGATCCTGGCTGAGGCGTCTGCCGAACATCGATGCCTCGTGATCGGAGAATCGCTCGGAATGATTCCGGAGGGATTGCCGGAGGATCTGGCCGCCGCCGGCATTCTCTCCTATCGGATCCTTTCCTATGAACAGGACAAAAAAGGCTTCAAGCCGGCCGATGCCTATCCCGTCCTCGCACTCGCCTGCATTTCGACGCATGACCATCAGACGCTCGCCGGCTGGTGGCGCGGTGCCGACATTCAGGATCGCTGCGAGCACGGTATCGTGCCGCCCGATCTCACCGAAGAACATTTTGAAGACCGCAAGCGCGAGCGAAGGTATCTGAAAGCGGCGTTCAAGGCCGCCGGTCTCAGCTTGCCGTCCCGGCTTCCTGCTGCGCGGGCAAGCGAAGAGACGCTCAAAGATCTGACCGTCAGCGCCTACCGTTTCATTGCCCGGACGCCGTCGATTCTTGCCGCCGTGCGGCTTGCCGATCTCACCGACGAGAAAAGACCGACCAATATTCCGGGCACCAGCGACAGCTATCCGAACTGGAAACCGAAACTATCGGATTTGCTGGAGGATCTGATGTCGAGCCCGCTGCTTAAACGCGTAACGGCGGCAATGCGGGAGGAAAGGCCACGGGAGTGATCGCGGTTGAGCGAATTGTCCGCTTCGTGATTGTCGCCCGATCTGGCGCTGCGCGAATGGATATCGATCGGGGACGGAACGAATATGGAGCCGGCGAATTTTGAACAAAGAAGGACAGCGAATGTCGAGACGAGGGCCTATCCGCTTCCGCCGCTCTAACTGCGGCACGACCAATATGGAAACAAAACCATGACGACCGCATTCATCGTTATCGCATTGGCTCTGATCATCATCTACGCCGGGCCGACATTTCTGTTCATCTGCGTCGGCTATACCGATTATCTGCTGGAGCGGCGAAGACATATGATGGCGCTGAAGCACGTCGTGAAGCGTCGCAGTGACGAGCTTTAGCCACTGCTGAGAAATCCGGGGATTCCAGAGGCAGGTCGGAAACCCGCCTCTGGAAGATGAAGCGCACTTTAGTCGTTCGCTGTGACCTTGACGCCGAGCACCGAAGGAATGGTGTTCGGAGCCCCCATGGCCGCGCCTATGATCATCGGAAATGGGACCGGCTTTTCCGGCGCGGCGCTGATCGTCAGGCTTTTCGGCCCGTCGAGGTAGGTGTTGACGGCTGCCGATACCTGGTTTTGCAGCTCCGGGAGGTTGAGCTGCGCCATCATGATCGGCACAAGGCCTTTCAGGGATTGCGTCAGTTGCTCGCCCGTGACGCCCTGCTGCGAACCGGCATAGTCGAGCGCTTTCTTGGTGATCGAGGCATCGTCGAAGCGGATCGAGGCGCTGTTGAACGTCAGTTGCTGCACCAGCCCCAGCATTGCCAGGCCGGCGGCCTGGTTGGCCTCTTCCTTGTTCGGATTGGCCTCGGCGGTTTTCATTGCCTCCTGCAGCGATTTGACGAAGCCCAGCGTGTAACCGGAAAAGTCGACGGCGATATTCAGCCGGCCGATATTCTTGAAGTCGAAAGCGTATTCGTCGACGGCAATCTTGCCGCTTTCGACTTCCCAGCTGCCCTTCATCGTCACCGTGCCGTCGAGCGTCGTCAGCCCGAGTTTCTCGATGGCCTCCTTCGCGCTTGCATCCTCGACCTGCGACAGGTCGCCCTTCAGGCCGGCGACATTGGCGTCATAGGCAAAGCCGCCTTCCTGGCGTTCCAGGTTCGAGTCGATGCCCTCGATGGCAAAGACGTCCTTGCCTTTGACATTGACAGCGATCGGCCCGGTGCTGAACGTCTCGTACAGGAGAATATCGTTCAGAGTGTCGCCGGCTGCATTGGCGGGAATCGTCAGGCCGGTGATCTCGATATCCTTGGCGGAAAAACGGCCTTCCCCCTGGCTCATGTCGATATCCGGGAAGGAGACGGTCTTGGCGTGGTAACCGCCGCCTTCGGTTTCCTCGACGCCCTCGAAGGTAAGTTCGCCGATCTTCAAAGTATCGCCGGGCAGATTGGCATATCCCACCTGGACGCCCGTCGCCGTTACCGTGTCGCCATCGACATCGGCCTTCTCGAAGGTGATGACCGTGCCGCCGGCACTGGTTGCAGCATTGAGCTTCTTCATCATATCTGCGCCATCAAGAGCAAGCGCCGGGCCGGCGAGCGTCAGGAAGGCGGTGCTTGCCATCATCAGGTGGAATTTGCGCATGTGCTTCACGAAGATATCCTTATGTCGAAAGTAGATACGGGGGTGCGAAATTCCCGGACATATCCCAGCAGCCTCTCGGGTCTGAGAGGCGGCGGAGATGTCAGGGTTGCATCTGGTCGGCTAATTCGGGGGCGAGGAGGTCAGGCTCCGTCGGAACCGCCGGGCTGAAGAGACATCGCCGATCTTCCGCCGGGAATGGACGGTAGTATTTTCTCTAGCAGAGGTAGTTTTGCGATTCATTGTCACACATAAAGTGTATTCCCTTGATTTTTGCAAGCCTCAAACGACCGAACGACAGGGAAATCATCGCCGGATTTTTTACGCGTTTTCAGTGCTGTAAGCGGAACAGTCGGTCCCTTCGCTGCGGCGCGGCCGGTTCATACGAAATAATCGGGGAACGCCTTCCTGAGCTCTTCGACTTTTGCGACGGTCTGGCTGAGATGTTCACGGATCGCGCCGACAGCACGCTGTTCATCGCGGGCGGCAATTGCGTCGATGATGGCGTGGTGACCATCGAGAATGCTCATGATCTTGCCCTTCTCGGGCAGATGCAGACGACGAACGCGATCGAGATGGCCGGAGCGCTCGCGAACCAGCTGATGCAGGCTGCTGCGTTTGGCGCCTGCGAATAATGTCTGGTGAAAGAGCTCGTCGAGTTCCTGGAACATGGCAATCTGATCGATGTCGTCGGCGACCGCCGACTGCATTTTGATGATCGAGCGGGCTCGGGCGAGGATGCTCGGATCCTGATCCGGATCGGTCGCGAGGCGGCGGCAAACTTCCGATTCCAGCGCGACGCGAAGAAAATGCGCCTCATAAATTTGCAGGACATCGATCCTGGTCACCACAGTGCGGGACTGCGGGTAGATGCGAACAAGGCCTTCCTGTCTAAGAAGCTGAAGCGCGTCACGAATGGGGGTCTGGCTGACTTCATAGGTCTCGGTAAGCTCGGTGCGCGACAGCGTGGTGTCCGGGGGCAGCTGAATGGTGATGATCCGCTTCCTGAGGTCGTCATAAACCCGCTGGACCGTGTTGCCGGCTGCGGCCGGAAAACCGGGCGCAGTCAGGCCGAATGTGGAGGCGAACTGGGAATTCATGTGGGGCGTTCCTTTCGCGCCACTCATAGCTTTGCATGGCCTGAGGCACAAGAATACAAGGTTCTCGTTGATATATATGTCAAACTAAAATATCAGTTGCGGGGCTGAGATGAGCAAGCAAAAAGTTGGGAGAGAGCCGTGACCGCTGGGAAAACTTACGAGCAATTACGGTCCGCCCGCTGGATGCTGCCGGATGATCAGCGCTCTTTCGGTCATCGGTCGCGGACCATGCAGATGGGGTATGCACCGGAGGATTGGCAGGGAAAGCCGATCATTGCCGTCATCAACACCTGGTCCGATGCTCAGCCCTGCCACATGCATTTCCGCGAGCGCGCCGAATGGGTAAAGCGGGGAATTCTTCAGTCGGGCGGGTTCCCCATGGAGCTGCCGGCCCTTTCCCTTTCCGAAAACTTCGTCAAGCCGACCACCATGCTCTATCGCAACATGCTGGCGATGGAGACCGAGGAGCTGTTGCGGAGCCATCCTGTCGACGGCGCGGTTCTGATGGGGGGCTGCGACAAGACCACGCCGGGTCTTGTCATGGGCGCCGTCAGCATGGGCATTCCCTTCGTCTACCTGCCTGCCGGCCCGATGCTTCGCGGCAATTATGCGGGCAAGACGCTCGGCTCCGGGACCGACGGTTTCAAATATTGGGACGAGCGGCGGGCCGGCACGATCACCAAGGAGGAGTGGCAGGGTATCGAAGGCGGGATTGCCCGCAGCTACGGCCATTGCATGACCATGGGCACGGCGTCGACGATGACGGCGATCGCCGAGGCTATGGGATTGACGCTGCCGGGCGCGTCCTCGATTCCGGCGGCCGACGCCAACCACCAGCGCATGTCGGCGGCCTGCGGGCGGCGGATCGTCGATATGGTGTGGGAGGATCTGACGCCGGACCGGATCATCACGCGGGCGGCGGTCGACAATGCCGTCACGGTCGCCATGGCGACCGGCTGCTCCACCAATGCGATCATTCACCTGATCGCCATGGCGCGGCGCGCCGGCATCCCGCTACAACTCGACGACCTCGATCGCATCGGCCGCACGACGCCGGTTCTTGCCAACATCCGGCCTTCCGGTTCGACCTACCTGATGGAGGATTTCTTTTATGCGGGCGGCTTGCTTGCGCTGATGAAGCAACTCGGCGACAAGCTGGATCCAACCGCGATTACCGTCACGGGAAAACCGCTGACGGACGGCCTCGACCAGGTGAAGATCTATAATGACGATGTGATCCGGCCATTGTCGAACCCGGTCTATCACGAAGGTTCGCTGGCGGTGCTCAAGGGAAACCTGTGTCCTGATGGCGCGGTCATCAAACCTGCGGCCTGCGATCCAAAATTCCATCGCCATTGCGGCCCGGCGCTGGTCGCCGATAACTATGCCGAGATGAAGAAGATCATCGACGATCCGGATTATCCGCTGACGCCGGACACCGTGCTGGTGCTGCGCAACGCCGGTCCGCAGGGCGGCCCGGGCATGCCGGAATGGGGCATGATCCCGATGCCGAAGGCGCTGTTGAAACTCGGCCTGCGCGACATGGTGCGCATCTCGGACGCCCGCATGTCGGGAACCAGTTTCGGCGCCTGCGTGCTGCACGTCGCGCCGGAATCTTACATCGGCGGCCCTCTGGCACTGCTGAGAACCGGGGACATGGTCGAACTCGATATTCCCGCGCGCAGCCTCAATATGCTGGTTTCCGAAGAGGAGATCGCAGCGCGGCGGGCCGCCTGGGTGGCGCCAACGCGGCACTACGAGCGCGGTTACGGTTTCATGTTCTCCAGCCATATCGAGCAGGCCGACAAAGGCTGCGACTTCGACTTCCTGACGACGGAATTCGGTGGCAAGACGCCTGAACCGGCCATCAACTGAGGCACCAAGATGTTTGATCCCAATCGGCTTCGGCGCCTGAATTTGAATGAGGAGAAGGAATTATGAACCTCGCAACCCGCGAAAAGCTGATGGGTGTCTCCGTCGCGACGCTCTGTTCGGCGTTGTTCAAGCGCGGCCTGAGAAACCAGACGGTGCAGGATGTTCGACCGGTGCAGCCGAAGGGCCGCAATATGGTCGGGCCGGCCTTTACGCTGCGTTACATGCCGGCGCGCGAGGACCGCAACGCCATGAACGTCTTTCGCAACCCGAAACATCCGCAACGGCTTGCCATCGAAACCTGTCCCGAAGGCCATGTTCTGGTGATGGACAGCCGCAAGGATCCGCGCGCCGCCTCCGCCGGCGACATTTTGATTACCCGCCTGATGATGCGCGGCGGCGCTGGCGTCGTCACCGACGGCGGCTTCCGCGACGCCATGACCATCGGCGGTCTTGAGATGCCCGCCTATCACCATCGTCCCTCCAGCCCGACCAATCTCACGCTCCACGAGGCGATCGACATCAATGTGCCGATCGGATGCGGGGATGTCGCGGTCTTCCCGGGCGACATCATGGTTGGCGACGACGACAGCGTCATTGTTATTCCGGCCGAGATTGCCGACGAGATCGCTGACGAAGCGGTCGAGATGACCGCTTACGAGGATTTCGTTACCGAGCGCGTCAAGCAAGGACATACGATCATTGGCCTCTATCCGGCCACCGACGAAAGCAATGTGGCGCTCTTTGCGGACTGGCGGAAGGTGAACGGTCGCTAAGGCAGCGTATCGGCGGCCAGCTAACGGGACAAAGACGAGCGTCATGGCGGCTGCGGGCCGCTCACTGCGACAGGCTGAAATGGCCCTCTTTGCTGGTCGAGCAACGCGATGGCGTGGTTGTCCGGGCGATGTGTTCCGGCGTCCGGCCGAATTCTGGAACAATGTCTGTCGTCCCCTGTTACACTGGCGTGAAACTACGAAGCAGCGGGAGGGTTCGATGAGGCGGAGCATGGGATTAGGTCTGGTTTTCGCCGTTGCGCTGACGGGCTGCACGACCGGCGCGGGCAATTACTCATCGGCGGGACTGGCCCCCATTCCGGGCAGCATCACCTATAACGGCCAGCCTCGCACGAAGCTGACGAAATCGCCTGTCGGTTCTTCCTTCCCGCACAGCTTCAGAGATCAATGGGGGCGCGAGGTTGAGGAGATTTACATCATCCGGCCCGACCGGAGCCTGCTGATCGCCGAGCGCCATTATCGGCCGGTCTTCGCGCTCGACGACGATTAGAACGCCGCACCGTCGCCATCAATCGGCGCTGTGCGAGTTGGGGATCTGTGCCACCATCCGCGAACGCGTCTGACAAGATTTCGGGATTGTCAGCATGCCTGTTATGCCCGACACTTGAGCATCCTAGCGAGGGCAACTGCATGCTCGACATCATCATACGAGACGCTCTTGATATTGTCGGGCGTACGGAGCGCCTGATCGAGGCAAGCCGGCGGCTGCTGGACAGGAAGAGCCTTGGCGACGTCGAGATGTACGAGCTCGATTACGAGATCGAACGGCTCGGGGATGCGGTTTTCGTCGTGGATGAAGCCATCCGGTCGCTTGCACGTGCCGTCGAATGCTGGCCGCAGACCGCCCCGGTCCACGGGGCAGCGAGAACATTGCATTGATGAACGGCCGCCGCCTCTAAGTGGTTTAGGCGACAGCCTGGTCATCCTGTTTTGGGAACTGACACTGCACGAAGCCGTTCCGGACGGGTTTTCGAGCCGCGATCCGCGTGTCACGCCGATGTCACGCGACCATGGAAACAATATGTGCTTGATCGGTATCGTTGGGGTTGGGCCGAGGTCTCACAGGCCGCCGGTCCGATTGCCGGAACTGGCGGCTTCGTTGTTCGATCGATTTTCCAGTGGAGACACGCGATGAGGGGTGTGCTGGCTAATATCACGCTCGTCCCGAGCTGGGGACAGCCGGGTCAATCCCGCTATTCTTTCGGTGGGGCATCACGATGACCACGAAGACCTCCGGGCGAAAATCTCAGCCCCACGAATTCATCTTTCCGGTTCATACGCGCACGATCGCACAAATCAGGTACGATAGCCTCAGCAAAGTTATGACGGTGGTCTATCACGACGGCCGCTCGATAACGACGACCGGTATACAAGGCCCAGCGATGCTGAGGATTCTTGCGCAGCGTCCGCTGGAGCGCTCTCCGTTTCTGTTGCAGACCGTCATCTGAGGCGGGAACCGGCGCCGGCCCTTGTCTGCGTCGCGTGGACACGGCATCCGTTCATTAAATCGGCGTGATCGTGCATCCATTTCCCCCGGCCTGCGTTCATCTCCAACAGCCCGAGCCATGGAGGGAACGCCGATGACCTTTCCACCACCGAAAACCGAAGCTCCCGTGCAGCGCTTCGAAGAGGCAACCATTGCCGCGCGCGACGCTCTGGAAAGGCTGATTGCGGCCGCCAATGAAGCCGGATGGGCAACGGGAGAGATAACCGCGGCAATCCTTAAGGCTGCGCAGTTTCTGAGTGATGCCAACAAGAAAGATCCCGATCCGGCCGTGGATCCTGTGAGCAGCGACACTGCCAGACAGGAGCAGATTGGTCACGGCGAACTCTACGATTAGAGCAGTTCCAGGGAAATCGCGACTTGCCCGTAAGACGTGCTGACCGACGATGGTGATCGGCGCAACGGTGACGCTGGCCCAGTTGGCGTCGGCGGCCGGATGCATCCTTTTGAGCCGTGGAGCGTTCTATCGCCAGGAAATAGCTGGAGATGCATTATGTTCAAGGACGAACTCGGCGATATCCGTACAAACGAGGGTATGCGCGACAATGCCGGCACCGCACCGGCCGCCTACGAAGAGGCCAACGCCAATCCGCATCTGATCAGGCCTGAGGGTTTCGCGAGCGAGGCCGAATATCGGGCATATATTGCCACGCTCGGTGGTTATGTTCCCGTTGAAGGTCTCGCCGATGCGGCCCTTCCGGCCCCCGAACACCATGCGCTGGAAAGCCGTCTGCAAGACCTGAGGGAAGAACTCGAAAACCTCCGTGCTCGCCTTCACGTGATCCAGCGTCAGGCGGCAACCGTGGTTGCGGAGAACCTCCGGTGGGCCGACGCAAGTGCGCACGCACAGCTCGGCACGCAGCCCTGGCTCAAGCTGGCCGGCGCAATGACGGCAACATTCGTCGTCACGAGGGGCATCAGGCGGCTTCCTCTGGGCACGCTGGCGACGACGGCGATGCCCCTGGTCGCTGCCGCGATGAATCGGAAGTTTGCCAGAGGATGATGCCAGAAGATGTGCGGGTTGCTCTGACGAGATCGGGCCTCAGTCGTCGATTTGCATCGCGGATATCCGGTCGATCAGGTGTCGAACCGCAATGAAGCGGGCGCCATCTTCTCGCCGAAATATTAGTGACATCTTATTCTCGAAAGGGAGGCGAACATGGCTGGACATGACGATCGCTACATCGAGATTACCACGCGTCTGCGCTCGGTACGGTCGTTCTGCGACTTTCTTTCGCAGGGCGCTACGGTCTGCGTCGGCTTGTCGGACGGCACGCCCTACAAGGACGTCACCGCCGTTCTCCTGGAACGAAACCGCAGGGAAGCGGAGGCGCTCGACCGCATGCGCAGGCGTCTCTACCCGCAGTTCGCGGACGAAGAGGTAATGCCGCCGCTCTACAGCCGTCACTGATCTGCGCCGCGCATCGTGAGCCTATGCGATGCGGAGCGGCAGACCTCTCTATGCTGCGGCTACGCGTTTTATGTCCGTTTCATCCAGTTGGAACTGATCGATGAGCTGCAGGAGCGTTCTCGTCTCGTCGGCAAGTTCCTTCGTCGCCGCGCTGGTTTCCTCGACCATGGCAGCGTTCTGCTGCGTCATCTGGTCCATCCGGTTCACCGAGGAATTGACTTCGTGCAGAGCGTTGTACTGCTCCCTGCTCGAGCGGGCAATGACGTCCATCTGCTCGGATGCGGTGACCACTTTTGCGGAAATGTTTTCGAGGACTTCACTCGTTTCGCGCACCACACGCGCGCCATTGGTAATCTCGGCCCGCGAACGCCCGATCAGCTGCTTGATCCGCTGGCCGGCTTCGGCGGAGCGCTGGGCGAGATCGCGGACTTCCTGAGCCACGACTGCAAAACCCTTTCCAGCCTCGCCGGCGCGGGCCGCTTCGATGCCGGCGTTGAGCGCGAGCAGGTTCGTCTGGAATGCGATCTCATCGATGACGCCGATGATCTGCACGATCTCGTCGGAAGCCGCTTCGATCTTGCCCATCGCGTCGATAGCGCTGGCAACCACCTCGGATGAGGAATCGGCCGTCTCTTTGGTGTCGGTGATGATCTGGCGGGCATCGTCGGCGCAGAGCGCGGAAGAGCGAACCGTGGTGGTGATCTCCTCGATGGCCGCGGCGATCTCTTCCAGTGCGACGGCCTGCTGTTCGGTGCGTTTTGCAAGGTTGCCTGCGGCCAGATCCATCTGGCCGGCATTTCCTTCGATCATGCGGGTATTGGTGCGGATCTGGTCGATCGTTTCCTGCAGGCGAAGCAGCGACGAATTGAAATCGTTGCGAAGCTGCTCCAACCGCCCGAAGAAGGGCGTTGCGATGGTCTGGGAAATATCGCCCCGCGCCAGGCGCCCGAGGCCGTCAGCCAGCGCTGTGACCGCAAAGTCGATCTGCTGTTCGACTGCGCGTTTTTCTTCGTCGTTGCGATGCCTTTCCTCTTCGGCCCTTGTCCGTTCGATCTCGCTGCGTTCCTCGATCTCGACCTTGGCGATGGCATTGTTCTTGAAGACCCCGAGCGCACGGGCCATGTCGCCGATCTCATCGGCTCTGTTATCGCCGACGATCGAGGTTTCGAGCTTGCCGTCGGCGAGCCGCCGCATGGCCGAAGTGATCTGGTTGATCGGCCCCTTGAGCGTGACGGTCAGCCCGATGCCGGCGAGGATTGCGATCACCACGCCGAGGATCGTCGTTCCGAGAGACATGGAATTGGCGTCGGTGCGTTCTGCGGCCGCGTTCTGCCGCTGTATTTCGGCGAAGGCCGTCAGCTGGGACCACATGCCGTCCACGTCGGCGGCTGCGGCGCGGAATTCGTCCTGGCGCTGCGCGCTGACACGGACGAGGTCGGCGGCCGCCTTCTGCATCTTGTCCAGTGCCGGCAGGAGCTTGGGCTTGAGATTGTCGAATTGCGCAACGCCGCCGGCATTGGAAATCAGCATGTCCAGCCCCTTCCTGACGGCGGTGATTTCCTGAGAAAGCCGCTGGAGATTGGCATCGGTCGGGGCAAGCGTCAGTTTCGCCATGACGATCTGGATCACGTATGCCGAAGTCGTCAGTTTCTGGCCGTCTCTCTGGCTGGTCTTGGCACGCTCGACCGATTTGGCGGTTTCGGCAGCCCCGTCCGTTACCGTCTTCAGCCGCCGTACGGCGACCGCCTGCAATTCCGGCAGCCTGGCGATGATCTGACCCGTTGCCTCCTTGAGGCCGGCTCCGCGCTCCTCGGTCTGGCCGGTGGCTTCGACCAACGGCTTCAACGAGGCAATGGCATCGTCGATCGCCTTTTTGGCCTCCGGCGCCTCGCCGCCAAGCGCCATTGCGACGATACGCTGCTGCCGGCCAAGTTCCTCCATGTCGGAACCGCCGATCGGGCCGGCGGCTTGAGTCTTGTCGTTCAATGATTGGGCGAAAGAGGCGAAGTCCGATATGCGCTGTGCGTCGCCCAGCGTATTGCGGGCTTCATCTTCCTTCATGTCGGCAGCACGCTGGAGAACCTTGGAGCCTTCGACAATATCGGTCTGGGCGGAGATAACGATGCTCTGCGCCTTCTGGAGATCGGCGAAGAGGGCGGTCCGGCTCTCCTGAAGCTGCCACAGCGAGTCCATGCGTACGGAAATTCCGTCGATGGAAGAGAGTGTCTGTTCCAGTTCCTGCTGGCCGCTGCGATCCGCGGCCAGCCGGTCGAGGCCGGATTTCAAAAGGCCGCGCTGATCGGCAAGCTTTGCGGTGACAAGGTCCCGGTTTTCCTGCGTGGCATTGGCCAGGAATTCGGCCATCGCGGCGGATAGATTGCGAAAGCCGCTTAAGGACTGCAGGACGGAGTTGGAAATATCCATCCGCCCCTGAAGCAGGCTCGAAGCATAAAGGCCCATCGCACCCACCGCCATGATGCTCAAGATGAACGGAACGATGAATACCATCACCTGCGTCTGGATGCGCACACGTGACAACAGCCTGCCCAACATCAATCCCTCCTCTTCCCCCAGGAGAACAGTCGATTTCGTTCTGATCCGCTCGAACCGACTGCACTTCCCGCTCGGACGTATAATGCCAGAACGGAATGAATGTTCTATATCATGAAATTCGTGAAATATTCGTTTCAATGTCGTTGTGAGCGCTGGGGAATGTCGTTTTTCAAGCGGTTTCTAGAGCCGGCACGACATCGGCGATCAGGCGAAGCCGATTTCCGCAAGCAGAGGCAGGTGATCGGATGCCACTCTCGTCAGCCGGTTTTCCAGAACGGCCGCTCTTTTGACGACGAGATCGTCGGTGACGAAGATATGGTCGAGGCGCATCAGCGGGTAGCGGGCGGGAAAGGTCGCTCTCGGCGCGGTGCTGCCTGCGAGCTGGGCGTCCTTCAATGACCGCGCAACCAGCCGATATGTCGCCGATGCCGGAATGGCATTAAAGTCGCCGCAGAGGATCGTGGGAAGGGATTCATCCGCGCTCCCACGCAGCCAGCCCGCCTTCAACAGCGTCGTCATCTGCTGGATGCGCTCGCGCCCGCGAAGGCCGAGATGGGTGTTGACGACGAGCAGCTTCCTGTCGCCGACGACGATTTCGACGGAAAGCGCGCCGCGCTGCTCGCCGATGGACGGCAGTGGGCCGGCCTTCACCGCGCCTGTCGGCAGCGCGGTGATGATCGCATCGCCATACTGCTCTTCGGCGATCGACAATGCCGGGTGGAAATGCGCCTGCATCTTCAGAAGCGAGGCGATCGCATGCGCCTGGTCGACGCCGCCGGTCCTGCGCCTTGAGACATCGACCTCCTGAAGTGCCACGACGTCGGCCTCCGCTTCGGCAATGACGGAAGCGATGCGACCGGGATCGAGCTTCCGGTCACTGCCAATGCAGCTGTGCACATTATAGCTCAGGAGTTTGATCGATTTATCCGGCATAGACCTGCTGAAAGCTCATCGTCCCAACTCAGAACGCGTTTCCCGGGGAGAACAGCGAACTGTTCCTGCGGGGGAACACAGAACTCGTTTGATCGTTCCGGATAATCGAGCCTGGAGCGTCGCGCCTTCTTTCGGAAAGCACGACGCGTTGGGAGCTCGCACCTCGGAAACGGAATGATCGATGAGCTTGAAAAGCATAATCTGGAATGGACTGCTCGTAGCCGCCCTTTGCCTTGCGATCTTTCTTCTCTACCGCATATTTCAACAATACAGCCTGGAGCAGATCGTCAAGTCGGTTGGGAGTATCCCCTTTTCGAATTTCTGCATGGCGCTTCTCTTTGCTGCGGCATCCTATCTCTGCCTGAGCTGCTTCGATCTCCTGGCGATCCGTTCACTTGGCAAGTCCCTGCCTTATCCGAAGATCGCGCTGGCCTCGTTCATCAGCCTTTCGCTCGGCCACAATATCGGCTTTGCCGGGCTGAGCAGCGGCGCCTTCCGCTATCGATATTATTCTCGCTGGGGCCTGACGACGGAGGACGTGGCGAAGATCATCCTGTTTTGCGGTGTCACGGTGGGGCTGGGGCTCATCACCCTCGGCAGCCTTGCCCTGATCGTCAATCCTGATGATGCAGCGCGTCTGCTGCGCCTCGACGCGGTAAGTGCTCGCCTCTTCGGCGCGGTGGCGCTGATCGTCCCGGTCACCTATGCCAGCCTGGCGTTTTTTATCCGCGGCAAGCTGCGCCTGTGGCGCTGGTCGTTTCAGCTGCCGCGATTTTCGATCGCACTCGGGCAGATCGGGATCGGGACGATCAATTTCCTGTTCGTTTCCGCCTGCCTGCACCAGATGCTCTCGGTCTTCGGCGATGTTGCCTTCTTCCGGTCGGTGACGGCCTACGTTCTTGCCAATTCGGCGATCCTTGCAACCCATGTGCCGGGCGGACTCGGTGTGCTCGAGGCGACGGTCTCCTATGCCGTGCCGCAAGAGGCTTCGATCGGCGCGCTGATTGCGTTCCGTTGCACCTATTTCTTCATTCCGCTGGCGCTCGGCACAACGCTTCTTCTCATCACCGAGGTGGTGTTCCGGCGGTCACGCGGGCCGGGCCAGCAGGCGGACGAGGGAGCCGAGGCCCAGTCGGTGTAGGGGCAGGAAGGGGCGAGCCGGGTCGAAGATCCCGGTGCCTCTTATCGGTGAAACACTGCCGGATAGTTCGACCGTGAATTCCCTTAAGCGGCGCGATCCGTCATTCAACGCATCGATCGTCGCGATCATCGAGCCGCTTTCCCTGAAGGCCGCCGCAAAGGCTTCGCTGGCCGTTCCGAGATATTCGGCCAGCAGGCGGTTGCGCAGATCTGCGATAGCACGGCGATGCTCGTCGCATGCCGCCTCGAACAGCATGTCGCATTCGCAATCCAGTCCTTCCGAGCGGTTGTTGAGATTGGAGGAGCCGATCCGGACCAACGCGTCATCGGCAAGTATCAGTTTGGAATGGATCAGCACCTCCACCCCGCTATCCTTTCCCGGCATGGGCACGGGGCCGGGCACGACGGGATAATAGACCCGCAGGCGATCTGCACGATCAGCCCTTTTGAGGCGTCGGATGAGGCGGTCGCGGTTGCTGCCCATGACGAGTTTTTCGATCAGCCCGTGAGAGCTGCGCGTGCAGATGACGACCACTTCCGGCCCATCATCTTCCCGCAGCCGCGCGGCAATGGCGTCGGCGACACGAAAGGAGGCTAGATATTGCGCCTCGATGTAAAGCTGGCGCCGCGCCCGGGAGATGATGTCCAATGTCGAGGCGATGCCGTCGCCGATGCCGGTTCGGAAGGTGGTCGACGGCTCCGTCAGCACCAAGCCGACCGGAATTTCTCGCAGTGAAACGGCGAGATCGTCCGGCCATGCGAAGGGGGAGCCCTCGGCGAGCGGCAGGTGCTTTTCGCCGGTGGCTTTTTCCCAGCGTTGCCTGGCGATATCGCCGATCAGCCTGGCCGCGTCGCCCGTGACCATCGCCTGAACGTCATGCAGCGGATCGTAGGAAACGCCCTCGGGGTCGCACCGCAGCTTTTCCCTGGCGCGGTGGCGCCTCGTATCCCATCGTCGCGACGTCAGATCCATGCCGCCGATGAAGGACAGTGCATCGTCGATGCAGACGAGCTTTTGATGATGGCAGCCGCGTAGCGCTCCCGGAAGATCGAAGCGCAGATCGATCCTGGCGTTCTTCGGGAAATTCTTCTTCCGAAGCACCTGCAGGGATTTGTTCGAATAGATCGGTCCGAGCGCCCAGATGAGGATACGTATTTCGAGCTCGGGATTGGCCGCCGTCGCCGCATGCAGCAGATCAGCCAATGTTTCGCCGGATTTTTCCGGTTCCAAAAGAATGTCGGGATTGAAATCCCAGCCGACGATCCAGACGGTGCGTCGCGCCTGCCGCAATGCTCGCGCGACTTCGGCGAAATATCTGTCGCCGTTGATCAGAAAGGCGGCTTTTTCTGCGCGTCCTTGGAGCCGCAATGCCGTATTCCCCTCTTTTTGGCTTCCAGGATGTTGCGCTTTTGTTCGGGTCAGGTACGCTTGTTCGGATGTGGTTTCGAATGCGCTCATGTTTGCCTCGGCCGTTTGACTGAAAGCAAACGCCCGAAATTTCACACGGTTCCCGATGGCAGGAGGCTGCTGCGCATAGGCGTTCGGGCATAGAGGATACAGGAAACGAAATGTCACAACGAGCAGGCAGCGCCGATCTTCCGCTTCACGGGGGACGTGTGCCGCATTGGCTCGGCGACCGGATGACGCGGCTCGGCACGCTGATCACCGAGGCGATCATCCATCACTATGGCCGCGATGAATTCCTGCGCAGGCTCGCGCATCCCTTCTGGTTTCAGTCCTTCGGCGCCGTGATGGGCATGGACTGGCATTCCTCCGGCATTACGACAAGCGTTCTCGGCGCGCTGAAGCGCGGGCTGAAGCCGCGTGCCGGCGAACTCGGCCTGCATGTCTGCGGCGGCCGCGGCGCGCAATCGCGCAAGACCCCGCAGGAACTCGTCTCGATCGGCGAGCGCGTCGGCCTCGACGGGGAGGGGCTGGCGACGACGAGCCGTCTCATCGCCAAGGTCGACAGCGCTGCCCTTCAGGACGGTTTCGACCTTTATCTCCACGGCTTCATCGTCGCCGACGACGGCCATTGGGTGGTCGTGCAGCAGGGCATGAACGGCGACAGGCGGCAGGCACGGCGTTATCACTGGTTGTCGGAGGGACTGGAGAGTTTCGTCGACTCGCCGCATGCGGCGATCGAGGGACGCAGCCAGGGCGAGATCGTCAATCTCGCCGACAGGCGCGCCGAGCGCTCGCGACGCGGCCAGCTCGACCTGCTGGCAACGCTCGGTCCCGACAGGATCGTCCGCGAGGCCGCCGCACTGCTGCGCACCGAAGAGCCGGAGCCCGAACCCGCCGCACAGCCGATGCTGCCGCACTTGATCATGCCCGCCCATCACGACGTGCGCGAGAGCGATGTGCACATGCGCCGGCTGCATGGAAATCTGGCCGCCGCCGCCGATCGCGGGCCTGCGGACTTCCAGGAGTTGCTGCTCGTTCCCGGCGTCGGCGCCCGCACGGTGAGGGCGCTGGCGATGGTGGCGGAAGTCGTGCACGGCGCGCCCTGCCGTTTTTCCGATCCGGCACGCTTCTCGATCGCCCATGGCGGCAAGGACCGCCATCCTTTCCCGGTGCCGCTCAAGGTTTATGACGAGACGATCGGCGTGATGAAATCGGCGGTGCAGAAAGGCAGGCTCGGCCGGGAGGAAGAGCTGCAGGCGTTGAGGCGCCTGGATGAACAATCCCGGCAGATGGAACGCTATGTCACCGGCCCCGACCTCAAGGAAATCATCGCCGGCGAATTCCGCCACTCCGCCGATTTCGGCGGCCGCAGCGTCTTCGGCTGGGAGCCGCCCGGGGAGGATTAAGCCGTGACGGCGAAAGTGTCGGCGATTTTCGGGCGCCGTCGATTACAACTTTCGTGGGCCGATGCGCCGTTCAATCGAGCGGTGAAGGCACACCCTTACGGATCGCTTTCGAAAAATCCTCGGAGGCGCCGGCGCCTTTTGCCCTTGCGGCGATATGCGCCGCCGTTTTCAGTTCCGCAAACGGCAGCTTCATGTCGAGCGCATTCCGGTCATAGGCGAATTCCGGAAGATAACCGTTCACGATCAGCCGCCAATCGGACGGAAATGTAGCGCCGACGGCCCGCATCATTTTGGCAGCAGTCGTAGTGCAGTTGGTGGTGAGCGAGTTGTAGAAGCGCGGGTGTTCGGCAAGCGTGTTGGCATCGCTCACATATTGCAGGAGAAGCCGTGCGGCATTGTCCGGCGGAACGCGCATGCGAAAGAGCTGGACGTCCTCGCTGCGTATGTCGGATCGGACACGAATGACGTCGCTTTCGGCGGCCGCGATGATGACGAGGGGATTGCTTTTGAAGAGGTCGCCGATCGGAGAGAATTTACCCCCGACCGTTCTCCGCACCTCGATCGACCATGCCAGGTATCGATCGTCGTCGAACCCGAAACTCATGATCATGTGCGCCATCTCAGGCCCTGCCCAATAGGACATGAACAAATCGAGGCTCCTGAGCTTGCTCAGGTCGTAGGTGCGCGACTCCCATTTCTCCACAAAACCGCCATCCGGTTTCCACGCGAAATTTCTGACATTGGTCAGCGTGAGGATGTTGCCGTCGACCGTGCCTGTCACCTGCCTCGCGACGTCTCCCGCCCAGTCGGCCGTCACTGGGGGCTTGATCGAGTTCCACCACACGGCGATGCCTGCAAAGCATAGGAGGAAAGGAAGGATAACAAGGAGGCGCGGCTTCCAGGTGATGGAAATTACGGCGGCAACGCCGACCAGCGCGAGGACTCCTGCCGCGACCTCTCGGATCGGCAGGGAAACCGGCAGGCGGTAGAATAGCGCGAGAGAGGCCCATATGGTCGCCAGCAGAAACGCTAAACCGAAGACCGCCTTTGCGGCTCGAAACATTATCCGAACGGGGAGGGGCGCTTGCCGTTGCCCGCGGCCCGCTGATCTTGACGCACTTTGGCTGTTGTTGAAACTCATGACGCCTTCCTATCCTTGTTGAAGGTCAATCGATGATTTCGATGCTCGGGATGGTCCGGCTCCCGTGGCGGGCGGGACGGCGAACAATCTGTCGTGAACTGACGGCGCTTGTCCAGTCTGCATCGGACAAAACAAAAAAGTCTTACGAGCGGACGGCAGTCCAATATATCCGGGCGCGGTTTGTCCGTGCTCGTCGGAGCGCCGCCAGCAGGAGATGATCGGCAAGCGGCATTCCTGAATGCCGATCCGGTTCGTCTCTCAATGCCCGTCCGGCGGGACGGCTTCCGCCGGCACCGTCTCCTTCAGGTTCTTCCGGTGGAAGATGAACAGGCCGGCAAAGACGATGATTGCGGCGCCGACGACGATCTGCGTGTCGGGAATATCGTTGAAGAAGACATAGCCGAGCACGATCGCCCAGAGCAGCAGCGTATATTGCAGCGGCGCGAGCAGCGATGCCGGGGCAAGCTTCAGCGAGCGCGTGATGAGCAGATGCGCGCAGGTGGCGACGATCCCGAGCAGCAGCATGCCGGACCAATCGATCAGCGTCGCCGACTGCCAGTGGCCGATGCTGAGCACGATGCCGGTGGCAAGGGCGGCGATGGTCTGCCATGTCACCAGCGTCGTGTCGCTGGTCGAGCGCAGATAACGGCTCATGACAAGCGACAGCGCGAAGGCCAGGCTGCCCGCAAGGCCGAAGAGTGACGGAAGCGACAGCATCGCGGTCGACGGACGCAGCGCTATGACGACTCCTGTGAAACCGACCAGAACGGCGAGCCACCGGCGCCAGCCGATCTTTTCCCCGAGAAAGAAATGCGAGAGCGCCGCAATGTAGATCGGGCCGGCCATGTAGAAGGTCATGACGTCTGCGAGCGGCAGATAGGCGACGGCAGCGTAGAACAGGGCGACATCGCAGGTCGCCATGAAAACACGTATGAATTGGAGGCCCTTCTGCTCGACGCGGAACAGGGCCATCGGTCCTTGGCGTGCGATCATCGGTCCGAGCACGATGAAGGCGCCAACCGAGCGGATCACCAGCACCTGGCCGACGGCGAAGCTTGCAACCAGCCACTTGCCCATCGCATCGTTCAGCGCAAAGAGCAGATCGCCGAGCAACATCAGCAGGACACCCGTCATGATCAGGTTTCCGGCATTGGCTGTCGCCGCCTTGGTCTTCATCTTTCGAATCCTCGCGAAAATGGCCGCGCATGCACGGCCGAGTGCGGCTTCGGCCTTAACACTGCCAATGTCAATGGTGTGATATGCGCTATTGGGAATTGCGCACGCCCTTCGGCAGTGGGCTCAGTAAATCATCAATGAGGTTGCTGCACCCCGCGGCGGTGCGTCAAATACTGGCGCATTTGTGGTGGGGATGAACCGATGTAACAAAGCCTATCTGGTTGCCATGCTTGCGACCAGATCGCTGAACCTCTCACCTTGAATTCCGACATGCGTCCGCAGCAGACGACGGGCTTCATCTCCATCGCCGGCAAAGATCGCATCGACGATGGCGCAATGTTCCAAGAAGGATGTCGACAGGCGGTTTCGCACGCGCAATTGGAGGCGGCGGTAGGGGCGCAGGCGTCGATGCAATTGCACACATTGCTCCTCGAGGAAATCGCTTCGGCCTGCTGCATAGATCGCCTTATGGAATTCCTCGTTGTCGTAATAATAGGCATCGCTGTCACCAGCGCCGGCTGATTGTTCGCAGCGGCTATGGGTGGCCGTAATCGCTTCCCGGGAGACCTTGTCCAGCCGTCGTGCGGCGAGAGATCCGGCCAGGCCCTCCAGCTCAGCCATAACCTCGAACATCTCATAGACGCGGTGCGGTCCCGGATCGATGACGACAGCACCTCGGCGCGGTCGAATTTCGATGAGGCCGATCGCATCGAGTTGCATCAGCGCCTCGCGCACCGGTGTACGGGACACCCCGAACCGCGTCGCGAGCACTGTTTCATCAAGCCGCTCACCGGGGGAGAACTCGTTGGAAAGAATTGAGTTTTCAATTTCATCCCGCAGCCACCTGCCTACATTTTCGGACATTCGCTTCACTTCCTTCATACGAAAACGCCATTCTTGTATGCAAGATTATTGACCTCGTGTACGAAAGATGGCAACTTACATACTACCGGCGAATTCAGCCGATGGGAAGCAGTCGTTAAACAGTGCACCTGCGCGGCCCACGTCAGCAGAAAGGGGAAATGGCATGTCCGAGGCTTCCTTCTTCACCGACATGCTGCAGAGCATCACGGACCGCGGACGTCAGCTTCTGTTTTCCGGCTCACGCGCCACACAGGCCGCAGCCAAGGTCGATCTCCTGACACTCTGTGAAATGGTGCTGTCGAGCCGGGGTGAAGCGTCCGGCATGGCCCTTGCGGCCGAAATACTCGATCGCTGGGAAGCGCTCGACAGCGAGGGTGCGCAGGCATTCCTCCAGATGCTGCATGAAAAATTCGGCCCCGACACGGCGAGGCTCGACCAGGCGATTGAAAATTACCGCGCCGACAAAAGCTCTGCCGCCATCATTGCGCTCCACCAGGCGGCTGAGCCACGGCGACAGGAACTCCTGCGCCGATTGAACCATGCGCCGAACGGCACCGCCAAGCTCGTCCGGATGCGCCAGCAGTTGCTTGCTTCAAAAAACCAATCTGCAGGTTATCACGCCCTTGATGCCGATTTCACCCATCTGTTCGGCTCCTGGTTCAATCGGGGCTTCCTGACGCTCAGGCCGATCGACTGGACGACGCCGGCTTACATCCTTGAAAAGATCATCAAATACGAGGCGGTGCACGAAATCGCCGGCTGGGAGGAGTTGCGCCGTCGTTTGGCGCCGGCTGACCGCCGATGCTTTGCCTTTTTTCACCCTCGCCTGGCCGACGAGCCGCTCGTGTTCGTTGAGGTGGCACTCACACGGTCGGTGCCGAGAGCGATTGGAGACGTCCTCGACGAGGGCAGGGAGCAGATCAATGCCGATGAGGCGACGACGGCCGTCTTCTATTCGATTTCCAACTGCCAGGATGGCTTGCGCGGAATTTCGTTCGGCAACTTCCTGATCAAGCAGGTCGTGGAAGACTTGCGCAGGGACTTGCCCGGGCTGAAGAATTTCGTGACGCTGTCGCCCGTGCCGGGTTTTGCCCGTTGGCTTGCCAAGGCGCGCGCTTCGGCCGGCGACCGGTTGCTGCCGGCAGCGGCCCGCAAAACGCTGATGTTGCTGGACGATCCGAACTGGCCCGCCAACGAGAAGACGGCGGCCGAAGTGGAGCGCGTGCTGCTGCCGCTGGCGGCGGGCTACTTCCTGATTGAGCGGACGCCGGAAGGGCGCCCCGTCGATCCCGTCGCCCGCTTCCATCTCGGCAACGGCGCTCGGCTTGAAAGGCTGAATTTTCTTGGCGACCGCTCGACCAAGGCGATGCAGCAGGCACACGGCCTGATGGTCAATTACCTCTACAAGCTCGATGATATCGTGGCCAATCACGAGGCTCTGGCGCAGCGCGGCGAAGTGATTGCCTCGCCGGATGTCAAAAAACTGGTCAACCAAGACGAAAGCCGTAACGGCGGTAATGGCCAAGAGGGCTCCCGGCCATTCGCACAGATCATGAACTCAACGCTTGGAGGAGGGCGAAAGTGAGCAACCATCTTTTCGACGCCATGCGGGCCGCAGCACCCGGCGACGCACCGTTCATCCGGATCGATAGCACGCAGACATGGACCTACAACGACGTATTCGCCCTTTCCGGCCGTATTGCCAGCGCGATGGACGCGCTCGGCATTCGCCCGGGCGACCGGGTGGCGGTGCAAGTCGAGAAGAGTGCCGAGGCATTGATCCTCTATCTCGCCTGCCTTCGCAGCGGCGCGGTCTACCTGCCGCTCAACACGGCCTATACGCTGGCTGAGCTCGATTACTTTATCGGCGATGCGGAGCCGCGTCTGCTGGTGGTCGCGCCGGCTGCCCGGGAGGGGGTGGAGAAGATCGCGAAGTCGCACGGCGCGATCGTCGAAACGCTCGACGCTGATGGCAGCGGCTCGTTGTTCGATCTCGCACACGATGAGCCGGCCGACTTTGTCGATGCCTCGCGCTCCGCCGATGACCTGGCTGCGATCCTCTATACCTCGGGAACGACGGGACGCTCCAAGGGAGCGATGCTCACCCATGGGAACCTGCTCTCGAACGCCCTGACCTTGCGAGACTCCTGGCGCGTCACATCAGGCGATCGATTGATCCATGCCCTGCCGATCTTTCACACGCATGGGCTGTTCGTCGCCACGAATGTTACATTGCTCGCCGGCGCGTCGATGTTCCTGCTGTCGAAGTTCGACCCGGACGTGGTGGTTTCGTTGATGCCGCAGGCAACGATGCTGATGGGCGTGCCGACCTTCTATGTGCGTCTCCTGCAAAGCCCCGGCCTCGACAGAGAAAGCGTCGCCAACATCCGCCTCTTCATATCCGGCTCGGCTCCACTGCTCGCCGAGACCCATGCCGAGTTTCAGGCGCGCACCGGTCACGCGATTCTGGAGCGCTACGGCATGACGGAAACCAATATGAACACCTCGAACCCTTACGAGGGAAAACGGATTGCCGGAACGGTCGGCTTTCCACTGCCTGACGTGACGGTGCGCGTCACCGATCCCGCCACCGGAATGGTGCTGCCGCCCGACGAAACGGGCATGATCGAGATCAAGGGACCGAATGTCTTCAAGGGCTATTGGCGCATGCCGGAAAAGACGGCGGCGGAATTCACGGCGGACGGTTTCTTCATCAGCGGCGATCTCGGCAAGATCGACCGGGACGGCTATGTCCACATCGTCGGCCGTGGCAAGGACCTGGTGATTTCGGGCGGGTACAACATCTATCCGAAAGAGGTCGAAGGTGAGATCGACCAGATCGAGGGTGTGGTCGAGAGCGCCGTCATCGGCGTGCCGCATCCCGACTTCGGAGAAGGCGTTACCGCCGTCGTCGTGTGCAAACCCGGCGCCGTCCTGGATGAAAAGACCATCGTCAGCGCTCTCCAGGACCGTCTCGCCCGCTACAAACAACCCAAGCGCATCATCTTTGCCGAGGACCTGCCGCGCAACACGATGGGCAAGGTGCAGAAAAATATCCTGCGGCAGCAATACGCCGATCTTTACACAAGGACGTAAGGCCACCGCGCCCTCTGGGAGAGGGGCGTCGGCATCCCGCGTCGATCTGGAACACAACAGCTACGGCGCTGGAAGCGCCGGAGGGAGGGGAATCATGGGTATTGAATTACTGGCCATAGGCCTGCTGGTCGCCATGTTCATCATTGCGACGATCCAGCCGATCAATATGGGTGCGCTCGCCTTTGCCGGCGCCTTCGTGCTCGGCTCGATGATTCTCGGGATGAAAACCAACGACATTTTTGCCGGCTTTCCGAGCGACCTGTTCCTGACGCTGGTGGCGGTCACCTACCTCTTTGCCATAGCCCAGATCAACGGCACGATCGACTGGCTCGTCGAATGTGCCGTCCGCCTGGTGCGCGGCCGGATCGCCTTGATTCCCTGGGTGATGTTTCTCGTCGCCGCTGTGATCACCGGTTTCGGTGCGCTGGGCCCGGCTGCGGTCGCCATCCTCGCGCCCGTCGCGTTGAGCTTTGCCGTGCAGTACCGCATCCACCCTGTCATGATGGGCCTGATGGTGATCCACGGCGCGCAGGCGGGTGGCTTTTCGCCGATCAGCATCTATGGCGGCATCACCAACCAGATCGTTGCGAAGGCCGGACTGCCTTTCGCCCCGACATCGCTGTTTCTCTCCAGCTTCTTCTTCAACCTGGCGATAGCAGTGCTGGTTTTTTTCATTTTCGGCGGCGCGAAAGTGGTAAGGCAAGAAGCCACGTCACTCGGCCCCTTGCCGGAACTGCATCCCGAGGGCGTATCGGCGTCGATCAGAGGTCATGGCGGCACACCTGCAAAACCGATCAGAGAGCATGCCTATGGTACGGCGGCGGATACCGCGACGACCTTGCGCCTCAACAATGAGAGAATCACCACCTTGATCGGCTTGACGGCGCTTGGCATCGGCGCCCTGGTTTTCAAGTTCAACGTTGGCCTCGTCGCAATGACGGTGGCGGTCGTCCTCGCGCTGCTGTCGCCGAAGGCTCAGAAGACAGCGATCGACAAGGTCAGCTGGTCGACCGTGCTGTTGATCGCCGGCATCATCACCTATGTCGGCGTCATGGAAAAAGCCGGTACGGTCGACTATGTGGCGAACGGCATATCGAGTCTGGGCATGCCGCTTCTGGTGGCGCTTCTGCTTTGTTTTACCGGCGCAATCGTTTCGGCTTTTGCATCGTCGACCGCGCTGCTCGGCGCGATTATCCCTCTCGCCGTTCCATTCCTCCTGCAAGGACACATCAGCGCCGTCGGCGTGGTCGCAGCGATCGCAATTTCGACCACGATTGTCGATACCAGCCCGTTTTCCACCAATGGCGCCCTTGTCGTCGCCAATGCGCCGGATGACAGGCGGGAGCAGGTGCTGCGACAATTGCTGGTCTACAGCGCCTTGATCGCCATCATCGGCCCGATCGTTGCCTGGCTGGTGTTCGTCGTGCCGGGCCTGGTCTGATGGCGGTTGTCGATTCGCAATTGCGGGTGCGTGGGCTGGCGAAGCTTGAGAATAATCGATGCCTCGATCATGCCGACGATCGTCTCGAGTGCCACCAACCCGCCGGTGATCATGATTGCCGAAAGGCGGCCGAGAGCGTTCTATCGGGGCGTAAATGGCGCCTCGCATTTGGCTGAAGTGATTGCGTGAAAAATTCTTGCCGTCCTGGGTAACCTAAAACGGCAGATATAAGCTCGATCACCGTCGTGACGGCTTATGGCAACCAGACATTCGCGCCTGTGGATCGTGACGACGAGCCCAACCCGCGCAACGCGGGCTGGGCGATCTTCGATTTTCGATCAGAGGGTCGAGACGTTCTCGGCCTTCGACTTTCCGGTCTTGCGATCCTGTCCGATATCGAAGCTGACCTTGTCGCCTTCGCGGAGCGAACCGCCGCGCTGCAACGCAGACACGTGCACGAACACGTCTTGACCGCCGTCCTCGGGGGTGATGAAGCCGAAGCCCTTGTCGTCATTGAAGAATTTAACCGTACCTGTCGGCATGAGATAACTATTCCTTGTATCATTCGTCGATTTGCAAAGCGAAACTATACCGCCGCCGCTCTTCTATCAACCTGCATAGCGGTGACGCAAGCGGAGAGGCTTCAGCTTCGTCGAAGGTCGATCCGGCTCGTGACAACGGACCGGCCTGTCGCCGGGTCGGTATCGATGGTGGTGAGACGCATGCCCGACGCTCCGATCTTTTTGATCGTCATCTCGGCACTTCGATCGCCGTTTACCTCTTTCGCCCATCTTATCGCGAGGTTTATGGCATCACCGTTGCGCTTGCCGCCTAGACCCGCAGTGCCGCTTCCCGCCCCAACATAGGAGCCGGTATAGCGATCGCCGTTCGCCTTGAGGTTGGCGCTGATGACGCGGGAAAAAATCATGAGGCTGGTGCAACGTCCGATGAGCGCAAGGGAAGCTGCGTTCGTGTCCGACTTGAAGCGGCAAGTGACCCTGATAGTCGGTGCATTTGTCCGCACTTTCACCGTCCCGTCACCGCTCCAACTTCCCGCAAGTGTTTTCAAGAAGGCGGATTCGTCGGCATAAGCGGCACCTGCCGTGACTATCGACGCGGTCGCCATAGCGATGGAGCATGCAAGGACCTTGATCATGCCAGTCACTCTCAGGGGAACATCAGCATCACAGCGCAGCCAATCAAGGCTGATGACGGCTGTCATATAATCGTTCGGCGGCGATTTGGTTCCGCATGGAAGCGTTCGGACTTACAACCAGCACGGCACACTCGCTTATCGACAGGATTCAGCGCGCCAATGCTGCTTGCGCGTACCGATAGGGATTGCCGATCGCCCGCCTCAGGTTGTAGATCGGTATCGCACAAGAGGATTGTGCAGTCTGGTCGCAATGACGTCAACTCCGCTCGTCGATCATTGGCCGCTATTTGAAGCTTTGCCGGCGCGCTGCGCTGTCACTCGAGGGGGGGCGCGCCATTGACTTCGCTTGTTCTTCCAAGCCGCCCGCTTTCACTGGCGCGCGACGTCATTTCCACGCCGAACGCTTACTTCTGGTCAACGCCTGTAATCCTGGCATTGGCTATCTTTCTATTCGTCGGGGAAGCTCCGGGGGTGATCCGTGATTTCCAGATCAGCCAGAACCCCATGGTGCTCGAAGATGGGGACGTGCAAAACGGGCGGTGCACGACACGCAAGGCAGTCTTTACCGACTGCGAGGCACGCCTTGTCTACAGTTACGGTGGGCGAAACTACGACACCGAGGTCGAGGTGATGTTCGTCGATTCCATAGCGGCGACTATGAAACCGGTCTTGTGATTTCGGCCGATCATCCGGAACTCGCGACGATTAGCCTGGGTCTGGATATGCTCTGGAACAGGATCATCACGCTTACTCTGTTCGTGCTCGTGCTTGGCGGCACGAGCCTCGGAACGATTTTTCTCGCTATCCGCATCTGGCGGGTCAAGGGCCAATTGCGCCGGCCTGCCAGGCTGATCCCCGTCCCGGTCGAGATCGGCGCATTCGACCGCAAACGCGGCGTTCTTTCCATCACCTACAATGACAAGATTGCCGCCGACAAAACGGGGCGATCGGCTTACACGCGCATGAAGAGTGGGCAGGAGCCGCTGATCGTCGGTGAAGCCAACGGCAAGGCGATCGGGCTGGCCGTCAGGCACGGCAACACAGCCCTGCCGGTGCTTCTGGACGATCGTCTGCAGCGCGTTGAGCTGACCGATGCCGAGCGCACCGCGGCTCTTGCGCCATATCGGCGAGATGGCGATCAGAGTGGGCCCGTATTGATCGAAGAACCGATAAGGACGGTATCGGTCTGGAAGCGGCTGCAGCTTTTCTTCGGTATGTTGCTTCTGATCGTTGTCGGTGTGGTCGGTTTCTGGCTTTGGTACGTCACGAGTTCTTCGACGCAATTCCAATCGCCTGGCATGGACATCAACAATCTCATGCCGGCGCCGCTGAACGAGTGGGGATGCGAGCAGTTGAAGAAGCGGTTTGGTCAGGATCGCGCACCGTTTGGTTGCGTCGCTGCCGATTATACCAGCTGGAAATAGACGTAGGGGCGTGCCGGTAGCGGTTATGCCCTCCCGTACATCCGGCTCGCCCGCAGCAGGCGCTGCGAATAGGGATGTTCGACGGCGCCCCTTCGCAACGCCTCGATATCGACCTGCTCGACGATCTCGCCCGCTTCCATGATGGCGACGCGGCTGCACATGTGGGAGACGACGGCGAGGTCGTGGCTGACGAGGAGGTAGGTGAGGCCGCGCTCCTTGCGCAGGTCCTGCAGCAGATTGAGGATTTCGGCCTGCACCGACACATCGAGCGCCGATGTCGGTTCGTCCAGAAGCAGGACGTCGGGGTTGAGCATCAGGGCCCTGGCGATCGCCACGCGCTGGCGCTGTCCGCCGGAGAGCTGGTGCGGAAATCTGTAGCTCAGCGCCGGATCGAGGCCGACCGATCTCAGCACCGCGTTGACATCGACGGAATTCGTATCCAGTCCCTGGTTGCGCAGCGGTTCCTTCAGCTGCGAGCGGATGGTCTTGCGGGGGTGGAGCGATCCGTAGGGGTCCTGAAACACCATCTGCACCCGGCGGAAGAACGGCCGGCTGCGCTGCCGGTCCAGCATCTCACCCTGGAGTTCGATGCGGCCGTCGTAATTGGCGTTGAGGCCGGAGAGAGCTCTGAGGACGGTCGATTTTCCGCAGCCGGACTCGCCGACCAGGCCGAACGCCGTCCCTTTTTCGATGGCGAGGTTTACGTCTCTGACAACAGGCCTTTGGCCGTGTGCGAAACGAATGGTGAGATTGTCGATCCGGATCATCGCGGCGGCTCCAATGCGCGGTCGTCAAGCCAGGCGGGATCGCGCTTCAGGATCGGCAGCCGGGCGGGGGGATTTTCGATCGTCGGCAGGGATGCCAGCAATCCTTGCGTATAAGGGTGTCTGGCCTTGTCGAGATCGCGCGCATCGAGCACTTCCACGACGCGGCCCGCATACATGATGAGGACGCGGTCGCAGAAATTGCGGATGAGGTTGAGGTCATGACTGATGAAGATCAGGCCGAGATTGCGACGGGCGACGAGTTCATCGAGCAGGGCCAGGATCTCCAGCCTGACCGTGACATCGAGCGCCGAGGTCGGCTCGTCGGCGATCAGCACTTCGGGTTCGGCAATCAGCATCATGGCGATCATCACGCGCTGGCCCATGCCGCCGGATATCTCGTGCGGATAGAGGCGGGCGACGCGTTCGGGATCGCGGATCTGGCCGGCTTCGAGCATGTCGAGCGCCTGGGCGTAGGTTTTTGCCTTGCTTACCTTCGGATGATGGAAGCGATAGGTCTCGGCGATCTGCTCGCCGATCCGCATCACCGGATTGAGCGAATATTTCGGGTCCTGCAGGATCAGGCCGATCCGCCGCCCCCTGATCGTCATCATCCTTCGTTCGTCTGCCGTGATGAGGTCGACGTCGCGAAAGCGCATCCGTTCGGCGCTGACCTTTGCGGTCGGCGGCAGCAGCTTCATGATCGCGCGACCGACGGTAGACTTTCCCGATCCGGATTCACCGACAATGCCGAGCTTTTCCTGTCCGAGCGTAAAACTCACGCCGCGCACAGCGCGCATGTGGCCGCCGCCATAGGCGATTTCGAGGTTGCGAATATCGATCAGGGGCTCTGTCATTCCGAACCTCTCGGGTCGAGGACGTCGCGAAGCGCATCGCCGACGAGATTGAAGGCGAGGCTGACGAGCGCGATGGCAATGCCGGGTGCTGCGATCACCCATGGGCTATCGAGCATGAATTCGCGGCCGCTGGCGGCCATCGATCCCCATTCCGGCCAGGGCGGCTGCGCGCCGAGGCCGAGAAAGCCGAGGCCGGCGGCGGTGATGATGATACCGGCCATATTGAGGGTGACGCGCACGATCACCGAGGGAATGCACATCGGCAGGATGTGGCGGGTGATGATCGCAATTGATGTCGCGCCCTGCAGGCGCACGGCGGCTATATAATCCGCCTTGCGAAGGCTGAGCGTCTCGGCGCGTGCCAGCCGGGCGATCGGCGGCCAGGCGGTCAACGAGATCGCGATGATCGCGTTGGTAATGCCGGGGCCGAGGGCTGCGGCAAAACCGAGCGCCAGCACCAGCCCGGGGAAAGAGAGGAAAATATCGGTGATGCGCATCAGGGTTTCGTCGACGATGCCGCCGAAATAGCCGGAGAAGGTGCCGATCAGCAGGCCGAGCGGTGCGACGATGATCGTCACCAGCATGATGATGTAGAGCGTCGTGCGGGCGCCGTAGATCACCCGCGCAAAGACATCGCGGCCGAAATTGTCGGTGCCGAGCCAATGGGTGGCCGAGGGCGGTGCAAGCCGCCCGGCCATGTCCTGGACGATCGGATCATAGCTCGTCAGCAGAGGGGCGGCCGTCGCCACCACGATCAGGAGCACGATGATGACAAGGCCGGCGAGACCAAGCGGGTGCAGGCTGAATTTCAGCCAGCCCTGATGGATCTGCTGCATCGACGACTGAAACCAGCCCTGAGGTTCCGGCGCCTGCAGCCATCTGCGAAAGCCGCCGGCGTTGGCGCTGTCTGCGTCTTCGGTGGAGATCGTCATGGCGTCACCGTGTTCTCGGATCAAGAATGCGATAGAGGAAGTCCGACAGGATGTTGATGGTCAGGAAGACGGCGCCGATCGTCAGCACCGAACCCATCACCACGTTCATGTCATTCATCTGCAATCCGCGGGTGAGATACTGGCCGAGCCCGGGCCAGCCGAAGACCGTCTCGATCAACACCGCGCCCTCGAGCAGCCCGCCGAAGGTCAGCGCCAGGATCGTCAGCAGCTGCACGCGAATGTTTCTGAACGCATGGCGCCAGACGACCTTGCGGGTGCCGAGCCCCTTTGCCCGTGCGGTGATGATGTATTCCTGGCTGAGCTGTTCCAGCATGAAACTGCGCGACATGCGGCTGATATAGGCGACCGAGTAATAACCGAGGATCGCCGCCGGCAGGATGATATGGCCGAGCGCATTGTGAAACACGTCCCATTGCTGCTGCAGCGCTGCGTCGATCAGCAGGAAGCCGGTCATCGGCGTGACGAGGCCCTCGTAGAAGACGTCGATCCGGCCCGAGGCGCCGACGAGCTTGAGCTTTGCATAGAAGATGAACAGCGCCATCAGCCCGGTCCAGAAGATCGGGATGGAATGGCCGGCAAGCGCAACGATCCGGGCAATGTGGTCGATGATTGTTCCGCGCCTGACCGCAGCGGTGATGCCGAGCGGGATGCCGATAATGGCGCCGATGATCATGGCGATGATCGCAAGCTCGATCGTCGCGGGAAAGATGGTCATGAGATCGGTGAGGATCGGTTGGCCCGTGGTTGCCGACATGCCGAGGTCGCCTGTGGCGATCTTGCCGACATAAGAGAGGAACTGCATCCAGATGGGCTGGCCGAGCCCCAGCTCGTGATACACGCGATCGTAAACTTCCTTGCTGACCTCCGCCCCGGTGATTGATAGCACCGGATCGGCAGGCAGCAGGCGACCCATCGAAAAGGTCAGGAAAAGCAGGCCGAGCAGCGTCGTGACGACAGCCACCACGCGTCCCGCCAGGCGCCGCAACAGGCTCATGAGAGGGTGCGGGGCCGCATCGGCGAACCCGCCCTCCGCCGAGCGACGGCCCTGCTGCTTCGATGTCAGATCGGCGCTCGCCACGCGCTCTACTCCTTCGTCACGTCATGCCAGCGCGTCGACCAGGTCGTATGCCCGTGATAGTTTTTGACGTTGACGCGCATGACATAGGGGTCGGTTCGCTGGAAGAAGATGACGAGCGGGGCGGCCATGCCGGCATAGATCCCGTCCATCTTCTTGAAGATATCGGTGCGCTTTTGCGTGTCGCGCTCCCTCATCGATTGATCGATAAGTGTGTTGAGGTCGTCCACTTTCATGCCCGTGCGCCAGAGGTAATAGCTGCCGAGGCGCGCCTCGTCGCTATTGTCGGGGTTGAAGGCGTATTGCGTGGCGACGGCGAACGGATCGGGCAGGCGGGCGCCGGAGTTGCCGAGCAGCACTTCGAATTTTCGCTCGCGGAAGGCGGGGGTGAACTCGCCCGGCACCAGATCGAGATCGAGGCCGGCGGCGCGAGCGCTCGCCTGCAGCGCCTCGGCGAAGGGCAGGGTTGGCGCCCCCGAGGGGTTGAGGACCTTCTTCAGTCCATTGGGATATCCTGCTTCCGCCAGCAGCTGCTTGGCTTTGGCGGGATCGTAATCGTAGCGGACGTCGGCCTCCTCGGGAGCGCCGATCATGCCGCGCGGGATCATCGACTGCCAGGGAAAACCGGTATACCGCATGATGTTGCCGGAGATCGCCTTCCAGTCGAAGGCGTGCTGGAAGGCCTCTCGGACCTTCGGCTTCTGCAGGTCCGGATCTTTCTGGTTGAGGGCGATGTAGTAGAAGCCGAGACCCGGGACATTGTCGATCACCATATCCTTGTTGGTGGCGAGTGCATCGAGATCGCCGCTTGCCACATACTGGCCGACATCGACGTCGCCTGCTTCGAGCTGCAGCCGGAGATTGCCGGATTCCGGGATATGACGGGCGACGACGCGGGCCATGGCGGGCTTGCCGCCCCAATATTTCGGCTGCGCATTGAAGATCGCCACATCGTTCGGCCGCCATTGCGCCAGGCTGAACGGGCCGCTGCCGGCGGAATTGGCCGAAAGCCAGGCGCCGCCGAAATCACCGTTTGCCTCATGCGACAGCACCGTCTTCTTGTCGACGATGCCGATCGACGAGCCGGCCAGCGAATAGAGCACCAGGTCGGTATTGACCGCCTGCGGCAGCTCGATCTCCAGCGTATGTTCATCCTTTGCCCGAACGAGTTTTTCGACGTTGTCGGGCTTGAAGCCCCAGAGCGCGACGTCGGTGGAGCCGACCTGGCCCATCTTGATGACGCGCTGGATCGACCAGGCCGCATCCTCGGCGGTCACCTTGTTGCCGCTCTGGAAGGTCGCGTCATCGCGCAGGGTCAGCGTGATGACCTTGCCATCAGGCGAGACCTCCCATTTCGTCGCAAGCATCGGCTTCAGCGTCTTGAGATCGTCAGACGACAGCTGCACGAGGTTGTCGTAGAGATTCGAAATCAGCTCGGAGACCGTGCGGGCGTTGTTCTGGGCCGGATCGAGCGTGCGGATCCCGGTGAGGTTCGTCCCTATCACCAGCATATTGGGCGGCGATGCCGCCCAGGCAGGCTGCGTCGTCATCAGGGCGCCGGTAATCGCGATCGTTGTCAGTAGCTGTCTTAGCATCTCTAGACCTCCCAATCCTGTGGCGCGGCCATCCCCCGCGCCTGTTGCTTGTGGAAATTCGTGCCGGCTCAGCCGGCTGCCTTTATGGACTCCTCGTCCGCTTGGACCTGAATGTCGCCTGCGGCCTGCCAGGCTTGCAGCAACCGATGCAATTCCTCGCGATCATGCGCATCGAGCCGCTGCAATCCCGGCACGCGCACCGGGCCGACATCGAGGCCGGAATAGGTGACGGCCTCTTTCACGACGGTCACGTTCGCGCCGTTGCGGAATTTGGTGCGCATCCGCTCGAAGGGTTCGAGCTTGTTGACGATTGCTCTCGCCGCAGCGAAGTCGCCTTTCTCGAGCGCGTCGTGGACGGCAAGCGACAATCTCGGCGCGACGTTGACGAGGCCCGAGGTGAAGCCGCGCGCGCCGGCAGCGGTGAACGTCGGCGCCCAGCTCTCCGCCAGGCCGCAGACGAACAACGCACCGGCCGGATCGGCCGCCGGGATTGCTCGCGACAGCAGCATCAGATCTGTTGTGGCGAACTTGATGCCGGCAATATTGCCGTGGTTTGCGAGACGGACGATCTCGGCGACGGTGAAACCCTCGGCCCTGACATAGGCGACGAGCGGCAGGGTGGACGCATCCGCAAGATTGCAGAAATAGTCGATCTGGGCCGAAGGTGCTGCGAAAGGATCGACGGGCTGATGCGACATGACGGCGGAGGCGCCGATCGCGGCCGCATCCCTGGCCATGCCGATCGCCTCGCGCAGCGACCGGCCGATCGCCGCCGTCACCGGCGCCCGGCCGCTAACGCCTGAAACCGCCGCCTCGTGGACGATCCGGATCTCCTGCGGCGTCAGCGCATAGAATTCGCCGGTATTGCCGGCAGCGACAATGTTGTGAATGCCGGCCGCCGCCACCCGCGCATAGACCTTGGCGGTCATCCGCGGTTCGACTTCGCCTTTACCGTCATAGGCCGTGACGGGAACGCCCGACACGCCCGTGAGCGCCTTGCGCATGATCGCGATGCTCATTTTTCTTCCCCGTTAGCTTCCATCAAAAAATGATCGTCATCCGAAGCGGAAGGGCGCCAAACCCTCCGCATCCACGTCGAAGGCGATGACGGTGCCTGCTTCGAAACGTCCGGTGCGGTCCGTCGACAGGCTGGTGACGAAGAGGGTCCGGAGGTCCGGCCCTCCGAAACACGGCATCGTCGGTGCTGCCACCGGCAGAATGTAGATCTCGACGATTTCCCCTTCGCTCGATATGCGGTTGAGACGGCCGGCGGAAACGCCGGCGCTCCAGTAAAAGCCGTCACGATCGATGGCGGCGCCGTCCGGCCGCCCGTCTTCTTCGGTAAAGCTGCGAAGCCGCCGGCCGTCGCCCAGGTCGCCGGTATCGGGATCGAAGTCGAATGCCTGCAGAAAACATTGCCGGCTGTCGGAGTGATACATCCGCCGGCCGTCCGGCGACCAGGCAAGGCCGTTGGAACTCGTCAGTCCCGTTGCAACGGTCCGGGCGCTGCCGTCGGCCCCCACGCGGTAAAGTGCGGCCTCATCGATCTGCGGCTTGGCTTCGCTGATCGAGCCGATCCAGAAGTGCCCGTCGGGTCCGATCTTTCCGTCGTTGAGGCGGCCGTTGAAGGCACGCCCGACCGGGTCGCACAAAAATTCGATGTCGCCGGAGACGGGATCGAAGAGATGGACGCCCGTCTGGAGGCCTACGACCATCCTGTGATCGCGGCAAAGCCCGAGACAACCGATTGCGGCCGGCATGGCGAAGCGATCGATTTGTCCCGAGGCCTGCAGCCGCACGACCGCCGGCGCCAGAATATCGACCAGCCACAGGGTGCCGGTCTCATCGTCCCATACCGGCGATTCACCGACCGTCAACGGTTGCCGGATCACGGAACGGACGTCCGGGCGGATGATCCGAGGCACCGTCATTCGGCAGCCTCCAGGCTCTTGGTCAGGCCTTCGGCGTCACGCATGCGAATGGTGCCGTCATGATTGATCTCGCAGAATCCACCACCCTGGAACGCCTGCGCGACCGGCCCTTCGGATCCCTGTTCGATGCGGGCGTGATCGCGCGGCCGGTCCTGTGGCCGGTAGCCGAGCCTCGTCGCCAGATCGTTGTCCCACCATTTTTCCTCGGTATCGGAAACACCATAGACGACGGTCGCGGCAATCAATGGGTGGGTCAGCCCGATCCGCACCAGTTGTGCCAGATCCCGCGCGCTGATCCAGATCGCAATCGATCGCTCGCTGTTGGGATAGGTGCCGGCATTGCCGATACGGATGGAAAGGGAACGAATGCCCGCCGTGTCGTAGTAAAGCCCCGCCACCAGTTCGCCCCAGCATTTGGAAAGTCCGTACGGGCTGTCGGGACGCATGGGATCGAGCGGCGAGATGGTTTCGCCACGTGGATAGAAGCCGGTCGCATGGTTGCTCGATGCATAGACGACCCGCTGGACTCCGTTGGTCCGCGCGGCTTCGTAGAGATTGTAGGTTCCAAGCACATTTGCGTGCAGAATGGCATTCATGTCGATGCCGCTTGCGATACCCGCAAGATGAACGACGCCGTCGATATCCTTCAGCGCAGCCGTTGCCTCGTCGGGCTTTGTAAGGTCGGCTCTCACGAACGTCTCGTTTTCACTAAGTCCGGGAGGCTCCTGGAGATCGATCAGGCGCAAATGCTCGACATGCGGCTGAAGATGCGGGCGCAGTAGCGTTCCGACACGTCCGGCAGCACCTGTAAGAGCGACCCTTCTCATCGTTTCTCCTCCCATTATCGGTCAAACGCCCTGGAACATGCGTGCGCGGGCATTCAGTATGTGTCTTTTCATGGCGTCATGGGCCTCGGTTTCGTTGCGCGCGAAGATCGCCTCGACGATCACCGCATGCTCATCCTGGACGCTGCGGATCTGCTCCAGCGTCCGTTTCAGGCTCAAGCTTCGCGTCACGGAATGCCCGATCGCGAAATGCGGCCTGAACCATTCGCGCACGGTGATATGGAACTGGTTCCCGGTCGCCATGGCGATGGCATCGTGCAGCGCCTGGTCCTGCTCGGCGCCGAGCTCTCCGTTGCGCAGACATTGTTCGATCGAAAGAAGTGCCGCCGTTATCCGCTCCCGGTCCTCCGGCTGCCAGTTTCTTGCGGCAAGCTCCGCGGCCTCGGCTTCGAGGCCGGCGCGGAATTCGAAAAACCGCTGGACATCGGCGAGTGATCCCACAGGCACCATTTTCAGCATCGACGAGTCCGGTCTTTGCCTGACATAGGAGCCGGAGCCCTTGCGTGAAACCACCAGGCCATCGGCCCTCAAGCGCTCGAGCGCTTCGCGCACGACAGGTCTCGAGGCGCCGAAATCAGCGGCGAGCTTGGTCTCCGACGGCAGCCGTTCGTTCACCGGAAAGGCGCCGTCGGCAATCATCCCTACGATCTTCTCGTAGATGATGTCGCTGAAGCGCGTTGCGCCTCTGTTCGAAACGGCGTCGACCTCAAATGTCATTATCGTCCTTTTCTCTGAACGCTGCGGGCTTTGCCGGCGCCGGCCGATGATCTCAATGGCCGCACACAGATTCTAACAGATTGCCGCCTTTTATCCGCTGCAGCCTTGATTTCAGGGCGGGAAATCCCGGCCCCGATGTTGCATCGCTACGAAATTTGTAATTATCTGTCAACTCTTGTAATCATTTGGGAACGTGTCTATGGTTCGGTCCCAGCGCCGAGGAGGGCGCAAGCGGCAGGTCGGGAACCCGCCGCATCAGCCGGTTCAAAAATTGCACCGGCGTAGAAAGGGAGGAACTCGATGCCGAACGAAATACTGTCGCGTGGCGTTACCCGCCGCACTGTGCTTGGTGGCATGGCCGGCGTCGCCGCCTTGTCCATCGCTGGTCGCGTCTCCGCCGCCGCAGGTGGCGAAGCGCCTGCGCTTGCACAGCTTGTGAAAGATGGAAAACTGCCGCCGCTTGCCGAGCGCCTGCCGAAAAAGCCGATGATGGTGACGCCGTACGAGAAGGTCGGCACCTATGGCGGCTCGCTGCGGCGCGGCCTTCGCGGTTCGTCGGACCACAACGGTATCCTGCGCATGGTCGGCAACCAGAGTCTCGTGCGCTGGAACCTCGATTTTACCGCCGTGCAGCCGAACCTTGCCGAGCGCTGGGAAGTCAGCGACGACGCAACGCAATTCACCTTCCATCTCATCGAGGGTGTGCGCTGGTCAGACGGTCATCCCTTTACCGCAGACGACGTCGTTTTCGCGATCGAAGACTGCGTCAAGAACACCGAGCTCTACAGCTCGACACCGGCCCAGCTTGCTGTTGCCGGCAAGCCGGTCACAGTCGAGAAGATCGACGATTATACCGTGAAGTTCACCTTTGCGGCGGCCAACGCGCTTTACCTGGAAAACCTCGCCACGCCGCTCGGCCAGCATCCGACGCTGTTTCCAAAGCATTACTGCAGCCAGTTCCTGCCGAAGTACAATCCCAATATCGAGGCCGATGCGAAGAAGGCCGGCGTCACCAGCTGGACGGAGCTGTTCCGCAGCCGCTGCGGCGATATCGAGATCCCGACGCGCTGGGGCAATGTCGACAAGCCGACGCTCGATCCATGGGTTGTCAAGGAACCCTATGTCGGTGGCGCAACCCGCGTCGTCATGACCCGCAATCCTTATTTCTGGCAGGTCGATACGGCAGGCAACCAGCTTCCCTATATCGATGAGATCAATTTCGGCATCTCGCAGGATGTCGAATCGCTGATGCTGAACGTCATCTCCGGCAAGATCGATATCCAGGAACGTCACATCAGCGTGCTGGCCAACAAGCCGACACTCTCCCAGAACA
Source organism: Rhizobium esperanzae (assembly GCF_014197615.1). Lineage (GTDB taxonomy): Bacteria > Pseudomonadota > Alphaproteobacteria > Rhizobiales > Rhizobiaceae > Rhizobium > Rhizobium esperanzae_A. Next base: position 264,958 of record NZ_JACIFY010000003.1, read on the forward strand.
TGCAGAAGGGCGATTATCGGCTGCTGACGCTCGTGCCTTCGGCCTCGCAACAGTGCCAGATCTACTTCAACATCACCCACAAAGATCCTGCCATGCGCAAGATGTTTGCGGATAAGTCGTTCCGGCAGGCGTTGTCGATCGGCATCAATCGGCCGGAGCTCATCGATATCGTCTATTTCGGGCAGAGCGAGCCCTACCAGGCCGGGCCGCGCCCGACCCATCCATGGTATCACGAGAAATACGCGCGCCAGTTCACCGAATATGACGCCGACAAGGCTGGCGCGATGCTCGATCAGGCCGGCTACAAGAAAGGCGGCGACGGTTTCCGCCTGCGGCCGGACGGCCAGAAGGTGTTCTTCTCGATCGACGTCATTCCGACGCTCTATCCCGACCTCGTCGATGCCCTGGAACTGGTCAAGACACATTGGGCTCAGATCGGTATCGACATGAAGGTCAACACGATCGAGCGGGCGCTCTACTATACCCGCGGCGACGACAATGCCCATGATGCGCAGGTATGGCCGGGGCCGGGTGGTCTCGATCCGATGCTCGATCCGCGCGACTTTTTCGCCTTCCATCCGCAGGGCTCTCGTTACGCCATTCCGTGGACGCTGTGGTACACCTCAAACGGTGCTCGTGGCGAAGAGCCGCCGGAAAGCCAGAAAAAGCGTATGAAGCTTTTCGACGAAGCGCGCTCGACGGCCGATCTCGACAAGCGCGGCGCGATCATGAAGCAGATCTTCGATATCGCGGCGGAGGAATTCGAGACAGTGGGCCTTTGCCTTGCGGTCGGCGGCTTCGGCATCATCCGCAACAATCTGCGCAATGTTCCCGAGAAGGAGCCGGACAGCTGGTCCTGGCCCAATCCGGGGCCTGCGATGCCGCAGCAGTTCACCTTCACGAGCTGATTTTGATCGAGCGCCGTACCGACGGTACGGCGCTTTCTTCGGTTCGCCTTCCGAGATGCCTTGCCGGCTTTGACAGCCGACAGGGGGCCCGGCGGGCGGCGTTTAATGCAAGAGGCGCCTCATGCTGGTCTTTATCGCCAAACGCTTTCTATGGATGATTCCATCGCTTTTTGCCGTCAGCTTCCTCGCTTTCGTGCTGATCCAGCTGCCGCCGGGCGACTATGTCACCACCTACATCGCGACGCTGGCGGCCTCCAACGAGATCGTCGATCAGAACACGGCGGCGCAATTGCGCGAGCGCTTCGGCCTCGACGATCCGATGCTCATCCAATATTTCAAATGGATGTGGGGCATCCTGTCGCGCGGCGACTTCGGCATTTCCTTCGAGTGGCAGCAGCCGGTCTCCGATCTGATCTGGGAGCGCATGGCGCTGACCCTCGTCCTGGCTCTTTCGACATTGATCGCCACCTGGGCGATCGCCCTGCCGATCGGCGTCTTTTCCGCCGTGCGCAAATATTCGATCGGCGACTATTTCTTCACGGCCTTCACATTTTTCGGTCTGGCCGTTCCGTCCTTCCTGCTGGCGCTGGTGCTGATGTATATCGCAGCGGTCGAATTCGGCCAGGATGTCGGCGGGCTGTTTTCGCCGCAATATGAGAATGCGCCCTGGAGCTTTGCCAAGATGGGCGATCTCTTCTCGCATCTCTGGCTTCCCGTCATCATCCTTGCCGTCTCCTCGACGGCGAGCCTCATCCGCGTCATGCGTGCGAACATGCTCGACGAACTGCCGAAGCCTTACGTGACCACGGCACGGGCAAAGGGGCTCTCGGAATTCCGGCTGCTGATGAAATATCCGATGATGATCGCGCTCAACCCGTTCATCTCGACGATTGCCTGGCTGCTGCCCAACCTCATCTCCGGCTCGGTCGTCGTCGCTATCGTCCTCAATCTGCCGACGGCCGCGCCCTTGCTGCTGCAGGCGCTGATGGCCCAGGACATGTATCTCGCCGGAGCCTTCGTTCTGCTGATCTGCGCGCTGACGCTGATAGGCTCTTTGATCAGCGACATCCTGCTTGCGCTGGTCGATCCCCGCATCCGGTTGGAATAGGAGCCTGATATGGCCGACATCGCCGTCACAAACATTCAGCCGGACCGCGCGGCCGTCGCTTCGCAGTGGCAGCTTATCTGGTGGGCGTTCCGCCGCCACAAGCTGGCCATGGTGGCGCTCGTCGTCACCGTGATGATGTATATCGTCGCCCTGGTTCCCGGCTTCTTCGCCATCAACGATCCGAACCTGCAAAATGCGCGGGCAACCTTTCATCCGCCGCAGAGATTGCATCTGATCGATACTCAGAACGGGTTCTCCTTCGGCCCGCATTATTACCCGATGAAGCTGACCCGCGATCCGGAAACCCTGGCCGCCATCTTCAAGGAAGACACGACCAAACGTGTCGACGTCCAGTTTTTCGGGCGTGGCTATGAATATTCCGTGTTCGGCCTCTTCAACACCAACATCCATCTGATCGCCTCGCCCGACAAGACGACGCCGCTGCTTCTCTTCGGCGCCGACCGGCTCGGGCGCGATGTCTTCAGCCGGACGGTGCAGGGTTCGCAGGTATCGTTGTCGATCGGCCTCGTCGGCGTCTTCCTGTCACTGATGCTCGGCATCGTGATCGGCGGCATCTCGGGATATTACGGCGGCCGCATCGATTTCTTCATGCAGCGGCTGATCGATTTCGTGCTGTCGCTGCCGACGATCCCGATCTGGCTGGCGATGGCGGCGGCCCTACCGCAGGATTGGCCGGCGACGCTGCAATATATGATGATCACGATCATTCTGTCGCTGACTGGCTGGGCGCAGCTTGCCCGCGTCGTTCGCGGACGTTTCCTGTCGCTGCGCACCGAGGAGTTCGTCGCCGCCGCCAGGCTCGACGGCGTCCGCGAAGGGCGCATCATCTTTCGTCACATGCTGCCGAGCTTCGCCAGCCACATCATCGCGTCGATCACGCTTGCTGTGCCGGCAATGATCCTTGCCGAAACCTCACTTTCCTTCCTGGGGCTCGGGCTGCAGCCGCCGACCATCTCCTGGGGCGTGCTGCTGCGCGAAGCCCAGAACATTCGCTCGATCGCCACCGCGCCCTGGCTCTTCATGCCGGGCTGTGCCGTCGTCGTCGCCGTCATGGCGCTCAACCTTCTCGGCGACGGCCTGCGCGACGCGGCCGACCCCTACAATAAATGAGGCCGGCATGACCGATATCGTTCCCATTGCCGGCAGGCCGCTGCTCCAGGTGAAAAACCTGACCGTCGAGTTTCCTCTGCGCACCGGCGTGTTTCGCGCCGTCAGCGATCTGTCTTTCTCGATCGAACCGGGCAAGACGCTCTGTGTCGTCGGCGAAAGCGGATCCGGCAAGTCCGTGACGGCGCGTTCGATCCTGCAGATCGTCGATGCGCCCGGCCGCATCGCCGCCGGATCGATCGTATTGAACGATCAACACGGCGGCTCGACCGATCTTACCAGCCTCAATCCGCGCGGGCGCCAGATCCGGGCGATCCGCGGCCGCGACATCGCGATGATCTTCCAGGAGCCGATGTCGTCGCTGTCGCCGATCCACACGGTCGGAAACCAGATCGTCGAGGCGCTTCGGCTGCACACCAGGATGAGCAAGGCAGAGGCGCGGGCCGAGGCCATCTCGCTGCTCAAGCAGGTTGAGATTCCCTCACCGGAAAAAGCCCTGGATCGATATGCCTTCCAATATTCCGGCGGGATGCGCCAGCGCGCGATGATTGCCATGGCGCTTGCCTGCAAACCGCAGTTGCTGATCGCCGACGAGCCGACCACGGCGCTCGACGTGACGACACAGGCCGAAATTCTCGACCTGATCGCCCGGTTGCAGAAGGCCAACGGCATGGCCGTTCTCTTTATCACGCATGATATGGGCGTCGTGGCGCAGATCGCCGACGATGTGCTCGTCATGCATCACGGTGTTGCCAAAGAATACGGGCCGGTCGAGCAGATCTTTCATGCGCCGCAGGACGACTATACCCGCATGCTGATCGGCTCGGTCCTCAAGCTGGAGCAGAAGGCCGAAATCCGCCTGGCACGCCCGCCGCTCGACAGGACCAAAGCGCCGATCCTCGAACTGCGCAACGTGTCGATGGACTTCGGCGAGGTGAAAGCGCTGAACGACGTTTCCATTTCGCTTCTACCGGGCGAAACGCTCGGTATCGTCGGCGAAAGCGGATCCGGCAAGACGACGATGGGCCGCTCGATCATGCGGCTGCTCGATCCCACGGCAGGCGAAATCCTCTATCGCAACGCCAGCGGTGACATCATCGATCTGGCAACGGCAAAAGGTCAGACGCTGGCCGCCGCACGGCGGGAGTTGCGAATGGTGTTTCAGGATCCTTTCGGTTCTCTCAATCCACGCATGACCGTTTCCCAGATCATCGGCGAACCGTTGCTCGTCAACGGCATTGCCAAGGGGCGGGCGCTGGATGAGCGCGTTTGCCATCTGATGGAGCAGGTCGGCCTCGATCCCAGGGCGCGCGAACGTTACCCCCATGCATTCTCCGGCGGTCAGCGCCAGCGCATCGGTATTGCCCGCGCCATTACGCTCAATCCGCGTGTCATCGTTGCCGACGAGGCGACCTCGGCGCTTGACGTTTCGGTGCGCTCGCAGGTTCTCGATCTTCTGATGCGCCTGCAGGATGAACTCGGCCTCGCCTATATCTTCATCAGCCATGACATCGGCGTCATCCGCTACATGTGCGATCGTGTCGGCGTCATGTACAAAGGCCAGCTCGTCGAAATGGGCGATGCGGAAAAGGTCTGCCGCACACCCGAACACGCCTATACGCAGGCGCTGATATCGGCGATCCCGCGCCCCGATCCGCGGGACCGAGATCATTCCAAGCGTTTCCGCTATGTCGCGCCCGATAATCTCAAGCCAGACAATCTCAAGCCAGACAATCTCAAGAATGGAAGTTCTCAGAGATGAAAATCACCGGGATGCGCACCTTTCTCATGCATGTCGGTCAGCCCTCGAACTGGGCGGCCGATCACCGTTCTGGTGATGGCACTTCCAAGCAGTTCGGAGGCGCCAGAAACTGGCTGTTTCTGAAGATCGATACCGACGAGGGTATCACCGGCATCGGTGAATGTTCGGGCTGGCCGCGTGTCGTCGAGACGGCGATCCATGATCTTGCGCCGCTGCTCATCGGTGAAGATCCGGCTCATATCGAACGCCTGTGGCAGAAGATGCATATTGCCATGATGGGCCACGGCATGCTCGGAACGGTTGGCGGCGGCGCGATGACAGGCATCGACATGGCGCTTTGGGATATCAAGGGCAAGGCGCTCGGCGTGCCGGTCTGGATGTTGCTCGGCGGCAAGGTGCGCGACCGGATTCCGATCTATTCGCATGCCAATACGCCCGAGCGCGCGCTTGCACTCAAGGAGCGCGGCATCAAGGCGATCAAGTGCGGCGGGGTCGCAGATCCCGTTCGCAAAGTCGCCGCACTCCGCGACGCCGTCGGCGACGACATCGACATTGCCATCGATCTGCACGGGCCGCCGTGGCTGACGCCTGCGGATGCCTGCCGGCTGGTGCGGGCGCTCGAACCCTATGAACTGATGTGGGTGGAAGATCCGATTGCGCCGGAGAATATCGACGGCTACCGGCGCATCCGCGACGCAGCGCATGTGCCGCTTGCCGCCGGCGAGCGCTCGGCGACCATTTTCGGCGAGCGCGAACTTATTGAAAAGGAATTGGTCGACGTGATCCAGCCGGATACAGGCCGGGCCGGCGGCATCACCCAGATGAAGAAGATCGCCGCCATGGCCGAAGCCCATCATATCCAGATGGCGCCGCATTCGGGTTCACTCGGGCCGGTGGCGGAATATGCCGCCTTGCATTTGCTGGCAGCGATCCCGAATGCCCTCATCCTCGAGCGCTTGGACGATGACTGGGACGGCCGCCGCCAGACGATCGTGCCGCATCCGCAACAGGTCGACGGTTTGATCGCCGTTCCCGACGGCCCGGGACTTGGCTGCGATATCGACGAGGCCTTCGTCGCGCGCTTCCCGAGCGGCGGCAATGTCTCGGTGCCGCAAGCCGCCGGCGCCTATAATCCCGGAACCGACAACGAGCACCTCTACGTGCAGACGCGCGTGGCGCGCCGCAGCTATTTCAATCGCTAGAAGGACAGAAAGATGAAGATCGACCGCATGCGGGTTTTCATGACCCGCGACAAGGACCGTCCGCGCGTAATCGTCGCGCTCGACACTGATGACGGGCTGACGGGTTGGGGCGAATGCTACAATCACGGCCCCGACAAGGCGCTGCCGCCGCTGCTCGATTATCTCTACGGATTTATTTCAGGTCAGGACCCGACGCGCGTCGAGTATCTCGTCAATCTGCTGATCCAGCAAAGCCGGTTCCCGCCGGGCGCGCTCGGCCTTGCCGCGATCTCCGCGCTCGACCATTGCCTGTGGGATCTCGCGGCGAAGGCTGCGAACGTCCCGGTCTACAAGCTGCTCGGCGGCGAAGTGCGCGACCGCATCAAGGTCTATGCCGGGGTCTATACCGCGCCGGATGCGCCGGCGGCTCGCGACGAATTCGATCGCCTGAAGGAGGGGTGGGGCTTCACCGCCTTCAAGCTCAGCCCCTGGCGGATCGACATGCATTCCAATCGCTGGGGTAATGTCGTCAAAGCTTCGGCAGATTATTTCCGTTCGCTGCGTGAAACTGTCAACGACGAGTACGAGATCGCTTTCGACGCGCATGCCAAGATTTTCGAGCCGGTCGCCGCGCGTCAGCTCGGCAATGCGCTCGCCCCCTACGATCCGCTGTTTTTCGAGGAGCCGCTACGGCCCGAAAACATCGAGGCCTGGGGCGACCTGAAACAGGGTCTCAACTGCACGCTGGCGACCGGTGAATCGCTTTACAACAGAAACGAGTTCCTGCGGCTGCTGCAGGTCAAGGGCGCCGACCTCATCCAGCCGGATATCTGCGTCGTCGGCGGCATCAGCGAAATGCGCCGCATTGCCACGCTCGCCGAAGCGTTCTTCGTCGGCGTCGCGCCGCACAACCCGATGGGTCCGCTTGCAACGGCCGTCAATGTTCATTTTTCCGCGGCGGCGCAGAATTTCCGCATTCTCGAATATAGGCTGCCGAAGGGGCAGGCCTATGTCTATGGCGGCCTCGACATCGAGAAGCGGGAAGGGGAAACCCGCTACGTCGTCGATCCCTATCTGCCGAAGGACGGCTATCTCGAACTGCGGCCCGACCGGCCCGGCTGGGGCGTCGAAATGGATGAAAAGGCAATGGAGGAGGAGGGTTACATCCATTGGCAGCGGCGCGTGCCGAAGCGTCCGGACGGCTCTTACGCCTTCGCCTGATCCGCTGAAAAAAAGAAGACCGGCCGCTGCCCGCATGGGAGCGCCCGGTCCTGCAGCAAAAAGGTGGGAGCCGGACAGGTGGGACGCTCGCCTGCCAATTCGTCGGCCACAGGGTGAAACCGAAAAAACCCCTGTGTTCATCATCCCTGTCGCGTTCGGTTAACACGGCTCACGCCGCGAACGTCCCAGAATCCGCGCTGCTCGCCCAGCTATGCGGCCGGAGCGTACTCAGCAAACCAAAGCCTATGTCCGCCAGCCCGTTTTTCGGGAGAATTGCTGCCATGGCATCCTGCCATCGATGCGCATCGGTGTGCGGTCAGCCGGATGCTGCCCGCGCGCCCGCAGTCTCGATACCAAAGCTCAGTCGCTCCGATACTTCCCGATAATAGCGAGCAGAATCATGGCTCGCTAAGCTTGGCCCTGATCCAGCCGCAGTACCTTCCCCATTTGCCTCAGGCGTTCACAGTTCGGACTCGGTCCACTACCGTACGAGGATGCGATCCGAAGATGTCGGCGAGCGTATCGAGCATCACCCTGGCGGCTCTCGACTGAAGTGAATAATAGATCGTCTGGGCAGCCCTTCGCGTCTGCACGAGTTCCTGCTCCCGAAGAATTGCCAAATGCTGGGAAGTCGAAGATTGGCTCAATCCCACTTCGTCAGCCAGGACGGTCACGGACATTTCTCCTGCGCTCAACAGATGCAGAATGTGAAGCCGTTTGGCATTCCCCAAGGCCGACAGGAAGGTGGCTTCGTCGCCGAAGGCGTCGGTTTCAGGGAAGGGCGCGGCGGACGATAGATTGTTCAAGGCGAGATCTCCTTTGGGGAATCAAAGCCGGGCACCAGATCATATCCCCGAGCTTTAATTTAGAGATAACGCAAGGGTGCGGCGCCGAAACCCATTGTCGGTGCCGGATCGTCTTTTTTGGCGCGAATCGGATACGACACGCATTAAATTGGACAGCCGGCACCCGTTATAGGCACGCGGCTAAAAGCTAACGCGACCCAGCCTGACGCATCTGCGCCGGCAATGTCTCCCAGGCCCGGATCAGTTCGCCGATCGAGGCGGCCTCCATCTTGTGCATGACATTGCTGCGATGCAGCTTGACCGTCACTTCACTGATGCCGAGATCGAAGGCGATCTGTTTGTTGAGGCGGCCGTGCGCCACTTCGTGCAGAACTTCGCGTTCACGCTGCGTCAGCGTCTCCAGGCGCTCGATGTTGCGCTTGGAGACCGCGGCTTCCGCCCGTCGTTCGGCATCCATCGTTATGGCCGCGGTGATGGCGTCGAGCAGCGTCTGGTCTCGCACCGGCTTGGTGAGAAAGTCCACGGCGCCGGCCTTCATCGCCTGGACGGTCATCGGGATGTCGCCATGCCCCGTCAGGAAGATGATCGGCTTGGGAATGCCGTTTTCGGCCAGATGACGTTGCAGGTGGAGGCCGCTTGCCCCCGGCATGCGCACGTCGAGGATCAGGCAGCCGGGACTATCCAGGATATCGGCGTCGAGTAGCTCGCGGGTCGAGGCATAACTGGCCGATCGGAAACCTGCCGACAGGATCAGCTCCGACAGCGCCTCGCGAACCGATACGTCGTCATCGACGATGAGGACGAGCGGCTCAGCCTCTTCACAATTGCGCTGCAATGATAACGGCGCCGATCTCCGCAGCAACGGCTGGTCAACTCTCATGTTACCCTCCATCTGTCGATTTATGCAAAGCGTTGGCGATGGCCGCCAGCAGGGCCTGGGCATCGAAAGGTTTGCGGAAAAATCCGCCCGCGCCTTGAGCGCGGCCCTGATCCGCTATCTCGTGGCGCCCGGTGATCAGGAATACCGGCAACTCGGGACGCGACTTGCTCACCAGGTCACGCAGTTCGAAGCCGTCGATGCCGGGCATTCCGATATCGGTGATGAGCAGGTCGAGGTCCGACAGCCCGTTGACGAGCAGCGAGCCCGCCGACGAGAAGCCGCGGGCCACATAACCCGCCGATTCCAGCAGGTCGCCCATCGATTCCAGCAGTCTTGGATCGTCGTCGACAATTGCGACGACATGTCTTGTCTCGTTCATGTTCAATTCCCCCCCACCCGGCGCGAGTGGGTAATCGGTATTTCCAGTTTCTCGGCGATCCGCACGAGATCGGCGAGCGAGGCCGCCGCCATTTTCTGCATCACATTTCGTCTATGGATCTGTAGCGTGACTTCGCTGATCCCGAGTTCGGCGGCCGCCTGCTTGTTCAAAAGACCGCTGACCACAAGCGGCAGTACCTCGCGTTCTCGCGGCGTCAGCTCGAGGTAGTGTCGTTTCAGCATGTCGAGTTCGGCGCGTTCGGACCTCTTGTCCCGATCCTGGGCGATCGCCGCATGGATTGCCGCCATGAGATCGGCATCGCTGAAGGGTTTGGTCAGGAAATCCACGGCGCCGCTTTTGATCGCACGCACGGAGGAGGGGATGTCGCCATGTCCTGTGATGAAGACGATCGGCGGATGATCGCCGTTGGCGATCTGTCTTTGCAGGTCGAGGCCGTTGATATCGGGCAGTTCGATATCGAGGATAAGGCAGGCAGGGACATCCGGCTTATCCATCTTCACATAATCGCCGGCCGATTCGAAGGCGACGGCGCGCATGCCATGCGAGTCCAGCAGCTCGCCGAGCGCTTCGCGGATGCGTTCATCGTCATCGACGATGAAGACTATATGATCGTCTCTCGTCATGACGCCGCCTTCATTTCAATAGGCAAGGTGAAGATCAACGTTGCTCCGTGCGGATTGTTCTTCTCTGCCCACAATCGTCCGCCGTGCAGTTCGACGATCGAACGGCAGATCGCCAGACCCATGCCCATGCCGTTTTCCTTCGTGGTGAAGAACGGCTCGAACATCTTCTCGGGAAACTCGATCCCCTGGCCGCGATCGCTGATCTCGGTCTGGACGGCGTTGCCTATGTGGCGCAGGCGCATCTCGATCACCCTGTCGCCGGCAATAGTGTCCATCGCCTCGATGCCGTTGCGGATGAGATTGATCAGAACCTGCTGGATCTGGACGCGGTCGATGGCGATGAGCGGAAGGTTGCCATCGACCTCCATCTCGATCCGGGCGCGGCGGCGCGCTGTTTCCTCGGCCATGAGGTTGCGCGCTTCGCTGACGACGCCCGCAAGTGCTGTATGGGCCCTCCTGTCAGCGGATTGTTTGAACAGGGCGCGGATGCGGCTGACGACATCCGCGGCGGAGTTGGCGTCGCGGATGATGCGCTCGACCGTCCTCTGCGCCCGCTCCATGTTCGGCGGTTCGGCCAGGAGCCAGCGCTGGCAGGCATGTGAGTTCGCGACGACGGCCGCCAGCGGCTGGTTCACCTCATGGGCGATGGAGGCCGAAAGCTCGGCGAGGCTCGCCACCTGGCTCGCCCGCGCAAGCCCCTCCCGCGCCTGACGCAGATCCTCTTCCGCCCGAACCTCTCCGTCGATATCAAGGCAGATGACATTCCACTGGACGATGACGCCCTCGGCATTGCGCATCGGCGCAGCGCGTGTCTCGACCCAGCGATATTCGCCGTCGAACCGCCGCAGGCGATGCCGGCGCGCATAGGGCTCGCCAGTGGCCAATGAATGGGCGTAGTTCTCTTTGACACCCGCCACGTCGTCGGGATGAACGCCGGCATCGAGTGTGCCGTCCAGCCGGGTTTTCCCGGTTCCGTCAAGCTCTTCAAGCTTATATCCGAGGAAGTCGCGGAGCTGGGGGTTGCGGTAGACCGGCTCTCCATCAGGTGCTGCGCAATCGATCATTGCCGGCAGCGTTTCGACGATCTGCCAGAGCGAACGTTCTCGCTCGCGCAGCTCCTCCTCGATGCGCAATTGATCGTCGATGTCATTGGTGAGACCGTACCACTGGATAATCTGCCCGCTCTCATCCCGCAGAGGCTCGGCGCTGCCTTTCACCCAGCGGTAGACGCCGTCGGCGCGCCGCAGGCGATACTGCTTGGAGAAGCGCTCGCCGGTGGCGAAGGAGTGCCTCAGCGCTTCGGCAAGGCTGTCGGCATCGTCTGGATGGATGGCGGCTTCGATGATGGCCGACAGCCGGTCCATGCCGGACTTCTCAGTGTTTGCAATGTCCTGGCCGAGAAAATTGATCAGCCGCTTGTTGAAGAAGGTCGGTTCGCCATCCGCGTCCAGGCGCCAGAGAAGGCTCGGGACGATGTCGACGAGCTGTGATAGCTCCCGTTCCCTCTCGCGCAGCGCCTGTTGCGCACGCACTTCGTCATCGATGTCGATCGCAGCCGCATACCATTGCACGATCTCTCCATTGTGATCCCGCAAAGGTTCCGCGCGACCTTCCATCCACCGATATACGCCATCGGCGCGGCGCCGTCGGTACCGTATGGTATAGGGCTCGCCGGTCGCAAGCGCGTGAGCGAGCACCTCTCTCATTCGAGGCCCGTCCTCGGGATGCACGGTTGCGCCGATGATGGCCGCCGAGCGGCTGATATCAGGCTTGTCCCAGGTCGCGACGTCATCCACTCCAATGGATTGCAGAGTGCGCTTGCTGAAGAAGGTCGGCTCGCCGTTCGGTGCCATGCGGGCGATGTGAACCGGGACCATGTCCACGAGCTGCGAGAGTTCGCGCTCGCGATCACGCAGTGCCTCCAGGGCGCGAACCTCCTCGTCGATGTCGAGGGAAACGCCGTACCATTGCACGACCGTTCCGTCGTCATCGCGCCGGGGTTCCACCCTGCATTCCGCCCAGCGGTAGACGTCGTCCTTTTCGAGCCAGCGAAACCGCATCGCCGAGCCGTTGCCGTTTTCGAAACAATTCCGCAGCGTGCGCTGAACGCCGGCTGCGTCTTCGGGGTGGATCAGTTGCTGCAGCAGCTCTTCGATGCGCGGCTCGCCGAGAGCGTCGAAACCGGCGATGACGGCGCGGAAATGGTCCTGATAACGTTTGTTGAAATAGACCGAGCCACTCGTCGGCTCGACGCTCCAGACGCGAACCGGCACCGCGTCGATCATCTGCTGCAGCGCTCGCTCGCTCTGACGCACCGCCTCTTCGGCACGGACCTGATCGTCGATGTCGTGGCAAAGGCCGTACCACTGGACGATATTCCCAGCCTGATCCCGCATCGGCTCGGCGCGGCTCGACATCCAGTGGTAGACGTTGTCGGCGCGGCGCAGCCGATATCGCATGGCGAAGTTTTCGCCGGTGGCGAGGCAGTGGTTAAGCGCATCCCTGAAGCCGACTGCATCATCGGGATGAATGACGGCCTCGATGAGCGCCTCCAGCCGGCTCATATCGGGCCTGTCCGAATCCGCGACATCGAGACCGAGGAAATCGGCCATTCGTCTATTGAAAAAGGTCGGTTCTCCCTGGGGCGTCAGGCGCCAGACGTGACTCGGAACCATGTCGACGAGCTGCGAAAGTTCCTGTTCCCGCTCGCGCAACGTCTCCACGCTTTGTCGCAACGTCAGCACGGCCAGCTGGTGTTGCCTGGATATGGCGGCGACGATCAGCGCCGAAAACGCCGAGATGGCCAGAAAAAGCTGCAGCATGACCTGCTTGTGTTTCTGGGAGCCGGCATCGCCGACAAAATGGCTGGCGCCTGTGATCGTGAAGATGGCCGCGATCAGGGCGAGGAGGGCGAGCGATATGGCCGCGCCCTTGAATTCGAAGCGGACCGCGGCCCAAAGAAGCGGCGGCATGACGATGTAGGCGAAGGGAAGGTAGCCGCTGAGCGAAAGGGCGGCGACGCCGAGAAAAATCAGCCCCAGGACGCAGGCTTCCAGCCATTGGGCGGCCGAGAGCCGGGTCTTGTCGCGCCAATTGTGAAAGACGGTGAGCGCCAGCGGCGCGACGATCAGGATACCGGTTGCGTCACCGATCCACCAGAGCGGCCAGGCCGTCAGGAAGGATTGCGATTGAATGCCGAACCAGGCGAGCGTCGCGCTTCCTATCGTTGCGCTGACGATTGGCGCAATTCCGGCGCCCAGGACGACGAATGCAAGAACCTCCTGCAAGGTTTCCAACTGCGCGGGACGCTTCAAGCTCCGATTGACCAACCATGCCGCGACGACCGCTTCGAGAGCATTGCCGACATAGATCAGGAGGGCCGCAGGCAGCGGACTGTAGAACCACAGGGCATTGCTGAACAACTCAGCCAGGCAGCCGGCCAGTATCCACCATGGCCAGGTGCGCCTGGAGGCGAGGATGAGTGTCGCGATGAAAAGTCCGCCCGGAGGCCAGATGGAAATACCCGTTCCCGGCACGATCGCCAGCGACTGGGCGAAGCCGCAGGCGAGCACATAGGCTGCAATGAAAAGCCCCAGATACACGGATTGGGGACGGTGCGACCAGACGTTCATCATCAATCGCTCCTGTCGGGCAGGCAAAGCCCGGGTATCACAAGCATCCGGTGCAGCACTCGTTCTTGATGTCGGGGCCGGCGAGCTCATACTCGAACCGTAATCCCGCAGCACCACAGCCGCAACTCATGGAAATCCATAGATTGCGCGGCGAGGTAGCGTTGCGCCCGCCGACCGGATCTTCAGCGCCACCGTGGAGGGGAGGCTGTTTGCGGTTCCCGATCGCCATCCTAAACCTTGGGTCTGCTCGGCTATACCTAGGGCTAAGGTAGCCACCCTCATGCATGATGGAAGGCTCTTGGCTTTCCGGTCATTGTCGATGTAATCGATCGCGAGGATGCCGACATGAAAATTACCGTGGTGGGAGCAAGCGGGCTCATCGGAACGCTGCTCAGCGAAGGCCTGCGCCGGTCAGGCCATGAGGTTACGGCGGCATCCTTGTCGCTTGGCGTCGATACGGTTACCGGCGCGGGCCTTGAAGCGGCCATAGCCGGAACCGACATCGTCGTCGATGTGACCAATGCCGCCTCCTTCGGCGACAGCGCTGCACTGGATTTCTTCAAGGAATCGACGAAGAATTTGCTCGCGGCCGCCGCTGAAGCCAGTGTTGCGCATTATCTCGCGCTTTCCGTCGTCGGTACGCCGCTGCTCGTGGAAAGCGACTATTTTCGTGCGAAAATGGTGCAGGAAAATCTTATCCGGGCGTCTAATCGGCCCTATACGATCCTCCGGTCCACGCAATTCTACGAGTTCATCAGCGGATTGATCGACATCGGTGCGCAAGGCGATGTCGTTCGATTGCCGCCAGCCTTGATGAGACCTGTCGCAGCCGGTGACGTCGCCGCCTTCCTGGCCGAATTGACCGTCTCGATGCCTTTGGGCGGCATCGTCGAGATCGGCGGCCCGGAACAGTTCGGTGTTGATGAGATCGCACGGATCTATCTCACCGCAAACGAAGACGAGCGGCCGGTGATCACCGATCCGTCCACGTCGTATTTCGGTGTCGAATTGACCGAGGATGCACTGCTTCCGGGCGATGGCGCGCGGATGGCATCCGAGACGCTCTCCGAATGGCTCTACCGATCGATGGCGGATTAGATCATCCCGATCGGCATTTTGTCGGCCGTTTTGTTCGCTCATCGCCTTTTCTCAGTCGTCTCGAACTGACCGGCGGCTTATTTTCGTCAGGCAACCGCCGAGCGCAGGCGACCGTTACGCACTGCCGGTAACAACCATCTGAAAATGACGGACAATAGGCTTTCCGGGCTGCCGGCGGCGTCGCAAAAAATTCAATGAACTTCATGTGCATAATGGGGGCATCGGCCTTGCTCGCCGGCGCTTCGGGCGGGTGCGAATCACCGGTAAGTGGACCCGGAAACTGCCGGATTGCCGAACCCGTTTTTCGTGGCTCGATCTGCCTTTTGGTTAAGCATTTGTAATTCGGTCACGAATCGCGGCATATAGTAACTGCGCAACTGAAGCGCTTTCGTTCAAAATTGCGCAGTTATTTGGGAAAAAGATCATGCAGCCGAGTCTTGCTCTTCAGGACGATCAAGAGCATCTCCCGTCGCTTCTGGCAACGGATGCCAAGGAGTTGTCCTATCAACTTCAGCAGCATCAGGCAAAAATCTTCCCGCCGCTGTCGCAAAAGACCATCAGAACATTTTCGCCGGCGGAGGCCGCAGCCTTTATCGGCATCGGCGAAGGTTATCTCCGGCAGGTGGCGGCCGACGGCCATGGGCCCGATCCTCTGGCAAACGGACGGCGGCTTTACAGCGCAACGGATATGGACCGGATTCGCCGGGTCCTCGACGAGCGAAACGGCACGCCGAAATATGTGCCGGCCCGCAGGCCGGGGGAAAAGCTCCAGATCGTCTCCGTCATGAATTTCAAGGGTGGCTCGGGCAAGACCACCACCGCGGCCCATCTGGCGCAGTTCATGGCGCTGAGGGGCTACCGCGTGCTCGCCGTCGACCTCGACCCGCAAGCCTCCTTGTCGGCCCTGTTCGGCCATCAGCCGGAATTCGACGTCGGCGAGGGCGAAACGATCTATGGCGCGATCCGCTATGAGGATCCGCGCCCCATCGCCGATATCGTGCGCGCCACCTACACGCCCAATTTGCATCTCATTCCGGGAAATCTCGAGCTGATGGAGTTCGAGCACGAGACGCCGAAGGCGATGTCGTCGGGTACGGCGGAGACGATGTTCTTCGCCCGCATCGGCGAAGTGCTGACGGAGATCGAAAGCCTTTACGACGTCGTCGTCATCGACTGCCCGCCGCAGCTGGGTTTCCTGACGATGTCGGCGCTCTGCGCGGCAACCTCAGTCCTGATCACGGTTCATCCGCAAATGCTCGACGTTATGTCGATGTCGCAGTTCCTGACGATGACGAGCGAGCTGATGTCGGTCGTGGAGAAGGCGGGCGGACGCACCAGCTATGACTGGATGCGTTATCTCGTGACGCGGTTCGAGCCGAACGACGGGCCGCAGAGCCAGATGACCGGCTTCATGCGGGCGATCTTCGGCAATCGCATGCTCCACAATGCGATGGTAAAGTCGACGGCGGTCGCCGATGCCGGCGTTACCAAGCAGACCCTCTACGAGGTCGAGCGATCGCAGTTTACCCGCGGAACCTATGACCGGGCGCTGGACTCCCTCAACCTGGTGAACGGCGAGATCGAGGCGCATATTCGTTCGACCTGGGGGAGGAAATAGATAGATGGCGCGTAAGAACCTCATCGAGATTTCCGCTCCGAGCCCGGCAAGAACCGAGGCAGTCGCACCGCGCGACAATCGACCGATCGCCGGTTTCGTGCCGCAGGAGCGCAGCGCTGCGCCGGTCGGCGGCATCACCAAAACGCTCGGAAACATTACCGAGAAAATGGAGCGGGCGAGTGAACTGGAACGGCAGCTCGCGGCCGGCCAGACCATCGTCGAGCTCGATACCGGCCTGATCGACGCCTCTTTCGTCAGCGATCGATTGGCGATCGATCCGACCGAACTCGCCCAGCTCGTCGAGCAGATCCGCGAGCACGGGCAGCAGGTTCCGATCCTGGTTCGCCCGCACCCCGAAACCAGGGGACGCTATCAGGTTGCCTACGGCCATCGTCGCCTGGCGGCCACGAAACAGATCGGCATCAGGGTACGAGCGGTTGTCCGCGATCTCACAGACGGCCAGCTGGTCGTCAGCCAGGGGCAGGAAAACAGCGCTCGAACCAATCTCTCCTATATCGAACGGGCGTTGTTTGCGTCGCGGCTCGAGGAGCGCAGCTTCGGCCGCGATGTCATCATGGCGGCCCTCGGCGTCGACAAGGCGGCCCTGTCGAGAATGCTGATCGTCATCCGGCAGGTGCCCCTCGATCTCATCAATGCCATCGGTGCGGCGCCCGATATCGGCCGGCGGCGCTGGCTGGAACTGGGTGAGCGTCTTGAAGACGCAGACATCGAGAAGATCATCGCCGAGTTGTCCGCGGACGACGCGCACAAAATCTCGAGCGACGAGCGCTTTCACCGCACCCTTGTGCTGGCAACGAAGCGGACGGCGGCGCCGAAGCCGGCAATTGCCAAAACCGCGGTCAGCGGCGTGCCTGTGATGGTCAAGAAAACGGCGTCCGGTGCGACCTTCGTCTTCGACGGCAAGACCGCCCCCGGTTTCGATCAATTCGTCCAGGAAAGGCTGCAGGGCCTGTTTCAGGAGTTCAAAAAGGACAGAGGAGCGTAACGCGCAAAAGAAAAAGGCCCCCAACGACGCCGTCGTGGAAGCCCTTCTCAGATCTTAAGCACATCGAGAATCGCATTTCCACGAATCACAGTCAAGCGTCTTAGGCACCAAATTGGTGGACGGTTTTCTTTTGCCTGAACGAAGGTGAAGGCAAATGGAGAGTGGATATGTGACGACGCCCTTTGGGCGGCGGCCGATGTCGCTTGGCATGCTGGCAAGCCAGCAACTGGCCGAGACCATCGAGCCGGGGATGAGACGCAGCAAATGGAAGCTGTTCAGGGCGATCTGCGAGGCACGTCCGGCGCTCGGCGTGAGCGATCGGGCGCTGACGGTGCTCGATGCGCTTTTGACCTTCTATCCCGATGACGAGATTTCCGAAGAGAAGGGCCTGATCGTCTTTCCCTCGAATGCGCAGCTTTCGCTCCGCGCCCGGGGAATGACGCCGGCGACATTGCGGCGGCATCTTGCCGTGCTGGTCGAGGCCGGCCTGATCCTGCGCAAGGACAGCCCGAACGGAAAGCGCTATGCGCGCCGCGACAGGGCAGGGGAGATCGGTGAGGCTTTCGGCTTCAGCGTCGCCCCACTGCTCGCACGCGCGGTTGAGATTGAAGGTCTGGCCGCCGAGGTGATTGCCGACCGGGAGCTCATCCGGGCGACCAGGGAACGTCTCACTGTCTGCCGGCGGGACATCTCCAAGCTGATCTCAGCAGCGCTCGATGAAGCGGTACCCGGCGACTGGGAGCAGATGTCGTTGATGTTTCGCGATCTCGTGCGCAGGATTCCGCGCGTGGCGGGAGCCGAGGAATTGACGGCACTGCTCGACGAGATGGTCCTGCTGCGCGACGAAACCGTCAACCTGCTGGAAAGACATATAAAATTACAAAAAATAGACGCCAATGAGTCTCAGATTGAGCGTCACAAACAGAATTCAAACCCCGACTCCACATCTGAACTTGAACCAAGCTTCGAACCGAAGCAGGGCGCGAAGCCGGCGGGTGATAACGACCCGATCGCCGGGCCGCAGGACGAACAGGGATTGAAACATCCGGCATCGACCGCCGCAATCAGCCGCAGGAGATCCGGCGTGGCCGAACCTGTGGCAGGACATACGCTGAAATCCTTCCCGCTTGGTCTGGTTCTTCAGGCCTGCCCGCAAATTCTCGATTATGGGCCGGGCGGAACGATCGGCAACTGGCGCGACCTGATGTCGGCTGCGGTCGTCGTCCGCTCGATGCTCGGCGTCAGCCCCTCGGCCTATGAGGAAGCCTGCACCGGCATGGGGCCGGAAAATGCCGCGACCGTGATCGCCTGCATTCTGGAAAGGGGCGGACACATCAATTCGCCCGGCGGCTATCTCCGCGATCTCACGCGAAGGACCGAGCGAGGGGAATTTGCGATCGGCCCGATGCTGATGGCGCTGGTGCGGGCAAACGGTGGTACGGCAAAACGTGTGGGCTGATTGAAAGGAAACGGCAGCGGCGATCGCAAAGCGGGATGGCACGCAATCACCTCTTTACAACTAACATGTCAGCCTGCTACATCTAATCCCAACAATCGGGAGGAAGCATATTTGACCCAGAAATTCGGGCTGTCAGTCGCTCTCGCCACGCCGTTCGACAGCAATGGCGATATTGCGATCGATGTTATGATCGCGCAGGCAAGGCGATGCCTCGCTGCCGGATGCTCGAGCGTAACCCTGTTCGGAACGACAGGAGAAGGCTCCTCCATCGGAAACCGGGAACGTGAGCGCGTCTTCGCGGCCTTTCTCGATGCCGGGATCGCGGCAGGAAACATCATCGTCGGCGTGCTGGTCGATGCCGCCGAGGATGCGGCGATGCAGGCCGATCATGCTCTTTCCCACGGCGTTCGTAATATCCTTCTTGCTCCGCCGTCCTATTTCAAGAACGTCAGCGACGACGGTGTCTTTCGGTGGTTTGCGGCCGTCTTCGCCATGCTGGGAGACAAGGCGCGTGATATGATCGTCTACAATCTTCCGTCGCTCACCATGGTTCCGCTGACCGTGTCGCTGATCGGACGGCTGCGGACCGCCTTTCCCAATATCGTGACGGGCGTCAAGGATTCTTCCGGCGACTGGCCGTATACCGAAAGCCTGCTCAAGGCGCATGGCGATCTCATCATCCTGGTGGGCGATGAACGGCATCTCGCCAGGGGCGTGCGGCTTGGCGGCCAAGGGGCGATCTCCGGCATGGCGAATATTGTACCGCGCGACGTCAGGCTGATGGCCGAAGAGGGCAAGGACGACCCCCGCATCGAGGGTTTCGTGGCCGAACTGCTGAAACAGCCTGTTGTCCCGGCCGTGAAGGCCATGGTGGCGCACGTGACGGCGGAGGAAATCTGGCTTGCCGTCCGTCCGCCGCTCGCTTCAATATCAGCCGAGGGGCAGGCGCAGCTCGCTCTTGCTTTCGATCGTCTTTTCCAGTCGAAAGCGGCATAGGTCAGGCATGTTTCGGGAAGAGGCGATGGACGAAATGGACGAGCAGCCGACGCTGCGGGAAAAGGCGTATGCGAGCTTCACGCGCCATCTTCTTGCGCGTGACGTGCGTCCCGGCCAGTTCGTCTCCCAGCGCCGTCTCGTAGAGCTGACGGGACTGACGCTCGGCGCCATTCGTGAACTCATCCCCAGGCTCGAAGCCGAAGGGCTAATCAAGACCGTGCCGCAACGGGGTTTGCAGATCGCTCACATCGATCTCAACCTTATTCGTGAGGCATTCCAGCTGCGCGTCTTCCTGGAGAAGGAGGCCGTGGCGCTTTTCACCCGGTCAGCGTCGGACGAGACGATCGCAAAGCTTTTGAAGCAGCATCGCGATATCGCCGACGCCATCCGCAGCGGCGACGGCTCGCATGAGCTGGAACTGCGCGCGCAAGCCGTCGATTGGGGCATGCATGATGCCTTTATCGATGCGCTTGGAAATACCATCATCTCGAACGCCTACCGCGTAAACTCGATCAAGATGCGCCTGATCAGCCAGGATCGGTTTCGCATCGACGGTCACGTCGGGCCTGTCATGGGCGAGCATCTGAAGGTGCTCGAGGCGATCGAGCGACGATCGGCGGAGGACGCCGTCAACAGCCTTGTCGCACACATCAACGGTGCAAGGGATCGTGCGCTGAGGATATAATCGGGAATAATCAGCCGGAGGTGAGGAGATCGCCGGCAAAAAGAGGAGGATCACATGCCATCATTTTTGAACCCGACGCGAAGAGGCTTTCTGGCAGGGACGGCCGCGCTTGGGGCCGGCAGCATGCTCGGCATGCGCTCGGCATTTGCCGCCGTCGACTGGAAGCGCTTCACCGGCACGACGCTCGAAGTCAACCTGGTCAAGAGCCCGCGCAGCGAAATCCTTCTGAAGTACCTGCCTGAATTCGAGACGCTGACCGGCATCAAGGTCAATGCCGAGGCGACGCCCGAACAGCAGCAGCGCCAGAAGACGACGATCGAGCTCAGCTCCGGCAAACCGAGCTTCGACGTCGTGCACATGAGCTACCATGTCCAGAAACGGCAGTTCGAAAAGGGCGGCTGGCTTGCCGATATCAGCGGCTTCCTCAAGGATCCTTCGCTGACCGACCCGTCGCTCACCGAGGGCGATTTCGCCGAAGCCGGTCTTGCCTTCGCCAAGGACGCCGGCGGCGTTCTGCGCTCTCTTCCCTTTTCTGTCGATTACTGGATCATCTACTGGAACAAGGCGCTGTTCGAGAAGAAGGGGCTTGCCTATCCCACGAGCTTCGACGAACTGGCAAGTGCCGCCGAAGCGCTGACCGACCCTTCGACCAACACCTACGGCTTCGTCGCCCGCGGCCTCAAGAACGCCAATACGCCGGTCTGGACGTCACTGCTGCTCGGTTACGGCTCGAGCCCGCTCGGCCCTGATGGCAAGCTGCGCACGACATCGCCCGAAGCGGTCGATGCGGCCAAGCTCTATCAGAAGCTGATGACCAAGACCGCCCCTCCCGGCGTCTCCGGCTTCAACTGGGCCGAGGCGCAGTCGGCCTTCCTGCAGGGCAAGATCGGCATGTGGCTCGATGGCGTCGGCTTTGCGCCGCCGATCGAAAATCCGGAAAAATCGCGTGTCGTCGGCCAGGTCGGCTACGGCATCATGCCGAAAGGCCCGAAGGCACAGGCCGCAGGCACCTTCGGCGACGGGCTTGGCGTCGTCGCGGCAAGCCAGAAGAAGGAAGCCGCTTACCTCTTCTGCCAATGGGCGATTTCGCATGAAATGGGCGCGCGCCTGCTGCAGGCCGGCGCCGGCGTTCCCTTCCGTCAGTCCGTGCTGGAGGATGCAAAGGTCCGCGAAGGCGTCAAGATGCCGGCCGCATGGCTGGATGCCGTCGTCGGCTCCGGCAAGATCTCGCAGCTTGCCCTGCCGGTCATCATTCCGGTCACCGAGTTCCGCGACATCTATGGCGTCGGTCTGACCAACATGATCGGCGGTGCCGATCCTGAAGCCGAGCTGAAGGCCGCGACGGCACAGTTCGAACCCGTCCTGGCGAAAAGCGAGGGATAATGACCTCGGCAAGCATCGAAACGGCCGCAGCGGCCAAGGCGTCGAAAGGAGGGAGCAAACCGGATCGGTTTGCTCCCAACTACTGGCCCTTCGTCATCCCGGCGCTCATCGTCATATCCGCCGTCATCGTCTTTCCATGGGTGTTTACGGTATGGATGAGCGTCAACAGCTGGACGCTAGGCCAATCCCAGGTGTTTGCCGGGCTTGATAATTATATCAGACTCGCCACCGACGTGCGCTTCTGGGAGTCGCTCTGGCATACAGTGCTCTATACGACGCTGTCCGTCGTGGTTCCGCTTTTTCTGGGGACGCTCGCCGCGCTGATCTTCGATGCGCAATTCCCGCTGCGCGGTCTTATCCGCGGCATATTCGTGATGCCGATGATGGCGACCCCGGTCGCCATCGCCCTCGTCTGGACGATGATGTACCATCCGCAGCTCGGCGTGCTTAACTATCTCCTTTCCTTCGTCGGCATCGGCCCGCAGGAATGGATCTACAATCAGCGCAGCGTCATTCCCTCGCTGGTTCTGGTCGAAAGCTGGCAGTGGACGCCGCTCGTCATGCTGATCGTGCTCGGGGGGCTGGCGGCGGTTCCGCGCGAACCTTATGAAAGTGCCGAGATCGACGGCGCCAATGTCTGGCAGAAATTCCGCTATCTCACGCTGCCGATGATCGCGCCGTTCCTGATGATCGCGGTGATCATCCGCAGCATCGATGCGGTGAAGAGCTTCGACATCATCTATGCCATGACCCAGGGCGGCCCGGGCACGGCATCGGAAACGATCAACATCTATCTCTACAACACCGCCTTCGCCTATTACGATATCGGCTACGGCTCGGCCATGGCGGTGGTCTTCTTCATCCTCATCGTGCTGCTCTCCTTCGTCCTGATGATGATCCGGCAGCGCGTGAACTGGTCCGACGGGGAGGCACGCTGATGAAGCGCAAGACGCTCGATCGCATCGGGCTGCTGTTCGTTGCCGTGGTGATGATCTCGCCGGTCGTCCTGTTCTTCCTCTGGATGATTTCGCTGTCGCTGAAATACGAGATCGACAACGGCGCCTACCCGCCGATCTTCATTCCGGAGCGTTTTGCCTGGTCGAACTATGTGAAGGTTTTCGAGGAGAACAACTTCTTCCTCTATCTCTGGAATTCGGTGCTGGTGACGGGTGCGGCCACGCTTCTGGCGCTCCTGATCGGCGTTCCGGCCGGATATGGAATCGCCCGCCTGAAGGCGGAGAAGTCGGCAATGGTCATCATGATCGCGCGCATGACGCCCGGCCTTTCCTTCCTGATCCCGCTCTTCCTGCTGTTTCAATGGCTGAACCTGCTCGGCACGCTGCTGCCGCAGATCATCATCCATCTCGTCGTCACCGTACCGATCGTCGTCTGGATCATGATCGGCTATTTCGAGACGACGCCGATGGAGCTGGAAGAGGCCGCAAGCATCGACGGCGCCACACCCTGGCAGGTCTTCCGCATGGTCGCCTTGCCGATCGCCAAGCCCGGCATCGTCGTCGCCTTCATCCTGTCGGTGATCTTTTCCTGGAACAACTTCGTCTTCGGCATCGTGCTCGCCAGCCGCGAGACCCGCACGCTTCCGGTCGCGGTCTACAACATGCTGTCGTTCGAACAGGTCAGCTGGGGCCCGCTCGCTGCAGCCGCCTTGATCGTTACCTTGCCGGTGCTGATCCTGACGGTGTTTGCGCAGCGGCAGATCGTGGCGGGCCTGACGGCCGGCGCCGTCAAGTGAGCCGATGAGACGACGGCCGTGACGACTTCTTCCGCCTTCGATCCGCCTGCCAGAACAGGATGATTTTAGGCCGGTCGGCCTAGAATCTGAATCCTGTTCTAAATTAAAGAGTTAGAGCATGATGTCGTCCGAAAACCGCTTACACTTTTCGGCATCATGCTCTAGCCCGGCGCGCCGCGTGCTCTGCGTCGGCGCGGCGGTGCTCGACACGCTGTTTCGCGTGCGCTCGTTACCAACCGGCCAGGGCAAGATCCTGCCCTACGATATGCTGCAGGTCGCCGAGGGCATGGCGTCGAGCGCGGCCTTTGCCGTCGCCCGGCTGGGCGGCCATGCCAGCCTCTGGGGTGCCGTCGGCGAGGACGCCACCGGCGAACGCATCATTGCAGATCTCGGGAATAGCGGCATAGACACGAGCGGTATGCTGCGCGTGGCGGGCGCCCGCTCGGCCGTCTCGACGATCCTCATTGACGATCAGGGCGAGCGCCTGATCGTGCCCTTCTACGATGCGGGCCTGCACGATACCGCCAAACCGGTCACACAGCAGGATGTTTCGTCTTTCGATGCTGTGCTCGTCGATGTCCGGTGGCCGAAGCTTGCGCTGCGCACGCTCTCGGCAGCGAGAGAGGCGGGCAAGCCGGCCATTCTCGATGGCGATGTTGCCGGCGAGGGCGTGATCGAGATGCTTGCGCCGGCAGCCAGCCACATCGTGTTCTCACAGCCGGCCGCCGAGCGCCTGACCGGAACGGCCGAGCTGGCCAAGACCGTCGGCCTTCTGAAGCGAAAGTTCGAGCATGCCTTCATCAGCGTTACGGCAGGCGAAAACGGTTGCTTCTGGTTCGATGACCGAAGCGGCAAAATCGTCCATCTTGCCGCTCCGAAGGTGAGGACGGTCGATACGCTCGCAGCCGGCGATATCTTCCATGGCGCTTTCGCGCTGGCGACAGCGGAAGGCTTGCCGATCGCAGAGACGATGCGCATGTCGTCCATGGCGGCGGCGCTCAAATGCCAGGTGTTCGGCGGGCGCACCGGCGCGCCCACCAGAGCGGAGGTTTGCGATGCCCTGCGAGGTTGGAGCGTCGGGCAGCAATGATGCCGGCGCATCACCTGAACCAGCTTCGACGTGACGCGCTTTGGAGCGATGGAAATGCGATGCGCGTCAGGCAGCTCTCTGCGGTCTGGACATGCTGGCCGCAGCATCGATCTGAAAGCGCCTGACGACGCCTTCCAGTGTCTGTGTTTGAGAGCCGAGCGCACGGCAGGCCGAGGCGGTTTCCACGGCCATCGTCGCGTTGTGTTGCGTCACCTGATCGAGCGCGTTGACGGAGGCGTTGATCTCGCTGATCGCGACCGCCTGCTCGGAAGACACCGAAACGATCCGGGCGATCAGGTTGGCAACCTGCTCGACCTGCCCTTCGATTTCCAGGAGCGCCTTGCCGGTGCGGTTGACGAGCTCCACGCCGGTGGAAACCTGGGCCGAGGAGGTGGAAATCAGCGCCCGGATTTCCTTGGCGGCGTTGGCCGAGCGCATAGCGAGTTCGCGCACTTCCTGCGCCACGACGGCAAAACCCTTGCCCGCTTCGCCGGCACGGGCGGCTTCAACCCCGGCATTGAGCGCCAGAAGATTGGTCTGGAAGGCGATTTCGTCGATGACGTTGACGATGTCGCCGATCTGCGAGGACGAGCCTTCGATCCTTTCCATCGCAGCGATCGCTTCGCGAACCACGGCCGCCGAATGTTCGGCGCTGCTGCGCGTCTCGACCATCATGCCAGTCGCCTTGCCGGCGTGATCAGAGGCGTCTTTCGCTTTGGCATTCATTTCACCGAGCGCTGTCGTGGCCTCTTCGAGCATCGCTGCTTGTTGTTCCGTGCGCACCGCAAGGCTCTCGGTAGCGCCGGTAATGTCGGCCGAGGAACTGCCCACCTGTTTGGAGGTTTGGGCGATTTCGGCCATCGAGGCGGAAAGCGCGTCCATGCTGTTGTTGAATTTTGCGCGCAAAGTCTCGTAGGTGGTCGCGAATGGTGTCGTAATCCGGCAGTCGAGCTTGCCGGTCGAAAGCTGTTCCAGGCCATAGGTCAGTTGATCGATCACCGTTTGGCGGATCTGCTCCTCGGTGGCCTTTTCGGCCAGCTGGCTGCGTTCGCGCTCAAATTCCGCATCACGACGCGCCGTTTCGCGTGTCTGGGCCTCCTGCCGCTCGAGCGCATTGCGGCGGAAGACCGCCACGGCCTTGGACATGGCGCCGATCTCGTCGGAACGGTTGGCATAGGGAACGTCGGTTGAAAAGTCGCCTTCGGCGAGGTTGCCCATATAGGCCTTCATGCCATCGAGCGGCAAGATTGCCCGGCGGCGCAGAAAGTAGAGTCCCACCAGCAGCAGCCCGAACGACCCGAAGCCGGCTGCACCCGCATAGATCGTCCAGGTTACGATTTCCGAGGCTGCGTTCTTTTCTTCGCCCTTCAGGAAGGCGTCGGAATTCGCGACGAGTTTCTCCACAGCATCCTGGTGCGCATGGAAGGCGACGCGCAATTGCTCGATCGCGCCGTGCGCCTTGTCTTCATCCTTGGCATTCAGCGCCGGGATGATCTCCCGGTTCATCACGTCCCAGAATGCATCGCCCTTGGCCAGCACATCGTTTTCCAGCTCGTCCTTCAAAGCCTGCGGCAGCCGGGTGGTTTTCCAATAGGCGCGACGGTCGTCATAGGCGGCCTTCAGATTGGCAATCTTGGCAAGGTTGGTTTCGGTGAGTTCGGGAAATTTGCTCGCTTCGAAGGAGAGCATGTAGGATTCGACCACGAAGAGCGGCGGCGGCAGAATATCGGCGATCAGATCCTTGCCGTAGACCACCTGCTCGTAGACAGGGCCATTGACTTTCAGCCGTTCGAGCGCCGATTGCTGCAATCCGATCGACATGAAAAGGCCGGCTGAAACGGCGACACCAAATGCCACCAGACTACGGGCAATAGTAAAAGCCAAGGTCGTCTCCAAAATAATTTGTGGCTTCTGCGTGTCGAGAGGCCTGATCTACGTACAGCATTATTTCGGAAGAACGCTGAGATATGGTTAATTCTTTTAACATCGGGGGCTTAGCCGATCTTCCCAGCCTGAGTTCAGCCGTCCAAAATTGGGGTGGTTGATGAATTGGGGAAACTATTTTCGGTATCAAGCCACCAACAGCTATCCTGATGGCTTGCAGGACATTGCTTTATTTATCGCAAAGGAGATTGGTATGGCCGAACCCCAGCTTTCCCGCGCAAGGCGCATGATCTTGCTCACCGGCTGCCCGCCACGAAAAACGCTCGCTTGAAGCCGCCGTCGTCAAGCCTGGCCGGCGGGCACGTGGGGGCATCGAGATTTAATTTTCTCGATACCAGCATGTTTCGGATGCTTTGTGAAAGTCGCTCAGCAGCGGGCCGCTCAGGCCAAGCGCATCAGCATTTCATTGAGGTCGCTGATCTCTTGCAACAGCTCGACCAATCTATCCGTATCGTCCTGGCTGAGCCGGCCCGTTTCGCCGCTGCTATTCCAAAGAAGTTGGAATTCGTGGCTCATGTGCAGCGCGCTGTTCATGATGTCGAGGATTTGCGCACGGTTTTCCCAGGTTGCAACGACGGGCGGTTCGTCCATCTCGATCGAAATATCCGGTTCACGTTCCAGCAAAAGCAATTTCTGATTCCTCTTGAACGGTGACGATCTGTTCGGGTGGCGCCTGTCGGGGCGGCCATCCTTTGCAATGACTCGTAAACACGGTTCGACTGAAAAGCGGCTGAAAATCAAAGCGATTGGCTAGCGGGCGTGGGGCGGACCCGTTAGCCAATCGGCAAGTCCCTCTTGAGGTAACCCAAACGAGATTCGCAAGGACCATAAAATGGGAAAATTTCCCATTTGTCAACATGGCTGATTGTGCTTTCAGTGCGGGCCCGGCCCCCCGGGCGGTGGTCCTGGGGGACGGCCGCCAGGACCGGATGGCCGGCCTTGTCTGTTCGGGTCCGGAAAATCTCCGTCTGGCCGGCCTCTGCCGAAAGGCGAATGATCGGGCCGCGGTCCATCCCAGGGGCCGTGCGGGGGGCGGGGACCCAACCCATCCGGACCGGGTCCTCCTGGAAAGCCCGTCATCCCGCTCGAATCCCGTACGCCGATATCGACGAAGCCATGACCATCAGGCGGCGGCGACATCGGACCGGAAGGCGCCGAACCTGGCCCCGAGCCGGCCTGGCCTCTATCGGTGGGCCGGAAGGTCTCGACATTGACGATGCCGCGTTTCAAGCCCGGCACCACCGGTTCAGTCTGAATGCGCGTAATGATCAATCGATCGGCGACCGCCTTGAGACGCACCAGCGTCTGCTTGCCGGCGAGATAGCCATGCGTGCTTCCAAGTGAAAGGCCGCCGATCAGGACGCGATTGCCGCTCTTGACGGGGACGCCGCGGATATGGGCGCCATCCGAAACGGAGCGCGGCTCGATACGCCGTGCAATGATCGTTCCATCAGGTTTGCGGATGCCGAATACGGCAACCCGCTTGCCTTTCCGCAGGCCCTTTGTGGACAAACCTGATGTGTCGACGGTTTGCGAAAGTATTCTTATCCCGGTCTTGTCCATGCGGTCGATACGGCCCTGGACTTCGCTGACGATCGTGATGCGGGCGGCGCGTTTTCCCGTCAAAAGCACCCGCGCGACATGGCCGATCTTCATCGCGCTCGCCGGAACGCGCCGACCGTCGATCTCGACCGGTGTCGTCGCGCTGAACGGTATGTGGATATTGTTGACGATGATGCTGCCAAAACCCTGGATCGTTCCGACGATCCCGGTTCCACCGATCCCGTGATCGTCGTTCTCGCCGCCGCCGATGGAAAGCCCGGAGCCGCCGATACCATGATCGCCGGTGCCTGTCGGCTGCGCGGCTGTCATCGCAGGCATCAGCACCTGGAGCGCTATTCCGCCCAGCAGAAACTGTCTTCTGGAGATCGTCGACGGGCTCATTCGCCAGCCTCCGTCCCGGTGGCTTCTGCCTGAAGATCCGCCTCACGCTCCTCGGTCATGACGTAGACGCCCGAGATCCAGCGGCTGTTGCCGCCGGGATCGTCCTTGATGGCCTGATGGGCGAGCTTGTTGAGCTTGAGGAGCAGCGCCATGCCTTCCTCGCGCGCGATTTCGTCGAGCCGGGCGGCCAGCGCCGGCGACATGCCGTCGTAATGAACCGCGCGTTCGAAATAGGGAGGCGGGTCGTTCATCAGGTTCATGACCGACGCCTGCACATGGTCACGAAGATTGCGGGTAAAATAATGCCGGCGGGCTTCGTCGCCGGCATTGGGGACGATCGAGGAGAGGTTGAGCCGGACCCAGCCGTTTTCATCGACAATGACGACCCCTCTGTCCAGCCAGTCATCGAGGATGGAGCGGGGATGGACGTCCTTGGTGATGTCGCTCACCAGGCTTTCGAAGGACGGGCCGCCATCGCTGGAGGTCCGGGGCAGGGCGGTCGGTCGATCCTCCGCATCGCAATAGAGCGGATCGGCCAGCCACCTGGCCAGGATCCGGCTCGTCTGGGAAACGCCGACGGTCAAAAAGGATGCATCAGGCGCCTGTCCGCGCAGCCGGTTGACGTCCTTGCGATGGATGCCCGTCAGAAGCGAGATGCGGCTATCCGTCTGCTGCTTGTTCGGCAGCGCGAACTCCTTCTCCGCGACCTCGATATAGAGGCGGCGAAGAACGGCGGTGAAGGCGGTGAAGTTGAAGCCTGAGGCGAGAGCGAGCTTGACCAGCGGCCGCAGCACGCGGACAAGCATGGCCTGCAGGGTCTCTTCGGAGAAGGGCAGCTTCGCGCGCGGTTTCGACATCAACAACACACTCGGTCTTTCATAGACCCATCTGTGGGCAGACCTTCGACAATCGCCTTCGATCTCCCTATGGCAAAGTCCAGAATGCTGCAATGGACAAGCGGTGTGCAAGGCCGGCATATCCGGCGCACGATCGCGGCGAGGGTGCGATCGCACCACCTTCCGGGCGATCTTTCTGTTTTTCTGTCAATGCGTTACCGGATGCGGCTCGGGTGAAAGCACCGCTCCTTGGCTCCAGTCGATCAGCCGGTCGATCCGCGCAATCTTGTGGAAAACCTCGAAGACGTCGAAAGCAGCGCCCCGCTCGATATGGCCTGCCAGCAGCTTACAGAGCTCGAATATTTCAGGGGGCGTGCCCGTCATCTCGACACCGTCATCGGTGAAGACACCCGATCGTGGCCATGCCCGCGCCTGCCCTTCGTCCAGCTTGCTGCCGACGAAGGGGATCGTGTCGATGATGCCGGAGGCGAGCGCGAAGGCGGCTTCCGCCACGATTTCGGAGCAGGCCGTGCTGGGTTGTTTCCTTAAGGCTGGTATCTGCAACCGCTTGAACTCCTTCATTTTGATCCGTCAGAGATAGTTGACCAGGCTCAGACCCTGGAGCTTGGAAACGAGCGTGTAGGCCGTTTCCAGTTGCGTCTGCAGTTCGTTGACGAGGGTCGACGCCTCATAGGCATCCACGCCCTGGAGATCGACGAGGTTTCCTTGAAGCAGGCTCGACTGGGCATCGAGGGCGTCATTCGCCTTTTCGACCCGTTCCTGCGAGAGGCCGAGCTGGCTCTGCTGCGTCACGATGCCTGATGTCGCCTGAGCCGCATAACCAATCGCCTTCGATGCGACGGTGCTCTGCGCGTCGGCGCTGAGATCCTGGCTGAAGAGGGCGGAGACGACGACGGAGGCAAGCGCCAGATAACGCATACCTTCGGAATTGGCGTTGGTGGACGAGGTGATGGTTTCCGAGCTGCTGATGCGGCTGGTCATGTCGGTGCTGGAAGCGGTCGACCAGCCGCTCGAAGCGTCCGTCCAGGCACTTTCGGAGAACATCGGTTCGACGGTGTCGGTGATGAAAGTGCCGATTTCCTCACCGGTCAACTCGTTGACATCTTTTCCCAGACCGGTTGCATAGTCGCCCAGCGCCGTGACGATCGCATCCGAAGTGGTAGAGGTTTGATCGGTCAGCGGCTGGCTGTCGAGGTTCGTTCCGGCAAACAGGAACTCGCCATTGACCGACGTATTCGCCATCGAGATCAGTTGCGAAATCGTAGCACCTGCGGTCTGCAGGGTAACGGCGATACTCGTCGTATCCTGGCTCGCCTGGAGAGCGGTCAGGTTCGAGACCAGGCTGTCGCCGGCGTCCTTGAGGCTTGAAAGGGCGGTCTGCGATGCGTCCATGCGCAATCCGACGACGGCATTGCTCGATTGGAATGATGTGGCCTGGTCGATGGCGCTGGTCAGATTGATCGACTTTGCGGCGCCGGCGCCAAGGGATACGCCGATATCGGCGTAGGTCCCGGTCGTCGCCTCCGTCGAAGCCTGCTGCAGCTTGGTCTGCGATTGGCTGATAGTCAGACGCAGGACGGTCTGCATCGCCGATGATGAGACGAAAGAGGCTTTCATGGCTAGCTCGCTATGTCGAGGAGCGACTTGAACATCTCGTCGATGACGTTCAGGATCTTTGTCGCCGCCTTGTAGGATTGTTCGATGTCGAGAAGGAGCGTCAGCTCCTCATCAAGGTTGACGCCGGCTTCGTTGGAATAGGCCTCGTCGGAACGCGATAGCGCCGCAGCGGTGTTTTCGGAGGCCGACGTCGCATCGCTGCGATATTGTTCCAGCCAGCCGATAGAGGAACTGGCATAGTCCGTCAGGCTCTGTGTCGTGGAAAGACCGGCGTCGGAGGAGAACGAGCGCTGTTCCGTCAAAGCCGAATACAGGGCGTCGAGATTGTCCGAGAAGCCGCTGTCTCCGGCGGTGTTGAGATCGGTGATGCCGCTGATCGTTCCATCGCGCAGCTTCGTCGCATCGCCGCCCTCGCTGGTGACGACGGCAAGATTGACGGAGATCGTCGAGGCGATCCCTGTCGTGTCGTCGGAGGCACCGGGCGTTCCCCCGGTTGCGCCGGCCGCCGTCGTCCAGACGAAAAGTCCGGGAGCGCTGGTGCTGCCGTCGGTTTCCGAGAAGGCCTGGACGAGGGATTTGGCAATTTCGTCGAGCTGGGCCTGGAATGTCGGCGCGATTTCGTCGCGAAGCTGCAGCAGTGCCTGCAGGCTGCCCGAGGCAGTCGTCGTCGATCCCTCGCCGGCGTCAAGCGTCACGCCGTCGATATAGACGGAATTGCCCTCGGTTCCGGCGACGTAGGTTGTCGTCGGGACGTATGTGACGGTGCGCGGTACGGTCTCGAACAGCACTGTGCCGTCCGAGGTGTAGAGCGCCATGTCGTTGTTGTCGCGCACGGTGGTGGTGACGCCGACGATCGAGGAGATCTGCTTCAGGAGCTTTTCACGCTCGTCGAGTGCCGAGGACGTATCTGCGCCGGTCGCGGTCGCCTGCTTGACCGCGTTGTTGGCCGTCTCGAACTGTGACAGCAGCGTATTCAGCGAGGAGACCTGCGTGGCGATGTCCGCATCGGCGTCGGCCCTGATCGACTGGACGCCGTCGCTTGCGGTATTCAGGGAATTGGCAAGATCCTGCGCGGCGGTGACGGCCGATTGCGCCGCGGTCGTGCTGCTCGGCGATGTTGCGTATGTCTGCAGAGCCTGCTGGAATCCCGAGAGATAGGTGCTCGGCGAGGTCTCGTAATCGTTGCCTCCCATCAGCGATTTCAGGCTTTCGAGGCCGGTCACCAGGGTCTGCTGGGCGCTGTCCTTGGCATTCGACTGCAGATACTGGGCCAGCAGCGCAGTTTCCTGCGCCCGGCTGATGCTGACGACCTGCGCGCCGGACAGGGACGTCGTGATCGACGCCTCCCGTCTGACATAATCGGAATTTCCGACATTGGCGATGTTGGTCGAGATGACGCTGCTTTGCTGGCCCGTATTGTTGAAAATACTTTGGGCGCTGTTCAAGGCGGAGGTGAGCGACATTCAGCTGCTCCCTCTATCGCTTCAGATTGACGAGGACATCCATGATATCGGAGCCGGTCTGAAACACCTTCGAATTGGCGGTATAGCTGCGCTGCGCTTCGATCATCTCCGTCAGTTCGCCGGCGAGATCGACGTTCGAGCTTTCGAGAGCGCCGGACTGAATGGAGCCGAGCTCGTTCGTCTGCGGAAAGCCGGTGACGGTGACGCCAGACTGGCCGTTGGCGCTGTAGACGTTGCCGCTCATCAGCGTCAGATTGTCGGGGCTGGCGACGGTGGCGAGCGGGATCTGATAGAGAGACTTGGTCGCGCCATTGGCATAGGAGACCGAGACCACGCCGTCCGTACCGATCGATACCGAGCTCACGGCACTGGCGGCCTGACCGTCGGCAGAACCCGTCGCCGAGAAGTCGGAGGCAAGCTGGGTGAAATCCGAATAATCCATGGTGATCGTCTTTGCCGTGACCGGGTCGACGATGTCGGTGTCTGTAGCAGAGGTCAGCTGGCCATCGGCGTCGAAGGAAAGGCTGGCGACGCTGACCGCGCTGGAGGAGTAGGGGAAGGACGTCGTGCCGCCGGTCGCCGCATCGGCGTTGCGGTAAACCGAGACCTCCCAGGTGCTTCCGGTGACTGCTCCGCTCGTATCCGTCGTGACGCCCGTCTTGGTAAAGTAGTAGTCGTACTGGACGGTGCCGCCGAGGCTGTCGTAGGCAACCAGCGACATCTTCTTCGTGTCGTCTGTGACACTGGACGAGTTGGCGCTCGGCAATGTCGTCGTATCGGTGACGACGGTTGCCTCGGAATTCAGGTTGCCGCTGAAATAGGCGCTGCTCGAAGCGATAGCGCTCAAGCCCGATTGGGTTACGTTGACCGGCACCAGGCCGTCGAAGCCGTTTACGACCACCGCCGGCACGCCGGAATCATAGGAATATCCCATGAGGGTAAAACCGGCGCTGTTGACCAGATTGCCGTCGCTGTCGACGGAGAAGTCGCCGGCGCGGGTGAGAACTGGCGTGCCGTCGGCGTTTTGCACGATGAAGAAGCCATCTCCTGATATCGCCAGGTCGTAATCCGAAGTCGTATAAGAGATGTCGCCCTGTTCGGAAATCGCCTGGCGCACGGATGTCTGGACGCCGCCGGAATTGTAATTGCCCGAAGAGGACGGCAGGACCAGCGACGAGAAGGAGGTGGAAACGGCTTTGTAGCCGACCGTATTTGCGTTGGCGATATTGTCGGAAACCGTGCTCAGGCGGTTTGCCTGGGCGCTCATGCCGGAGACCGCGGTTTTCATGCTTCCAAAAATGCTCATGGCTCGATCCTTTAAGGTTTGGGAACATGCCATGTGACGAGAGGCTTCCAGGTCCCGGACAACGGGCGCACGATATCGGCCGCGCCGGGCAAAGGCCGGCACCGGTAGATGAGATTGTCTGGACTGACCCCGCGATGGCGGTAGGCGCTGCGGCTCATCCGCGCGCAAATATCGTGCGCCTGTTGCCGCGCACCATTCAAACTCTTCTACAGTTCAGGAGCGGCCCGGCTCGGGGCTCTGCCGGCTCGATTGCCGGGCCGCTTTCAGGCCGTCGCATTGCAGCTTCTCCAGCAGCCGCGATGCGACGCTCCTTATCCGCCGTCAGCCCGTGGCGCGGGCGGAGAATGAACCGCTGCCCGATGTGTCGAGCAGGTCGAAGAGCTGGCTCGCCTGGCTTTCGGTGACGTCCTCCGGCTTGCCGGCCATGAATTATTCCAATGTCACGAGCCCGTCTCCATCAGCATCGAGGTCGGAGAGCAGGGATGCAGACTGCTGATCGTCGGCAGGCGGCGGACCGTCCGGGCGTTGCGACTGCTGGGCGGACATCGCCTCGGTCAGCGCATCGACCGACAGTGAACCGGCGCCTTCGCTGTCGAAGCTGTCGAACAGTGTGCCGGCCTGGTCTTCGCTGACGTCTGACGGCCGGCCTGCTACGAATTCGCTTTTGCTGACCAGCCCGTCGCCATCGGTATCGAGATCGGAGAGCAGGGATGCAGGCTCGTCATCCCCGGCGGGCGGTGGGGGTCCACCGGCACGTTGCGATTGCTGGGCGGACATGGCCTCGCTCAGCGCGTCGACCGACAGTGAACCGGAACCTTCGCTGTCGAAGCTGTCGAACAGCGTGCCGGCCTGATCTTCCGTCACGTCGGATGGCCGGGCTGCGACGAATTCGGCTTTGCTCACATAGCCGTCGCCATCGCTGTCCAGCTCCGCAACGTCCATACCCTTGCCGCCGTCCTGCTCTTGGGCGGAGCCGGACTGACCGGTGAGGCCGTTCATCGCCATCGACATCAACTGGGCCATGAGCTTCTCGGCGCTATTGGTCGAGTCTTCGCTGGACTGCTGGGTTGTGGTTGATTTTTTTGCCGAAACCGTATTACAGGATAGGATGTCCTGTGACGCGGACGTCGAATTCTTGCTATAGGAATAGGAAGAAATTGATGTTGCGGCCGAAATGGTCGTCATAAGCGCTCCATCGCTATGAGGGTGGGGATGCAACGCATTACAGAACTTATGAGTTCTCTAAGTCGAAATTACTAATGCGACAACCGAAAAAATCATCCCTCAGAAATCGTAATCCGCTTTCCGGGGTCATCGGCATGCACCTTGGTAAAGCGGTCTAGATCAGCATGAATAGTGTCGACGAGCCCGTAGATGAGCCGCGCAAGCGGGGCAGGCCGAAAGTCTCCAGCGATGAGGACAAGCGGGCACATATCGTCGAAATTGCCCGCCGCGTTTTCGTAAAATGCGGTTATGCCGGAAGCACGACCGCTGTCGTTGCCGCCGAGGCGGGCGTCTCGAAGCAGACGCTGTATAAGCTGTTTCAGAGCAAGGAAGAGTTGTTTGCTGCCGTGGTCGGCGCGCATCGGCGCATGATGCTCGACCTGCCCAGGCCTGTGGAGGATCTCTCGATCGCCGAGAGCCTCGAGCGCATCTTCATGATCGACATGGACGAGGAGAAGGATGCCGACCGTGCCGGCTTCCTGCAGCTCGTCTTTCGTGAAGCGGGGCAATTTCCAGAACTCGTCGACATTCTGCAGCATGACGGCATCAATGCCAGCCGACAGCATCTTGCCGACTGGCTGAGCGATCGCCGGGCGGAAGGCAAGTTGTCGCTTGATGACCCTGAGAGCGGGGCCCGAATGCTGATGGATATGGTCTTTGGCGGCATGGGGCCGCCGGAAGGGCCCGCCAAGGCTTGGCCCGATCGGGCAGCACTGCTGGCCCATCTTCGGCGCTGCATCGCAATCTTTGCCGCCGGCGTCGGCGCGGCTTAAAGAGCCGCAAATTTTTCAGCTTCCAATTCCGCATTGGATTAATTATAGAACTGTAGAGTTCTTTTAAATTGATTCGGCCACATGTACGTGGCTGTGCCTCGCCATGACCGGCGACAACCTCCCTGTAGAGATGAAAAGTTTACCCGTGACCGCCGGCAGGCTTTCGCGCGGCACCGCCGTGCCTGGAGCAATTCCAGCAAGAGTGCGTAGCGGTTTTGCGTAAAACAAAAGGTTAGAGGAACAGACGTTGGTTTCCACCTATGTAAGCTATCTCGCAGTCGCGCGAAATCTCAACACCAGTCTCTCGAACGTCGCGTCTCAGGCCACGGTTTCCCGCGACAGCGCCTACTACAAAGAAAACATCGACAAGGTCACGACGGTCGATGAATTCATGGGCGATTATAAGCTCTACTCCTATGCCATGAAGGCCTACGGGCTCGACGACATGACATATGCCAAGGCCTTCATGAAGAAGGTGCTGGAAAGCGACCTCAGCGATTCATCGAGCTTCGCCAACAGCCTGAGCGACAGCCGTTATGCCGAGTTCGCCGCCGCCTTCAAATTTTCCGGCGAGACGAAGACGGCGCAATCCGACGTGCAGCGGGACAACCTGCTCGATGCCTATGAGACATCCTTCGACACCGAGGCGGAGAATATCGCCGACGAGACGGATTATTTCGAAGAGAATATCTCGTCGATCACCTCAGTCGATGATTTCCTCTCGAGTTCGAGATTGAAGAACTATGCGCTGACAGCCTTCGGTCTCAGCACCGAATAAACTTCCAGCAGCTTCCTGGAACAGGTTTTGACGAGCGATCTCGACGACCCCGACAGTTTCGTCAACCAGCTCGGTGACGACGTTTATGTCAGCCTGGCAAAGGCCTTCAACTTCAACGAGGACGGTTCGACCGACGGCGACGTGATGTCGGAAGACCAGCTCTCGCTGGTGACGAGCGGTTACGCGGTGGCCTCGTCGACGATTGCCTCTTCGGACACCGGAGAAGCCTACGACACCTATTTCGCGGAGCAGATCGGAAACATCACCTCCGTCGATCAGTTGATGAACGACGACAAGCTGGTCGATTATCTCAGGACCGCTTACGGGCTGACCGATGACGAAACCGACACGTTCATTTCCGCGGCACTGAAAAGCGCCGACATCGCCGACGCAATCGGTCTGTCCGATCTGCATGATGCCTTCAATTTCGATGAGGACGGCGCGCTTGCCGATGGCGACGCCGCCCAGACATCGGATCAGACCACGGCGACGACGGCGGCCTTCGATGAAAACTATCAGGTGCTGGTCGCCAATACCGACACGGAGGATGCCGTCGACAACTATACGACGCGCATCGCCAGCGTCACCTCGATCGATGATTTCCTCGTGTCGAATGCCGACGACGACGACGATGGCAACGACGATCTCCCGGAAATGTGGGAAATGGCGCTGCGCGCCTTTGGCATAGACTCCACCGAGGTTTCGAAAAGCCAGGTTCGGAAGATTCTCGAAAGCGATCCCACGGATTCGAAAAGCTATGTCAACGGCCTGAACGACGACCGGTTCGTCGCCTTTCGGAAGGCATTCAACTTCGACAGCGATGGCGACGTCACCGTTCCCCTGCAGGCCATGTCGGAATCTGTCGTCGACGACTATGCCGCCTATTACAAGCAGAACAAAATCCGTTACCTCGACGGTGACGAACTGACCGAGGCGACCGACGCGGCGGATGACGAGATCACCTATTTTCGCGAGCAGATGGCGACGATCACCACGGCGAGCGAATTTCTGGCCGATGATCGCTTGGTGAGTTTTGTGCTCGAGGCGAAGGGACTCGATCCCGACGATGTCACCTCGGATCAGCTGAAGAAGATGTTTTCGTCCGATCTCGATGACGAAGATAGCTATGTCAACAAGCTGGACGACAATCGTTTCGCCGAACTCGTCGGTGCGTTCAATTTCGATCAGGATGGCAATATCTCGGCGCAGCCGACCGGGACGGTGCAGCAGCGCGGCGACGTGCTGGAGACGATCGACTCCTATGTCCGCATGACGCTCGAAGACGACCAGGGCGACAGCAATACCGGCGTGCGCCTCGCTCTATACTTCCAGCGTAAGGCGCCGGAGATCTCGAACGCCTATGACATTCTGGGCGACAGCGCGCTCTTTGAGTTTTTTACCACGACCTTCAACCTGTCGAGTTATGTCTCGAACATGGACGTCGACAAGCAAGCTGAAATGGTCGGCAATTTCATCGATATCAAGGATCTGTCGGATCCCGACAAGGTCGACAATCTGATCAAGCGCTTCACCGCCATGTACGACATGGCCAACGGGACGGGCACCACGTCGACAGCGCTTTCTATCCTGACCGGTTCGGCGACGATCAGCGCCGATACGCTGCTGACGATGGCGCAACTGAAAAGCGGCTGAACGATCGTTCCAGCGCTGTGTTTCTTTTCTACTGTGCAACGACGCCGTAGCCCTTTGGATCTCCACATCGGCTCCTCAGAACCTGACGGAAGTTCATCAAAATAGGGCTGCCATCAGCGCGCGATGGCCATTAAAGGCCCAAAATAGAGCGCTAAACCTTATATTAATCATTAAATCCCCATTAATAAACATGGGTAAATATTCGTAGCCTGTCCGAATTGGACAGCGATGAAATCTGTGTGGGGGGTTTGCGGATGAGCATTCTTGATCGTGGTGCCAATGCAGTCGCGGCTCTTGCCGCTTTATCGAACTCGCAAGCCATGATCGAGTTCGACATGTCGGGCACGATCCTCACCGCCAACGAAAACTTCTGCAGGGCGCTCGGTTACGAGTTGAGGGAGATCGTCGGAAAACATCACAGCATGTTCGTCGAGCCCGGCTATGCATCCTCGGCAGACTACAAGGCATTCTGGACGAAGCTGGCAGCCGGACAATACGATCAGCAGCAATACAAGCGGCTCGGAAAAGGCGGCCGCGAGGTTTGGATCGAAGCATCCTACAATCCCGTGTTCCGACGCGGCAAGCCCGTCAAGGTCATCAAGATCGCAACCGATATCACCGCGCAGAAGCTGAAAGCCGCCGAGGATGCGGGCAAGATCGACGCGTTGTCGCGCGCTCAGGCGATCATCGAATTCACGCCAGCCGGCGAAGTGCTGAACGCCAACGACAATTTTCTCGCCGCACTCGGCTATTCGCTTGCCGAGATCCAAGGCAAACATCATTCGATCTTCTGTGAAGCCGACTATGCGAGGTCGGAGGCGTACAAGGAATTCTGGAACAAGCTGGCGAGCGGCCAGCTGATTGCCGACGAATTCATGCGGGTGGGCAAGGGCGGACGGAAAGTCTACATCCAGGCCTCCTACAATCCGATTTTCGACCTGACCGGCAAAGTGTCGAAAGTCGTGAAGTTCGCGACCGATGTCACGGCGCGCGTCGAGAATGTCGAACAGCTTGCCCGCTGCCTGACGAATTTCGCCGACGGCGACCTGTCGCAGACGATCCCAAAGCCCTTCATTCCTTCGTTGGAGCGGCTGCGCACCGACTTCAACAGCGCCTCGGGGAAGTTGAAGGGCGCGATGGCAACGGTTGCCGAAAATGCCAAGGCGATTTCGGCCGGTTCCAACGAGATCCGCACCGCAGCCGACGACCTGGCAAAACGGACCGAACAGCAAGCGGCATCCGTCGAACAGACGGCGGCCGCCCTCGAGGAAATCACGACGACGGTCAAGGATTCGAGCCGCCGCGCCGAGGAGGCCGGTCAACTCGTGGCGCACACCAGAGACCATGCGGAGCATTCCGGCCAGGTGGTGCGCGATGCGATCGGAGCGATGGATCAGATCGAGACCTCGTCACGCGAAATTTCCAATATCATCGGAGTGATCGACGAGATCGCTTTTCAGACGAATCTTCTGGCGCTCAATGCCGGCGTAGAGGCGGCACGGGCAGGGGAGGCGGGCAAGGGTTTTGCGGTCGTTGCTCAAGAGGTCCGGGAGCTGGCGCAGCGTTCGGCGAAGGCTGCCAAGGAGATCAAGAGCCTGATCACCGCGTCCGGTTCCCATGTGGCAAACGGTGTCGCCCTCGTCACCAATGCCGGATCCGCGCTGCAGGAAATCGCCAGTCAGGTTCACGACATCAATACCAACGTCACGGCGATCGTGGAGGCGGCGCGCGAGCAATCGACCGCGCTCGGCGAGATCAGCCAGGCCATCAACACCGTCGACCAGGGAACGCAGCAGAATGCCGCGATGGTCGAGGAGCAGACGGCTGCGAGCCATGGTCTCGCAAGAGAAGCCGCCGCGCTCTTCGAGCTTCTCGAACAGTTCCGTTTCGACGATGCACCGATATCCCGGTCTTCGGCCGCGCAGGCCGCGCATCACGCCGGCAGGCCGACGGCTTTGAAAGTTGTTCGTACCGCACCCACCGTTTCCAGCCAACGTGGATCGGCGGCTGCCGCGCTGAGGACGGATTGGGAAGACTTCTGATCTGCGGGAAATGAACCGATCGGAAAGTCTCTAGAAGAGGCTTGCGGGCGACAGCCTCGATATCCGGTCTCGACAATGCGGTTCCACCGTCTCGCGGCATGAATCCGTAAAAGGCCTCACTCTGTTTCCCCAGCGCATTTCCTGATTTTTCACGGAAATGCGCTGCGTTTTCCGCATTCCCGGCCAAACCTCATCGCACGCCGCCTCACTCACCAAAACAATCAGAACGCAGCCAGGCGGTCGTCCGCAAACGGCTGGAATGCTGCGCTGCCAAAAAAATCGCCACGTGCAGCCCTGCGCGTTTTTCCGGCATGCCCCATTGACAATTCATCCCCGATGGCACTTGATACGTTATTCCAGTAAAACAGACATGCGTCCATTATACTGGAATAATGGGAACCATCCATAAGGGGAACGCCATGACCATTTCCTTTCGCACCGGTGTGATGTCGCTGATAACAGCCGCGCTGCTCTCCACGCCTGCACTGGCTGCCGGCAGCAAGCTCGATGAAGTGCTGGCCCGCGGCCATCTCGTCCTCGGCACGGGCAGCACCAACGCGCCCTGGCACTTCAAGAGTGCGGACGACAAGCTGCAGGGCTTCGACGTCGACATGGGCCATATCATCGCCAAGGCGCTGTTCGGCGATCCCGAGAAGATCGAGTATGTGAACCAGTCCTCCGACGCCCGCATCCCCAACATCACCACCGACAAAGTCGACATCACCTGCCAGTTCATGACCGTGACCGGCGAACGCGCCCAGCAGGTCGCCTTCACCATTCCCTATTATCGCGAAGGCGTCGGCCTGATGCTCAAGGCGGACGGAAAATACGCCGACTATGCCGCCCTCAAGGCGGCCGGTTCCTCCGTCACCATTTCGGTGCTTCAGAACGTCTATGCCGAGACCATGGTGCATGCGGCATTGCCGGAGGCGACCGTCGATCAGTACGATTCCGTCGACCTGATCTATCAGGCGCTGGAGTCGGGACGCGCCGATGCCGTCGCCACCGACCAGTCGTCGCTTGCCTGGTACATGACGCAGAATCCGGGCCGCTACAAAGACGCCGGCTACGGCTGGAACCCGCAGACCTACGCCTGCGCGGTCAAACGCGGCGATCAGGACTGGCTGAATTTCGTCAACACCGCCCTGCATGAAGCCATGACCGGCGTCGAGTTCGACTTTTACGCCAAGTCCTTCAAGACCTGGTTCGGCAAGGATCTGGCCCCGCCGCAGATCGGCTTTCCTGTCGAGTACAAGTAACGGCCATGCGGAGCGGGATTGTTCTCCCGCTCCGCTGCAGCGCCGCGTGTCTTTTCAGACGCGCAACGGACGCAACATTTTGAATCCACGCATCGTGCACGATGCGTTCGTCTGAAAGGGCGGCCCGCATGGGTTACACGCTGAATTTTGCTGCCGTCTGGCGCAATTTCGATTTTCTTTTGAGCGGGCTTGCGCTCAGCCTCGGCCTTGCGGTGATCTCCATCCTGATCGGGGCGGCGATCGGCCTCGTCGTGGCCTTCGCGCTGACGTCCAAAAGCCGCTTCGCGGTCTTGCCGGCGCGGGTCTATGTCACTGTCATTCGCAACCTGCCGATCCTTGTCCTGGTGCTTTTCGCCTTTTTCGCGCTGCCGCAGATGGGTTTGCGTCTCGACAAGATGAAAAGCTTCGTTCTGGTGCTCTCCCTCTATTCCGGTGCCTATCTCGCCGAGGTGTTCCGCGCCGGGCTGCTGTCGATCCCGAGAGGGTTGACGGAAGCCGGTCTTGCCATCGGCCTGACGGGAATGCAGATCCGCCGCTCGATCATCGCGCCGCTGATGCTGCGCAACGTGCTGCCGTCGCTGTCCTCGACGATCATCTCGCTCTTCAAGGACACCTCGCTCGCCGCCGCCATCGCCGTGCCGGAACTGACCTTTGCCGCCCGCAAGATCAATGTCGAGAGTTTCCGCGTCATAGAAACCTGGATGGTCACCTCGGCCCTCTATGTCGTGACCTGTTTCCTCATCGCCGCCGTGATGCGCTTCGTCGAGCGCCGTCTGGCCCTGCCGAGATAGACCTGATGTCCCACACCTTTCTCGAACAACTCTGGATCGCCCGCTACGTCATCATCAACGGTATCGGCGTGACCGTGTCGATCTCGCTGCTGGCCATCCTCGCAGGGTCCGTACTCGGCGTTTTCGTCGGTCTGGCGCTCGTCTATGGCGGCGTTGTTTTGCGGCTTCTCGTGCGCGCCTATACCGATATCATCCGCGGCACGCCGGTACTGGTGCTGGTGCTGGCAAGCTATTACGTCTCGGCAGCCGTCGGGCTCGATCTCGGGCCGTTCTCCGCCGGCGTGCTGGCCCTTGCGGTCTTCTGCTCTTCCCATGTCGGCGAAATCGTCCGCGGCGCGCTTCAAGCGATCCCGAAGGGGCAGACCGAAGCGGCCAAGGCGATCGGCCTGACCTTCACCCAGACCTTCACCTCGGTGCTGTGGCCGCAGGCCATGCGCCAGTGCTTGCCGGCCTGGGTCAATACGGCGGCCGAAATGGTAAAGGCCTCGACGCTGCTCTCGGTCATCGGCGTCGCCGAGCTTCTCCTGCGCACGCAGGAGATCATCTCCCGCAACTTCATGAGCCTCCAGTTCTATTTCCTGGCCGGCGGTCTCTATTTCATTGTCAACTACGGCATCGAGCACTTCGGCAAATATGTCGAGCGCAAGACCGCCCTGCCGTCCTGAGGAGTTCCCCCGATGGCCAAGACCATTCTCGACATCAAGGGTCTGCGCAAGACTTACGGCATCCACGAAGTTCT
Organism: Rhizobium esperanzae; assembly: GCF_014197615.1. Classification (GTDB taxonomy): domain Bacteria; phylum Pseudomonadota; class Alphaproteobacteria; order Rhizobiales; family Rhizobiaceae; genus Rhizobium; species Rhizobium esperanzae_A. Next base: position 308,085 of record NZ_JACIFY010000003.1, read on the forward strand.
CAAAGGCGTCGATTGCGCCGTGGCGGAGGGTGAGGTCATTTCCATCATCGGCTCGTCCGGTTCCGGAAAGACCACCTTGCTGCGCTGCGTCAACATGCTGGAAGAATTCCAGGGCGGCACGATCAGCCTCGACGGCGAGGAGATCGGCTACCATGTCGAAGGCGCGACGCGTCGCCGCAAAAGCGAGAAGGAGATCGCACGCCAGCGCGCGCTGACCGGCATGGCGTTCCAGCAGTTCAATCTTTTCCCGCATATGAGTGCTGCTGAAAACGTTATGCTCGGCCTCGTCAAGGTCAAGAAAATGACGAAGCCGGAGGCCCGTGCGATCGCGGAGAAATGGCTCGATCGTGTCGGTCTTGCCGCCCGCACGAACCATTATCCCGGTCAGCTTTCCGGCGGCCAGCAGCAGCGCGTCGCCATTGCCCGCGCCATCGCCATGTCGCCGCGGCTGATGCTGTTCGACGAAGTGACCTCGGCGCTCGATCCCGAACTGGTCGGCGAAGTGCTGCAGGTCATCAAGGGTCTTGCCGCCGACGGCATGACCATGCTGCTCGTCACCCACGAGATGCGTTTTGCCTACGAAGTTTCATCGCGCGTCATCTTCATGAACCAGGGAGTGATCTGCGAGGAGGGGGATCCGAAGGAGATGTTCGTGCATCCGAAAACCGAACGGCTCGCGGAATTCCTGAAGACCTCGAGCTTCAACTGATGCAGGTCGCCTAAAACCGTGCGGCGGTTTTGAGACACCGACATGTACGAAAACAAAAATTTATAGCGCGTCGCCTGAACCCGCTTGAATCCGGCGCGCCTTAGACGGAACTCAGTGCAGCCACCCTCAACCGCACGGGATAAGCGAATGCTGCCGGCACCTAAGCAAGCCGCCACGTGAGCGGCCGACGCTGATCGAGTTGGCAAGGCGGTTGCAGGCGCGCGCGCCCAATTTGCGTTCAGTCTGCATTCCCTGCGTGCAGATTTCAGAGGATGAATCCAGGAGATCTTGGAAATCCTGAACGCGGAATTTTGGCACGCGCTTTGCTTTGCTGTCTTGTATGCAAGATAGCCAGACATCAGACACCACGCAGAAGACCATCGAGGAAACGATCGTTTCCGGGATTCTTTCGGCCAGGATCCGGCCGGGTACCCGTCTCAGCGAAAACCAGCTGGCAAGCCTCTTCGGGGTCTCTCGCACCCGCGTTCGCGAAGCCATGATGCGCCTGGAAACACGCGGCATCGTGCATGTCAGTCCGAGGCGGGGCTGGTTTGTCGTCGAGCCCTCCGCCGAAGAGGCGATCGCGGTCTATGAGGCGCGACGCATCATCGAGGCCGGATTGTTGCGCAGCATGCGTGTGCTGACAGACGCGGGACGGGAAGCTCTCGATGCGCATTTGAACGAGGAAAGAAGCGCGATTGCTGCGGGCGACCGCCAGCGCCTGACCTATTTGATGGGTGATTTTCACATCCGTATCGCGGAATTGAGCGGGAACGCCATCATCGTCGATATCCTTCGCGATCTCACCGCGAGGACGATCCTCATTTCCATGCTCTATCAATCTGAATTTCATGCCGCACAGTCTCATGACGGGCATTGCCGCATCTTCCAGGCGATGCAAGCGGGCGATTTCGGCAGAGCGGCGGAGCTCGCTGTCGAACATCTCGACGAGGTGGAAATGGGCCTCGACCTCACCGCTCGCCCGGATCCGCTCTCAGAACTGCGCAGTTCCCTGTCGCTTCCTTCCAGGACCGTATCCCCAACTGACAGACCCAAAAACCACAAACTTCAAAGGAGCAATTGAAACATGCTGACAAGACGAGTCTTCTTCGCGATCGCGACCCTGGCTGCAACCTTTAGCTTCGGTTCCGCGTCCTACGCCGATGCTCTCGCCGACATCACGGCGCGCGGGACGCTGCGTGTCGCCGTCCCGCAGGATTTCCCACCCTTCGGCAGCGTCGGCACCGATATGGCCCCGATGGGCTACGATATCGACGTGGCCAACCTCATCGCCGAAAAGTTGGGCGTCAAGACCGAACTGGTGCCGGTTACCAGCGCCAATCGCGTCCCCTATCTGCAGACCAACAAGGTCGATCTGGTCATTTCAAGTCTCGGCAAGAATGCGGAGCGCGAAAAGGTGATCGATTTCTCTGCTGCCTACGCACCCTTTTTCAACGGCGTGTTCGCGCCGGCCGATCTTTCGATCGCCAAGGCGGAAGATCTCGCAGGCAAGAGCGTCGGCGTCACGCGCGGCGCTGTCGAGGATCTCGAGTTGACCAAGATCGCGCCGGCCGATGCGACGATCAAGCGCTACGAGGACAATAACGGCACGATCTCGGCCTTCCTCTCCGGCCAGGTCGACACCATTGCCACCGGCAACGTCGTGGCCGCTGCGATCCTCGCCAAGAATCCCCCGAAGCGCCCTGAGATGAAGTTCCTCATCAAGAATTCGCCCTGCTACATCGGTCTCAACAAGGAGCAGGCGGCTCTTCTGGAGAAGGTGAACGCCATTATCGCTGCCGCCAAGACGGATGGCAGCTTGAATGCCATATCGCAGAAGTGGCTCGGCGCCGATCTCCCGTCCGATCTCTAAAGAGCCGGTCTTACGGACATCATCCCGCGCCCCACGCGCGGGATGACCGAGGCTCGTCACCGCAAGAGGGGAGAATTCCTTGAGCTACCATTTCGAATTCGGCTGGCTGCTTGAATATTATCCTGAGATCATCAAGGGCATACTGGTCACGCTGGAGCTTATCGCCATCGGCGGTGTGCTCGGCATTGCGCTTGGCATCTTCTGCGCCTGGGTGCGCGCGCTCGGTCCGGCGTGGCTGAAGCCGGTCGTTGCGACCTATGTCGAACTGATCCGCAACACGCCGTTCCTGATCCAGCTGTTTTTCATCTTCTTCGGCCTGCCGTCGCTCGGTCTTCAGCTTCCCGAACTGACCGCGGCCAATCTGGCGATGGTTATCAACCTCGGCGCCTATAGCTGCGAGATCATCCGCGCCGGCATCCAGGCGACCCCGAAGGGCCAGTTCGAGGCCGGCGCGAGCCTCGCCATGACGCGCTTCGAAACCTTCCGCCATGTCATTCTCGTTCCGTCGCTGCAGCGCATCTGGCCGGCGCTGTCGTCGCAGGTGGTCATCGTCATGCTCGGCTCATCGGTGGTGTCGCAGATCGCCGCCGAGGATCTGACCTTTGCCGCCAATTTCATCCAATCGCGAACCTTTCGCGCCTTCGAGGCCTACATCGTCTCGACATCAATCTATCTGGTGCTGGCGATCCTGTTGCGGCAGGTGCTGGCAATGGTCGGCGGGTTGATTTTCCCGAGGAGGGCAGCACGATGATCACGTTCACACTCTGGGACATTCTGCGCAACCTGCTGCTTGCCACCCGCTGGACGATCCTGCTTTCGCTCGTCTCGTTCATCGGCGGCGGCGCGGTCGGGCTGGGGCTGCTGTTCTTGCGCATCAGCAAGCGCAAGGCGTTCAGGGCACTCGCGAAATATTATATCGAGCTCTTCCAGGGCACGCCGCTGCTGATGCAACTCTTCATCGCCTTTTTCGGGCTCGGCCTGTTCGGCATCGACGTGCCGGCCTGGCTTGCCGCGGGATTGGCGCTCACCCTGTGGAGCGCAGCCTTTCTTGCCGAAATCTGGCGCGGCTGTGTCGAAGCGGTTGCGCGGGGTCAATGGGAAGCCTCCGCCAGCCTCGGCATGGGGCGGATGCAGCAGATGCGCTACGTCATCCTGCCGCAGGCGCTGAGGGTCGCCATCCCGCCTACGGTCGGTTTCTCTGTTCAGATCGTCAAGGGTACGGCACTGACCTCGATCATCGGCTTCGTCGAATTGTCGAAAGCCGGCACCGTGGTCACCAATGCCACCTTCCAGCCCTTCACGGTCTATGGGCTCGTCGCCCTCATCTACTTCGCCCTCTGCTGGCCTTTGTCGAAAAGCAGCCAGATCCTGGAAAGGAAGCTCAATGTCGCTCATCGAAATCACTGAAGTCCGCAAGAGCTTTGGTACCACCGAGGTGCTGAAGGGCATCAATCTCAATGTCGAGCCCGGTGAGGTCATCGCCATCATCGGCAAGAGCGGTTCGGGCAAATCGACCCTGCTTCGCTGCATCAACGGACTGGAGTCGATCACCGACGGTTCGATCGCTGTCGCAGGCGCGCAGCTTCTGGATGACGAAGTGCATCTGAAGGCATTGCGGCTGAAGGTCGGCATGATCTTTCAGCAGTTCAACCTCTTCCCGCATTTGACCGTCGGCGGCAACGTCATGCTATCGCAGACCGTGGTCAAAAAGACCCCGAAGGCCGAAGCCGAGGCAACTGCCCGCAAGATGCTGGAACGGGTAGGGCTCGGCCACCGGTTCGACGCCTATCCGGACGAGCTCTCGGGCGGTCAGCAGCAGCGCGTCGCCATCGCCCGCGCGCTCGCCATGCAGCCGGCAGCGCTTCTTTGCGACGAGATCACCTCCGCGCTCGATCCGGAACTGGTCGCTGAAGTTCTGGCCGTGGTGCGTGAGCTTGCCGCGGAGGGAATGACGCTGCTGATGGTGACACACGAGATGAAGTTCGCCCGCGACGTCTGCAACCGCGTCGTCTTCATGCATCAGGGCCGGGTCCACGAAGCGGGCCGGCCGGAAGACGTCTTCGCCAATCCGCAGACCCCCGAGCTGAAGCAGTTCCTCGGCCTCAGTTAAGAAACGACGACATGCTCTCGCCTACGCCGCAGGCGTGCCGGGAACGGCAGAATGGCTGCCGTTCCCGGGATTGTCAGTCTTTGCTGCCGGTCGGGGCGGGCAGCAGGACGGGCTCGGCCGTATGTTTCGGCAGCATCAGCTGGGCAAGAATGTCGTCTGCCGAATGGCTCGGAGTGCCGATGCCGGCTTCGCGCAGTTGACGGTCGAGATCGCCGCCGTTTTCCAGCGCGGCCAGTTCGGCACCGGCTTCGATGCGGCCGGCCGTGATTTCCTGGCGTTTCTTGATGCGTTCGAGACTTTCGACGGCGCTGCCGAGACGGGTATTGATGCCCGACTGATTGTGGGCAATCGCCGATTGCGCGCGCAGCAGCGACTCGTTGGCTTTGACGTTCTCCACCTCGCGCTTCATCTGGGCAATGCGTGCCTCGGTATCCTGGATCGTCCGCAGCATCTGCTGCTGGCGGGGTAGCAGGCGATCGAGCTCCTCCTGGTCGCGCTGCACTTCGGCACGGCTGGTGGCGATGCGCTGGGCGAGACCCTGAGCGAGATCGGTGCGGCCGGCGGAGATCGCAGCGCGGGCGCTGTCGGTATCCTTGGTCTCCTTGGCGCGGTTTTCGTCCAGTCGGCGCATAACGCTCTTGTTGGACGCCATGATGCCGGCCAGGTCGGATCGCGCCCGGCGCAGCGATTGTTCAGCGTCGCGGATTTCCTGGTCGAGAATGCGCATGGACTGGCTGTCGGCGGCGGCTTCCGCTGCCTCGTTAATGCCGCCGCGAATGGCGGTGAAAATCTTTCCCCAGGTGCTCACGCTGCAATCTCCCCGCTTTTCCATTCTTCAATCATGTGTGCCGCATCGACGGCATTGGCCGCCAGAATTGCGACCTCTTCGACCACCGTGTCGGCGGATGAACGGGCCGACAGCGAGCCGAACAATTCATACCATTCCTCACCGTTGATCGCGGTGATGCCGAAGCTGGAGAGCGGTACGAACTTGTGCGTCTTGAGCACCATGCGTTCGAAGGCTTCGCGGTTGGGAACATCCTTGCACGGCACCAGAACGGCGCTGACTAGGATATCACGCTCTCCGCTCACCGCGACGAAGACGTCGAGATCGCCTTTTTCCTTAAGAGTTACGCATAGGATGTCGCCCTGTTCGGGTACGGCGACATCCACATCGCCGAGTGCCTCCGGATCGGCGGCGAACAGGCGCGTCAAAGTGGTGAGGTTCCAGGTCTCCAAAAAATCCTCCATCGGTTAGAATTCCGAAAAATATCTGGGTAATCGGTATGCCACTTAAAGGGGTGGCGCACTAAATAAATTTCGCTAGGCTGCACACCGGGAACGGGGGCGAATCGCGTGCCATTTATCGCTTCATTGTTGCGGCGTGTATATCTCTCGCTGAGCGAATTGGCTTGGTCGGCGCTTTTTCTTATCCTCGTAATCCACCTGATCGCTTCTTATCTGCTCTTCATGCTGGCCGGCGAAGGCGATCTTGTCGGCAATCCGATCGATTTTCTCTACTACTATATGGTGACGGCAACGACTGTCGGCTATGGAGACCTGTCCCCAAAATCGGGGCTTGGCCGGCTCATTGCCGTCCTGTTCGTTCTTCCCGGTGGCATTGCCATCTTCACCGCTGTTCTTGGCAAATTATTGACAACTATCGGCACGATCTGGAGGAACCGTATGCGCGGATTGGGCGATTACAGTGAACGCGCCGGCCATATCATCGTGCTCGGCTGGCAAGAGGGACAGACATACCAGACGCTGCGGCTGCTGCATGCCGAACGGCAGGCCAACGAACCGATGAGCGTTCTGGTTGCCAAGGACCTGGCGGAAAATCCCGCCAGCGACTACGCCGACTATATCAGAACCGAGCGGCTTTCCGATGCCGATGCCCTGGTGCGGGCCGGAGTGGCGCAGGCGCGCGCGATCATCGCGCGCGGGGCCAATGACGACGAGACGCTGGCCGCAGTGCTGATTGCCGAAGACCATGCACCCAATGCCCATATCGTGGCTTATTTCGCCGACGACCGCACGGCGCAGATGGTCAAACAACTCCGGCCGCGCGTCGAGGCGGTGGGCTCGCTCGCCGAGGAGCTGCTGTCGCGTGCCGCCCGTGACCCGGGCTCTTCGGAAATCGCCGCACGGCTGCTGTCGGCCGCCTCCACCGACACGGCCTTTTCCCTGCCGGTCCCGCCTTTGCAAACGCCGCTGCTCTATGGGGACGTGTTTTTAAGCCTCAAGCGCGAGCACAATGTGACGCTGGTGGGCTTGCTGAGCCAGGGCATGACCGACCTCAATTGCCGAGACGAGGTTGAGATGCGGGGCGGTGAAACCCTTTACTACATCAGCGGAATGCGGCTAGATCCCGCTGCCATCGCTTGGGTTCGAATGGGAGACGTATCATGATCGGATGGTTCGGCAGAGACAAGAACGAAAAGCCCTTGCCCAAAGAACTTGGCCCCTTGAGCGCCGCGATCGGCGGGGCCCTGGAAATCGATTTCCTCTCCCTCGAGGCCGAGGCTTTGGGCGGCGAGCCGGCCATGCCGCTGCCCCGGAGCGGTCCCTTCATCATTGCCGGCTACGGTGAGGTTTCGCTCGATGCCGCCACCGTTCTGTCGCGTTACTACGATGAAGACCATCGGATGATTCAGGTCATGTCGACGTCGGGCCGGCCGGGTGATGCCGTCGACGACATCAGCTTTTATCAGCCTTGGGACAGCGTCGTGCCTGCCGGGCAGGGTGAATGGCGCCGCTGGACCGGGCCGGACGGCCTGATCGGCCAGCCGTCCTACGATGCCGACGGTATCCTCTTTAGCCGCTTCTGGGGCGAAGGCCCGGAGCGCGCCCAACTGGCGGAGTTCGTCGAAAAGGTCGACGATGGTGAAGAGCAGCGCTCCATTCACCAGACCTGCATGCTGTATTATCGCCCGCTTGGCTCGACGCGCGAAATGCTTCTGATCAATGTCGAGCGCGACCTCGATTTCGCACAGAGCCAGACGGGAAGCTCGGTGGAATTTCTGATCGGCTATGGACTTGCTCCAGCCGACGTTCGCCGCGTCTGATAGCGCCCATCAATTTTTAACGGAGGACTTTTTCAATGCTCGATTATGTGGCGGGCCTGCCTGCATTCCTTGGTTATTTCGCCGTCGGTCTTGCCGCCTACGCGGTTTTTGCGGTGATTTACACATGGTTGACGCCGCAAGCGGAGGTCCAGCTCATTCGCGCGGGCAATCTTGCCGCCGTTACTGCATTCCTGGGTGCGCTTGTCGGTTTCAGCCTGCCTCTGGCTTCGGCCGCCGCCAATTCGGTCAGCGTCGTCGACTACATTATATGGGCGGTGATCGGCATCCTGGCGCAGATTCTCGCTTACTACATTGCGAATTTCACGATGACAGACCTGCATCAGAAGATCACGGCCGACAATATCGCCGCGGGCATATGGGGCGGCGGCATCGCACTGGTCATCGGTATTCTCAATGCCGCCTGCATGACCTATTGAGGGGAGGGAACGATGCGCAGACGCAAGAGCGGGCACAAACGACCTTTCCTCGCCCTCGGCACGATCGCCGCCTCGACCCTGGCGCTATCCGGTTGCGGCGACCAGACTCCTTCGGAGGTCATGTTCACCTCCGTCGACCAATGCGTGGCATCCGGCATGGACCAGCAGGTCTGCCAGGCCGGATATCAGGATGCCATGCGAGCCCATCTCGTCACCGCGCCGCATTTCAACGGCATGGCCGCCTGCGAGGCCGAGTACGGCGCGGGCCAATGCACTGAACAGCGAAGCAATGCCGTCCCTAACAACAATACCGGCGGAAGCGGCAGCTTTTTCGTGCCGTTCCTGACAGGTTACATGCTGTCTTCGGCACTGAACAACATCGGCGACTACAATGATTATCGCCGGCGCCAGGAGGAGATTGGCTTCTATTACGGTTCGACGCCGATTTATCGCAATCGCTCCGGACAGATGGTGACAACGACGGTTCGCTCAGGCGGCGCGCGCTACGACACCACGATTGCGCCCTCGCGCCAGAGCGTCAAGCCGGTCAACGTCAATACCCGCACCGTCGCCCGCCAAGGCTTCGGAGGCCGTTCGTCCTTCGGTTTCGGCGGCTGACATGAAGCGCATCACTCTTCCGGCGCGTCCCGATTGGCGTGACAAGGCGCGCGCCGTCGGCTTCGGGTTTCACGTCATGTACGGTGAGCCCTACTGGCTCGACGATGCCGCCTACACCTTCACGCTCGATGAGATCGAGACGCAGATCGAAGAGCCGAGCCAGGAACTGCACGACATGTGCATGGATATGGTCGGTGATATCGTCGGAAGCGAAGAGGCGCTCGACCGGCTGGCCATTCCGGAGGATCTGCGCGATGTGGTGCAGCGCTCCTGGCTGCGCGGAGATCGGCATCTCTATGGCCGGTTCGATCTCGCTTACGACGGCACCGGTCCCGCCAAGCTGCTCGAATACAACGCCGATACGCCGACTTCGGTGTTCGAGACAGCCTATTTCCAGTTCAATTGGCTGACCGACCAGATGGCTTTGGGTGTTCTGCCCAATGATGCGGACCAGTACAATTCCTTGCAGGAAAGCCTCGTCGAAGCGTTCGAGCAGTTTCCCAAAGGGCCGATCTTCCACTTCGCCGCGATGACTGACAATGAGGAGGATCGCGGCACGACGGTTTATCTGATGGACTGTGCGGTACAGGCCGGCCATCGCGTCGAGCTTCTGGACATGAGCGAGATCGGCATCGATGCGCAGGGCCGCTACACCGACCTTCAGGATCGGGTGATCGACCGCTGCTTCAAGCTGTACCCATGGGAATTCATGCTGCGCGAGCCGTTCGCCCGCGAACTGGTGCGCTCGGGCGATGTTTTCATCGAGCCCGCCTGGAAGGCCGTGCTTTCCAACAAGGGGCTTTTGCCGCTGCTCTGGCGGCGCCATCCCAATCACCCCAATCTGCTGCCGAGCTATTTCGCCGACGACCCGGCGGCATCGGCCCTCACCGACTATGTGCGCAAACCGCTGCTGTCGCGAGAAGGCGAGAACGTCACGATATTTCGAGATGGCCGGGAATTGATGTCCGCCCCCGGCGATTACGGCGATGAAGGATTCGTCGTCCAGGCCTATGCCCCGCTTTTCGAAAGCGATGGCGGCTTCGCCGTGCTCGGCAGCTGGATCGTCGGCGATCGGGCCTGCGGCCTTGCCGTGCGCGAGGACCGCTCGCGTATAACCGCCAACCTGTCGCGTTTCGTGCCGCACGTCATCATCGATTAAGAGGGGATACAACAATTCTCCTTCTCCTATCCTCTTATGCAAACATCAGAAAATCTTCTCATGAGTAATCCCATCAGCCTCTATTCCATGCCCGGAACGGCTTCTTTCGATCTGGCTCCGGCTGCCGGCGGCGAGCCCTATCGCATATTCCTTTCCATTCCATCGGAGAAACCGCCGGCGGAAGGATGGCCGCTTCTGGTGATGACCGACGGCAATGCCACGTTCCCCTTCGCGGCCGCCAGCTTGGTCACGCAGGCGCCTTATCCCACGGGGACGAATGTCGGCTGGGGGGTGATCGCGGCGATCGGCTACCCGTGCGACGAACCCTATGATCCGCTCCGCCGGTCCTGGGACCTGGGGCCGCCGCCGGCCAAATCCTATCCGCCCTTCGTGGAGGGCGGTCCCCCGGTTGTCATCGGAGGGACCGGTAAACTGGTGGATTTCATCGAGAACGAATTGATACCGAAGATTGCCGAGATGGTGATGCTGGATCCGCTGCGCCGATCGCTTTTCGGGCATTCCTTCGGCGGCCTCTTTACTCTCTACGCCCTGTTCGAGCGTCCGGGTCTGTTTGCCAATTGGATTGCGGCCAGCCCAACCATTTATTGGGAGAACAGCGAAATCCTCAACAATGAGGCGCAACGTCAACGCATCCCGGGAAATGCGGCTTTCCTGCATTTGTCCGCTGGAGAATACGAAGGCGATGAGTTGGCCCCCTTTCAGTATCGGAACGAGGATGCCGCCATACGCCTGGAGAAAAGGAAGACGGAACGGACCATCCTTCTGGCGCAGGAGATGGCGGAGCGGCTCAAGAGCACCGCTGACGGATTGCATGCCGAATTCGAGCTTTATGCCGGCCAGACCCACATGTCCGTTCTCGCGGCCGCCGTGAACCGTGCGGTCAGCATCGCGTTTGCCGTCGGGACATCGACCGACAGTTGAGGCTCTCTCAGGGGTTTCTTCGCTGATCTATTTTCTGGCCAGCGCCACCGGTCTTCGGTCCCGGCGTCTATGGCGAGCTATTCAATCTATCGGGGATCTGCCGCGCCTCTGCCCGCGGGGCAGCGACGGAATGGCGCTTGACCAGCGAACATTCGAGCTTGGCAATCGGATAGCGCTTGCCGGGCATGCTTTCCGGGTTGAGATGTTCGATCGCCCATTGGCCCATGGCAAGATGCGGAAGGACCGAAGTCGTCAGCGGCGGGACGAGATGCCGCGAAATTTCTTCGTCGTCATAGCCCACCACCGACATATCCTGGGGAATGCGAAGCCCTGCATCCTTGAGCGCTTCATAGCAGCCGATGGCCGTGCGGTCGTTCTGGCAGAAGATCGCGGTCGGCGGCTCTTGCAGAGCAAGCAGTTTCCTCGTGGCGGCATAGCCGGCACCGGCCGACCAGTCGCCTTCAATGACCAATTCCTGATCGAAGGGGATATCGGCGGTCGCCAGCGCGCGGCGATATCCCGTCAGCCGGTCCTGCGCAGCCTGCATCCAGATTTCGCCGGTGATCGTCGCGATGCGATGATGTCCGTGCATGATCAGATGCCGGGTGGAGCTCTGCCCTCCCGCGATCTCGCTCGGCACCACGGCGGGGAAAGCATGGTCGGCCGTATAACAATTCAGCAGCACCGTCGGGATGTTGAGCTTGCCGACATAGGCAGGAAGCTCCACCTGGCGGGTGTAGATGGTCATATAGATCAGCGCCGATATGCCTCCGCTCGTCAACGCCTTGATGGCTTTCGGCTCCATGACGGGATCGCTGAGCGTCTGGGCTACCAGAAGCACATTGCCGGCGCCCCAGGAGGCTTGCCGCGCGCCTTCGATCGCAACGATCGCCTCCGGGCTGGTGGCGAGTTGATCCACGGCGAAACCGATCACATTGTCCAGCCCGGAATAGGAGGTCTTCGTCGTATAGGTCGCCCCGGTATAGCCGAGCGCGCGCGCCGCCTCCAATACCCGGTCGCGGGTCTGCGGTGAAATACGGGTGCCGGGCGTGTCGTTGAGAACGAAGGAGACGGCCGCCTGCGAGCAGCCAGCCGCCGCGGCGATATCCATCATCGTCACGCGCGCAGGCTTGTCCACGGCAGGCTTGTTCCTCTTCTGGGTCTTGGGTTTTTGCATTCGTGGAAAATTGCCTCTGCTGGCGATAATGGGGCAGGACGCTCGATCGTCCGTGCTGGCTAATTAATATTAGCATCTATCTGAAAGCGCTGGCAATTGCATCAATTGCTGCAACGCCGGCAGTTGCTGGCCATTGCCAGTATAAAACTGCATGCTGGTCCGTGCGCGGTGAAATGTTTTGATCTGAATTGATAATACTATTTACTAATTAAAATTCTTCTATACCGTCACGGAGCGATCGGAACCAATGCCACCCGTCGCTTCGCGACGGCCCTGGGAGGGGGCGTGCATCCGACCGGCCGTAAAACGGAAACGGGCCCCTCTGCGGCCCCTCGGGAGGTGTATTATGAGACAGCTGAAACGCAATGCAGCCCTGTTCTTTGCCGGGCTGATGCTGAGCGCGGCGCCGGCTGCGGTATCGCATGCCGCCGACAAGCCGACCCTTGCCTTCGTCGTCAACGGAGCGTCCGACTTCTGGAAAGCCGCGGAGGCGGGCGTCAAGAAGGCGCAGAGCGAGATGCCGGACTACCAGATGGAACTTAAATACCCTGAGCAGGCGGCTGTCGCCATACAGCAGCGTCTCATGGAAGATCTCGTCAGCGCCGGCGTCAAGGGGATCATGGTCTCCGCGGTCGATCCCAAGACCCAGACGGACGGCCTGAATAAGATCGGTTCGCAGACGGCACTCTTCACCACCGACAGCGACGCACCGAAGACCAACCGCGTCGCCTATATCGGCTCGTCCAATATCGACGCCGGCATGCAGGCCGCCGAAATCGCCAAGAAGGCGATGCCGGACGGCGGCAAGTGCATCGGCTTCGTTGGCCTGCTCGGCGCCGACAATGCCAAAGAACGCATCCAGGGCATGAAGGACGGCCTCAAGGGCACGAAGATCGAGCTGACGGATGTACGCGGCGACGATATCGACCAGACGCGCGCAAAGAAGAACGTCGAGGACGCGCTGGTCGCCAGCCCCGACGTCACCTGCATGGTCGGTTTCTATTCCTATAATACGCCGCGCATCTATGAGGCGCTGCGCGACGCCGGCAAACTCGGCCAGATCACCGTCGTCGGCTTCGACGACGATCCGATCACGCTCGGCGGCGTCAAGGAGGGCACGGTCGCAGCGACCGTCGTGCAGCAGCCGTTCGAATGGGCCTATCAGGGCATGAAGCTGATGGCCGCCTATCTCAAGGGCGACAAGTCAGGGGTTCCCAGCAACGGCTTGATCATCATCCCGACGGTGATCATCGGCAAGGATGACGTTGACAAATATGCCGCCAATCTGAAGGCCATGTCCGGAAAATAATCCTCCTTCGCGGCGGCGGCGCTGCCGCTGCCGCGAAAGACGCCCCATGCCGACCAGAATCAGCAGCCATGGACAGGCGATGAACCATAGCTCCGACATCCCGTCACCGGACGCGCCTGCAACGCCGTTCCTTTCGCTTTCCGGTGTTGGCAAGACCTATCCGGGCGTCGTTGCGCTCGAGGGCCTATCGATCGACATCATGCCGGGAGAGGTCATCGGCCTCGTCGGCGAGAACGGGGCTGGAAAATCGACGCTGATGAAGATTCTCGGCGGCGTCATCGCACCCGACCGCGGCACCATCCTGCTCGACGGTGCAGAACTTCGTTTTCTCACCGTCGAATCGAGCATCTCATCCGGTATCGCCTTCGTGCACCAGGAGCTCAATCTCTTTGAAAACCTCGACGTTGCCGCCAATATCTTCCTGGGTCGCGAACCGCTGAAGGCGGGACCTTTCAAGCTCGTCGATCGCGATCGGCTGCGAGACATGGTGAAGCCGCTCCTGAAGCGGGTAGGGGCTCATTTTTCCGCCGACACACCCGTGGCGTCGCTTTCGCTGGCCGAGCAGCAGATGGTCGAAATCGCCAAGGCGCTATCCATCAACGCCAGGCTCGTCATCTTCGATGAACCGACGTCCAGCCTGCCGTTGGCCGAAACCGAGCGGCTTCTGAGCATTATCAAATCGCTGAAAGCGGATGGCATCAGCGTCATCTTCATCTCGCATCGCCTCCACGAGGTCGAGCGCGTAGCAGACCGGGTCGTGGTCCTGCGCGACGGCACGCTTGCGGGCACGCTCGCCAAGGAAGACATCGGCCACGACCAGATGGTCAAGCTGATGATCGGCCGGGTGCTTGCGGCCCGGACCGCAAAGCCGCAGCGCTCGCCCGGCCCGGTTGCGCTGCAGGCAAGCGGCGTGCGCACCGAGGCCTATCCCGGCCGCCCCGTCGATCTGGAAATCCGCTATGGAGAAATCATGGGGCTTGCAGGTCTCGTGGGGTCGGGCCGCACCGAGCTTGCAAGGGTCTTCTTCGGCATCGACCGGAGCTACGGCGGAGAAATTCTGCAGGACGGGCGGCAGATCACGGTCAATTCCGCGCGGGACGCCGTTGCTCGCGGCATTTTCCTGGTGCCGGAGGATCGCAAGCGTAACGGCATTCTTCTCGATTTGCCGATCGCCCAGAACATAAGCCTTGCCGATCTCCGCAAGCTTTCTCGCCGCTTCATGCTTTCTGCCGAGCGGGAGACGGCGGCGGCCGAAAAGCAGCGCCTTCGCCTCGGCATCAAGGCGCCCTCCGTTTCGACGCGAACTGGCACCCTGTCCGGTGGCAATCAGCAAAAGGTGGTGCTGGCCAAATGGTTGTCGATGAGCCCGAAGGTGATGATCTTCGACGAACCGACGCGCGGCATCGATATCGGCGCGAAGAACGAGATCTACGGCCTGATGCGAGCCCTTGCCGATGCCGGGGTCGCGATCCTGATGATTTCAAGCGACATGGAAGAGGTGATCGGCGTTTCCGACCGCATCGCCGTCATGCATGAGGGTCAGATCGCCGGCATATTGGAAGAGGACGAATTCAGTCAGGAAAGTGTCCTTTTGCTTGCTGTCGGCAAAAGGGTAAAATAGCGGCTGCGTCGATAATCAAATATCGGGGAATGAATCTCGAATGGTCAAGAAAGATCTCGGACTGCTGCTTTTGATCGTCGTCGTCGGCATCGTCGTCGCCATCATCAATCCGCGCTTCCTGCTGCCGATCAACCTGGCCAATACCGCCAACCTGATCGGCCTGTTCGGCATTCTGTCGATCGGCCAGGCCTTTGTCATCATTACAGGCGGTATCGAGCTTTCCGTCGGCTCGCTCGTCGCACTTCTCGGCGTGCTGTTCGTCGATTTTATCGCGGTGCAGGATATGTCGTGGATGCTGGCGCTGCCGCTCATTCTGGCACTTGGCGCTGTTATCGGTGCCGTGCACGGCTGGCTGATCACCCGGCTCAACCTGCAGCCCTTCGTCGTCACCCTTTGCGGCCTCCTGATTTATCGCGGGGCGGCACGCTTCTATACAGCCGACGGGACGGCGGGTTTTGCGTTCGGCCAAAATTTCCCTGACCTCGAATTCCTGACAGCCGGACGGTTCTACGGCGTTCCCAACACCTTCATCGCGCTTGTCATCATCGCCGTGGTCATGTGGATCATGCTGCATCGCTCGGTCTTCGGGCGTTATCTCTATGCAATCGGGAAGAACGAGGAGGCGGCCCGCTATTCCGGTATCCGCACCGGCCGCATGATCATGTCGGCCTATGTCATCTGCGGGCTGCTGACGGCGCTTTCGGCGATTTATTTCGCCATGTATACGCGCTCGATCTCACCGGCGAGCCATGGCCAGTTCTACGAACTCTATGCGATTGCCGCCGCCGTCCTCGGCGGTTTTTCGCTCCGCGGCGGCGAGGGATCGATCATCGGCGTCGTGTTGGGCACGGTTCTGCTGCAGGAGTTGCAGAATCTGGTGAATCTGCTTGGCATCCCATCATCGTTGAATTTCGCCGTTATGGGCGGCGTGATCCTCATCGGCGTCCTGATCGACCAGCAATGGCACGCGATCCGCGCAAAACGCCGCCTCGTCTCCGCCGCCCGGCACACCGAGGCCCGCCTTCCGAGTGATGGCAGCGTGCCCGTGGTTGCCAGTCAGGATTAGGTATTCCAAGAGCAGGACCTCTGCATCTCGGGCATTGTCTGCTGGCATGTCGCACTTGGAAATAGAATGTACCCCCGCTACATTTTTGTGGCGCATAATGCGATTTATGGAACCTGATGATCTCTATGCCAGGAAAAGAAGGAGAGCAGCAGAAACGCTACGGGGCATCACAGCGAACGAGGAACAGTGCAGACGGAACCTGGAAGCCGGGACCGCGCTTGCGACCGCCTTGGTTTCCCTCTTCGGCTGCGGCACTCGCCAAGAAGGTCCTCGAAACGGGACTGACCATTGCGAGAACTTCTCGAAGCGGAGCAGTCGCTTTCAGCGGAGCTCATCGACCAAGCCCTAGATTCCAAGGCTTCGGCTGGCGGCGGAGACTTACTATCTCGATGTTCCAATTCAAGGACAAATTGGCGAGCATGGCAGTTCTGTTTCAAGCCAGTTGGCCCGAGACGATATCGCAGCTAGCGCGACGGTCGAGCCAAAGTACCTTAGAGGCTAGGCGTTCAGCGGCACTTGAATGAGCACTCACCGAACTGGTAGCTTCTTTGCACCTGCAGGGCTTTCAAGGTGATTGCGTCTGGTTCATACAGGTTCGCCGGTTTAGGAGTTGATAATGGGGAAAACAGCCGTGACTCTAAATTGCGCAGAAGAGGCAGTTTCGGCGACCACGTCCGCTTCCAAACAAGAAGTCTCCTGCTCAGCTTCTTGTAATCCGGAGAGTGCCGACTTCAACTCCGAGCTTCACGCTCGGCCGTCGATTTATTTCGACGGTCCGGCGATCGTCGAACACGTTGCTTTCACGCCTGCGGATGGAGCGATCAAGGAGTTCCACGATACCGTTGAAGTCGATGGTAAGATTTCAGTCAGGCTCGAACGGCATACTGAATTCGTGACGGTCACTCGCCTACGGAAGTTGGACTCAGACCCCGAGTGTTGGCCGGCATCCGATCTCACGGAAGGTAATTTTGCGCGGCTCGCGGGATTGAATTCTCCTCGGCTTGTTTGCCACGTTAGTATCCTTGTCCTCGGGAACGCTCCTGACGAGCTGGGATCGGTTTTGAAAACCTTCGATCTCGGGGATACCGCGGCGTCCTCGATTGGTGGGGGCGCGGCGCAGGTATGCTCCGATTTTCGCGTGCGAGAAGACCATTCAAGCAGGATCATCCTGTTCAACAAGGACTTGAATGCACATCGCCTGGGGCGCATGGTGCGTCGCATTTTTGAGATTGAAACCTACAGATCAATGGCGCTGCTCGCATTGCCGGAGGCGCGACGCCTGGCGCCGCTTCTCAGCGGATATGATGCGCAGCTCGTTCAGCTGACCAACCGCAACCTGAGTACTCCCACACATCAACACAAGCAGCTGCTCGACGAGATCACGGTTCTTTCGTCGCATATCATCTCGGCCACTGCTGAAACTAGAAACCGGTTTGGGGCAACCGCTGCCTACGCCAAAATCGTTGAAGAGAGGATAGCACTTCTGCGGGAAACGCATGTCCCTGGTTTCCAACGTTTCGGCACTTTCGTCGAGCGCCGGTTCAAGCCGGCGGTTCGGACTTGCGAGGCCACCGTCTTGCGGCTCGAGCATCTGTCAAGAGCGACGATGCACCTGCTCGACCTCCTGCAGACCCGAATTCAGGTCGAGATTGAGTTCCAGAATGCTACACAGATTCAGGCAATGGCTGATAGAGCCGCGACGCAGGTCAAGATCCAGCGCGCGGTCGAAGGCTTTTCGATCATCGCGATCAGCTACTATCTCATGAGTCTGCTGAAACTGGTATACGAGACAGCAGACCACGCCGGGTTTCATTTCGATCCCATGATCATGCTTGTCGCCATTCCAGTGGTTGTGGGAACTGTTGCGATCACCATTCTGCGCGTCAAACATGCTCTAAAGGCAGAGCCCTAGAGGTAGAAACCGCAAGCTGAGCGACAAGTCCGCTTAGGGCAGGTGCCAACGAGCACGTATGTTTGAATAAAGGCGGGAATTGTTGCACGGCTCTATCGCGGCTCGCCGCAACCGACCGGCAGTTCTCACCAGCTTCGATTGCACGACCGGGGCCGCAAATCTGTATCTCAGAATATCGCGTCACCGCATCTTCAGTCTCTCCGCTGGCATCGCGTTCCTTCCTCTCAGGGAACTAAAATGAGGAACGTCTCACCTGCAGGACACCCCGACAAGCGGCCGACCCCCGACGCCTTCGGAGTTCGGGCCGATGATACCCACGCTTTCTATCATTCACCAGCGTCGGCTGTAAGACCAGAAGATCTGACGCCTTCGATTGCGACGACCTCGTCATTGTCGGCAGTGTCACCAGTGACGCCGACCGCTCCGATAATCGCACCGCTGTCATCCCGCACAAGAACTCCACCGGGAAGGGGGATGAACTGACCGACGGCAGCGACCAGCCCAGCAACATAGTACGGTCGCTCGACGGCGGATTGGGACAAAGCGCGCGTACCAATGTTAACGGATATCGCAGCGTTTGCTTTTCCAATAGCTATATTTGAGTGACCTGTCCCTGCCCCGTCTTCACAGGCGAGCGCCCGAACAGATCCACGATTGTCGAGCACCGCGACTGCCATCGGCTTCATGTTTCGCGCCCTAGACGCTTTCAACACCTCAGCCACCAACGCTTGGCCTACTTCCAGATTCACCACAGTCATACGAGCTCAACCTCTTTTAATGTGTAAACGTTTTTATTTGGTTCCGCGCGACGAATCGCTACTAGTCGCCTTCAACTCCGTTTTGGATAGGCAATTTCAAAAAAACGCGCACCATATACCGGTAAACGTTTACTTGTTTTTTATCTGATTTTTGTAGCTTACGCCAGCATCGACCTCTCGATGTCCAGGGGAGCGAAATATGAATATCTCACGCAATATCGCAAAGTCGATATCCGCCAAATTGCTGGTTTCAACAGGCATTGCGATCACGCTCGTTTTGGGCGTCTCGGATTATGCGCTGGTATCTGAAACCCGCTCTCGCACCGAGGCTGCTACCATCGAAAAAGCGCAAGCCGAAGCTCGGGCGATCGCGTTCGAGGTCAACTCCGAGCTCGGCATGCTTTCGGCTACAGCAAGATCCGTCGCAAGTTCAATCGCGGCGGGACACCACAATGGAACGCTTCAACGGGAGTCGGTGATCGACATGCTGAAGCCCGTTGCAGCTGACAACCAGCTCGCACTGGAGAGCTGGTTCCTTGAAGCGCCCAACGCTTTCGACGGCCAAGCGAGCAGCTTCAAGGGCAACCTGCAGAAGGGATCCAATGCAAATGGAATTTTCGCCCCTGGCTGGCTGAAGAACCAGGACGGGACCTTGACACAGCTCGCATTGGACGAGTTCTACGGCGAGGATTCTTGGACAAAGGCAACCTCTAGCATGAAGCCCTTGATGACCGCGCCGTTCATGGCTCAAGACCTCAAGCTTCCTCTAGCCAGCATATCGTTTCCCATCCGTGTAGATGGCAAAACGCTCGGAATTACTGGTATTGACATCTCGCTGCAGTCGCTCATGAAGCATGTGGGCGAGTTGCGACCGTTTGGGACGGGACGCGTTTTGCTGGTCGCGCAGAACGGAAACTGGTTGGTCGGCCCGAACGAGTCGATGTCGATGCAGCCGTATAAGGACATCGGCGAAGACAAGATGACCAACGCCCTGAATACCTTAGAACCGTTTGTTCTCGGTCAAGTGGTCGATGAAGCAGCCGGAGGCTTCACTCGGGTAGTCCAGCCCTTCGCCATTGCTGGCTTGGGAACGACATGGCTCGCGATCGTCGACGTCCCAACTTCTATCGTGGATGCCGCTGTATGGCAGCAAACCGTCATGCTGGCGGTGGGCGGCTTTCTTGTTCTTCTAACAGTCGTTTTTGCCCTCTACATTGCAGCCCGACGTTTCATCAGGGTGCCGCTTTCGTCGCTTGTTGCGGACGTAAGGCGTCTTGGCGGCGGACATTATGAGCGTGCGGTGGCGGGACAGAAGCGCGATGACGAGATTGGGTCGGTGGCACAGGCTCTGGAGCAGTTCAGGTTCGCCCTAGCGGACACAAGCCGCATACAAGCCGAAGCGGACACCCATCGGTCGGCAGCCGAATCCGAACGTTTCAAATCGGAAGAGGAACGCGCTCGTTCCGTCGCACTTCAGCGCCGCATCGTCAGCACAGTCGGGAACGGACTTTCTGCCCTGTCGCAGGGAGACCTATCCCATCGTATTACGGAAGACTTCCCTGGCGAATACCAGAAGCTCAAAAGCGACTTCAACGATGCGTTATCGAGTTTGGAGGAAACAATGAATACGATGAACTTGAGCGTCGTGAACATCGGTTCCGGAGCAGGAGAGATCAGTTCCAGCGCCTCGGATCTCGCGCGTCGTACGGAGCAACAGGCGGCGAGCTTGGAAGAAACCGCGGCGGCACTGAACCAGCTGACCGAACAAGTCACGGCGAGCGCAGACAACGCGCGAAAGGCCGCGGAGACCGTGAATTTGGCCTGCGACGAGGCAACGACGTCCGGGGACGTGGTCCGCGCCGCCATAAGCTCGATGAACGGCATCGAGCAGTCCTCTGTCGAGGTGTCTAGGATCATCGGCGTCATCGACGATATCGCCTTCCAGACCAACCTCCTTGCTCTCAACGCCGGCGTTGAGGCGGCCCGCGCAGGAGAGGCAGGCAAAGGCTTCGCCGTTGTAGCGCAGGAAGTCAGAGAGCTGGCGCAGCGATCCGCAAAAGCGGCCAAGGAGATCAAGGTTCTCATCAACACGTCGGCGGATCAGGTCAAAGACGGTGTCGAACTCGTCAGGAAAACTGGGCAGGCCCTGCAGAAGATTTCTGACCAAGTCACGGGCATCAACATTCTCATTCGAGAGATCTCGATGTCGGCGAACGAGCAGGCCGTCGGGCTGAAAGAAATCAACATCGCTATCAATCAGATGGACCAGGTGACTCAGCAAAACACGGCTATGGTCGAAGAAGCGACCGCGGCGAGTGCTGCACTTAACGACGAAGCTCAGACCCTCAAACATCTTGCATTACGCTTCAAGACCTCCGACTTCGAGCGACTTGGAGGAACTGAGCTTGGGGGCATGGCAATACGCATGCGCTCGCCGGCGGCCAGTGTCTCGATCGGCCGGGCCTGCAATCCCCGCCGTAGTGCGCTGGGGAACGCCGCCGTCAATTGGGAGGAATTCTGAGGCCTCCATTGAGAATGGCCGCTACCGCAAGAAACATGCAGTGGCGGCCATACAGCTACGCATATCGGCGGCACTGATCAGACGCTTCTCTCAGAGACTGCCGTCGCTCAGTGTTTCCGGCCTGCCGGTATCGTTAGCGACAACACGAAGCAGTTCCGAGGGACCCACGATACCTGCCGTATCCCCCCGCCTTTACGGTCCTGCGATCTCTGACCACCACGAAAAAGGAAAACGTTTATGCCAAGTAAACGTTTTCCATTGCGCTCACAGTTATAGCAGCATAGGCATGCTCACGCTGTCCCAATTGAGTAGGCACCATGATCTCAACCCTTTTTTCAGATGTTGATCGAACCCTTCTGACCGCCGACTACGACCTTCCCGAGCCGGTCGTACGTGGTTTCGCCGAGGCACGTAAACGCGGTATCGAAGCCGTTCTCGCGACCGCGCGTTCACCAAACGGTGTTGCGCCGATCTGCCGTGCACTCGGCATTGACTATGCCATCTGCTTCAACGGCGGGTGGATCGGCAAACCGTTGGAGCAGGCTCCGATCTCGGAGGCAAAGATCGCCCGGCGGATTGCATTGTCTGTGATGGCGGAGACCCGTCGTCTTGGGATAGCAAGTATGTGGTATCGGGATGATGCCATCTTTACGCTGGACAACTCGTCTCTCGTCCGGCGGGAGGCCGAAATTACCGGCGAGAGCGTCTGTGAAGTGGCCGACCTCAATGATCTTCCCGGCCAGCCTTTCAAGATCATGTGCGCGCGGCCCTTGCCTGAAGGTGGAGGCTTCGACGCCCTTCGGGCACGCTTTTCGCCGTCATGCGAGATGACCAGCTCGAACTGGAGGCTTCTCGAAATTACTCCAGCAGGCGTCTCGAAGGGCACAGCCGCGCGGCAAATTGCCGAACACTTGAAACTCGATCCGAGACTCTGCGCTGCCGCGGGCGACGCCGAGAACGACCTCAGCCTATTACAATGGGTCGGCGTGCCGGTTGCCGTGGCGAACGCAATTATAGAGATAAGGGAGCTTGCTCATTTTATCGGCCCGCATGCAGACGAAGGGGGAATGGCCGTCGTGCTCGATTGGTTGATGGCGAGAATGCAATAGCGGGTTGATTCCATTTTCTCGCCGCTGTGGCTTCGCCAGCGGGGCGTCCGGATGATAGGAACTTATTCGGGAAATTGCCTTGGTGGTCCTTCCCGTCAGTTGCTCTCCTCGTAGCTAATCAGCAGTTCATCGCTCGATGACGAGCTCCAATGTAAACGGACAACACGTCAATGTCGCTTACCGAGAAATTTCGTCCAAAACTGCACCTGACAGCCAAGTACGGATGGATCAACGATCCGAACGGCTTAATTTATGTGGATGGCGTCTACCATGCCTTCTACCAGCACGATCCGAACAGCATCCATCACGGACCAATGCATTGGGGCCATTCCAGTTCGCGCGACCTGGTAAATTGGATTCAACATCAGGTGGCGCTTTTTCCTGACGAGAACGGCACATGTTTCTCCGGCTGTGCGATCGAAACCGAAGACGGTCAGATCAAGCTGTTTTATACATCACACCGCCTCGATGACGCCGGCAGGGACTATCAGCAGCAATGCATCGTTCATGCCGACCGTTCGCTTTCGAACTTCGAGAAGGAGCCGAGCAACCCCGTCATCAATAATTCGGGCCTCGGATGCTTCCGCGATCCGAAAGTATTCTGGCATGCAGACAGCGGCCGTTGGATCATGGCGCTCGCCCATGGGCAAACGGTGGGACAGTCAATCGGCTTTCATTCGTCGGCAGACTTGATCAACTGGACCTTCGAAAGCGAATTCGGCAACGAAGACGGTCGTCACGGCACGGGTCCCTGGGAATGCCCCGATCTCTTGCCGATGGTCGCACCCGATGGCAGCAAGCATTGGGTCTTGATCGCTGGTATTGGAGACGATGCCTATGCTCCGGGGTCCGGCACGATGTATTTCATCGGCCAGTTCGACGGGAAAACCTTCACGAATTCGAACTCGCCAGAGACAGAGTTGTGGCTCGACTACGGCCGCGACTATTACGCGGCTCAGAGCTTTTTCGGCGTCCACAAGGATGCGCCGCTTGCGCTTGCCTGGTCGAACAACTGGAAATATTCGCAGCAGACACCGGCGGAGGAGTTCAGTGGGCTGATGTCGCTGCCCCGCCACCTCCGCCTGGTGGAAACATCTGACGGCCTGCGCCTCGGCTCGTTCGTGCCGGAAGCCGTATCGAGTGCGTTTTCGACGATCAATCTGTCTTCCGGGCAAGCGCAGCCGGTTTCAGGAACCTATCGTCTCCAGGAATGGATTTCGCTTGCGCCAGGCTCACAGGTGACCTTGAGCCTATTCGGCGCCGATTGTCCCCAGTTCACATTCCTTCGGGACGAGAATGGACGCACGCGCATCCGCCAGGTTCGCGACCCCTACAGCGACATGAACGAGTTCGCGCATGATTATGATGTGGACGCCGGTAATCTCGGCGCATTTACGCTCGAGGTATTCGTCGACAATGGCCTCGTCGAGCTTAACCTCGACAAGTTCATCTGGGCAACAAACGTCTACTATCCCGACACACCGGCCGGCGCGGTCGTTCTCCATTAGAGTAAATCTGAGGCTAATCGGGAGCGTCCGTTAAACCGTAACTTCCGGCCAGATTTGTTGAATGCCTTCGCAGCGATCGGAATGCTGCGGGCGACAGGCTGCACCTCATCCCCAACCTATCGAGGCAGCATCTTTATCATGAACGCTGATTGATCCACCATCGGCAGCTTGATCATCGGTCGCATCTTGCATCGGATATGCCGCGAGCGGCATCTATCACCAAAGCGCTCAGTCCCTCGAGCGAGGGTGCATCAAAGCGGCTCTTCGGTCCTGTCAGCGACAGTGCCGCGACAGGCAGGCCATCCTTGTCCATGATCGGGGCGGCGACGCAGCGCATACCCGCGACCTGTTCTTCGTCGTCGAGTGCCCAGCCGCGCGCCTTGATCTCGTTCAGTTGCATGCGCAGAAACGGCAAGGATACGATCGTTCGATCGGTGAGCCTTGCAAGAACCGTCTTCTCGAACATCGCATCGACTTCATCATCCCGCAAATGCGCAAGAACAGCTTTGCCGGCAGCCGAGCAATAGATCGGGATCTGCGATCCGAGCCGGAAGAAAGCGCGCAGCGGATTGTGGCTTTCGACCTGCGCAATGACGATCATCCGATCTCCCTGCCGGATTGAAAGGTTCGCGGTTTCACCGGATGCCGCGCCGATCGTGGCGAGATAGGCGCGCGCCATCTCCGCAAGGCCGGTACGGCGTAGATAGGCGTTGCCCACCTGGAACGCGCGAACGCCGATCTCCCATTTCTGGCTCACCGGGTCCATGGATAAAAATCCCCGCGCCTCCAGGATGAGGAGAAACCGATGAGCGGTCGAAGCCGGAACCTTCATTTTCGTCGTCAAGTCGCGCAGCGAGATAGGGCCAAAGCTTGAGACAGCTTCCATGACGTCGATCGCATGGTCGGCCATAGTCCGACCGGTCATGCTCAGATCAACCTGCTTGCTGCGCGGGCGCCCTCGCGGATTTTTCATGATGGGTCCAATCATTTTTAACAGTTTTGCAGAAGAACCATTTCGGTTTAAGAAAGTATCATTCGTGGGATAATATATACGTTTGATTTCATATGTTTGCGCTTTATTTTTTAGCTTCGTATGAGAAAAAATATAAAATAGCCTTGGCTGATCGATCACGTATTGTCACGCACTCCAGAGGAGGATTATACGTGACCGACCAAAATCCGATCTTCATTCCCGGGCCTACAAACATTCCCGACCGCATCCGCAATGCGATGAACCGGCAAACGGTAGATCATCGCTCTCCGAAGTTCAGCGAATTGTTCGGGAGCGTCCTTCAGGATCTTAAGACTGTCTTCAAGACCAGCAAGGGCACCGTGTTCGCCTTCCCCTCTACCGGCACCGGCGGCTGGGAGGCAGCGATCGAGAACACTCTGGCACCGGGCGACAAGGTCCTGGCAGCGCGCCACGGCGTGTTTTCCCACCGATGGATCGAGATGTGCCAGCGGCACGGCCTCGATGTGGAGGTAATCGAATCCGAATGGGGCAATCCGGCACCGGCAGAAACATTTGCAGAGCGGCTTGCGGCCGACAAGGCGGGCGCAATCAAGGCCGTTCTGGTCACGCATAACGAAACCGCAACGGGCGTGCGCAGCGACATTGCCGCGGTCAGACAGGCACTCGATCGGGCGGGGCACGGGGCGCTCCTGCTTGCGGACGGCGTGTCCTCGATCGCATCGATGAATTTTGAAATGGATGCCTGGGGCGTGGATGTTGCCGTGTCGGGCTCGCAGAAAGGCTTCATGCTTCCGGCAGGCCTCGCGCTGGTGGCCGTCAGCGAAAAGGCGCTTGAACTCTCGCGCGTGTCGAAGACGGCCCGCTGCTTCTTCGATTTTCAGGAAATGCTGAAAGCCAACAAGGCAGGGGGCTACCCCTATACACCTGCTCTTCAACATTTCTATGGCCTCCGGGAGAGCCTCGATATGTTGAGCGAGGAAGGCCTCGATCGAGTTTTTGCACGCCATCGACGGGCGGCGGACGCAGTGCGGGCGGCCGTTTCCGGCTGGGGCCTGGAGCTTTGCTCGAAGTCTGCGCCGCATCACTCCGACACGATCAGCGCCGTCTACGTGCCGGCGGGCTTCGACAGCAATGTTCTGACCGATCTAGTGCTCAAGAAGTATAACGTTTCCTTCGGGATCGGCCTCGGTCAGATGAACGGCAGGGCGTTCCGCATCGGCCACCTTGGCTCGATTACCGATACTATGATCCTCGGCGGCTTGGCGACGATCGAAATGGCAATGAACGAGCTTGGTTATCCCGTCGCACTCGGATCCGGAACGACGGCAGCCCAGCAGCTCTTCGCTCAGCGCTCGTAACGGCACGAAAAACTCCGCCGAAGCGGAGTTTTTTGAAAATCAGGGGATTGAGATCAGCGGCCCTGCACAGCGCCGCGGATTTCTTCCCGCAGCAGGCCGACATCTGCCAGCGCATGGTCGTCAAGGGCACTCAGTTCGCGGATAGCCCGGCGCTTAGCGGCATAATTCTTCACGCGTTCGCGAATATTCATGTTCATCATCTCCGTTTGGTGTTGATGAAGATATAGGCATTTTTCCGCCTAATTTGAATGCATTGCTATGCATTAGAGGCATGCGTTTGGCGCAGGCCACGCTTGATGAAGGCAATCTCTTCGGCGCAGTAGGCTTAACTCATCGGCATAGCGATGATTATCAGACAATCCCGGCGCGGGATTTGAGCGGCAGCAATCACCAACAGCAGCTAGGTCGTCGTGGATGACAGCTTGGCAAGTGCAGGTGGTACCTGTCCCCCATAGGCCCAGTTCAGCAGTTCGACTGTGTGAACGAGCGGAATATCGGTTCCGCTTCGCAATTGGGTCATGCAGCCAATATTACCCGTGGCGATGACGTCGGGGCCTGTCGCCTCGATGTTCTTGACCTTTCGCGCCTTCAGCGAGGCGGATATGTCCGGCTGAAAAATATTGTACGTTCCGGCCGAGCCGCAGCACAAATGTCCCTCCGCCGGTTCACGGACCTCAAATCCAGCCTGCTTCAGCAGGATTTTCGGCGCCGCGACGATCTTTTGGCCGTGCTGCATGGAACAGGCGGAATGATAGGCGACGGTGAGGTTCTTCGGATCGGCCTTCGGAAGATCCAGACTCGCCAGAAACTCTGTAATATCCTTGGCGAGCACGGATATCCGTGCTGCCTTGCCTGCGTAAGCGGTGTCGTGGCGCAGCATGTGGCCGTAATCCTTGATGGTCGTGCCACATCCGGACGCCGTCACGATGATGGCGTCGAGACCCCTCGCTTCGATCTCATTCGTCCATGTTTCGATGTTCCCGCGGGCCGCGTCGAGGGCTGCTTCTTCCCTACCCATGTGATGGACAAGTGCTCCGCAGCAGCCCTCGCCTTTCGGCCAGGCCAGTTCGATCTCCAGGCGTTGGAGAAGCGAGGCGGTCGCGATATTGATGCCGGGGTCGAGGATCGACTGGGCGCAACCGGAAAGAATAGCGACCCTTGCCTTGGCGCGTGTCGGTATCACCTCGCGCACCGGCGGTTGGTAGGCCGAGCGGCTCCGCCTGGGAACAGTGGCAAGCCGCAACATTGCGGCGACCGGCTTTAACGGGCCTATTCGGTCGAACAAACCGCTGAGCGGAAGAGCAAACTTGGCCATTGCCAGCGCGACGCGGAATCGGCCGGGATAGGGAAGAATGGCAGCGACAAGGCTACGCAGCAGGCGGCTGAAGATGGGCCGACGGTAGGTTTTTTCGATATGTATTCGGGCGTGATCGATAAGATGCATGTAATCGACACCGGAGGGACAGGTGGTCGTGCAGGCAAGGCAGGAAAGGCAGCGGTCAATATGCGTGACGGTTTTCTCGTCAGCTGCGCGGCCGTTTTCAAGCATGTCCTTTATAAGGTAGATGCGTCCGCGTGGACTGTCGAGTTCGTTGCCGAGTGTCACATAGGTTGGACAGGTTGCCGTGCAAAAGCCGCAGTGGACGCATTTGCGGACAATAGCTTCCGACTCGGCGACTGCCGGATCTGATAGTTGCTCGACGCTGAAATTGGTGCGCATCGCTCAGTGGCTCGTCAAAATGTGGGGTTGAAGATAGTCTGCGGGTCGAGCGCGGCCTTGATCCGCTGGGAGAGCGCCAGCAAAGGCAGGCTCGGAGGATCGAAGGAACGACTATCCAAGCGTGATCTCGCCCTCACCAGAACAGCATGCCCGCCGCCCGCCTTGGCGATTTCCGTCCGAACTAGTTGAGCGTCGAGCCCTTCGCTTGTCTCCATCCAGACCAGAGAGCCCTGCCAATCGTAGAAGACGTTTGGTTTTACTTCTCGACGAATGGCGGCGACAAAACGATGAGCCGACATCGCCGGCAGGGAGATTCGCCAGAGGAATGACTTGCGGTCGCCGGAAAAGGGGATCGCATGACGGATTGCGTTCCACATGGTGATACTGGCTTCGTGATCAGCGATAGCGACATGACCGTACGGCGTCATCGCAGCGCGCATCTTTTCGGCCCGCTCTTTCACAGACGCGGACAAACCTTCCATGCGAAGGAGAACGGCGCCCTCCTCCGGCAAGTTCCCGATCATGACACGACCTGCAAGATTGCCGGGGACGAATGCTGCGCCCGATACTGACAGCGGCAGTCGAAGGGCGGCCGCCATTGCCTTTGCTGCATGTGCATCGTCGTCACAGGAAAGAACGAGGGTCGAGGAGGTCTGCGGTCTCGGGAGCACCTTGAACGTGACCTCGGTAATCAGCCCGAGTTCTCCACGCGATCCGGCAAGCAATTTTGGAAGATCGAGGCCTGTCACATTCTTCATGACGCGCCCTCCAGCGCGTATGATCTCGCCGGCCCCATTGATAAAGCGAAGACCAAGGAGATGATCGCGCGCCGCGCCGTTGACGAAGCGTGCCGGCCCCGAGCTGTTGGTCGCCATCACTCCCCCGATGGTGGATCTGCCTGTCGTCCCCATGACGGGACCGAGATCGATCGGCTCAAAGGCCAGAAATTGGCCTTTTTCCGATACGACTGCCTCGATGTCGGCAAGCGCGGTGCCGGCTCTGGCGGTCATTACCATTTCCGAAGGGTCGTAATCGACAATGCCGGTAAGCTTTGTCGTGGCGAGAACGTCACCCTCGCTCAGATCGATCGCCGAGCGCGTGTTGGCACCGATGATCCGGAAAGGAGAACGGCTGGCCGCACGCGCGCGCACCAGCTCGCGTGCTTCGTCTTCGGATGCAGGAGAAAGGATCATGCGAGGTCTCGGCATTCCAAGGGAAAGACCTTCGAAGGATTGAGGATCCACGCAGGATCGAAGGCCTGGCGGACGGCCATCTGCTGCTTGAGGTCGGCATCGGCGAACTGATGACGCATGAGGTCGCGCTTTTCGAGACCAACGCCATGCTCACCGGTCAAGCAGCCGCCAGCATCGACACAAAGCTTGAGGATCTCGTTTCCCGCCTCTTCCGCTCGAGCAGCATCTTCGGGGTCATTGATGTTGTACAGGATCAATGGATGCATATTACCGTCGCCGGCGTGAAAGACGTTGGCGACGCGAAGCCCAAACCGATCGATGATTTCGGACGTCTTCTTAAGAACATGGGAGAGTTGGCCGAGCGGCACAGTGCCATCCATGCAAATGTAATCTGCAATACGCCCGGTTGCACCGAAAGCCGATTTTCGACCCTTCCAGATCAGCGCGGCCTCCGTAGCCGACTGGCTCTCCCTGATGACTCTGACGTCATGGTGACGCGCGATGGCGATGATATCAGCAAGGACAGCGTCCATTTCCGTATTGGAGCCCTCGACCTCGATGATCAGAAGGGCACCGACATCCATGGGGTAGCCGGCATGCGCAAAGGCTTCGCAGATTTCGATCGCTTGCTTGTCCATGAACTCGATGGCGACCGGAATGATGCCTGCCGCGATGATGCCCGCGACACAGGAGCCCGCCTGTTCGGATGTGTCGAAGCCGAACAGGACAGGACGTGATCCTTCCGGCGAAGTGATCAGGCGAACCGTTGCCTCGGTAACGATGCCAAGCTGGCCTTCCGATCCGCAGATGACCCCGAGAAGGTCATAGCCCGCACCATCGAGCGCCTTTCCACCGATTTCGACGATTGTCCCGTCGAACATTACCATGGTCAGCCCGAGAAGGTTATTCGTGGTTACGCCATATTTGAGGCAATGCGCTCCGCCGGAATTCATGCCGATATTGCCGCCGATGGTGCAGGCAAGCTGCGAGCTCGGGTCGGGTGCATAAAATAGACGGTGGCCTGCGACCGCATTCGAAATATTCAGATTGGTCACGCCGGCCTGGACGGTCGCCGTGCGGTTTTCGAGATCGACTTCCAGGATCTTCGACATTTTCGACAAGCCGACAACGACGGCATCTTCCTGCGGAATGGCTCCGCCGCAAAGCGAGGTCCCTGCCCCGCGCGGAATGATCGGAATCTCGTTGGCCTGGCAATAGGCCACGACTCTCGATACCTGCGCGGTGGTTTCCGGCAGAACGACCGCCAGCGGCAGTCGCCGGTAGGCGATAAAGGCATCCGTCTCGAACGGCACGAGCTCGCGCTGGTCGCTGATCACACAAGACGGTGGCAACAACAGTTCAAGATCCGCGATAATCGTCTCTCGCCTAGCCAGGATATGCTGTTTGGGCGGCAAGAAAGAAATAAATGCTTGTGACATTTCCCCAGCGCAAAAAGCGCTCCTCTTTGTGCGAGAAAACGTTTACTATCTTTTTCACTTTGGCGCAAACACTAAAGAACATATGACTGTTCCGGAAAGAATGTTGTGCATGACCAACCTGGGCGATCTCGAGGTTTTCACAAAAGTCGTGGCGACCGGTAGGATGTCGTTAGCGGGCAAGTTATTGGGCTTCTCGCCTGCAGTCGTGTCCAAGCGCATCAAACGGCTGGAAGACCGGCTCGGAGCGAGGCTTCTGCAGCGAACGACGCGGCAGATGACGTTGACGGAAGCCGGACGTGGTTTTTACGAGCGCGTCATCAATATATTGGCGGGGATTGAAGAGGCAGAGTTTTACATTTCCGGCCGAGCTTCGGATTTGAGTGGCATGTTGCGGCTATCGGCTCCGACATCTTTCGGTAGAATGCACGTTGCTCCGCATCTGAAGGGATTTATGGACGGACATCCGAACGTCGTCGTCGAGCTAACGCTGAATGATGGCTTTTCGAATCTAATCGTGGAGGGCTATGATCTGGCAATCCGCGTTGGCGA
Source organism: Rhizobium esperanzae (assembly GCF_014197615.1). GTDB lineage: Bacteria > Pseudomonadota > Alphaproteobacteria > Rhizobiales > Rhizobiaceae > Rhizobium > Rhizobium esperanzae_A. Next base: position 339,214 of record NZ_JACIFY010000003.1, read on the forward strand.
ATTGAGTGATTCCAGCCTCATTGCACGTCGCCTAGCACCTGTGCGCAGGATTCTCTGCGCGTCCCCTGACTATATCGCGGCAAATGGTGCTCCGATGACGATTGCCGATCTACAAAGCCATCATTGTCTTCCCTCCCAAAACGGCGATCCGTGGAAACTGGTCGGACCGAGCGGCGGTTTCGTTGTACGACCTGAAGGCGCCTTGATCACGAACTCGAGCGAGGTTGTGCGGGAGGCGGCAATCGCAGGGATCGGAATCGCTCTCAGGTCGACCTGGGATGTTGGCGAGGAACTGCGTACCGGCAGGCTTGTTCGCGTGCTTCCCGAAGTCGAAGGTTCGCACAACATCACCGTATCTGCGGTCTATCCTAGCCGCCATTTCCTTCCTTCGAAGGTCCGGGTGTTCATAGATTACCTGGTAAACGTCTACGGCCCATCGCCTTATTGGGACCGAGAGCACGTTCGGCGATCGTCGTCAAACGGTTTCCCACCTGCCCCCTTGGTCAGCTAGTGCGCCAAGTACGCGTTCATCCGGTGCATGCGTGCTGATGATGTTTTTAATCTTGTTCACTGGGGCGACCATAAACGGCGCACTGCCCAGCACAGCGCCTGTTGTCAGCAAAGTGATGGCGTTCGACCGTTCGGCGACAACGGATTTGAGCTCGGCCATATGGAAATTCGTACTTACAAGGCCGCAGTCTATGTCAACGAGGCAGTCGCCGAGGACAAGAACGTCAAAATGGAGGTTACGTGCCAGCGAGATCGCTGCGCTGCCGAAAGTCGCGGAGCGCTTGAAATCGTACAGGCCTCCCAAAAATATCACTTCGCGAGTCTGCGCATTCAGCATGCCAAGCACGCAGCTGCTATTCGTGGTGATTGTCAAGTTCAACGCAGGCGATAGCGCGCCAGCGACGGCGGCGGCCTCGGCGCTCTCGTCGAGGTAGATGCTTTGGTTCGGGCCGATGAGCCTGATCGCGGCACCGACGAGGATGCCCGCAGCAGTGGGTGGCGCAGACAAAGGCGGCATCTCGGCCTCGCGGGTACGCACCGCTCCACCATAAACCTTGAACGCCGCACCGGCCCGATTGAGGGCGCGCAGGTCGCGTCGGATCGTATCTTCGGAAACGCAGAAAAGCGATGCCAACTCACGCGATGATACTCGGCCCGCTGTCGCGATCAGATCTTTTATCTGCATCCGGCGCTCGATGACGAGGAGATCACCTGAATGCGGGGCGGAGGAATTTGAGCTCAATTTACCTACCAAAGCTACTTCGGATGAAGCACCTTAATATCCGCGAAAGTCGATTGGTGCCAAGGCATTTTCGGTGCCATTTGAAAACGTTTACCGTCAACATGGGCGATGGTCGCGGCGGGCCGAAGCGGCCGGGCGACACAGTTCGCCGGTCCCCCGCGGCGACCAGTCCACCGAGTCAGCGCTCGACCAAACCCCGCCACTCTGGTCGGCGCCGGAGCACATTGTCGCCTCTCCGCTCTGCGTTCCCCGACGACATGCGCAGGACCTTCACTTGCCCACCCGCGGGAACGTTTTCTGACGTGGGAAAGTGAGCACAGCCGGTCACAACCCCAATTCACAGCAAATTCTGGACAAAAAATGGCGTTTCTTTAGATCACCAAAATTTAATCATTGGTCGAGAGTATACGTTTACTTGCGGGCATCGCTCTGTGAACCGCTGATCGCTTATTACCTAGCTGCCCAAGAGACCGTGGGGGAAATTTTATGGAAGCATTCTTGTCGCGCTTTAGCATCCAGACGAAGGTAATCCTGTTCCTAGTCCCTCTGCTTGCAACAATCGGCGGTGTCGGTGCCATTGGTCATTATTCATCGGGGATGCTGAGTTCGCGGCTGAGCGTGTCAAGCGACATCTTGGACGCGTTGACAGGGTTCAAGGATACCTATGCTGATATGACGTCCTTCCTGCGCAGAACGACTGCCGACAACAAGGACGCGGTTGCAGCTCGTCTTGCTGATCAGGTGGCTGCGCTTGACGCTGTCGCCTCGGCAATGACCCAGAAGGAGGACACAAGCCTTCTTTCAAGTGCGCGCGAGAAGACTGATCGTATCAGCGGCGGCATCGCATTGCTCTGGCAGATTTATGGCTCGGAACAAAATCTCCGCTCCACCATAGCGACGAATATCGATCAGCTAACTGCTATGGAGGAACGAATCGATACGAGCATTCGCGCTCTTAGCAAACAAGCCAACGCCGACAAAGCGCCCATCGACGGGCTGTTGAACGACGCGATCGCGTCGGCGCGGGCGGGGTCGTCTGCTGACGAGACTCTCGGAGAGCTCACTGCGCTCGCTGGCCAACTTAAGCTCGCACAGAAGACCGGTAAGAGCCTGGAGGCCATCACCAAGAGCGTTGCAAAGCTTCAGTCGTCACTCCATGGGGTCCAGCTTTCAGCGACGAGCTTCCTCGGATCGGCGACGAACGAAAACAGGCTGGACCTGATGAAGCGGTTCGACACGGCCCAGAATGACATGCAAGTCTTGCGTGCGGTCGGCCGTGGCCAGGAGACGCTCGAACAAGTTTCGGGAGATCTGCTGCAGATCATGAACGGCATGGAACAGGACACGAAGGCGCTCATCCAGGTCAACGCCAAGCGAAGCGAAGCTTTCGACGGAGCTGGTATCCTCGTCGACCGAGCATGGGATGACCTGCGGGCCTTCGCCGAGGGTCAGAAGGTGGCAGCTGACAGTCAGACCTCGCTGGCAAATTCGATCTCAGTAACCGCCATGGCGATCGGAGCGCTGATAGCTCTCGGGGCCGGCTTCGGACTTGTTTGGACCCTGCGGCGGCCCATCGCCGCCATCACGCAGGCAATGCACCAGCTCGCCGAAGGCAGGATCGATACGAAAGTATGCGGCGGCGAGCGCCGCGATGAGATCGGAGCCATGGCGCGTGCACTAGCCGTCTTCAAGAGCAATGCGATTTCTAAACTAACCGCAGAAGAAGAAGCCTTTCGCACGCGCCAGCTGGCAGATGCGGAAAGAGCCGCAAACGAGGAAGAACGACAGGCCGTGCAGGACCAGATCGGCGAGGCGGTCAAGGTCCTTGGCACGGCGCTTGCCAATCTGGCGGCCGGTGACCTCTCACAAAGGATCGAGCGCCCATTCGTCGGAAGCCTTGAAACTTTGCGGATGGACTTTAATTCGTCGGTCGAAAAACTCAACGAAAGCCTCGCCTCTATCCGCCAAAACGCTATAGCGATGCAGGCAAATAGCAGCCAGTTGTCGAAAGCATCTATCGAACTTGCCCACCGCACCGAGCAGCAGGCCTGTTCGCTGGAAGAAACCGTCGCGACAATGGGAACGATCGGCAGGACCGTCGAAGCGTCGGCAGCGATCGCCGCGCGCGCCGACAGAGCCGTCGAGGTGACGAATCGGAACGCAAACTCCTCCGCACAGGTTGTCTCCGATACGGTCGATGCGATGCGCAGGATCGAAGCGGCATCGAGCAAAATCAACAGTATTATCGAGGTCATCGACGATATCGCGTTCCAAACCAACCTGCTCGCGCTTAATGCGGGTATCGAAGCGGCCAGGGCCGGAGAGGCCGGCAAGGGATTCTCGGTCGTTGCTCAGGAGGTGCGGGAATTGTCGCAACGCTCTGCCGAAGCAGCCCAGGAGATCAAGAGCCTGATCCGTGGCTCCGCGGCCGAGGTGCACGATGGGGCTCTCCTGGTGGAAAAGACAAGCTCGGCCCTGTCTACCATCATCGACCAAGTGGCAGCAATTCGAAGCGATGTGGCATCAATTGCACAGGCAACTAAGGATCAGTGGATCAGCGTTTCGGAAGTCAATGCCGCGCTTTCGCAGATGGATACAATCACCCAGCGAAATGCCGCCATGGTGGAGGAAACCAACGCGGCAAGTCAGGTTTTGGCGCAGGAATGCCTGCGTCTTAGGCATTCGGTAGAGGAGTTTGTGATCGAGCGGTCTTCGCCCGCGATCGCAGCATAGGCACGTGAATCTGAAAGAACTTTCCAATCTGCTCGGCCTGTCGCAAACCACGATCAGCCGGGCGCTGAACGGCTATCCGGAGGTGGCCGAGCCAACAAGGCTGCGCGTCATGCAGGCGGCGTCCGCGGCCGGCTATCGACCAAGCCAGCATGCCCGTCGGTTGGCTGGCGGGCGTGCCGATGCCGTTGGGCTCATATGGAGTCCGGACCCGGAGCAGTCGGATCACGGTCTCGAAACCGTGCTTCTGCGGTCGCTGGTAACGGCCGGCAGCGTCTACGGTCTGCATTTCGTACTCATCGTGTCCGGGCGCGACGGCGGGCTGAGGGAGGCAAGAAAACTCTCTTTGAGGGGCATGATCGATGCCGCCCTGCTTCTCAATCCGCAGGATTTGCCAGTGCCCGGTGACTGGCCGGTGCCGATCGCTTGCGTTGGAAGACGGCCCGTCTTGGGCACAGAGCTGTTGTGGGTCGACATCGACCACGAGCAAACTGCCTATGCGGCGGCGAAATTCCTGTTCCAGATCGGCCACCGCCGATTGGTACTCGTCGACGACAAGTCCGACCGGATGCAGCTCTACCTCGCCGGAGCAAGGCGGGCGCTGGCGCACTTCGGTGCCACGCGGAATGCGTCCTTTAGCATCGAACTGGAGCCAGCTCGGCGGAACTGGGATGCGGCGACCCATGAACAACCAACATGCTTTTTTTGCCCGAACAATGCTCTCGCTCGGGAGGTTGAAATGCATGCTTCTAAACATCGAATGAGCATCGGTGAGGATGTTTCCATCATTGCCTACGACGAGAGCGGAAAAATGAGCGCGGAAATGGCCAATCATTCTCTTACGGTATGCAGACCGAACATCGAGGTACTTGCACGCCGAACCCTAGAAGCCGTTCGCAGCCTGATCGAGCCGGGCGGAGCCGCATCAATCGATCCCTTGATACAATCCGAACTCGTCGTGGGGCTTTCTACAGGAGCGATGAGGGTCTGCTAGGCCAGCGCATTTCCGTTGCAGTCATTTATCGCAGCTCGCCTTGCGTGCACGCTGGTCGGTCGCATCGGCGCTCAAAAATGTTCGCTAACCCTGGGCCTGGATCGCTAGGGCCGGGAGTTGCCGCTGCCATGGTCGCGAGGTGCGGATCACGGGGCAATGCGCCTGAAGGCCAAGCGGGGCGTGTACATGCAAAATCGCATCACGTTGGCCTCCGAGGATTTGCCTCGTTCGGCAGTTGAAACTTCGCCAAAATAAAACTGCGTTGGTCTCGATAACGCAGGGCAACAGGAAAACACATTTCGCTATTTTACATCCTTGGCGATTGCGTCTCAAAGGGAAACCACGTCGCATCGACGGATGCGGTCGGGACAATGTTACCGAAGGGCCATGCAATCGGCGCGCCTGCGCCGCATGACAGCGGAAACTGCGCATCCCGACGACCGATGCCATGTCAAACTTGAGAGGAAAATACGTTGCATCTTGCTCATGTCGCTCTTTGGACTCCCGACCTCGACCGGCAGGTTGCGTTCTGGAAGACATATTTCAACGCCACGATCGGCGAGGCCTACCACAGCAAGCGTCGAGAAGGTTTTGTTTCGAGATTCATCAGGCTTTCGGGCCAGAGTGCGGAGATCGAACTCATGACCGGGCCTTGGATAGGGGCCGGTGAAGACATCGAAGCGTGCGGGTGGGACCACATCGCCATTTCTCTCGGGAGTTCCCAGGCGGTCGATGAAATGGCGTCACGGTGCAGGGCCGACGGGATTCTCATTTCGGGCCCGCGAATGACCGGCGACGGCTATTACGAGGCTGTGATCGTCACGCCCGACGGTTCCCGCGTCGAGATAACCGGATAATACCAAAGGTCCGAGACCGCGATCTGTGTCCCGGATCTTCTCTTTCAGACCTTCATCGCGTCACGGTAGACTTTGCCGTCCTTCATGATCAGTTGCAGTAGCTTCGCATCCTGAAGGAGGTTTAGGTCGTCCAGGGGATTGCCCTCGAGCACCAGCAGGTCTGCGCGCATCCCGACCTCGACCCGGCCGATCTCGTCTTCCATGTTGAAGAGTTCAGCGGCATAGCTTGTCGCAGACCTGATTACCTCGATGGCCGGCAAGACTTCACCGCGAATGCGGAATTCCAGCGACTGGTGGCGATGCAGCGGGCCGATAAGGTCCGTGCCATAGACCATCTTGACGCCGTTGCGCTGCGCGACTTCGAGTTCGACTGGACCAACGTCGAGCACGGTCTTGATCTTGGCGTGCAGTTCGGCCGGCATGCCGACATCGAGCCCCTCCTCCCACATCGTGGTGTAGGCCGCGAGTGTGGGAACCAGGATGGCTTGTCGCTCCCGCATCAGGATCGCTGTCTCGTCGTCGAGAAAATTGCCATGCTCGATCGAGCGGACGCCGGCCTTGACGGCATGCTGGATCGATCGGCATGTATAGGCGTGCGCCATGACATAGGTCTCGGCGTTCTCGGCCTCTTCGACCGCCGCCCTGATCTCGTCATGCGAGAACTGAACGAATGTAACGGGGTCCGTGTAGGAGGCAATGCCGCCGCCGACCATCAGCTTGACCTGGTGGGCGCCGCGACGCAACTCGTCGCGGGCTGCAAGCCGGACTGCCTCGACCCCATCGACAACACGGCCAAGGCTTGGAACATAGTAGTGCCGATCGAAATCGTTCTCGCCGGCGCCTCGCATGTCGCCATGTCCGCCGGTCTGCGAAAGCGCCTTGCCGCTGAAGAGGATGCGCGGCGACGGAATGAGATCTTCCTCGACGGCGCGCGCCAGCCCGAAATCCGCCCCGCCAGCGTCACGAACCGTCGTGAAGCCACGCATCAACATGCCCTCCAGGATCGGCATTGCCCGGATCGCCGTGTAATAGGGCGACCACTTGGTCAGCTGCGCAAAACTGTTGATCGGAACGATGACATGGACGTGAGCATCGCAGAGGCCCGGCATCAGGGTCCGGCCCTTAAGATCGATGACGCGCTCGGCGGAGGCTTCGATCCGCGGCTGGCCGATCTCGGCGATCCTGCCACCGACCACGAGCACATCGCGGGCATCGAGAAGTTCTCCCCGGTCGATGTCAAGGATGGAGGCATTCTCCAAAAGGATTGATGTCATGTTATCAATTCCGCTGGTGCGATGTTGGCAAAAATTTCATGGCGGCAAATACTTTCGGCCACGTCGGTATCGAGCCGATGCAGCCGGTGGCGCACTTTTCGATTCTAGAGCGCGCCGGTGCACACGGTGCTGCGCAATGTTTCCTCTCCAGGCTATGACTTCCAGTCATTGACGTCCGATGCGTGCGGGGAAAGGCCGCGCCGTTGACAGTTCAGGCATTCCGATCTCTCGTTCCGGCACCATTTTTCAGAACAGGGCGAAAATTGACAAGACGGAGAGAGTTGTGGCTCCATGAGGAAAAGTCATAGGAAGTCTCAATGTCCAACCGTAAAAATATGCAATCGGCAGCACCGCCAGATGCCATCGATCGGGAAGGAAACCTTCCGTCTCTGACGGCACTCCGCGCCTTCGTTTCTGCCTCCAATAACCGAAGTTTCTCGCGGGCGGCCGAAGAGCTCGGCATTACGCAGGGAGGCGTCAGTCGAGCGGTTCGATCGATCGAAGAGGCAACAGGCACACAATTGTTCGAACGCACGGGACACGGGCTCGTGCTGACGGAATCTGGTGCCGCCTATCTGGAGGAGGTGTCCAGCATCCTGAGCGAGCTTGCTGCAGCCACGCTCCGCCTGTCGACCTATAATCGAACCTCGGAGACGCTCAACATCGCGACACTCCCAAGTCTCGGCGGGCGATGGCTGGCGCCGCGCCTTGTGCGCTTCTTGAAGCAGAATCCGACGATCGAGATCAGTGTGACGGGACGCAATGGCCAGTTCGACTTCGAAGGGAGCGCAATCGACGCGGCCATTCATTACGGCAGCGAGGCATGGCCAGGCAGTATGTCGGAACGCATCATGGACGAGGTTCTCGTGCCTATGTGCTCTCCCGCCCTCTTGAAGAGCGGTACGCCGGCCGACGCTCGTCTGCTGGTGGATCTGACGCTGATCCAGCATCTTCATCGCCCCACCGCCTGGCGCGAATGGTTCAAGGACGTAGGCATCGACCATCCCCATCCGAACACCGGGCCGCGTTTCGAACAGTATCAGATGGGAATCGAGGCTGCCAATTCCGGCCTCGGCGCAATCCTTATGCCGCCGTTCATGGTGATGGAGGAACTTCAGTCAGGACGGCTCGTTCCGCTTCATAAGGTGGCGATCCCGTCACCATGGCGGTACTATCTTGTCTACCCGAAGAGTAAACGCAGCAAGCCGGCCGTCCAGAAACTCCGGACCTGGCTGAGAGGCGAGGCACGACGAACGGAGGAACAGACGCTGCAGCTTCTCCTTCCAGGCAATGCCCCGGCTCACAAATGACCCGGGTTGTGGCCTCATCGCGAGACATTGGCCTTGCGCGACAGGAAGGCGTCGAGAATGACCGCGAGCGTTAGGATAGCGCCTTGGACCTCGAGCCTGGTCTGTGTCGATGCATTCACGAGAAGCATGCCGTTGGAGACCGATCCCATGACCAGCGCACCGGTCAGGGCTGCCCAGACCGAGCCGCGGCCGCCAAACAGACTGACGCCGCCGATAACGGCTGCGGCGATAGCTTCGAGAAGCAGCGTCGTGTTCGCCGAGTCAGGTGAGACGCCAAGAACTCGGCCCGATGCGATGATACCGCCAAGCGCCGCAAAGAGGCCTGTCAGCGTGAAAGCGGCGATGCGCATCGACTTAACGGAAATGCCCGCGCGCCGTGCAGCTTCGGCATTGGCGCCGATGGCGTAGAGATGCAGGCCGAAGCGTGTCTGGGTCGTGATATAGGCGAACAGGCTGAGAAGGCAGAGCAGAAAGGCCACAAGCAGCGGCACCCCACGATAGCTGTTGAACACCGCAAGAACGATGATCCCGACAGCGGCGGTGGACAGGACGGGGGCTGCGATGGCTGACGCGAAGGATGCCGGCAGGCTGTTCTGCCGCTTGGCGGCGTAGGACTGCCAGGAAAGAATCGCCAGTATGATCACGACGGTGGCAAGCAGGATGGCGCTCAGCGACGCAGGCAAATAAATGTTGGCGATCTTACCGAGAGGCTGGCCGACAAGCGAAATGAGGTTGGAACCGGCGGGCAGCATGTCGAGAAGGATGCCCTGCAAGACGAGCGAGGTTCCAAGCGTAACGATGAAGGCCGGCGCCCTGAAGAAGGTGACGACCGTTCCCTGGACGGCGCCGATCGCCCCACCGATAAACAGCCCGATCAGGACGGCGGCCGTGGTGTCATAACCGCTATTGACGGCAAGTCCCGCCGTCACCGCGGCTGAAACCGCGCCCGTCGCGGCAACGGACAGGTCGATCTCTCCAATGACCAGCACGAACATCAGGCCAAGCGCCACGATGCCGGTGACGACAATCTGCAGCGACAGGTTTGAGAGGTTTCGCGGGCTGAGGAAGAGCGGATTGGCCCACGCGAAATATCCCCAGATCAGCGCCAGCGCGATGAGCACGGGGATCATGCGGTAGCGGGTCGCCAAGGCAGCGATGGAGGTCGATGTCTTCATTGGGTTTGAACTCTGCGAGGGTATTTTCGCCGGTGCGGCGGTGGCAGTATGATTAGGCATGGAGGTCGCCCTCCGAAGGCTTGCGCGACATAGCCGACATTTCTTCGTTGCTCATCATGCCGGTGATCGCGCTGACCAGTTCCTCCCGCGTATAGGCGCCGCGTGATACTTCCGCGACCTTATGTCCGAGCCTGAGGACGACGACGCGATCGGCAACCTGCTGCACATCGCCGAGATCGTGCGAAATGACGATGACCGCCCTGCCCTGGCTACGTAGGCGCTCGATGAGGTTCAGCACCTGTTTGCGCTGGGCCACACCGAGGGCAGCGGTCGGCTCGTCAAGCAAGACGACGCGCGGATCGGTCAGGATTGAGCGGCAGATCGCCACCGACTGTCTTTGCCCGCCCGATAGCGAGACCGATGGCACGTTGGTGTCGCGGATCTTGACGTCGAGGCTTGCCAGAACCTCCTTGGCGCGCGCCTCCATCTTCGCCCGGTTCAGGCGCCGTCCCTTGTACCAGGGATGATAGAGTTCTCGCCCGAGGAAGAGGTTTTGGACGGTGTCGAGATTATCGCACAGCGCCAGGTCTTGATAGACGGTCTGAATGCCGGCAGCATTGGCTTCGTGGGGACCCTTCATGGCGAGTGTCTGGCCCGAAACGCGGATCTCGCCTTCGTCGGGCGACTGGATCCCAGAGATGGTTTTTACCAGCGTCGACTTACCAGCGCCGTTGTCGCCCACCAATGCCACCACTTCGCCCGGCCAGACGGTCATGGAGACATTGGTCAGTGCAGCAACACCGCCAAAACGAATTGAGATGTTTCGAACATCGAGAATGGGTGGTTCATTTCGTTCCATGATAGGACCCCTTTTTGTAGTTAGAGCCGGCCGAGATCGGCCAGCTCCTTATTTTCGGCGGTTTATTTCTTGCAGAATTCCGCATCCTTGCCGATGCCGCTGCAGATTTCGTCCCTCGTGTAGAGACCGCTGTCGATCACGGAGTTCTGGACATTGTCTGCGGTGATGAAGATGTTGGGTTCCAGGCGCGCCGGAACACCACCATCGGTAAACTTGTTCGGCCACGCGCCGTTGATCAGGCCCTTGGGCGCATCCGCGTTCTTGATCTTCGAAACCAGCAGTTGCACGGCAGCGTCCGCCATGCCCTTGTAGGGAGGCGACATATCTGCCGCCTGCCAGCCGAGCAGAACGCGCTGGATGCCCTCGAGCGTCGCGTCATAGCCGCCGAATACCCTCACCTTGCCGACGAGGTCCTGGCCGCTGAGCGCCGCAATCACGCCACCGCCCGTGTCGTCATTCATCACGACCACGCCGTCGACGCCGTTGTCGGTCTTTGTCAGGCACTGCTCCATGTTTTTCTGGGCATTGGAGGCGAGGTAGAGAAGCGCGTCGGCCTGGCAGACGACCTGAACCGTCCCATTGTCGATGAGCGGCTTCATGTATTTGTCGAAGCCCTTCATCTGCTCTGTGTAAAACGCAAATTTGGGGTCGCCGAGCATGTAGGCAAGGCGGACAGGACGATGTTCGGGAAGGTGCTCGCTCAGCCACTTGCCTTGCGCGTCGCCGATATCGGCGAATGGAACCGAGACGTGGTAGGCCACCGGACCGGGACCCGGGTCATGTGCGTAGGTGACAACCGGAATTCCATCATTGTCTGCCTTGGCGAGGATGCTTGCCGACCGGGGCGGATCGACCGAGACGAGAATGATGCCGAGCGCGCCACTTGCAATCGCCGATTCCGCCTGGGAAACCTGCTGCTGCATGTCGTCATTCGCATTCAGAACCTTTACCTCTATGCCCGGCGCATAGGTCTTCATGGCAGCCGTCACATTGGGAACGTCGAATTTGTCAAACCTGTTGGTGGTCACGTTCGGCAATAGCAGGTAGACCGTGCCCGTCGGCTCGGCGGCCTTCGCCGGCAAAACGCTCCATGCGGTCGAGGCTGCGAATAATGCCGTCATTAACTTCTTTTTCATCTGGTTCCCCTTCTCTTGGACGAAAGATCATCCTGGTTCCTCGCCGGGCAATTCGCGGAACGCTTCTCTCCGAAGCGCCCTCCACTTCTCCGGCAAGAGCATGACTGAATGTCATGTGTCTAAAGGCTATGCCGCGACTTTGCTTGCCTCAAGTCTGACAAGCTCATTCCTTCATGAGTTTTTGTCATGGCTGAACTGCGCTCAGCTCAATTCTGGCCGCGCCGGCGCAGCGCGGCGATTTCGTGGGCATCCGCAAGGTTGTTTCTTCGGCATCCGGCCGTGCGTTTTGGCCGACCGGTCAGGCCGCCAACATCATATCGGCCGCCTTCTCGGCGATCATGATCGTGCCGGCATTCGTGTTGCCGCTCACCATTGTCGGCATGATGGATGCATCGGCAATACGCAGCCCGCCGATGCCGTGGACCCGCAGCTTCTCGTCCACGACAGCGAGGTCGTCCTGACCCATCTTGGCAGTCCCGCAGGTATGATGGCCAATGCCCGACGTACTTCTGATGTAATGGTCGAGTTCAGCGTCTGAGCGGATATCGGCTCCGGGTGCCAGTTCGGGTCCCCGGTAGGCATCGAATGCCGATTGCGCGAAAATGCGACGCGTGATCCGGATGGCCTCCCGGGTGACGGCCATATCGTATTCCGAAGAGAGGAAATGAGGATCGAAGATCGGCGCGTCCTTCGGATTGGCCGATTTCAGCCAAAGTTTGCCGCGGCTTTCCGGCCTGTTCGGCCAGACGTGGACGACGTACGAATGGCCTTCAAGCTCGTTGGCCCACGGCATCCAGATCTTCAGGCCCTGGCCCGGATAGTAAGGGATGAACACGGCCTGGCATTCGGGTGCCGCCGCGCCCGGCTGCGTACTGAAGAAGCCACCGGCCTCAAGCGGGCTACGCGAAACCTGACCGCGCTTGAGCACGATACTCTTCATCATTTCGAGGGTCAGCTTGTGCACGCGCAGCGACTTTGCCATCGAGACCGGCTTCGTCGAGCTGTGGGCCACGGAGACATTGACATGGTCCTGGAGATTGCCGCCGACACCCGGCAGACAATGTTCCACCTGGATGCCGTGGCGTTCGATTTCGGCCGGATCGCCAATGCCGGACAACATCAGGATCTTTGGCGTGTTGATGGAGCCGGCGGAAAGGACGATTTCGCGACGCGCTCTTGCAATCTTGACTTTGCCGTGCTGTTCGAACTCGACCCCGACCGCCTTTTTGTCCTTGAGCACGAGCCTGCGGACTATGGCATTGACCTCCACCGTCAGGTTCGAACGCTGCATGGCGGGCCGCAGGAAGGTTCTGGCCGTCGTCGCGCGCCGACCGTTTTCGATGTTGAAATCGTAGATGCCGAAACCGTCTTGCGTGGCGCCGTTGAAGTCGGTGTTGAGCGAATAGCCGGCCTGTTCGCAGGCCTGCAGATAGACCATGGTAAGCTCATTGACGACAGGCGGCTTGCTGACCGGCAAGACGCCACGGGTGCTGTGGAAGGCATTGTCTCCTCCAAAATATTTCTCCGACTTGCGGAAATAGGGCAGCACATCCTCGAACGACCAGCCGGTATTGCCAAGCTGGCGCCACGTATCGAAATCATGCGGATTTCCGCGAATATACTGAGCACCGTTGAAAATGAAGGACCCGCCGAGCATTTTCCCGCGTGGAAAATATTGTGTGCGCCCCTGCATATTCTCCTGAGGCAGGCAGTTAAACGCCCAATTGTTGCGCTTGAAGGCAAAGAGCTTGGCGGCCAGAAAGGGCAGATCGTAGATAAATTCACGACCGGATCCACCGGCCTCGAGCAACAGGACCTGGTCTCCTCTTTCGCTCAGTCGGCTGGCAAGCACGGATCCCGCCGAACCGCCTCCTACGACGACAAAATCATAGTTTAATTCTTCGACAGTCTTTTGCGCCACAAGCCGACTCCACAGTTCCCTTTTCTTCTTTGGTCGCCCAAGTTAAAGGCCGTATCAAGCCCCGCGAAATCCTGTCTCTATGAGTGAAACTCATAGGTCCGCGAGGATCCAATAATGAAAGAACCTCGTCTGGGTCGAGCGCCGATAGCCCTCTCGCTCGGGGCGAGCAGGTTGAATGGCCCGGCCGCTATTAAATTGAGCTGCCGAATAATGGCCGTCCGTTACGCCATCGGGACGAGTTTGTCGAACTCCGTCAGATCGCGGCAGCGCACGGTCCCCGGTGGAAAGAAGTCAGGCGCACCGGGAGCGACGAGTGCCAGAAACGGAATGCCGAGTTCGATAGCCGCGTCGAACTCGGTTCGCGAGTCGCCGACGGCAAGCATCTTTGCGGGTGGGACACCTTCGATTTCAAGGATCCTGCGGAATTCGTCGATTTTGGTCTTCGGTGACCCGGCGACCGATGCGAAATATCGCTCGAGCCCGCGCCGCTGCAGCACCAGCTTGAGATCGGCATCGGGCATGCCCGAAACAAGGTGGAGAGGAACGCGGCCATCTAGCCTCGCGAGAAGCTCTTCTGCGCCCCTGACAAAGGGCGCCTCGATCATCGCCTTGTCGATAATCGAGGCGAAATGGTCGCAGAGCGCGTCGATCCTCTTCGGATCAACTGTCCTGCCGAAGACATGTTCTTCGAAATATTCGAACTTCTGCCGGCGGCCAATACCGCCGTGCCGTTCCTGGTAGTCGATGACCTCCTTGATCTTGCGCTGGTCCTCGCCGTCGTAGCACGAGGCGAAAGCCATGGTTTTCACACGTGCCGAATCTAGGATGACGCCGTCGAAATCGAAGATGATTGCTGTGGGTCGCCTTTCAATTGCTTTGCGCAATATCAGCCTCACTTCGTTTTACGTTGCCTTCGGCTTAAGCCGCAGCCTTGAGGGGCGTGTCAGTGCCCTCGGGTCCAGTATCTGGTCAATCAGTTCTGGCGAAAGTGTATGGTCGGCTTCCAGAACTTCCCGCATGGTCCGACCCGTCGCCAAGATTTCCTTGGCAATCGCCGCCGAACGCTCATAACCGATCAGCGACGTCAAAGCCGTCGCGAGCGCGGTTCCTGCCTCAAGATTCTGACGGCACCGTTCCTCATTGGCAACGATTCCGCGCACGCATTTCTCGTCAAGCGTTAGCAGAGCATTCGTCATCAGTGTCATCGATTGCAAGAGGTTGAAGACGATGACGGGCTCGAACGCGTTTAACTGCAACTGGCCGGCCTCGGCGGCCAAGGTGATGACAAGATCGGCGCCTATCACTTGAAAGGCCACCTGATTGACGACCTCCGGAATGACCGGGTTAACCTTTCCGGGCATAATCGATGAGCCTGGCTGCATTGGGGGGAGGCTGATTTCCCCCAAACCGCCGCGCGGGCCACTGGAGAGCAGCCGAAGATCGTTTGAGATTTTCGAGACCTTGACAGCAGTTCTCTTCAAGGTCCCAGAGAATAGAACGAAGGCGCCGGTGTCCCAGCAGGCCTCGACGAAGTCGCTTGCAGGGCGAAGTGATACACCGGCGATCCTGGCGAGCTCGGCGATCGCAAGCGCGGCGTAGCGGGGATCAGCTGTTATCCCAGTACCGATTGCCGTGCCGCCGAGATTGACCTCTTGAAGGAGGGCAGCAGCTTCTTCGAGCCTCTGGATATCCTCGCGTAGCGTCACAGCAAAGGCCATGAATTCCTGGCCGAGGGTCATCGGCACAGCGTCTTGCAGTTGGGTGCGGCCGAGCTTCACCACCTCGCTGAACTGATGCGCCTTGACCTCGAAAGCGTCGGCAAGAGCCGAGATTGACGATGAGAGCTGCTTGTAGCTCAGGAGAAGGGCAAGCCTGATAGCTGTCGGATAGACGTCGTTGGTCGACTGGGAGAGATTTACGTCATTATTGGGGTGAACCACATCAAAGCGGCCGCGGGGCAAGCCGAGATGCTCGAGTGCCCTGTTGGCGACGACTTCGTTCATGTTCATGTTTGTGGACGTTCCCGCGCCACCTTGAAAGACATCGAGGGTAAACTGATCCGATAGAAGCCCCGCCGCGATGTCGTCGCAGGCAAGTGCGATTGCATTACACTTGCCTTCCGGCAGATCGCCAAGCTCGAAGTTTGCGACGGCAGCGGCCCTCTTGACCAAGGCGAGCGCCTTGATGAACAGCGGGTAGTGTCCGATCGGAATTCCGGAGATTTGGAAGTTGCTCATCGCGCGGGCCGTTTGCGCTCCGAAATAGGCGGCCGCGGGCACTTCGACAGAACCGAGCGAGTCATACTCGCTTCGGGTCTCGGCCGAGGTTGGGACAAGCGAACTTTCTTCCATGAAATATCTCCAATGCCTGATCACAAAAAGCTGGTGACGGGGACCGTCCGTCACCAGCTACAGCCGCCTGGGAGGTGCAACGCTTCAAAGCGGCTGGGCCCGCCGGCTGTTAGTTCACCGTGTGCGGCAGCGCGTGCGGTCGTTTGCCGAGCTTGATGAAGATCGACTTCACCTCAGTGAACTCCAGAAGGCCGTCCATGCCGTTCTCTCGTCCGATACCGCTTTCCTTGTAGCCGCCGAACGGCATCTGCACACTGGTTTCAAGGAAGGTATTGACCGAGACGGTGCCGCTCTTGAGTTCGCGCGAGACCTGGATCGCCTTGTCGATATCCTTGGTCCAGACACCATTGCCGAGACCGTAATTGGTGTCGTTCGCAAGTTCGACAGCTTCGGCGACTGTTTTGAACGTGGTCACGGCGAGAACGGGCCCGAAAATTTCCTCGCGGAAGATCTTCATGTTAGGAGTGACATTCGAAAAGATCGTCGGAGCGACATAGAAGCCCTTGCCGAACGTGCTGTCAGTGAGGCGCTTGCCCCCAACTTCGAGTCTTGCGCCTTCCTCCAGTCCCGACTGGATATAGCCGAGCACTTTTTCCATGTGCTGTTCGTGAATCAGTGCGCCGAGGTCCGCGTCGGGGTCTTCAGGCAGTCCGATACGGATCTTCTTCGACCGTTCGACGAGCTTTGCGACAAATTCCTCGGCAACCGATTCCTCAATCAGCAGGCGGGTACCCTGCACGCATTCTTCGCCCTGGTTAAGGATATAGCCGAACAGCACGCCATCGAGAGCGGCATCAATATCGGCGTCGGCAAAGACGACGTTTGCCGCCTTGCCGCCGAGTTCCAGACCGACGCGCTTCATCTGCTCGGCCGCGCGGGCTGCAATACGCTTCCCGACCGCGGTCGATCCGGTGAAAGAGATCATATCGACGCCGCGATGGCCCGTCAGCGCCTCGCCGACGGCTTTGCCGGATCCAGTCACGACGTTGATGACGCCATTCGGAATCCCCGCTTCCCTGGCGAGCGCGGCAATCTCGAGCGTGGTGCTCGACGTCAGCTCCGACGGTTTGATCACCGCCGTGCATCCTGCCGCAAGCGCGTAGGGCAGTTTCTGAAACAGAGTCACAAGCGGGAAGTTCCAAGGCGTGATCATGGCGATGACGCCACGCGGCTCTCGCACTACCAGGCCCAGATTGGCATCGCCGGCGTTGTTGACGAGGTCGCTCGGGATCTGCCAAGCGAGCGCGGCGGCATAACGGGCAAGCTCGATCGACCATTCCGTTTCGCCCTTGCCGAAGCGGATCGGCTTGCCGACCTCCTCGGCTTCCATCTTCGCCAGCTTGTCCGTGTCGCGCACTAGCAGCTCGATCCACCGGCCGATGGCCTTGGCGCGCTCCGACCCTGGTAGCGCCGACCAGATCGAACGGTCGTCGAAGGCCTTTCTCGCCGCCTTCACCGCGAGATCGACTTCCTTCTCGCCGCTGTTGGCGAAGCGGGCGAGAAGCTCGCCATTGGCGGGAGAGGTCCTCTCGACGGTAGCGGAGGTCTTGACCCAGGATCCGTCGATCCAGTTCCCATACTCGCGGACATTCGTCATCGTCTTTCCTTTGCTCGGGAGGGTTCGATTACTGGCGGACTACCACATCGTCATTGGCAACGACACGCAGCAGTTCGGAGGGTGCCGCGACGCCGATCGTATCGCCGGCCCGGACCTGTGTGCGATCGGTGACGATCACGAACCTGACGTCGCCGACGCTTACATAGATATTGGTCGTCTGACCAAGCGGTTCCACTAGCTCCACCAGCGCGTCGGTCGAACCCGCCGTGCCGGCGGCGGTGACCACCAGATGTTCCGGACGGATGCCGAGAAGGAGACCGCCCTTTGCGTCCACGCTCTTGGCGGCGAAGGATCGCTCCTGCTCCGACAGGGAATGCGCAAACCCGGGGATCACACAGGTTACCGCCGATCCAGAGTGCAGCCGCGCCGGGAAGAGGTTCATCGGAGGAGAGCCGATGAATTCGGCAACGAACCTGGTTTTCGGACGATCATAGACCTCGAGCGGAGACGCGACCTGCACCATGTTGCCCTTGCTCATGACGGCGATGCGGTCGGCCATTGCCATCGCTTCGATCTGGTCATGGGTGACGTAAATCGTGGTAATTCCGAGATTGGTGACGAGCTTCTTGATTTCCGTGCGCATGACGGCGCGCAATTTGGCGTCGAGGTTGGAAAGTGGTTCGTCCATCAGGAAGACCTTCGGATTGCGCACAAGAGCTCGGGCGAGCGACACGCGCTGACGCTGGCCACCCGACAATTGCGACGGCTTGCGCTGAAGATATTCATGCAGCCCGAGCTTCTCGGCGGTCTCCTCCACCTTACGACGGCGGTTCGCCTGATCGAGTTTGCGGATTTTCAGGGGGAACTCGATGTTCTTGAAGACCGTCATGTTCGGATAGAGACCGTAGTCCTGGAAGGCCATAGCGATATCGCGATGGCGCGGCTCGGCATAGGTCATGTCAGCGCCATTGATGCTGATGCGACCGGAGGTCGGCAGTTCAAGGCCTGCGACCATGCGCAGCGTCGTCGTCTTGCCGCAACCGGAGGGGCCGAGCATGCAGAAGAATTCTCCATCCTTGATATCGACGGAAACGCCGTTGACGACGCGTAGCGCACCGAACTGCTTGGTGACGGTATCGATATGAATAGCCATGACTGGGCTCCTTAACCTTTGACTGCGCCGAGCGTCAGGCCGCGCACGAGGTAACGTTGCATGAGAAGGACGAGAACGACGACGGGCAGCGACATGACGACGCCTGCCGCCGAGGCCAGTCCCCAGGCGATCGCCTTCGGCTTGATCGCATTGGCTGCAATGACCGGCAGGGTCTTGGCCTCTTGCGAGGTCAGCATGCTGGCCAGCAGGAATTCGTTCCAGGCGAACATGAAGACGATGACCATGGTCGCTGCAAGACCAGGCAGAAGCAGCGGCAGGGTTACCCGCCAGAAAGTCTCGAATCGACTGCATCCGTCGATCATCGCGGCTTCTTCGATCGACTGCGGAATGTCCTGGATAAAGACGCGCATGACCCAGACAACGAAGGGCAGCCCCGAAAGCGCATAAGCAGCCGTCAGGAGCCAGGGCGTATCGAAAATGCCCATCTGCCGCGCGATGATGAACATCGGGATGACCGAAACGATCGGCGGTAGCATGCGGATCGAGAGGATTTCGAATGCCAAGATTTCCTTGCCTTTGATCTCGAACCTGGCAAGCGCATAAGCGGCCATGGTGCCAGCCGCCATTGCGATACAGGTGGACATGCCGACGATCAGCGCACTGTTGATCAGGGCGTCCCAGGCATTGAGCTCAGTGAAGAGTTGTCGATAATTGTCGAACGTCGGACGGAACGACCAGATCGGCGGATAGGCGGAGATGTCCACTTCGGATTTGAAGGAAGAGGAAGCCATCCAGTAGATCGGGAACGCGAAAAACAATGCTGCGGCGATTGCGAGCACATAGGCGGTGACGCCGCTGACGCCCTTCTTGATAAATCTTGCGCTAGACATCGTCGCGCTCCTCAACGGTTTTCTTTGTCGGCAACCAGCTTGAGGAAGCCGGTCACGTTGACGAAGACGATGACAATAAGAAGGACAATCACCAACGCGACCCACGACAGAGCCGATCCGTAGCCGAGATCGAAGATACGGAAATTGACGCGCTGGAGGTAAACGCTGAGCAGGTCTGTTGCGAAGTCAGGACCGCCACGCGTAATGATATAGACGGTGTCGTAGGTGCGGAATGCATCGACGATGCGCAGGAGCGTAGCGATGACGATCACCGGCTTCAGCATCGGCAATGTTACGTGGACGAAGGTACTGAGATGCCCGGCGCCATCGATCTGAGCAGCCTCGAAGGGGCTGCGCGGCAGCGAGCGAAGACCTGCAAAAATGATGATGAACATAAACGGCGTCCACTGCCAAACGTCCACGAGGATCACAGACGCCAGCGCGCCGCTTGGCGAGCCTGCCCATGCGAGCGGCGCAATCCCGATAAAGGACAACAGGTAGTTCAGGATGCCAAGATCAGGCATCATCATCGTACGCCAGACGATACCGACCGCGATCGGTGTAATCAGCATCGGAATGAGAAGGAAAGTCCGCAGGAACAGAAAACCAGGCCTGTTCTGATTGAACAGAAGGGATAGCAGGACCGCCAGCGTCAGCGAAATAGAGACGCTGACTGCTGTGAACAGGAGTGTCAGAGCGACCGAGTGCCAAAACTGGCCATCGCTGAAGGCGCGTACATAGTTGCCGACGCCGATGATGGAGTAACTCGTACCGAACGTCGGATTGTAGTTCGTCAGCGAGATGTAGAGGGAGTGCAACAGCGGATACAAGCCCACCACGTTCATGATGATGAGGGTCGGCGCAAGCAGCAGCCACTGCACATTCTTCTCGCCCGCGCGAACCGCCTTCGTCGCGCCGATTGCTGCCGGTGAAACGCCGATGGACCCAGCTTTGGCCATAACAGATTTCCTTCCAGGAGGGTCACGGCAGCTAAGTGCCGTGACCGACAAAAGTTAGCAGTTAGGATCGGATGACGGAGGCCAGTGCCTTCTCGGCATCGTCCATGGCTTCTTGCGGTGTCTTGCGCCCATTTACTCCGGCGAGGATGTTTTCATAAAGCACGCGCTGTACCTCGACGGCGTTGGTGAGCCGGTAAGGCGGAATGCTGACCGGCGATGTTCCCCGCGTCTTGAAATCGCGGAACGCCTTGAGCATCGGGACTTTCGCCAGCACTTCGTCACTGTCGATGTCGGACTGGAGGCAAAGAGACGACTCGCCGCCCTCGCGGAAGAGCTTGTAGGCTTCGCCTTCACTCATCCACTTGAGGAACTTGTAGGCTTCTGCCTTGTTTTCGGACGCCGCGTTGATGAGGATCGACCAGCCGCCGATCATGGACTGCTGGAATTTTTCCGTCGGCGCGACGGTATATCCGAATTTGCCTTTGTGGGGGCCATCCTCGATGCCGACGATAACATCGGACCAGGTCACCATCATTGCGGCCTTGCCCTGCTGCATTGTGGAGGATCCTTCGGCGTAGTCAAAACCTTCGACGCCCTTCGGCGTGAACGGCAGGACTTCACGCAGCCGTTCGATCGCACGGGCGCCCTGACCTTCGCTGTTGAAGACCAACTTGTTGTTTTCGTCGAGAACGCCGTCATCATGCGGCGCAATCTTCGTCATTCCCATGAGGCGGCTGCCCCAGTCACCGCTCATGTGCGCGTCCTGGCCGCCCAGCATGAGGACGTTCCCGGCCACGTCGTCGGAATGGAGCTTCTGTGCCGCGTCCCGATACTCATCCCATGTTTCCGGAGCCTTGGTGATGCCCGCCTTCTCGAAGAGATCCTTGCGATAGACAAAGACAGGTGTCGTCATTGCTACCGGAAGCCCCCAGCGCTTACCCTCGTATTCCGTATATTGGGTTGACGCGGGCGAAAGTTTGTCGACGGTGATTTCCGGCAAAGAGCTGTCCTCCGCGCGAATGTCGTCGAACGAACTCGCCCAGCCGTTGCGCAGCGGCTGACGAATCCAAAGATTGTCCGTCGTGAAGATATCGAAAGTGGTGGAGCCCTGGCTGAGTTCGATCAGCAGCTTTTCGTAATGCGCTTCGTAGGCATTGGACTCACCGGTGATTTTCGCGCCCGTATAAGCGTTGGCGACGCTGCCCGTCAGAGCATTCGACCAGGCGACGTTGCTGTTGAGGATATTGACAGCCGCCGCAGCGGCAAAGCCGCGACCTGCCGGGAGCAATGCATAGGCTGCAGCACCTGCCGCCAGCGTGCGCATCAATGCGCGGCGAGACAGTTCACTGGAAAATGGCCCTTGTGTCATATCAGTTCCCCTAATTTTTGAAGGACGTTCTCGGCGGCTTTTCCGTCGTATCGAGTAAACGTTTTCACGTAAACACCAGCCTTGTGCTTTGTCAATGCAGTTTTTGTGGACGTATTCAACTTATTTAAATATAAACAGGCTCCACCTTGGCCTGTTGAGCGCGCTGAGACACAAGGAGCCATGAGCTATCATGAAGAAAATACCAGAAAATTTGAAGCGTGCCACGATCCACGATGTCGCGAGGGTCGCAAACGTATCGATCGCGACCGTTTCGCGGGTGCTGAACAAGCCCGAGAATGTGAACCGTGAGATGTACGATCGGGTGATGGCGGCGGCTTCGCAGCTCGGATATACAACGAATTCCGCCGGAAAAGCCCTCAAAATCGCTCGAACAAGGACAATCGGGACGCTTTTGCCGCGGCTTGACGATCCGATCTTCTCTGAAATTGCACATGGCGTCCAGGAAACGCTCTTCGCCAACGACTATGTGGGCTTTCTTCAGACTTCAGGTTACGACAACAGCCGGATATTCGATGCTGTATTTCGTTTATTGAATCGTGGAGCCGAGGGATTACTTATATTTGGTCGAATTGATGATGACAAGTTACTTGCTTTTATTAAGAATAACCAGGTTCCGATCATACAAATCTATTCCTATCTTGAAGGCAACCCGATTCCTTCTGTCGGCATCGACAATTACGCCTCCACGCAAAAGATCGCGCAGTTGATGCTGCAGCTCGGGCATCGTGATATCGCGCATATTTCAGGGCCGACCAAGGGCAACGACCGTCAGCAATCGCGACGCAAGGCCTATGAGGATATGATGCAGGCCAACGGGCTGAAGACGACGGCCCAGATGGTGCAGCCTGGTTATACGATCAATGACGCCGGCCAGGCATTCCGCAGAATTCTTGAAGAAAATCCGAAAGTTACGGCTGTCATCTGCGCGACGGATCTGCTCGCCTGCGGCGTCCTTGCCGAATGCCGCAAGCTCGGAATCAGCGTCCCGAACGAAATGTCCGTCTCGGGTTTCGAGGATGTTGCCTTCGCCTCACTGCTTTACCAGCCGCTGACGACGCTTGCGGTTCCCTCAGGCGATATGGGCCGCTATGCCGCACGCGCCATGATCGCGAATCTTGAGGAAGGTCAGAAGCTAACGTCGATGCAATTCGAAACAAGCCTCATCATGCGCGACTCCATCGCACGTGCTCCGAGCGGCTCGAACAGGGCCGCTTGACGCATTTCCAGAAAACGTTTACTTCTTTTCTCGATCAAGGAGACTGTAGTTTCGAATTGCGGGAAAAAGGGGTCTGGAGATGCGTTTCAGCAAAATGGTGACTGTCGTCGGCGCTCACGCGGCTGGCGAACTCAATGAGGTCATCACTGGCGGCGTCCTGCCGGTGCCCGGCGACAGCATTTTTCAGAAGATGCAATATCTGGAAAAGCACGGCGATGCCTTGCGCCAGTTTTTGCTTCACGAGCCGCGGGGTAAGGTAACGCAATGCGTCAATCTGGTCCTTCCCCCCACCGATCCCGACGCCGATGCTGGTTTCATCATCATGGAATCGGAATATTACGTGCCGATGTCGGGCACCAACACGATCTGCACGGCAACCGTGCTTCTGGAAACGGGCATGATCCCGATGGTCGAGCCGGTCACGCATCTGACGCTGGAGGCCCCGGCCGGCCTCGTCAGAGTCAAGGCAGATTGCAAGGGCGGTAAGGTCACCGGCATTACCTTCGCCAATGTTCCCTCTTTCGTCATTGCTCTGGACCGCAAGGTGGAAGTTCCGGGAATCGGCACCGTCACGGTCGATGTTGCCTATGGCGGCATGATCTACGCGCTCGTCGACGCCAAGGCACTCGGCTACGCCATTACTGAGGACGAAGCGGCCGAGCTCGTCGATGTCGGCGAGAAGATCAAGCTGGCGGCAGCCGAGCAGATCCCGGCGGTTCATCCGGAAAATCCCGAGATCCACACGATCAACCAGACCCTATTTGCCGGCCCGATGCGCGTAGAGAACGGAGTTAAGCGGTCAAAGAATACAGTCATCGTTTCGCCTGGCCGCCACGATCGGTCGCCTTGCGGCACCGGTACCAGCGCGCGCCTTGCAGTGTTGCACGCCAAGGGTCAAATCGGTGTTGGCGAGAAGTTCGTCCATGAATCGATCATCGGCACGGAGTTCATCGGCGAAGTGGTCGAGACGACGTCGGTCGCCGGCCGCACGGCGATCCGTCCTGCCATTACAGGCACGGCCTGGATCACTGCTTTCCACCAGTATGTCCTCGATCCGACGGATCCATTCCCGACGGGTTACAAGCTTGGCGATACTTGGAAGACCTCGAACTAAGGGAGCGATGTCGATGGCTTTCTCGCTGGTATTGACAGAGGCCAGTTACAAGCTCCGGCATCAACCATCGCGCTTCGCGAACGCAACAACGGTGACAAAAATGGGTAAGATTTCGACCGCTCCGTCACGCTCTTCTTATGATTACGTGATCATCGGCTCCGGATCCGCAGGCAGTGTCCTGGCCGGCCGCCTCTCTGAAGAGGGTAAGAACCGCGTGCTCCTTCTGGAAGCTGGTCCATCCGACCAGCATATCCATATACGAATGCCGGCGGCTCTTCCACTTCCGCTCGCAAATGACCGGTTCAACTGGTTCTACAATTCCGAGCCGGAGCCGCACCTCAACAACCGAATTATTCTGGAAGCGCGTGGGCGTGTGCTGGGAGGCTCCTCCTCGATCAACGGCATGAATTGGGTGCGCGGCAGCCCGTGGGATTACGACAACTGGTCGGCTATGGGCCTGGAGGGCTGGAGCTACAAGGAAGTTCTTCCCTATTTCCGTCGCGCAGAAACCTCCGACAAAGGCAGCAGTGCCTATCGCGGCGGCAAAGGCCCGATGCAAATCGAGACCTGCAAGGCCGACAGCCCGCTTTATCGGGCCTTCATCAAAGCCGGTGAGCAGGCCGGCTATGCCTATATCGAAGACCACAATGCCTACCGCCAGGAAGGCATCCATATAACCCAGCGCAATGTCGGCCACGGCATTCGGTGGAGTTCCTCCCAAGCATATATCCACGCTCAGCCCGCGCGGGCCAACCTCGACGTCGTGATCAAGGCAAAGGTTCTTAAGATCGAGTTCGAAGGAAAACGGGCGGTGCGCGTGCGTGCGCGGATCGACGGCAAGCATTTCTCGATCGGCGTCGACAAGGAAGTCCTTCTTGCAGCCGGCGCCATCAACTCGCCGCAGCTCCTTCTGCTTTCCGGCATAGGTGATGCAGAAGATCTTCGTAAGCTGTCGATACCGGTCGTGCAGGACCTGCCCGGCGTCGGCAGGGGCCTGAAAGACCATGTCGCCGCCCCCGTGCAGTATCGCGCGACCAAGCCTGTCTCCGTTGTCGGAAAACTGACGCGCTTTGGCAAGTTGAAGCTTGGCCTGCAATGGCTTATCGCCAAGAAGGGACTGGGGGCGACGAACTTCTTCGAGGTCGGCGGCTTTCTCAGGACCAACAAGAAGCATCCGGTACCCAACGTGCAGTTGGAGTTCGTTCCCCTTATCGGCGAAATGCAGCATGGCAGTGTCGCTCTGGAGAACGGCTTCCAATATTTCTTCAGCCTAATGCGGCCGAAGAGCGAAGGTCGCGTCTGGCTCGCCAGCGCCGATCCTGACGTCGCGCCGAAATTCGTCTTCAACTTCCTCGAACATGAGGAAGACCGCAAGGAGGCGATCGAAGCCGTGCGAGCAATCCGCAACATCGTTGCTCAGTCCGCCTGGAACGACGTTCGAGGCGAGGAAGTCACGCCCGGCAAGAACGTCCAGTCCGACGAGGACATTCTCGCGTTTCTGCGCAAGGAAGCCGGCACGAACTATCATCCGTGCTGCAGCTGTCGGATGGGAACCGACAGCATGTCGGTCGTGGATACCCATGCGAAGGTTCATGGCATCGAAAACCTGCGCGTCATCGACGCCTCGATCATGCCCGCAATCGTTAGCGGCAACCTCAACGCTCCCGTGATTATGATGGCCGAGAAGCTGTCCGACGACATTCTTGGCAAGAAACTTCCCAATGAAGTGGCGGATTATTACCTGCCGGCGGCAGAGTGAAGGAGTTCGAAATGAGCGAAAATACCGAACGGAAGGGCGATGTCCTGATCCTGCGTCCGGAAGAAGGCAGGAATTTTTGGCAGCCGGTACCGGCAAACGGACATATTTCAGTGCGTGTGGCGCCGGGGTTCGTCAATGTCGAAACCCCCTTCAGCATCGGCACGCAGACGCTCCCTCCGCAAGGCTATGTCCGAGAGCACGCCCATCCGGTCCACGACGAAGTCTTGCACTTCATCTCCGGCAAGGGGACGGCTGTCGTCGAAGGCGTCGAATACGACGCCCTGCCCGGCACGACGATTTTCGTCGGCCGTAACCGCAAGCACAAGTTCATCAATACCAGCACGGATCAGGATCTGCACTGGCTCTGGTTCATCCAGCCAAACGGGCTGGAGGATTTCTTCGAAGAGATCGGCCGTCCGATGGAAGCGGGTCAGCCCGACCCGACGCCCTTTGCGCGACCGGACGACGTATTGGAGATCGAACGGCGCACTGCATTCGTTGCAGCCAAGCCGGAATAACGCCTAGAGGTCTAAAATGCCTACGATAGTGGCGTCCGACGGATGCCGGGTGACATATGATGTCTCCGGCAACGGGGAAGTGTTACTTCTCATACCGGGGCTTGGAGGCCAGGCAGCCTTCTGGTCGGCAATCGTGCCCCGCCTCGCTGAGAATTACAGGGTCGTTTCCTTCGATCATCGCGGCACCGGTCGCAGCGATCGACCGAACGGAAAATACACGATCGCGCGTATTGCTGAGGATGCGCACCAGATCCTTCTTGAGACTGGCGCCACGAGCGCCACGGTCATCGGCCACTCGACGGGAGGAATGATAGCCCAGTATCTCGCGCTGGACTATCCCGATCTGGTCTGCCGCCTCGTCATCAGCGGCAGCTGGGAAAAACCCGATCCTCGTTTTCGCATGATGTTCGAAGCTCGGTTAGGTGTGCTTCTCGAAGCAGGTCCCCAGGTGTATCAGCGCCTGACGCATGCCGTGGGATACCCTGCCGACTATCTAGACCAGCATCAGGCCGAGCTCAATACCGTTATCGAGGGCGCCCACGCTGCATTGTCTCCTGTGCAAGTCGCCAGCGCGCGTATCGAAATGCTCTTTACGGACTATCGATCCGATGAGCTAGCCTCGATCAAGGCGCCCACCCTCATCATCGGCGCAACGGATGATGCTCTCATTCCGTTTTATCACTCGCAGCGCCTCGCTGCGATGATCCCCGGCGCGAAGCTGACGGTGCTCGATGGCGCTCATTTTTTCCCCAAAGTGCACCCTGACAGGTTCGCGAAGATCATCCGCCAATTTCTGGAGTACGGATATGCCTAAAGATCCGCAAAAGATTGCAATCATTGGTTTCGGCGCGATGGCCCGCAGCCTCCAAACATCATTGGCCGAGGCGCAAAGCGGTCTGGCAATCAAGGCCACGCTGCTTCCGAAGGAGTTCCACGCAAGTACCGTTGTGCCGGACAGTGTTTTCGTATGCAGCACCGTCGAAGAGCTGATTGCATGGGAACCATCCCTCGTCGTCGAATGTGCCAGTCACGAGGCGGTCAAAAATGCGGTCCCGGTGCTCTTGCGATCGGGTATTGACGTAGTTGTCGTATCCGTCGGCAGTTTGTCCGACGAGGCGCTCCTGGCTGACCTCGAAAAAGCGGCCCAATCGGGAAACAGCCGTCTAACCGTCGCCTCCGGCGCAATCGGCGGTTTGGACGTTCTGCGGTCGGCCAAAATCGCTGGCTTGGATAAGGTCGTCTACACGGGAAGTAAGCCTCCGGCTGCTTGGAAAGGGACGCCGGCGGATGAAAAATTCGACCTTGCCGCTTTGAGCGAGCGCACCGTGATCTTTGATGGGACTGCACTCGAGGCCTCAAGACGTTACCCCAAAAACGCAAACGTTACTGCTGCAGTGGCGCTCGCCGGCGTTGGCTTCGACAACACCAAGGTGACACTCATTGCCGATCCGGCTTCGATGAGCAACATACATCAGGTGGAAGCCCATGGCGCGTTCGGACGCTTCTCGATTTCATTGGAGAACCGCCCTCTCCCGGACAATCCCAAGACATCCTGGCTTGCTGCGCTCAGCATCGAGCAAAGCATCATCCGCCACTTCCAGAACATCGAACTGTGAGGAACCGAACATGCGTCTCATCAATAAAGTAGCAATCGTCACCGGGGCCGGTGCAGGTATCGGCGCGGCGACCGCTGAACTGTTCATCAGGGAAGGCGCGAAGGTGGTTGTTGCAGACTTCAACGCCGATGCCGTCAACGAAGTCGTGAGCCACCTCGGCGAGGATGCCATCGGGTGCACTGTCGATGTGCGCGACAGCGCCGAGGTGAAGGCGATGGTCGACCTCGCAGTCAGCAAGTTCGGCGGCCTGGATATCGTCGTCAACAATGCCGGCCGCGGGAGCCTGGGAACGGTAGAGACGATGGAAGAAGGCGATTGGGATGACATCATCGCCGTCAACCTAAAGGGCGTCTACCTTTGCTCGAAATATGCGATTCCAGCACTGCGCGCACGCGGCGGCGGGGCGATCGTCAACACGGCGTCGAACATCGTCCAATTCGCTATCAAGGATCGAGCCGCTTATGTGGCGGCAAAGGGCGGCGTTGCAGCTCTGACCCGAGCCATGGCACTTGACCACTCAGTCGACAACATTCGCGTCAACTCCGTCGCCCCGGGCGTCATCTGGTCAAACTATTACAACAAGATGCTGACCCAGGTTCCCGACCCGGACGCATTCGTCAACGGGCTCAAAGCGCGTGCCCCAATGGGCCGGTACGGCGAACCCCGTGATATCGCCAATGCGATCCTGTATCTCGCCTGCGATGAATCCGGATTTGCGACGGGATCAATGCTGACCGTCGACGGAGGCGCGGCCGCCTGGTGAGGAGGGCCGCGGAGTTATCCCCATGATCTTGGAAGAGAGAGACTATCGGATCAAGGCCGGCTACGTCGCCGACTTTCTTGAAAAATATCAGACGCTGGGTCTGCCAGTTCAACGTGAACATCTCGGCGAGCCGCACGGCTTCTCGTGTCCGATATTGGCGAACTTAACCATGTCGTTTCGATGTGGCGTTACGCGGACATGATCGAGCGCGCCGAAAAGCGATCGAAAATGCTCACAGATCCGCGCTGGCCTGGATATCTCGCCAGCATCAAAGGGCTGATCGACGTGCAGGCTATCCGCATTCTTACCCCAACGGCGTTTTCGCCAATTCGATAGAGGAAGTGACGAGGCATGGCGGCGTTCAAGGAAACGATCTCGATAACCCACGATGGTGCGCTGTCGGCGATTGCCGCCGGCGTTGCGGAAGCGATGTCGATCGGCGTTCCGCAATGCATCTTCATCGTTGATGCAAGCGGCGAGACGATTGCGAGCCTGCGCATGGACGGAGCGAAATACCTCAGCATGCACACGGCACGCGCCAAGGCGCGCACGGCTGCGTCGATCAACAACGCGACCGGTTCGATGGCATTCGAGTTCGGAACTGCAGCAGGCATCGCATCCCAAGGCGGAGTCACGTCTCTGCCTGGCGGCCTGCCCATTCGGTTCGGTGGCCGGCTAGGCGGAGCGATCGGAGTCGGATCCGGCACGGGCGACCAGGATTTCCAGGTCGCGCGCGCGGCACTTGCGGCAATCGGAGCTGACGAGGTCTGATCGATCACCGCAGCGCCAGACGAGGAGAGAGGGAAAGGATCATCGGAGCAGATCGCCGCAAACTCACGCTCGTCCTGACAAAGGTTCTCGGCAAATCGCGTGACGAGGCAGATGTCACAGTGGACCGCGTTGGGCCTTAGCGCTAAGTCAGATTTTTATCCCGCTGCATTATCCGGCGGCCAACAACAATGTCTTGGTCGCTCGCGCGATAGCGATGGGACCAGACTATATGCTGTTCGATGAGGTTACATCGGCGCTGGACCCCGAATTGGTTGGAGAAGTTCTCTCGACTCCCCGCAACGTGTCCTCCGACGGAATGACGATGATCCTGCGGGCGCATGAGATGCAGTTCGCGCGAGATGTGGCCGACAAAGTTGCCTTCTTCGACAATGGCGTTATTGCCGAAATAGGTGTCCCAGAGAAAATTTTAGCAGCTCCAAATCCGATCGCCTTCGTGCTTTCATCAGCCGATCTCTTCAATAGCGCTTTCCAGAATTCGTGGCTTTTGCACAACGGACTTCTGCCAGCCCGTTGAATGGCGCTACCGCGGTTGACGAGATCGTCTATTTCGAACTTCCTTCATGGCAGCCTGATGTAGGCCGGTCTCGACCAGTTCCTCGCTCCAACCGGCGACTATGCCGCGCTGTGGAAGCCTTCACAGCCAGCAGGCTGGGATGCTGGATACGCTTGCGGATCGATGTGGTTGAGCTTGCCGTCATGATCAGCGTGGCCATGAAGGTGGCCCGATCTGCACCGCGATCTGACCTGGCTAACAACCGCGATTTACTGCCGAGTTGCTCCGACATTCGCCGGATTCCGCTGCGCGCGGCCGTTACTCGGCATCGCTGACGCTCTCTTTCAATCTGTATTCGCACTTCAATAATAAGTGACGCGATGTGACGCGTCTGCCTTCAATGCGAGTTGACACATAAAGCCGACTGCTGAACAATTTCATTGTGCGAACTATACTTTCATTCAGTGAAATAAGGAAAAAATCATGACACGACAAACGCTAGGCAAGGAAGAGATTTGCGGCGTCATACCGCCACTCGTTTCGACGTTTGCAGCGGACGGAAGCTTGGACCTCGAGCTTTTCCGAAACGAGTTGCGCTTCATGGAAAGTGTTGGTGTCACATTGGCTGTCGTTGGAGGCAGTACAGGGTCGGGAGATGAGCTGTCCGCTGACGAGCTGGAGCAGCTTGTCTCGGAGGCGGTGCAGAACAGCTCCATTCGCATTATCGCCGGCGTGATCACAACAACAACGAAGGATGCGATCCTGCGCGGCCAAAAGGCAAAAGAGGCAGGTGCGAGCGCCCTGATGGTCGGCCCGCCGATTTATACGACGCCGTCGCAGGAGGGTCTCGAGGCGTTTGTCCGAGATATCCACGACGCGACGCAAATGCCGATTATATTCTACAATCACTTTTTCAGCCCTCCTTCGGTCATGCAGCGGATCGCCAACCTTCCTGGAGTGATTTGCGTAAAGGAGGTCGCGCTTGAGCCGGTCGCTGAGCTCGTTCAGACAGTTGGCGACCGCGTTGCGATTGCTGCCGGCGCGGATAGTGTGAACATTGCAAGCTTCCTATTGGGCGCAGACGCGTCGATTTCCGGCGTAAACACTGTCATCCCGAAAGAGTACGGGGAAATCTATCGCGCTCACGTCGAAGGCGATTACAGACGGGGCAGAGAACTGACCGAAAAAATCGCGCCTCTCGCACGAGAGATGATCAAGCCGGCCAACTTTCCCGCTCGCGTGAAATTCGCGATCAACCTCCTGGGTCGCCGGGTGGGCGAACCGCGGAAGCCCAGCGGCGATCTGGCCAAAGAAGATCAAGAGAACATCCGCGCCGCGCTGCGCCACGCAGGTCTTATCGCATAGCTCAAAGATTTCCGAGGTGCCGGATCATCTTTCCAGCTTTCGGCACCTCATCCTCTTGCCGTTACAAACACTAAAAGGGAGCAGCTGTGATGAAAGAGAAGAGCACAAACATTTTTACATCGGCGACAATGCCGCGACGCAATTTCCTCAAGGCGGGTCTGGCGGTCGGATCTTGTATTGCACTAAATCCGGCCATTGTCGATCGAGCGCTTGCCGATGAGCCGTCCCGCGGGGGTGTTTTGCGAGTCGGTCTTGGCGCAGCAGGGGCCAAGTCATCGCTGAACCCGTTTATTTCCACGGGAGATATGGACTTTGCCGTCGCGCAATCGATCTTCGACCGGCTGACCGACTTCGACGGTAACGGAAACATCTACAACAGCCTGGCGGAGGACTTCAGTCACAACAAGGAAGGCAACGTCTGGAAAATCCGAATTCGCAGCGGCATTGTCTGGCATGATGGGACGCCATTCTCTGCTAAAGACGTGGTCTATTCGCTGCAGTACATGCTGACGCCGGAAAACAAGGCAGACGGCTACACCAACCTGTCAACCTTGATGAAGCCGTCGGACGTTCGCGCGCTCGACGATAGCACGGTTGAGGTCTCTCTCGCCAAGCCCTACGCGCTTCTGCCCCAGGTGCTCGG
Source organism: Rhizobium esperanzae (assembly GCF_014197615.1). Lineage (GTDB taxonomy): Bacteria > Pseudomonadota > Alphaproteobacteria > Rhizobiales > Rhizobiaceae > Rhizobium > Rhizobium esperanzae_A. The sequence continues at coordinate 371,263 of NZ_JACIFY010000003.1, forward strand.
TAGCAAAGTGATGTTCCTGGTAAAGGATGGCACGAAGGACTTCAACCAGCCGATCGGGACCGGGCCCTTCCAATTCGTCGAATGGAGTCAAGGCCAACGGGTTACCCTGAAGCGCAATGACGCGTTCCGGAAAGCGGGAATGCCATATCTCGACGGCATCGAATTCGTTGCCATCAATGACCCGACTGCGCGAATGAATGCGCTCGTTGCCGACCAGGTTGATGTTGTCGCGCAGCTCGATGGCAACCTTGCCCGTATCGTCGAGGCAAATCCAGCGATGGCTTTGCTGCGCTCAAAGAGTGCCGCTACCACTGACCAATTCATGATGGTGGCCCAGAAGCCCTTCACCGATGTCCGAGTACGTCAAGCGATGCGTCTTCTTGTTGATCGCGAGCAGTTGGTGACCAACGCCTTGGCTGGTTATGGCGGGGTTGGCAACGATCTTCATTGCATAACCGACCCCGATTACGCTTCGGCGCTGCCGCAGCGACAGCACGATCCGGATCAGGCCCGGGCGCTCCTGAAAAAAGCAGGATACGACAATGATCTATCGTTTGAGCTCTACACCTCGGACGCCGCGCCAGGAATGCTGGCGTCCGCGACCCTTATTGCGAACCAGGCAAAACAGGCTGGCGTGAAAATTGACCTGAGTGTTGTCCCGCCAGACAGCTATTACTCCGGGCCAAAGTTCAAGAAGACAGCGATGGCCAGCTCCGACTGGGGGCAACATACGATCGAATCCGTATTTGGGCAGGCCTATGCCCGCGGTGCGTACTGGAACGAACCAGATTGGACCAACGACACGTTTGACAAGTGGGTTTCCATGGCTCGCACGACGTTCGATCCATCTCAACGGAAGGACTATCTCTTCGAAGCGCAAAAGATCATCTGGGAAGACGGCGGCTATATCATCTGGGGATTTAGAGACCTGCTGGACGCTGCGAACGTTCGCGTAAAGGGTCTTCTTCCTTCCAGCCAGCGTAATCTTGGCTACTACCGCTTCGAAGGGATTTCACTCCAAGCTTAGTTCAGCTTTCCCCTACCTACCGATTGCTCCGCCTGGCGATCAGGCGGAGCAGCAAAAGAAGGGAACACAGATGATTTTTGCACGCTTCTCCAGGTTGCTGATTGGAAGACTAGCTCTTTCACTTCTGACACTGGTCGCTGTCTCGGCGGTCGTCTTCACTGCAACGCTCTATCTTCCAGGAGATCCAGCAAGGGCCGCGCTCGGCGCGAAAGCGGATCCTGCCGCCGTAGAGGCGTTGCGCACCGAATTCGGCTTGGACCGCCCTGCATTTTCCCAGTACGTTTCGTGGGCGACAGGCGTCGTCTCCGGAGATTTTGGAAAGTCCATTCCATCGGGGCGCCCGGTCTGGGAGATGATCCGGCCGAAGGCGATAAATACGGTGATCCTCACAGCCTCTTCGCTCCTGCTGTTGATTCCTCTCTCGTTTTTACTGGGGATCACAGCAGCGATATGGAAGGACAGATTTCCTGACCACATCATCACAATCCCCACGATTGTACTCGTGGCGCTGCCAGAATTTGTCGTCGGCACTGTGCTGATCGTTGTCTTCGCCGTTGGCCTACACCTGCTCCCGCCGGTATCGCTCATCCAGGGAAACAGAACGCTACTGTCACAGTCGACCCTCTTTTTTCTGCCGGTCGTCACTCTCCTGTGCACGACGTTGGCCCAAGTCGTCCGTATGGTACGGGCCGTTGCCATCGAAGTGCTATCGGCAGAGTATGTGTACATGGCTCGTCTCCGTGGCCTCGGCCCAGGTCGCGTGCTCATGCGCCATGTCTTCCCCAACGTCGTAACACCGTCAATCCAAACCATCGCGCTGAACGCGGCTTGGCTTGCAGGTGGAGTCGTCGTGACGGAGGCGGTATTTCAATTGCCCGGCATCGGCAGTGCGTTCGCAGACGCCGTCATCAACCGGGACATGCCAACGGTCCTGGCCGTGACCCTGTTGATCACGGCAACATATGTTCTGATCAACCTCGTCTCTGAGGTCCTGATCATGTTTCTCAACCCGCGTTTGCGGGCACAGCACGCCGTGCTTTGATTTCGTAAGGAAGATCAATGCTTCGAACTTTGCGCCTTATGTTTTCAAATCGCGCCGCATGGACATCTTTGCTCCTCATTATCGCCGTTGTCTGCGTCGCCACGATCGGGCCCTGGCTGGCCCCTTACGCGTACGATGAGATTGTTGGCCCTCCTTTTTCACAGCTATCGCGCGATCACATCCTGGGGACGGATTTCCTCGGAAGAGACGCTTTCAGCCGGTTTCTCACCGGCGGTGAAACCATCTTGATGATCGCCGTGCTTGCAACGACTCTGGCATTTATCATTGCAGTGCCGATTGGAATATTATCAGGTCTACGGCGCGGCTCGTTTGACCACGCCCTCGTAGCGCTGTCGGACATCGTCTATGCCTTGCCGCCCGCCATCTTTCTGCTCGTCCTCCTCGCAGCAACCGGGCCCAGCCTGACCACCGTGATTTTTGGCATTGTGTTTATCCACGTACCTCGTGTCCTGAGGATTGTTCGGCTAATTACGATTGACATATCTCGAAACGAATATGTCGAAGCAGCGTTCGTCAGAGGTGAGAGCTGGCTGGCAGTGTGTCTCAAAGATATCCTGCCGAATATTCTTCCTCCGATATTTGCTGACTATGGCGTTCGGCTTTGCGGATCGATCATTCTCTACGCCTCGCTCAGTTACCTTGGCCTGGGACTGCCGCCACCTGCAGCCGACTGGGGAATGATGATCAGCGAGAATCGCCTGGGCATCACGATCTCCCCCTGGCTTGCCGTAGCGCCGGCGGCCGCGATAGCCATCTTCTCTGTCGCAGTGAACGTCCTGACTGACAACTTCGCGCGTTCCATCGGTCATTCGAAGAGGCAGGGAAATGCTTGATTCTCCATTGATCGTTAAGAACTTGTCGATGCGCGACACCGAGGGCCGCATCATCGTGGATGACGCCTCGATAGCTGTCGGCGAAGGCGAAGTGCTCGCCATTATCGGGGAATCGGGGTCCGGGAAGACCTCATTGGCTCTTGGCCTGCTGGGCTTTGCGCGTCCCGGTATGTTGATCAGCGGCGGCGAAGTGATTATCGACAATGAAGATATCCTGAGCGTTTCGCAGCAAAAGCTGCGAAGATACAGGGGAAGCAAGGTTTCGCTGGTCCCACAGAATCCGACGACGAGTTTCAGCCCGCGCATGAGGATCGGCGATCAGATCGCAGAGCTGCTGAGTGTTCACGGCTACTCAGCGGCGGAGACCCCGGCCTTGAGGCGGGACATGCTCGAGAATGTCGGCTTGCCCGCAGATGATGGCTTCCTGCGCCGCTACCCGTTCGAACTCAGCGGCGGCCAGTTGCAAAGGGTCGCGATCGGGATGGCCTTCATTACTCGCCCTCGCGTGATCGTCATGGACGAGCCCACCACAGGGCTCGACGTCTCTACCCAACAAACTATTCTGAACTTGATTCGCGAGCTGGTCCAGACATCGAAGGCGAGCTTCGTATATGTGACGCATGACCTCGCAGTCGTGCATAACATCGCGGACAGCGTCGCCGTCATGCTTGGCGGAAAGATCATTGAAACGGGCACGAAAGAGCAAATCTTCACGAAGCCCGCAACTGACTATACGCGCACGCTGCTCAGCACAATTCCGCATTTGCCCGATCGGTGTAACATCGTCGAGGAGCTTGGCGCTTCAAACCGGGTACTCCCCGCTGTGCTCAAGATCGAAGACTTGAGCGTTTCCTATGGTGACGTCAGGGTCGTTCACGGGATTTCATTTTCAATCGATCGTGGAGAATGCCTCGCACTTGTCGGAGGAAGTGGTAGTGGCAAGACAACAACCGGGAGGTGCATTGCCGGTCTTCATGCAAACGGTCATGGCCGAATGACTTTCCAGAATGCGGCGCTGAGCTACGGCTACCGCAACCGTTCGCGGGCGCAACTGGCCGCGCTTCAGATCGTCTTTCAGAACCCGGATCGTTCTCTTAATCCACGTGAATCCATCTATAATGCGGTGGGTCGCGCAGCAAAACTTGCGGGAGCCGACGAAGGCTCAATCGACTCTAAGGTGACGGAGCTGCTAGACAGAGTGCGTTTGCCGCGACGGGTTTCGACCTTGTATCCGGCTCACCTATCAGGTGGAGAAAGGCAACGTGTTGCGATTGCCCGGGCTCTTGCAATGAACCCCCACCTGCTGATCTGCGACGAAATCACCTCGGCCCTTGATGTTTCCGTACAAGCAGCCGTTGTCGACCTGCTCATGGAGCTGAAGCGCGACGGATTATCAATGTTGTTCATAACCCACAACCTGCCATTGGTGTCCGAGATTGCTGAATCTATCATCATCATGAAGAATGGTATGGTGACTGAACGCGGAAGCACGAACCAGGTTTTGCGTTCGCCCCAGGACGAATATACGCGACTTCTGTTAGCGGCAGCTCCGAGGGTTAACGCGACACAACTTGCATCTCGCGTGGGTCGGTTTCCAAAGCAGTAAGGATGGGCGGATGGAAGTGGAAAGCGGAAAGTCGACACGATTTGATGCTGTCGATCGGGCTGCGGCAATTCTCGCTGCTCTCGGCGCTGCCAACGGACCATGTTCTTTGTCGCAAATTGCGCGGGAGGTAGGATTGGGCCAGCCGACCACGTCGCGCTATCTAACGAGCCTGGTCGGCCACGGGTACGTCGAACGGGACGAAAATGGGCGATACGTGCTCGGCATCGGGCTTTACCTGCTGGGGCAGAAAGCCCTCCAACATCGTGACGTACGCAATCTGGCGCGTCCGCAGCTCGAAGCGCTTCACCGCCGTTACAACGAAACCGTCAGTCTCGCGCTGTGGGTTCATAATGAACTTGTCGTAATTGACTGTATTGAGGCCACCCAGGCACTCAAACAGGGAGCAACCGTCGGACTGCCGAATCCGTGGCACGCAAGTTCGCTTGGCAAATCGATTTTGGCTTGGCTGGACGAGAAGACGCTTAACGATTTGCTGCCCACGCCAGCACTGGAGGTCTTCACCAGGAATACACTGTCAACCACATCGCTGCTGCAGGCTCAGTTCCAAACCATTCGTGCACTTGGCTTTGCAGTCGACGACGAAGAATCGTCGCTTGGGGGACGTTGTATCGGGGCACCTGTATTCAATGCGGCGGGGCGCCCCATCGCAGCAATCAGCATGAGCGGCCCCGTTAGCCGCATCGTTTCCGACGACATTGCATCGATCGGTGATGTTGTCTCGGCGGCCGCAAAGGAGGTTTCCCGTGCCTTGGGTTATCAGCAATCGCTACAGCAGAGGATGCGAACGGCATGAAGATCGGGCTTGTCGGTGCCGCTCACTGGGCATCGGAAATTCACGCGCCTGGGCTCGCCGACGATCCCAATGTGACGTTTGTCGGGGTTTGGGCGAGAGATCGGGGCAAAGCAACTGCGTTGGCCGGCACGCACATGGTCGCGGCGTTCGACAATTTTGACGAGTTGTTGGACGAAGTGGACGCCGTCAGCTTCGCCGTCGCGCCCGGCGCTCAGGCCACGCTAGCAAAAAGAGCCGCAGAACGGGGAAAACATGTGCTCCTCGAAAAGCCGATAGCCCTCAATCTGGATGACGGCATCGCGCTAAACGAGGCAATACGCAACGGCGGTGTACGCTCTGTCGTTTTCCTGACCCGCCTGTTTCACCCGAGGCTCCGATCGCAGCTTGCATCGGCTGCTCAAGCACAGGATGTGATGCATGGGCGAGTGAGAATCGTGGCGAATTCCATGAGAGTTTTATCGCCGTACAACAACTCGCGGTGGCGCCAGGATCCGCACGCCGCACTTTGGGACTTGGGCCCGCACGCACTTTCGGTCTTGCAGTCCGTCCTCGGTGGCATCTCAGACGTTTGCGCGAAATTCGACGCCAAGGGCCATGTTTTGCTGTTCGCTCGCCACGAAGGCGGCGCTACATCACATGCGGAACTCGCATTAACCGCGCTCGACGCTGACCTCGCGAGTGACACCGCCTTCGTTGGGAGTGAAGGCAAGATCGAGCTACCGCAGATCGACATGATCAACGGGGGGGCAGCAGAAGCCTATCGCGAGGCAATTCGTCAGATGGTCAATGGCAACCAGAAGGAACCGTATTGCGACGCGTCTTATGGTTTGCAGCTTCTGCGGCTCTTGGCGGAATGCGGTGAACAGTTAGGCATACCGGATGCGCGTCGCGGTGCAACCCCCTCGCTCGGCGGTGGCGATCAAGGTCACTATGCCGGCTAAAGCGTGTCGCACTTATTCTGCCTCATATCCGGCAGCTCTGAAGAAATTCAGGCATTCGTCGACTGAGAAGAGGGCGACGATCTCACCGAGGGCTCTTGTTATTGCATCGAAGCTTCGTGCGGCGCGTTT